>CAVRUD010000024.1:0-59779 GCA_963724285.1 uncultured Chloroflexia bacterium | reverse complement strand
CGGCAGCCACTCCCGCTCCGCCGCCAGCAACTCGTCCGTCATCGCCCGGATCTGCTCCAGCGTCAGCAACGCCCCGGTCAACGGGTCGAGCGCGATCGCATGGCGGATATGGTCGACGCTCTCCTCCATCACGGCAGCGACGGCGAGTTCCTGGACGTTGATGTTGGTCCGGTTCACTGCCGCAAGCTGAGGCGGCAGGGCGCCGATCCCCGTTCCTTGGACGCCGTTGCCGTCGACCAGGCAGGGCACCTCGACGCAGCAGCCTTCCGGCAAATTGGCGATCAGGCCGCGGTTGGGAACGTTGCCGTAGACCACCGCCGGCTCGTCCGTCTCCATCGCCCGGACGATGCTCGCGCCGTATTCCACCGAGGGCGCCAGTTCGGCCTTGAGTTTTTCGAGCAAGCTGGTCGGTCTGGCCGCCGGGATCGTGGGCGGCGCAGATCTGGTAATAGTCCCAGCGCTTGGCGATGTACTGGTCGACGGTCGCGGCGTCCTTGCGGAAGTAGGGCAGGTATTCGGAGGCGTGGTGGCTGGATTCGGTGTGGAAGTAGCCGAAGGCCGCCATGATCTCTGTGCGCACCCGTTCCGCCCCGCCCTCGTAGTCGGAGTCGCCCCGGTTGGCGTCGCTGTGGTCGCCGGTGTCCGCGATGAGGCCGCGGGCGGCGGCGTTGCCGATGTGGGTGCGCACCATCGTCTCGCGCAGGCGCGGGTACAGATCCTCATCGCCCCGGCGGAAGCGCAGGAACCAGGCCTGATGGTTGATCCCGGCGGCCAGGAAGGTCACCTCGTCGTAGGGCACATCGAGATGGCGGGCCAGCATCCGCGACGTACCCTGGACGCTGTGGCAGAGGCCGACGTGCTTGATCCCGAGGCGGTCGAGCAGCCAGCAGTTCATCGCCATCGGGTTGGCGTAGTTGATCAGGACGGCATCCGGGCAGAGGGCGTGCATGTCGGCCGCGATCGCCTGGTAGGCCGGGGCGGAGCGGAGGAAACGCATGACGCCGCCAGGCCCGAGCGTATCCCCGACCGGCTGATCCAGGCCGTACTGCCGGGGAATCTCGACATCCAGCCGGTACGGCTCCAGCCCACCGACCTGGAAGGTGACGATGACGTAGTCGGCCCCGTCGAGCGCCCGCTTGCGGTCGTCGGTCGTCTCGACGATGGTCGGAAAGCCGTGGTGCCTCACCAACGCCCGCGCCGCCGCGCCGGTCCGCTCGGCCGCGGCGAGGTTGATGTCCATTAGGGAGAGGGTGCTACCCCGCAGCTCCGGAAAGCTGAGTAGATCCCCCACGAGGCGTAACGGAAAGACCACCCCTCCTGCCCCGATGATCGCGATCTTGGCCACGGCCCAGAACTCCTTGCGTGAGCCAGTAAACGTCTCGGCCCTGCTCCGGGCCGGCCGCGCGATCATACCGGCGGTGGGTGCATCCCGCTCTTGACTGCCTCCGGTGGTGTGATAGTGTCGCCCGGCTGACACTCGCCGGGGCACCATGCGGCCGGCGGGAACGATCAACTCGACGCCGCCGGCGCAGGCGGCCAATGCACGCGCAGAGGGGATGGCACCGGTGGCAACGATCGCGGTTGGGTGCGGGCAACTGACGTGGTACCAGTTTCCCCACGCCGACGGAACCCCCTGGACGGAAGAGGAGATCCTGACCGAGATCGCCGAGGCCGGCTACGAGGGCGCGCCGGCCAACCCGATGCCGAACATGACGGTCGCGGAGAACGCCGCGCTCTACGCGAAGTTGGGCATGCGCCCAGCGCCCGGCTACTTGGGAGTCCCATTCTGGCAGGCCGACCAGAAGGCATCGATTCTGGAGCAGGCCAGGCTCTACGCGGCCACCTCGCGGGAGTTCGGCTGCACCGAGCTCTACGTCGCCCCCTCAGGACGCGGCAACGAGACGTGGGGCGGACGCACCCGCGGCCAGGCGGCGGGGCATGTCACCCCGGCCGACGCCCTCACCGACGACCAGTACAAACAGTTCGCCGAGACCCTCAATGAGGTCGGCCGGATCACCCTGGAGGCAGGCGTGGCCAGCTGTTTCCACAACCACGTCGGCACCCCGATCGAGACGCGGGAAGAGGTCGACCGCCTCCTGGATCTCGCCGATCCCTCGGTGATCTTCCTCGGACCGGACACCGGCCACCTGGCCTGGGGCGGCGCCGACCCCGTCGCCTTCTTCCGCGACTACGCCGACCGGATCCGCACCTTCCACATCAAGGACATCGACGGCGACGTTGCCCTGCGTGGCCGCGAGTCCGACTGGGACTACGCCACCTTCGCCAAGCACGGCGTCTTCACCGAGCTGGGCCAGGGCATCGTCGATGTGCCCGCCATCCTCGCGATCATGCAGGAGCACGATTTCTCGGGCTGGATGATCGTCGAGACCGACGTCACCCAGCGCCCGACCGCCCTGGAGAGCGCCCAGATCAGCCGGGACTACCTGCGCTCGCTGGGCGTGTAGGTACGGACTTCCTCCCCGAAGAACGCCCGAAGTTCGGCATAGGTCTCGTCCGGCGCCTCTTCGGGGAGGAAGTGGCCGCAGTCCAGGCCGCGACCGCGGACGTCGCCGGCCCATTCCCGCCAGACGGCGAGGATGTCGCCGTACATGGCGGGCAACGCCCCGCGCTCACCCCAGAGCGCGAGGACCGGGCAGGCGATCCGCCGCCGGCCGCGGTCCGCCTCATCGTGGGCGAGGTCCAGCGTCGCCGCGGCCCGGTACTCCTCGCAGATGGCGTGGACGGTCGCCGGGTCACGGAACGCCCGGCGGTACTCGGCCCGCACCTCGTCCGGGAAGGAACCCGGGACCTTGGCCCACTCGTCGAGCATGTGGTCGACGATCACGTCGGGCGCCGCCGCGATCAGGCGCTCTGGCACAGGGTGTGGCCCCGCCAGGAAGCTCCAGACCCAGAATCCGAGGGCAAATTCCCGATCGGCGCGGCGGTAGACATCGCCGGTCGGGATGATGTCCAGTACGGCCAGCATCCGCACCCGATCGGGATGGTCGAGCGCCAGACGGTAGGCGCAACGTCCGCCTCGGTCATGCCCGGCAACCGCAAACGACTCGAAGCCGAGCTGGCGCATGACCTCGACCTGATCGCGAGCCATGGCGCGCTTGGCGTACGGGGTGTGGTCTGGCGTCGACGGCGGCGCGCCGCTCTCGCCATACCCGCGCAGATCGGTCGCGACGACGGTGAACTCCTCGGCCAGGCGCGGGGCGATCTTGTGCCACATGAGGTGCGTTTCCGGGATGCCGTGCAGCAGCAGCAACGGCGGTCCGCTGCCGCCGTACCGGATCTGGATCGCCGTCTCGCCGGTGTCGATCGTCGCGAGCGTAAATCCCTCGAACATCGCGCCTGCTCCCTCCAGTGCCCCGCGCTCGACGACATGTGCATCGGCGCGAAGTCGACCGGCAATCGCCGTTGGAGGGAATCGCAGCTTGCGGGCCAGTGTTCGCTCGGGGTTCACGCCCTGCTGTGCGATTAGGCGTCGATCTCCCCATCCTTGAGCCCGACCGGCAACGCAGCCGGGCGCTCGCAGGTGCTCTCCAGGAGAACGTGGCGATCTTCCGCCGAGGCGACGATGGATCGACTCCATCGCGTCGAGGACGTGGAAGGCCAACTCGCCGCTGGCCCGGTGGGGGCGGCCGCTCTTGAGCGCCACGGCAAGGTCGGCGAGGCCGACGCCGCGCGAGTTGTTGGCGTAGCCGTGGGTCAGCGGCACCTCGGTCCAGGACTCCTCACCGGCCTTGCGCAGCTTCACCGGCCCACCGAAGGTGTTCGGGTCGGGCACGCTGATCGTCCCCTCCGTGCCGTAGATCTCGATCCGCGGCGTCTGGTGCGCCCAGACGTCGAAGCTGGTGACGAGGGTCGCCACCGGACCGGCGTGAAAGTCGAGCACGGAGGCGATGTGCGTCGGGACCTGGACCTCGATCATCTGGCCCTTGAGCGGCTCGCTGCCGATCTCGCGCTGCGTGCGGGTGATACGAGCCGAACCGGTCACACGCCGGATCGGGCCAAGGAGGGAGACCAGGGCGGTCAGGTAGTACGGGCCCATGTCGAACATCGGCCCCGCCCCGAAGGCGTAGAAGATGCTGGGGTTCGGGTGCCAGCTCTCCGGGCCGCTGCCGAGCATGAAGGCGGTCGCGGCGACCGGGGTACCGATCTCGCCGTCATCGATCAGCTTGCGGCATGTCTGCAAGCCGCCGCCGAGGAACGTGTCCGGCGCGGAACCAATGCGGACGCCGGCATCGGCCGCTGCGTCCAGCAGCGCCTGGCCGTCGGCCCGATCGGTCGCCAGCGGCTTCTCGGCGTAGACATGCTTGCCGGCCCCGATGATCTGCTGGCCAACGGCGGCGTGGACGGCGGGGATGGTCAGATTGAGGACCAGGTCCACGTCCGGATCAGCCAGCAACTCGTCCACCGAGTAGGCCCTCTCGAACCCGTACTTTGCCTGCGCCGCGACCGCGCGGGAGTGGTCGAGATCCGCTGCCGATATCACCTCGTACCCGACGAACCGGCGGCCGTTCTCAAAGTAGATGCCACTGATATTGCCGCAGCCAATCACCCCGACACGCGCTGGTCCGCCTGCCCCACCTTGCCCTGCCGTCATCCCCAAGCCCCTCCGACACCTTCAGTCCGATACACGGCAACCGCCAAACAACGGCCGCCACCCCAAGGTCATACACGCCAACTCAACGCCCAGCCCGACCCGGGGGCGCCGAATTGTCGCATCAACGGCACGGAATGAGCACCCAAGGAACGCGAGCGGCGGGAAAAGACCTGCGCGATTGAACCGTTGGAAACGGCGCCCACTGTTGTAGGGGCAGACCAATCTACCCAGCGTGTCTGCCCGGCCTCGCATACGCGGGGTTCCGAAGTCGAGACGCGGTCCCAGGACGCGGACCGGGTTGGCGGGCGAAGAGGGCAGACACACCGGTCCGCCCCTACGAAGGTTGCGCCGTTGCCGATGTTCAGTCCGGTCTGTTGGGGGCGCATGGCATGCGCCCGACAGCCGACCCCGATGCCCCCTAGTGCGGCCCCGTCGCCTCGGTCCCGCAAGGGCCGCCATCGGTGTTGGCCTCCAGGACGACCTCGTCGCCGGACATGGTCAGGATCGGCTTGTACCAGCTCGACATCTTTTCGGCGGAGCGGGGCACGTAGTGGCAAATGAAGGAGCGGCGGAAGCGATCCTTCGACCGGTTCGGGCCGGACCCGTGGACGACGGTGCCGTTGAAGAAGAGGACATCGCCGGCGTCCAGGTCGACCCCGACTGCCTCCAGGCCGGGCGGCGGCGGCACGTACTCCCGCGTGAAGGAGACGTCGAGATCGGCCTCCTCCGGGCAGAAGAGGTCCATCTTGTGGGTGCCGGGCACCAACTCCAGGCCGCCATTCTCGCGGTCGGCCGGGTCCAGCGCCACCCAGGCCGCGATGCAGGTCCCAGGCTCCACCTTCAGGTAGAAGTTGTCCTGGTGCAGCGCCTGGCCCCGGGCGCCGGCCGGCTTGAAGTAGAGCATGCTCTGGGCGGCCAGCGGCTCCTCGCCGAAGAGGTCTTCCAGGATTGCGCCCAGGCGCGGATCGAGCAGGTATCGCAGGGCGGTGTCGTTGACCCGGTGCGGGTGCATCATCCGGGGGAAGCGCTTTAGGATATCCAGGGCGTCCGGAACGGGGTTGAAGCACCCGGGGATCGGTCCGCCCGCGTGCATCTCCATGAAGGTGTCGATCAGGTGGCGAACCTCGTCCGGACCGAACAGTCCGCGCACGACCAGGTAGCCGTTCACATCGAACTCGCGCAGTTGCTCCGCGGTCAGGTGCGTTCCCGTCTGTGCCGCCACCGCAGCCATACGTGCCCTCTCTTTCCGTCCGACCGCCGGCATCCTCGTCTCTGATGCACCCGGGTCCACGCGGTCGAGACACCCGGCCCCGGGTCTGGTCCTCTATCATCTCACCAAACACCTGGATCGGGGTGGGCGCAATCATCCCGTCGTCCCCATCGCCGCCGCGCCGGTCACCACGTCCACGGAGATCGTGATGTCCGAGGAGCCGATCCCGCACCCCGTCGACCCCGACACCCTCTGGGATTTTGCCGACCCCGCCGGGTCCGAAGGCCGGTTTCGCGCGGCCCTGACGACCGGACGAGTGCTTGCGCCAGACGCACGGGCCGAGATCCACACCCAGATCGCCCGCGCCCACGCCGGGCTCGTCACCGATCCCTGGCTGGTCGAACATGAACCCGACCGGCTCAATCGGCTTCAGGATCTTGCGACGGCCGCCCCTCCCCAGGAGGTCACCGATGCGTAGCGACGCCCCGGAACCCAGCCCGACGTCCAACCACTTCCGGACTACGCGGGTGCGACAGCACGGCAGCAAGGCGTTCGTCACGACCGCGGCCCTCGTCGTGCTTTCCCTCACGGTCTCCGGGGGCTCCGTCATCCTCGGTCGTCCCGCGGGCGCGGCGTTGTCCGATGGCCCGACAGCCGCCGCCACCACGCCGAATCTGTACGTTGGCCACCTTGCCCGCCTCACCGCCGAGATCCCCCAGGAATGGGTTGTCGATCCCTCCGGAATCTTCGACTACGCCGGCCCGGACGGCGTTGTTGCCAGCGAGCCGGTCGCCGCTCCGTCGCTCGAAGACGCCTGCGCCACCGTGGCCGCGTCCCTGGACGGCGAAACCCCACCGTCCGTTACCGCCACGACATGGTCCGAGCAAGCGGCGTGCCGGGTCGTGGGTCAATATCGCGGCGTCGATGTGGCCACCCAGGTCATCCCCCACGGCCACCCGTTTTCGCTCTGGGGAACGGATTACGCCTTTGCCGCGCTGATGGCCGACCCCGGTCACCTGGACGACATCGTCGCCACGGTCGACTTCTCATCGGAGAAGGTGACGCCGGGAGTCTACGCCGCCAGCTTGCTCGATCTGGTCGAAACGCGATCGTTCTGGAGAGATCAGGTCGACTGGCCGACCGTGCGCCGTCAGGTCCTCGGATTCGTCGATGGCCTGGAAACCGTCGAAATGGCGCGGCAGGGCATCCTCAATATCATCATCCAGAACATCCGCATGATGGGCGACAACCAAAGCTCCATCGCTCTACCCGACTGGCAATTCGAGCGGCGGGGATTCGGTGCACTGCTTGCGAGCGGGCACGTCATCGTCGTCTACCCGGACAGCCCCGCCGAACGCGCCGGTATCCTCGTCGGCGACGACATCGAGGCGATCGATGGGCGGCCCATTCGCTTTTTCTCACGCCATGTCGATGCGTTCGCCACGCTCTCCTTCGACCCGACCGGAGAGGTCGATGACGCCTCGATGACCGTCACCCTACACCGGCAGGGAGTTCCCCTCCCCATTGAGGTAACCATCGAAGCCGGTCCATACCCCTTAGACGCGCTGCCGACCGGCGGCCGGCTGCCGGGGGACATCGGACTCCTTACCCTGTCGGCTGCGACGAATGGGGATCAGGAAAGCGCCTACGTTGCAACGGCGAACGACATCGTCTCCCAGATCGACGCCGAACCGACCTGCGGTTGGATCGTCGATCTCCGCTTCGCATCCGCCCGTTCGTACCCGGCGATCATCGCGAGCATCGGGCCGATCCTGGGCAACGGCGTCTTCGCCGGCTGGCGGGATCGAGCCGGTGGTCAGACCTGGGCTACCTACGAAAACGGCGTCATTGCGGAAGACGGCTTCGCTCTTCCCAGGCAGGCTAGCGGGCAGCCACCTTCGCTCCAGCAACCGGATGCCCCGGTCGCCGTCCTCACCGGTCCCGGCGACCGGGGAGCCGGCGAACTCGCCGCCCTTGCCTTGATGGGGAGACCAGAGACGCGCCTGTTCGGTGAGCCTACCGGGGGATCTACGACCATCGCGCGTCGCTATGCACTCTTCGACGGTTCGGTGCTCGACCTCGCCGAGGCGGCCATGACCGATCGCGCCGGCTCCGAGTATCCAGACGGCATTCAGCCCGACGAACCGATCGCCACCGACTGGACCACCTACGGCACCGACGCCGACCATGGTCCTCGCCGCCGCCCGAGGATTGGCTGCTCCAGCATCCCTCCTGCGCGGCGTAGGATAGACGATCGGTTCGCCAGCCGCGCCCAGCAGGGCATCAGCGCCGTGAGTCGGTTCGAGATGTCTGTGCCTAACGGGCGCGAAGATGCCTTAGGAAAAGGGTTTTTGGCCTCCGCTACGCCCGCCTCCAGCTCATTGCCGTGTCGTGATTGCCTGGGGTCTGCTGGCCGGATACTTGCCCGGGGGCCACGCTGCGATTAACGCCCAAAGCGCCACGACCGTATGATCGGAACACCGGCCGTGGATGTTGCCAATTGCCCGGTCACGCCGTACGCCGCGGAGGTGCTCGATCCTTCGTTCTCGTCGACGTGGTTTGGGGCGGGGGACCTCTGGGCAGCGCCCGATGTCGGGAGTATGGGAGACCTGGTTCGCCGAGCCCGAATGGATGAAAGTGCAATGGCGCCGCCCGATCGGGGACGGACCTCACCGTCGCAGGCCGCCGGCTCGACGGCGACGCCGCGCCGCTAGCCGCGGAGGTCTCCGACGGCTACGAGCTGTTGGGGTACACGTTCACGCCGATGACGTTCCCGGACCGCCGGGTGCTGGGAGGTCGTCGGCCGCATTCCCGGCGAGGAACTCCGGTTCGTCGTCCTGGTCCACCCCGGCGACGGAGCACTACCGCCATACCCCGCCGCCTGCTCCAGACCCGACATCTGGCAAACGCTCTCCCGGCCGCTGGAGACGCCCACGATCGGGGCCGACAGCTCCTGCCCCGTCTCTCCGGGTCACGAGATCTCACGGGTAGAAGGAATTGTCTTTGGCAACGGCCCAGTCTCTGTCCAGGGCCAGGGGAGCGGCGCCGCGCTCACGCTCTGACCGAGAATGGCACGCTTCCGTTGCGCTGGATCTTCAGCCCGGAGGCAACCGGTCCCTTCCTCATGCGCTCCGTACCGCTCGCTCGGAGCTCACGCGTCCTTCGGCGCGACGGATCCCGCAACCGGAGTTCCGGTTCTCCCGCCGCCTCCTGCCCCAGACGGTCGACTGGCAGATCTGGTCGCTTCCCCTCACCGCTCCCCGGCCCCGGCTGCTACGCCCTCCAGATCGACGCCCCGAACTTCACCCAGGTCATCGTCCTCATGTTGCCTCTCCCTCTAGTCGTCTCTCTGTCCCGCCATAACCACGAGATCGCCTGCGTCAGGTCGGACTTGGTGGCCGGTGATGCGTGCTTGCGGCCGGTTCCACCGTGGTGTCCGATGCGGGCAGCACGATGGCCAGCGCTTCGGCGATCGCCTGCTCTTGCGACAATCACGGCCCGCGGCCCAGGCTGTCTCGAATGCCTGCCCCCCGAGGGCGGCACGCGTGGCAGCCGGCCCCGACTCGGGGATGTTGGGCTCCAGTCGGTTGCCCGCACGCAGTACCCCGTGCGTTCACGCAGCAGCCACGGCGGCCGCGAAGAGACGGGCCGCCAGCGTCCGCTTGCCCCGTCGTGGCCGCGATCCTGCGATGCTTTCGAGTAACTCGAGCATTTGGCGTGGTCGTCATGCCGCGTGGGCCAGGCCCAGGATCCCCTGTAGCGTTGCAACGCCGATGCGTCGTCATCTCGGGCGCGTGCGATGTTGCGCGGAGAGACGGAGGCTTCCGATCACGCCGCGGATGTAGCCCAACCTCCGGTAGCGTTCGAGCGCTTCTCGGCGAGCTCGGCGCGCGAGCCAGATCGCCCCCGGCGTAGGCGAGTTCCCGCCATGTCGGAACGGTCGCCGCGGCCATCGAGGCGGCCACCTCGGGATCGTCTGTCCCATCGGTTAGGGCAAGTGCTTGTTCGAGGAAGCGAGCTGGCCCCGTCGAACTCCTCTCGGTAGAGCGCCAACGCGCCAAGCGCGGAGAGGGCAAAGGCCTGCCCAAGGGGATCGCCCACGCTGCGATGGAGCACTAAGCCCTCGGTAAACAGCTCCCGCGCCAGTGGCTCATCCCCCTGAAAGTAGGCGAACTGAGCCAGGGCCACGACGGCCCGGCCCCGGACCGCGGGGCTTGTTGGCGCGGAATGCGCGAGGCCCCGCTCCAACCACATGCGACCCTTCCGGCACGTAGCCACGGACGGACCAGAACCAGCGCAACGCCCCCGCCATCCGCTGCATCCCTTCTGCATCACCGGTCTCATCCAGCCAGGAGAGCGCCGCCCGCAAATTGGGGAGGTCCGCTTCAAGGCGGAGGGGGAGCGACGGGTCGTGCTTCACCCAGCCGGCCCGCTCGTGCCGCTCGGCTAGCGCCAGGAAGTGGGCGGCGTGGGCCGCCCTCGCGGCCGCCTCCTCGCCACTTACCGCCAGTTGCTCGGCGGCATATTCCCGGATCGTCTCCAGCATCAGCAGACGCGGCTCGCCCGTGGGGTCGTCCTGGGCTTGGAGGAGGCTGTGATCGACCAGCGCCTCGAGGCTGCGCTCCAGGTCGGGGAGGAGATCCGCCCAGTGTCCCGACAACCGCCGCCGCCGCAGGCAAGCCGATGCCGCCGACGAAGACGGCGAGGCGACGGAAGAGAGTTTGTTCGGCGGGCGAGAGGAGGTCGTGGCTCCAGGCGACCGCGTCCCGCATCGTCCGCTGCCGGTCGGGCGCGTCACGACGGCCACCGTCCAGCATCATCAGCCCGGGAGTTAAGCGGGCGAGGAGCGCCTTGGGTGAGAACAGACGGACGCGGGCGGCGGCCAACTCGATCGCGAGGGGCAGACCATCGAGCCGGCGCACGACCTCGGCGACCGCCGCGGCATTCGCCAGGTTCCAGCGTCAGTTCGGGCCGGACTGCGCGGGCCCGCTGCATGAAGAGAGCGACCGCGGGGTTGCCGCTGAGATCGCCGGGGGGCGTCGAGTCGGCCGGCGGCGGCAGCGGCGCGATCGGGAACAAGTGCTCCGCAGCCAGACGCAGAGGTAAGCGGCTCGTGGCGAGAATTTTCATCCGCGGGCAGGCGACCACGAGATCGGCGACCAACGGAGCGGCGTCGATGACCTGTTCGAAATTGTCGAGGACGAGCAACAGCGCGCGGTCGGCGACAACTGCGCGCAACCGCTCGCCGAGCGGTTGCCCACCCTCGTCTCGCAGGCCGAAACGCGGGCCACGGTCGTCGCGACCAGGCCGGGCTCTCGAATCGGCGCCAGGTCGACGAATGCCATCCCATCTGGGAAGTCGACAGTCAGCTCCTGTGCCATGGCGATCGCCAGCCGTGTCTTTCCGACCCCGCCCGGGCCGGTCAGCGTCAGTAGCCGCACCTCCGGCCGGCGCAGCGCGGCGCAGGCCTCGGCCAGGACAAACGCTCGACCGACCAGGCGCGTCGGCGGGATTGGCAACCGCGCGAGCGGCGGGAGCGACACCTGGGAGATCGTGGCGAGGTCCGGCCGGGCCGCGGCGAGGAGTTCCGCGCTGCCCTGTCTCATCCAGCCGAAGGGCGTCTGCCAACAACCGCACCGTGGTGAGGCGGGGGGCGCTGCGCCGATCCTGCTCCAGGTCGCCGATGCCGCGCACGCTGACGCCAGAACGCTCGGCCAACTCTTCCTGGCTCAACCCGGCGGCAACGCGGCGGCGGCGAAGCACGGAGCCGAAGAACTCGGCCTCCTGCGTGGTCATCGCCTTCCTCCATGCGTCCAATCGGGCCACGCTCGTGGGATCTTTCGGATCACTCATCGTAGCACGGTCGCCATGCCGCCGCCGGTCAGTTCCGCCTGAAACTGCCGGCGATCTGCCGGTGTTGCGTCTGGTGAGGCGTTGCACGAGCCCGTAGCGTGAGACCATCGAATGATCCCATTGCCGCAGGCGCGGAACCGGTCGAGCGAACTCCGAAGACGAACGATGCTGTCCAGCGTCTCGATCGTCTCGCTTCGGTCCTCACGGATCCACCCCGCGTCAGTTCCCCTCGGCCGGTGGGACTCGCGCGAAGGAGCGAAGCGCCATGTACCCAGGGTTATGCGAATGCGATCTCCAGGTCACCGAGCTTCGCCGCCGGCGACTGCTGGCCGAGGTCGCAGGCGCCTCGGCCAGGCGGCCATCGGCGCCCGCACGGCGGCGTCCGTGGGCGTGGGTGCTCCTGGCGGGTCGCCGGGCGGCGCGGCTCGGATCGGAGTCCCGCGTCGAAGATCGGCGCGGCGGCCCGCGCAACTGCTCAACTAGCAGCGCACCTCCCCGTGGCTCGCGGCCGGCGCACCGTCGAGTCCACGTCCAGCGTCGGGAGTCAGCCATGGAAGCCCTCGTCGCCCTCGCCGCCCTCGCCACCCTCGTCCTTTTTACCGTCCGCGCGCCCCGTTTCAGCTGCGATAGCCGCCCCGCCGTGCGCTCGAGGAGCAAGATTGGGCCGCCCAGGAGATGACCTGGCGCGACGCACTCCGGCCGCCAGCGTCCCGCGCGGACCGGCCCGCGCGCGAACGGGAGGGCGTCCAGAGCGCGCGGATGGCCTCCGACCGCCTTCCCCATCCTCGCCTTCATCGATCGTGCCCTCGGCCCGGCCGGGCCGGGGTTCGCAACGATGCGAACGCCGCGCGCCTGGAGCGGCGCGCCCGAGAGGTGACGGATGCATACTGGGGTGAGACGGTCTGGCTCACGGGCCGCGTCTCCGAGCTCGCTCTGCGCGTCGTCTGCGATCTGCTCGAGCGCGAGCGGACGGCGATAAACGAGCCGGCGAAGTCCGCGGAGCCGGCGGGCCGGCGATTCGGACGCCGGTCGCCGCTGGCGGCCCCGCTCGACCGGACCAACCGGCCGCGCGATGGGACCGCCCAGCCGCGGCCGCCGGTACCCGCGGTGGCGATCCTGCCACCGGCCGCCACTCCGGCCTGATTACTCCCTCCCTCTCGCGGTCCTTCTACCGCCGTCCCCTACTCGTCGTCGTCCTCCAGCGTCGGGTCGGCGTCGGTCTCGCCCATCAGGCCGCTGTCCATGTCGCCCATCATCGTGGCGGCGAAGGTGCTGGCCCGCTTGCGCTCCTCCGGCGGGAGGCAGGGCGGCGCACGGCGTGCCGAAGCGGGGCAGCCCGAAGGGCAGATGGGTGTCGCCCCGGGCCAGGATGTGCGAGTTGTTCGTGCCGCCCGTCACCGGGTCCGGCGGCGCCTCCGCGCCCCACTGGGTGAACGAGCGGGCGTTGCAGTAGTGGCCGACGAAGGCGCGGCGGAAGCGGTCGGTGGTGAAGTTCTTCTTGGAGCGGTGGAGGATATGCCCGCCGAAGAAGACGACATCGCCCGCCTTCGCCGTGACCAGCAGTTGCGGATGGCGGTTCGCGATTCGGGTCAGGTCGTTCTGCTCGTCGTCCGGGTTGCTGACGCCCCCGACCGCGGTGATGTCGCCCAGGGTCTGATCGCCGTAGCCGTAGCCGGATATCGGGCGGGTAGACCGGCTCGTGCTGGCTGCCGGTCGCCATCCACATCGTGCCGTTCAGCTCGTCGCAATCGTCGATCGCGATCCAGGCTCCGCAGAGGGAATCCGGGTGGGTCGGGATGTAGTACGAGTCCTGATGCCATCCCTGCCCCGGCTTCCCGGGCGGCTTGAGGAAGAGCATCGTCTGCAGGGCCAGCACGTCCGGCCCGATCAGCGCCTGGAGAACGTCCAGCACCCGCGGGTGGAGCAGGTAGCGCTCGTGCAGCTCCAGCTTTTGGTGGAGCATGTGGATCCGGAGGAAGTACTCGGCCTTCTCGTTCGGGGAGAGGTGGGCGGGGGGCGCCTCCAGCCCCTGCATCGTCACGCCCGAGTCGGCTTTGAGATCGCGCGCGCCCATGACCGTGCCCTGCTGCTCGGGCAGGCGGCCCTGCATCAAGTCCTCGGTGTGGGCCCGAACCTCGGCGATCTCCTCCGGGGTAACCAACCCCGGCACGACCAGAAAGCCCTGGCTGCGGAAGAGCTTGTACTCCTCCACCGATACCCGGTACGGCTCCGCCTTCGGTTGCGCCACCGGCGCCGTCATCGTTGCAACCATCAGGATCTCTCCTCGACGTCACCCGGCTATCTCGTCGGGACCACGGTCGTGTCGCGTGATCCTACGCCCGATCCGCGATCCTCGCCAGACGGGTTGCGGCGTCCGGCGTCCGGGCGTTACGCATTGTCGCCCAACGTACCTGTCATCCCGAGCTTGTCGAGGGATCTCGAGGGAACGGCGTTCCGATGGTGCCGCCGTCTCCGAGAGCAGGACGCCCTGTTCTCGGGGGCCGGGGCTTCCTCGGTACATCCCGCCCTTCGAGATCCCTCGACAAGCTCGGGATGACGGGTGAGGACGGGGCGGCTTCGCGGCTTCCGGGCGCCAAACGCCGGACGCCGGACGCCGAACGCCGGACGCCGTCGTTACCCCTTCGTCGCCCCTTCCGTCAGGCCGCGGATGAAGTAGCGCTGGAGGAAGATGAAGATCAGGATCACCGGAACCAGCGCGATCACCGAGCCGGCGGCCATGATGTGGTAAAGGGTCTGGAAGCGGCGGGAGTACTGGATCAGGGAGATGGTCAGGGTCTGGTAGTTGGGCAGGGCCGAAAGGTAGACCAGGGGAACCAGGAAGGCGTTCCAGATGCCCATGAAGGTCAAGAGCGATATGGTCGCCAGGGCCGGGCGGACCAGCGGGAAGGCGATGTGCCAGTAGGTGCCAAAGTAGCTCTCGCCGTCGATCGCGGCCGCGTCGTAGATCTCCGATGGCAGCGTCTGGAAGTGGCTCATCAGCAGGTAGATGTTGAAGACCTGCGCCCCCGCCGTCATCACCAGGATGACCGCGATCAGGCTCTTCCAGTCGCCGATCAGGTGGAGCGACCGGTTGACGTAAAACGTCGGGATGATCAGCATCTCGCCCGGGATGAGGAAGGTGGTCAGCAGGGCGACCATGATGATCTTCTTGCCCGGGAAGTCGGAGCGGGTCAGGGCGTAAGCCGTCATCGACGTCGTCATGATGACCGCCGCCATGCAGACCGCGGTGATCAGGATGGTGTTGATCGCGGCCCGGGGCACGTTGGCCTCGCGCCAGATCTCGGCGTAGTTGCCCCATTCCGGCGATTCGACCCACAGTGAGACCCCGGCCGAAAAGACGCCGGCGCTGGTGCGTAAGGACGTCGAGACCATCCAGATGAAGGGGTAGAGGCAGATGACCATGTAGAGGGCGAGGAGCCCGTAGCGCACCCCGGTCCAGCCCAGGCTGGAGATGCGCATCCAGGGCGTCACCCTGGTCTCCGGTACCTCGATGGAGGTCGGCGTTGTTGTCGAGGTCGTCGATCGCGGCAGCGTCGCCATGCTTCTAACCCCCTACCGACCTTCCTGCCAACGGCTGATCATCTGCTGGATGAGGATGGCGGCGAAGATGATGAGGCCGAGCCCGATCGCAATCGTCGCCCCGTAGCCGACGGTCGGGATCGTCTGGCTCCCCGCCAGACCGCCGCCACCGAACGAGGTGTAGCGGAACATGTAGAGCACCATCGTCGTGGTGCTGAATCCCGGGCCACCGCCCGTCATCACCGCGAAATAGTCGAAGACCTTGAGGGAGCCAGCCATGGAGAGCATCACGATCACGGCGGTGATCGGCCGGATCGCGGGGATGGTGATGTCGCGGAACTTGTTCCAGGTCCGGGCGCCGTCCAGATCCGCCGCCTCGTACAGATCGCGCGAGACCGTCTGCAACGCCGCTAAGAAGAAGACCATGTTGATGCCGAGGTCGTGCCAGACGGCCACCCCGGTGACCGTCCAGAAGGCGTAGTCCCGCTCTCCTAAGTACGCAATCGGCGTATCGATCACCCCAAGATCGAGCAACACGGAGTTGAACGGGCCGCCCAGGGGCGAGAAGAAGAAGGTGAAGGCGAGCGAGACGACCGCGATGCTGGTCACCACCGGCAGGAAGCCGATGGTGCGAAAGAAGGTCGAGCCGCGCAGCTTCGAGCTCAACACCAGGGCAATAACGAGCGCCAGCGGCAACTCGATGATGAGTTTGATCACCGCGTAGAGGACCGTGTTTCGCACGGCGGTCCACCAGGTTTCGTCCTGGATCAACTGGCGGTAGTTATCGATGCCGACCCATTCGGCGTCCCAAATACTGCCGATCCCATCCCAATTCAGCAGGGAACTGTAGAAAACAAACACGATCGGGAACGCCATGAAGACGAGAAACAGGATCACCGTCGGCGCACACATCAGGTAGGCCGGAAGGTGCTTGCGCCATGCCCCCTGTCGCTTCGGAGCGATCTGGCCCGCTCCCCCGACTGTTGACGCCGTACCGCTGCCGCTCGATACCACCGTCGTCGCCACGGCTACTCCTTTGCCCCGCCTGGTCTGGTCCGGTATGAATCGTCCTTCGGTCCGATACTGGCGCGGCGATTCACCACGTAGGGGCGGACCTCCGTGTCCGCCCGGCCCTTCGGCCGCGATGTCCAGGTTGGGAACACGGCTCCAAAATCAAAACGCCGTCACCAACGCATGGGCGGACACGGAGGTCCGCCCCTACGTCGGGTAATGCGTTCGCGGTCGAGAGATGATTGGCGGGCGGCGCGTGGTCCGCGCCGCCCACCGCGCATCACCGTGCGACTACGACGGCGTCCAGGTCAGTGGGTCGAACTCGGGGATGACGAAGTCCTCGCGCACGAGCGTCCCGTCGGCCACCGCCGCGTCGAACGCTTCGTTGTAGCGGGAATCGAGTTCAGCCAACTTGGCGTCCATGTCGCCGCCGTCGTTGTCCCAGATCTCCTGGAAGACCGTCTGGTAGTCCGGAGTCATGGTCGGCAGCTCCGGCTCCGGTGGGATGATCACGTCGCGCTCGGTCGGGGCGAGCAGTGGTACGCCACGAACATCAGACTCACCCGTATTGGCGGCCTGGACGCCCATCACGCCCATGCCCTCCTCGTACATCCTGGTCATCGTCTCGACCGAGTACATGAACTTCATCACTTCCCAGGCCGCGTCCTTTTTCTCGCCCGCGGCCGAGAGGGTGTAACGGTCGCCGATACCCTGCTGGAAGCGGCCCTTCATCCCGTCGTCCGGCTGGGGCAGTTCGGCCGTCTCCCAGTCCTCCGTCGACTCGAACTGGTCGTTGAAGACGCCAGGGTTCCAGGAGCCGCCGATGATCATGCCGGCCCGGCCGAGCGAGAACTGCTGGCGGGCGTCGTCGTCGGTCAGGGTGTGGATGCCGGGGAAGATGCTGCCGTCCGCCTTCATGTCGACCATGAGCTGGAGGGCCCGCTTGAAGCCGTCGGTATTGAACTCGTACTTGCCGGACTTCCAGTTGTACGCGTAGGAACCCATACCCTGGGCCGGAACGGTCGCGTTCATCCACCAGACCCAGGTGAACTTGTCGCCCAGGATCAGGCCGTAGATCTGCTCGCCGCTGAGTTCATCGGTGATGGTCTTGGACATCTCCCGGAACTCGGTGTGGGTCTTCGGCGGCGCGGCGGGGTCGAGACCGGCCCGCTCGAAGATGGTCTTGTTGTAGTACATCCGCATGGTCTGGGCGTACATCGGCAGGCCGTACTTCTGCCCGCCCCAGATGCCTCGGTTCGGCACGAACGCGCCCGGCAAGAAGGACTCTTCCAGGCCAGGGGTTTCCGCCAGATAGGTTTCCAAGGGCTCCGGCCAACCGGCCTCGACCTCCTGCCGGGGGGAGTTCATGTTGAAGATGTCGGGCGGGTTTCCCGATTCGAACGCGATCTTCAGCTGGTCCTTGTAGTCATCGGCGAAGATGTTCATCTCCACCGTGATGCCAGACTGCTCCTTGAACTCTGCGAAAAGCATCTCCTTGACGGCAACATCGTGCCGCTGGTTCGACATCCACGTCACCGTGGTTCCGTCGAACGGTTTGTCCTGCGCAGACGAGCGGCGGATGCCCCGCCCAGCCAGGGCGGCGGCGCCGGCGGCGCCGGCCGCTCCCTTCAGTACCCCACGACGATTGAGCGAGACCCCGGACAACGGTGACCTGGACATCCAGTGCTCCTTGTGCTCATCAGCGAGCGACCCAGCAACGCGCGGAGCGCGGAACGCGAACCTTGAGGAGAGCCGATGGTGGTTCGCACCGCTCCGTGCGTTCCTTAGCTCGATTCAGTCTGGCTCTCCAACCAAGAGCAACCTACCACGATGGTGGGCGCTGTCACAAGAACCAGGCTTCCCTGAGCAGGTTGTCGCCGGGGCAGCGGACTGGGCACTTGCCCCCGGCTTCAGGGCGGCACGTCCTCTGCGGTTATGTCCGCCGGTACGCCAGCGAGCCTGGCGCAGTGTGGAGGGGAGAGGAACGATGCCGACGATCGGGTACCACGCTTCGCACGAGCAGTTTCCGCCCAGCGAGCTGCTCGTTCTGGTCCAGGAAGCTGAACAGCGCCGGCTTCGCCGCCGCGATGTGCTCCGATCACCTGGCGCCATGGGGCACAGCCCAGGGCCACTCCGGCTTCGCCTGGGCCTGGCTCGGCGCGGCGATGCAGGCGACGACGTTGCCGTTCGGGATCGTAAACGCCCCCGGCCAGCGCTACCACCCCGCGATCATTGCCCAGGCGGCGGCCACGCTGGCCGAAATCTTCCCTGGGCGGTTTTGGGTCGCCTTCGGCAGCGGCCAGGCGATGAACGAGCACGTCACCGGGGACCGGTGGCCGCCGAAGCCAGAGCGGAACCAGCGGCTCCGGGAGGCGGTCGACGTGATCCGGGCCCTCTGGGCCGGCGAGACGGTCACCCACCACGGCTTGATCCACGTTGAGGAAGCGAAGCTGTGGAGCCTGCCCGCCCAGCCGCCGCGGATCGTCGGGGCGGCACTCAGCGAGGCCACGGCCGAGTTCGTTGGCGGCTGGGCGGACGCGCTGATCACCGTGAATGCGCCCCGGCCGAAGCTGGAGCGGATGATTGAGGCATTCCGCCGGGGCGGCGGAGAGGGCAAGCCGATCTGCCTCCAGGTCCACCTCTCCTATGCCCGGACCAATGCAGAGGCGCGAGCCAACGCCCACGCCCAATGGCGCTCGACGGTGCTGCCGGCCGAGGTGGGGGAGCACCTACGCACCCCGACCCAGTTCGACGCCGCCGCGGGCTTCGTTCGGCCGGACGATATGGACACCTTCGTGCGCATCTCGGCGGAGACGGCCCAGCATATCGAATGGCTGCGGGACGACCTGGATCTTGGGATCAGCGAGATCTATCTGCACAACGTCGGCCGCAACCAGCGGGAGTTCATCGAGGCCTTCGGCGAACACGTTCTGCCCATGCTCGGACAGAGGTGACATCGCTTCCCGAGCTCTGGCCCCGGAGTTGCAGTACACAACGGTGACCGGACGCCGGACGCCGGTCTTCCAAGGAAGGACGGTAACCATGGCCCAGACCCAAACTGATGTCCATCCCGAGCGCGCTATCCGCCGCTTCGACGTCTTTGCCGAGTACACCCGCCAGGAACGACTGGACAAGGGCGATGCCGCCGACGAGGCTAAGGGCTACGGCGTCTGGCTGGCAAAGGTCGTGGCGGCCCGCCGGTTCGGCGCGGGACCGACCGGGGCTCCCCCCCGCCACGATGGGGACCGCGACCACGACGGAACCGGCCCAAGGCAGAAGTTCCGTTTAGTCGGGGACGAGCTTCAGACCGACGAGGTCTTCGACCACGACATCGTCGAGCGGATGGGCCCGACCTTCTACCGGCGGGTTTTCAAACCGGCGATCGAAGAGGCGCGGTCCAAAGGCAAGTCGTACGAGGAGATCCGTGATGCCATCCGCAGAGGGTGGAAGCCGACGAAGTAGCGGATCGCGCAACCCGTCTTCGGCGTCGCCCGGGGCTCACGGCCCGGGCGACGAGAAAACGCGGCTGCCTTACCGCACCACCTGAACCCTCGGGCGACAAAGAAACCGCAACCGTCCTACCTCACGACCTGCACCGTCGCCAGCGTCGGATCAGCGCCGCCGCAGACGTGCATCCCGTGGGCAAGGCCGTGCCGCAGGTACGCGACTTTCTCGGCCGCAATCACCTCGCCCGGTACAAGCACCGGAATCCCCGGCGGATACGGCACCACCGACTCCGCCGCGATTTCCCCAGTCGCCGCCAGCAGTGAGACGGGACGCGCGGGAGCGAAAAACGCCTCCCGAGGGGTGAGCGCCTGCCGCCCCGGCGCGATGGCGCCACCCGAGGAGCGGAACCAGGACCGCGCCGCCGCCGCGCCGGTGTCCCACGATCCTTTCACGCCGCGCTCTCCCGCCAGTGTCGTGATCGCTGCAACCAGCCGGTCGATGCTGCCCCGGTCATCTCCGATGGTCACCAAACAGACGATCCCGACCAGGTCGCTCATCTCCGGGGCAATCCCGAAGCGGTCTCGTAGTACCCGCTCGAGGGCGTACCCGGTCAGGCCGATGCCACCGGCGTCGATCACGAGCCGGGTTGGGTCGAAGCTTGAGCCATGCCCGGTCACGTCACCTGCAGCCAGGACCTCGACACCCGGCAGAGCGGCCAACCGCGCTCGGGCATCCTCCGCCAGGGCGATCGTGCGGGTGAGCAAGGACTCGCCGTGGAGGGCCATCTGGCGACGGCAGGCGTCGAGGGAGGCCAAGATCGGCAAGGAGGGGCTGGTCGTCTGGGTCAGGCGGACGGCAGTCGCGATCCGCTCGAAGTCAACCCGGCCAGAGCCGGATTGGCCGGCCAGCAGGATCGCCCCCTGGCCCAGGCAGCCCAGCAACTTGTGGGCGCTGGTTACCGCCAGGTCCGCCCCGGCCCCTATGGCGGAGGTGGGGAGGGATGGGTGGAACGGCAGGTGTGGGCCCCAGGCCTCGTCCACGTAGAGGGGAACGCCGCGAGCATGGGCGGCGACCGCGACCGCCGCGGTATCCGCCGCGATGCCCCAGTAGCTCGGGGTGCCTATCACTACAAGCCGCGCCCCGGGGTGCTCATCGAGGGCGGCGGCGACATCGGCTGCCGCCACACCAAGACCAAGGTGGAGCATCGGATGCAGCCGAGGCGCGATCCAGACCGGGTTCGCACCGCACGCGATTATGGCAGCCAGAACCGACCGGTGGGCGTCCCGGGCGATGATGACCTCGTCCCCGGGCCGCACTGTCGCCAACAGGGCCGCGTGATTGCCACCCGTCGACCCGTTCAGCAGGTACCAGGCCCGATCCGCGCCCCAGGCCGCCGCGGCCAGCGCCTCGGCCTGGACCAGCATGGCCGCGTGCTCACTGGAGTTCAGCCAGATGTCAGCGGCGAAGATGTCCACGCCGAGCATCTCGCGCACATCGGGGTCGATGGCCGCTCCTCCTTTGTGACCTGGCGTCGAAAAAGCCACGGTTCCCGCCACACGATGACGGCGAAGGGCCGCCAGCACCGGGGTCCGTTGGTGCCCCAGCCTGTCGTCAACCACGGCCACCGGAAGGGGCGAGAGCACGGAATCTCGAGTCTCGGCGGGATTCGGCATCAGGCCGAGCGCCGCCTGAGGGAAAGGGCCGGATGCCGTCGCTTCGGCGGCGCTCATGCCTGGCCCCCGTTCGGCGCGAGGATGAGGTAGGCCTGGAGCAGAAGGATCACAACCATCGCCAGCCATTTGCCGGGCGGCAGGTCAACGTCGTAGCGCACCCGCTCCAGGATCAAAATGCCCACCTGCAGCAGGACAACCCAGCCAAAGGTCACGGTCGAAAGCTCCGCGACTTTGAGGCTCGCGGCGTAGATCGCGAAGAGCAACCCGAAGGTGAGCAGCCCCGCGAAGAAGGCGCGCTCGTGACCGTGCTCCGACCACTCTTTGGCGAAAATCGCCCCGATGAAGTCCAACCCGGCCAGCGCGACCATCGCGCCGATGCTGAGAAGATAGAAGTGCCACGCCTCGGGCAACCCGAGGGCGTCGAGGACCCGTCCCGGTGCCATTGCGAACTCCCTATTGACGCGGGCTGGACCTGTGCCTTCGTTTGCACACGATCCCGCCACCCCACGCGTCCGAACGATTGCACCTGGGTGAGCAGTGCCGGGCATTTGCATGGCATCCCTTGGCCGCTCGCCACTGGCTCGTCCGCACGGTACCGACCGGTTCTTCTCGAAACCTTTCACGAGGCCTTCCACATCGGATGGGCGCCGGCCAGTTGCCGATGAGCCCGCTGCCATTGTTGACATCATCCGCCTGGGACAGATTTGGGCCTATTGGGAGAGTTCCCTATTTTGCGGTTGGTGTTCGGTGAGAACCTGCGTACTTGTACGACGTTCCGTCACGCGGGCATGCGTAATGAGCCAGGAAAAGCAAAGCGGCCGGCTGGATAGCCGGTCGCTTGAGTCGGTTGGTTTTTTGGGATCGTCGCGCCCCATAGGCGCGTCGGTTACCGGCTACGCTCAGTCCGGCGGGGGACCATCCGGGCTGGCGCAGGTTTGGTCACCGGTGCGGCAGTCGTTTGCCTGACAATCCGTCATGCAGCGATCGTAGGATCCACAGTAACTGGTCCAGTAACACGCACAAGTGGATCCCCCGAGAATGCGCTCGGCCACCGCGAGCGTGCACCACCCCGCGCCCATCGGACACTCGCTCCCGCAATCGCAACTATCCCGCACGACCGCCTTGTGCGCGACAAGCGCTCGATGGGCGTTGGGCATGTAGGACGCGACTGGCATAGCGGATTCCGCGCCGCCGCCAACTCGATCGCCAACGGCACCCCGTCAAGGCGGCGGACCAACGCCGCCACCGCAGTGGCGTTCGACTCGGTGAGGCCAAACGACGGGTTGGCCGCACCCGCACGTGCCAGCAGGAGTTTGACCGACTCGTACTGCCCGAGTTCGGCGACCGGGACCGGGACCGGGGGCGGGACCGTGAGCGGCAATAGTGGGAACGCTCGCTTACCCGCGATGTGGAGCAATTCCCGGACGAGACTCCCCCGTAGGTCCCGAAGCGATCGGCACACTCGCGGCAATCTGCCCACCATGCGACCATGATCCCGCGCCGGTCAATGCGCCATCGGTGCGGCCCCACCGGCGACGAACGATCAATCCATGAGTCCGGAGGACGTCACATGAGCCCAGAGGAAGTACGCGCGCTCGCGCGGGATGGTCTGTTCGAGTCGCTCGGCATCCATATCACCGAAATCACGCACGAGCATGTCGTCGCGACCCTGTCGATCGAACCTCGCCATCTCCAGCCGTTCGGCTTTCTTCACGGCGGCGTCAGTCTCGTCCTCGCCGAGACCGTCGCCAGCCTCGGCGGCAATCTCCACTGCCCACCCGGCCACGCCGCCTTCGGGATGGAGATCAACGCCAACCACCTTCGCCCCAAACGCTCCGGCACCCTTACCGCCGTCGCCGCCCCGCTCCACCTCGGCCGCACCACCCAGGTCTGGGACGTCAAAATCAGCGACGAATCCGACCGCCTGATCTGCGCCTCCCGCTGCACCGTCGCCGTCGCCCCCCTCAACCGCACCTCGTCCACACCACCGGACTAGCGTGCCATCCGTCCCTCCGACCGCCCGGCCCTAGCCGCGGAGCACGTGTTGTCCGTTGCCCAGGCCATCCGCCCTGATCGACGCCCGTCAGGATGTGGGTATCTTCCTTTGGAAATAGGGTGACGACATCCTTTGGTCACCGGGACATTCACCCCGGGACTGAGCCTATCGAGCCGGACTAAGAGCGCCTATCAAGACCGTCGGGCGCCGCGCCGTTCGGCCCAGTCCCGGAGGGATGTCGTCGGTTGAGCGCCAGGTTTCAACCTGGCGTCCGCCGCCGCCGAGGGGTTGTGATAGAAGGTCAAAGCCGGTTGATGAGGCGAAGCAGTGGCGCGGCGCCTACCCCTCGTCCTGGGCGCGCCGGAAGGCATCTTCGGCCCGGAACGCGACGACCTCCAGAGCGGCAGGGATGTCCAGCTCGACGTAGAAGGCCCGTTTGAAGGCGACCTGGAAGGCGTCTTCGACCTCGGGCCAGGTCGACAGATTTGGGGCACGGCGCATCCCAGGGATCGCGTCCAAAAAGACCTGGCTGCTGGCGGGCAGGGCGACGTCCAGGCCGCCGAGCCCCTCCAACCCTGCCCCCAAAAACGCGTCCGACTCGGCCACGGCGCGGAGGGAAGGCACGATCCGGCCCGTCTTGGCGAGGATCTCCTGGCCGGACGGACTCACCGCGAACTCGAGGAAGCGCCAGGCCGCATCCGGATCGCTCGCGCCGGTGGTCAGGCAAAACGCATCACTGTGGAGAATGGTGGCCAGCTCCGCTCCGGGGGAGGGTACCGGCAGCGGCGCGACGTCCCAGGCGAAATCGCGGATGCCCTCCCGCAGGGTCGGCACGACCCGGCGACTCTGGAGCAGCATGCCGATGTTGCCGCGCATGAACCGGGTCTCGTCGTCTTCGGAGAGCGTTTCGGCCTCGGTGGGGACGACATCGTGCTCGGTCACCCCCAGGCCGACGAACCAGGTGATCGCCTCGAGCGCCTCGGGGGTATCGAGCGTCAGCTTCGTCGGATTATTCAGGTCGTCGACGATGTCGCCGCCGTTCATCCAGATGAAGGGCATGTAGCGGATAAACGAGGGCTCGACACCGACACCGTGCTGGTTGGGGGCGCCGTCGCCGTCGGTGTCGATCGTGGTGGCCTTGGCGGCGGCGATAAAGTCGTCCCAGGTCCACCCCGCCTGCGGTCGCGGCACGCCGACCTCATCGAACCGGTTCTGGTTGTAGTAGACCACCACGCTGGAGGCGTTTTGGGGGATGCCGTAGAGCATGTCGCCGCGATAGCGGAAGGCATCCAGGGGGGTAGGGTAAAAATCCTCTTCGTTGAGGATCTCGCTGGCCGCGAGCCGCTCGGCAAGCGGCTCCAGGGCGCCGCGCGCGGCGTACTGCCCCAGATGGCGGTAGTTGATCAGGAAGACATCCGGCGGATCACCGGCAGCGAAATCGGTCGCGATCTGGGTTCGGTAGTCCGCCTGGCCGGGCGTGTAGAGCATCCGCACGCTGACGTCGGGGTTTGCCTCCTGGAACGCCTCGATCACGCGCTCGTAGGCACGCTTCTCCGCCGGGTCGCCCCAGAAGGCGAAGGAGACCTCGCTGTCGGCGGCGGCCACCTGCGCGGGGTGCTTACCCGCGAGCGCGGCCAAAGCCGGCGCGGCGAAGGCGGTGACCCGCCAGCGGGTCGAGAACCTGCGGCCATCCGTGTTCGTCATCGTGCTCTCCTTCGCCGCGCGGTGATCGACGTGGGGCGGGATGCGCATCGGGATCCCGGGGCAGTCGCCGTCTATCGCTCGTTACCACCTGCCGCAGTCAACGGCAGCATCGTGCCGATACCGTATCATGGCCAGGTCGTTCTGGCGCAGATGTCACCCCTATCGAGCGGAACCCGGCTTGCTCACTCCCACCCGCAGCAGAGAAGCGCCCGCCCGGACATGGTCCGACGTGGTTCCCCATGCCTCCGAAGCTTCCGCCCAGGCGTCTCGCCGTCGGCGCCGGGAGTGGGTGCCCTACGCCCTGATGATCGCGCCCTACCTCCTCGGGCTTTCCGTGTTAGTGGTCATCCCGGCCATCGCCGGGTTTGGGCTGGCCTTCGTCGAGTACAACGCGCTGGAGGCGCCCACCTTCGTCGGCCTCGCCAACTTCCGCGAGCTGCTCGACGACGAGATCTTCCGGATCGCCATCGGCAACTCCCTCCTCTATATCGCCCTGGCGGTGCCGCTCCGGGTTTGCGGAGCGCTCCTCACGGCGCTGATCCTCCTGCGGCCACGGCGTGGCACCCACCTCTACCGGGCGATCGTCTACCTGCCGACCGTCATCCCGGACATGGCCTGGGCGCTTGTCTGGCTCTGGATCCTCAACCCGATCTACGGGCCGCTCAACCAGACGCTGGCCCTCTTCGGCGTCGACGGGCCGGCCTGGATGGTGGACTCCACATCGGCCCGGTTCGCCATCGTCCTGATGATGTGCTGGCAGATCGGCGAAGGGTTCGTCGTCTGCCTGGCGGCGCTGCAGGACGTCCCCCGCGACCTGCTCGACCAGGCCGCCGTCGACGGCAGCTCACCCCTGCGCGCCTTCATGGTCGTCACCCTGCCGAGCATCGCCCCCGGGCTGCTCATCCTGCTCTTCCGGGACACGATCTTCAGCTTCCAGGCGAACTTCGTCCCGGCCCTGATCGTCGGGAAGGGCGGCGGCCCGGACTTCGCCACCACCTTCCTCCCCATGTACATCTACACGACCGGCTTCGGCTACCTCCGTTTCGGCTACGCCGCCGCCATGACCACCGTCATGTACCTCATCACCGGCCTCGTCCTCTGGCTCCAATACCGCGCCGCCCGCCGCTGGCAGATCGGGTTCCGCGAGGGGACGTCGTGACGGAGCGGCGGCAATTCATCACGCTATGCGTCAGCTTTTCAAAATGAGAAATTCTATATAGAATCCTAGACAGTAAAGGGGGTGCCCATGGCCCTGGTGGAGACGGACGATCTGATTTCGATTGCGAATGCAAGCAAACTCGGTATCTCGGCCCTCGCCCGCGAGGCCGAGGAAGGTCGGGACCGGATTCTGCTGCGCAACAACCGACCCGTCGCCGCGGTGGTCGGTATCGACCGTCTCGAGCGATGGCAGCAGGCCGAGGACGATCTCCTGGACATCGCCCTGGTCGCCGTACGCATGGCGACGTCTGGGCCAGAGCGCATCTCGCTCGACGACGTCCTGGCGCGGTTCGGATACACCCGCGACCAGCTCCGCGACCTGCCCGACTAACCGGTGCCTATCCGCGTCGACTTCCTCCCCGGGGCTGCCGACGACCTGGCCCGCTACGCCGAGAGCGGAAATCTTCCGCTTTTCCTCAAAAAGCTCATTCGTCTCGAAGAGATTGGCAAGGACGCCGGTCTCCCGCTCGGGCGCGGATTGACCGGATGGCGCAAGATCGTCGTCGGCGACCGGAATTGGCGGGTCGTCTTCACGATGAACGCCGACGAGTCGGTCGCCACCGTCTGGGTTATTGGCGACCGCGACGACGCGGCCTGCTACGCGGACGCCGAACGCAGGATAAAGGACCTCGGCACGGCCGATCCGCAGACCAAGAGCCTGGCGGCCGTCATGTTCGAGATTGCCCAGGCACGTCGGTCGACGAAGAAGACGCGCCGAGGTCGATGATCGCTCCAACCCAAGTGGCAGTGCGGACTGGGGGCAATTCCCAGCCCGCTCCTCTCGTCGCCCGACTGCCGGACTCGGCGATCGTGATTCCCTCCTGCCCTCCGGTGTGCGAAGTCAGCGATCCCCCTCGTACGCGGTCTGGCCGGAGGCGTTTGGGCTGCGCAGCGTGCGGCTATTCGGCGGCATCATCACGTTGTCAAAGACCTGGGTGAGCTCCGGCCCGGCAAAGAAGGCGGCCCCGCGCAGCGTCTCCGTGCCGACGTTGGCCAGATCGTGCCGCACCAGCGCCGGCAGCACCAAGATGCTGCCCGGTCCCACCGGCCAGGAGCCATCCTCGCGCCGCAGCTCACCAATGCCCGAGACGATGAATTGCGTCTCCTCGGTGCGGTCGGTGTGCCAGCCGAGGCGGCCGCCCGGCTCGATCTCGTAGGAGACCACCGCCGAGTCGTTCGCCCCCGATCCGCCATAGGCGGCGAATCCTCCTGCCCACCGGACCGTATCATCATCGGCGCCGTGAACCGCCGCGAGCTGCATGTCACTGATGGTGACAATCGGGGTCATGCGCTCCTCCAGATCGTTGTGGCCACCCGTGGCCGACACGCGCTAACTTGCCCACAGAGAGGACAGACTAGCGTCTTCCCCGGCCCCGTTCTATCCCTCGTAGGTCCCCCTGTGCATCGAGGGAGTCTTCCCTATCACCCGCTTCTGCCTCGGGCGCCAATACCGCGCTGCCTGCCGCTAGAGAGCGGCTTCCGCGACGCCGCTTCGTGTCCTGGGAACCTGCAGCCGATATGGAGGCGGGCCGAGGATAGTCCTCGGCCCGCCTCCGCACTGTCGAACCAGCCGTTCAGAAGGAATATCGGTCGCGCGGACCCTGCCGGCGCCAGAGGTCGAAGGCGATGGCCTCGGCATCGGCACGGATGCCGTGACGACCGAAATAGCGGCAGACGTTGGCGACGTCGCGGGTGAGCAGCTCGCGCGCCCGCGGGTTGGTCTCTGGGTCGACCGCTTGGGGAAAGTCGATCACGACCGGCTGCCCGTTCCAGATGAGGATGTTGTACGGGGAGAGATCGGCGTGGATCAGGCCGTTCGCCAACCAGAGCCCAATCTCCTCCAGGATGCGGCGGAAGAGCGACAGCGCCGCCTCCCGGGGCACCTCGGCGTTCTGCAGGAGGGGAGCCGGTCCGTCCTGGTCACCGATGAACTCCATGAGCAGGGCCTGACCGGTGCGCGCGAACGGGCGCGGCACGGACGCCCCTGCGGCATGCAGCCGCTCCAGCGCTTCAAATTCCTGGGACACCCAGGAGTCTGACCGGAAGCTACGGCCGGTCTTCGTTTTCTTGGCGACCGCCCGTTCCAGACGGCGGTCTCCGATCCAGCGGCCCTCCTGATAGACCGCGTTGTTGTGGAACAGGCGATGTTCCGGCGGCCGGTAGACCTTCACGGCCAGCAGGTCGTGGCCGGTCCTTGGCGCGGCGCTGCAGCAGTAGACCGTGCCCTCCTTGCCGCTCTTGAGTTCCTGCAGCACGTCGACGATCCAATCGGCTTCGATGAACTCGGCAAATTCGGATACATCGGTCAACTCATCGTCGTAGGTTTCGGGTAAAGACACACGTTCCTCCAGGGCGATCCATGACGACCCGGTTGCCCGCGTCGTTCGCGCCAGCATGGGTGGAACCAGATCAGGAGCCCGCCGCGCCCCGCTCGAACCAGGGAGGAGGGCATGGCGATACCCGGTCTGGTGTGACCGCCGGATGCACGTGTGGATCAGCGATGGAGACCGCTGGGAAGAGGGGGGTTAGGTCCGGAGAGGACCTGGCCGCTTCGGGAGGCGGAGCACGGCGACGCTGATCGGGCGGCACCCGACGAGTTCGTCCATCATGCTGGCCTCCTTTCGCACGCGGGCTAGCCCGCGTCACAGATTCATTGGCCCGATGCCGGTGCGAACCGGATCAGGCGTGGCCCCAGCCTACCTGCTCATTCCGGTAAACGCAACAGTCTCGATGTTCTGGAGGGTGCCCCCACGGTTTTGCGCCGGTCGTCGTAGGGGAGGGTCCCGTGCCCTCCCACGGCCGCCAGGCCGTAACCCCGCCGAGGAAACCGCGGGTATGCCCTCCTGCGTCGGGCATCGGGAGGGCGCAGGACCCTCCCCTACGACGACGGGCAGGCGACTGACCTCGTCTCCATGCACAACGATGGGGCACATTCGATGTCCTATGACCTGATGTCCTGCAGCAGGATCACCAGGAGTTCACCCGGGCTGACGATGCGCAGACCCAGGTGGCCGCCCAGCTTGAGGAGTTGCCGGTCTCGGGTGCCGAGGTAGTCGGCATCGCCGCTCAGCCCGGTCGCGAGCACCAGGTTGTCCTCGGGATGCGTGGCGACGCCCGAGACAGGAAGAGTGATGGGGGTGACGATCGCCTCGGCGCGGAGGAGGGCGACGGCGGCATCCACCTGCTGGGGACTCAACCGCCTGGCGTAGTAAGGATCTGCGTAGGTTCGGCGGAACTCGGCGATGACGTGCTCGGAGACGACCAGCTCGAAACCACCCGCTTGCCACAGGGCGATCAGGCGACCCGCCGTGGCCGTTGGGTTGGCAAAGGCCGGCGCGAGCACGTTGGCGTCAAGGACCGCGCGCATCACCGCTCGGCGGCGGAGTCCTCCCGCCGGAGGTTCTCCGCCCGGAGCTCGGCCGTGATCCGGTCCGTCTCCCGCTCGGTCCCCTCCGGCGGGACGCCGGCGAACGCGGCCCGCATCTCGTCGAGGACCGTGAAGCGATCGGCGCGTTCCCGGTCGAGGCGGTCTAGGCGTGCCAGATCCGCGGTCGAGACCAGGGCCGCCACGGGAATGCCGCTCTTCTCCACGACGACACGCGCCTCCTTGCGATAAACGCGGTTGACCACGTCGCTCAGGTGCGTCTTGACGTCGGAGATCTTCATTGTTTGGGTCATCGAACCCCGCTCGCGCATCTCATCTCTCCCCAATGGACCGAAAGCGTACAACAGGGACCATAATAGGTCTATTGTAGTCGCACGGTAGGATGTTGTCCGCCATGAGGACGGCTTGACCCCTCGGCCGGCGCCGCCGACGGCTTCACCAAAGCGTGCCATTGCCTCCGCGGACACGACCTGGCTCGGGACGATCCGCTCGCACGGACGGCGTGGCTCACGGCGACGACGCCGCAAGAACCGAGGCGCTTAAGGGTGATCGGTGGACGAAGCTCCAAGTCCATGGCTATGCCGGCCTGCGCAAGTTGGTCCATACTCCCCTGGTCGAACCAAAGGCCGGTCAGCGCTACCTGTGGCGCATCCGGCTGGCTGGAGCCACGAGCAATGTTTGCCGAACGTCCCCGTGCGGTAGCCGAGTGGGTGCACCGCGCCCTTCCAAAAAACGGCCGCCGTGGCGCTTAGCATGCCCAACCCTGGCCATCGCCGCACGAGCGCGATCGCCAACCGGGTGCTCGCCACCATCGTGGCGGCGGTCTTCATCCTTCCGCTCGTCTGGGCGGTCTCGGCCTCGCTGCGCACCCGCGGCGTGCCCTCTCCCCGGGCAATCGAGTGGATCCCGTCTCCAATCGCCTGGGAGAATTACCAATCCGTCTTCCGGATCGTCGAGATGCAGCGGTACGTGCTGAACTCGCTCTTCGTGGCGGGGCTAGCGGTGCCGACGACGGTGGTCATGGCCTCCCTGGCCGGGTTCGCGATCTCCCAGATCCCGACCCGATGGCGCCTACGCCTGATGGTCTTCTCGATCTGCTGCCTGATGGTGCCCCTGACCGCAATCTGGCTGCCCCGGTTCATCCTCTTCAAGGAGGCGGGGCTGATGAACAATCGCCTGGCCCTCGTCGTGCCCTCCTTGATGGGGACCTCGCCGTTCTACGTCCTGCTTTTCGTCTGGACCTTCTTGCGCGTCCCGCGGGAAGTCTATGAAGCGGCCCGCCTCGACGGCGCCGGCCCGTACCGGGTCTGGGCCCAGATCGCCCTGCCGATCGCGCGTCCGGCCCTGATCTCGGTGGCGGTCCTCTCGTTCGTGCACTACTGGAACAGCTTCGTCGAGCCGCTCCTGCTCATCCGCACCGACGACAAAGCAACCGCCTCGCTCGGGTTGCGCGTCCTCTACGGACTCGACCGGACCGACTGGCCCCTGATGATGACGGGGGCGGTCGTGGTGACCGCGCCGGTCGTCGTCATCTTCCTCCTGGCCCAGCGCGCCTTCCTCCAGGACGAACGCGGTCACGGCATCCTCGGCCGCTGACCCGATCCCTATTCCCGTCGCATCGCCCGTCTGGTATGAACATGGAGGCGCATTGCCATCTGGCGGCGCCGACGGCCCGTACGTGCATCGGAGCATCCCCATGGCCCTCCGCTCCTCGCCAGAGACCATCGATCCAGCGGCCCTCCGCTCCTTCGAAGGGACGCTTCAGGGCGCGCTGTATCGGCCTGGCGACACTGAGTTCGACGACGCCCGCCGGATTTTCAACGCGATGATCGACCGCCGGCCAGCACTGGTCGTCCGCCCCGCCAACACCGAAGACATCCGCCGGGCGGTCGCATTCGCCCGGGATCACGACCTCCCTGTCTCGGTCAAGGGCGGGGGCCACAACGTCGCGGGCAGCGCCGTCGGCGCCGGCGCGCTCATGCTGGACTGCTCGGGCATGAAGGGCGTATCGGTCGACCCGGAGCGGCAGGTCGCCGTGGCAGAGGCGGGCCTGTTGCTGGCCGACCTCGATCGCGCCACGCAGGAGCATGGCCTCGCCACCCCATTGGGGGTCGTCTCGATCACCGGCATCGCCGGGCTGACCCTCGGCGGCGGGATCGGCTGGCTCAACGGCAAGCACGGCCTCGCCTGCGACAACGTCCTTGCCGCCGAGATCGTCACGGCCGACGGCGAGCTGCGCACGGTGAACGCCGACCAGCATCCCGACCTCTATTGGGCGATCCGCGGCGGCGGCGGCAATTTCGGCGTCGTGACCTCGATCACCTACCGGCTCCATCCGGTCGGACCGGTCCTCGCCGGAGGAGTCACCTTCCCGCCGGAGCGGACGCGGGAGGCGCTGCTGGCCTATTCCGAGTTCTCCGCCGCTTGCCCCGACGAACTCTCATTGTCGATATCGATCGAGCCCGACGATCAGGGCCGCCTCTGCTTCAGCATCGGGTACTGCTGGATCGGCCCGCACGACGGGATCGAGCCGGCGCTCCAACCGCTCCGCGACCTTGGCGCCTCGGCCGTGAGCGTCGATGCTGTCCCCTACCGCGACCTGCAGCGGAGCGGCGACGCGAGCTTCCCGACCGGCCGGTTCCACTACTGGAAGTCGCGCTACGTGACGGACCTGTCCGGCGAAGCGGTGGATACCCTGCTCCACTTCGCCGCCGAGCGCCCCTCCCCGACCTGCTTCGTCGCCATGCAGCAGACCCACGGCCTCGCCGCCCGCGTCGATCCGACCGCAACCGCCTTCCCTCACCGGCGCCACCAGAACGAGGTGCTCATGCTCGCGCAATGGGCCGACCCCGCCGACACGGACCGCCACGTGACCTGGACCCGCGGGATGTTCGACGCAATGGGTCCGTTCTCAGTCCGGGGCGTCTACGTGAATGTCCTGGGCGACGAAGGCGAGGACAGGATCCGGGAGGCGTACGGACCCAACTACGACCGCCTCGCCGCCATCAAAGCTATCTACGACCCGACCAACGTCTTCCGCTCGAACCAGAACATCCGGCCAGTTGTGCAGTAGTCGTCTGTCGAGGCTCGCTCACCGCCTCGTAGGGGCAGGGCAAGCCCTGCCCGGTTGCCCACCGCGACGCCGATGTTGGGGAGCAGGCACCGCAAGCGGATGCCCCTACAACCTCAACCCGCTCTCCACGGCGGACACACCACTGGGACCATGGCAGGCTGGCAAGGACAACCTTAGGGGCTCGCCGATGTGTCGGTCCAGGTCGCGCCCCGCGTCGTCGCCTCCCAACTGAGCAGGTCTCCTTCGAGCAAGTCGGGGACACCCAGACGGGCGAGGATGTGAAGCAGTTCCATCCGATGGAACATGTCGTGGGTGATGACGTGGCCGATCGCCCCGCCGTACGTCTTGTCCTTCGGCGGATCGTCAAACGTATCGGTCCAGAGATCGTCGAAGCGCCCCTCGTCGCGGATGCGCCGCGCCAGAGCGGCGAAATCGGCCATTGCCTCGGCGTGGCGGGAGATCAGGTCGACGATTGTAAGTCCGTCCCATGAAGGTCTATTGCCCTTCGTTGCCACGCCGTTCATCAGGTCGGTCCATGTGCGGACGTTACCGATCATGTGGACGGCGGTCTCGTAGAACGTCTCGTGCCCGATGTCGAACGCTATGTGAAGGGCGGCCGGATCGATCTCCCGCGCGCGTTCCAGCACGTGCCGGGTCGTCCACTCGTCGTGACCCAGGAGGCGGTCTAGGAGGTCCACGCTTGCGCCCTTTCGTGATTGACGTTGTCGCTCAAAGAGTCCGTATCGAAACCGCACGGTCGGCGACTCCGCCCTGGATTGATGGAGGGTTGCGGAATCGCTGGGCTGTTCCCGATCGGCGTCCCGGAACGCGGCGCCCAGAGGTCCCGAGCCGGCTTGAGCCGGGTTTCGCATCTCAGGTAGCCCGGGGTCTTTAGCCCCGGGCGGGGCCGGGACGGCGTCCCCCGTCCCGTCAACACCGCCGGACACCACCGCCCAACTCCGCACCCTTCCATCAACCCCAGGCGACAGAAGAGACGGAATCAACGTCTGTGCAACGCGCTTTAGGAAGCGGCGTCCTCCGCGGCGCGCTCGAAGATCGGGACAGTATTCTCCGTCAGCGTCTGGACCGCCGCCGGGATGTCGATCGGCTCGTAGAAGGCCTGATCGAATTCGGCGTTGAAGGCGTCCTCGACCTCGGTCCAGGTCGAGATCGTCGGCAGCCGGTGGATCGCCGGGATGTTGTCGATGAAGACCCGCGAGTCGGCCGGGGGCAGGCCCGCGACCGAGGTCTCCGCATCCGTGGCGGGGGAGGTGGCATCGGCGATCGACGCGCCGCTGAGGAAGACGTCCGACTCGGCGACGCTGTTCAGCACGGGCACGATCCGGCCGGTTTCGGCCAGCACGAGCTGGCCCTCTTCTCCTGCCGCGTACTCGATGAACTGCCAGACCGCATCCTTGTTCTCGGCGGCGGCGGCCATGCAGAAGGCGTCGCTGTGGAGCACGGTCGTCGCCTCGTTGATGGTCGGCAGCGGCGCAACGTCCCACGTAAAACCCTTGATCTCGCGCAATGTCGGGACCGGCCGGCGGCTCTGGAGGAACATCGCGGCGCCACCACGCATGAAGCGGTCTTGATCCTCTTCGGCGGCAACCTCCTCGGCGGACGGCACCACGTTCAGGCCGTTGACGCCCAGGCTGATGAATTTTTCGAGGCCATCGAGCGCTTCGGGGCTGTCCAGGGTCAGGGTCGTCGGGTTATCGAGGTCGTCGACGACCTCACCGCCGGCACTCCACACGAAGGGGACCATCCGGTACATGACTGGCTCGACCGCGACCCCGTAGATGTCGGTAACGCCGTCGCCGTCGGTGTCCTGGGTCAGTGCCTGGGCCGCGGCGGTGAACTCGTCCCAGGTCCAGCCGGCCTGGGGCAGGGGCACGTCGTTCGCCGCGAAGAGGTCCTCGTTGTAATAGACGACGAGGCTGGAGACGTTCTGGGGCATGCACATCTGCTGGCCGCCGGACTGGAAGGCCTTCATCGAGACCTGGGCGTAGTCCTCAGCGTCGAGCACATCGCTGGCAGCCAGGTACGACTCGGCCGGCTCCAGCGACCCGGAGGCAATGTACGGCCCGACATTGCGGTAGTTGATCAGGAAGAGATCCGGCGGCTGCCCGGCCGCGAAGTCGGTCGTCATCTTCCGGTAGTAGTCGGACTGACCTGGCGTGTAGTCGACCTCGACCTGGATGTCCGGATGGCCGGCTTCGAACCCGGCGATCACCCGTTCGTAGGCCGCTTGCTCCGCGGGATCACCCCAAAAGGCGAATCGAATGGTCGTGCCGTCTTGCGCCTGGGCCGTCCGACTCATCACCACCCCGGCCAACGCCGAGATCAACACGAGCGCCGCCAGCAGGCGCGCACCCCTCACCTGCCCGCGGCGGACATCGAACACGCCAAACACCTGGGTTCCTCCTCGTCCATCGGCAACCAAACGAGCGCTCCGCCGAAGCGGAGCAGCGCAGGATAGCCGAACCGGGCGCGTCTTGGTGGACAGGTGAGGCACAGGGGTGGTCGAGATGACCGTTTGGGCGTCCTGAGCATGCCGGTCACCCAATATGTATTCGCGGCCGCCCAACGCCCAATTCGGCATGCTTAAGCATATGGTTGGGAGGGCGAGAAAAGATTTACATACTTTCCCCAATGTCACAGGCCCACTCCACCTATACCCTGCAGTTGTGGCGGGATTGGACCGCCGATCAGACTCGCCCGAACCCGACGGAGATGGTCTTCGAAGCTCGCGGTTCGGCACCCTAACAAGCCCCAGGAGTGCCGGCATGGTTCAAATCGTTTCGGTTCTACAGGTCGTCCGTCGCTTTGGACTTCGTGCGTGCGCCGCTGCTCTCGTTCTGGCGCTCGTCTCGGTCGGTCTCGATCGTCCGGGAACGGCGTTCGCGGCGAACTTCGCTCCCGGCCAAGTTCTGGAAGTCGATACCCCTGCGCTGAATGTCCGTTCTGCGGCCGGCACCGGCAGCAGCGTCGTCAAGGTCCTGTCCGGTGGCACCAAGGTCACGATCGTCGAAGGCCCGGTCGCGAAGAACGGGTACAACTGGTACAAGATCGCCTCTCCATCCGGCTGGCTGATCGGCGAAGGCCTTGCCCCGGTCGGGACCGGCAACCCCGGCGGCAACCCCGGCGGAAATCCTGGAGGCACTCCGAGTGGGTCGGGGTACGCTCCCGGCACCAACCTCGTCGTCTCCACCGACGCCCTCAACCTGCGCTCGAAGGCGTCGCTGCAGGGGAGCGTCCTGACCGTGCTGCCCAACGGCACCGCCGCGGTCGTCGTCTCCGGCGCCTACGCCAAAGATGGGTACACCTGGTACGAGATCAAGGCCTGGGGCCAGACCGGCTTTGCCGTCGGCAACTTCCTTGCGCCCGCCGGTTCTGGCAACCCCGGCAACTCCGGCGGCACGCCTCCGGCCAGCGGCACGGCGACGGTCGCGACCGATGCCCTGAACGTCCGCGCCAGTGCCGGCACCGGCGCTAGCGTCGTCACGGTGCTGCCGTGGGGCACCAAGGTCTCGATCGTTGGCGGCCCGACCGCCTCCGGCGGCTACAACTGGTACAAGATCACCAGCGCCTCCGGCAACGGCTGGGTCGCCGGTGAGCTCCTCTCGTTCGGCGGTGGCGGCTCCCCCGGTGGCGGCTCGTCAGGAGGCGGAATCGGCCCCGGCGCCACCGCGGTCGTGAGCGATGGCCCCGTCAACCTGCGCAAGTCCGCCGGAACCGGCGGCCAGGTGATCACCACCATCCCCACCGGCACGAAGCTCTCCGTCTCCGACGGCCCGGTCGCTGCCAACGGCTACTCCTGGGTCTACGTCATAACCCCGTCATCGACCTCCGGATGGGTCGCGGCGGAGTTCCTGGCGAAGGTGTAGAGGCGGAGAGAAGGCCCCCTACCCCCCCGGCCCCCTTCCCCCCGCTGCGCTACGGAGGGGCAAGGGGAAGGGGGAGAAACGGCGGCCCGCGCCCCCAGTCCCTTCTTCCGTGCGGGGAAGGGGAGGCTGGGGGCGCGGGCCGTTCGTGCCGCGGCGCTGCGCGCCACCGTTCTCCCAATGCTGGGAGAGGGGACGGGGAAGCCGCGCATGCCCGGGGATACGCTCCCCCTCTCCCAGCATTGGGAGAGGGGGCCGGGGGGTAAGGGCCGTTTAGGGGCTGAGGTCCTTCTTTGCTCTTCCCCTACAACCCCACCCGCGACAGGAACGGCGCCTTCCCCTTTGCCCCAAGGTTCACGCGGAAGAGGGCGCCTGCCCCGGGGCCCTCGGTGGCGCGGTCTTCGCCGCCGGCTGTGGTGACATAGGCGTCGGCGTAGTCATCGCCGCCGAAGGTGATGCTGGAGACCTTGCGGGCCGGGAACTCGACCCGGCGGACGGTCTCTCCGGAGGGCGCGTAGCGGTAGAGGGCGCCGCCGTCCCAGTGGGCCGACCAGATATAGCCCTCGGCATCGACCGTCATGCCATCCGGATAACCTTCCTCCGGGGGCACAGTGACGAGGATGTTGCCGTTCGACAGGGTTCCCGTGGCGCGATCGTAGTCGTAGACGGTGATGGTCCCGCCGTAGGTATCGGTGTGGTACATCCGGCTGAGATCGGGCGTAAATCCCATCCCGTTGGAGATGTTGATCCCGCCCAGAATGGGCGTTAGCGTCCCATCTGGGTCCAGCCGGTAGAGGTGACCGAGCTCGTCGCCGATCGGCATCGTCCCGCAGAAGACCCGGCCCTCCGGGTCGGCGATGACGTCGTTGAAGCGGCCGCCGCGCTCGGCCGGGATCTCGTCGATCACCGTCTCGATGACGCCGTCACGCCAGGTTCGGACCGATCCCCGCTCGCCGAAGAGGAGCAGGGCGCCATCGGCCTGGATAGTGAATCCCCCCGACCATTTCACCCTGGTAGATCTGCTCATGCCGGCGTTGCGCCGGATCGTGGCGGTAGAGCTTGCCGCCGACGATGTCTCCCCAGTAGAGGCGCTGCTCGGCCGCGTGCCAGAGCGGCCCCTCCCCGACGAGGCAGCGCTCGTCCGCGATCAGCTCCAACTCCGGCTCGCCTGCTGCGCCCACGCCATCACCTCCGTCCATTGTCGCGATTCGCTCGCCGGACGATACCCGGAGATGGCGACCTGCACCAGCCCGATTCGATCGATGGGCCATCGCCCATGACTGCCACACGGCCGCTCAGCGTAGGGGCGATGCATGCATCGCCCCATAGGCATCAACTTAGGCCGCCGAGCGCGGGATCGAGGAGGAGTTGGAAGGTGCTGGGTTTGGTTTTGCGGCGGTCGATCTGGCAGCCGGCGGTCAGGCAGCGGCGGATGGCGGCCAGGGCCGCGACCAGCCCGGCGACCGAGCGGATCGCCCCGACCAGGCAGGTCGCTTCGCGCCGCACGGTCTTGGCCGCCTCGGTCAGGGAGCGGTCGGCGAAGACCCAGCAGCCGACCAGGAGGACCCAGTGTTGCACGACCATCGCGGTCAGCTTGGCGTAGACCTCGCACAGCACCCGCCAGGGGTCGGTCCCGCGGCTCTCGTCGATTTTGCCGTGCGATTTCCACAGCTTGAACAGGAGCTCGATCTGCCAGCGGGCCCGCGCCAGGACCAGCGCCTCGGCCACGCTCAGCCGGTCCGCCGGGACGTTGGTCACCAGCAGGGTCCAGTCGGCCAGGGCCAGCCGGGCGGCCGGCGGGGTCTGCCCCTCGCGTCTGGCCGCCGCGCGCACCACCCGGCGGCGCTCGGCGGCGACCGCCGGCGGCACGCGCACGCCGAGCAGCCGCCCCGGCAGCCGCGCCGCCGCCCCCAGCAGGACCGGGGCGTCGACGCGCTCCTCCTGGCGGCCGAGCCAGGCCGGCAGATCCAGCCGCGCCCCGTCGGCGGCGAAGACCGCCACCTGCAGGTTGAGCCGCGAGAGCCAGCACGCCCCGTCGGCGGCGATCCGGCGGAAGACCTCCAGGCTCCAGAAGCCCAGATCGGCCAGGCGCAGCGCCCCCGGCGGCAGCGGCGCGTGCTGCAGGGCGCTGCTCCGGTCCTGGGTGCGGCCCGCCGTCACCCCCGGCCCGTCGAGGCGGCCCGTGCCCAGGTCGAGCCGCACGGTGAGCCTGAGGGCCGCCTGGGTGCCCTGGGCCACCCGCCCCCCGCAGCCGTGCCAGACCGCGGCCAACCCGTCCGGCAGCGCGACCGTGCTCGAATCGAGCACGTAGACCCCGGCGAAGCGCTGCAGCAGCGGCACCGCCACCGCCTCGGCGGCGACCACCTGCGCGATCGCCGCGGCCAGGACCCGTTCCAGCAGCGCCGCCGCCGCCGGACCGAAGCGCTGGGTCAAGCCCTGGGGGCTGACGCTGACACCGAGCTTGGCCGCGACTTGCGTCAGGTCGCTGAGGGTGGCCGCCGGGGTGCCCAGCCAGCCCAGCACCAGGGTCCGCACGAAGGCGGCCCCGGTCCAGACGCGCCGCCGCCGGATGAAGCCGACCTCGTGGGCCGCGGCATCGGCGACCTCGCTCAAGACGAACTGCAGCGCGGCGGCGACCTGTGCGAGACTGGTCATGCGGGGACCTCCTCGGCGCGGGCGGCGGATCAGACACCCCCACCCTGCCAGAGTCGGTCCCCGTTGTCATCCCTTCCCTCCCTAAGTTGATGCCTATGGGGCGATGCATGCTTCGCCCTGTCCCCAGAACGATGGTTCCCTGCCCGCACCGGTGCGGCCGGCACCCGGGCGACACATGCCTCGCCCCTACGACATGGTCCCTGGCAACACCAAGGAAACGAGGCCCTACACGCCGGCAGAGCGACGCCGCTCCCACCCCGCCTCGAACAGGCGGAGGAAGTTGCGGTCGGCGTAGGGGTACTTGGCCATCTCGTCGGGCTGGAGCTCCACGCCGAAGCCAGGAGCGTCCGGAACCTCTATGTATCCGTCGACGATCTGGACCGCGCCGGAGAGGATCTCCCGGCTCCACGGCTCCAGGAAGTCGTCGAAGCACTCCTGGATGAGCAGGTTCGGGAGCGTGGCACCGATGTGGGTGTTGACGACCGTCGTGAACGGGCTCTGAGCGTTGTGGGGAGCGACGAACGCGTCGAACGCCTCGGCCATCTCGGCGATCTTGATCAAGCCGCCGACTCCGGTCCGGAGCACCTCCGGTTGAACGACGTCGATCGTCCGGGTCTGGAGCAGCCGCGCAAAATCGCCCTTGCTCGAAAAACGCTCGCCGCCCGGCCGTGGCCCGACGTTGTGGACCTCGTGGAGCGCTTCGGCTGGCGTCCCTACACGCCCAACTCCATCCGCGATTTCCCGCGCCTCGAAGCCGAGCTGGCCACGATCCGCGAGCGCGGCTACGCCGTCGACAACGAGGAGCGCAACCGCGGCACCGTCTGCCTCGGCGCCCCGATCCGCGACTACACCGGCGCCGTCGTCGCCGCCCTCAGCGTCAGCGGCAAGATCGACCGGGTCACCCCCGAGTTCCAGGAGCGCATCCTGCCGCACCTCCTCGAAGCAGCCGACCGCATCTCCTTCGGCTTGGGTTTCCACAGCAGCTCGGCGTACCTCTAACCACGTCGCCCCATGCCCCAGCGCCGCGCGCGGCCACCATACCGGCTCGCTCATGGCCCAACATACCGACCCGCCCGCATCCCCCGGCCGCCGTCCCCGCCAGTTCGATGGCTGAACCGCCGCCACGAGGACCAGAACGCGGCACGCCACGCGCCCATCTCCCGTCCCGCGCGTGCATCGACGCCCCGCACCAATCGATACCCGACAATACCCACGGCAACCGCACGATCGTCCACCACGCTAGGAGACAAGGAGCGTCGCGAGCCGTGACCACCCCCACGCCCACCCGCGTCGCCGTCACCGGCGGCGCCGGCTTCGTCGGCCTCAACATCGTCGAAGCCCTTCTCGGGGCCGGGCACCACGTCGTGGTCCTCGACCGCGCCATTGACGCCCATGCCCAATCCGTCTTCGAGGCCGCCATCGACCGCGTCGCCGTCGTTCCCCTCGATATCACCGACTCGGCCGCGCTGGAACGGGCCCTGGTCGACAACGGGGTCACGGACGCCATCCACGCCGCCGCGATCACCAACGGCCCTGGGCGGATCACGCTGCCCATGCTCGATGTCAACCTCCGCGCCACCCAGGTGCTGCTCGACCTCGCCGCCACGATGCCATTACGCCGGCTGGTGATCGTCTCCTCAGCGGCGGTCTTCCGCCAGCCGTCCGGCCCTCCCCTGCCGGAGGACGCGCCGGTCACCATGGAGCACCCCTACGGCATCCTCAAGGCGGCGGCCGAGCGTCTGGTCACCTACGCCAGGCAGGCCGACGGCGTCGATGCCTATTCCGTCCGCCTGGGCAACGTCTACGGCCCCCACGAGCGCCCGACCGGCTCCAGGGTGCACATGTCGACCGTGCATCACGCGGTCGGACTCGCCCTGGCCGGGCAGCCGATCGTGGCTACCGCGCCGGACCTCGGGCGGGACTGGACCCACGCCGCCGACGTGGGCGAGGGCATTGCCCGACTGCTGGCCCACCCGGGGCCCCGGCACGATCTCTATCACCTTGCGGTCGGCCGCGACTTCTCCATGGACGAGACCCTCGCGGCGGTCGCGGCAGCCGTTCCCGGTGCCAAAGTGACCTGGGTCGATCAGATCGAGCAGACCAACATCCCCCTCTCGATCACCAATCGGCGGCCCGCCCTCGGCATCGACCGGGCCCGCCAGGACCTAGGATTCGCGCCCCGTTACGACATCCAGACGGGCATCGCCGCCTACGTGGCCCACCTCACGAGCACGCAAGGCAACGTACAAGCGTAGGTGAAGGTACTCCAGCGACCAGGTTCGACTTTGAAACGAACCCGCGGACGTGTTAGGAAGTTGCGGGAATGTTTTCTCGGCCAGGGGGCTCGTCTTTGACCGTTACGGATGAACTGATAGCTGCCAACGCTCGCTTCGCAGAGACGTTCAGCGATGGCCACCTTCCGCGGCGTCCCGCCCGCGGCGTTGCGATCTTGACCTGCCTCGACGCGCGCATCAATCCCGTCCGCGCCCTCGGCCTGGCAATCGGCGACGCCAACGTCATCCGCAACGCCGGGGGCCGTGCCGCCGATGCGCTCCGCTCCCTCGCTGTCGCCGTTGGGATCCTCGGCGTCCGCGAGATCGTCGTCATCCACCACACGGATTGCGGCCTCTGCAACGTCTCCAACGCCGATGTCCGCGCCAAGATCGCCGACGTTGTCGGCCCCGAGGCCGCTCGCACATCCGCCGAGATCGACTTCTTGCCGTTTAGCAACCTCGACGAGAGCGTCCGTGAGGACGTCGCCTTGATCCGCGCCTCCGCACTGATTCCCGCCGACATCTCCGTCCGTGGGTTCGTGTACTACGTCGAAACCGGCCGACTGCAGGAAGTCGTCAAGTAGGGCGTCGGGGCCGATTCGCCCCAACTGTGCGGGGGAATTGGGCGATGCATGCATCGCCCCTACGACCGGTTGCGCCAGGGCATCGGGCGTGAACGCATCGCCGTGTCAGCGGCATTCGTGGAATGGCGGTCCAGCGCTCTGTAGGGGCGATGCATGCATCGCCCGGACCATCAACACGGGCGTAGCGATCGAGCCCCGACTCACGTCTCACGTCTCACGTCTCACGTCTCACACCAGATCGTGCCGCTCCAGCAGCCTGAGCAGATCGACGATCCGCCGCACATCCTGCGCCTTGCCCCGGTGGGCGACCAGAACGGCGTCGGGGGTGTCCACGACCACGATGTCCTCGAGCCCGACGACCGCGATCACCCGGTCTGTGTCCGACCAGACGGCGCAGTTGGCCGAATCGAGCTGGACCAGGTTGCCGCGCATCGCCTTGCCGGACGCTTCCGGATCGAGCAGGGTGCTGAGCCCGTGCCAGTCGCCCACGTCGGACCAGCCCATCTCGGCCGGGACGGTCACTACTCGGCTGGAGCGCTCCATGATCCCTTGGTCGATGGTGCTCTCCTCCAGCGTCGCCCAGACCTCGCCGGTCACGCGTTCCTGCTCCGGGGTTCCCCAGGCGGCCGCGATCTTGGTGACCCCGGCGTAGAGATCGGGTTGGAGGTCGGCCATCTCCGCCAGGAGGGTCTCGGCCCGCCAGAGGAACATGCTCGCGTTCCAGAGGAACCGCCCGGAGGCGACGTACTCCTCGGCCAGAGCCAAGTCCGGCTTCTCGTGAAAGCGGGCCGCCCGGAACGCGGTGCCTAGCTCGCTGGTGACGAACACCTCGTCGGTGCGCTCGATGTAGCCGTAGCCGGTCTCCGGGCGGGTGGGCGTCAAGCCAATGGTGACCAGAGCGCCCGCTCTGGCGGCGTCGATTCCGACCGCAACCGCGGCGGCAAACGCTGTGGTGTCGCGCACCTCGTGGTCGGCCGCGAAGCTGCCCATGATGGCATCGGGGTCGTAGCGGGCGACGATCGCCGCCGCCAGCCCGATAGCGGGCCCGGAGCCTTTTGGCGACGGCTCGACGACGACGTTGCCTTCCGGCAATTGGGGAAGCTGCCGGGCGACCGCCGCGGCGTGACCCGCCCCGCACACGACCAGGGTCCGCTCCGGCGCGGTGAGCAATTCCAGCCGATCGGCAGTCTGCTGCAACAGGGAGTTCGGCCCGAGCAACGGCAGCAGGAACTTGGGGCGGGAGGCGCGGCTGACCGGCCAGAGCCGGGTCCCAGACCCACCCGCCGGCACCACCGCCCAGAAGTGCTCCCGCGGCGAATCCCTCCCGCTACGTCCTTGATTCGCCGTCATCGCCATTCCCCTTACCGTCCGCCGATGCGGTCACGACCTCAACCCCACCGCCCGGCACCGAACCCGCGATTTCGCAGCCATGTCGGCCAGTCTAAGACGCGTCATGGCGGAGAACAACCATAACGAGTCAAACCCAACGGGTCCGAGGGTGCGAAGGTCGCAATTCGGTCCTACCACACCGCTCCGTCGGTCATAGGAGGAACGGCTCCGCAGGCTACCCCGCCGCGGCCTTGGTGGTCCTGAGCTTGATAGCCATCGGCAATGGGCGGGCGGCGTCGTTGATCCAAGGAACACCCGCGGCGTCGCCCATGCCAGTGGGAACGCCAATGCCCCCGTCCGGACGTTCGTTGTCCACGAGATGCAGGATCCCTATCCGGGCACACTCATATACGACCCGGAGTTGCCCCCAGGAACGCGCGTCATCGCGGCAGACATCGAGATCGTCAACGCATCCGACCAACCGCTGTCGTTCTCTCCGTACCTTGTCCGGATCCGCGACGCTGATGGCGGAAGTTATCAGGCGGGCGTCGTTGCCGGAACTGAGCCGACGCCGGATGGTCGAATCCTCGAACGTGGGGAACGGGTGCGAGGCTGGGTCTGGTTTGTCGTCCTGGCCGATGCGCGACTCATCGAGATCGTCCTTATTCCCCAGGCTCCGGAGTTGAGTGTCACCCTGTCGGACGCCGGTACGCCCATCGCGTCACCTCCCCCCTTGCCGATCGCCACTGCGACGGTGGAGGTGACGCCTTCCCCCTCACCAACCGCCACGGACCTCTCAACCGACGTGCACCCCGACCCCGACGCAAACCCCTACTCCGATTCCGACGACAACGGTCCCCGCGTCGCCAACCACCACCGCAACACCACGACCGACCATGACAGCAACGCCAACACCGTCGAACGGCGATCTTGATGACAACCCCGGAGACGGCACGGGCGGACCAGATTGAAGCGAAGGCCCGACGCCTACGACGACCGCGACAGCCTAGCCATTTTCAAGGGCTGGCTACTCAGGTCAGAAGTGGCAGTGCGCTGCCATCGTGACCAACGTACGTCACCTTGTGTCGCACCCCTCGTGGCCATGCAGATCAGGGTTTCCAGCCGGTAATCTGACAGCCGGTCGCGATCAAACGCGCCATGGCGCCGATACCCCGCCTCGGCGGTAACCGTCGTTTCATCCCGTCTCTCCCAACCTATCCATCGCCCGCCCGCCCAGACCAGCTCACCGCCGCGCCCATAGCACGATTCGTCTCAGCCGTAAGGCCCAAGCGCCTTGACAAACAGAACATATGTTCTTCTGCAATGCTCCCAAGCGGCACACCCGGCGCGGGTGCGGGCCTGGGCAGCGCCCCACCGCGTCCGGCTCGGGTTCCCAGCCGTCATCCAGGCCCCGGCGCGGGCTCCCGGAGGAACCGTCCTCGCAGGTTGCAGCCCCCCGATGAACCCGCTCCTCGATCCGCTACCCAAACCGGATGGGGTAGTAGCGCATCGCGGACCACTAGGCCATCGACCGCCCGAATAGGCCGCCAGCCATCAGGCATCCGCGCGGACGATCGATTCGCGGTCGTCAACGCGGCTGAAGACCCAGTACAGCCCGATCGCGCCGAAGGTCCCAGGGCGATCCCGTGCAGGGCGAAGTCGCCAAAGACCAGGGTGTAGTCGGCCGCGCCGACGATCAGGGAGACCGCGGCCCGTCATTCGTACGGCCTTGCCTGGCGCACGGTGACGGGGTGCTCTTGCCGTCTCGCTTCATCTCGCAATAATGCCCAGCAGCACCATCACGCCGGATACGAGACAACCCACGCACCAGGAGCACCCCTTGCCCGCCCGAACGATGTCGCACGAAGACCTGCGCCGGATCGCGCGCACCGCCCTCACCGCCGTCGGCACCTCTCCCCAGAACGCCGGGATCGTGGCCGACTCGCTGGTCGATGCCAACCTTGCCGGCCACGACTCCCACGGTGTCATCCGCCTGTCGCAGTACATCAAGGCCGCCCAGGATGGCCACGTCCACGCCTGCCAGGAGCCGGTCGTCATCCGCACGGAGGCGGCGACGGCGACGATCGACGCGTGTGATGGCTGGGGCCAGCCGGGGATGTGGCTCGCGACCGAGACGGTCACGGAGCTTGCCGCCGAGTTCGGGGTTGCGGCGGCGGCCGTGAATCGGTCCTACCACATCGGCCGGGTCGCGCCGTACGTCGAGCACCTTGCCCGAGCCGGGATGGTCGGGATCGCGATGGCGAACGCGGCCCCGGCCGTCGCCCCGTACGGCGGATCGTCTCGGGTGATGGGCACCAACCCGATCGCCTGGGCCGTTCCGCGGGGGGAGGGCAAAGAGCCGGTCTGCCTGGATGTCGCCACCGCCGGGATCGCCGAGGGCAAGGTCCGCGTCGCCCGGGGCAAGGGCGAGTTGGTGCCACCCGGCTACCTCGTCGATACCGAGGGTCGCGCCACCCAGGATCCAAACGACTTCTACTCTGGCGGCACCCTCCTGCCGTTCGGGTTCCACAAGGGCTCTGGGTTCGGCCTGCTCGCCCAATTCCTCGGACGCGGCCTGGCGGGGATGGACCCGTCCCCCTATGCCGGACCCCGCGGCACCAACGGCCCGTTCATCATCGCAATCAATATCGCGCCATTCGCATCACTAGGCTTCTTTACCGAACAAATCGAAGCACAATGCGCCAAGGTGCTCTCATCGCCCCCGGCCGACGGCTTCACCGAAGTCCTCCTCCCCGGCGACGCCGAAATCCGCGTCCGCGAACGCCGCCTGGTCGGGGGCATCCCGATCCCCGACCGCACCTGGGAAGAGATACAAACCATGGCCGCCTCCCTCAATATCTCCATATAGCTGTCAGCCATCAGCTTTCATGCTCGGTTCTCTGTCTCACGTCTCACGTCTCCGAGAAAGGATCCCACCGCCATGCTCCACAACCCCGCCAAGGACAAGTTGCTCGCCGGAAAGCCCGCCTATGGCTACGCTCTTGCCCTCGGCTCACCGGTCGCGGCCGAAGCGCTGGCCGGCACGGGGATCGACTTCATCATGATCGACGGACAGCACGGGTCGTTTGGGGCGGACGCCACCATCGCCACCCTGATGGCGATCACCGCCGGCGGCTCCGTGCCGATGGCGCGGGTCGCCCGCAACGACTACACCCTCATCGGCCGCCTGCTCGACGACGGCGCCCTCGGCATCATCGTGCCGATGGTCGACACGGCCGACGACGCCAAGCGCGCGGCCGACGCCTGCCGCTTCCCGCCGACCGGCACCCGCTCCTGGGGCTGGGGCCGCGCGGCCCGGTACGCGGCCGACTACGCCGACCGGGTCAACGACAACGTCTTCGTCGCGGTCCAGATCGAGAGCATCACCGCGGTGGAGAACGCCGAGGCCATCCTGGCCACACCGGGGGTCGACGGCTGCTGGATGGGGCCATCCGACCTCGCCCTGTCGATGGGCATCCACCCCCGCGACATGTTCAGCGACGACCGCCACGCCCGGGCGATCGAGCGGGTCCTGGATGCCTGCAAGAACACCGGCAAGGTGCCGGGGTTTGCCGGCGGCGATCCCGCCGACGCCCTGGCCAGGGCCAACCAGGGGTTCCGATTCCTGACCGCCGGCAGCGATATCGGCTTCATGCTCGGCGGCGCGACAACCGGGGTGAAGGATCTCGGGCTTACGTAAGCCGAGATCAAAGCCCCCTAACCCCCAACACCCTTACCCCCGCTGCGGTAGGAGAAGGGGGAGAACGCGGCGTCCGTCGCGGAAACGGCTCAAGGGGACGGCCCCTCTCCACCGCAGAGGAGAGGGGGTAGGGGGTGAGGTCCTTACTCCGATCTCTCCATCCCCTTCCCAATGAGCCGCAGTTGCGCTACCCTGGCCACCTTCGGAAGGAGTAGCTCATGAGGACCACGGTCTAAGACCCGGCGGCGACCAGCACGAGATCACATCAGGAACCGAGCAAGCAGGGCTGGTCAAACGGCCACCTTGCGGCGGTGTGATCGTGTTGCGCTCCATTCGGGGATGCCGTGCACCGCCAAGACGACCGGTTCACCGTGTGTGGATCTGATCGTCTGCGTCGGTCTGTCTCGCGGTCTGTGTATGCGCGGCCGCGCATGACTCGGCATGCCTCAGCGAATGAGCGCTCCACGGCTGGTCGGGCACATCGCCGCCAGAGGACTCACCGTGCTTCCCGACTGGCAGGCAGGATTGAACATCCGCCTTGCCGTGCTCGGGTGTGCCCGCTTTTGGCCTCAAGGGGATGTTCATGGACTCTCGTCCGTCGATCGACGCGCCCGGCGCTGCGCCGGCACCGGCGCCATCGCAGTTCGGAAAACTCTGGGCGGCCACGACCGCCTCCAATCTGGGCGACGGCATCTGGCTCGTGGCGGCTCCGTTGCTTGCTCTCACCCTGACCCGTGATCCCGTCCTGATCGCCGGGCTTGCTTTTGCCCAGCGCCTTCCCTGGTTGCTCTTCGGCCTGATCAGCGGGGCCCTGGCGGATCGCCTCGACCGCCGCCGCGTCATGGTCGGGGTGGCCGGGGTCCGGGCGGCGATTGTGGGGACCTTGACCGTGGCGGTGATCTTCGACTGGGCGTCGATGCCGCTGCTCTACGTCGTCTTCTTCCTGATCGCGACCGGTGAAACGCTCTTCGATACGAGCGCCGCCGCGTTACTCCCCGCGCTCGTGCCCAAGGAGTACCTCACCCGGGCGAACGCGCGGCTGAGCGCCACCTTCACCGTCACCAACCAATTCATCGGCCCACCGCTGGGAGGCGCGCTATTCGCGGTGGCGGCGGCGCTCCCGTTCGCCCTCGGGGCCGCCGGGCTGGCGGCGGCCTCGGCACTGCTCTCAACGCTGCGCGGCACCTTCCGGGCCGAGCGCTCTGGCGAGACCGCGCACCCCAACCTTCGCGCCGAGATCGCCGAGGGCATACGGTGGCTGCGCGCCCACCGCCTCCTGCGCACCCTGACGGTCGCGATGGCGATCCTCAATCTGACCGTGGTCGCGCAGGTCTCCATCACCGTCCTCCTGGCCGAGGAACGGCTGGGCCTCGGCCCCGCCGGGTATGGCGCGCTGGTCACCGCCTACGGGGTAGGCGGGGTGCTCGGGGGGTTCGTCGCGCCGTGGGTGCTGGCCCGGATCGGGGAGAGCCAATACCTCCGCCTGGCGATCGTCCTGGAGACGGCGATTCCCGCCGCGCTCGCGCTCACGACGAGCGGATACGTGGCCGGAGCCGTGTTCGTCCTCTTCGGGCTCCACGCGGTCATCTGGGGAGCCTTGATCTCTTCCCTGCAACAGGAACTTACGCCCGACCGCCTGCGCGGCCGCGTCCGGAGCGTCAACATGGTCCTGGAGTACGGCACCGGCGCGCCCGGGGCGCTGCTCGGTGGTTTGCTGGCCTCCACGATCGGGCTGACCGCGCCGTTCTGGCTGGGGGCGATCGCCGGTCTGATCCTCATCCCGGCCACCTGGGCCGCGTTTTCCCCCAGGTCCCTGACGGTCGCGCGCGCCGCGGCGCCGGCATGAGTCCGGTTAGTCGTCGAGAATGCGGACGCTCCGGGTCGGAGCGTCCGCTGCCGCGAACTGGAGGAGCGATTCGCCTTCGGCCACGAGCGCCTCCCGCGAATCGCCGTCGATCAGGGCAAAGGGCTCGACCAGGAGGACCGCGTTGTCGCCTTCGCGGCTGATCGTCCACTTGCCGCGGACGACGCCGTCGACCAGGATCGTCGCCCGGATGATCCCGTTGGCGGTGTAGATCCGGGGCCAGTCTTCGTCGCGAATCATCCGCGACCGGTCGGCGTAGGCCAGCAGCACGCTGTCGAACTCGCCAAGGTAGCGGACGGGCGCAGGGGTATCGGGATCGGGCCGGGGGGCATCGGGCAGGTCGAAAAGCTCACGGCCGCGCTCGTCCGTGAAGGTGACGCATTCGGGTTTCAGGCGGGCGAAGACCGGCTTCAGGCCGGTCAACCCGGACCATTTCTGGGCGTCCGCGACGCTGGCCGGGCCGAACGCTCCCAGGAACCGCCGGACCAGATCGTCCAGGTTTGGCTCCCAATCGAGCGATTGGTCCAGCCAATGCTCGGCGAGCGCCCAGGTGGCCTGTCCCGATTGCCCCCAGACGCCACGCGGCGGGATCTGGACGGTCGGCGCGAGGAACTGGACGACCTGGGCAAGGCTGCTGGAATCCTGATCCGGCCAGCGCGCTCCCAGGAATGGGCCGAGCTCGGCATGCGTCCGTGGGCGTTCGCGGAGGAGATCGGAGCCGACGCGCACGACCTCGTCCAGGTCCAGCCCGGCGAGTTGCTTGCCTGCCGAGATCGAGGTGAAGTGCTTCCTCAGCATCGGCTGGAAGAGGGTTCGGAACTCCAGGAAGTCACGCGGAGTCACCAGATGGATCGTGCCGCGCTGCAGGGAGGAGCGCACGACCTGCCGGTCGTAGCAACGCGTTGCCAAGGTCGGACGGTTGAAAGCCGGCGATACGGTTCCAGAGCGCGAAGTAGGGTGGGATCGGGGCCTGTGCCTGGAGACCGACCAACCGCTCGACCGCATCGACCGCCGTCGTCTGCCAGCGCTGAAGCAATCCCTGGCGAGCCAGCAGTGCGCGGTTGAGCGCCCGCTGGGTGAGGACGGGCGCCGTCGTTGTCCTTGTCATGCGTGCGGCCCAACCGTGACTGTCCCGATCGTCAGGGATGGAATGCCCTCCATGATCTCGCCGACCCGCTCGACGGCGGCATCCAGCGCCGCTCGCTCGGAGACAGAGAGGGGCCGCAAGGGCTCGACGGTGATCGCGATCTTCTTCCCCGAGCGGCGCTGATGCCAGACGCCCGACACGATGCCGTCGATGAGCAGCACGGGGAAGTTGCCGGCCTGGCTGCCGGCCAGCGCCCGCTGCGCCGCCGCGCCAGGGAAGAGACGGGCACGCGGGTGGCTGCCGACAACGAAGGCATCGAAGTAGGGCAGCAGCCGCACGCCCTGGGGCGGATCGGCCGGGACCGACGTGTCTCCAGCCACCACCCAGGCGGTCTCCCCTTCGATGTCGACCCGCTCCAGCTCGGCGGAGCGGGCCACGAACTGCTCGCCCGCCCATTTGGGCGACACCGCCAACCACTGGGCGACATCGCGCGGCGTGGCCGGACCGTAGGCGTGGAGGTACGACCGGATCAGCCAGCCGAGCGCGGCATCCCCGTCCGCCGGGCGGAACTCCGGCATCCAGCGACGTGGATTGGTGTAGGTGACGTTGCGTCCCCGGTTCGGCCCGAAGCAGAGCACGCCCCGGAACGCGGCCAGATCCACCACCTGCCGCCATCGCGGCCAGTTGGTCTGGAAGGCGGGCATCACCAGATCCCCGGCCCAGCGTCCGGCGCGGGCGACGACCGCCTCGCCAAGCTCGTCGACGGTCAACTCGGCATCCCCCAGCGCCTCCCCGATCGCGGCGATGACCGCGTTGGTCTGCTCCGGGGTCATGCGGACATGCTCAGGGAAGGAGCTGGGGCCACGCGGCAGTGCGGCCAAGGCTCCGGTCCACATGGCAAGGTCCCGAGCCGGAAGGAGGTGGACCGTACCGCGCGGCCCGAACGTCTTGATCAGGCTGTGGTCCTGCCACAGGGCCTCACGGACATCGGCCCGAGTCGCACCCTCCAGCCGCAGCCCGATCGACAGTTCGGCGGCGCTCAGGATCTGGGCATGGGCTCCGCACATCGCCGCGGCGGCGTCGACCGCCCGACCGGCCGCCAGCGGCGTTGTCAGCCCATGCCGCTGAAGGCGCTGGGCCGACACGCCGCTTCCACGTCATTCCAGGCATTTCCGCGTTAGGCGCCTTCCTGAACGAGGCGGATCGCCGCCCGCATGTAGCCGAGGGCGTAGGCCATGCCGGCGTGCCAGGGTCCCGGGCAGGTCATTTGAGGCGTGTGGTCGGGGATCATGACGCCGACGTAGCCGTTGCGATGGTAGATCCGCAAGGCCTTGATCATGTCGATGTCGCCCTCGTCGACGAAGACCTCGTGGTACTCCGGCACCTTGCCGCGCACGTTGCGGAAGTGGACATACGCAATGGCGTCCTGCTTCGAATACTGGTCTATTGCCTCGTAGACGTCGCCGGTGGACATCTCGGCGATGGTCCCCTGGCAGAACTCGAGGGCGTTCGAGCGGCTCGGGTAGATGTCGAGCAGCTTCTGGTAGAGGTGCGGCTGATTGACCAGGCGGGCGTGTCCGCGGATCGTGGGCATGGGCGGGTCGTCGGGATGAGCGGCAAGCCGGACGCCGGCCTCCTCCGCGGCCGGCACCACCGCCTGCAGAAAGTCGGTCAGATTCGCCCACAACTTCTCGGTCGTCACCGGCGGGATGGTCCCGTCCGGAGCATCCGGATCGTAGGTGAGGTTCCAGACCTGGCCGTTTGGAATCGGCGTCTCCTTCGGCCCGGTCGATGCCGAAACCCGACCGACTCCGCCCCGCCCCGCGCAAACGGCCCGACGACGTGCCCCCACACCCCGGCGATGCTGAAGTTGTAACCCAGCACCGGAATCCCAGCCTCACCCATCCGCCGCACGATCGTCTTGATGTCCTCCAACTGCTGGGCCTTCTCCGGGCCGTCGAGGAGGATGTCATACCAGTGGGACGGATCGAGATTCTCGATCGCGGCCAGCGTCAACCCCTCCGCCTCGACCGCCGTGCGCAGATCGCGCAGTTCCTCGACCGTCCACAGCTTGCCCCGGTTATCGCTGACGCCCCAGCCGTGCCCGGAACTCTGCGCCGCGGGAATGCGGGGCCCCTCCCGGAAGTAGTCGACCCAGTGGGCGACGATATGGGTCGCCCCCGCCTGCTTCGCGAAGCGGAAATTGTCCGCCGTCAGCATCTGCCGATAGAGTCCCAAGCCGAGCTTCACGGTCCGCCCCTCCCTGGCTCCCTGCCACGCTGTGGTACCGATCATCGTGTCAGGGGTTGTATCCCGGATCGTTGCGGGACGCCAGGGGGAGCAGAGCCCGCATCCCCCGCTCCTCCGTAGCGCGGCAGGGGAAGGGGGAGGACGGCGTCCGGCGTCCGGCCTCCGAGGAGTGTCACCGCCTCCCCGACCCACCACCGTCATCCCGAGTGTTCATGAGCCGCGACCCGCCACCGCGGCATGAAAAACCGGTGTCGCGCTCGTACACGGGCGCCGCCGAGTTTTTCACAGCAGCCTGTCGAGGGATCTCGAAAGGCGCGCCGCAACGACGAAGCCCCGGCCCCGGTGAAGACGGCGCCGTGTTCTCGCAGACCGTGGCGGCATCGTTCCGCCGTCTCCTTCGAGATCCCTCGACAGGCTCGGGATGACCGGAGGCGACGGGGCTCCATCGCTACCCCCGACGCCGTCCGCCCCCTTCCCCCTGCCCTTCCTTAGTGCAGCGGGGGGAAGGGGGCCCTCTCCCTGTAGGTGATACGCAAGACGGCCGGGCAATGTGTTCCCGGCCGTTCTGCGCTTTCCGATCAGGAATAGCGGGGCTTGCCGATTTTACCGCTGCTCGTCCTCGACGAACTCGACCACCACCGGCTCAGCCGCCACAACCTCAGTCGTCGCCGGGGCCACATGGCTGTCGGTGGCGACGGGAGCCGGGGACTCCTCGGTGGCGATCGGCGCGATGGGATCAATCGCCTCGACATTGCCAACGGACGTAACGGTCGTTCCGGGAGCAGCGGGCGCTGCCTCGGCCTCGACCAGTACCGCGTTGGTTATCAGGACCTGACCGGGACGGACACCTGGACCGCTGGGGGCAGGCTCGGCCTCGACCAACACGCCGTCCGTAATCACCGCGTCGATTGGGAAGCGCGGCCCACCCATGGACGCGATGATGCAGCTCGCCGGGCTGGTGTTGAAGTCACAGGTGACCACCTGGCCGCCGCCGGTCGTGCACTGGACGACGTGGGTACCGAGCCGCTTGGATGTGCCGCCGCCGGCCCGGCACTGCGACACGAAGTCGTTCTGGCTCATCGTGGTCGTCGCGGTGCGGGCGGAAGCGGCATTCGCGATCGCGCCGAGCACCAGCACCGCCAGGAGTGCGGCAACCGTCAGCCGCACGAACGAACGTCCAAACAAACCGCCCAGATCGTCGTGTTCCACGGTCATCGTGTTCGCTGGCATCGTGATCCGCCCTCATCCGTTGAATCTCGAAGAACCGATCGGCCTCACTTGGCCTTACCTAGCCTAACCACACCCATAGACTAGATCCGTGATTAAGCACCGCCATCCGTGAGGTCACCGAGGGATCACGTAAATCGCAAATCGCCGCGTCCGATTACTCGGACGCGGCGCACATGAAGACCGAAATGGTTGAATCCGCCCTCCGGCATTGCGGTACCGGATCCAAGCCGGTGGGCATCGCCGACGTAAACCACTGGATTGACGGCGACGTGATCGGCATGGACGGTTCCATCGCCGGAGGCAACTCGACGATGCGACGGCTTGAGGCGGAGGACCTGAATGTCGTGGTCCTGGTCAACCTGGGACCCGACGAAGGGGGATCGGCCGCATCCGCGATGAGGCGGTCGGGGTGGTGCTTGGATCGTCGAAGCGTCGTCCAGCGACCGGTGGCGAGCTCCAACAGTCCAATCTGGTCTGCGGAACCCAGCTTATCCCGCAGGAAAAATCGGCAATTTTTACGGATGTCTGATCGTGCCGCCTATCCGATGATTGTTCCGGAAGCGGTAACGTCGTTACGGGCCGCGGAGGGCGGTGAATGCTCTAGCGACGTGGCGGACGGAGGAATTGCCTCCATAACACTCGGTGCGTTCTGCCCGAATGGCAATTCTAGCTGGCTAACGTCGAACTTCCCCCATCGCGCATCTTCCGCAGCGGGTTCGACGTCGATCGTGACCTCTACCAGGAGGCTACGGCTTCCGGAAGCGTTGCTGTGGTTGGCACGTTCGAGCCTGACTCGTGAGCCACGGGCACGCTGGAGGTCGTTGACAACAGTCCAGAGTGCGACCGTGTTTCCGCAGGTTCGACTCTCCCGACCCTCGTCCTGCGGGTGCTCGTGGTTCGCGCCGCCTGGGGCGGGATCGTGCTTCCGATCCCCATCGTCTGGATGCCGCTCTTCCATTGGCCTCCGACCCATCGGACGCCGGGGCACGGGTGGTCGTTCCTTCGTCGTTGTAGGCAGTCGTCGTGATCCTGAGCAGGAGGACTTGAGATGCTAACCAGTAGTCGGGCGCAGCAAACACATCTCTCCCGCAGGACGCTCTGTTTGGGGGCCGCGGGCGTGGCCGGCGCAGCGCTCTTCGCCGGGTCGCGTGGCACCAATGCGGCGGCGCAGGGGCTCACGGGTCGGATCACGGTCGGATTCGACGCGTCGAACAAGGCCCTGGAGGAGGTCGTCAACGCGGCGGCGGCGGCCGTCACGGCAACAAATCCCGATGCGGAGATCACGATCGAGCCGGCACCCGCCGGGAACTTCGATACCCAGCTCTTCCTGGCGCTACATAGCGGCAGCGCTCCGGATGTGTTCATCACGACGGGGCTCGGCGTGGGTGAGCTTGGCGCCGCTGGCTTCCTGGAGCCGCTCGATCCCTATCTCGCCCAGTGGGACGGCTGGCCGCAGTACCCCGACACCGTGCGGCGAGCGATTGCCTACCAGGGCAAGATCTGGTCACTGCCGACGGTGCTCGATTCGCACTTCCTCTACTACCGGCAGGACCTCTTCGAGCAGGCAGAGCTGCCGCGCGACTGGCAGCCGTCCACCCCTGATGACATCCTTGCGGCCGCCCGTCAAATCAAGGCCGCCCTGCCGGACGTCATGCCCTATGGCATCTATGCCGGCGCGAACGGCGGCAACGGCACGGCCACCCGTGGCTTCCTGCCGCTGCTCTATGCCTATGGTGGAAGCCTGACGGACGAGACCGGCCGCTGGATTATCGACAGTCCTGCGATCCGCGGTGCGCTCACCCACTACCAGACCGCATTCCAGGTTGATGAGACGGTGCCGCAGCAAGCGATGACCGCTGCCAACCCGTCCGAGATGATGCGACAAGCCTTTGCCACGGGCGAGTTGGCGATGATCTACGACGGCTCGTGGGTCTATGGTGACTGGGAAGCCGCCCTGCCCTTAGTTGCGCGCGAGCAGACCGGGTACGTCCTCTTCCCGACCGTGGACGACCGGCCGCCCTTCGCGGTCGGGGGAGTGGGTAACAGTTGGTACATGAATGCCCGGAGCGAGAGCAAAGAGCTGGCTTGGGCACTGATCGTGGCCGCTAATTCGCCGGAGACGCTCGTCGCGCTCAACACGGTGAGCCCGCATATCCCGCCGCGGCAGGATGCGGTGCAGGACCCGGCGTTTGCGGCCTCGCCGTTCCTGACCGCGATGGTTGACAGCTTCCCCCACCTCATCTTCGCGGCGCCCGATCCGTCCTACCGCCAACTCATCGGGGTGATCCAGAACGCGACCGGGATCGTCGCCACCGGCGAGGCAACGCCGGAGGAAGCCGTCCAGCGCTATGCCGAGGAGATGACCCGTATCCTCGGCGAGGATCGGACGGTCAAGCTGTCCTGAGCATGCGAGCGTGAGCGATGCCCCCCTTCGCCGCCAAGGTCCGGCTCTGGCCGCACTGGCCACACCACGACGTGGCCGGCCCTGATCGGGTCGGCCACATCCCAAGGTCGAGGATGAAAGCGTACCGCCGGGAGGCGCCGCTCCTGGCCGCGCTCACCCCGGCCGCGTTGTTGCTGGCAGTCTTCTTTGTCGTCCCGGCCGTCTGGGCAATCGGGACGAGTCTGACGGATCGGGCGCTGCTTGGGATCGGGGCCACCGACACCCGGTTCATCGGGCTCGACAACTACCGGCGGCTATGGACCAACCCCGATTTCCCCAAGTTTGCTCGAAACACGGTCGTCTTCGTTGCTGGCTCGGCCGTCATCGGGCAGACGGGACTTGGGCTTGCCCTGGCCCTCTTGCTCGATCACGCCAAGACCCAGCGCTCTCGCCTCGCGCCCCTCGCCTACGCGGCGGTCCTCGTCGCCTGGATCACCCCGCCCACGATGGCCGGCGCGATCTGGGGGGCGATCTTTGCGTACCGCCACGGCCCGCTCAGCAACCTCCTGACCGCCGTTGGGCTGCCCCGCGTCGACATGCTGGCCGATCACCCGATGCTGGCGGTTATTGTCGCCGACGCCTGGCGGGGGACGGCCTTCGCGATGGTCGTCTTCCTCGGCGCGCTCCAGACCGTGCCCAGCTCGATCTACGAGGCGGCCAGGATAGACGGGGCGAACGCCTGGCACCGCTTCCGTGACCACACGCTGCCCCTCGTGAGCCACCTGACGGTGGTCGTTCTCCTGATGACGACGATCGTGACGACCGGCAGCTTCCTGCTCATTCTGATCCTGACCAACGGCGATCCGGGCTACCAGACGGAGACGATCGCGCTCTTTGCCTATCATCGCGCGTTCGGGGTGTACGAAATCGGGTTTGGCTCGGCGGTCGCGGTCGTGATGCTGGCGCTGAACCTGATCTTCGCCGCGGTCTACCTGCGGATTGCGAGGGTTGAGGAATGAACGCCGGACGCATCGCCGGGAACGCACGGAGTATCCTGAGCGCCCGCCCGCCGCTCGAAGCCAGGGGGCGCCGGCTGCCGGCCCCTCCGGCCCGGCGGACTGTCCGGCGCCTGGTTGGCTGGCTCGCCCTCCGCGGTGCCCTGCTCATCGTCACCGTGGCATTCGGACTGCCGTTCCTATGGACAGCTGCCGAGGCGCTGGATGCCGCCCCATCGCGCACCCTGCCGTGGCCCCGGGAGGTTACCCTCACCCATTTCCGCGCGCTGTTCTCGGACCTCGACACCGGCACGGCGCTCCGCAACAGCCTGATCGTCTCGCTCTCAACGATGGTGGTGGCGACCGTCACCGCCGCGCTGGCCGGTTACGGCCTTTCCCGGCTGCGCTACCGCCGTAGGACGTGGCTGGTCTACGCGGTGCTCCTCCTCCAAACGATCCCGCTTTCGGCCACGATGGTGCCAATCTACGACCTGGCAATGCGTTTGCAGCTCCGCAACACCTACCTGGGGCTGATCCTGACGCACGCGGCGATGTCGCTGCCGCTGCTGGTCTGGCTGATGAAGGGCTTTACCGATACCGTGCCCCGGACGATGGAGGAGGCGGCATGGACCGACGGGGCCTCGAAGCTTCGCGCCTGGTTCGACATGGTCTTGCCCGCAACCCTCCCCGCGATCGCCGTTGTGGCCGGGTTTGCGTTCGCGAATGCATGGTCGGAAGTACTATTGGTCGTCCTGCTCGTCACCGAGTCCGGTCGGGAGACGCTCCCATTCAAGTTCTTCTATGCCGTCGACGCGGCCAGTGATTCTCACGTTGCCGCCGCTTTAGGCGTGCTCTACGTTCTCCCCGTTCTGCTGCTCTTCATCGGCCTCCGTCGCTTGATGATCCGGGGACTGGTCGCGAGCACGCCGGGACTATGATGGCGTGCCGGCCAGCTGGACGATCCGGACATGACCAAAATGGCCGGAGCAGTGGGCGCATGACACGACTGCGACGGGTCCACGATTCGCAACGCGGCCGCCAACAGCGCCGGTGAGCTTGCCGACCGTTGATCGGCGCGACAGTCGTTCAGCCTCTTCACATCGGGCGAACGCCCGAGCCTGGAGTTTGGCTCTTTTTGCGCGCCTCGGAGGGGGTCCTTATCGATGCACGATGCGCTGCATGTCGGGCCGGTTGCGCGCGAACCACGGGCAACCGGCCGTTGATTCACCGCGCGGATTGTCCGTACACGGCCAGATCAGCTCATCGGCGGTCCACAAGGGCCAAAGTCCAGCATCGGGCGAACGCCCGATCGTCGAGTCGGTTCGAGCGCCGCTCGCGCAGGCGAAGTAGGCACCCAACCCCCGATTCGTCGACACCAGCGACCCCGGCGATTTCCAGGCGCCATGGCGCGGCTTTTGCGCTCCGCCGGTATCGGGCCCACCCGAGCCCGACCGGAAGGAGCACGCCATGTCCGAGAACCCCAACCCCACGCGGTGCGGCAACTGCCGCACGGACAATCCCCCTGGGCAGGAGTTCTGCCTCAACTGCCACGCGCCCCTGACAGTCGCGGCCGACGCCACCCTGCTCGACACGACCCCGGAGGCACTGGACGACCCGGCCACGTACGACCCGGACGCTGCGGACACCACGCCGGGCTCCGTCCTCTTGGGTGGCATGGGCGGCGGGCCGGCCTATGTCCCCGCAGAGCCCCCGACCGAACCGGACCGGCCGCCGCGCGACTGAGGGGCCGGACGATGGAGGGTCCGACGGGCCAGCGACCGGCCCCGCTGGCGCGGACCAGTACGTCCTTGACCGCATACCTTCCCGAGTCAACGAACCTTCGACGACACAAAGAACCGCCGCCCCCGGAAACCCCGGGCGCGGCGGTCCAACTAAGAGTGCCTATCAAATCCGTCCGGTCAGGCGTCGTTGTTCCCAGCCCTGGCAGGGCCTAAGCAGCCACGGGTAAGAGCGCCTAACAGAACCGTGTGATCGCGTTGAGGCAGATGAGCGAGCAGCCGAGGGAGAGGAAGGCGACGTGGATGTCGTGGCGGCGTTCGTAGCGGATGGTGAGGCGGCGGAACTGGTCCAGCCAAGCGAACGTCCGCTCCACCACCCAGCGGTGGCGGCCGAGCCGGGCGCTGGAGTCGACGCCTTTGCGCGCGATCCGGACCTTGATGCCCCGCCGCGTCAACGCCCGGCGGCAGCGCGGGCAATCGTAGGCCTTGTCGGCGTGCAGCTTCGCCGGGCGCGTGCGCCGCTGGCCGGAGGGCCGCGTGATCGGCGGGAGCGCGTCGAGGAGGGCTTCGAAGGGGACGCTGTCGTGGCGGTTGGCCCCGGTCAGGAGCGCGGCAAGCGGGGTGCCGCGCCGGTCGACCACAAGATGGCGCTTCGTGCCCGGTTTGCCGCGGTTCGTCGGGTCCGGTCCGGTCTGCTGGCCCCCCTTTTTGCCGGGACACTGGCGCTGTCGAGGCACGCGCGTTCCCAGGCGATCTGGTCGGCGGCCCCGAGCCGGTCCAGGAGCGCCCGGGGCAACTTCTCCCACACCCCGGCGTCCTGCCAGTCGCGCAGCCGCCGCCAGCAGGTCATGCCCGAGCCGCAGCCCATCTCCTGGGGGAGGTCCTCCCCGGGCAGCCCGGTCTTGAGCACGAAGACGATCCCGGTCAGGCAGGCGCGGTCGGGGACGCGCGGCCGCCCGCCCTTGGGTTTCGGCGGCTCCGTCGGCAACAACGGTTCGATCGTGCCCCACAGTTCGTCGGGGACCAGGGGCTTGCTCATGCCCACACGCGCCGCAAGCCCGGTTCCACGGTTTTGATAGACGCT
>CAVRUD010000023.1:0-129188 GCA_963724285.1 uncultured Chloroflexia bacterium | reverse complement strand
GGGCCAACCCTGGGCCGTGAGCCCCGGGCGGCAGGGGAGACGCCGGTTCCCGTCCCATCACCGCTCCCGAAAACAGTTGACGGGTGGCGCAGCGCCGTGCGTATCTTCCCCCGGAGCGCGCGACACCGGCCGCGCGTCGACCATCGGGATACAACGGAAGACACACCGACATCATGGATACGCAACTCGAGCTCGGACTCGACACCTTCGGCGACGTCACCCGCGGCGCCGACGGCCAGCCGCTGTCCCGCACGCGCAGGTCATCCGCGACGTCGTCGACGAGGCCGTGCTCGCCGACGAGCTGGGCGTCGACTTCATCGGCGTCGGCGAGCATCACCGCGACGACTTCGCCGTCTCCTCGCCCGAGATGGTGCTCGCCGCCATCGCCGGGCAGGACGAAGCGCATCCGCCTCGGCTCCGCCGTCACGGTGCTCAGCTCCGACGATCCGGTGCGCGTCTTCCAGCGCTTCTCGACGCTCGACGCGGTGTCGAACGGGCGGGCCGAGGTGATCCTGGGACGCGGCTCGTTCACCGAGTCGTTCCCGCTCTTCGGCTATCCGCTCGACCAGTACGAGACGCTGTTCGAGGAGAAGCTCGAGCTGTTCGCCGCGCTGCTCGAAGCCGACCGCACGGGCGAGCCGGTGACGTGGCGCGGCACGACGCGCGCGCCGCTCGCCGGCCAGCGCGTCTTCCCGACGACGGAGCATGGCGGCTCACGACCTGGATCGGCGTCGGCGGGAGCCCGGAGTCGGTGGTGCGCGCCGCGCGCTATCGGGTTCGCCGCTCATGCTCGCCATCATCGGCGGCGATCCGCGCCGCTTCGCGCCGTACGTGGACCTGTACCATCGCGCGCTCGCCGAGCGTCGGCTGCGGCGCCGCCTCCCGGTCGGCGTGCACTCGCCCGGCCACGTCGCGCGAGACCGACGCGCAGGCGCGCGAGGAGCTGTGGCCGGCGTACCGCGAGATGCGCGACCGCATCGGCGCCGAGCGCGGATGGGGGCCGACGAGCCGCGCGGAGTTCGAGCGCGAGATCGAGACGGGCTCGCTCTACGTCGGCTCGCCGGAGACCGTGGCGCGCAAGATCGCCGACGACGGCGCGGGCGCTCGGAGCTCTCGCGCTTCGACATGAAGTACAGCGCCGGCGCCGCTCCCGCACGACGACGATGATGCGCAGCATCGAGCTCTACGGACGCGAGGTCATCCCGCGCGTGCGCGAACTGCTCGCCGCGCCGAACTACACCCCGGCCCGGTAGGCAACGGTCTGCCTCCTCCATGGCCCGCGAGACCGCCGGCCCGACCGCGCCTGCGTCTCGGTTATGCCCAGCCTGTTGAGTATGGCATCGCGCAGACCGAGCGAAACGATTGGCGGGTTTCGGCGCGCAGCCCGTCAGTCGCCCAGCAAGGGCGCGAGGTCGGTCCAGCCGTAGCGGCACGAAGCCAGCACGACGCCGTCCCAGTCGTATGGTCGTTCCGACACGTAGCGCGCACCGAGCCGCTCGTAGAACGCCCGGTTCGGATTGATGCGGAGCACCTCGACGCGCATGCTGGCGATGCCCTGGGCCACGAGGCGGTCCGCCACCCGCCTGACCAGGAGGCGACCGATCCCGCGGCGTTGGTCCGCAGGCCAGACGTTGAGTTGCCGCAACTCGCCGCCGTAGACCGGGTCGTCCATGCAGGGGCCGCCCCAGGCGTAGCCGACGGGCACCCCATGGGGCGACTCGGCCACGAGCATGAAGTCGCCCGGAGGCAGCCCGGCCGTCAACGTCTTCCGCCAGTTGGCGGCGCTTTCGGCCTCGGTGAAGGACAGGCAGTGCGGTGGGACGAGGCCGCGGAAGGCGGAATCGTTCGCCGCGATCAGGATCCGGGCCAGGGCCGCGGCGTCGCCGACGGCCACGTCGCGCACGCGGACGTGCGGTGGCGGTGGGACAGCGGAATCCGGGTCAGGCATCGTCCGGCGCACGCCTTTCCATCTATAGGCGGCAAGGCAGCGAGCCCGACCGTCCGGATCGCTCGCGCGGTCGGTTTCGCGGCCACCGGTGTACGACCCAATGGTAGCGGAGGGGATTCTTACAGGCTGGACCGTTCATGCGTCCCGGACGTATCGGCGCAGCCTGCCCGCCTCCCGCCTCCCTGCCTCCCCCTCCCTGCCTCCCTGCGTGTACAGTAGCCACCGTCCGGATGACGCAATGCCCGGGATCAGACGATGACGCTGCCGGTTTTGGTCACGAAGCTCTATGTTCCCCCGCCCGGCCCGAGGTCGGTCCCCAGGCCGCACCTGATCGGGCGGCTGCATGAGGGCCTGGACCGCAAGCTCGCCCTCATCTCTGCCCCGGCGGGGTTTGGCAAGACCACCCTGGTCAGCGAATGGGTCGCCGCCAGCGGGCGCCCGACCGCCTGGCTGTCGCTGGACGAGGCCGATGGCGATCCCCCACGGTTCCTGACCTACCTGATCGCGGCCCTGCGGACGGTTGCGCCGGAAATCGGGGAAGGGCTGCTCGATGCGCTCCAATCCCCTCAGGCGCTCCCGACCGAATCGATCTTGACCCCCCTCGTCAATGAGGTCGCAACGCTACCGCACCCGCTTATCCTGGTCCTCGACGACTACCACGCGATCGACTCCGAGCCGATCGACCGCGCCCTCACCTTTCTGCTCGATCACCTGCCGCCGCAGTTGCACCTGGTCATTACCACCCGTGAGGATCCGCATCTCCCCCTTGCCCCGCCTTCGCGCCCGCGGTCAATTGATCGAACTGCGCGCCGCTGACCTGCGCTTTACCCCGGCCGAGGCCGCTGACCTTCTTCAACGAGACGATGGGTCTGGACCTCTCGCCGGCGGACATCGCCGCGCTGGAGACGCGCACCGAGGGCTGGATCGCCGGGCTGCAACTGGCGGCGCTCTCGATGCAGGGGCGTGCGGACGCTTCCTCGGTTCATCCAGACTTTCGCCGGCGACGATCGCTACATCGTCGACTATCTCGTCGAAGAGGTTCTGGGGCGTCAGCCGGAACAGGTCCGGACGTTTCTTGCTCCAGACCTCCATTCTCGACCGATTGAGCGGCCCGCTGTGCGACGCGGTCACCGGTCGGGACGATGGCAGCGCGTTGCTCGACGCCCTGGAGCGCGGCAACCTGTTCGTCGTACCGCTGGATGACAAGCGGCACTGGTATCGCTATCACCACCTCTTTGCCGATGTGCTCCGGGCGCACGCGCAGGCGGAGCAGCCCGATCAAGTTGCCATCTGGCACCGGCGCGCGAGCGCGTGGTACGAGCGCCACGGGCAGCGCGTCCGATGCCGTTCCGCCACGCTCTTGCCGCCAGGGATGTCGCGCACGCGCGGCTGACCTGCTCGAGCGGGCATTGCCGGCGATGCGCCGGAATCGGCAAGAAGTCACGCTTCTCGGCTGGCTCCGAACGCTTCCCGACGACCTGTTGCGCCGCCGGCCAGTGCTCAGCAACGCTGTATGCCGGGGCTCTTGCTCCATTGCGGCGAGCTCGACGGCGTGGAGGAACGCCTGAGGGATGCCGAACGGTGGCTGGATGCGACGGCAGACGCGGATGACCGCCCGGAACCGCCATCTGCCGAGATGGTCGTCGTCGACGAAGAGGCGTTTCGGCGCCTGCCCTCGGCGTGATCGCCGTGCACCGCTCTGGACTAGCTCTGGCGCTCGGGTGATGTGGCCGAGACCGTTCACCACGCCCGGCGAGCGCTCGACCTCGTTGGCTGAGGACGATCCATGTCGGGCGCGGCGCGGCGGTGGCGCTCATGGGACTCGCCGTCCTGGACGAGCGGGGATCTCGAGGCAGCGCACCGGTCGTATGCCGACGGCATGGCGAGCTTGCAGCGAGCCGGGTACATCGCCGACTCGATCGGCGGCGTCATCGCCCTGGCCGACATCCGGATCGCCCAGGGTCGTCTCCGCGAGGCGATGACGCACCTACGAGCAGGCGTTCCTGCTTGCGGCGAGCACCCGACGCGCCTACTCTGCGGGGAACGGCCGACATGCACGTTGGCATGGCCGAATTCTACCGCGAGCGGAACGATCTGGACGCCGCTACGCAGCACCTGCTGCGAAGCCAGGAGCTGGGTGAGCCCGCCGGGTTTCCGCAGAACCCGTATCGCTGGCGCGTGGCGATGGCCCGGATCCGCGAGGCCGAAGGCGATCTGGAGGGCGCGCTCGATCTGCTCCACGAGGCGGAGCGCCGCTACGTGAGCGACTTCTCACCCAAACGTGCGTCCCATCGCGGCGTTCAAGGCGCGGGTCTGGATCGCCCAGGGGAGGGCAAAAGACGCCCTCGGCTGGGCGCGGGAGCGGGGACTGGACGTTTCGGACGACCTCAGTTACCTCCGCGAGTTCGAGCACATCACCCTGGCGCGGCTACTCATCGCCCGCTATCGGAGCGACCAGGACAGAGCGCATCATCCACGAAGCCGATGGCCTGCTTGCCCGACTTCTTGCCGCGGCGGATGGCGGGCGAGCGGGCGGGCAGCGTCATCGAGATCCTGATCCTGCAGGCGCTCGCGCACGAGGCGAAGGGCGACATACCTGGTGGGCTAGTCGCCGCTGCGAGCGCGCCCTCGACCATGGCCGAGCCCGAGGGGTACGTCCGGCTATTCGTCGGCGAAGGCGCGCCGATGGCGCGGCTCCTTTCCGAAGCGGCGCGCCCAGGGGATCACGCCGGCCTACACCGGCAGGTTGCTGGTCGCCGCCGGCCTTGAGGCACAGGCATCGACGGTGTCCGCCGTCCCGCCGCCCACCGTCGGGCCGCTCAGACGCTCGCCGAGCCCCTGAGCCGCGCGCGAACTCGAAGTGCTGCACCTCATCGCCGCCGGGACTCTCGAACCGGGAGATCGGCGAACGCCTCTTCCTCGCGCTCGACACCGTCAAGGGCCACAACCGGCGGATCTTCGCCAAGCTCGGCGTCCAGCGCCGCACCGAAGCGTTGTCGCGGGCGCGGGCCCTGAGCTGATCTAGCGGGGCGTGTCGAGAAGGTGGCCGCGTTTCGGGTCGCCCGGGGGACGGCGAGGCGTCGTCCCGGCGTCGCCCGGGCTAAGCCGGGCTCACCCCAATAACCCCCCTGAGGGGGCTGGAACAGCGGGATAGGATCGGATCTTCCGATTGTCGAGACAGGCGGCGCCGGCTAGCCGGGTTATCTGGTCAGCCCTGGTCCAGCTCCGGGCGACGCCTAGGCAGCGTCCCGCCTTGGCCCCAGGCGATGCCAACACGACGCTCCGCCTTGAGACCCCGGCGACCGCTCCGTCCCTAGCGGAACCCAACAGCTAAAACAACACCCCGAACAACACTTCGGTGTCTATCCCCCACCCCTTCCCCTCCTTATGCTCGTGTCAGAGAACGAAAGGAGCGGATGTCGCTCCCTCGCTGGCATTGGGAAGGAGAAACGCAATGACGACCAATCCGGGCCAACCCCCGATCTATCTGATCCGGATCAAGGGTCGCCTGGAGCCGCGATGGTCCGCGTGGTTCGAGGACCTGACCATCACGAAGGCAGAACGGCGACACGCTGCTGTGCGGCCCGGTGGTCGACCAGGCCGCCCTGCACGGGCTGCTGACCAGGGTCCGCGACCTCGGTCTGCCGTTGCTCTCGGTCACGCGCGTCGAACCGGAGCCGGGCGCTCCGGACTCCGTAGAGTAGAGACCTTCCAGGGAAACCGTTGCGGGATCCAGCCCACGAACCACAGAACCGTTTGACCAGCACCTGACGCATCGAAAGGAAACGCATGATCGCGGCAACAGGACTGACGAAGCGCTACGGAACCACGGTCGCCGTCGACAACCTCACCTTCACCGTGAAGCCGGGGGTAATCACCGGGTTCCTCGGCCCCAACGGCGCCGGCAAGACCACCACCATGCGGCTCATCCTCGGCCTGGACAAGGCGACTGACGGGACCGTCACCGTCAACGGACACGCCTACCGGCACAAGCGGGCGCCGATGCAGGAGATCGGCGCCTTGATCGATCCCTCCGCCGTTCACGGCGGGCGCTCGGCCTACCACCACCTGCTCTGGCAGGCGCAGGCGGGCGGGTTGCCCCGGAGCCGGGTTGAGGACGTCCTCGAGATCGTCGGGCTGGCCGATGTGGCCGGGAAGAAGGTCGGAGGGTTCTCGCTCGGCATGAACCAGCGGCTGGGGATCGCCTCTGCCCTCCTGGGCGATCCGCCCGTGCTGCTCCTCGACGAGCCGGTGAACGGCCTCGACCCCGAAGGGATCCAGTGGGTGCGAGCGCTGCTGCGCCGGTTCGCCGGCGAAGGACGCACCGTGCTCATCTCCAGCCACCTGATGAGCGAAGTGGAGCAGACCGCGGACCACGTGCTGGTCATCGGTCGCGGCCAGTTGGTCGCGGACCTGTCGATCGAGGAGATGACCCGGCAAAGCGCGCAGAGCCACGTCCGGGTCGTCTCTCCTCGGGCCCACGAGCTCGTTCCGCATCTGGTGGCCCGGGGGGCCGGGGTCACGAACGGCACCCCGAACGAGCTGACCGTCACCGGGCTGGATACCTCCGCGATCGGCGTTATCGCCTTCGCCCAGGGCATCCCGCTCAATGAACTCTCGACGCAACGGGCGAGCCTGGAGGCCGCGTTCATGGAACTGACCCACGACCGCGTCGACTACCGCGCCGTCGTTGCCCCGGCGGGCTAAAGCACAGAGTTCCCGGAATGGCAGGCGGCGTGGCGGAGGGAGACGCCGTCCTGGCTACGCCCGGGCCTCACGGCCCAAGGTTGAGCCCCGGGCGACGGGACACGCCACCCCCGTCCCCTCACCGCACCCCAACATACGCGATCGTCAAACCTTCTTATCACCCGCGAATGCGCGGGGAAAGGATTCAACACCAATGGCTGCGACGTCCCCATCGATCTTCGGCGCTGCGACGAACGCGCATCCCGGTTTCGGGGCATTGCTCCAATCGGAATGGACCAAGCTCCGCTCGGTCCGCTCGACCTGGATCATCATCTCGCTGGCCATCGGGCTCTCGATCGGATTTCTCTGCCCTGGTCGCGCTCATCACCGGCCTGACGTACGACAGCCTGAGCGGCCGTCTCCAGGAAGAGATCGACCCGATCCTGAACACGTTAGCTGGCTGGATCTTCGGCATGGTCTTCGTGATCGTGCTCGGCGTGACCTCGGTTACCTCGGAGTACGGCTCGCGCATGGTGCGCACCACCTTCATTGTCCATCCGCGGCGCACCCGCGTATTCGCCGCCAAGGCCACGGTCGTCGGGTTCCTCGGTATGGCGATCACCTCGATCCTGGTCCCCGGGATGTTCCTGGTCTGCCAGCCGATCTACCGGCACTACGGCCTCGAGACGGCCAGCGTCACCGACAGCGACGTCATCCGCTTCTTCCTTATCGGCGGCCTGGTGCAAGGGGTCCACCACGCGCTCATCCCGTTCGCGATCGCCTGGCTGCTGCGCGGCACGGCCGCCGCCATCACCGCCGCCATCGGCTTCACCGTCCTGCCCTGGATGTTGACGCCGCTGGCTCCCCTGTGGGTGCGGGAGAACGTCTTCCGCTACCTGCCGGACAACGCGAAGGACAGCCTGCTCGGCCAGTTGGAGCCCGGCGCTTCAACCTACCTGGCGGACGGCCCAGCCTTCCTCGTGATGGCCCTCTGGATGATCGGGTTGCTGACGGCCGCGGTCATCACCCTGAACCGGCGGGACGTCTAGAGAACGGCGTCTCCACGGCGAGCACCGAGCACAGGCAAAGAGGCGGGCGCCAGGCGCCCGCCTCTTTGCCTGTTCGACGGGATTGAACTATGGCGTGCCCTGAGGACGTTCAGGCTAGGCGCGCCGCGATGGCGCGGGCGCCCTCGCTGGCCTCGGCCGTGCCGGTGCCGACCGCGAGGTCGTCGGCGACCCCCAGGGGCACCGCCTCCGCCTGGGCGGCCGCCAGCCCGCCGAGCCGGTCCCCGCGGGCGACCGCGCGGCCGGCCGCGCGGTGCGGTGGGTGGGGGTGCGCCGCGCGCCGGAGGTCGCGGCCGGCCGGGCGGGCGCGGGCGCGCACCTGGGGGGCGGCCCCGCCCAGGAAGGCGTCGGCGGCGCTGCCCCGCGCCCCGGCCCGGGCCACGGCGGCGACCCCGGCCAGCCAGGCGGCCGCCAGCGCGCGGCCGCCGGCGCCGACCGTCGCCGCCCCCCGCGGGCCGACCGCCACGCCGGGGCCCGAATCCGCGAGGGCCGGCGGCAGCGCGGCGCGTAGGCCGTCGCCGCGGCGGCGGATCCACGGGGCGGCGGGCGCCCGGAGGCGGCGGGCGATGCCGGCCGGGCCGGCGCCGGGGCCGCCGGTGCGCCCGATGGCCTGGGGCGGCGCGGGACCGGGACGCCTTTCTGGGTGCGCCGTGGCTGGGGGCGGCCGGGGGGGCGGACGCGGTCGGATCGCCGTAGCCCCACCCGACCACAGCACGGACCGGCATCGGGGAGTGCCGCGGCGATGCCTGATTGGTTGGAGGTCGAAGCCCGGCTTGCAGCCAATCGCGCATCGGCCTGCCGCGGAGGTTGCACCGCCAGGTGGGGTGACGGGGTCGAATCTGAGCCAGGACGATGGCGCCGATCCACCCACCCACGACCAACGCGGTCATGGTCCCTGCGCAGGTGCGGTGACATACACGTTCACCAGGAGGAGCGCGAGCGGCATGGACGCGTCGTTCCGATAGGAGGCGACGGCGCCCGCCGGGACGGTGAGGCCCAGGCCCGCCGCCACCTCCGAAGTCCGAGCGATGGTTGTCGCCCGTCCATTCGGCTGGCGCACCGAGGGCCGGTCGCCGTCGACCTGCAGCGTGAGGGTGCCGCGTTCCACCAGCGTCAATTCGTAGCCGCTGACCGGGTGGGGCGCCAATCCCATCCCCGGGGCAAGGAAGGCGCGACCGACCGAGACGGCGACCGTTCCGGCGGTGGTCGTCGGTCCGATGATGTCCGCCGTCAGCGCGGACGTGCGGACCCCCAGGGGCAGGGCTGCCTGCGAAGATCCCAGCTGTGGGATGGAGGGAGGGGCGCGCAGCGTGAGCACGAGGACGGCGGCCGGGGCCTCGGACTCGTTCCTGATCTCGACCTTGGCCGGCTCCGCGACCGTCAGGACATCTCCGGGCGCAAGCGCCACCGGGGTGGGTGTCTTGACCGGGAAGATCGTCGTGGGGTCGCCATCGACGGCATCCGCCGCTCGGCGGACGGTCGCCACGACGATCGCATCGACATCGACGATGACGGTTCCCGACTCGGCGATCATCAGCACCGGGCCCCACGACGGTGCGTCCCAATCGCTGGCGCCCGGCTCGTACGAGCGGCGGGTCAGGGTCGGGCGTGCATCCGCCATGTCCAGCCCGGCGAAGACCTCGGTGGCGATCGGCTCGAACAGGCCGTAGCCGCCCGGCTCCCCCCACCTCGCCACGATCTGGCCGGCGACGACCCGAAAGACCTCCACCGATCCCCATGGCCGGAACCCGGTGACGGGCATGCCAAGGAACGGTGCGGCCGTACCCGCCGACACCTCGATCCGGACCGCGACGGTATCCCCTTGACCGGCAATCTCGGCCGGCTCGATCTGCAAGCCCGGGAAGGCGCGCCGTACCGCGCCCAGGTGACGCACGAACCCTTCCCGGCCGGAATCTGAGACCGGCAGGCGAACCTGGTCGACGAAGTTCTCGGCAACGACCTCCCGGATACCTGCCGCGTCTCCCGTGGCAAAGAAGTGCTTGACCCCGTCGTAGAACGCCCGGACGGCGAACTCCGCGTCGGTCGCGCGGTTGTCCACGATCTCCGGCGACGCCATCGGATCGAGCGGGGCGAGAAGCGTGTACGCCTGCCCGAACCACGCGCCGGTGATCAGCGCGAGGAGGCAGGCGCAGGGAGCGATCGGGCGGCGCATGGTTCGGGCTCCGGCGAGGTCGAGGCCCGGGGCAATCGCCGGGTTGAACCCATGCTGAGCAGCCGCGCCGGTACGCGATATCGCGCAGATGCGCGATATCGCGGAATCCGTTTGATCTATGTCATCTGTGCAGACGGTCAGGCCAGGCCGAGGCGAACGGCGTGGGCGGCGGCGGCGGAGCGTGAGCCCACGTCGAGCTTGGCGAGGACGTTGCGCACATGGGTAGCGGCGGTACGGCGGCTGACAAAAAGGGTTTCGCCGATCTCGCGGTCGGTCTTACCGGCGGCGAGGAGGCGGAGAACCTCCACCTCGCGCGGGGTCAGGCCTGCGGCGGTGCTTGTCTTCGCGCCGGGCGACGTGGCCGGGGCGGCGGCGGTGTCCAGCTCGATCGTTGCCTCGGCGAGTGCCTGTTCCAGCGGCAGCGCCCGGCCGGCGGCCCAGGCGGCGGCGAACGCGTCCACGCCCAGCGAGGCCCGGACGCGATCGACGGATCGCCGGTGCTGGGCAGGAGGGGGGACCACCTGAGGGACACCGGCGGCGTCGAAGGCCGCCTCCGCCGCTCCGTACAGCCGGGCGGCGTGGACGAACCGGCCGCGGCAGTCCGCCAATCTGCCGACCCCGCCCAACCACTCGGCGATCCCTTCGTTGTTGCCGATCTGGCTCCAGAGCGGCAAGGCTTCCGCCAGCAGCGTTGCGGCCCGCGTGGCGTTCCCCTGCTCGCAACACAGGGGCGCCAGCACGCCAATGGCGATGGCGATACCGTCGATCTCGCCGAGCCGGCGGTGCCCGGCCAGCGCGGATTCGGCCTGGGCGAGCGCCCGGGCGAAATCGTCGCGGCGTAGGAAACGACGCTCTGGAGGTAGGAAATCCAGTGCTGCGCGCGCTCGTTCCCGAGCCGTTGAAGGATGGCCAGCGCCTCGTCGAAGCGGGGCGTTGCCTCCTGATAACGTCCCTGGTTCAGGGCCACCACGCCGAGTCAGTGCAGGGCGTGCGCGTACTCCAGCGGGTCCCCAGCCTCGCGGGCGATGGCCAGCACGTCCTCGTACAGGGTTTCGGCCTCGCTCGTAGCGCCCCTGCCGTTCGAGGTGGTGGCCGAGTCCGGCCATCGCCCGGCCGCGTAGCTCCAGCGGCGCGTCCCGGCCGCACGCCAGGGCCCGCTCGAACCAGTCCGTCGCTTCGACCCGATGGCCGCCCATGCTCCAGAACCGTGCGAGGGCGACCACCAGCCGCAGCAACCGCTCGCCGTCGCCGGCCCGCTCCAGCCAGGCCAGCGCCGCCCGCATGTTGTCGCGCTCACGGTCGACGCGACGCTGCCAGAGCAGGTGCTCGGCCACGCCACACATCACCGTCCAGACCCGCTCGGCTCGGTCCAGGCACCAGGCCGCATGCCGATCCCGGACTGCCGCCTCCTCGCCGCTGGCGGTCAGGCGCTCCAGGGCGTAGGCACGGATCGTTTCCAGCATCCCGAATCTCGGTTCCTGGTCACCGCGTGCCTCCGACCGCACCAAGCTCTTGTCCACCAGCGAGATGATGCCGTCGAGGACCGAGGGGGACAGCGCTGCGGCGCTGAGGGGGGCACGGCTATCGCCGTGAGGGGGAGAGGCGGAGAGGAGACCGTCGTCTTCGTCCCTCCCCCCCTCCCCCTCAGCCCGCAGGGCTGTCCCCCACAAAGCGTCAGCTTTGTCCCCCTCAACGCGATAGCGTTGCCCCCCTCCCACGGCTTCGGCCGCGTCGAGCGTGAAGCCGCCCGCGAAGACCGCCAGGCGGCGGAGGAGCGCTTGTTCGGCGGGCGCGAGCAAGTCGTGGCTCCAACCGATGGCATCGCGCAGGGTCCGCAGCCGCGGGGCGCGTCGCGCGGGCCGCCGGTCAGCAGGCCCAGGTGGGCGCCGTCCGAGCGATCCAGCCGCGCAAGCAGCGCCTCGGGCGAAAAGACCTTGATCCGAGCCGCGGCCAGCTCGATCGCCAGCGGCAACCCGTCCAGCCTGGCGCAGAGCGCGGCGACCGCGCTCCTGTTCTCGGCCGTGATGGCGAAGTCCGGGCGGACGGCCCGGGCGCGCTGCTCGTAGAGCGTGACGGCGTCCCGCACATCCGCCTTCGGGATCGTCATCCAACGATAGCGGCGCCACCGGGTACTCATGCTCCGCCGCCACGTGCAGCGGTTCGCGGCTTGTGACGAGGAACGTCAACCCTGGGCATGCGGCGACGATGTTCGCCAGCAGCGGCGCGGCGTCCAAGACCTGCTCGACGTTGTCGAGCACCACGAGTTGCCGCCGCGTCCCGACAACGGCCGCAAGCTGGGCGATCAGCGGCCGGCCGCCGGCCGGCCGGACGCCCAACGCCAAGGCGACGGCCGGACCGACGAGGCCGGCGTCGGTCATCGGGGCGAGCGAGACGAAGGCGGCGCCCTCGTCGAACCCGTGCGCTTCCCGCGATGCGGCCTCGACCGCGAGCCGCGTCTTTCCGACGCCGCCGGGCCCGGTCAGGGTGACCAGGCTGACATCGTCGCGGTGCAGAAGCCCCGCGACGGCGGCGACGTCCCGCGCCCGCCCAACGAAGGAGGTGGGCGGCACCGGCAGGGGGGCCGTAGCCTGGTCGGGTAACGGAACCAAGGCGACGAGTTGGGTTCGGCTCGGATCAGCCATGGGAAGGCCCTACGATGGCGGAGGTGAGTTCTCCTCCATCATCGGCCGCGCCCGACCGGCTGTCAATCGGACCGGGTGGCCACCTCTTCCCCCAGACGTGCCGATTGCGTCTTGCCGGCGCCGCCCGGACCGAATTTCCAAGCAGGTGATGCCGACCGGCTACACCCACACGATGAGGCTCTCCAGATCCCGCGGGTAGGTGGAGTAGATCTCCGCGCCGGAGGCGGTGATGACCACCGTGTCGGAGTGGCGGAAGCCGCCCATCCCGGGGACGTACAGGCCCGGCTCGACCGAGAAGACCATGTTCTCCTGGATGACCGTGTGGTCCCCCAGGTCGATGAAGGGCGACTCGTGCCCCTCCATCCCCATGCCGTGGCCGGTGTGGTGGCGTTGCATCTTGGCCACGCCGAGGTCCTTGTAGGCCCGCTGCACGTCCGCCTCGGCCTCGGCGCAGGTGCGGCCGGGGCGGAGGGCGTCGAACCCGACCTGTTGCAGCTGCAGCATGAGCCCGAAGTACTTCTCGAACTCCGGCGTCGGCTCGCCGATGATCATCGTCCGCTCCAGCTCGGACTCCAACCCCGCGATGTAGGCGCAGGCGCCCGTCACCAGGATGTCGCCCCGCCGCAGCCCGACCGCGTTGGAGAAGCCGTGCGGCAGGGAGGTATTCGCGCCGGCGTGGAACATCGCGTGGGCCGGTTGGCCGGAGAAGTGGCCGACCGGTTGATACGTTGGGCCGAGGGCGGCGACCATCATCCGGCTGGCCTGGGTGCTGGCCTCATTGGAGATGTCCATCTCCGTCCGGCCCAGGGTGATGTTCTCCTGCATCAACCGGTGCGCCAGGTTGCCCCAGATGCACGCTTCCCGCATGAAATAGAGCTCCGCCGGGCTCTTGACGTGCCGGATCGTATCGACCAGGTCCCGGGCGAAGACCGTGTTCACGCCAGGATCGATCACGTCCGAGAGGCGCGGACCGGTGTAGCCCCAGATATCGCCGTAGCCGTCGCTGTCGTACCCGACGGTCTTCCCGGCGGCGTTGACCCCCATCTCGGTGAGGAGGTCGACGAGGTGGAGCATCGGGTGCTTGCCGCCGCCATACGGATACTCCCCGTACACCTTGACCCGGTCGACCCCGGGCGAGCGCTGGATATGCTCCCGCTCCAGAAGAGGGATGAGCCCGCCCAGCCCGCCACTGAGCCCGCCCTGCGTAACGACGATCGCCATCGGCCGCTCGGTGGGAATGTGAAAGAAGCCGGAGACGTACGCCATCCGGGTGGGATGGAAGAGGACCAGGGCGTCCAGCCCCCGCGTCTCCATCGCCACCCGGACCTTCGCGACCCGGTCGACGTACTCCGGCTGCTCGATCTTCCAGCCGATGGTGGGGGTCTGGGAGCGCGCTCGGGCTGCTCTCGCTGTCTCCGTTTGGTTCGCCGGCGCCAAGATGGGGTCCTCCTCGGATGCGATGCCGGGTCGCTGTCCGGCGCCCGGAGCCGCATCGTAGCCGAGGATGGCGGGGCGTGAGCACGAAGATTTCATATCGACCCGGGGCAGCGTCGCTCGGGCAACAGCCCAACCGACGAACGCTGGTTGGTCGGGCCTAACGAGTAGAGAGCGTCACGAGTAGGAATGTGACCGGATCGGAAGACTCGTTGCGGTAGGATGTCGAGGCCCCTTCTCCGGACACGGAAAGGCCGAACCCCTGGGCTAACTCTGTGTAGGAACCGGGGACTGTCTGGCGTCCGCGCGGATCCCGCAGCCATGTGGTGACCGACTGCCCGTCTATCGCCGCGGTGAGCGTGCCGGCTTCGACCACGACGAATTCGGTCAGGCCCGTGTCGTGGGTCGAGAGCCGCATCCCCGGGGCAAGGGTTACCTCGGCCATTTCGGCCCTTAGCCCACCCGTTGTCGCGATCGCCGCGACCGTCCCGTATCCGGCCAGGCCCCATATCTCGATGCTATCGTCTGCATCGATCGGACTGAAATTCGTGGGCATCTGGGCCGGTTGGGCGAGGCTGAGCAAGAGGATGACCGCGGGTGCGTCCGTTCGGTTGCTGATCTCGAGGTCCATTTTCTCGGTGATGGCGAGCGTGTTGCCGGGTCCAAGTGTCTGGGTCTCCATTGGCGCCGACCTCTCGGTTCTGGAGGGGGTGCCGACGTTGATCTGGCCCGACTCGACCGTCACGATCGCAGGGTCAAACCGATCCAGGTTGGCGTCGTTCGCACCGGGCGCAAACGTGACGCGGTGCAAGAACGGGAGCAGGGCGCCACGGGAGGGGGCTATTACCGCCTCCGAGAAGACCGGTGTGGATGAGGCGTATCCGGCCGGGCCACCCCAGCGTTCGACGATCCGATCGTCCTCGACTCGGACGATCTCAACCTCCGGCCACGGTGGCGGCCCGCCAAGGGGGATGCCCTTGATGGCGCCCCCGGTGTCGCCGGATAGGGTGATCTCGGCGATGGCGCGATCTCCCTGGGCGATCACGTCCGTGGGGACGAGGCGGAGCGCGGGATGGGTCGTGCGCAGGGAAGCCAGGTACCCGAAGAACCCTTCGCGGTTGGCGAGGGAGCCCGGGGTGTCGACGTGGTCGACAAACTCGGGAGAGACAACGGCACGGAGGGCGGCATCATCGCCGGCACGAAAGAAGAGATCGATCGCATCGTAGAAGCTCCAGACGGTGTCGGCTACGGGAGGCGACGGTGTGTGCTCGGCCCCGATCGGGCCCAGCGGGGCGAAGAGGGTGTACGCCTGACCGGCCCACACCCCGGTGAACAGGGCGAGCGCGCAGGCGCAGGGAGCGATGAGCCTGCGCATCGGGGTTCCTACGGCCGCCAGGAGCGGCCGGCGGCCGTCAGTGGGTCGAGTGTTAGCACGTAGATATCGATCGGCTCCTTGCCACGGTTGATCTCGTCACCGCTCAACGAGAACGCCTGAGACCGCTCGACCACGGCGAGCACGGTCACGGTTGGGTCGGGTGGGAGGGAGAACCGCTCTGCCGGTTCGATCGTTGCTCGCGCGAGTGTCAACGTGAGCGGCGTCGGTGGGGGCATCGTCACGAGACGGACCAGGATCGCCTGTGCGACGTCGCGCTCGACCGTCGTTCGGGCGTCCTCAGCACTGAACAGCGTCAGAGTCGTTGCCGGCGCTGCACCCGCGTTGCGGATCGTTGCCTGCGTATTACTCGGCACGATCAGCGCATCACCCGCCGCCAAGTCGTCGTCATGGCATTCGGGAGACCCCGATTCGCCCGAGCAGACAACGTCGGGCACGGATCCGGATTCATCCGACGCAACGACGATGGTGCCCGATTCCACAAAGACGATGGTTGGCCCCGTGCCGGCTCCGAGACCCAACTCGCCGCCAGGCAGGAAGGTGGATCGAATGACGCCGACGATCACGTCGTGATCGGGGGCCAACTCGTCCAACGTGAGTTGAAGCAGCGGGCGGGCGGCGGGGGGTGTGCCCGTCGGTGCAGCGTCGTGTGCGTCGGTGACGCGCACGGTCAAGATCGTTGCGATGAGAGAAAGGATTATGGCGCACCTTCGCATGGACGGGAACCTCCGGAGAGCCTGAGGGAAGGTTGGGGCGCGGTCCGGTTAGGCGGCAGGACTCGCAATCGGGGTGCTGACTTGGCAGGTTTGTGTCAGATCCTGGTGCTCTGCGAGCGAGATCGGCAGCCCGGCGGCGAGGTCGATCCGCAGGAGCGAACCCAGGCCGACCCCATCGCCATCGCCGAAGGCTGGCAGGGTCAGGTACAGCGCGCCGTCTGGTCCGAATCCGATATGGGAGGGATAGTCGGCGCCGGTGACCACCTCTTCGACGCTGTCGGGCCCCGTCATGCGGATCACGCGCCCGCTCGAAGTCCGCGTGTAGGGAGGATCGGCGAGATTGCCGGTCGCCATCTCGGCGGCATAGAGGGCGCCGTCTGGGCCGATCGCGATGTCGGTGACGGCGGTCAGCCCCGTCCAGTGGTCGGTGACCGTGCCGTCCTGCGCAACGTGGACCACCTTGGAGCCACCGTCGAGGTAGGGGACGGCCGTCAGGAAGCCGAGGTAGGCGCCGCCTTCTGGCGCGAGTGCCAGCCCGGTCGGGACCATGTGCCCCTCGGAGACGTCGGCAATCAGGGCAATAGTGCCGTCTTGAGTCACGGTCATTAAGCGGCCGCCGACGGCCTCGCTGAGCCACAGGCGTTCGCCGTCGGATTCCATGTCGAAGAAGGAGCCGCTGGGGTTGTAATCCGGCGGGATAAAGGTGGGCGGGTTGGCGGCGGACCAGGCGGAGAGGTCGGCGACGACGGTCACCGTGCCGTGGTCCTCGAGCCGCAGGACGGCGGTTGGCTGGTCGGGGTTGCCGAAGTCGATCCCGCCGCCGGCGGAGAGGATGTAGAGCTGACCGTCGAGCGACGCGACGGCATGGGCGCCCCAAATCCAGCCCGCATCGCGCCAGTTGCCGGATGGCAGGCCCTCAACCAGCGGATCGGCACACCCGTCTGCGATCGTGACGACCGACGAAGTCGGACCGCCATAGACGCCGATCTCGGCGCCGTCGATGGTAGCGGGTGTCTCCCCGCCCGTGCCGGCCAGGGAGAGGTACAGCGAGCCGTCGGGCCCCCAGCCAAATCCCCGGGGGTTGGTCAGGCCGGAGGCGATGGTGGACACCGCACCGGATGATACCGGCGTCGCCTCCTGGGCGATCGTGGACGCAGACCACGAGGAGACCGCAAGTAGGAGCACGGCTAGAACGAACGACGATCGAAAACGGTTCATGGATCCTTCTCCATCCTTGGGGTCGATGCCCGCAAGCCGCCGGGGGGCAGGATTCCCATGGTCGATTCGATCGCCAACACGCACATCCGTACAATGTACGGATCGCGATACCGAATTTTGCTCGTGCCGGTACGCCCGCGAATTGGTCCGGACCGGTGTCGGTTTCGGCAGCGCGGCTACCGTATCGAGGAGCCTGTCGTGACATCGACATCGCCGCCGGAGCCAACAGGCGAGTTGCCCTATGTGCGTACCCCGTTGGTCGGCCGGATCACGGAGCTAGCGGCCGCGCGCACACTTCTGTTGGATGACGCCGCGCCGATCGTGACGGTCACGGGGCCGGGCGGCGTCGGCAAGACGCGGTTGGCGCTGGCGGTCGCTCGGGAGACTGCGCCATCGTTCGCCGACGGCGCCTACTTCGCCGATCTCACGCCTGTCCGAGAGCCAGCCCTGGTCTTGCCCGCCATCGCCCAGGTCCTGGGGGTGCGTCCGAGGGGGGATCAGGTTCCGTTCGCCGCGGTTGCGGCGTTCCTGAAGGCCCGACAGGTCCTGCTTGTGCTCGATAACTTCGAGCAGGTCCTGCCGGCGGCTCCCGAGATCGCGGCGCTGCTTGCCTCGTGCCCCGCGCTCCAGGTGCTCTCTACCAGCCGGGCGCCGTTGCGCGTTCGGGGGGAGCACCTGTTGCCGGTCCCGCCACTCCCCCTGCCGGCGGGCGACGCCGTCGCGGATATCGACCTCCTCGGCCGGTTCGATGCGGTCACGCTGTTCACCCAACGCGCGCGGGCGGCCAACCAACGGGTTGCACTCACCGAAGCGAACGCAGCGACCGTGGCGGATATCTGCCGGCGGACTGACGGGTTGCCATTGGCCATCGAACTCGCGGCCGCCCGTCTGCGCCACCTCTCCCTCGAGGAACTCCGAAAGCGTCTGGAGCATCGCCTCGGGGCCCTGGCCGACGGTGACCGCGACGCGCCCGCCCGTCAGCGCACGCTGCGCGACACGATCGCCTGGAGTTATGACCTGCTCACCCCCGGCGAACAGTCCGTCTTCCGTCGCCTCGCCGTCTTCGTTGGCGGATTCGAGGCGGAGGCGGCGCTGGCCGTGGTGGGCGGCGACGGGATCACCGCGGCGGCGATGTTCGGAACGTTGGTCGACCAGAACCTTGTCCAGCGTGTCGAGCGATTCGGTGAATCCGTCCGGTTCGGAATGCTGGAAACTGTCCGCGAATTCGCCGTGGAACGCCTGGCGCTGTCAGGCGATATGGCCGCGTCGCGCAAAGCCCACGCGGCATACTTCCTTGAGCTTGCGGAACAAGCCGAACGCGGCATGTACGGGACGAGCCCTGGTCGTTCCCTTGACACGCTTGAAGTTGAGTACCCAAATCTTCGGGCCGCACTCGACTACTTTGCCGCCACCGGCGACGCCAGCAGCGAATCCTGGTTGGCGTCATTGGTCGCCGAGTTCTGGCAGAACCGCGGTCGACTCGCGGAAGGAATCGCATGCCTCACTGATGCGCTCGGACGAGGACGCAGTGCGGAGCCGATCCCCCGGGCCAAAGCGATGATCGATCTTGCCTTGCTGGTCCAGGAAGTCGGTGATTGCGAGCGTGCCCTGGAGCTCGCCACCGCTGCGGAACGCCTCGCCCGCACCGTTTCGGGAGAAGAATATCGAGTCTCGCAGGTGCTCTTCGTTCGGGCGTGGAACATCGCGTATTGCCTGGAGGCATGGGGCGAGGTCGTCCCCCTCTTGGAAGAAGCTCTGGAACGCATCGCCGCCGCTCGCCCTGATTCTCCGTTGCACCTGGCCACGCTCGCCGACCTTGGATGGGCGCTCACGCGTCTGGGTGAGGTCGAGCGCGGACGACGGATGATCGAAGAGGCGCGGGATGCCTCGAAGGCAAGAAATCGAGGATATGCGTTCAGCAAATGTCTGACGGTGATTGGATTGCTTGATCAGGAGGAGGGCCACGCATCTGCCGCGTCCGACAGTTATCGGAAAGCCCTCGAAGTGCACGCGGAAACCAGGTTCACGCTGCGGACCGTTTACCCGCTGGCGGGGCTGGCCGGTCTCGCAATGGACCGAGGCAACGCCGAATGGGCAGCACACCTTTTGGGCATGATCGAGGCGGTCTGGCAGCAGACCGGAGCTGGCTCTGCCGCTCCCCAGTTAGAAAAGTGGCGCGTGATCGCCGAAAGCGCGAGGAGAGACGCGCTCGCCCACCTTGGCGCCGAGCAGTTCGCGGTTTGGTTCGAGGCAGGTCGCGCGCTCCCTGTCGAGGCGGCGATCACCGAAGCGAAAACAATCGCGGGGGCCATCGGTACCGGCGAAACCGCCGTACCGTCTGCTGCTCCGGTGTCACGCCCGATCGCCCCACCGCTGGCCCCGTCTCCGCGTTCACCGGGGGACCTGAGCCGCCGGGAGCGAGAGGTGCTGACCCTGCTGGCGCACCGCTGGACGGCCCCTGAGATCGCGGACCGGCTGTCCCTTTCACCGCGCACGATCGAGAGCCACGTCGCCAGCATTTACAACAAACTCGGCGTCAGTTCCCGCCGCGATGCGATCACCGCGGCGGTCGGTCACGGCCTCGTCTAGTCAAACGGGTTCGATGAAGCGGTGCGCCCATAGTCCCCGCGCCATTGTTAAGCATTGACACTACCCATATGCGGCGTAGAGTCGGACCACGCCCATGATCGCGGCCCGCTCTCCGCCGTGGTGAGCGGTCGCAGAAAATCGAAGAGGAGCAGGCGCATGGAATCCACGACCAATGGCGCTGCAACCGCGAGCGGCTACGGCGGCGCGACCATCGCTCACCTGTGGGAACACCCCGATCTTTGCGTGGCCATCTTCGGCGTCCAGTTCCACACCCCCGCGGGGCAGGAGCTCTACGGGGCTTCGGGCATCTCCGAGGAGATGGCGCCGGCGCTGGAGGCAGCGCACGATGCCGGGTTCCTCCACCAGGAACGGCTGCTGGCGGACGGGGGCGCGGTGCTGTTGCAGTACTGGCGCTCGTACGACGACATCGACCGGTGGGCGCGCACGTTGCCGCACATGGCGTGGTGGCGCTGGCTGCTGGAGAACGCCGGCGAAGACCTTTCCTTCTACCACGAGATTTACCAGATCAAGACCGCCGAGGCGATCTACGAGCGGGGCTGCCGGCTCGTCGGCGCGGCCAAGATCGCGACCACCTCGATCGTCGCGCCCGGCGAGGGTCAGTCGCGCCAGCGCCAGGAGCGCTTTGCGGAGGCGGCCGCGCAGGCCGCGGGCGCAAGCGCTGGGTAGGCGGCGATCCGGGGTGAGCCCCGCCCACCGCGTCGGGTGTCAGGTGGGATCGACTGAGCTATCTGCTCTTCCGCGCTGAGGAGGCCAATTTCCCCGTGACCCGGGCCAGCCCCCAAGAGGACCGCGTCGTCTTCTACGGCGTCGCCGGCGAGCCGCTACTGCTCGACGTTCATCGGCTGCCGGCCCGCGACGCGCCGCGGCCGGTCGTGGTCCTTGTCCACGGCGGGATGTGGGCCGATTCCCGCGCGGACATGGCCGACCCGGCGCGGCAGCTCGCGCGGGCCGGGTACGTCGCGTTCAGCGTCGACTATCGTCTCGTCGACGCCGTGGCCGGGAGCCACCGCTGGCCGGCCCACCCGGAATCGGCCCGCACGAGTCGCGCTGGGAAGAGGCGGGCTCAGGCCAGGCCGTCGCGGACGGCGCGGCGGCGGCCTCGGTGCGGGAGGCGACGCCGAGCTTGGCCAGGATGCTGGTGACGTGGCCGGAGGCGGTCTTTCTGGTAAGGAGGACGCGCTTCATGGCGTGGTTCCTTTCCGGTGCTCAGCGGGCCCGACGGCGGCGATCACGAGCCAGGCCGTCAGGCGGACGGCGCGCGGGCAGATTGGACACGATGACATGGTCATCCCCCTCGGTCCTCAGCCGGCAAGCGCCGGCCCCGTGGCCGCAGCGGTCGATGAGCGGCACGGACTCAGGATGCCCGGCGCAGGACGCGTTGCCATCGTGAGGATTCCGGGGGGGTATACGGATTTTCGGGGGGCGGCGCGATCAGACCATCCCGTCGCGCACGGCCATGGCGGCGGCCGCGGCCCGGTTGGCGACGCCGAGCTTGGCCAGGATGCCGGCGACGTGGGTCTGGGCGGTGCGGGGGCTGATGAAGAGCGCCTCGCCGATCTCCGGGTTGGACCAGCCGGCCACCAGCAGGTGCAGGACCTCCCACTCGCGCGGGGTCAGGCCGTTCGGGGCCGTGGGGGGCGGAGGGGCCGCCGCCGCCGCGTGCTGCTCCAGGCGTGCCGCCACCTCGGCTGCACTCGCCACGGCGTCGTCCGGGCTCGTTCCCCGGCCGGCGGCGAGCGCCTCGGCGAAGGCCGCTTCCCCCAGTTGCGCCCGCACGCCCGCCAGGACGCGCTCGTAGGCCAGCCGCTCCGGCTCCGGCGTGATCAGCGCGCCGATCACTCCCCGCACGGCCTCGTCGGCCCCGGCCAGCCGGCCGGCGTCCTCGGCCGCGCCCAGCCCGGCGGCGATCACCGCCAGCCCGCGCAGGGCCTCAGCGACGAATCGCCGCTCGCGCAGCTCCCACTGCCGGGCCAGGCTCTCCCGGTAGAGCGCGGCCGCGCGCGCGTGGTGCCCCCGGCGGCGGTGCATCTCTCCCAGGTTGTACGCGCTCTTGGCGACCAGCCCCGGCAGACCGCGCCGACGTGCCAGGCCGAGGGCCTCCTCCTGGAGCGCGACCGCGCGGTCGAGATCGCCCCGGAGCATCACCACCATCGCCAGATTGCCCAGGCAGCGGGCCACGTTCGCGTCGTCACCGAGTGCGCGGTGCCGGGCGAGGCTGTCGTCGTAGAGGCTGGCCGCCCGGGCGTAGTCCCCCTCGTCGTGCGCCACCCGCCCCAGATTGACCAGGCAGGCCGCGACGCCCGCCTCGTCGCCGAGCGCCCGCCACGTCGCCAGCGCCGCCTCGTCCAGGGCCACGGCACGCTCATAATCCCCGAGCGACCAGCAGACCTCCGCCAACTGGGTCTGCAGCCTCGCGCGCGTGCGGGCCGGGGCATCCGCGCCGCGCGCCAGCGCCCGCTCCAGCCAGGCCCGCCCCTCGCTGGGGTCGCCGCGCGTCCACCAGAACCAGCCGAGAGCGGCGGCGATCCGCCGGCCCGGCTCCGGGTCGTCGCCGGCAAGGGACCACGCCAGGGCGGCCCGCAGGTTCGGCTGCTCGGCCTCGATCCGATCCAACCAGGCGAGCTGCTCCGGCCCCTGCAAGGCCGGTTCGGCCCGCTCGGCCAGGGACAGACACCAGGCGGCGTGCGCGTCGCGGGTCGCCGCCTCCTCGCCGCTGGTCGCGAGCCGCTCCAGCCCGAACTCGCGGACCGTCTCCAGCATCCGGTAGCGCGGCTCCCCGCTCGGGTCGTCTTCCTCGCGCAGCAGGCTCTTGGCCACCAGCGCGGCGACCCCGTCCAGGACGTCGAGACCGGGGTCCCCCGGCGTGCCGGCCATGGCCTCGGCCGCCTCCAGGGTGCAGCCGCCGACGAAGACGGCCAGCCGACGGAAGAGGACCCGCTCCTCCGGCGGCAGCAGGTCGTGGCTCCAGGCGATGGCGTCCCGCAGGGTTCGCTGCCGCGCCGGCAGGTCGCGCACGCCTCTGGTCAAGAGCGGCAGGCGCCGCTCCAGCCGGGTCAGTAGGGCGGTCGGGGGCAGATGGGCGACCCGGGCGGCGGCCAGCTCGATCGCCAGCGGCAGCCCGTCCAGCCGCCGTACGATCTCGGCGACGGCGGGGGCGTTCTCCCCGGTGAGCGCGAAGTCGGCCCGGGCGGCTTGGGCGCGCTCCGCGAAGAGCCGCACCGCGTCCACCCCGGCCAGTTCCGCCGCCGGGCGGGCGAGGTCGGGCAACTCCAGCGGCGGCACGGCGAGGACCCGCTCGGCCGCCAGGCGCAGCGGCTCGCGGCTGGTGACGAGCGCCGTCAGCCCGGGGCAGCCGGTCAGCAGCCGCGCGACCAGCGGGGCGGCCGCGACGACCTGCTCGAAGTTGTCCAGCACCAGCAGCAGGGCGCGGTCGCGTAGGGCGTCGGCCAGGCGCTCGGCGAGGAGATGGTCGCCGGTCTCGCGGACGCCCAGCGCCTGGGCGATCGCCGGCGCGACGAGGCCGGGGTCGGTCAGTGGCGTCAGGTCGACGAAGGCGGGGCCGTCCGCGTAGTGGCCCGCCACCTCCTCGGCCACCCGCAGGGCCAGCCGGGTCTTGCCGACGCCGCCCGGCCCGGTCAGGGTGACCAGGCGCACGTCGGGGCGGCGCAGCAGGGCAATGACGGCCGCCGCCTCGCGCTCCCGCCCCACGAAGGAGTTCGGCGGGGCCGGCAGGGGCGCGCCGCGCGGCTCCCGGTCCGGGACGGGGGCCAGGGGCACCGGCCGGGGGCGGCTGGGGTCGGCGGCGATCGGCTCGGCCATGGGCGGGTCCTGCGACGGCGGCGAGGCGGGCGGCGGTCGGGTGGATGCCCCCAGTGTACGGCACACGCCGGGGACAACATGTCCAGCCACCCGCCCGTGCCAGTCACCGCGCCACGCGTCGCATACCCGGCTCCGCAGCAGTCGCACATCGCGCCCGATACCGCCTCCTAACGCGAGCGCGGCGCTCGAAACGAACCCCGGTGATGCTAACCAGACATTGTCGTTTGCGAGACAACCGGCGCCTGGCCCCCGGATCGCACCCATCGCTGGGACCGTGTCCGGGCCGGAAATCCGCATCTATTCATCTATTAAGGAAGGGACTGTTGCGCCGCGGGCGATGAACGCGGACCATGTCGGGAGATATGACGAATCCGCGCAGCTTGGGTGAGCGTGGAGCGCAAGCGGTGCCTGGTTCTACAGTACGGTGCGTCCCGGTGGGTGACCGGTCAGGGCAAGCCGCGGCAAATCAGGCGTGACGGCCCATCAGAGCCGGTACTAGCGGGCGCTCTCGGGAGACAAGATCAGTCCCTAACCGTCGATTTCGACCTCCGCTTCGCAGTTCACCGGGGCGTTGAGGGGCAGCATCATCCCGATCGGCGAACGCGCGTGTGTACCGGCTTCCGGACCGTACAGCGCAAGGATCAGGTCGGTGTAGCCGTTGGTGACGAGGGGGGTCTGGTTGAAGGCGGGCGCCACGTTGACCATCGCAAAGACGCGGAGCCAGGCCGTCACTCTGTCCAGATCGCCGAGTGCCCGTTTCAGGCTGCCGAGGTGCGCCAGGGCCACCAACTTCGCCGCCTGATAGCCCTGCTCGGCGGTCACGTCTTCCCCGACTCGGCCAAGCGGCAGCGCCAGCGACCCATCGGTGTTCTGCGGAACGTGCCCGGAGATGTAGGCCCGGTTGCCGCGAACGCGCACCCACGCGAACGGGAGTTCGATGCCGGGCGGTAGGCGCAACGCTTCGGGTAACGCAAGCCCCATCGCTTCGAGTTTGGCCTCGATACGCATCCGTTCCTCCTTGACCTGGATGTCGGCCGGCTCGGAGATCGCGCGAAACGCCGGAGATTCATTCGGAAGTGGTGGCGGGTCAGTCCGCGATCAACGCATCGAGTTCCGGCTGGAGCACGACGCTTTCGTGCTCGCTGGGATCGGTGCGGCCGCCGATCGCGACGGCCGGCTCGGTCCGGCTGCGATTGACCGCGACGTGGGAAACGCCGGCGGGGATGTAGAGATAGTTGCCGGCGCGGGCGACCTCGTGCGCACGCATCCCGTCGCCGTACCAAAGCTCCAGCTCACCACGCACGACATAGAAGGCGCTCTCGTGGCCGGCGTGGTAGTGCGCGCGCGTGCGCCCCCCGGGAGCGATCGTCACCATGCCGAGCCAGATGCCGCGCGCTCCGCAGCTTTCGGCGCTCACGCCCGGCGTATACGAGGGTCCCTGCTTCCCGTCGTAGGGATCCCCCGAACGCACGACCCTGCATGTCGAGCCGAGCGCGGTCGATGTGTTCATGGCATCCCTCCATCACAACCGCCGATCCGTGTCGCGGCCTGTCCCGCGATGCCGCCACGGTAGAATCCAGGGCTCACTGTTGCCACGAACGCCTCACGCACTTACCCCACGCATTGGCGCGGGATCATGAGCGAGTGAGCCACTCATTCCCGCTTGCCATCATCGAGCGTGCTACGCTAGGGCAACTCGTCAACGCAACCGATCGCGAGGTGGCGAGATGGGTACCCCGGAGAACCCTTCCCCATCTTTTGCCGACGTGCTGCGTCGGTTCCGGATCGCGGCGGGACTCTCGCAGGAGGCCCTCGCCGAGCGGGCCGGCCTGAGTGCCCGGGCAATTAGCGATCTCGAACGTGGCGCCCGCCGCACACCCTACCGCGAGACGGTTCGGCTCCTCGCCGGGGCGCTCGGCCTCAACGCCGGCGACCGTGGCGCGCTGGAAGCGGCGGTCGATCGGGCGCGCGGCCCCCGGGCGGCCGCCCGATCGTCGATAGGCGGCGTTGCGGCGCTGCCGGTTCCGCTCTCACCCCTGATCGGCCGAGATGCCGATGTCGCGGCCGTGCAAGCCGAGTTCCGGGCGGGCTCCGCGCGCCTTGTGACGCTGACGGGTCCGCCGGGCATCGGCAAGACGCGGCTCGCACTGGAAGTCGCCCGCGAGCTGGCCGGCGAGTACCCGGACGGGGTCTTCTTCGTCGGGCTGGCGCCGCTGACCGATGCTCGTGCGGTTGGCACGTCGATCTTGCAGGCGCTCGGGCTTGCTGAGGCCGGCGAGCGACCGGCCTCGGTACGGCTCAAGGACGTGCTCCGCGAGAAGCGAGTGCTCCTCGTGCTCGATAACGTCGAGCACGTGGTTCAGGCCGCCCCCCTGATCGGCGAGCTGCTCGAAACCTCGCCGGGCCTGACCGTCCTGGCGACCAGCCGGGTTACGCTCAGGATTCGCGGCGAGCATGAGTACCCCGTTCCGCCGCTGGCGGTTCCGGGCAAGAGCGGCGGTGGAGCGCCCGGCGGCGCGATCGATACGGGGAGTGGATCGGCCGCGGTCGCGCTCTTTGTCGAGCGAGCGCGCGCAGTTCGCCCCGGGTTCCATCTCACGGACGAGAACGCCTCCGCCGTCGCGGAGATCTGTCGCCGGTTGGACGGCTTGCCGCTGGCGATCGAGCTGGCGGCCGCTCGCTGCAAGGTGCTCTCGCCCGACGCGATGCTCCGGCGTCTCGCGCACGGGCTCGATCTGCTCGCCGGAGGCTCCCGGGACGCGCCTGCCCGTCACCAAACGCTGAGGGCGGCGATTTCCTGGAGCCACGATTTGCTTGCTCCGGAGGAGCGGGTCCTCTTTCGGCGGCTGGGCGTGTTCATGGGCGGCTGCACCCTCGAGGCCGCGGAGCGTGTCGGGGGCAGTGATTTGGACACGGACGCCCTTGAGGTCGTCTCCGCCCTGGTCGATCAGCACCTCGTGCAGGCCGTCGAAGGCTCCTGGGACGAGCCTCGGTTCGCGATGTTGGAGACGCTTCGGGAATTCGCCCTGGAGCAATTGGACGCCGCGGGCGAGCGCGACCACATTCAACGGCGTCACGCGGAGGACGTGCTGAACCTCGCGCTAGCGGCCGAGCCGCACATGTTCGGCGGTGAGCGCGGGCAATGGCTGGACCGATTGAACGACGAGCAGGACAACATCCGCGCCGCGCTCGGTTGGGCGCAGCGGCAGGAGGAGCCGGCGCTCGGCCTCGCCTTGCTGGGCGCGCTCTGGCTGTGGTTCCAGCGCCGGCTCCTGGTCGAGGGCCGGCGCTGGGCCGACGAGCTTCTGGCTCATCCCGGCGCGGCCGGGTTGACGGCGGCACGGGCCAAGGCGCTCTTTGTGGCCGGCCACTTCGCCTGGCTGCAGGGGGATGTACTGGCGATGCGCGCCCGGCTCGAGGAGGCCATCGCGATCCAACGCCGGTTGGATGACATCGCGGGCCTCAGACGCAGCCTGCCGTTCTTCGGCCTGGTGGCAGACGACCACGCGACGGCCCGGCGGCTTGCCGGGGAGGGGGTCCGGCTCTGCCGGCAGGCCAGCGATCGGTGGGACCTGGCGATGGCCCTCCTGAACCTGGGTCGGACCGAGGCGACCTGGGGAAACGACGCGGCCGCCCGAACCTCCTTGGAGGAGGCAGCGGAACACTTCGGAGCGCTCGGCGATCGGTGGCTGCGCGCCCTGGCGCTGACCAGCACCGGCGCAATCGCCTATCGCGCAGGTCGATACGACCACGCCGAGATCGCCTTTCGGGAGGCACTCGACTGCTTTCAGGCGATCGAGGACCGCCGCAACACCACGCAAGCGCTGACCAACCTCGGATTTGCGCTCCTCGCCTCGGGTGACGCGGGCCAGGCACACGGTCTCTTCGCGCGCAGCCTGGCCTTCGGTCAGGAACACGGCGACCGGTTCAATGCGCCCGCCTGCCTGCGCGGCGTGGCGGCCGTCGTGATGGCATCGGGGGACGCGGCGACCGCGATCCGCCTCTCTGCCGCGGCGGACCAATTGGTCGCGACGACCGGCGCGGTTCGGTGGCCCGCCGAGCGATTGGGCGGTGCGGTTTCCCTGGACGACCTCCGAGCCGTAAGTGGCCAAGAAGCGTTTGCGGCGGCATGGGCAGCGGGGGCGGCGCTCCCGGCGGACGAGGCGATCCGCATGGCTTTGGCCGGGCCGCGGACGTCTCGATGACGACTATCGTGGACGCCGCGGGCGCCGCTTGACGCCCGCAACCGATGGTATAGGATCAGGCTATCGTTGCGGCCGCCGGACCGAATCCGACGCCTCACCATCGAGGAGTTGCAGTTGGAGCCCACGGCCCCGGCGCTTTCGGGTCGCGAACGCGAGCGAGCGCTCCTCGCCGATCACCTCGATGCCTCGCTGAACGGCCACGGTCGACTCGTCCTGATCGGCGGCGAGGCGGGCATCGGCAAAACGGCCCTGGCCGCCGATGTCGCCGCACGAGCCGAGGGAGCGGCCCTCGTCGTGTGGGGACGGTGCTACGACCTCAGCGCAACCCCGCCCTATGGCCCGTGGCGGGAGATCGTCGAAGCGTCATCGGTCCGAGGCCGCTTCCCGGACCTCGCGACCGCGCTCGCCGGCGGCGCTCCGCTGGGTGCCAACTCCGGCCACGACGAACTGACGCTGCGGGTCCGGGGTAGTCTGACGGACCTGGCGTCCGAGCGACCGATACTCGTCATACTCGACGATCTCCAATGGTCGGATCCGGCCAGCCTGGAAACGCTCCGCACGGTCGCCAGATCTCTCCACGCCACGCCGATCCTCGTGATCGGCACCTACCGCGCCGACGAACTGACGCGCCGGCATCCGCTTTACCAGTTGGTGCCGGTGCTGGTTCGTGAGGCGGGTGCGGCCAGGATCGATCTGCGGCGACTCGACGCCGCCGCGGTCACGGCGCTGACCTCGTCGCGCGTGATGCCGCCCGGCGACCGGCGACGATTGGTTGACTACCTGCAGGCCCACGCCGAGGGGAACCCGTTCTTCCTTATGGAACTCTTGCGGTCGCTCGAGGAGGACGAGATCCTCCGACCGGGACGTGACGGCTGGGTGGTGGGCGACCTTGGCCGCCTCTCGGTCCCCCCCTTACTCCGTCAGGTGATCGACGGACGGCTCGACCGCCACGGAGAAGCGACGCGGGAACGTCTTGAGATTGCCGCGGTGACCGGGCAGGAGGTTCCGATCGCGACATGGGCCGCGGTGGCGGGGTTCCGCGAAGAAGATGCCCCGGCAATTGTCGAGCCGGTGGTGGATGCGCACTTGCTGGAAGCGACCTCGGACGGGGAGCAGATCCGGTTCGCCCACGCCCTGATCCGGGAGGCCCTCTACGACGGGATCTCGCCGCTCAGGCGCCGCGTCCTGCACCGGCAGGTCGCGGACACGCTCATAACCCACCCTGCGTCCGATCCCGACCCGATCGCGTATCACCTCCATCAGGCCCGGGACGATCGGGCGCGTGACTGGCTCGTTCGAGCCGGAGATCGGGCCCAGCGGGCCTACGCGTGGTCGACCGCTGTGGAACGCTTTGAGACGGCGATCACGCTCTACGAAGGAACCCAGGAGAGCGCGGCAGAGCTGGGGTGGCTGCTGTGCCGCACCGGCCGTCTCCTTCGCTTCGCCGAGACCCGGCGTGGATTGGCCTATCTCGCGGAAGCCGGTCGGTTCGCCGAGGCGACGGGTGATCGATTGCTCGCGGCGTTCGCCCTGGCGGACAGCGGATGGCTCCGCGCCCTAGACGGGCAGTACGAGCGAGGCATCTCTGACCTCGACGCCGGGATTCGCGCGATCGAGGAGGTGGGCGCGGCGGGCGGGGTCGACGACGCGTCGTTCCTCGTGAACGTGACCGACTCCCCTCCCCAACTCGCAATGACGGGGGGCACGCTCTCGCCGCTCGAGGCCCTCGCCAACGCCTGCCTGACGCGCCGCAGCCTCCATGCCCTCTTCCTTGCGGGCACCGGTCGTTATGCGGAGGCCCTTGCCGTCGCCGACAGCTGCCTGGCGTCCGCCGCCCAGGCCGGAACGCGGCCTCGGCCCGGCGATACCGACGCCCATTTTGCGCGCGCGCTGGTGCTTGGGGCGAACGGCTCGATCGAGGCGGCCCGGCGCGCCTTCGCGGCCGCTCGCGAGTCGGCGCGGGCGGCCGATCATTACATCATGATCGGCTATGCCACCTACCGCGAGCTGCGCGACCTGGTCATGCCGTTTTTGACTCCCGAGATTACCTTGCGCCGGCACCTTGCCGCCGAGGTCGACGAACCGATGAGGCGCGCGGTCGGAGCGTTTTCCGGTTCGACCGCGCGCCGTCTCAGTCTCTGCTTGATGCTTGCCGAAGGCACGTGGTCCGAAGTGCTCGCGGAGGCCCAGCACTCAAGGACCGACGGAACCGCGGTCTACCGCGGTGAGGCGATCCTGACGCTCGCCGTTGTCGCTCACCACCAGGGAGCGCCGGAGCTCGCCCGGAGCTATATCGGCGATCTATTGCCCGAGGGCCCCGGCACGGCACCGGCCGGCATATCGTGCACGTTCCTGGACGCCCAGGAGGCTCAGCGCGTCGCCTTCGAGATCGAGCTCGCGGCCGGCCATCTCGACCTCGCCCGGGAATGGCTGGGGGCGCAGGACCGGTGGCTTACCTGGTGCGATTCACGACGAGGACGCGCGGAGACACGGCTCGCCTGGGCGCGGTTCCACGCGGCCGCTGGCCAGCGTCCCTCAGCGCGTGAGGCGGCGGTTGCGACCATCGAACTGGCGAGCGCGCCGGCCCAACCGATCGTCCTCGCATCGGCGCACCGGCTGCTGGGCGAAATCGAAACGGCGGCCGGCCGCCACGATGCGGCGCGCAGCCATCTCGCAACGTCGCTTGCCATCACGCAGGAATGCGAACTGCCGTACGAGCGGGCCCTGACGCAGCTTGCCATCGCCGAGTGTGAGGCCGTGACCGGTGCGACAACCGAGGCACGCACGGCCATCGCCGCCGTCCGCCGGGTTTGCGAACCGCTCGGCGCGGCCCCTGTTCTCGAGCGAGCCGCGAGGCGGGAGACCCGGCTCGGCCCCAAAGGCTCCTCCCCGACGTACCCGGGCGGGCTAAGCACCCGCGAGATCGAGGTGCTGCGGCTGGTCGCACAAGGCATGACCGACGCCGAGGCAGGATCCGCTCTGTCCATCAGCCCCCGCACGGTCGGCCAGCACCTGCGGTCGATCTACACCAAGCTCGACGTCTCCTCCCGGGCGGCCGCAACGCGACTCGCCGTCGAGCAAGGGATCCACTAGAGGCGACTCCGCCGGTCATTACGCAGCCACCCACGCAGTCGTTACGCACTCGGGTTGGAACGGCTACGCAGCGGGCGCGGGCGCAGACCGCGGTGGTGCGCCAGGTGCCGTATTCGGCTGCGTTCACCATGCCCGGATCGATTGCATCGTTCTCACGATGGCGGCAGGTCCTCGTCCCCCTAGAGGCTGTTATGCACTTGGTAGGCTTGGGGGATGGAAGATGCGCCCCGCAAACCGTACCCCTCGGACGTGCCCGACGACGACTGGGCGTTCGTGGCGCCCTCCCTGACGCTGATGACGCCGGAGGCGCCGCAACGCCGCCACGACCCGCGCGAGGTCTACAACGCCTTGCGCTGGGTGGTGCACACCGGCGCCCAATGGCGCTACCTGCCGACCAACGTCCCGCCTTGGGAAGCGGTCTACCAGCAGTCTCGGCGGTGGATGGAGGCCGGGTGCTTCGCGGACATGGTGCACGACCTGCGGGCGATGCGGCGCTGGGCCGACGGCCGCGCCGACGACCCCACGGCGGTCATCCTCGACAGCCGCACCCTCCAGAGCACGCCGGAGAGCGGCGGCCGCGGCGGGTACGACGGGCACAAGAAGCGCACGGGCAGCACGGTCCACGTGGCGGTGGATACCCTCGGCCACCTGCTGGCGCTGCGCGTCACCCCGGCCAACGCCCAGGACCGGGACCAGGTCGCGGCCTTGGCTGCGGCGGTCCAGGCGGCGACCGGGGAGACCGTCGAGGTGGCCGTCGTCGACCAGGGATACACCGGGCCGCGCCCGGAGGCCGCCGCCGCCGAGCACGGCATCCGGCTGGAGGTCGTCCGCCTTCCCGAAGCCAAACGCGGCTTCGTCCTGCTGCCGCGGCGCTGGGTGGTGGAGCGCTCCTTCGCCTGGGCGAGCCGCTTCCGCCGCCTCGCCCGCGACGACGAGCGGCTGCCGGAGACGCGTGCGGCGCTCCACTTCGTCGCCTTCGCCTGCCTGATGGCCCATCGCTTGATTACCCTTGCTGCTCAAGGTCCATAACAGGCTCTAGAGTCCAGATCGAAACCGCTCGCTCGGAGGCTCCACGCGGGGTTGATGCAGGGGAACGCTTGATCGGGCCGTGCGCGGCTGGGGCGAACCGGGGGGACCCCGGGCGTCCGAAGGGTGCCGACGCGCCCGGACGCGGTGGTCCTGACGGCGGAGCGGCGCGCGGAGCCGGCGCTCCCCCGCCCAAAACTCTGACGCACACCCACGGGGCGGTCCGGGGGTTGAGCGAGCGGGACGGCGTGCTAGAGTGGAATGGTCGGAGTCTTGCGCGTGCCGGATCGCGGCCGCGCTCGCCGGGTCAACCCGGGCATCAGTCGGAGTTCCGTCCGTGAGCACCAGCACCATTTCAACTGCCACCGCCGCACCGGTTACCGCCGAGCCCACCGCCCCGGAGATCGCCAGGGCGGCCGGAATCGGGCCGATCGAGTATCTGCGGGGGCGAGGCTACGTGCAGGACGTCACGGACGAGGCGGGACTGGCAGCGGCGTTCGCGGCGGGTCCGGTCACGCTCTACGACGGGTTCGACCCGACCGCGCGGTCCTACCACGTTGGGAACCTGGTTGGGATCATGGTGCTCGCCTCGCTTCAGCGTCTCGGCCACCGGCCGATCGCGCTGGCCGGTGGGGGAACGGCCCTGGTTGGTGATCCGTCTGGCAAGACATCGGCCCGAAGGCCGCCTCAGCCCGAAGAGATCGAGGCAAATCTGCCGAACCTTCTCAAGCAATTCACGCCGTACCTCGACTTCGCCGGCGGGCAATTTCGGGGACAACCCGGCTGCTCTGCTTCTCAACAACGCAGATTGGCTCCTTCAGCTTGGCTATATCGAGTTTTTGCGCGACATCGGCCGCCATTTCTCCGTCAACGAGATGCTGGCGATTGAGACCTACAAGAACCGGCTGGAGACGACCGGCTTGAACTTCGTTGAGTTCAACTACCGGCTCGTGCAGGCGTACGACTTCCTCCACCTGTACCGGACCTACGGCTGTGTCTTACAGGTGGGCGGCTCGGACCAATGGGCCAACATCACCGGCGGGGTCGACCTGATTCGCCGTGTCGAAGGCGCGAAGGCGTACGCCCTCGTGACGCCACTGGTCACGACCAACTCCGGCCAGAAGATGGGGAAGACCGAAGGGAACGCCGTCTGGCTCGACGGGAGCATGACGACCCCCTATGACTACTACCAGTTCTGGGTCAATACCGAGGACGGCGACGTGGCCCGGTTCATGAAGCTGTTCACCTTCCTGCCGGACGACCGCATTGTCGATCTGACGAAGGTATCCGGTCCCGCCCTGCGCGAGGCCAAGGCCGTATTGGCCTATGAGGCGACTGCTCTGACGCATGGCAAGGCGGCGGCCGATGTAGCCCAGGAGGCCGCGCAGGCGCTCTTCGGAGCAGCGAATATGTCTGCTACTGGCAGTCTTCCCGTTAGCGCAGAGGTGATCCCGACCACCGAGATCCCCGCGGCCGACGTGGCAGATCTGACGGTGGCCGATGTCTTCGTCCGGGCGGGGCTGTGCGACTCCCGCGGCGATGCCCGCCGGCAGGCGGCGCAGGGCGGCCTCTCGATCGACGGTGAAACCGTGACGAGTGTCGACGCCCCGTTCACACCTGCCGTTGGCCCCTCCCTCTTCCGTCGTGGGAAGAAGCGGTACCGGCGGGTGGTTGTGTCGGGGTAGGATCGGTACGGGCCGGACGATCAGCCGGGTGTCCGGATCTCGTACCATCCCAGGCGGCTTCTCCATCCGAAGATGCGGTTCACCACGGGCGCCGATTCCTTAGACAATCCGTCATCGACCGCCCGTGCAACCTCGGAGATCGTGAGATTACGAACAGGGTGCAGCACGATGATCCCCGCGTGGGTGTGAGGAACGCCCCATGCGCGCGACCACACCATCCACGCCTCATGCAGCAGCAAGAAGTCATCGCGATCGTAGGTAACGAGGATACGGCCCAGGTTGCTGGCGATAAGGAGGTGCTCGGCGTCAGTCAGCCCCTTGTGACCGAGGTAGTTGGCCGAGACGGTGTCGTGCCCCAGCGCGGTGAGCGGTTCGATGAGGCGCACCGTCGTGTTCTCGTCGAGGTACATGTTGGCCAACGGGTTTACCCGTCGGCGAGGAGGAGCAGGCGCGCGTCGATTGGGGCGCGGTTCGCCGCGTAATAGGCGATTGCCGCGCGGACCTCCCGGTCTGAGATGCGATAGGCATCGGCGGCGTCCGCAATATCGGCCCCGGTTGCCTTCGTGACATCTGCCACGCCACCAAACGTCGTCATGTGGAGGATCACCGCCCAAACGGGGGTCTCGCTCTCCGCGAGCCTGGCAAACGCGGCCCCAGGGCGGCGCGGATCCCGCTTTACCAACGCCAACAGATCGTCAGGTGTTTTGATTGATTGCGCGTGGGTCTGGCTCATGTCGCGCTGCCCTGCAATCGGCCACATGATCAAGCGTACTCCAACCATAGACGATGCCCTTCACTGGCGCAATCAAGCGTGGCCTACCCATGCTCCGGCTGCCGCATCGGCGCATGGAGGAGGTCCGAGGCGGTGATGGCGCCGGACTCCGCCCAGATTCCGATCCGGCCGGCGGTGCGCTGGCCGCTGAGGGTGGCAAGCACGACCTCGCCGTGTAGGCTGCATTCGATGTACGGCCCGACCGACAGCAGGCGGAAGGGAATTTGGGCTCCGGGCTGGACCGGCTGGCGCAGGGCGCCTCGTTGCAGGAGGGTCAGGGCGAAGCCCGGGCGGCCCGAGTGCGGATCGCGGGTTGGTAGCCACTTTTGTAGCGTGATCTCCTGCGAGCCGGCGGTCAAGGTGACGAAGTAGCCGCTCGCGTCGTCATCCAGGCGGAATGCCAGGCCGCCCGCGGCGGCGTCAAAGGCCAGCACGCCTTCGAACCAGACGTCTCCGACCGGAGCGTCGCTGGCGAGGAGATCCATCCCGCCCGCGTCGTTTCCGGCCTGCCAGGCGTTCGCCGGCGAGGGGACGCTGTGGAGGAGGGAGGTCGCCATCGGGGCAGGAGGGGCGAGTTCGGCGGCGCGATAGGATGCCCAGCCGGAGAAGGAGCGGCAGGCAAGGCTGCCGTCCGCACGCGGCGTTAACTCCAAAGGCGCGACGACGAACTTGCCGGCGGGATTGCGTACCGTGGCCCAGTCGACCGGCGGGAGGGGGACGCGGCCTTGATTCTGGGGCCGTGGCTCGTGCCAGCAGAGGTAGAGATCCTGGTCTTTCCAGCGGCAGATACGGCCGGCATAGTGACCCAGGGGAGCCAAGACGCCGCCATCGGCCGGAACCTCGTACGGCCCATCGAAACTGGACGCGACCCAGTAGCGTTGGGTGCGGTCTTCCATGATCGAGGCGGTGAGGTAGAACCGCTCGCCGATGTGGAAGACCTGCGGACACTCCAGGTCCCAATACTTGCGCGGCGCGAACAGGGGAGGATGGACCGTCCAGTTTCCATGTCCGTTGAGGAGAAAAGACCGACGCAGCCGCGCCGCATGATCGATCCGGTCGCCTCCCGGGCGTTCACCGTTGCGTAGTAGGTCTCCCCAACCTTGATCGGCTTGGGGTCGCGCCAGGAGACCGTGCCAGATTCCTCCATAGTGGACTCGTACCAGCGCCGATCGGCCTCGGCCATCGGGTTTCGGTCCGACTTGATCCACTGGATCAAGTCGTCGGAGGTTGCCAGGGCGGTGCGCTGCACCCGTCCACCTTCGGCGGTGGTCAAGGCGGTGTAGAGCATGTGGAAGCGACCGTCGTGCGGGGTGACGCTCATCGTCCAGATCTGATCGTCGTCGCACGGGCCAGGATCGCTGGTGCGGAGCGCCGCCGGCAGGGCCTGCCAGGAGAGGCCGTCGGTGCTGACCCGGTGCTGGACGACGTCGTGGTTCGGGAGTGTCAGGTGGAACAGGTGAAGGTCGTCGCCATTGGGCAGAACTTCGATGTCGCCGACATCGGAAAAGCTGGCACCGCTTGGGGCGTACATGGGTGAACTCCTTCCGAGGCGGGCGCCGCGTCGAACACGCTGGTATTGTAGAGATCACAAGCGGGTGTCATGTCGGAGGTCGGGTCAGATGGTTGTCCAAAGCGCACCGGCGGAACAGCGGGTCACGTTGCGGAACGTCAGTTGGGAGACCTACGAGCGGATCCTGGCGGATCATGGGGAGAGCAGTGCTCCGAGATTCGTCTACGACCGGGGGGATCTGGAGATCATGAGTCCGTTCCCCGAGCACGAGGATGCGAACTGGGCGATCGCCCGCTTGGTCGAAGCTGTGGCGGAGGTACTCGACATCGACTTCGTCAACCTCGGCTCGACGACGTTCCAGCGGGCCGACCTCGACCGGGGGTTCGAGGCCGATTGCTGCTTTTACTTCGGCCACGCTCCGACGATCCGACCATCCGAGTACATCGACCTCCATCGCGACCCGCCTCCCGACCTCGTCGTCGAAATTGACATCAGCCGCTCGTCCTTCAACAAACTTCGCCTTTTCGCCGCGTTCGGCGTCCCCGAAGTCTGGCGGTACCAGGGGGATCATCTCGATATCCGAGTCCTTGCTGGAGATGAGTACCGCCCAAGCGACGTCAGCGTGGTCCTGCCCGGCGTCCGATCGGACCAGGTCTCCGGTCTAGTGGCGGATGTGGCCAACGAAAGCCGCCTCGCCTGGCTGCGGAAGGTGCGGGGGTGGGCGGCGGCGCTGCCGCAGTAGGTTCGGCCGGTGGGCGGGTCCGGCCCGAGGCGTAGAACGTACAGGTATCGGCGATGCCTTGATCCGCCTACGGCTGTGGCGTATCCTGCCATGCGCGTACCGGGTTCGGCTGCCAATCTTGGGGAGGGCGGCAGTTGCGATCCGGTGGCACGATGCCTGCGGCACGGCATCTCACGCGAACCCTCCAACCCGCATCCCCAGGCGTGACGGCGGTCGGCCCTTTGGGCCATCCCGGCGATCAGAAAGCACCCGGCCATGCGAGGATTTTTCCACCGTGGCGGCAAGTTCCGGCCGATTGCTCCGGTCGATGAACGGCCAGACCAGCAGATCCCAGACGACATCTGGGTCAAATGCACCGGTTGCGGTGAACTGATCTACTCCAAGGAGTTGGGCCAGAACGCCCGGGTCTGCCCGAAGTGCGGGTTCCACTTTCGCCTGCGGGCGCGCGAGCGCATCTTTCTCCTCGCCGACGATGGCTCGTTCCGCGAGCGTGACGGCGCCATCCAGCCGGAAGATCCCCTCGCCTTCGTCGATGGCAGCGGCCCGTACACCGAGAAGTTGGTGCGCACCCAGCGCAAGTCGGGCGAGACCGAAGCGGTCATCGCCGGGCGGGCGACGATCCACGGTCACCCGGTCGTGCTGGTCGTCTGCGACTTCGATTTTCTTGGCGCCAGCATGGGATCGGTCTACGGTGAGAAGCTTGTCCGGGCGGTCGAGCGCAGCCTGACCTCCGGCGATCCGCTCCTGACCATCTCGGCGTCGGGCGGGGCCCGCATGCACGAGGGGCCGTATTCCCTGATGCAGATGGCAAAGACCGTCTCTGCCCTGGCCCGGCTCGGCCGCGAGGGGGTTCCCCATTTGTCGCTCCTGACGGACCCCTGCTACGGCGGCGTCACCGCGTCGTACACGATGGTCGCGGACGTCATCATGGCGGAACCGAAGGCGATGATCGGGTTCGCCGGCCCTCGGGTCATCGAGCAGATCACGAAGCAGAAGCTGCCCGAGGGATTCCAGACGTCGGAGTTCTTGCTGGAGCACGGCATGATCGACCTGCTCGTGGAACGCCCCAATCTGCGCTCCACACTCGCAACCTTCCTCGATCACTATGCCCGGGCGCGTTCGGCCCGACTCTCCCGTAGCCCGGCGAATCGGAATGCCACTGGGCAGGCGGGTGGTCTCGACCAGAACGGTACTGGGGCAGATGCAGCATTGGCCGGTCTCTTCCCCGTGCCAGAGGCCGTGGAGACAGGATCGTGACCGACGTCGCAGCGGCACCCACCAGCGACCAGATACAGCAGAACGGCCTGAGCGAAGCGGTGCCATGGACGACGAGCGCCTGGGAACAAGTCCAGCTTGCGCGGCACCGGGATCGGCCCCGGATGCTTGACTACGTCTCGGCCCTAACCCGCGACTTCATCGAACTCCACGGTGACCGCACGTTCGGGGACGACCGCGCCCTGATCGGCGGTATCGGCCGCCTGGGCGACCGCTCCGTGATGATCCTCGGTCATCAGAAGGGCCGCGATACCAAGGAGAATCTGGAGCGCAACTTTGGCATGTCGCGCCCGGAAGGCTATCGGAAGGCGATCCGCCTGCTGCGCCAGGCCGAAAAGTTCGGGATGCCGGTTGTCACGCTGATCGACACGCCAGGGGCCGAGCCGAATATCGGCTCCGAAGAGCGGGGGCAGGCAACCGCGATCGCCGAGAGCATCCTGACTATGTCCGATTTGCGGGTACCGATCGTCGCGGTCGTGATCAGCGAGGGCGGTTCGGGCGGGGCCCTGGCGATCGGTGTGGCAGACCGGGTACTGATGCTGGAGCACGCGATCTACTCGGTGATCTCGCCGGAGGGCGCCGCCGCGATCCTGTGGAAGGATGCGGCCAAGGCTCCGGACGCCGCGGCCACCATGCGGATTACCGCCCAGGATCTCCTTGGGTTCGGGATCATCGACGAGATCGTGGCCGAGCCGATCCCTGCCCACGAAGCGCCCAAGGCGGCGATCCGCGATACGGGCGATGCGATTGCCCACGCACTGGATGAGCTTGACGGGCTGCTCGGCGAACCGAATGGGGTCGACGAACTCCTCCAGGCTCGGCACGACAAATTCCGCCGGATTGGCGCCTGGCGCGATGCCGGCCAACCAGCAGGGTAGATCTTCGCTTCATGCTGGGTCTTGCGCAGGACTTCGAGACGAGCGCTCGGGATCACCACCGGGCGGTTAGGGCCTGTTTGCACAGCGGCTGGCAGCAACCCCGGGGCGGCCGGCCCCGGGCTTGAAACCCCCTACCCAGCGGGCTGAGCCCGACGAAGCCCTTCCAGGGCTGAGCACGCTGGGAGGGGCCGTTCCCACCGGCAACATCGCGTTTGCAAACAGGCCCTAGTGGTCCGTCACGCGTGGTTTGCCGATCTGGTCGGGGCAGGGCAAGCCCTGCCCGGTCGCCAACCGCGATGCGCCCCGTTCGGAACCGGGCACCGCCAGCGGATGCCCCGACAACGGCGCGCCCAACGGCCAATGACGGTTGACGGCCCACTAGTCCCGAGTGTCGCGTGGGACTCTGTGGGCGGAGCTGGGGCAAGCGAACGGTGGCCGGAATACCGGGAGATTCAGGCGCTTTCGGGCTGTTCCGTGCTGTAGCTCGCACCCCGAATGGTGCGGAGGACGACGGGGTCGACGTTGAGGCGATGGGCGAGGTTCGCGGCCTGGAGGTCGGTGTCGGCATCGCGGAGCTGCCGGATTTCATCGGCGGACAGGGTATCCCACCGTCGCAGCCCGACCACATCGGATTGCTGGGCTGGTAGGGGCGCCACCTTGGCTCGGCTCCGCATGGCGCAGCGCTGGCAACGGACGGCCGAGTTCGAAATCGGTTTCCCGCAATCGAGGCAAAACTTGGCGCGGTGTTGGTGACCCATGGGTCGTCCCTCCTGCGGTGGCCGTGGTTGATAGCCCAAGCTGCGTGTCGGATGTCCCTCTGGGGCTGAGTCCGGCACTCAACATTTCTACGACGTGTGCTGTAGCCGGGGAAGCCATTTTGGAACAAGCGACGGGTCTGTCGGATGGGACCGCCAGTCGTCTGTGCGCTACGCGGAACTCCCTTGGAACTCCGCCTGTGCTTCAGCGACAAGGGCGGGGTCAGAGAAGAGGTCGACGGCGGCGAGGGCGAGGGCTTTGCCGGTCTTGATCGCGTTTTCGCGGCCGAGGGCGGAGATCGAGCAGTCGACCACCTCGACCGAGTGGCCGCGGATCGGGGTTTCGCTGATGGCGAAGGTGATCGTCGCGGTCGGCATCTCGCGGCTGATGTTGCCGAGGTCGGTGGAGTAGGGGCCGGGGCCGGTCTGGTTGGCATGGCGCCCGCCCGGATCGCGCTCCGGCAGATCGACCACACCCAGCTTCGACTGAAGGACGCGGCCCATCGTGTAGTTGGGGCGGACATCGGCAAAGGTCTTGGCCGGCCGAGAGAACTCCAGGGTGGCGCCGGTCATCGTCGCGGCCCCTTCGGCTACGGCGATGGCCCGGGCGACCGTCTCCTCGACCGCTTCGATGGATGCCGCCCGGATGTAGAAGAGGGCAGCGGCGAAGTCCGGGATGATGTTCGGGGCCTCGCCGCCGTCGGTGATGATGCCGTGGATGCGGACGTCCGGAGTCACGTGCTGGCGAAGGGCATCCAGGCCGGTGAAGAGATGGATGACCGCGTTGAGGGCATTGATCCCCTCATGGGGATCCGACGCGGCGTGGGCGGTCTTGCCGTGGTAGGCGAAGCGGATCGAGGCCACCGCCAGGCAGGTGCCCTGGGCGGGTTTGACCGCCACGGTCGTCGAGTTGCCGCCGTGGTGGGAGGAGAGGGCCAGATCGACATCCTTGAAGGCGCCGGCCTCAATCATGATGATCTTGCCGCCGTCCTTTTCTTCGGCCGGGGTGCCGACGAGGAGGACCTCGCCGGGCAGCCGGTCGATGACGGCCGCCAGTCCCACCGCCGCCGCCAGGGTGCTGCCCGCCAGCAGGTTGTGGCCGCAGCCATGGCCCAGGCCGGGGAGGGCGTCGTATTCGGCCAGGAGGGCGATGGCCGGGCCGGGGCCGGTGCCTCGCTTTCGCGCCTTGAAGGCTGTCGGCAGGCCGCCGCTGCCCCGCTCCACCTCGAAGCCGTAGCGCTCGCACGTCGATGCCAGGAGCTCGGAGGCGGCGAATTCCTCCATCGAGAGCTCCGGGTTGGCGTGGATCGTGTCGGCGACGTTGAGGATGGCATCCGTCTCGCGGTCGATGGTTGCCAATACCTCGTCGTAGAGCGATTGACGGTCGGCTGCCGGGATGGTCTGGGGAGCGGTCTGGGTCACGTCCTGTTGTCCTTTGCGTCAGCGATCTATGGTCGGTCCGGATCGGGGCGAATCGGGCGGGGGGCATCATCGCCGATCGGCTCGGTCGGGGGAAGCTGGCGCGTGGGCCGCTCCGGCTGGGCGGATGGCTGCCGGGGAACGACGGTCGGCGCCGCCGGGGAGCCAGGTGCTGGAACCGGCGCTGGGACCGGCGGGCGGGGCGGGGTGGGCGTCGAGGGCCTCGGCCCCTGGGGGCGCAGGTTCATCCGGTCGCCCATGAAGGCTTCGACGAGGTCGATCGGCAGGGGGAAGATAACGGTGGTGTTCTGCTCCACCCCGATCTCGGCCAGGGTCTGCAGGTAACGCAACTGGATGGTGACCGGGTTGCGGTTGATGACGTCGGCCGCTTCGGCGAGTTGCTGGCTGGCCTGGAATTCGCCTTCGGCGGCGATGATCTTAGCGCGCTTCTCGCGTTCGGCCTCCGCTTGGCGGGCCATCGCCCGCTGCATCGACTGCGGCAGCTCGACGTCCTTCACCTCGACGATACTGACCTTGATGCCCCACGGCTCCGTCTGATCGTCGATGATCCGCTGCAGTTCGGCATTGATCCGGTCGCGCTCGGCGAGGAGGTCATCGAGTTCGGCCTGGCCGAGGACGCTGCGCAGCGTCGTCTGGGCGATCTGCGATGTGGCCCGGATGTAGTCGGCGACGTTGGTGACGGCGGCGTTGGGGTCAAGCACGCGGAAGTAGGTGACGGCGTTGACCCGGATGGTGACGTTGTCCCGGGTAATCACCTCCTGGGAGGGGACGTCCATCGTCACGGTGCGCAGGTCGACTTTTCGCATCTGCTCGACGAAGGGGATGAGCAGGATCAGGCCGGGACCACGGGGGCCCATCAGGCGGCCGAGCCGGAAGACGACGCCGCGCTCGTACTCCTGCACGACCTTCACGGAGGCGAAGAGGATGATCAGGATAAAGAGGAGAATGACCGCTATGGCCGCGAACCCTACTTCCAAGCGGGACTCCTTTGTGGGTGCTCGCCGTCCGGCGTCTTCGGAGCGTGGGGACCACTCCAAGGTGTGGCTGTCGCCATCCTACCGCTTATCGTCAACCACCATGTCGAAAAGGGCCCCAATGGAGCATTACTGCCCCGCGCCAGCACCCTCCGTGACCGGAATGACAGTTCGCCGGTCGCCGATGTTCCGGCTGGCGTCCTCGGCCGTCTCGCCCGCGGTGGCGGGGCGGACTGTCAGCGTCAGGCCATCGACGTTGACCACCGTAATCGATGATTCGGCGGGGATCTCGGCCGCGCCATCGGAGAGGACGGCCCGCCAGCGCTCGCCGTCGACGAAGACCTGCCCGACTTTGCCGGGCGTGATCCCGATCTTGACCGTACCGACCATGCCGATCAGGGCCGAGCGCCCGGTGGCTGGTTTGCGGCGGATCGCGCGGATCACGCTGAAGCCGATCAGCACGAAGAGGGCGATGAAGCAGAGGGTGACGGTCCAGATCACCTCGGCGGGCAGGTCATACCCGGGCGGCGCATTGTCGTCGATCAGCAGGAAAGAGCCGACCACGAAGCTGATCACCCCAGCGACCGTCAGCAACCCCAAGGACGGAACGTAGACATCCGCGACGAACAACACCAACCCCAGCGCCATGAGAAGCAGACCGGCCCAATTGACCGGGATGGTGCCCAGCGCAAAGAGGCCAAAGAGCAGGCAGACCGCGCCGATCGTGCCCGGGATGAACGTACCGGGGTTGGAGAGTTCGAGGAAGAGCCCAAGGCTGCCGAGGCTGAGCAGGATGTAGGCGATGGTCGGGTCGGCGAGGAGCTGGAGCAGCCCTTCGAGCGGGTTCATACCAACATCGTGCAGCTGGGCGTCCGCGGTCCGTAGCGCGGTCGTCGAGCCGTCCCCCATGGTGACCTGACGGCCGTCGATCTCGGTCAGCAGGGTGTCCAGGTCGGGCGCGACGATGTCGATGACGCCGAGGGCGAGGGCTTCGTCTGCCGTGACGTTGACCGCGTTGCGAACGGCGTCTTCGGCCCAGGCGGCGTTGCGGCCGCGCAGGTTGGCCAGGTTGACGATCTGGGCGACCGCGTCGTTGACGACCTTGCGGTCCATGGCGGTCTCCTCGCCGTCGTCATCGCCGCCGAGGGAGACCGGGGTGGCCGAGCCGATGTTCGTGCCCGGCGCCATCGCGGCGATGTGGGCGGCGTAGGTGATGTAGACCCCGGCCGAGGCGGCGCGGGCGCCGCGCGGAGAGACGTAGACGATGACCGGGATCTCGCTTTCGAGGATGTCGCGGATGATGTCGTCCATCGCCGAGCTGAGGCCGCCCGGCGTGTCCATCTCAAGGACAACGGCGCTTCTTCCATCGCTTTCGGCGCTACCGATCGCCCGGTCGATATAGCGGGCCATCACGGGCGTGATCGTGCCATCCAGTTCGACCACGTCGATCTCGGGCCGATCGTTGCCCTGAACGTGCGCCACGGCGTCCGCGGCCGTGGGCAAGAGGGTACCCAGAAGGCCAAGGACGATCAGCGAGAGCCACAGATATCTGAGCACGAGGATACGGGAAGGGGTGCCTTTGACATGGTGGGAGAAACGGATTGCGGGCATCGGTGTCCGTCCCTTCGTTGATGCCCATGAGTATAGGTGACTGTCCTGGATCAACACATCAAGTGGCCAGCATTTTGGACCATTGGCTGGGCTGGATGTGGCAAGGGATTCCTGGCCGGGGCGACAACGAGGCGCTGTCCATCTTCGGCGCGCCGGGGGTCGGCGTCTTCCAGACGGCGATCAACACCGAGAATTTCCCGGACAAGCGGGTGCGTCAGGCCTTCATGTACGCCGTTGATCGCAAGCCACTGCTCGACGTCGTGCTCCTCGGACAGGGGGAACTGGTCTACGGCATGATGATCGGGCCGGAGTGGCGGCCTACGACGACCTCAACACCTACGACTTCGATCCCGACCGGGCCAAGGCACTGCTGGATGAGGCCACCTGGGATAGCGACCAGACGGTGCGCCTGACCTGGTCGAAGGGGTTACAGGCGATCGAGCTGGCCGCGCCGGTCTTCCAACAGCAACTGGCCGATGTCGGCGTCAAGGTGGAGTTGATGCCGCTCGACTCGGCGGCCTACCTCAAGGCGGTGGTGGAGGAGCCGGACTTCGATCTGGCCTGGTTTGGGGGCGGGTCGTACCGTCTCGATCCGGACGTCTCCTCCAATTGCTACCTCTGCTCCAGTTTCACGCCCGCCGGGGGCAACACCACCCACTACTGCAACGAGGACCTCGATGCCCTCATGATCGAGGGACGGGGGACGACCGACATCGCCCAGCGGACCGAGATCTACCACCAGGTGACCCAGATCCTGAACGAGGACGTTCCCACGATCTTCTGGTGGTCGGACAACCTGATCTGGGGGTTGAGCAATAAGCTTCAGGGTCCGGCGCCCGGCCCGAACCAGTACATCCAGTGGAACATCCACGAGTGGACGTTGAGCGAGTAGGCGAAAAGGCCCTCACCCCGGCCCTGAAGGGCCCCCCTCTCCCAACCGTGGGAGAGGGGGGTTGGGGGATGATGGCTGTCCCTGGATCGGGGGCAACCCTTCGTGGTACGTTCCCGCTTCTGTTCGGCTAGCTGGCTGGCCGGCTTGGCAGTGCAGACGTTGGCGTGGACCGAGCGCCTCACAACCTGAGGAGGGATAGGCGTGGCCTCGAACAATCCCGTCGACGCGGCGTTGATCGCGGAGAGCAACGCGATCTGGGAAGAGATTGCCGATTTTTGGGACGGGCGGATGGCGGAAGGCAATGCCTTCCACCGCGAGCTCGTCTCGCCCTCCGCCCTCCGCTTGCTCGCGATCGACCCGGGAGAGCGCGTGCTCGATGTCGCCTGCGGCAACGGGCAGTTCTCGCGGGAGCTTGCCGGGCTCGGCGCCACCGTGATTGCCGCCGATATCAGCCCGACGTTTGTGGAGCGGGCACGGGCACGCACCGCCGAACTCCCGCTGGAGGTTGCCGACCGGGTCACCTATCACGTCGCCGACGCCACCGATGAGGAGGCGCTGGTCGCCCTCGGCGGCGGCGAGCCGTTCGACGCGGCCGTGAGCAACATGGCCCTGATGGACATCCCGGATATCGACCCGCTCTTTCGGGCGGTCGCGCGGGTGTTGCGGCCCGGCGGGCGGTTCGTTGCCACCCTCCAGCATCCCTGCTTCAACTCGAACGGGTTGCGGTTTTCCCTGGAGGAAGATCAGGTCGGCGGTGATCTGGTCGTCACGAAGGCGGCCAAGATGGTGCAGTATCTGCATCTGCCTCCCGGGCGCGGCACCGGCATCCGCGGCCAGCCGGAGCCACACTGGTACTTTCACCGGCCGCTGCATGTCCTCTTTGCCTCGGCGTTTGCCGCTGGGCTTGTGCTCGATGGCCTTGAAGAGCCGGCTTTTACGGACGAGTCCCTCGCGAACTCACCGTTTGATTGGGCCAATTTCCCGGAGATTCCGCCGGTGCTAGCGTGTGCGGTTCCGGCATGAGGGGACACGGTAGGCCGGCCGCATCGAGAACTGCCAGGTCGGGGTGTTCCTGGCCTTCGCGAGCGGCCGGGGGCGGTCCTTCCTGGACCGGGAGCTATACCTGACCGAGGCGTAGGCGGCGGATCGCCCGCGGCGCGAGGACGCCGGGGTGCCGCCCGAGGTCGAGTTCGCGACCAAGCCGGGGCTGGCCCGGCGGATGCTGGAGCGGTCCGTCGCCGCCGCGGCATCGCTCGATGGCCCCCCGATTGATCATCGGCCCGCCGGCCTTCTTCACCTGGCTTGTCTGGCTGGCGCTGACGAGCCTCCGCCTGTTGCGCCAGAGCGACGCGACCGTCTAGCTTCCCGCCCGGGCCCATATCCGGAATCCGGCATCACGTCCGCGGGACGGGCGGGCCAATTGGCCCGTCCGTCCTGCCGAGAATCCCCTTCCCGGTGTAGGATGGCGCGAGAAATCCCATCATCCGGTCGCGATGACCGCGGCCACGGCCGCAAAGGAGCAAGCATGAACCAACGGATGACCATCTACGCCGTCGGCGCCGTGATCGTCGTCGTGCTCCTCATCATCTTCGCATCGACCTAACTCCACCGGCCACTGCCCATCTCCGGCGCGATCCCGCACGCCGGTCGATCTCAACGCCGGAGGACGACCAGCATGACGACGGCGAGCCGACCGGCGAACGCCGGTTGGTCCATGGAGCTGGATTTTGCGATCGAGACCGCCCGGGCGGCCGCGGCCGAGATCGCCCGGTTCTACGATTCCGGCTCCGCCGCGATCCGCGCCAAGGGCGACGACTCGCCGGTGACCGACGCCGATCTGGCCTCGGACCGGATCATTCGCGAGCGGATCGGACGGGCGTTTCCGGCCGATGCCTTACTCACCGAGGAAGGCGCCGACGATCCCTCCCGCCTGTCTGTTCGGCGCTGTTGGATCGCCGATCCGCTCGATGGCACCCAGGATTTCATCAACCGCACCGGCCAGTTCGACGTCTTCCTTGCCCTGGCGGAGGACGGCGCTCCCGTCGTGGGCGTCGCCTGCCATCCACCGACCGGGCTCGTACTGGCCGCGGCGGCGGGCGGCGGCGCATGGCTGGACGATGGCGCCGGCCGTCAGCCGCTCCGTACGCAACCGGCAATCGGAGAAACTCCGCGCCTCAACACCAATCGCTACCACACCCGGCCGGATGGCTGGCCGCTGCTGCGCCGCATAGCGCTGCGCGCCAACCTGGTCCCGCCCTCCGAACCGCATCCCTTTCACCCCCGAGCCTTTTTCCCGGTGAACGGCAATCCTCCCGCCTATGAGGCCCATCTCGGCATCGGCCCGGCACGCCCGGACGAGTACATCGGCGGCGAGTGGGACCTGGCCGCGCCGGACATCATCCTGGCCGAAGCCGGTGGACTGCTCACCGATCTCCAGGGGCAGCGGCTGCGCTACAACCAGCCCGATCCCGCCATCCGCCGCGGCCTGATCGCAACGGCCAGTCCAGCACTCACTGAACGCCTCGTAGTCGCCTACGCTTTGGAAGCCGCGCCAGCCAATGTGGCCATCGATCCCGATTGATTCCTCTTCTGGTCATCCAACCCGCTATCATGACGCCATAATCGTCACGCTCGAAACGAGGCATATTCCGTGGGAAGCGCATCCACCTTCGTCGGTGAGACGCCAGCCTTCGCGCCCGAGATCGAGGCGGGGCCGGCGGAATCCGGGCGAACCGTGCCCGACTTTATCCTGCCCGCACCGCCGTCGCCGCTGACGTCGCTGATCGGCCGCGACCGCGAATTGGAAGCCGCCGTCCAGATGCTGCGCCGGCCAGAAGTCCGCCTGCTGACCCTGACCGGACCGGGCGGCGTCGGCAAGACGCGCCTTGCCCTGGATGTCGCCCAGATGCTGCGCGAGGACTTCACCGGAGGCGTGGCCTTCGTCTCCCTGGCGTCCCTGCAGGATCCGGACCTGGTCGAGCCCACCATCGCCGAGGCCCTGGGCCTCGGCGACCAGAGCGGCAGCACCCTTTCGGAGAGCTTCCGCCGGACGTTCGGCGCTCAGGGCGTGCTGCTCCTGCTCGACAATGCCGAACAGGTCGCCGCCGCCGCCCCGGTGATCGCCGGGTTGGTCGCCGCCAACCCGATGATCAAGGCGCTGGTCACCAGCCGGGAGCGGCTTCGGGTTAGCGGCGAGCGGGAGTACGCCGTCGCCCCGCTCCAGCTTCCGGCCTCCGTCGCACCGAACGCGAGCCTCAGCGAGCCTCAGATCGAAGAGGTCGTCGCATCGCCCGCGGTCGCCCTGTTCCTGGATCGTGTCCGGGCGGTGCGGCCCGGCTTCACCCTGATGCCGACCGACGTACCGACCATTGTCGCGATCTGCCGTAGGCTGGACGGCCTTCCGCTCGCGTTGGAACTGGCGGCGGCCCGCACAAAGCTGCTCTCGATGCCCGCCTTGCTCAATCGCCTGGAACATCGTCTCCCTTTGCTCACTGGCGGCCCCCGCGACCAGCCCGTCCGCCAGCACACGCTGCGCGACGCAATCGCCTGGTCGCACGATCTCCTTGCACCGGAGGAGCAGGCGTTGTTCCGGCGACTCTCGGTCTTCGTCGGCGGGTTTACGCTCGACGCGGCCGAGCACGTGGTCGAAGACGGGGGAGAAGGGGAACCATTCTCCGCCCCCTCCCCCCCGGTTCTCGACGGCATCTTCTCCCTGGTCGACAAGAGCCTGCTCCGCCGCGCCGACGGTCCCGGTGAAGACGGGACCGACATGCCCAGGTTCGCCTTTTTGGAGACGGTCCGGGAGTTCGGCCAGGAACAACTGGCACTCCACGGAGAACTGGACGAGATCCGCGCCAGGCAGGCGCGATGGAGTCTGAACGTGCTCCAGCAGTCCTGGACCGCGCCCAGCGCCGACCCGATCCCGCCCGATGTGTTGAACCGAGTTGAAGCCGACCTGGGTAACCTCCGCGACGCCCTCGTCTGGTTTGAAGCATCCGGCGATGCCGACTCGCTCCTGGCGCTGACCGGCCTGATGGCCCCGTTCTGGGTCCTGCGCTCCTACCGATCGGAAGGTCGCGCCTGGCTCGAACGCGCCCTTAACATGCCGAACGCCGACGAGGTTCCGGCCGCGATCCGCGCCCGGGCCTGGCACGGTGCGGCCTCTTTGGCGCGGACGCAGGACGACCGCACCCAGGCGGTCGTCTTCTGCGAGCGCGGCCTGGCCCTCTACCGGGAACTTGACGATACCCTCGGCATGGCGGCATCGCTCAACCTGCTCGGCGTCCTCGCCCGCTCCTCCGGCGATATCGCCCAGGCGGTCGACCTGTGCCAGGAGTCGCTCTCCCTCTTCGAGCGCATCGGCGACCCGGGTTGGATGGCCCTCCTGCGCTGCAACCTCGGCGTCCTCGCGTTCTGGCAAAGGGATCTGGTTCGGGCAGAGTCACTGCTGGAAGCGGCACTCTCCGGCTACCGGACGATCGGCAACGAGTGGGGCATCGCCTTTACCCTGCATGCCCTCGGCAGCGTCGCCGCCGACGGCGGCAATACCCACCGGGCCGCGGCCCTGCTCCGGGAGGGCCTGAAACTCGCGCGTGGCATCGGCGCCAAGGAGAGCCAGCTCGACGCGATCGCCGCCATCGCGGTCCTGGCGGCCGCAACCGGGCGGAAGGAGACCGCCGCCCGCCTCTTTGCCGCGGTCGACGCGAACTGCGAGGCGCTTACCTACGCCTTTGAGGCGCCGGAGGCGCAGCGGTATGACGCCGCGAACGACAAGGTCAAGCGGGCGCTCGGCACCGAGTCGTACGGGCTGATCCAGGCGGCCGGCCTCGCGCTCTCGCTTGACGCCGCCGGGGCGGAAGCCGAGGCCGAAGCCGAACGGATCACCGGCGGCGGACCCGGCCCCCAGGCGGGCAGCACGGTCAACGACGCCGATTCGGTCCTGGCGGACCTGACCCCCCGCGAGATCGAAGTGTTGCAACTGCTCACGGACGGCATGTCCGACCGCGAGATCGGCGATGCGCTGTTCATCAGCCACCGCACCGCCATGCGCCACGTCGCCAACATCCTCGCCAAACTTGGCGTCAACTCCCGCACCGCGGCAGCCGCCCTGGCTCATCGGCACGGGATCCGATAGAGGGCAGGGCGACGCGAAGGCGGCTCAGGCCGGTTGGATCGCGCGTCGTTCCGTGCCAGCCGCGACCGCTTCCCACGTAACGGCGGACCATCGAATCCAGGCCGCGTTCCGAAATGCCCTCCAGCCGGTCTCTAACCGGCTTCGTGAATCTAGCTCGGCGTCAACGGGCCCGGGCGGCGTCCCAACGACGGCGCCAAAATCACACCGTGGTTTCCGATACGTGGTTTCCGATTTAGAACTTGTATCAACACTCTTCGGCGGCGGACGCCAGGTTGATGGAGGTTGAAGGATTAACGGGGCAGTCTTGGCGTCCCCCCGCCGTGGCGCACCGAGGTCGCGAGCCGGCTGATGGAAGTTGCGGAATTGATCGCGGGTTGTTTGGAGCTCCGCCGTTTCCCCTGGCGCCCGGGGCTTACGGCCCAGGGTTGGCCCAGGTTGGCCCAAGGTTGGCCCAAGGTTGGCCCGGGCTCACAGTGGCAGCCTCTCCGAGGCGAGCGGCGACACCGGCCAAGGTTTTCGACGAGCGCTTTAGGCGGCGTGGACGAGTGTGCTGTTGCGCCGCTCGTCCGGATGCCCCAGCCGAGGGGGGCCGACTGGGCGGGCTACCGGCGGGCATCGGTTCGTTGGCTGCCGCGGCGATGAAGCGAGGCACGATCGCGGCGAGCATCCGGGCGGCTCCCGCCCGAACAGTTGCTATCCTGCCTCGGTGTCGATCGATGGATATCCGAGGAATTTCGAAATCTGGATCGTCACTCGACCGGTACGGCATGGGATACATTGGGCACACCCGCACGCGGGTGCGGTGAGTAACCGGGCCACGACGCTCCCCTGGAGCCGTGAACCCGCGACCTCATCAACTCGCGGGAGCGCGCTGATCCCTGATATCGAGGTCGGCCCCATGCTCAGGTTGATTGCCGATGAGCCTGATTCGCGCCAGCCGACGGCACCCGAAGCGGACCGCCCGACGTTCCCCGCTGCGCCGCTGCCGTCCCTGCTGACCTCGCTGGTCGGGCGGGAGCAGGAAACCGCGGCAATCCAGGCGTTGCTCCGGCGGCCCGACGTGCGGCTGCTGACCCTGACCGGGCCGGGCGGCGTGGGCAAGACCCGGCTGGCCATCCGGGCGGCGGAGGATCTCGACGCCGCCTTTGCCGGCGGCATCGCGTTCGTGGGGCTGGCCGCGATCCAGGATCCTGCCCTGGTCGTCCCCACGATCGGCCACGCGCTCGGCGTCGCCGACACCGCCGGGAGCGCCTTGAACTTCCGCCTCCACGACGCGCTACGGGCCGGGCGAGTCTTGCTGATCCTCGACAACCTGGAGCAGGTCATCTCGGTCGCGCCGGCGCTCGCGGGGCTGCTGGCGAGCTGCCCGGGGTTGACCATCCTGGCGACCAGCCGCGAGCTGCTGCGCCTCTCGGGCGAGCAGGAGTTCCGAGTGCCGCCGCTGGAGGCCGAGGGCGTCACGCTGTTCGTCGCGCGGGCCGGGGATGTCCGACCAGACCTCGCGCTCGACGGGACCAATCTGGCGACGGTCGCCGAGATCTGCGCCCGATTCGACGGCCTGCCGCTGGCGATCGAACTGGCGGCATCCCGTCTGCGGTACCTCTCTCCCGAATGCGCTGCTGGGCCGGATCGACGACCGGCTCACCCTGCTCGCGGGCGGGGCGCGCGATCTGCCGGACCGGCAGCGGACGCTGCGCGACGCGATCGCCTGGAGCCACGACCTGCTCTCCGCCGAGGAGCAAACCCTCTTCCGCCGGTTGGCCGTCTTCGCCGGCGGCTTCACCCTGGACGCGGCCGAGGCCGTCGCCGGAGGGGGACAGGGCGATCGCCCTGGGGGGACAGCCCTGGCGGGCTGAGGGGAGGGGGGGAGAGCCCCGCTGCCCCGCTGCTCCGTCCCAGGGCGATCCCCCTCTCCCTCTCCGTCTTTGAAGGGGTGGCCTCGCTCCTCGACAAGAGCCTGCTTACCCGGAGCGAGGACGCGGACGGCGATCCGCGATACCGGATGCTGGAGACGATCCGCCACTTTGGGCTGGAGCGGCTGGCGGCGGGCGGCGAGGCCGACGAGGTCCGCCGCCGCCATGCCCGCTGGTGCCTGGAGTTGGCCGAGCAGGCCGCCGCCGAGATCGGCGGCCCCGAGCACGTGCGTTGGCTGCGCCGGCTGGACCGGGAGCACCCCAACCTGCGTCTGGCGCTGGGGTTCGCCGAGGAGCGGGGAGATCCTCCCCTCGGGCACCGGTTCGTGGCGGCCCTGTGGCGCTTCTGGGACGCCCAAGGGTTCCTGGACGAGGGCAGTGCCTGGGCGGAGCGCCTGCTCGGCCTTGGGCGAGACGACGAGACGATCGCCCGGGCGGCTGCGCTGGGAGCTGCCGCCATGGTGGACTTCCGCCAGGGCAACTACCCGAGGGCGGTGGAGCTGGCCGAGGAGGGCCTCGCGCTCGCCCGCCGGCTGAACGGCCCGGACGCGGCTGCCCAGGCGGTGGCCGCCTTGGGGAACGTCGCCTTCACGCGGGGTCAGCATGCCGAGGCGGTGGCATGGTACGAGGAGGCGGTCGCCTTGGGACGGGCCGCCGGCGGCGTCGACCGGCTCCTCAATGGACTGACCAACTTCGCCATGGCGCTGACGGTGGTCGGGGACGTGGACCGGGCGGAGGCGGTCGTGGACGAAGCGCTGGCCCTGAGCCGGGCGCGGCGGCGCCGGTTCTGGGAGGCGGTTGCCCTCGGTCGCCAGGGCCTCCTTGCCCGCCACCTGGGCGACCTCGACACGGCCACCGCCAGCTACGAGGCAGCCCTGGCGTCGCTGGGGGACGGCAACGCCAGGGTGGTGGCGGGGCTGCTTTGGGACGCCGCGGATGTCGCCCGCGAACGGGGAGACCTGCCGCAGGCGGCGGCGTACCTGCAGGCCAGCCTCGGGCGGCGGTGGGCCTGGATGGAGCGGCGCGGCATTGCCGAGTGCCTCGCCGCGCTGGCCGAGCTCGCCGTCCTGACCGGGCGCCACGAGTCGGCTATGCGCCTCTTCGGGGCGGCGGAGGCGTTGCGCCGCGCGATCGGCATCCTCGACTCCTGGCAGTTTCAACCGCGCCGCGCCGCAGCCTTGGCGACCGCGCGCCGGGCGCTGGGCGAGGAGCCCGGCGCGCTGGCCGTCGCGGCCGGGCAAGCCCTGCCGCTGGGTGAGGCGGTCGAGCTGGCGACGGCCGTCGCCGACGCCATCCGCACCGACCCCGCGGTGGTGCAGCCGGTGGCGCAGCGGGTGGCGCCCGCGACGCACGGCCTGACCGACCGCGAGGTGGAGATCCTCCGCCTGCTGGCGACCGGTCTGTCCGACCGGGAGATCGCCGGGGTGCTGTACATCAGCCCCCGCACGGTCGGTTCCCACCTCACGAGCGTCTTCAGCAAGCTCGGCGTTAACAGCCGAACCGCCGCCGTCGCCGCCGCCCACCGCCTCGGTCTCGCGTGACGGGATGTGGGCGTGGGCGCCTCGGGGCACGCTACGGCAGCTTCGCCTCGCCCGCGGTCGTCAAAAGCACGATCTACGTCGGCAACAGCGACAACATGACCGCGGTAATGACAGAGTTGGCTAGGACGTGTGCACCGTTCCACGCTGCGCTGTCGATCGTTGCCGGCTTACATGGCCCGGAACCCTCAGGCCGCCTCGATCCCACGCTCGCGCTGCTGGTTCTGGAGGGCCAACCGGATGGTCTCGCGGCTGACCGAGAAGTCGGCCGCGAGGTTCCTCCGCGACCACGTTTCCGCCATCGATCGGATTGCGCTCTGGTCCTCGGGCGTCAGGTTGCGTGCCCGATCAACCTGCTCGGTCGCCCGCCCTGATGCCCCAGCCGTGCGGCATTCCAGCGATTCCGCGACCACCACCCAGGCGTGGTCGTGACGCAATCGCGCGAGCGCCGCCGCGGTCTGGGGTACCTATGCGGCCCGTCGCCGCCTCATCTGGAGCGGCCGCTTGCCTTGGCTGCGGGGCAGCCTCGCGAACCGGGCGGCTGGGGCCGATTGTCCCGCGACCGGGCCGGAGCGGAGGGCGGCGCATCGGAGTGCAAGGATTCTGTAAGCACGGCGCTCTACCGTGGGGATGGGCGGGTCCTCGCCCGCCACCGCCGCGGCCGGGTCGGCCGCGACCGAGCGCTCCCAGGGAGGGACGAAATGGATGGACACCGGTTCGACGACCTGACGAGGGCCCTGGCGGGGCGGCCCAGCCGGCGCGGGGTGCTGCGGGCGCTGGCCGGCGGGGCGGCCGTGGCGGTGGGAGGGCGCGCAACGGCCGCCCGGGCCGGGCAGGCCAAGCGGCCGCTCTGCCACGCGACCGGCGACCCGGCCCGCCCCTACGAGGTGATCGACGTGGCGGAGCCGGCCTGGGAGGCCCACCTCGCCCACGGCGACGCCCCGTACCTCGACTGCTGCCCCGGCGACGCCTGCCCGGGCCCGCACGACGCCTGCGGCGGGGGCGGCGTGCCCGGCGCCTGCGGCTGCACGCCGAAGACATTGTGCGAACCGGGCGACACCGGCCCGGTCGACGACGGCTGCGGCGGCGAGTTGACCTGCGGCTGCGCGCTGACCGAGGCCGACTGCCCGGCGGGGGTCGACGCGGCGGCGTGCGCGTGCCGGGTCGACGAGTGCGGGCCGGGGGCGAGTTGCCCGCAGGGCTGCTACTGCATCGCCACCACCGCGGGGAACCGCTGCCACGGCGGAGCGACCATCGACTGCGACCAGCCGTGCGCCAGCAGCGCGGATTGCACCGACCCGATCTACCCGGTCTGCGCCCTGAGGACGTTCCTCCCGCCGTTCGAGGCGGGGGTCTGCGGCGGGGGCGTGAGCGGCGGCTGCACGCGCCTGGCGGTCTGCCTGCACTGATCGCCCGGCTTGGCGCGTACGCAGAGCCGAGAGCGTTTCAGGCGACTCGGCGTCGGTCGCGGGCTAGTCGCTGAGCGTCGCCGGTGGGCCGCCGGAACCAGGGCCGAGCCCGTATCCCGGCGCGTCGTGCTCGCGCAGGATGCGGGCGACGGTCTGGTGGCTCACGCCGTACTCGGCGGCCAAATCACGAAATGACGATCCGCGCGCCGCGGCGCGAATCGCGCGTTCCTGCTCATGGCCAAGATTGCGCTGTCTCGGCCCGGCGTAGCGCCGCACTTCGTCGTCGGGCTCGCCCATAAAAATGGCCCCAGCCGGGAGGATGAGGTCCTCGTGCGGACCGACGAAACCGACCCCCGTCGAACCCGCGATCTCAACAATAAGTGACCGGGGCGTCTGGATAGGGAACGCGAGGTAGAAGCCGAATCTGTCGCCGTATTGACTACCCCGTCTGCCCATCCCCGTTGCACCACGTTTGGATCGACGGCAAAGGCAGCATGGCGATTCAGCTCGCAGGCCTACGCTATCTTGGTCGCCCGGCTGAAACGAATGTGGGCGTTCTGTCCCGTACGTGCTCAAGGCGGGATCGCCTCTTTATGCGCGGACACGTACCCGGTTGAGGTCTCCTGTGCCGGGTTTGTAACGGGAAGGCATTTCCTTCGTCGCACCCCGATTCAATCGGGGGTCGCGACCGAGGACTCAAACCCCGACCGGACCGCCCCGACCGGCTCGCCCGGATCGCGTGGCGGATAGTGCGTTTAGGGCGTCGGTGCTGCTGCCCTGCCGAAACAAGACCAACGAGGCAGTATTCACCTGCGGAACAGGATCCCATAGCGTCCCGACGAGACGCCGTGGATGTAGGGTTTAGCCCAGCAAACGGGCACGACCCTCATGTGACGTCCCGCGTTCAGGGTGCCGTGCGCGCCACTCCGCGGTCGCCACCTTCTGGCTGGGGTGCGCCGGTCGGGTCTTGCCCCCCGCGCTCGAGCGCGAAGGCGACCGCGTCGTCCAGGGTCATCTCCCGGCCCGCTTCCCAGGCCGCGGCGAACGCCGACTCTCCCAGCCGTGCCCGGAGGCTGGCGATGCGGCGCTGGTTAGTGTCGCTGTCGAAGGGGAATGCCGGGAAACCGAGGCGAATACGCAGCGCTTCGGCCGCCCCGAAGAGCCCGGCGGAGCGTCGGTCTTCCCGCATCGCGTCGGCTATGAGGGCCACATTTTCGAAACTGTCCGCGAGGCCACGTTTGTTTCCTAGCTCCACCTCTAACTCCAGGGATTCCCCCTCCAACACAGCCGCCCGCACGTAGTCGCCAGTGTCGGCGGCGACGAGCCCGAGGTTGGAAAGCGATTGCGCCTGGCCGACTCGATCTCCCAATTCGCGCCTCAGCACCAATGCCTCTTCGTGGAGCGCCGCCGCGCGTTCGAAGTCGCCCCGCCGCCACGCGAGAAGTCCGAGATTATTGATGATGCCGCTGGTCCGACTTCGGTTGCTGACCAAACGGAAGAGGCTCAGGGCCTCTTCATACAGCACCTCTGCTCGCTGAATGTTGCCTCTGGCCTCGTCCACGAGGGCAAGCGCACCGATTGCGGCGCCGATGCCGGTCGGGTCGCCGAGCAGGCGAAAGTCATTCCAATCCCTCCTCGCCGAGCAATACCGCCTGCTCGTAATCGCCCTGGTAGTAGGCGAGGAGCGCCGCAACAACGAGTGCCTTCGCTCGCATCGCCTCCGGAACCGCCACGTCGATCCCCAGCGCCTGCTGCAGCCACCGCCGGCCCTCGTCGAGAAGACCTCGGGTCGTCCAAAACCGTTGCACAGCGCTCGCCAGGCGCAACGCCATTGCGGCGCTGCGCTGCTCGATCGACCAGGCGTGGGCGGCCCGAAGATTGTCGAGTTCCACGTCCAATAGGTCGGACCAGTGCTGTTGGTCCGGTCCCACCAATTCAGGTTCGGCGCGCTCCGCCAACGCCATGCACCAAGCCGCGTGCCGGTCCCGAACCACTTGACTTCGCTGGCTGCGACCAGCCGCTCCGAGCAGTACTCGCGTACAGTCTCTAGCATCCCAAACCGGACGTCGTCGTCTTGGTGGAGCACGCGCAGCAGGCTCTTCTCGACGAGAGAGGTGATACCGTCGAGGACGGAGGAACTGACGTGCCGGGGATCGAGGGTCAGGAACGGGCGGTGTGTTCCCTGGTCCCTGGGCACAGACCGCCTCTGCCGCATCCAAGGTGAATCCCCCGGAGAAGACCGCCAGGCGCCGGAACAACGCTTGCTCGCACGAGTCAAGGAGGTCGTGGCTCCAGTCGAGCGTCGCCCGAAGCGTCTGCTGCCGCGTCGGCAGGTCTTGCGCCCCACCCGTCAGGAGCGGCAACCGGTGTTCCAACCGCGCCAGCAAGACTGCCAGCGGCAAGACCTTGACCCGCGCCGCCGCCAGCTCGATCGCCAGCGGCAGGCCGTCGAGCCGTACGGCGATCTCCGCCAAGATGGGAGCGTTCTCCGTCGTCAGCGCGAAGGACCGTCTTGCCGCTTCCGCCCGGCGGACGAAGAGATCGACCGCGGGGACATCGGCCAGTTCGTCGGCCGACGGGTGGCGCTCCAGATCTGGCAGCACCAACGGCATGACGCTGTACTCATGCTCGGCTCGGAGGTGAAGGGGCTGCCGACTTGTGGCCAGGATCGTCAGTCCATCGCACGCCGCCAGCAGGTCGCCGAGCGCGGGCGCGGCGGCCGTCAAGTGCTCGACGTTGTCCAGCACCACCAGAAGGCGCTGCCCTTGCAACGAGGAGATCAGGCCCTCCCTGAGGGTACGCTCGCCGCTCTCTCGCACCCCGAGTGCTTGCGCGATCGACGGCAGAACCAGGGCCGACGCCTTCATAGGCGCCAGATCGATGAACCGCACAGCGTACGGGAAGGCATCGATCACCTGCAGCGCCACCTCCAGGGCCAAACGCGTCTTGCCCACCCCACCGGGACCGGTTAGTGTCAGGAGCCGCGTCTCTGGCTGGAGAAGGAGCGAGGTCGCCGCCGCGAGTTCTCGGCTGCGGCCCACGAGCGAGGTCGGCGGCAGCGGCAGACCGGTTCTTCCCAACGGCGGCCCGCCGGGAGTGTCCCCCTCCGTCCACCCGCGGGCAGTTGCGGTGAACCCGTCTCGCTCGGCACCGGTCAGCCGCAGTCCGTCCGCCAGCATCCGCACCGTGTCACGACGTGGACGCTGGATCGCGCCGCGTTCGAGGTCGCTTACAAGTCGCGCGCTGACGCCGGCCCGCTCGGCCAGTTCCTCCTGGGTCAGGCCCTCCGACGCACGGAGGCGCTTCAACCGGTGGCCAAAGGCCGTCGGCGACGTGCGCCGCCGTTCGTCGTCGGTCGCCATCGCCATAGGAACCCCCCCTGCCAACAGGATGGACTGGCTGACTGCGATCACCAGATCGTACCACCTTCACTGCGGCGGAGCGCGTTCGGAATGGGAGATTAGCCACCGAGAGCTGTGAGCGAAGCTGTGGGTCGGCTTCGTGGTGTTCACGCTCGTGGATGGCACACTGCAGATATGACCGAAACGGACACGCAGGCGAGGCAGCTCAGCGGTTGACGTCCAACCGGAAGCGGTATCAGAGCGGGGTTGGCCGAATTCCGACATCGCGTCCTGCGGCGGTTAGCGGCACCCCAACTGAGCGAGGCCTGGGCAGGGCGTAGTCCAGCCGGCCGATCCTCGGCTCCTAGGGGTACGGCCCGCGACGACCGCGGGTGCGGCCGGATGGTTCCCCATCGTCATCGCGACCACGCAGTCACACCATGAGGAGACGAGCCATGTCCTCCGCGGTTGTCGCCCCCGCCCGATCCCTGGACGCCGCCACCATTCGGAACGACTTTCCGCTCCTCGCCCAATCGGCGAACGACGGTCGGCCGTTTGTTTACCTGGACAGCGCCGCTAGCTCCCAGAAGCCAGCTTCGGTGATCGACGCGCTCGACCACTACTACCGTCACCTCAACGCCAACGTCCATCGCGGCGTCTACCAGCTCTCCGAACGCGCCACCGCCGAGTACGAGGCGGCGCGCCGCCTCGTGGCTAGCTTCATCAACGCCGTCTCCGACCGAGAGTGCATCTTCGTGCGCAATACGACCGAGGCAATCAACCTCGTCGCCCAGACCTGGGGCCGCACCAACATCGGCGAGGGGGACCTGATCGTCCTCAGCATGATGGAGCACCATTCGAACATCGTTCCCTGGCAACTCCTGGCCGCGGAACGGGGAGCCGAGCTCGCCTACGTTCCCCTGACCGACGACCACCGCCTCGACATGGCGGTGTTTGCCGAGTTGTTGAGGCGCGAGCCGAAGCTGGTCGCCGTGACCCACGTCAGCAACGCGCTCGGCACCATTAACGACGTGGCCGCGATCACGCGCCAAGCACACGCCGCGGGCGCGGTGGTCCTGGTCGACGGGGCGCAGGGCGTGCCGCACATGGCGGTCGATGTCCAGGCGCTCGACGTCGACTTTTTGGCATTTTCCGGCCACAAGATGCTTGCCCCAATGGCCTCCGGCGTGCTCTACGGCAAGCGCGCCCTGCTGGAGGCTATGCCACCCTTCCTTGTTGGCGGCAGCATGATACGGAAGGTCGGTCTAGAGCGCTCGACCTGGGCCGAGGTCCCGGCAAAATTCGAGGCCGGCACTCCTGCCGTCGGCGATGCGATCGGCCTCGCTACGGCGATCCAGTACCTGACGAGACTGGGAATGGACCGCGTCTTGGCCCACGAGCAAGCGGTGGTCGGCTACGCACTCCAGCGCCTGAGCGAGATACCTGGCATCACGGTCTACGGGCCCATGGATCCGGCGTACCGCAGCGGCGTCGTTTCCTTTGCTTTGGAGCGCGTCCACCCCCACGATGTCGCCAGCATCCTCGACGCGGAGAACGTCGCCGTCCGCGCCGGTCACCACTGTGCCCAACCCCTGATGGCGACCCTCGGCGTCGTCGCCACCACCCGCGCCAGCTTCTACGTCTACAACACCGAGGCGGACGTCGACCGCCTGATTGACGGCCTCCTGGTTGCCGATCGCATCTTTCGCGACCCCCGAACTCGCGTCGGTCGCGCGACTAAGGAGCTCGGAGACAGGACGCCCTACCTTGTGGCGGCGGGGGCACCCGCATGAGCGGCGGAATCTACCGAGGGAACGTCCTCGAACACGCCATATACCCACGGAACAGGGGCACGCTGGACCCAGCGGACTTCAGCTACGAGGACGCCGGCTCGGTTTGCGGCGACGAAGTTCGCATCGACGTCCGGGTCAAGGACGGTTACGTCGACGCGGTTGCCTTCTCAGGCCGGGGGTGCGCAGTCAGCCAGGCGTCCGCCTCGGTCCTCACCGAGCTGATCTTGCAGATGGGCATCGAGGAGGTCAAGGCACTGTCCGAGGACACGCTCCTGGCGGCCATAGGCGTTCCGCTCGGTCCCGCCCGCACCGAGTGCGCCCTGCTCTCCCTAACGGTACTCAGGGCCGCCGTTTCCGCGCCGGTTCCATGATCGGCACCATGTCGCCGTCGTGCGGCTAGACGCAGTGGAGCGGCGGCCCGCAGGCTGGCAACGACGCGAGTTCGGTCCTCCTCCAATTGGGTTCGCCTGGCGTTGGGCAATCTGGCCAGGGTCTCCTGCCGGAGGCGAACAGATCGCGATCACCACGCCCACCCGTTTCCCACGACGGTCGTGCACTTCGTCGAGCGGGCGAGCGTCGCCTGATCAGCTGGTGATCGGGGCTTGACCGATGGGTTCATTCCTCCCTGGCGTGGTAGGTCCGGGCGGCGTCCGTCGCGGCCCCGCCCGCGTCCAGGTCGTGCTGGTCGGTGCCGAGCGCGGCCCCGTGCTCCCCGTCGGGCACGCCGACGGCGCCGTCGAGGTTGGCGCCCGCCAGCGACGCGGCGGCGGCCACGTCCACCCCGGTGAGGTCGGCGCCCCGCAGGTCGGCGCCGTCGAGGGTGGAGCCGGCCAGGTTCGCGCCCTCCAGGTGGGACCCGCGCAGGTCCGCGCCCGTGAGGTCGGCGCCGGAGAGGTCGGTCTGGCGCAGGTACGCGTCCCGGAGGGTCGCGTCGCGCAGGTCGGCCTGGTGGAGGTCCGCGTTGCTCAGGTTGGCGCGGCTCAGGTCCTTGCGGGCGAGGTCGGTGCGGGGCATGGTGGCTCCTCGGTGGTCGGGGTCGAAACGCCGTCCGTCCCCACGCGCCCCGCCAGGACGGAACCACGAGCCGGTCGGGGTGCGGATCGGCTCGGAGTCCGCGGAGGGACTTAGGGAGGCGGGGTCGTAGCGACGAGTCTAGCACCCGGCGCGACCGAGCGTTGGCGTCCGGCGAGGTCGCGTGCCCGTACCGTATGAGGAAACCCGGCGGCGCCACTGCGCCCGCGCCGCCTGGCGCTGGTCGTGCGCCACCGGCGCGAACGACCGCGACCTGGCGCGCTGCTGCCGGAGCGCAGCCCGCACCGCGGCTCGTCCTTCCCGGTCGACTCGCTCAGATTCCGACGCGCGTTCCGCGGTCAAGCCCGTGCCGACGTACTCGCGCATGATGCGCCCGTCGATCCGCCGGGAGCGCGTGTAGGACCGGCCGCCGCGCGATCGGGTTGCCCAGCTCACGGCGTTGTGTAACACCTCCCGCGTACCCCCGCTTGGGCGCCCCGGCGGACCGGCGCGCCGCACCTGCGGCGCGGGAACCGATGGGCGCTCATTGGTCGCTCCACAGGTGACGGTAGCGGTCCGACACCGGCAGGGTCGGGTCGGTCTCGACGACGCGGATGCCGTGGCTGAACCGAGGAGTTGTGGGCGGCGCCCCAGGTTCGGTCGATGCTGCGGAGTCAGAGGAGCTGTCCGACCTGCCCCGTGTATCATCGGCGGGTTCCACCGGTTCGGTGGCCGCAAGGCGCTCACTGGGCTCGTGGGTGGATGCGATGAGCGCCTTGTGCGCCATCGGCCCGCCCGACTGCTCCGGCGAAGGTTCGGTTCCGTGACGAACGGCCGGTTCTCCCGTGGATTCCGGGAAGGCGCTCAAGGCGTTCACGCCAAGTACCGTCTTGGGCTGAGCGCCTTCGCCGTTCGGGGTCGCGCCGTCGGACGGCAGGGAGAGCACCCATCCCCCGGAGGAATCCTTTGTTGCCGTCACGGTCAGTGCCGCCCGATGCTCGCCTCAGGGTCGCGGCCGAGAAGTGCGACGCCGACGGCGTCCTGATCGACGGAGAGACCCGGGACCACCTCCGCGCTTTTCTGGAGGCGTTTGCTGGGTTTGCTGGGTGGATTCGGCGCTTGTCGGACGAAGAGCGCCTAACGAAACCGTTCGGCCTGCGGGCCGACCCGGGGTTTCAACCTGGCGTCCGCCGCCGCGGCGGGGTTTTGATAGAGGCTCTAAATAGCACTCGTAAACCTTCGGCCGGTCGGCAAGGATTGCCTCGCCATTTAACGTGTTGACCCAAATGGCGCGATGCGCAGGACAACGAAGGGGGCCCGGTCGAGATCTCGACCGGGCCCCCTTCTGTTGCGGTTGGTGGTGCTATGACTCGGTGCGGATGAGGCGGATACCGGTCAGGCCGACCCAGATGAGCCAGGCGGCGAACGCAGCGAACCCCAGGACGCCGATGCCGGCACCTTCGACCGCGGGCACGATCGCGACCGACGCAACGAAGAAGGCAGCCGCGGCGCCGAAACCAAGCGCTTCATGCCACCTCGGGATCAGCCCGCCCAAGCGGGCGGCGCGGGAGAGGCCGACGAGGGTGATGCCGAGGGCCAGGCCGGTGGCGATGAGCGATGCCTCGCTGAGCTGCCACAGCAGCTTGACGGTGCCTTCCTGTCCGGCCAGATTCGATGCGTTCGCGATCAGCACGATCTCGGGCAGCAGCCCGCTCACGAACAAGGCGGCGACGATCCCCAGGCCAAAGATCCCGACCCGCGTCCACAATGCGGCTTCGCTCGACGCCCGGCTGAGCCGGGGCACGATGCCGCCGGCGAACAGGGCAAGCGCGACTACCGCGAACGGAACCATCCCGATCGCGCCGGCGAGCCTGGCGTCGTTGTCGGCAATGAACGTGGTGATCTCGCTGGCGCTGGCATCGCCGCGGGGCGGCGACATCGAGCCAATGAACAGATTCTCCGCCGCGACGATCACGGCAAAAGCGAGGCCGCCGAACCCGGCGAGCCGATCGAGCCGGCGCTCGGTATGGGTATCGGTAACGGCGCTGGTCCGCGCCGCCGTCAGGGCAAGTTCGCTCACGGGTACCTCCAAATGCGATATAGTTAGAGTTCAGTGAATAGAATCTAGTTCTATTGAATAGATGTATAATTCATTGAGAGGAGGTTGTCAATACCATGAGCACCCACCGTCCAAATCGTCGACAACTCCAGGCGGAAGCGACTCGCCGCGATATTCTCACCGCGGCGCGCAAGCTCTTCGCGGCCCGCGGCTACGTTGCGACTTCAATGGCCGATATCGCGCAAGAAGCCCAGACGGCCGTGCCGACCATCTACGTCAGTATCGGCCCCAAGCGGGCTATCCTCCTGGCGCTGCTCGATGTGATCGACGAGGAAGCGGGGGTCGGGCCGATGTGGCGTCGTCTCGGCGAAACGCAAGACCCGCGCGACATCGTCGCCCTCGCCGCCGCGTTGTCCCGTCGCTTCTACGAGCGCTGTGGCGACATCATCGGCGCGATGATGTCCGCCGCCCCGACCGAGCCCGACGTGGAAACTGCCCTTCACGAAGGTGAGCGCCGACATCGCGAGGGCACCCAGCGTATCGCGATGCTCCTGGCGAGGCTCGACGCTCTCCGGCCCGGACTATCGCCCGACCAGGCGGGCGTGACGATCGGCGTCGTAACGTCGGCAACGACCTACGGGCAGCTCACACGTGACTATGGCTGGACATTCGATGAGGCCGAACGGTGGGTGATCGATATCCTGAGCGCGACGCTCTTGCGGGCCGCAGCCTGACCACCGCCGAGCGTTCGACCTGCGCGGACATCGCGATTGCGCGCTGATCCATTTGGATGAGCCCTAGTGGTCCGTCACGTCTGATCTGTGCAGGCACTGCCGCGGTAGGGGCAGGGCTTGCCCTGCCCGGGCGCCCACCTCGACACCCGTTGTCGGGAACCGGGCACCGCAAGCGGATGCCCCGACCACGCCAATCCGGCCCGCGAATGAGCGTTGACAGACCCCAGGACCGCGATCCGTGCCGCCGTCTCGGCCTGGCCGTCGGGGTCGGTGGCCGCTCGCCACGCCGCGCCGCCGGGCCGCACCGCGAGAGCCGGGTGGGCGGCGGCGGCGTCGATCCCGACGAAGACCTCGGCCGTGTCCATCGCGCTCCCTCCGGACCCGGCCCCCGTCCCCGCCGCCCTGGCCCCACCGTGCCCGATGCGGGCGCGATGGCCCCGGCACCCGTACGGGCGCAAACGCGGGGGCGAGGGCGGACGCGGCGCCGGACGCTCCAGGACGGCCTCGGGGGCCCAAGGGCTGGCGGGTCGCCGCATCCGTCCTCCGGCCCGATCCCCAACGAACCGGGCCACCATCAGCAGACAAAGGGCTTCATCGCGCTCAGCCCGGGGTCTCGCTGATAGACGCCCTTAGTTCTTCCCGTCCAAGATCTCTTTCATGCCGTAGGCGGCGATCCCGCCGATCAGTGCCTTGCCGGCCGGTGAACCGAGCAGATCGCCCAGGCCGCCGAACATGCCGCCGCCGCCGGACTGCGCCCCGGTCTGCGGCCGAGCGGAATCGCCGCCGCCGAGGAGGCCGCCGAGCATCCCGCCCAGGCCTCCCCCTCCGCCGCCACCGAGCAGGCCGCCGAGCATGTCATCGATGCCCATGTCGCCACCGCCACCGCCACCGCTGGCCGTGCGCTCGCCCGCCTGCTGGATCGGCACGTTTCCGCCGCTGGCCTGGCGCTGCTGCAACATCTTCGCGAACTCGGAGCGCTGGCTGGGGTTCATGTGCTCCAGCGCCTGACGGGTGGCCTGCTGCATCTGATCCGGGGAGGCGTTCTGGGCCACCCGCTGGAAGTTGGCGGCCGCTTCGTCGTCGCCGTATCCCTCGCTGGGGTCGCCATCCAGGTACCGGCTAACGAAGCTCTTAGCCTCGCCGGGATCCACGCCGATCTTCTTGATCTTCTCGTCCGGGTCACCATTACCGCCGCCGAAGAGGCCCTTGATCACGTCGCTCATGGTTCGTTCCTCCAAGTCCGTTTGATCCGCAACCCGCGTCGTTGCTGGATTGCCCAGTGCAGACCAGGGTTTCCCCTGGCTCTCGGCGTACCTCCTGAGCATATTGCGCGCCAACGACGCGTTGTGCTTCTAGATCCCGGAATCTGGTCCGAAAAACGGCGTTCCCGCTGATTGCCGGAGTGGCTGACGTCCAATGGTTCGCGGATTGCGATACGTGCCTCGGTCACATCCCGCGGGTGGAGGGGAAACCCGGCGGCCCTCTGCCTCTGGGCAACCACCGATCCACACGACCCGTTGGTCGCGCCGGCGGGCCTCAGGCAGTGGCAAGGCGCGACCGCCACACGAGTTCGTCCTCAAAGTGCGATAGCGGAGTTCGTTTGACCGGATACCGTCGAGCATAGTGAGCATCCACGGCATGAACGGAGCGCTCGGAGCGCTCGGAGCGCTCCGAGCGTTCAGATCGTCAGGAGGTGGTTCTTCATGCGCACCTACCGTCGCGTTGCTTGGCTTCTGACCCTGGCGGTCCTCTTGGCCGCGCTGGCTTTGCCCCTCGCCGACGGCGCTGCGCGGTCGGCCCAGGATGAGCAGGCAGATTTGCGGGACAGAGCCAACGCGGCGGCAACTGCCCAGAGCTTGCTCGATCTCGCCGCCCAGGCGAACTACAACGGCATGTACGACGCGCTGCACCCGGATGCCCGGGAGGTGTTTCCCCGAGCGGCCGCGGTCGGGGTCCTGACCGAGGTCTACGGCACCGCCGCCTCCGGCATCGGTCAGGTCGTCGGCGTCGATCTGGGCCAGTGGGCGTGGCCGGTGACTGGAACCGCCTACGACCGCGCGGCCGAAGTGGACTTCGTCCTCCCGATCAAGGACGAGAGTGGCGCCAACGTCTGGGTCGAAAGCCAGATGTACCTGGTGCAGGACGATTCCGGCGCCTGGCGCTGGTTCCTGGGCGATAGCCCCGAGTTCGTCGCAGACGCCATCGCCCAGTACGGGAGCTCGGACACCGCCGCCAATGCCCCGGCGGCCGGCAACCTCCTCGAGGGCGACGTGACCCAGAACGTCGTCAACGACCTGGACGCCTTCTACGCCGACGTCATCTCATACACGGAATTCACCTACCAGTCGCCCGGCGTCGTCGTCGTCAGCGAGGGCGAAGGGGCGATGAGCGCCTGCGGCCCCGCCCAGGGCACCTTCGCCGGCTTCTATTGCCCGCCGGACCAGACGCTCTACCTCGACGAAGCGTTCATGCAGAGCCAGGACCCGTTCGCCGGCGCGTTCGTCATCGCCCACGAGTGGGCCCACCACGTCCAATCCGGCACCTCGTTCGTCCGGGTTGACCCCGGCGAGGAGCCGACCACCTGGAACTCGGTCTACAGCATCGAGCTGGAGATCATGGCCGACTGCATGTCCGGCGTCTGGGCGGCCGACGCCACCGCCCGCGGCGTCCTCCAGGAGGAGCGACATCGAGCAGGCCGTCCAGTTCGCCCTCAACGTCCTCGGCGATCCCGACCAGGTCGGCCCCTACGACCCCCAGGCCCACGGCACCGGCGAGCAGCGCGCCCAGGCGATCATGAACGGCTACGAGCAGGGCTTCCTGGCCTGCAACGTCAGCATCGACGCGTAGGGAGCCCTGCCCCGCCTACCCTGCCTGCCCTGCCGGACAACGGATCGAGGTGACCAACCATGGCTGACACCGATCAAACCGAGCGAAACAACCCGGCCCCTGGCCGTCCCCTGAGCCTGGCCCGCGTTCTGGTGCCGCTGGATGGCTCCGAAGCGGCGGCCCAGGTCCTGCCCTACGCGGCGACGATCGCCAAGAGCGGCTCTGGCGGGGCGATCGTCCTGCTCGAAGTCACGCCCCCGGCCGGCAATGTCCGCAATATCCTGGGCCGGGAGATCGCCCCGGCATCCCAGATCCAGGAGGGGTACACCAAGGTCGCCACCGGGAGACTGGAGGCCGCGGCGATCTCGCTCCCCGCGGGTGTGGAGCACAAGACCCTCGTCGCGACCGGCGATCCGGCGGCGGAGATCCTTCGCGTCGCCGGGGAAGAGCGGGTCGACCTGATCGCCATGACCACGTCCGGCGCGGGGGCGTGGGGACCCTTCGCCTTCGGCCGGGTCGTCGATCGGGTGGTCAGGGCCGATTCCCGCCCGGTCCTCGTCGTCCCGCCCCGGCCGCAGGGCGGGGGCGGCCGGTCGTCCCCGCCGTCCCCAGGGGCCGAGCGAGCGACCCTCTCGGGGATCCTGGTCCCGGTCGACGGCTCGGAGGCGGCCTTCGCGGCGTTGCCGGTCGCGGCGGCGCTGGCGGACGCCTTTGGCGTCGAGATCCGGGTGGTCCAGGCCGTCTCCTCCGATCGAGCGGCGGAGATTCCGGCGGAGATCGCCCACCCCGACGTGATCGAGCGCGAGTTCCGGGGCGCTTCCCGCTCCGTCGCGGAGGCCGCCGTCGCCGACGCCGTCGCCCGGCTCCATCGCCTGGGCGTATCCGCCCGCGGCGATGTCCTCACCGGCAACCCGGTCGCCACCGTCATCTCCGAAGCCGGCCGCGACGATCTGGTTGTCCTTACCAGCCGCGGCCAGGGCAAGCACCTCGGGGACGCCACCACCAACGCCGATACAGCGGCCGCAACCCCCGGCGTCTCCTGGACCCTGGGTGGTGTCGCCGACAAGCTGCTCCGCTCCGGCACCTCCCCGGTGGTGCTGGTGCCGGCGTAGAGAACATACGAAGGGCGGCCGGTTTGGTCAGGCTCGACGCCGAGGCATCATCCTTCGCGGCGACCGATATTGGGCTGCTGTCGTCCGTTCGTCCACGGGATGCGCGGCGGGCCGCCCCGTCTGGGCGTCGCCGTTCTCCACGCAAGGGCCTCGCCTCTTACGGATGGAACTTCAGCCCCTTCACGATCTTGTCGGCTACCTTGCGCTCCGCCCGGAAGGCGATCCCGACCAGCGCCAGATCTTCGCGGGCGACGGCCTTCACCGCCGCCCGGTTCGCGCCGTCGTGCCCCGTGGAAAACAGGTCGTCCGTAAAGATCGCGAACTCGATCCCGCGCGAGGTCGCCCGCTCATAGGCCCGCCGAAGCTCATCCCTCGTGGCCGCGTAGATCAGACCGGGCTGGCGGAACATCGGCAAGTAGCGGGTGCCGGAGGCATCTTCGTACGGCTCGCCCACGGTGGACGGGTCGCCCGCGGCGATGCCGCTGACCAGAAAGAGGGTCGCGTTCAGCTTCTGCCAGATCGGCAGGTCATCCCGCAACACCACGACCAACTTCGTGGCGAAGACTGGCGCACCATCGGCGGCACCTGCCTGGTCCGTTTCCGCAACGGTCTCCTGCACCTGGGCCTGTTCCACGCTCACGCTTGGATATTCCTCCTTGGCGTTTCGATGAACTAGATGTACTCCAGCACCATCCCACCCAGCGCCGCCAGGCCCACCACCAGCCACGGCGGAAATTTCCAGAACATCAGCAGGCCGAAGCAGATCAGCGCCAGGGCCACGTCTTCCGACGCGGTGATCGCGCTCGTCCAGACCGGGTTGTAGAGTGCGGCCAGCAGGATGCCGACCACGGCGGCGTTGATTCCGCGCAGCGCCGCCTGGAATCCGCTCCGGGTGCGCAGGGCATTCCAGAAGGGCAGGGCCCCGAAGATCAACAAGAACGACGGCACGAAGATGGCAACGAGGGCCAAGATCGCCCCGGCAAAACCACCCGCTATCTGGCCCAGGTAGGCCGAAAAGGTAAAGAGCGGACCCGGCACCGCCTGGGCCGCGCCGTACCCGGCCACGAACTCCGCGTCCGTGACCCAGCCGGGCGGCACGACCACCTCCCACAGGAGCGGCAATACCGTGTGCCCACCGCCGAAGACAAGCGATCCGGTCCGAAAGAACCCGTCGACGATCGCTAGGTATTTGCCGCCAACGGCTTCGGCGAGCAGTGGCAATCCGGCCAACAACCCGAATAACGCGACCCAGCACCAAATCGCCGTTCGCCGTCCGATCGGGAGGACGAGCGCCAGGGCCGGCAGGGAAACCTCCCGTGAGAGGAACCGCCAGCCGACGACGCCCGCGACCACGATGGTCAGAACCTGCGCCAGGGCCGTCGACCAGAGCAGAACGGCCACCGCCGCCAGGATCGCGATCGTGGCGCGGGGCCGGTCCGGGCAGAGGCTGACCCCCATCCCCCAGACCGCCTGAGCCACCACCGCCACCGCCACGATCTGGAGACCGCGCAGCCAGCCGGACCCCGACGGGTCGCCGATCTCGCCGACGCCCAGGGCGAACAGCACCATCAAGAGGGCGGATGGCCACGTAAACCCGACCCAGGCGGCGAGCGCCCCCCGCACACCCGCCCGGTTGAGCCCCATGGCGATGCCGACCTGAGAGCTGGCCGGCCCGGGCAAGAACTGGCACAGGGCGACGATGTCGGCGTACGTCTCCTCGTCCACCCACCGTCGGCGCTGGACGAGTTCCGCGCGGAAGTACCCCAGGTGGGCGATCGGTCCCCCAAACGAGGTCAACCCCAGTCGGGTGAAGACCGCCAGCACTTCCCTAGCTGAACCTCTCCCGTTTCCGGATGTATCCGCGTTATCCGCTGCTCGGAACGGGGTTTCGGTGGGCTGCCGGGTTTCCGTTGCCACCGCGTCTCCTTCATGGATACCAATACCAATGCGTGCGCCGTGTCCCCGTAGCCTACCCTGCCCGGCCATTCCGGGGGTGAGCATTTTCGCCGTGTGTGCTGGATTTCGCATGACCGAGCGCGGCGGCGAATCGTGGGAAACCCAGGCCGCCGTTTGACGGGAAAGGAGATAGGGGCCGCGAAACGTCACCCCCCTTCGTCCCGTCCCTGCCTCACTCCCCGCCGGCCGCGGTCCGGAGGACCGTGGGCCGGAGTGGCCGCAGATCCGTGGCAGGCCGAAGTCGACGGAAGTAGGGCGGGCCGAAACGTCACCCGTCCCCGCTCAGCGCCCGGAGGTGCGCCGTCGATGGGAATTATGGGCGGTCCAGAACTTCACCGCCCTCGCGCCGTCCCCCGCTTGACCCCGCGCGGTCGCGGTCGGCGTCCTGCTGTCGAGACGAGGAGGTCCGAACTCCTTCATCCCCCCGGCCCGTGCCCTGCCCGCGTCATGTGACCGCGACGCCCGGCCGCCCAGCCCGGACATCGCCGCAGGTGCGGGTCGGAGCGATCGTCGACAACAGGCAGGGAGGCGCGAAACGTCGCCGCGACCGGCCGCGCGCCGAGCAGCGGTATGCACGCGAGCAGGACCGCGAGGATACGACAGGTGTTCATGCCTCTCTCCGCGTTCCTGCCGCGCACCGCCAGCCGGTGCGCCGCGGGCCCACCGACCGCGGGCGCGGCGGGCCCGACGCCGGGCGGCTGCGTGCGCCGGCCCGCACCGATGCGCGATCTCGACCGGCCCTATTGCCCGACGATGTCCCCTTGGAGGGACGCGACGTGGCCGATGACCTGGTCGATGAGCGCCGCCGGCACGCCGGCCGCGGCAAGCGCCGCGCTCAGGTGCCCGGCGACCGCGGCGAACTGGGCCGGCGTGATCCCAAGGCCGGCGTGGGCCGCCCGCATGTTGCGCCCCGTGTACTGGTTCGGGCCGCCGAGTGCGTAGCTGATGAAGCGGCGCTGGTGGCGCCGCAGCCGGTCCAGGTCGATCCCGGCGAACACGGCCGCGAGCGCGTCGTCGGCCAGGACCCGGCGGTAGAAGTCGTCCACGACCGTCGCGATGTTGTCCGCCCCGCCGAGTTGCTCGTACAGCGACGGCGCGGCCGCTACGTCCAGCGTCTGCATACGGGTACCTCCGTGGCCACACGTCCCGGTGCGCGGGGGCGGTGGCTGAGTAGGATGGATGGGACTCGGGCTGGGACCGCCCGGCCCGGCGCCCGGCACCTACCGGGCACGCTCCGAGGATGCGCCGCGCGATCGCGCGGCGCATGGGTAAGTCCACCCAATCGGACGGGCGGTGCCGGGGTCGCGTCGCCAGATGCTTAAGCCGGTCGGTGGCCGCGTCCGCCCACGGCCTGCCGGATTAAGCATCCCGACTACGCGCTTCTGCGGATGGCCTCCGCCCCGCCCCGCCCTATCGTGTTTGTGGCCGGGGAAACCGGTCGCAGACACCAGCGGGCACCGAGACGTGCCAGACAACGAGGGATTCGGTCCAGATGAAGCGTCAATTGGTCTCCTTCTTCGGTGCCGCCGCCATGCTGCTCGGCGTCGCCACCGGGGTTTCCGCCTCTGCCGAGGACAACAACGCGCCGTACGCCAAGTCGTGCGTCGGCATCATCAACAGCTTCCAGGCGGCCGAGCTGGGTCTCACCCCGCAGGAGTCCGCCGACCTCTACTTCGGCGGCAGCGTCCAGGCCTACCAGGAGATGCAGCGCAGTTGCCGGACAGCGGCGGCGCCGGCTAGGCGCGCGCATCGCCATCGACCACGTCCAACTCATCGGCGGGCGCACGCCCCCGGAGGCGAGGCGGGCCGGGAAGCATTTCCCCGGCCCGCCTCGCGTCCCGCGCCGGTGTGGCCCGATGGCCCTCGCGGGTCCCGTGGCCGCATCGGACGAGTGATTCAGCGGAGCTGGCCTCCTCATCTGCGATCAGCCCCGTGCTGACCCATCCGATATCCGCATTGTCCGCCGCCCGAGCCGGCAGAACGGGCCTGTGCGCCAGGCATTCCAGCACGCTGCGCGCCGTCTGGTCGTGTTTGCTCGTTGCCGTGCTCCTGCCACGTCCGACCGGAGTCCAGGAACTCCCCAAGGGCGTGCCCGACGGCGCCGACGGCGCCACGGTCGGCACGGTCACCTAGGTGGGCCTGGCCTCTATCACGGTCGCGTGGCGCTACTCCGTCGCGGCCGTCCCCGACATCCCCACCAGCGCCATCGCGTCGGTCGGCGCCCGCGCGGTCCTCCTGAGCGTCCCCGAGACGAGGTCGTCAACCAGGACTAGGACCGGCTGCCGGCCGACCGGGACGCCGCCGCGTGCCCCGCCTGCGGGCGACGCGGACGCTGTACCAACCGGCGACCGGGGTTGCCCCAAGCGGCGAGTAGGAGTCGTTCACGAGGACGTTGGCCGATTTGCCCGCGCCCCGGACGGACTGCCCGCCGCCCCGCTCACTCCCCCGTCGACCGGTGGCGGGCCCTGGCGCGCACGACCGAGCGGATCGCCAGGATGAGCACGACTGCCACGAACTGCCCGCCGAGGATCACCCGATTGAGGTCGAGCGCCGGCTCCCAGCTGACGGTCTCGCCGCGGATGACGTAGACCCCGGCCGGCGAAGCATGGAGGCCGAACCCGGCGCCGCTGCCCTCCTCCGGCCGGTAGATGTCCCCTCCCCGCCGCCGCCCTCCTCCGGGCCCGGGGACGTCCCGGACCCGCCCCCGCCCCGCCGCCGCCCCACACCCGCGCGACCGGGATCACCGTCACGCCGTCCCGCTCCACCGGGTCGCCGAAGACCCGCTTCACCGTCATCGCGTCCCGCGCCTGCGCCAAGACCTCCCGCACGTCCATAACCCGCTCCTTCGCTTGGCGCCCGGGGACCTGGGCGGATCCCACGGCGCCGCAGGGCGTGGTGACGGCCCACGGCGGGGCCAAAACCGCGGCCACCGCCGCCGTCACCGAAACCCGCGCATTGTAGGCCCGTCCGTCGGTCGCCGCCAGGGAGGCGGGGAGGCGGGCCGCCTCGGGCGCGCAGGTTTCCTCGAAGCTCGAAGCTGGCCCACCACGGCGAGCCACGCTAAGAGGGGCACGTCTAGCGCGGCGCACGACTCCGTTGAGGAGGTGCCAACGGGCTGCCGGACAGCTGCTTTCAGGACCTGGGTCGCATATTCGCGGTTAGCCAACGCAGCGCGAGGAGGCCACATACGGGAGGTCTTGCCGACCAACGGCCGATCGAGGGAGAGGAACCTGCGTGCCTGCCTGTTTGACAGTGCCGGGGCTCCCAATTCCTACCGCTGCTTGATCTCATCCCCTGTTACAAAAGCTGAGCCATTCTGGCTGCCGAGCGGGATGGGGTGACGTTCGCGGCCGCCTATCTGCTGCTGGCAGGCTTTGCCGCCCGTCCCCACCCCGCGGCACGCCGCGCCCTAGAGTCAGCGGTTGAATAGGGGGTGAAATATCAGCCTTGCCTTTCTCCTATCCCGGCCGCCGTTTGACGCCCCGTCACGCCCGCGCCTATACTCGTTCGACGTCCGTTGCGAGGGCAGGATTGTCCAGCCTGCTAGCGCAGCGGTTCTTGCTGTTAAGCGGATAAAGCGAGGGGGAGAGGGGACAGGGCTCGCGCCCTGAGACGGAGAGGGGGAGGAGACGAAGCGTTCTCCCCCCTCTCCCCCTCTCCGTCTCTCCCCCTCCGTTCATTTGGGAGTTGATCGAGCATGAAGCGGACGTATCAGCCGAAGCGGATCCCCCGCAAGCGGAAGCACGGATTCCTGGAGCGGATGAGCACCCGCACCGGCCGGGCCGTCCTGGCCGCCCGCCGCCGCAAGGGCCGCCACGCCCTCACGGTCTCCGACGAGAAGAAGTTCACCCAGAACAAGTAGAGAGACGTGAGACGTGAGACGTGAGAGAGACTGTCGTATCTCACGTCTCACGTCTCACGTCTCACGTCTCGGGGGCGTATGGAGCGCTCGTTGCGGTTGCGCCGGGAGGCCGACGTCCGGCGGGCGCGGGGCCGGGGCCGGGCCTTCGCCGACGGGCCGCTGGTGGCGCGCGTCCTCCCGAACGGCATCACCCCCCCGCAGAACCGCTACACCGTCGTCGCTGGCAAAAAGGTCGGCAAGGCCCACGAACGCAACCGGGCCAAGCGCCTGGCGCGCGAAGCCCTGCGCCTGCTCCACCCCCGCCTGCGCCAGGGGTTCGACGTCGTCGTGATCGTGCGCGGGACGCTGGACGAACTGCCCACATTCGCCGTCGCCGACGCCTCCCTGACCCGGATCCTGGGCCGGGCCGGCCTCCTGCCCCCCGAAGGTGCCTCGTCAAACCAGCCAGACCAGCCAGACCGGCAGGCTCCCGCGTCGGATTCCTCTCCCGCCCCATCGAGCAACCAGTGACCATCGAGACGATCAGGCGCGCCCCCCGCTACCCCTTCCTCTGGCTGATACGCGGCTACCAGCGCGGCATCTCGCCCTTCCTGCCGCCCTCCTGCCGGTTCCACCCGACCTGCTCCGAGTATTCGTATGAGGCGATCAGCAAGTACGGTATGATCAAGGGTGGCCGGCTCGCCATCTGGCGCATCCTGCGGTGCAATCCGTGGGGAGGCCACGGCCACGACCCCGTGCCATGAGGCGTCCGGCGTCCGGCGTCCGGCGTCCGGCGTTCGGCGTTCGGACCGTCAGGTTGTACCCAGGTGGCCTCGGATGGGATCATGTACCCACCGTTCCAATATCCAGAGGATCGGCTTCCTCCGATAAGTGGTATTTCGAACACCTCGAACGCCGAACGCCGAACGCCGAACCCCTAGTCCCATGTGCCGAGGAGGCAATCTTCCGTGCTCCTGCCGCTGTCCGACCTGATGGCCATCCCCGCCCTACCCAGCGCCATCGTCCCCGCCATCTCGATCCCGATCTGGGATCAGTACGTCGACTTCCTCGAATACGTTCTCAACGACCTCCTGGCGGAGACTCTCCACTCCGGCGGCCTGGCGATCATCGTCTTCACCATCCTGGTCAAGACGCTCCTTCTGCCGCTGACGATCAAGTCCACCCGCTCCTCCAAGGCGATGCAGGAGCTGCAGCCGAAGATCGCCGAACTCAAGAAGAAGTACGGCAAGGATCGGCAGGAGCTCTCCGCCCGAACGATGGAGCTGTACCGGCAGTACCAGGTCAACCCCATGGCCGGGTGCCTCCCGGTCCTCGTCCAGATCCCCATCTTCTTCGGCGTTTACAGCGCCATCAGCTCGCTCTCGAAGGGCAACGAGGGCTTCTTCGCCGATCCGTTCCTGTGGCTTCCCAGCTTGGGCGAGCCCGACCCGTACAAGATCCTTCCCTTCGTCGCCGCCGGCTTCCAGTTCGTGCAGACGAAGATGATGCGGCCGGCCGGCCAGGGCAAGATCTCCGATCCGCAGCAGGCCATGATGAACACGATGATGAACTTCATGCCGCTGATGGTCATCTTCTTCGGCTGGAGCTTCATCTCGGGCGCCGTCCTCTACTGGGCGATCCAGAGCGTCTACTCCGTCGTCCAGCAGTGGCTGATCACCGGCTGGGGCCAGATGAAGGACTGGTTCCCGAACCTGCCGGAGATGCCGGAGCATCGCCGTCTCGGCTACGTCGCCCCGCGCAACCTCGATGACGTGGTCGTCGTCAGCGGCGAGGCCCCGCCGCCCAAGGGCGTCATGGGCTGGATGCAGAAGCGGATGGCCGAGGCCGAGAAGCAGCAGGCCGCCCGCCGCGCCGACCGGGGCGAAACCGCGACCGCGACGAGCGCCTCCGGCGGCGGAGGCTCCAGTGGCGGAAGCTCGAACGGATCCAACGGGGCCGGACGCCCCGGAAACGGCGCCCGGGGTGGCAAGAACGCCCGCCGTGGCCCGACCGCCGCCGGCAAGAGCGCCAGTGCCCGGGCCGCCACCGCCCGCGACGGTGAGGTCGTTGACGTCGCCGAGGAGGCCGAAACGCCCGCGCCAACCCGGCGAGATCGCCGCGGTACCTCCTACCAGGACCGTGTCAACGCTGCTACCTCCCGGAAATCGAACAAATAGGGGAATAGAGTTCTGTGGAGGTTGCGGGCGGCACGCTCGGCGTAGGGGGCTTGTCAGACTCGAGTTTGACTCGTACGCTGCCGCTGTATGCTGCCGAATGCGTGGGAGTCCCGTTCCATGCCGATTCATGCGTTTACAACCAAACAGGTGCAGGCTCTGACCGGCCTGTCAGAGCGGATGCTGCTCTATTGGGCGCAGACCGGCGTCTACGAAGCGGCATTCGTGGATGAGCGTCCACGGATTCCCTACCGCCGTATCTATGATTTCCGCGATCTAGTTGGCCTACGGACCCTTGCACTGCTCCGCAAGAAACATCGTGTGAACCTCGACGAGTTGCGCAAAACCGGCGACTATCTGCGGGCAATGTCTGATCGCCCTTGGAGTGAGATGACGTTTGGCGTGGTCGGCAAAACGGTAGTCTTTCGCGTTCCAGGTTCTGATGAGTGGATGACTGCCATTCCCCAGGGTCAGACCGTGATGCGGATTAGCGTGGCCGAAGTTGCCAGGAGTGCGGAGCGCGATGCTTCGGACATCGCGCGTCGGCCACATGAAAACGTTGGGAAGGTGGTGAGGCACCGCCATGTTCTGAGCAACGCATGGCGGCTCGCCGGAACCCGCATACCAACTTCGGCGGTGTGGAATCTCACTGAGGCCGGCTACCGCATCGAGGATGTCATCGACGCCTATCCAGACCTGACGCCAGAGGATGTCGAGGCTGCGCTGTCGCACGAGAAAACCATGCGCACAAAGCAAGCGGCATAGTTTGCTTTCCCTGTGGCAGAGCTCCGATTTCTGATAGATCAAAATGTGCAGATGGGTGTGGCTCGGTGGCTCGTCTCTCATGGATACGAGGTTCTCCACGTTCGCACGCTGCTTGCGCCGGACACGCCGGATTCGCTCATTGCCTTTGTCGCGAATAGAGAAGGGCTGATGGTCGTCACGCACGACTCAGACTTTAAGCGGATCACGGACCTGCTCCCAGTCGGAGAGCGGACGCGCTTCCGAACCGGCGCCGGCAGAATCGTTCTGGGCGTCAATGAGGCGTTCGCGGTGGAACGCCTTGAGGCGGAATGGGAGGGCGTGCTATTTCATCACGCCCAGGCGGAAAAGCGAAAATCCGATGTCTGCTGAAGATCACAAATACCGGCATCGCAGCGACGAACAGCGAGGGAAGGCCGCAGAACGAGGGCTGAGGCACCAGGGCGGAGCCCAACCGATTCAAAAGCTACTCATTGCTTCGATGGCAAACCGTCATCCGGTGAAGAATCTAACTTTCGGATTTTCGCCCGCTGGCGGTATGATGTCCCGATATCAACCGGCTGTCAGGGCCGGGAGCGCACCCACTCCGCGCCCCGCCCTGTGCCTATCCGCCGTTGAGGCGCCACCGACGACGAGGTTTGTGCATGGCCGGGAACCAGTCTGCTAACCCGAACCGGATGACCAGTGTCGAGATCCAGGCCTACTCCGTCGAAGAGGCCGTTCGCCTCGCCCTGGAGCAGCTCGGCCTGGACGAGGCCGACGCCGATATCGAAGTCCTTTCCGACGCCGGGCCCGACGAGGACGCCGAAGCCCTGGTCCGGGTCACCGCCAAGGGCATGGCCTCCCAGCCGATCCCGAGTGGTCCCGCCCGCGGTAGCCAGCCCGGGCGCGGCGCCGAGCGCGGCCGAGGCCGGGGCGATTCCGCCCGGGGGCCACGCCGCGTGCCCGGCGACCGGCCGTCCTCCCGGGGAGCGCCGCCCCGGGCCGCTGCCCCGCCCGATCGGGTCGTGGAGCGCGCCGCCGCCGAAGACGAGCAGGTCGCCAAAGAGATCCTGCGCGAACTCCTCACCCGGATGAACGTCAACGCCGACGTGGTTGCGGTGGACAACCCGTCGACCGTGCCCCTCAGCCCAGAAGACCCGCCGACCATCTTCCTCGATGTTCTCGGCCAGGATCTCGGCATGCTGATCGGCCGTCGCGGCGACCATCTTGCCCAGATCCAGTACCTCATCAACTTGCTGGTCAACCGCCGGATCGAGACCTACACCCGCGTCATCGTCGATATCGAAGGCTACCGCTCCCGCCGCGAGGAGAGCCTCATCGGCCTGGCGGAGCGGGTCGCCCGCCAGGTGTCGCGCTCACGCCGGCCGATCCAGCTCGAGCCCATGCCGCCGAACGAGCGGCGCATCGTCCACCTGGTGCTCCGCGCCAATCCGGACGTGACCACCGAAAGCCACGGCGAGGGCAACAACCGGCGTATCACGGTTCAGCCTCGTGCCTGACAATCCCCGGGACCTTCCCGAGGAGATCAGGGCATCCGCTGAGGACGCCCCGGATTCGACCGCCGATCAGCCCGGGGCGGGCGAAGCGGATGGCGACCGCCCGGAGCGCCCGGAGCCGCCTTACCGCACCGTGCGCGTGCGCCCTCGCACCCGCGTGACCGACGAGGCGGGGGGCGCTAGCCCCACGCCGCACACCGACACCGGCCGGGAACAGCGCGAGGAGGCCCAGCGCCGCAGCGACGCCCGCACCGACGAAACTACCGACCGGCCCCGCGTCGTCGAACCGACCGTTCGGTCGGACCGCGCCGACCGCCCGGCCTGGACCGACCCGTCGTTCTCCCGCCCTGCGCCCCGAGCGCCCCGCCGTGATGGCGGCCGAGGCACGGGTGGAGCGGGGAACCAGGGCAACTCCGGCCGTCCCGAGCGCCGCGACCGCGGGGAGCGGAGCGAGCGGTTTTCCGGTCCGCCGCCGCCCCGTCACGTGACGCCGGCGTCCCCGGTCGGTCCCGGCAAGCGGACGAAGCAGAAGAACCCGTCCCTGCCCCCTGGGCGACGCCCCGCGCCACCCCGGCAGCCGCTGACGGCCAACCGCGGGCTCAGCCCGATGCAGACGTCGCGCACCCCGCAGTATTTGGTCATCGGCCATATCTGCGCCGATCTGACGCCGGAAGGTGAGGTCGTCCTTGGCGGCACCGCGCTCTACTCCGCCCTGACCGCCGCCCGCCTGGGTTGGCGGGTAGGAGTCCTGACCCGGGGCGCCTTCGGCGGCGAGTTCGCCGGCATGAAGGTCCCGTCCCTCGACGAGTTCGGCGGCGAGATCAGCATCATCTGCCAGGACGCCGAGGTCCCGACCACGTTCATCAACGTCTATAAGGCCGGCCGCCGCGAGCAGACGATGCCGCATTGGGCCGGCCCGATCGACCTGCGCGGCCTGCCGCCCCATTGGCGGAACGCCCGTGTGATCCACCTGGGCCCGATCGCCCAGGAGATCGATCAGAAGCAGACGGGAGCACTGACTCCCCAGTTCCTGGGCATTACCCCCCAGGGCTGGATGCGGGAGTGGCCCCGGCCGGGCGGAGGCCGCGTCCGCCTGACCCACCTGCGTCTCGCGCCGGAGCTGGCGAACCGGACCGACGGCATTATCGTCTCGATCGAGGAGATCACCCAGTCCCGCGACGTCGTCGAGCAGATTGGGGCCCAGCGCCTGGGTGTCATCACCAAGGGCGAAAGCGGCTCCCGCGTTATCTATGGCGGCGAGTCGATCGACCTACCCGGCTTCAACATGCCCACCGTCGATCTTACCGGCGCCGGCGATGTCTTCGCGGCGGCATTCTTCACCAAAGCCGCCGACCGCTCCATCTCCGCCCTGAACGCCGGCCGCTTCGCCAACGCCGTCGCCGCCCTCAGCCTCCGCGGCGTCGGCGTCTCCGGCGTCCCCTACCTCAAAGACGTCGAGGCCCTGCTCGCGACGAACCGCGGCAAGTAGAGGCAGCGACCTCGGCGTCCGGCGTTCGGCGTTCGGCGTCCGGCGTTCGGCGTTCGGCACCACGGCACTACGAAGCCGCCCCGGCTCCCCCTCCGTCATCCCGAGCTTGTCGAGGGATCTCGAAGGGCGCGTGGCAACGATGGAGCCGGTACGACAGAGAACACGATGCCGTTTTCTCGCAGCCCAGGGCACATTCGAGACGCCGTCTCCATCGAGATCCCTCGACAAGCTCGGGATGACAGGGTGGGTCGGGGCGGCTTCGTAGTGCCGTGGTGCCGGACGCCGAACGCCGGACGCCGGACGCCGAACGCCGGATCCGCGCGTCACGTTCCCTCCCCATACAGCCCCGCCACCGCCCGCGCCGTTTCCCCCATTCGCCGGATCACCTCCGGCGGGGAGATCACCTCCAGGTCCGGTCCAAACCGGAGGAGATCCAGCGTTGCGTGGTAGGCCGACTCGAACGCCAGCGTCAGCGTCCGCCAGCCGTCGGCATCCGGTGGGCCGGGCGGCATCCCGGATTTCTCCAGCGTCACCGTCTGCAGGACTTGCGGCAAGAACGGCATCGCCCATGGCGCCACCCGCACCACGACATCCAGCGTGTAGACCCGCTCCGCGAACTCCGCCAGCCATCCCTTCCAGTAGGCCGCCAGATCGAATCCGTCCGGCCGCGTCCCATGGCCGGGCAACGTTTCCAGCGTCAGAATCCGCGAGACGCGGTACGTCCGTACCCCCCGACCGCCGTCCTCCCTTCCCGTCTTCGCTGAAGGCCACGCCACCAGGTACCAGGTGCCGCTCTTGAGCACCAACCCTAACGGATCGAGAACGCGGTCGACCTCCTCTCGCCAGCGCCGGTAACGCACCCGCAGCGGCGTGGCGTTCCAGACCGCGTCCGCCACTTCCTCCAGATAGGGTGACGGCTCCGATTGGTGGAACCAGCCGGGCGCATCCAGGTGAAATCGCTCCCGGATCCTCCCCGCCCGCCCGGCGCTCTCCGGCGGCAACGCGGCAAGCAGCTTCAACTCCGCCGCGGCCAGAACGCTGCCCAGTCCCAACTCCGCCGCGACATCGGGCACACCGGTCAGAAAGAGCGATTCGGCCTCGTCGCCGCTGAGGCCGGTCAGGCGGGTGCGGTAGCCATCGAGCAGGGCGAAGCCCCCGGCCGGTCCCCGCTCGGCGTAGACCGGCACCCCGGCGGCGCCCAACGATTCGATGTCGCGGTAGACCGTGCGCACGGAGACCTCCAACTCCCGGGCAAGCTCCGGCGCCGTCATCCGGCCTCGTGTCTGCAGCAGCATCAACAGCGAAAGGAGGCGACTGGCACGCATGCCGACAGTCTGCCACAGATCCTGACAGATTCTGTCAGGTATGGGTGAGAGAGTGGATGGTCGAGGGGGAGTAGGGGGAGGGACGGAGCGGGAGAGACGGTCGTTCTTGGTGCCGGATAGAAAACGGAGGAGTTTCAACGAGATGACGGCAGACACTGCCAGCGCCAAAGACGAGTTACTTGCCACCCTCCAAACGGAGCGGGAGCGGTGGGAAGCGCTCATTGCCGAGGTCGGCCCGGAGCGGCTGACCGCTCCTGGCGTTTGTGGCGACCAGTCGGTGAAAGACCTGCTCGGCCACCTGACGGCCTACACCCGCCGCTGGGGAGCGGAACTGCGTGGCGTCGCCACCGGTACCCAACCCACGATCCGCGACCTGTTCGACGTCGATGCCCTGCCCGAGGACGCCCCGACCTGGGACATGGATGGCCAGAACGCCGCCATCCGCGCTCTTTACGCCCCGCTCTCGACCGAGGTCGTCCTCGCGAAGTGGCGCGCCGCTCACGACCTCCTGCGCGCCAGCATCGCCTCCTTGACCGACCCCCAGGTCGCCACCCCCGGCGCCATCCCCGGCCTGGACAACCAGACCCTCGCCGACGGCATCGCCGGCGACACCTTCGCCCACCACGCCCACCACGCCGACGAAGTCCGAGCATGGCTGGACGAGCATTGAGCGGCGTTCGGCGTCCGGCCCCCTAGGTGCTGTTTGCAAAGGGGTGGTAGCCTGGGTGGATGGACGAACGGCACGCCTTGACCGACGACCAATGGACGAAGCTGGCCCCGCTCTTGCCGCCGGAGCGTCCGGCGACGGGCCGCCCCAACCGGCCCCATCGCCTGATCCTCGATGCCATCCTGTGGCGGCTGGCGACCGGGGCCTCCTGGCGCGACCTGCCCGAACGGTTCGGGACGTGGGAGACGGTGTACTCCCGCCTTCGCCGCTGGCAGCACGCCGGGATCTGGGATCGGGTGTTGGCGGCGCTGCAGGCCGAGGCCGACGCCCGCGGCGGCTTGGACCGGTCGCCGCACTTCGTGGACGGCACGATCGTGCGAGCCCACCCCGATGCGGCTGGGGCGAAAAGGGGGGCCCGATGCCGACACCAACCAGGCCCTCGGCCGCTGCAAGGGCGGGTTCTCGACCGAGATCCACCTGCGCACCGACCGCGCCGGGAAGCCGATCACCCGGGTCTTGACCCCGGGGCAGCGCCAGGAGGCGACCCAGGCCGAGGCGCTGCTGGAGCGCGGAGCGGCGGCCCGGCGGGGCGGTGGGACCCGCATCCGGCCCGCGCGGGTGGCCGGCGACAAGGGCTACACCGGCAAGAAGATCCGGCGCTACCTGCGCCGCCGCAAGATCGGGGCGGTGATCCCGCGCCTCAAGAACGAACCCCGGCGCGGGGTGCGCTTCGACCGGGCGGCCTATCGGGAGCGCAACCGGGTCGAGCGCGCCATCCGCCGCCTCAAGCGCCACCGGGCGATCGCGACCCGCTACGAGAAGCTCCTCAGCCACTACCACGCCCTCCTCGCCATCGCCGCCATCCTCCTCTGGCTCTAGCTTTGCAAACAGGACCTAACCCCCCAACCCCCTTCCCCCTGCCGCAGCGGGGGGAAGGGGGAGAAAAGCGCCCGCAACGGCCCCTCTCCACCGCAGTGGAGAGGGGGTAGGGGGTGAGGTCCTTCCAGACGCCACACACCAAAGGAGCAACCACCACATGCCAACCGCAATCAAAGCCACCTTCGACGTCACCGGATGGGATGAGACAGCCTACGACGAGCCGGCGGAGGGGCCGAAGCTCAGCCGCGTGACGGTGACGAAACGGTTTACCGGCACGTTGGAGGCCACCAGCACCGCCCAGCTCCTCACCGCTGTCGCCCAGGAGGACCCGAACCAGGCCGGCTACATCGGCTCCGAGCGCGTCACCGGCACCCTCGAGGGCCGCAGCGGCACCTTCGTCATCCAGCACGGCGGCATCGCCGGCGGCCCCGAGATCAAGCAGTTCGGATGGGTGGTGCCCGGCTCCGGCACCGGCGACCTGCGCGGCCTCGCCGGCGCCGTCCATTTTCAGCACGACGAGCACGGCGCCATCTTCACCATGGAGTACCAGCTGGGATAGGCGGCAAGAGCGGTAAGACGGCACATTTGCGACTCCGGCAGTAGCAGAATCCAGAAACCGATCGGAGACCCCGCCCCGCTCCTTAGCCGGTCTTTAGCCGGCTTCCGTCACTCAGCCCGGGACTTCGAGTCCTCTAACTGCGGGCGGCAGCGGAGACGGCATAGGATGTGACCACAACAGAGACGAGGGCATCTCGGTGGTAACAGACAGCGAAAAGGACCATCTGACCCGCATCCGGACGTGGACCTACGCCCGCCAGCGCCTCGACGGCTCGGCCCCGAATATCGAGCGGGCGCTGCGAGACGTCACCGCCGTCTACAGCACCCAGCCGACCGCCCCGCTCGCCCTGCTCGCCCGCTGCCGGACGATGGGCCGCGGCGATCTCGGACAACTCGATACCGCCCGAACGGTCGTCCGCTTCGCCGGCATGCGCGGCACCATCTTCCTGATGCCCCGCGATACCGCCCCCGCCATCGTCGGGGCGACCGCCGTTCCGATCGAGAAGCAGGGCCGCCGCCTGGCCTACGCCGGGGTCGATCTGGACGGCTACGAGCGGCTCAAACAGACGATCCTCGAGATTGCCCAGCAGCCGGTCTCCCCGGACGAGCTCAAAGTGGCGCTCGGTGACGACCTCCCGCCCGACGCCAAGCTGATGCCGATCGTCCGCCTCCTCGCCCTCGAGGGGCTGGTGCTGCGCCTCACCCTGGAGGGCAGCCTGCGCACGTCCGACCTGCGCTATGTCGCGACGGAATCTTGGCTGGGCGATCTCATCCAGCCAACCGACCCGGCGGAGGGCCTGGCCATCCTTGCGACGTCTTACCTCGATGGCTACGGTCCCGCTCGGGTCGAGGACCTGGCATGGTGGGTCGGCGCCCCCCGCCGCCGGGCCGCCGAGGCACTGAAAACGGTCGAGACGGTCGACCTCGGCGACGGCCTCCTGCTGCCCGCCCGCGACGAGGATGCCTTCCGAGCCACGGAACCCCTGGACCCGGACGCCATCGCTATCCTGCCCAAATGGGACGCCTACACGATGGGCCACGCCCCGGACGGCCGCACCCGCTTCGTGGCGGAGGCCCACCGGCCGCTGGCCTACAGCCAGGGCGGGGGCGGCACCCTGCCCGGCGACGGCTTCCCGCTCATCCTGCGCGGCGGCGTCGCCGTCGCCCGTTGGAGCCACAAACTCGCCGGCAAGTCCCTCCAGGTGACGGTCATGCCCTTCGCCCCCCGCCTGCTACCGAAGCGGCTCCTCGACGGCGCCTTCGACCCCATCGCCCGCCTGCTAGACGCCCCTAAACTTGACGTTATCTGGGAAGCGATCGGCTAGCCTGGCATATTCACGGGTACCGCGTGGGAACGGCGATGCCGGGACGCCGCCGCCGTTCCCACGGCGCCCATGAATAATCCGGCCTAGTGGCGAGGCAGCCGTCATCTGCCGACGTATTCGGTTTGTAGGGGCAGGGCAAGCCCTGCCCGATTGCCCTCCGCGACGCCTCTGTACGCCACAGGGCACCGCAAGCGGATGCCCCTACCACCCTACCACCCCAATCCGCCCCGCGCATGCGCGTTGACAGACCACTAAGGCGGATCGAGCGCGAGCGCGGCATCGAGAAGATAGTGCTCCCGTTGAGACAGCGCCATGCGCCGAACATTGACAACCGGAACGGACTCGGTCCCCATCACGTACTCATCGGCGAGGACCGCCGATTCGTCGAACGCCACCGCCCACGCCGCGTAGACGATCTGGCAGAAATCCGGATACGGATAGGCATAGTCGGGCGGGCGCGGATTGAGGTGGTGGTAATGCATGAAGCCGATGACGGTCGGCCGCCCGATCGCCCACCCCGTCTCCTCTCGCACCTCGCGCCGGAGCGTCGCCTCCGGAGCTTCGTCCGCCTCGCGCCGGCCGCCGGGGAGGATGTGGCGCGAGTCGCGGTCCTGCTGCACCAGGACCGTATCCTCCCGGCGGACGATCGCCCGCACCGACGTGACGAGCGGCAGCGGTGGCAGATCCGTCCCCAGGTAGACCGCCACGTCGAACCGGAGCGTATCTCCCCATGCCAGCGGCTCGGTGATCCGGGGCGTCTGTCCGGCCAGAAACGCGGCCAGACGTTCGTCGATGTCGTTTACCGTTTCCATCCATTCATCCCCGTGCCTGCGCCCGCACCCAGTCCGGGAACGATCCCCGCAGCCATCCCAGCATCCGGCCCGCGCCCTGGTGACCGGCGGCGATCCCCGCCAGCAACTCGACCACGTTCCATGCCTTCGCCAGCACGATCTCGCGCGCAAGGGCGGCGATGTCGAGCGACTCCGAGGTCGAATCACCGGCCCTGGTGAGCGCATCGGCATAGCCCTCGGCAACCATTCCGAAATCTTCCGGCGTGCCTAGGCCGGGGACGATTGCCGCCAGGTCGAGGGCCGGCGTGCCCCGGCAGTATCGCTCCCAGTCGAACAGGACGAGGGAGCCATCGGCCCGCAGCCCCCAGTTGGCGGGATTCGGATCGCCTGAGAGCGGGCACGCCGGAGCAAAGAGCGGCGCGGCCGCCGACCGCATGTCTGTCAGCAGGGCGGCTACATCGTCGAGATCGGTCGCCGTACCGCCGCTATGCGGGGCCCTCAGTGCCTGCATCGCCAGGCCGGTCGCCTCCGGCGACCAGACCGGTTGGAAGGCATCGGCGGATCGCAGCGGCGGCAGGACATCGCCCGCGGTGTGAATCCGGGCGAGGGCAGCTAGCACCTCCGGATCGGCTCCCCACCGCTCCCGCGGGAGCGGCGCCGGGACCTCCTCGATGATCAGCCAGCGCTCGCCCGCGACCGTTCCGGCCCAGAGCAGATTCGGCACCCCGCCCCCCCGAGCGGCCAGAACAGGCGCAACGGCCTCATAAAACTCGGTTTCTGCCGCCTTGCCCCCACCCTTGACGACCGCCCGCCCCCGCTCCCCCCGCGCTCGCAGCACGCGGCTGCCGCTCATCCCCCCCAGCCGCTCGACCGTCTCGATCCGCCCTAGCAGCCGCTCCGCCTGCGCAATGACAAGGGAGGGAGGCGTCGGTTCAGCGCTCTCAATTGAAGCTGACGTCATGCTGAGATTTCCCCGATGTGGGCCGGATGAACGTGGCGTGGTCCCTAACCGTCACCACGCTAACCTCCTTTAGTGCGCCTATCAGAACCACTCGTCCGTCGTGGACGCCGGGTTGAAACCCGGCGCTCAACCGACGAAGTCCCTCCGGGACTGAGCCCGACGGCACCGTCGCTGGACGGTCTTGCTAGGCACTCTTACTCAAGCGAAGACCCGACGTGTTGCTCGCACCACTCGAAGTGTGGATGTGCTTGGTGGGGTTGGTATCGTCCCCGCCTTCGGATGTCCAGAAGAATCGTCGAGACGGCGGGCGCGGGGAGATTCGTCGATCCACACCAGTGATGAACAAGGTCCAAAGACCACAAGAGTAGGATCTCTGGACCGAACACGCGCCGCGCCTTTCGGTCGTCGAGGATGAGGGTCAAAGCACGGTGCAGGGCGGCGGCCCCAGCCGCCTCGCCGTCATCGACGAGCAAGGAGAACCGGACAAAGGCGGCGAATTCAGCGGGATCCGTCCTGGAAAGTATCGTTGACCGGAGGTTCAGAATCGATGATGGGCGCCCAATCGATCGGGACTCTCTGGTCGGGCCGAGTGAGGTCGGGATCGCGGAGAAATCCGGCTTCCGCGACGACCTCTTGTACGACATAGCCGGATCCCGGCCAGGCTTCCACGATCTCGCGGCAGTGGCCGCTGGCAAAGAGTACGATCGCCGCTGATGCGTCAAGCACGATTGGGCCGCCGGTCTGAGACACTCGGGCGGCTAGAGCGCTCGTGGGAATGGTTGGCCGCGTGTCCCCTTGCCGCCGGAGACGCGGACACCTGTGCCGACGAGCGCATCAGCTCCCCTCGCAGGCAGCAGTTGAGGGGGCAGATGTCGTGGCTGGGGCCGCGCGTGCCGAGGGAGCGGCGCTCTGGGGAGTCTGTGAGGCGCTCCTGGATCAGCTCGCGGATCATGGCGACGAAGGCCGGGTGGGTGCCGACCGTGGCGGCCCGGACCATGGTCATGCCCAGTTCGGCGGCCTTCTCGTTGGCCTCTTCGTCGAGGTCGAAGAGGACCTCCATGTGGTCGGAGATGAAGCCGATCGGGGCGACGATCACGTCATGCTTGCCGGCGGCGTGGAGGCCGTCCAGTTCGTCGAGGACGTCCGGCTCCAGCCAGGGGATCATCGGCGAGCCGGAGCGGCTCTGGTAGGCGAGGCGGTAGGTGGGCGTGCCGGCGGCCTCGGCGACGAGGCGGCAGGCGTCGCGCAGTTGGGCCTCGTAGGCGCTGCCCTTGGCCATCGCCAGGGGAATCGAGTGGGCGGTGAAGACGACCTCGACGCCCGCCCGGCGCTCGGCGGGGAACTCCGCCAGGGCGTCGCGAACGCGGTCCGCCATCGATTCGATGAAGCCGGGATGGTTGAAGAAGACGCGGATCTTGTCGAAGGCGATCTCGTCCCGCTCGTCCTCCGGCAAGGCGCTCCACCGCGCGGATGACGTCCTCGCGGTACTGGCGGCAGCCGGAGTAGGAGCTGAAGGTCGAGGTGACGAAGACGAGGGCTCGGCGGACGCCGTCGGCCCGCATCTGGCGGACCGTGTCGGTGACGTACGGCTCCCAGTTGCGGTTGCCGAAGTAGATCGGCAGGTCGATGCCGTGGGCGCGTCAATTCCGGCTCCAGCGCGGCGATGAGGGCCCGGTTCTGGGCGTTGATCGGGCTGACGCCGCCGAAGTGGAGGTAGTGCTCGGCGACCTCTTCCAGCCGCTCCCGGGGGATGTTGCGGCCCCGGGTGACGTTCTCCAGGAAAGGGATGACGTCGTCCGGCCCTTCCGGGCCGCCGAAGGAGAGCACGAGCAGCGCGTCGTAGGCGTGGGCGGCGTTGTCGAAGCGGGGGGCGTTGAGCGTCTGGGCGCCGGAGATCGACATCTGGACCTTCCGAGACGTGAGACGTGAGACGTGAGACGTCGAGAGTCGAGGGTAGGACTCGTCGTTGAGGGAAGTGTGCCATGGGGGGTGGGGGTGGCTGCGGTGCGGATGCCACTTTTCTTAGGCGAACGAGTTCTGGCACGGATGCTTGGGTATGTAGGGGCGGACCGCCGTGTCTGCCCGGTCTTGCATGGCCGCGCCATCACGATGTAAAGACCCTGGTTCCGATGACCTGAGTTCGTCGGTCTGCAGCAGGCGGTCACGGAGGTCCGCCCCTACGACGGGGGTGTTGTTCGCGGGCAGCGTGGTGATGGGGGAGCGTTGGCGCTATGGAGATAAGGTCGGGTCGAGGTGGTCAGATCTGAATTGCGGCAGGTAGTCGCGGTGGGCATCGAGGTAGCCGGAGACGATCTTCTGGGCGAGGGTGTAGGAGCCGACCAGGGGGTGGGCGACGAGGGCGGCGATGGCCGTCTCGACGGAGCCGGTGAGGGCGGCCTCGACGGTGAGGCGTTCGTAGGCGTTGACGGCAAGGACCAGCGGGCGGATTGAGTCCTCGAGGGGCATCTGGGCGAGCGGGGTCGGGCCGTGCTCGTCGACGAGGCAGGTCACTTCGACGACATCGTCTGGGGCGAGGTCGGAGATCGCGCCGCGGTTGGGGACGTTGAGGACCAGGGTGGTTTTCTGGCGCCGGATGGCGGCTTCCATGACTGCCAGGGCGAGGCCGGCGTAGCCCTCATCCTCCAGGATGGCGTGGGCCGATGCGCCCGATGCCCCCCATTCTTCGCCGTCCTCGCGGCCGCTCTCCCGGGCCATGTAGCGACGACGAGCGGGCGAGCATCTTCTCCTCGTAGGCGCGGACGGCGTCGTCGGGGTGGCCGTTGTGCGATGTGGGTGCTCAGGTCCTGCCAGAGGGGTTCGTTGATGGTCAGGATCTGCTCGCCGCGGGTGCCGCCCGACGCGAGGATATTGGCGACGGCGGTGTCGCGGGAGTAGTAGTAGTAGAGGTATTCATTCGGCAGCATGCCGAGGCTGCGAACCAGGCCGGGATCGAAGAGGGCCCACTCGTGGTCCTGGGCGGCCAGTTCTTCGTAGCGGTCGATGCAGGGTCGGGCAGGACGTCGTCGCCCCGGACCAGGACGCGGCGGATCCAGCCAAGGTGGTTGAGGCCGGCGTAGTCGATGAGCAGGTCGGATCTCCTGGTGGCCGAGGAATGCTGCCACGGAGCGCCGCATCGCGGTCGGGGTGTCGCAGATGCCGACGACGCGCAGGTTGGTCTGCTGGGTCAGGGCCTGGGTGATGAGACCGGCGGGGTTGGTGAAGTTGACGAACCAGGCGTCGGGCACCTCGGCTTCGAGGACGCTTGGCGTAATCGAGCAGGACCGGGATGGTGCGCAGGGCCATGGCGAAGCCGCCGGGGCCGGTCGTCTCCTGGCCGAGGACGCCGTACTGGAGGGGGACACGCTCGTCGGCGATGCGGTGGCGCTCCTGCCCGACCCGGATCGCGCAGAAGACGAAGGATGCTCCCTGCGCCGCCGTGGCCAGATCCGGCTCGGCGGTGACGGTGAATGTCGCACCGCCCTGGGTGGCGACGTGGCGGGCGAAGGCGCCCATGGTGTGCAGGCGGTCGGGATCGGCGTCGAAGAGGGTGATCTCCGACAGGCCCAGGGCCTCCTGCCGCTTGATCAGGCCGTGGAGGAGCAGGGGGGTGCGGATCCCCGCGCCGATGACGAGCAGTTTCAACGGTCTTCTCCGATCGCTCCGAGCGTGGCGGCGTGGTTCGTCCGGCTGGTCTGGCCGGGCTGGCCGGGCGAGCCGGCTGGTTTGGGATCGGTTGTCCGGGAGGCCGGCCGGTTGGGCCGGATGGGCTGCCTGGACCGGCTCGATCTGGCGGACTTTTCGGACCGGGTGCGGGCATGAGCGAGGCAGTTCGGGTTCGGTCGGGGCGCCGTGGTAGCCGCCGGGTTGGGCGACGCTGAGGCCGCCGCAGATGTTGCCGAAGCGGAGGCAGGCGTCGATCGGGTAGTCGTGGTAGAGGCCGTAGAGGAAGCCGGCGTTGAAGCAGTCGCCGGCGCCGGTGGCGTCGACGACGGTCACCGGAGTTGGTGGCGGCGTGGTACTCCTGTGCCGTCGACGATGGCGGAGGCGCCCTTGGCCCCCTGCTTGACGACGACGAAGGGGACGCTCTCGGACAGGGCGTGGAGGGCGGCGATCGGGTCGGATTCGCCGGTGATGGCCCGGGCCTCGGGCTCGTTGGCGAAGAGGACGTCGGTCAGGCTCAGAGGATGCCTTCATCTCGGCTGAGGTGAGCCAGGCTTCGTCCCAGGAGCAATCGGCGACGACGGTGATGCCGCGTTTGCGCGCGGTCGGGGCGTAGGCCGCGACCGAGGAGCCGAGGTAGCAGAGGAGGAAGCGGGCGTCCTCGCGCTCGACGGCCATGAGGACGTTGACGGCGCAGGAGAGGCCGGGCTCGACGGAGGGGACGTCGTAGGTGAGGAATCCTCGGTCGCCCTCGTGGGTCATGCAGACGCTGAGGGAGGGGAGAGGGCGGTCGAGGACGCTCATCAGGGCGGAGGAGACGCCTTCTTCCTTCATGGCGGCGAGGGAGCGCTGGCTCCACTCGTCGTTGCCGACCTCGCCGACCATGCCGACCTTGAGGTTGAGGCGCTGGAGGGCGGCGGCGACGTTGAAGGTGCCGCCGACGGTAACCATCAGGCCGGAGGCGAGGAGCTCGCGGCCGACCGCGGGCCAGGCCTCCAGGCCGGTGAAGATGAGATCGGTTTGGGGCCGCCCGATAACCAGAATGTCGTAGGCCAAGGAGGTGCCTCCGTTCGGCGGGGATGGCGTCGTGGCTATGCTAGGGTCCGCTCCGGGCGGGGCGCAAGGGGGAGAAGGACGAGGACCTCACCCCCTACCCCCTCTCGTCCCTAGCCCACTGCGGTGGAGAGGGGCATCAGGCGGCGCTGTTTCCGGGTTCAGGCGGTCGATGGCCTTGCGTGCGGTGCGAAACCCGTGGCGCGGACTCCGCGTTACCTGGGGCACACGGTGGCCAACTGGACTCCGCGTCCCCGCCGCCCGGGCCGATTCGGGGCGCCGCGTCGCAGCCCCGCCCGGGGTCTTTAGCCCTGACTTGTACCCACATCTCAGGGATCGGCCAAGGAGGCGGCGAGGTGGAGCCCCTCGACGAGCAAGCTGACGACGCGTCAGCCCTTCCACAACGGTTTCCCAGCCCGGCTCGCCGTCGCCGCGTCGCCCTTGGTGCCCGCCGAGCCGGGCGATCAGCCGCCAGCAGGTCCGGACGGTCATTCCCGTGGTGGGCTGGCCGGTTTTGGCCCCACCTTGGAAGCGGCCGCGGCCAACCTCGGGCGGTTCATCGCCGATGTCTACAATACGAAGCGCCTGCATGCGAGCCTGGGGTATCTGCGTCCAACCGAGTTGGATGCGGTCCGGCGGGGCTGGCCCGTGGAGGAACATCGGTCGGCGCGGAGGCGCGCTCGACTACCGAAAGGGAGGGCCGGACGTGAGCACAGAAGGGAACAAGGCGGTCGTTCGCCGCCTCTGGGAGGAGGTCTGGAACCGGGCCGACCTCGCCGTCGCCGACGAGATCTTCGACGAGGCCTACGCGGCGCACGAGAAGGCGTTCGTCCCGGTCGTTCGGGCGGCCTTCGCCGACTCCCACCACACCGTCGAGGACCTGATCGCGGAGGGGGACCGGGTCGTCACGCGCTTCACGTGGCGCGGCACCCACCGCGGCGATTTCATGGGCGTGCCGACGACCGGCCGGCGCGTGGCCGTGGGGGGCATCTGGATCCACCGCCTGGAGGGCGGGCGGATCGTGGAGGGCCGCGAGTGGGGGCAAGTCGACTGGCTGGGCCTGCTCCAGCAACTGGGTACATCGACGGACGGCTCCGCATCGGCGGATCGGTCGACCAGCGGTTGACGTTGGTCCTGGTCCGGTAAACGGGGTTCACTCCAGTCAGTACCCTGCGGCCTTGTCCACCACATTGAGGAGCCCTTCACCGTTGGTAAATCGGCGGAGGTTTTCGGTGGCGATTTCGCGGCCGCGGCGGGCGGTGCCGGGGGTGGTGGCGCCGTTGTGGGGGGTGACGATGACGTTGGGGAGGGCCCAGAACTCGGAGTCGGCGGGGAGGGGCTCGATGCCGTGGGCGTCGAGGCCGGCCCCGGCGATTTCGCCGCGTTTCAGGGCGTCGAGCAGGGCGTCGTCGTCGATGATGCCGCCGCGGGAGATGCAGACGACGTAGGCGGTCGGCTTCATCGCGACGAAGGCGTCGCGGCCGAGGAGGCCTGCGCTATCGGGGGTGCGGGGGGCGGTGACGACGACGAAGTCGCACTCGGCCAGGAATGCTCCGAGTTCTTCGTGGCGGTAGAGGCGGTCGACGTTGGGCGTGGGGAGGTGGGTGCGGCGGCGAAGACCGAGGACGCGCATGTGGAAGGCCTGCGCTTTGAGGGCGAGGTCGGCCCCGGCGTTTCCCAGCCCAACGATGCCGACGGTCAGGCCGTTCAGCTCGCCGTGGGTGAAGCGGTCCCAGGTGCGGTTGCGCTGGGCCTCGATCCAGCGGGGGACGTTGCGGTTGAGCATGAGCATCAGCAGCATCGAGTGCTCTGCCAGGGGGATGCCGCCGTTGCCGGCGGAGGAGGTGAGGACGACGTCGCTGGCGAGCACCCGGGGAGTCAGTTCCTTGTCGACCCCGGCGGTTGGGCTGTGCAGCCAGCGCAGCCGGGAGGCTTCGGCCAGCAGATCGTCCGGGAGGGAGCCGATGACGCCGTCCGCCTCGGGAAGGGCGTCGCGGACGGCGGCGGCGTTTGCGCCGAAGATCACCTCGGTCGATCCGGCGGCCGCCCGGAACTGGTCCTGCTGGGCCGCGTCGTACGGCCCGATGACAACGACGCGCATGCTGGCTCTTCTCCACTATGTCGTGTTCGCGCTACGCCACTCGACTCGCCATGCCGGGGCGGATGCGCCCGGGGTCGCAACCCTGGGCTACGCCAGACGAAGCCCTTCCAGGGCTGAGCACCGGGCCGGCTCCGCCGGCCGCACGGGCCGTGCAAACACCTCGCATGCGTTATTTCAAGCCGGTTGTGGCGATGCCGCGGATGAGATAACGCTGGGCCACGGTGAAGACGACGAGGATGGGAGCGAGGGAGACGAGCGACATGGCGAAGAGGCGCCCGACGCCTTGCTGCGTCTCCGAGTCGACCATCGAGTTCAGCGCCAGCGGCACGGTGTACATGTCTGGCGAGGTCAGGTAAATCAGGGGCACGAAGAAGTCGTTCCAGGTCCAGATGAAGGTGAAGATCGTGGTCGTGACCAGAGCCGGGCGCATCAGCGGCAGGATGATGTCCCAGAAGGTGCGGAAGAAGCCGGCCCCATCCAGGGCGGCGGCCCGGTCGAGATCGCGGGGGATGGTTCGGATGAACTGGACCATCAGGAAGACGAAGAAGGCGTCGGTGGCCAGGAACTTAGGCACCAGCAGGGGATAGTAGGTGTTGACCAGGCCGATCTCGGAGAAGAAGACGTACTGAGGGATGACCAGGACGTGGAACGGCAGCATGACCGCGGCCAGGTTGACGGCGAAGTAGAATCTCCGTCCCTTGAACTGGAGCCGGGCGAGGGCGTAGGCCGCCAGGGAGCAGGAGACGAGGTTCCCGATGATCGAGCCGATCGAGATCAAGAATGAATTGAGCATGTAGACCGAGAAGGGTTGCGTGAGCGCGTTCCAGCCCTCGGAGAAGTTGTCCAGCGTCACCTCGGACGGGATCAGGCCAGGCTCGGTCAGGACCAGATGGCCCGGCTTGAAGGCGCTGACCACCATCCAGAGGAGCGGATAGACCATCACGATCAGGAAAAGCGAGAGGATCAGGTGCTTGCGCAGGTTCTCGGGCAGGCCACGCCGGCGTCGTTCAGCCTGTGCCAGGGACCGTGGGATCGCCACTTCAGCCATCAGTCATCTCCGTAGAAGACCCAGTACTTGGAAGCCAGGAAGTGGAGCGCGGTGACGAGGGCAATCACGGCCATCAGGACCCAGGCCAGGGCCGAGGCGTACCCCATGTTGTAGGAGACGAATCCCTGGCGGTAGATGTACAGCGTGTAGAAGAGGGTCGCATCGACCGGACCGCCGGTGCCGCCGGAGACGATGTAGGCCTGATTGAACGTCTGGAAGGCCCCGATCGTCTGCAAAATCAGATTGAAGAAGATAATCGGCGTGAGCATCGGTACGGTGATGTTGAAGAACTGGCGAACCTTGCCGGCCCCGTCGACCCGGGCCGCCTCGTAGAGGTCGTGCGGGATCTGGCGCAGGCCGGCGAGAAAGATGACCATCGGCGAGCCAAAGGTCCAGACGTTGAGGATGATCAGGGTCCCAAGCGCCGTATCCGGGTTCTGAAGCCAGCTCTCGCCCTCGATTCCCACCAGACCGAGCGCCTGATTGATCAGGCCCGAGTGGCCGAAGACCTCCCGCCACAGTACGGCGACCGCGACGCTGGTGCCGAGTAACGAGGGGAGATAGTAGGCGCCGCGGTAGAAGGGAAGGCCACTGATGCCCCGGTCCAGCGTGACCGCAAGGAGCAGGGCGAAGGCGAGTTGCAGCGGCACCGAGACGACCACGTAGCGCAGGGTCACCCCGGCGGCGGACCAGAACCGGTCGTCGTCCATCATCCGCTCGAAGTTCTCGAGACCGATGAACTTCGGCGGGTTGAGGATGTCGTAGTCGGTGAAGGCCAGGTAGAGGGAGCTGAAGAGCGGCAGGGCGGTGATCAGGACGAAGCCCAGCAGCCACGGCGTCATGAAGAGGTGGGCCGCCCCGTCTTCACGGGTCAGGCCGAACCGGCGCGCCCGGGCCGACGAGGCCGGAACGGTCGGGATGACCGCCCCGGCCCGGGACTCTAACTGCTGGCTATCCGCGTTCGAGCCCATGCTCATCGCGCCCGTTCGATCTCCGCCGTAATCTCCTCGATCATCTGCCCGGCGGCGTCGGAGGTGCTGGATTGCTCCAAGGCGACCTGCTCAATCGCCAGGGCCATGACGTCCCGCCAGGTGCTCGAGCCAGCCGGCGCCTCAAACCGCGGGCGGCGGGTAGCGGCCGTCTCGGCCTCGACGGTGGCGAGCATCTCGCTCTCGGCCGGGGTGGCGAAGGAATAAGCCTCCTGGAGGACGCGGGGGTTGACGGGGGCGCCGAGGGAGAGGCCGGTGATCTGGACGAACTCGACGTTATTGGTGTTGTAGTTCATCAGGCGGCCGGCAGCTTCGACCTTCTCTTCGTCGATCCTGGCGTACATCGCCATCCGGGGCGTGTAGAGGAACTTGTGCCCGTCCTCGGCCCCTTCGATGATCGGCATCGGCCGCTGCTTGAAGGTGTAGTCGGGGAAGACCTTCGAGTCGTCGACGATATGGTTGGAGTTGCCCATGTTGGCGAGGACCTTGTCGCCAACGAGCTGCCAGTCGGGTGAGGGGCCTTCCTGCTCGCTGAGCGAGAGGGCGGCGCCGGCCTTGCGCAGGTTCTCCCACCAGTCGAACCACGCGGCGACGGTGTCCTGGGTGAAGCCGGGGTTGCCGTCTTCGGTCCAGAGCTGCTCGCCGTGTTGGCGGAGCCAGGCTTCGAAGGGGAGGTCGGCGTGGGCGTTGTAGGGGGTGCCCTTGCGCCCGGCGGCGTTGTTACCGGAGTAGTCGATCAGGAGTTGGGCAAGGCTGTCCCAGGTCCACGGGCCGGTGTCGGCGGCGGGCACCTCGACGCCGTCCTCCATCGCGAAGGTCTCGTTGTAGCGGACGACCGGGGCGAAGATGCCGAAGGGCATCGTGTTGAGCACGCCGTTCAGCTTGAACGACTCGAGCATCTCCGGGGGATAGTCACTGAGGTCGAGGGAAGGGACGTCGTCGAGCGGGCGGTAGATGCCGTTGTTGTCGTAGGTGAGGACCTGGGGTGAGGCGATCCAGAAGATGTCGGGGACGTTCTCGCCGGCGATCTGGGTGGTCATCCGCTCCTGGAAGGCATCGTACTCGGCTGGTTCCGGCTCGACATCAATGTCGGGGTTGGCCGCCTCGAAGGTTTCCAGGGCGCGGATGTAGTTCGCCTGCCGCTCGGCGCCGCCCCACCAGCCGTAGCGGATCGTGATCTGGTCTTGGGCGGAGAGATGCCCGTGACCGCGTGCGAGCGACGTTGCTCCGACCACCCCGGCAGCTGTCAGCTTCGCGAATCCTCGACGATTCAGCTTGCTCATCCCACGTCTCCCCTCGTCTCTAGCGACCGCCCGTGGCTTCCCAGAGGGTGAGCGGTCTGTGCTGCTAATGCCCCGATTCGACGCGCCGAGAGTGTTGCATAGGGCAAACGGTGTGTCAACGTCACCATACTGCCCGAAAGCACCATCGCGACCACCGCTGGACTAGGACTCCTCGATCACCAGGACCTCGAAAAGCCCGATCTCGGGGAGGCGCACGAAGGGCTGCCCGTCGACCGTTTCGAGCGCCAGATCGATGCCGGCGCGGAGGGCTCGGACGCGGCCGGCCCCGACTCCGACCGCGATGGTTGCCGGTGGGATCGGGATAGGTGCCCGGAAGCGTTGGTCCGCATCGCCGCTGCGGTTGAGCAGGTGGATCACCCGCCCGCCGGCGGAGCGCCCGACGACGACCTCGACCTGTTCTGGCAGGGCCGGCCCGCCGCCGATCCCGCTGACCACCTGCACGTTGGGTGCCACCCTGAGCAGGGCGTCGACGAAGAGATCGCGGTGGGCGCTGAGGCCGACCTCGCGGTAGCTCTGACCGACTGTCCAGGGGAGCACCGCGGCGGGTCCTTCGCCGGATTCGGCGAGGATCAGGCCGGGCTGGCCGAGGGGGATGTGCCCGTGGCACTTCTCCGGGGGGCCGTAGGGGGCCCGGGAGAGGACGAGGAGTTCGGTTGAGGCGCCGGGGGCCGGCTCGACGCTGTGGAAGGCGCCGATGACCGGGACTGGCAGGACGCGATCGGGGGTGCCGGCTCGGAGGTGGAGGGAGCGGACCGCCTCGACGCCGTCGCGGCTGGCCAGTCGCCGGGCGATCGGCATGGTGGCGAGTTGGACGCGGTCGCCGTCCATCCCGGACGATCCGGTGGCGACGAGCGCGCCGCCGCTCTCGACGAACCGATCGAGCGTTTCGGCGACGTCCGGGTCGAGGGTGCCGAGATCGGGCAGGACGACGGCCTTGTATTGGGCGAGGCCGTGGGTGCCGGTGGCCCGGCGGACGATCTTGTCCTCCGGGAGGATGTCGAAGGAGATGCGCCGCTCCAGGAGGGCGAGGTAGAGGCCCTGGAATTCGGCCGTGGCGGCGGCTTGCGCCTCGGGTGAGCGGCGGAGGGGATCGGGGCGCACCAGCGCGACGGGGGCCTCGGAGACGAGATCTTCGTAGACCGAGGCGTTGTCGCGGTGGAAGCGGGTGATCTCGCCGCCGATGTCGAGGCACTCGTAGTCGATGACTTCCGGGGTGCCCATGATGTAGGTGGAGGGGATGGCGCCGCGCGAAATCGCCTGGAGGAGGTACTGGGCGAAGTGGTGGGGTTCCTCGCCGGCCAGGCGGTAGGGCATGTCGACGAAGCCGACCGAGTTGACGAGGACGGGGACGTCGGGGCGGAACGCCTTGGCGGCGCTGACGTGCTCGCTCGTGCGGTGGTGCCAGAGGGGGCGGCCGACGGCGTTGTTGGCCTCGTGGAAGACGATGTCGGCTCGGTCGCCGAGGATGAGGGCGGCCTCCGGGCGGCGGGCGGCGACGTGGGCCCGGACCCGGGCGGTGAGATCGTCCAGGGTGGCGGCGGCGAACCGCTTCCAGGTCTGGTAGCCAGGGGAGGAGGGCCCGGTCGGGAGGGCGGTGCCCGGGGCGAACGCGGCGAAGGCCCGGCGGCAGGCGAGGCACTGGCAGACGCCGCGGTACTGCTTCGAGTAGTCGACCTCGTTGTAGGACATCCAGTTGAAGAAGAAGCCGTCGATCGGGTAACGATCGAGGACTTCGTCGACGACATCGAAGAGGAGGTGCTGGTAGTAGTCGCCGCTGGGGCAGACGCTGGTGAGGCCGTTGTAGACCTGGGGCTGGCCCTGGGGGTCGACGAAGCACCACTCGGGGTGGGCCTCGGCGCGGCGGTGGTCGATCTTGGAGAAGTCCATGCGGGCCATGAGGTGGACGCCGCGGGCGGCGGCGGCTATAGCCGCGTCGCCGATCAGGTCTCCGGATTCCCGTGCCGCGAGGTTCGGATTGGCGGTCTGGAAATCCAGCTTTGTCGGGTAGTTCGACAGGATGCCGCCGACGCTGATCAGCCAGGCGTTGGCGCCGTAGGCGACGATGTCGTCGGCGACGCGCTCGACGTCGAGGCCGGCGTCGATCTCGCGCAGGTTGGTCTGGAACATCCGGAACGGCTTTTTCCACCAGAGGTTGGAGGTCGCGGCGCTGTCCGGTACTGTCGCGTGTGTGGTCATCTTTTCCTCATCCCAACGACCGTGATTCCAACCGCGAACGTTCGTGTTCGGCGACCGGGCGCATGCCATGCGCGCCCACGGCCGAGGTGCATGGATGCACGCACGGTTCGGGCGGTCGCACCGTTCAGGCCCAGGCCAGGTGCAGCACCTCGAGTAGTTGGATCGCCGGTATCTCGGCGGTGGCGACCCCACCGCGGAGATCGACTGCGATCTCTTGGCCAGCGACGAGCAACCGGCCCCTGGCGATTGTTACCCCGTTCGGCGGCCGGATCTCAACGCGCTGGCGCCCGAGCGGGATGGTCTCGCGGATTGCGCCGCGCATTGCCATCGGGTTGGTGAGGTTGACCATGGCCAGGGCGAGCGACGTGTCGTTCTCGCGGAAGGCGAGGTCGAGGAGGCCAGGGCCTTCGACTCTGACCCGGGGGCGGTCGTGCAGGGCCCAGCGGACGGCGTTGGCGATGAGACGGCCGTGGTCGGCCTGGAGCGCCTCCCAGAAAAGGGAGCCGATGTCCCACCCGATGTAGACGGCGCGGCCGCCGCCGGGCAGCTCCCGGGCGGTGACTGCCGCCATCTCCGGCCCCTCGCGTGGGTAAACCTCCTCCATCGGCAGGTCCGGAAAATCCGGGATGAACCGGAAGGGCACGTCGACGCCCTCCCGCGCGGCGATCCCCATCAGGTGGGTGCCGCCGATGATCCGCTTCGCCCCGTCCATCCCCGTGTGGAGGGAATGGGTGCCCATCAGGGCCGCGTAGTTGTTCTTCACCGGGCCGCGGCTCGGCGCGACGAGATCGGCTCCGAAGATGTCGGCCAGGCCGAAGTTGTCTCGCGCCCGGCCGTCCTCGTCGAGCAGGGACGACTGGTAGGCGGCCACCACGCTGCCACCCGACTCCGACCACGCCCGGATGACCGCACACTGGGCATCGCTGAGGCGCTCGGCGTTGGCGAGGACGAGGACCTTGAAGGGAGCCAGTTCCTCGGCGCTGAGGACCTGATCGGCGACGTACTCGAACGGGATTCGATCCTCCACCAGCGCCTGGTAGAAGCCGTCCTCGTGCGAGAACTGGGTGCGCCGGGCGGCCGGGGAGATAAAGCGGTCGGTCTGGGTCGGGTCGAGCAGGACCACCTCCGCCACGATCGGCATTCCGGCCAGATCCGGTTCGAGGCGGGCGTGGAGGTTGAATGCTTCGACGACCGGGGCGACCCAGCGGTCGTCGGAGATGGTGGCGTTGAACTTGGTGAACCAGGGGAAGGCGCCCTGGGCGAAGCCGTCGACGATCCAGGTCCTGGTCTCTTCCGGGGGCGAAACGGCGTCCTTCCAGCGGTGCTGGTGGTGCTCCGGCCCGACCGAGGTGATGAGGCCGACGGGGCGGTCGCGGAAGAGGCCGCGGTTCCGCTTGCCGGCCCGGCCGGCCGACCAGGGGGCCTCGAAGCCGGAGCGGCCCTGCTTGTCGATGAAGAAGATCGGGTAGTGCTTTTCGATCAGGGCGCGGTCCATGTCGCGGACGGCGAGGCTGCCGACGTTGGGGATGAAGCGGGCGTGGGGGCGGATCGCGCGGACGGCGTCGTCCCAGATCGCGACCAGCTCGCTCAACTTCTGCCGTCGCCAGGGGACGAAGGCCTGCCAGGCGGGATCGTCGGGGTCGTCCTGGCGGGCGGGGAGGTCGAAGCCGGTGGCGTCCCGAAAACCGCGGCGGGCGTGCTCGCTGTAGGAGATGCCGCCGTGGCCCTCCCAGCGGTTGGCGAAGATGGCGTCGATGTCGTAGGTGCGGACCAGCTCGCGGGCAACCTCGGTGATGAACTCGCGGTGGTAGGGGGAGAAGGGGCAGGTGAGCCAGATGCCGGGGTAGGACCAGTGCTCGATGGGGTTGCCGTCCGGGTCCTGGGCGAGCCATTCCGGGTGGGCCGCGGCGGCATCGGCGTGGATCGCGTGGGGATCGACGCGGGCCATGACGTGCATCCCGAGCGACCGGGCCCGCTCGACGACGGAGCCGAAGGGGTCGGTGTCGCTGAGGAAGCGGCTGCGGTAGTGGAAGGGGATCTGGGTGGGGTAGTAGGCGATGTAGCCACCGGCGCTGATGCAGGTCGCCGTTGCGCGGCTCTCCCGCATCAGGGTGGTCCAGAACTCAAGGTCGAAGTGGGCGGGGTCGTCCTCGGCAAAGGTCAGTTGCACCCAGCGGTTGGCTCGTAGCGGCCAGTCGGCAGACCGCTGCACGGCATTGCTCATGGGGGCGGACACGTCGCGTGGCATTTGGACTCCGATCGATCGCCTCCGGCCGACCGGGATCGCCGGTCGCTCACCTGGCAGGGGCCGATAGGCGCATCACAAACGCGTTCCTCTGTGTAGCTTATCGGATGTGCAGCGATTGCGGGCCACACGCCGAAGCAATCAGAGGCAACGGATGGTCCCTTTCGGTTATCCAAATCGGCTATGAATGCGGAAAGGAAAGCGAAGGAAAGGGTGCTAGGACGTCAGCGGAGGTGAGGACCGGGGTATCGGCGACGTGTCCAATCGATGACTGTCCGTCGGACGGGCATTTGTCGGGCGCATCCATTAGGCCCTATTTGCAATTTTGGTATCCCGGCGGCGGGAACCCGGGGCTGAGCACGGGCCGTCTCCGCCGGCGATCCGGCCATTGAAGACACGACCTAGCCCCTCGATGTCGTCTTCGGTCAGACCGAGTTCCTCGACGCGGCTGGAGACCACGGCCTGGATCCGCTGCCAACGCCGTTCGCTTGCGTACTGATTATTGGCCAGATTGCTCAGGAACTCTTCTCGGCTTTGCCGCCCGGCCTTTGCCCCTTCGTCGATCTCTCGAAGCACATCGATCGGGAGCGGGATTTTAACAATGGTTGGTGGTGCCGTTGCCATGAGGGTGTGCCCCATCGTTTTGCATGGTGGCGACGGCGGTACCGCCCGTCGTCGTCGTAGGGGAGGGTCCCGTGCCCTCCCATCGTCCGCAGGACGATAGCCGCGTTGCCAGCCGCCGCGTCTCGTTATGCCCTTCGGGCATGGGAGGGCACGGGACCCTCCCCTACGACGACAGGCGCAAAACCGTGGGGTACACCGTTGCCATGACGTGTCCTTGATTTCGAGGACGGCACGTACTGCCGAACGCTCGATTCGAGTATCGAGAATCGCGGGATCGGAGTCAACGTGTCAGCGCCTCCATAAAGGTTGTGGAGATGTGTCTCAGGTGGTTTGTCTGATTCGAGATGGTTGTGCCGGAATAGATCGGTGATGCGATAATCGCGTGGGTCGCAAAACACACCAATAGTCCTGGGTCATTTGGCCATTCCGAGGAATGACGGTCCTGCCTGCCGGAGGTTCCGCCGATGGATGATCCTGTGCGCCGCGGTTTGGCGCAGAGTGTGTGGACGCTTGCCGCCATCGCGGCGCTGCTTGTCGGGCTCGTGGCCTGGTGGGGGTGGGTGCCGCGGGCGGGTGCCGACACGGCGCTGGGGACGACGGGGGACACAGGGAACCATTTTCTCTTCGATGAACCTGGCCAGCCGGGCGCGAAGTGCGTCTTCGACCCCGAGACGGAGTCGGTCGCGTTTACGGTCGCCGCGCCGTACGTCGTTGGCCTCGATCGCGATCCGGAGTTTGTGGAGGCGACCGCGGTCAGATGGAATGCCGTCCTGCTGCAGGATGGCGTGGTGATCGACGAGAGCGAGCGTCAGTATGGGACGGCCGGTGAGATCGGCAGTGCGACGTTCCAGCCGATCGTGATCGAATCGCCCATTATTTCCGGCTTGCTTGGCATCCAGGTTGAGATCCAGTGGCTCGACTTCCCCGAGATGCCCCAGGAGACCGTCCTGGGCTCATCGCTCCGCCAGGTCGATTTCTACAGCCAGAACCTGAACGACGGCACCGGGCCGCGGACCGTCGAAGATGGGTGCCGGGTGGCCGCAGAGCCGACACCGGTTCCCACCAACACCCCCGCGCCAACCACCACGCCCATCCCGCCGACCGCTACGAGCACGCCCGAACCAACGGCGACCAACACACCAGCACCAACAGCGACGGAAACACCGGAACCCACCAGCACCACACCGGATACCCCGGCGCCGACGTCGACCGCAACGGAGACGCCCACACCAACGGCGACCGCCACGGCTACCAGGACGCCTGAGCCCACACCTACGAATACGCCCCAGCCAACGGCGACTCTGACGCCAGGACCGACGGTCACCCCGATCCCGAACCCAACCGGTACCCCGAGCCCGACGGCCACACCCACCGCGACGCCGGTGCCTTCGATGCCGCCGAATGGACCGGCGACGCTCACGACCAGCGCGTCGCGCGGTATCGTCAACTCGAACCTGCGCGTCAACCTGGCGGGCTTCCCCGCGAACGCCTACGTCGAGGTGACGTTCTCTGGGGCGACGGTTGCCGCGCTGACCACCACGGCGGCCGGCACCGGCAGCGCGACGATCCGCGTCCCGGCCAAGCCGGCCGGCACCTACCCGCTCTGGGCGGCATCCCGAACGGAACGCGCCTCCGCGACCTACACGGTCGCGCCCCGGGTCAAGGTCATTCCTGGGACCGTCGGGCCGGGCGATGAGGTCGAGATCTCCCTACGCGGCTTCGGCCGGAACGAGGCCGTCCGCATCCGGTGGCTGGTGGACGGCCGCTGGGTCCAGGTTGGCTTCGTACCTCGGACTTCCAACACCGGCTCGGCCAACGTTTCGGTGACGGTCCCCGCTGGGGCGGACCCCGGCCGCACGTCCGTCCGCGGCGACGGCCCGATCGCCCGCGCCCAAACCAACGCCGTTTACGTCACGGAATGACGGGAGGCGCCGGTCAGCGCGACACAAACAGACGATGCAGACGGGGACCCAGCCGTGCCGCGTCCCGAGACCGTTGCACCCCGCCCCACCGCCAATCGGCCGGGGCCGATTACGGAGGACGAATGCCGTGCCCCCGACAGGTCGTCTTCCGGACGCCGAACGCCGGACGCCGAACGCCGTCTCCCGCGTCCTACGCCTCGCGGCGGACGCGGCCGACGGCGACCATCGAGAGCGCGGCGAGGAGGCTGACGCAGGCAAGGCCCGCGAAGACCGGGCGGTAGCCGCCCGCCAGGCCGTAGGCGATGCCGGAACCGACAGGAGCAAGGGCGCGGGCGCCGGTGAGGAAGAAGGCCAGCATGCCGGAGATGGCGCCGAAGTGGGCCCGGCCGTAAAAGTCGGCGATCAAGGCGGGCCGCATAAGCGTGACGACGCCCCTCCCGGCGCCGAGCAGGACGACTGCCACCAGAATCCCGGCCTTGCCCTCCGAGGTGAGGAGGATCGCCACCGCCAGGGCCTGGCCAGCGAAGACCACCCCCGTCAGCGCTACCTGCGAAACGCGGGAACTCAACACGGTCGCCAGGACGCGGGCCACCACCTGGAAGGCGCCGATCAGGCCGGCGGCGGCGGCGGCGAACGCGGCGCCATCCCCACGATCGGTCAGGTACGGGATGAGCTGCACCCCGATCGCGACCGAGGCGAAGGTTTCCAGGAAGAAGGCGACGGTCAGCCAGCGGAAGGCGGAATCGCGAACAGCGACGGCGAGGGGCACGCCGGGAACGGCGATCCGCGTGGCCGAATGCTGGTGTGAGCCCGAGAGGTCGTCGGCGACGTCGATACCGGAAAGGGCGGATAGGCGGGCGCCATCGGGCCGTAGGCCGAGGTCCTCCGGGCGGCGGCGGAGGAAGACCGCGTGGGGCAGGATGGTCAGGGTCGCCAATATGGCCGCGAGGGCGACCAGGGCTTGCCGCCAACCCAGCGCCTCGACCAACCAGCCGGAGAGGGGCAAGAAGATGGTGCTGGCGAATCCGGCGGCAATAGTGACGACCAGCATCGCCCGGGGGCGACCCCGCTCGAACCAGGTGGCGAGGGTGGCGAAGGCGGGCTCGTACAGGGTGGCGCTCATCGCCAGGCCGATGCCCGCCCAGATCAGGTAGAAGACCCAGGCCGTCTCCACCCCGGCCCAGGCGAGGACGAGCACCGAGCCCAACACCGACCCGGCGGTCATCAGCGCGCGCGGACCGTGCCGATCCAGCCAGCGGCCGACCAGGGGCGCGGCCAGACCGGAGAGGAGCAGCGCGACCGAGTAGGCGCCGGTCAGGCTGGCCTGCGACCAGCCCAGATCCTCCTGCATCGGGGTGATGAAGACGGAAAAGGCGTAGAACAGGATGCCCCAGGAGACCGTCTCGGTCAGGGCCAGCGTTCCGGCGATGGTCCAGCCATAGTAGCGGCGGGACGGCGGTGCGGAACGGCTCCCCGGCGGCACGCGCAGGCTCCTGATGGGTGTGTCCTCGTGATGGCACCGATGCCTGGACTGGGGCGACCGATCCGGGGCAACGAGCGTGGTCGAGTATACCGGGCCTCGCGGTTGCGTCCTTTTGTCGTCTGGCCCGTCTCCTTATGTGGATGGGCGAATGGCCCATGCGGACAGCCCGCAGCGCGGGTAACAGACACCAAAGGAGCGACCAGATGACCATGAGCAAGAGTGAACGGCCGGCCGGGAACATCGCCCTCTTCCTCGGCGGCGATTCCGCGCCGCGGGCGGCGGCCTCAAGCGGGGACATGCGGGATAATCAGAAGCCTATCGCGGACGCGAGCTGTTGCTCACCGATCGATCAGGCGACGTGCTGCGCACCGGCGGCGAAAGCGTCCTGCTGCGGGGATGCCCACACGGGTGGCTGCGGCTGCCGCTAAACCCGGGGCGGTGCCGCGATGGCGGAGTGGACGGCGATGAGCGACGCGCAACCGATGCAGCAGATCTGGGCGGAGTTCGGCCACCAACTGCGGGGCTTCATCTCCCGGCGGGTGGACAACGCGGCGGATGCCGACGACATCCTCCAGGAGGTCTTCCTGCGCATCCACCAGCGCCGCGCCTCGGTGCAGCAGGCCGACCGCCTCGGCGCCTGGCTCTTCCAGGTCACCCGCAACGCGATCGCCGATCACTACCGCGCACCCCAGCGCCGGCGCGAGGTCGTCGCCAGCGCCGGCGTCGAGCCGGAGGTCGACGGGCGCGACGACGCGGCCCAGGCGGCGGAGGCCGAACGCGACGCGGTGCAAGCCAACCGCGAGTTGGCCACCTGCTTGCGCCCGATCATCGAGCGGCTCCCCGAGATCTACCGCGAAGCGGTCGTCCTCGCCGACCTGGAGGGGATCACCCAGCGTGAGGTGGCTGGGCGCCTCGGTCTCTCGGTCTCGGGGGCGAAGTCCCGGGTGCAGCGCGGGCGGCAGGCGATCAAGGCCATGCTGCAGGACTGCTGCCGGATCCAGCTCGACGCGGGCGGGCGGGTCACCGGCTACGAGGTGCAATCCAGCTCGTGCCGGTCATCGACCGGCCGCTGCCGGGAGGCTGCCGTCGACAGTTTCGGGTGTGGGGCGCCCGCCAATCTCCCCTAACGCACACCTGCGGCGCCGATGTCGCGTCCCGTCCGCCCCCAGCTTATCTGTCCCTGGCCCGCCCCCTGGCTCGCACCACGGGGCGGTCCCCGTTTTCAACGGGTTCTTGGCGGGCGCGGACTGGGGCGCTGCTACACCAGGACGATCTGGTCTTCGATCCGCTTCGAGCGTTTGGTCAGGACTTCCGGTTTGTCGGCGCCGACGACGACGGAGTCGTCGTGGCGGAAGCCGCCGAGGCCGTAGATGTAGATGCCGGGCTCGGCCGAGAAGACCTCGCGCTCCTTGAAGGGGCGGTGGAGGACCGGCATGTCGTCCGGGAACTCGTGGCCGGCGATACCCATACCGTGGCCGGTGCGGTGGTGGATGTTCATCCCGAACCCGGCCCGCTCGATGATCGTCTGGGCAGCGGCGTCGGCGGAGGAGACGGGGTTGCCGGCGACCATCTGGGCGGCGGCGGCCTCGTTGGCCTCGGTGGCGACGGCGAAGGCGGTCCGTTGCTGGTCGTTCGGGGGGCCGACGAAGAGGGTGCGCTCGTTCTCGACGACCAGGCCGCTGAGGCGGCAGATGATGATGTTGACGACACCGTGGCCGCGCTCGAAGGTCGCGCCGACGTTCGCGCCGGTCCCGTGCGGCGAGGCCGATGCCGGGCCGCTCTGGCCCATCATCCGCACCTCGAGCCGGTCCTCTGGGAAGCGGCGCGCTCCCTCCTCGATGATGAGGGCGGCGATCTCGTGGTCGAATGCTGCCACGTTCTTGCCGGGGCGCAGGAGCTCCACGTAGTGATCCTGGCCGTAGTCGGTCAGGGCGGCGCACTCCCGCATGATCTCCAGTTCCGCCGGGTATTTAACTTCGCGCATCTCGATCAGGAAGGGCGTCACGTCGACGAAGGTGAAGGCCGGCGCGACCGTCTTCAGGGCGCCGGGGCCGCTCCCTTCGACACCGAGGGAGCCGGAGGTGATGCCCCGTTCTTTCAGCTGCAATGCGAGGAGTTCGCCCCACTGGCCGCGGGAGTAGGTCCGGTTCTGCCCGCGGGGGTGCTCGGTGTAGATGACGTAGTCGCGGATGTAGAGGCTGCCGCGCTCGGTCGCCATGAGCAGGTGGTGGGTGGACAGCTCGTTCATCACCAGGAAGGGATCGCCCTCCCGGGGGATGACCGCGGCTACCGGCCGCTCCCACGGCGCCACGTCCAACTGGAAACCGGAGACCATAAAGAACATGTCCGGCGTGGTGACCACCAGCGCCCTGAGATCGCGCTCCCCCAAGTGGGCGCGGATGCGCTCGGAGCGGTCGGCGAAGACGTCCATCGGAACGAAGGGCATGGCGTTATTTCTCCTGCACGTCCGAAGCGACTTCGTTCTCCAGCGCGTCGATCGCGGCGATGAGCTGCGATGCGCGGGCTATCGCCGACTGCGCTTCTTCCGTCGGATCGCCATCAGGGAACGGAAAGTCGTAGTCGGCGTTCTTCCTGAGGGTGTGAAGGCGTTGGAGATCCCTCGCGAGGTTCGGGCTGCTGAATTGAAGGTACCGTCGGACAGCGCTATGGGCCGAACCATCTTGGCGAATAACCGCCGAATGCTTCCGGGCATAGTCGCGGGCGCGATGGAAGCACGCGTAGTACGCCCGGCTGATGGAAGATCGCTGTGACCCTTCGTCGTCGGTCCGCGTCGCCAGGAAGATTGCGGTGGCGAGAAAATCTCGTCCCTCAAACTCCTCCACTATTCGAACCGGACATCTAACGCGAGTTCCTCGGCCACGTCGGCGCTCCGGGCGATCCACCACTCACGGTCGAGGCGATGCAGAAGATCGAGCGCGTCGCGCGCTGAGAGCTTTGTGCGGATGAAGCCCCACAACGTCTCCACGCCGATTTGGTCGACATCGTCTTCGACGGCCAGGGTGACCTTCGTCCCTTCGCCAAAGCGTTTCGCGATCTCAGGGTCGGCCTCGCGGAGGATGCCGACAAGGTGGGGATGTCTGGCCAGGTAATCCAGGACTCGCTCCCGGTCTCTGTAGTGGTACCGCTCGCCTAGGCCCGGATCTGGTTTGGTTGCGGCACCGGTGTCGAGCAGCGCGGTCCGGTCTCGTCGTTGTGCCATGGAAATCCTCCGTTAGCCCAACACCTCGTCGATGGCCTCGCGGATGGTGGTGGCGATGAAGGTGGTGTCCTCCGGGGTGATGATCAGGGGCGGGGCGATGGCGATGCCGTCGTTGGAGCAGCGCACGATCAGGCCGCGGGCGCGGGTGGCCGCTTGCAGCTTGCCGCCCATGTTCAGGGCCGGGTCATATTTCTCCTTGGTACCCCTGTCGGCGACGATCTCGACCAGGGTCATGAGGCCCTTGCCGCGCAGGTTGCCGACGTGGGGGTGGTCGGCGAGGGGGCCGAGCTCATCGAGGAGCTGGGCGCCGCGGGCGCCGGCGTTCCCCGCGAGCCCTTCGGTCTGGATGATGTCGATGTTGCGCAGGGCGACGGCGCAGGCGACCGGGTGGCCGGAGTAGGTAAAGCCGTGCATGAAGAGTTTGTCTGGGGCGGACATGACGTCGAAGATCTCGTCGGATACCGCCACGCCGCCGAGGGGGATGTAGCCGGAGGTGATGCCTTTGGCGAACGAGGCGATATCCGGGGTGACGCCGTACTGCTGCATGCCGAAGAGGGTGCCGGTGCGGCCGAATCCGGTAATCACCTCGTCGAAGATGAGCAGGATGTTGTGCTTCTTCAGGATCGGGGAGATGGCCGCCCAGTAGGTGTCGGGCGGGACGACCACGCCGCCGGCGCCCTGGACGGGCTCGCCGATCATGGCGGCGATGGTGTCGCCGCCTTCACGGGCGATCGTCTCTTCGAGTTCCTGGACGAGCTTCGCGACGAATTCCTCCTCGGAGAGGCCGGCGCCGTTGCGGTACGCGTAGGGGGCGGTGAGGTGGATGAAGCCGGGCGTGGCCGGACCGAAGCCTTCGTGGTAGGCGGGGATGCCGGTCGCGGCGAGGGCGCCCATGGCGATGCCGTGGTAGCCCATCTTGCGGGAGATGATCTTGTACTTCTCGGGCTTGCCGGAGAGGTACCAGTAGTAGCGGGCGAACTTGATGGCGGTCTCGTTCGACTCGGCCCCGCCGGAGGTGAAGTTGAAGTGGCGCAGCGGGGCCGGGAAGAGCCCGGCGAGCTTGGTCGCCAGTTCGATCGTCGGGGGTGAGGCGAGGCCGAAGAAGGTAGGCACGAAGGCGATCTCGTTGATCTGGGCCGCGGCGGCTTCGGCCAGCTCGCGGCGGCCGTGGCCGACGTTGACATTCCACAGCCCGGCGAAGCCGTCGAGGTACTTCTTGCCATCGGTGTCCCAGATGTAGGCGCCCTCGCCCCTGGCGATGACCAGGGGGCCCTGCTCCCGCATCTGCTTCAGGTTGGAGACCGGATGGAGCATGAACGCCTTGTCCTGCTCGATCAGGTCGGCGGTGTTCCAGGAGGGGATGCTGGCGGGAGCGTTGGAAGCCTGGCGTTCGGTGGCGACCATGGAGGTAGGTCCTTTCGTGGGCAACGCCGTGTCAGCACCGCCGGCAGTCTTACGAGAGCCGGCGACGAATAGTTCGGTTCTTCCCTTCCATTGTCTGGCATGGGATGGTGGGGTGTCTACGGCCCCGTGAAGGCTCGGCCCCTTGGCGTACTCACCCTCGTCTCCGGCCCGTCGTAGCGTCCGCCCACGGGCCACGGCCCTTTTCTTTCCTCGCCACGACGGTCCCGGACGGCTGGTGGTGGGCTCCATGAAGGGCGACACACCTCGAAGGAGTACATGGGATCAGGATGCGCCTCCTGCCAGATTCCACAGATGGCAGCGTGGGCACGTGATTTGCTTTCAACATTCCGGTACTTGTCCGCGTTGGGGCTAATCCCCGTCCGTCGAAAGGGCACAATGAGCGAATCGAACCTGTCCGGCGCGGTGCCCAGTCTGGAGCGGATCTCGACCGGGGTTGACGGTCTGGACGCTGTTCTCGGTGGAGGGATCCCGGCCCGCCGCACCTGCCTCATCGCCGGGTCGCCGGGGACGGGAAAGACGACCCTGGGCAACCAACTCGCCTTCGCCCACGCCGCGCAAGGCAACAACGTCGTGGTGGCTACGCTGCTGGCCGAGTCGCACGATGTCCTGATCGAGAACCTGCGAGGCTTTCGGTTCTTCGATCCCGCGTTGGTAGGTAACCGAATCCGCTACCTCAGCGTTCTGACGCCACTGGAGGAGGGCGGTCTCGACGGCACCGTTGATCTCCTGCGCCAGGAGGTGCGGCAGTTGCGGGCGACGTTACTCGTCGTCGATGGCACCTCGGTAATCGAGGATTTTGCCCGGTCTACCTTCGACCTGCGCCGCTTCGCGCAGCGGCTCGAGGTCCAGTTTTCGCTCCTGGGATGCACCACCGTGCTCCTAACCGGCCACACCGGCGAGCAACTCCGCCTCCTAGGCGGCCATGTCAACGGGGTGATTCTGCTCACCAACGACCTTGTCGGTCCCCGCCACGTGCGCACGCTGGAGATCATCAAGATGCGCGGCATCCGCCACGCGGGTGGCAAGCACGAGTTTGAGATCGCCGACAACGGCGTCACGCTCTTCCCTCGCCTGGAATCCCTGGTCGGGCGCACCCGCGTGACCCGCAGGGCCACGCACGGGTTGGGAACAGGGGTTCCCGAACTCGACATGATGCTGGGCGGAGGAATCCTGCCGCACTCGAGCACGGCGGTGATAGGTACGCCCGGGGCGGGCAAGACGATCCTGGGGCTGAGCTTCCTCTACGAGGGGGCGACCGAGGGGGAACGCGGGCTGTTCGTCGGTTTCCACGAGACGGCAGAGGAGTTGGTGTCGACGGCGGAGGGGATCGGGCGGGACCTGCGACAGTTCATCGATAACGGCAGCGTACGGGTGCTGTGGACACCACCGCTTGAGCTTTCCGCCGACTCGTGGGCCTGGCAGGTGCTGGCCGCGGTGGAGGAGCAGCGGCCGCGCCGGATCTTTATCGACGCGCTGACCGACGTGCAGCGGGTGATGGTCGCGCCGGACCGGATGTCCACCTTCCTGGCGGCCCTGGTTAACGAGCTGCGCGCCCGGGCAGCGACGACGGTGATCGCGAACGAGATCGACGCCTTCACCGACGACAACCTGACGGTCCCGATTCCGGCCGCGTCGGCCACGATGGACAACGGGATCCTCCTCCGGCATGTGGAGATCGATGGTCACCTGCGGCGACTGGTTTCCGTCCTGAAGGTACGGCAAGCCGCCTCGGACCCGGCGATCAGGGAATTGGAGATCACGGAGGGCGGAATCGTTATCTCGCAGCCCTTCCGGGCGGTATCGGGCCTTCTGGCTGGGCGCGCCGCGCCTGACGGGTCGGCCGATGATGGGGCCGACGCGTGAAAACGGTCCTGGTGGTGGACGACGAGCCGGCGATCCGGGAGGTCATGGCGGACGTGTTCCGCGACCACGGTTTTGGCGTCGCCCTGGCCTGGAACGGGCGGAGCATGCTGGAGATCCTCGAATCGGACCGCCCGGACCTGGTCATCCTCGACATGATGATGCCGGACGTGGACGGCCCCGGCGCGTTTCGGGCGATGCAGGCCCGTCCCCACCTGCGGGGGATTCCGGTGGTGATGATGAGCGCCGCACAGGGGCCGGGCGGGCTGGAGAACGAAATCGCGGGGTTCCTGCCCAAGCCGTTCGACCTTGACCACCTCATGGACATCGTGATCGGCGCGATTGGTCCGCCCTCCCCCTGAGCGCCGCGGCAGACCATGCTCTTCATCATAGGAAGAACAGGACCACAGGCTGGGACGTAGTCCCTCGGCCCGTGGTTCCCGGATCGTTCGCTAGTCGGTGACCACGAAGGCGTTCGTCTGGGCCCGGGCGATGGTGCCGTCGCCGCGGACTTTGGCGGGGCCGGGGGCGGCGCTGGCCGGGACTGGAACCATGACGTTGGCGCTGCCGGTGTTCGACGTGCGTTCGACGACGACGAGTTCGACCCAGCGGCCGTCGACCAGCCAGCGGATGCGGACGCGCTCGTTCTTGGCGAAGCCGCGCAGGGAGATCTCAACCTGATCGCCGGGGCCGGCGCTGGCGGGGATGACCTTGACCCTGGGGACGATCTCGTAGGTAGCGGCGGCGTTGACGGCCGCGGTGGCGGCGCGCACCTGATATTGGCCCGTCGGTTTGGCGGGCACGGTCATCCTGACCGAGGCGGTGCCGCCGGCGGACGTGGTGATCGCGGCAACCGTCGCACCGGCGAAGGTGACCTCGGTGTACGTGTTTGCCGGGAAGCCGGCGATCTCCAGGCGGATTTTCGCGTTGACCGTGCCCCGGGTCGCGCTCATCGCCAGCCGAGGCGGTCCCGATGGACCGGCCGGGGGAGTGGCCGTCGCGGTTGGGGGCGGGGTGTTCGTTGGCGCTCCTGGCGCGGTCGTGGCGGTGGCGGTCGGGGGTATGGTGGCGGTCGGCGCGGGCGGGATGGTGGCCGTGGGGACGAGGGTCGAGGTGGGCAGGGGCGGCGTGGTCGCGGTTGGCTCCGGGGTGGGGTCCGAGACAACCTGGCATGCGTTGACGATCGTATCCGGGCCACCGGTGCCTTCCAGGTTCTGGGCGTAGACATCGACCCGGCGCAGGGAGGTACCGAGCACGACCGGCGGGCCGGAGGCGGTGGACTCGAACCAGGTGATCTCAATCTGGGCGGTGTAGGTCCCGGAGGAGTCTAAGAGGGTCAGCTCGATCGGGGTGGTGAACGGGGCAGATTGCCCTTCGAAAGCCGTGCCAAGGATCGGGGCGCTAGTCTGGACCTGGAGGCCGTTGCGGACGGCGATGGCCCGCCAGGAGACCTCGGTCTGTTCGGTGCCGGGGGTGCGATCCAGGCCGAGCACGTATGGCCCGTCGACCGTGATCGAAAACGCGCCGGTGCCGGGAACGTAGAGGCAGCGGGCGCCGGGGTTGGCGGGCTCGTCGAAGAGGAAGTTGGTGCCGACCTGCCCGGACTGGGCAACGGAGGTGTCGGCGTCGGCGCTTGGCACCCGCCAGACGACGACCGCCGCCACCAACGCCCCGACGGCCAGCAGAGGCCAGAGGAATAGCAGACCGGACCGGCGGCGCGCTGGACGGGGCGCGGAGCTTTCCACAGGGTCTCCTCCTTGTGGCTGTGCGGATTGGTCCCGCAGACATGACTGGCTTGAATTGGGGCGGCATTCTCGCAGATTTTTCGGGTTTCAGCGGGATGCCGCCTGCCGCCTGCCGTCGCCTCTTGCCGTAGGGGAGGGTCTTGTGCCCTCCCGATGCCCGACGCAGGAGGGCATACCGATTACGGCCTGGCGGCCGTGGGAGCCGTGGGAGGGCACGGGACCCTCCCCTACGATGATGGCGGCGACGGCGATGATGGAGATGGGGGTACGTCATCGGCGAGGAGAGAACCGCCGAGCCAGGGGTACTCTCGCCAGTCGGCGATCAAGCCGGATTCGATTGGGTTCGAGAGGACGTAGCGCACGGCGGCCTCGAACTCCTTCGCCCCTCGCAATCCTCGGTCGTGAAAGCTGCGCTGCCAGAGTGGTCCGGCCCCGCCGTGCGCCCACCAGATGCGCGTCGAACGCCCCTTGATGTCCTGGAGAAACTCGACCAACCCGGCGCCGCCCGCTCGCACCTCGACGATGAGGTGGGCGTGGTCGGGCATGACACATCACAGGTGGAGCCCGGCGTCGAGGGTGCACGCGCGCCCTCCAAGCAAAGCCGAAACCGCGCGGGCGATTGCCGCGTCTGCGAAGACCTGCCTCCGGGACGCGCACCCGATCGTGACGAGCCACGCGCTGCCCGGGTCACGGTACGCCGCCGCCGGGAGGCGGATGGTTTTTCGCGGCACCCTGCCGACTGGATTGATGGTCACTTCGTCTCCTCAATCAATTGGTCGCACGCCCCCGTCGTGGTCCCGTCACCCATCATCGTTGTCGTAGGGGAGGGTCCTGTGCCCTCCCATCGTCCGCAGGACGATACCGGGGCCGCGCCAAACGGGTATGCCCTCCTCCGTCGGGCTCTCCTCCATGGGAGGGCCGGACCTCCCCTACGGCTAGTGGTATCGGGATCGTGACGGACTACTGAGCGGCACTCCTGCTCCTTTGCCTTGAGTGGCATCAACGATGTATTCCGGCGATTGGTGCACGATCCGACAGGCCGCGCCATTGCGTCGGATCCGATCTGGCCGCACCATATCGGCCGCGCTGATGCCGGCTGGCCCATGTGCGTCGCCCGCCATACCAGGCGCGAGGCGATGCGAACGATCCGACACCCACAAGGAGCGAGTTTGTGAGCGGGAACGGAACCAGCACGTACGATGGCAGCGAGATCGCCGACCTGCCCGGGGTGATCCGCGCCGAGATGGCGCGGTGGGCCGTGCCGGGAATGACGGTCGGCGTGCTGCGCGACGGCGAGGTGTCGGTCTACGGCTTTGGGGTGGCCAACGTGTCGACCGGCGCACCGGTCGCGCCCGGCACCCTCTTCCAGATCGGGTCGATCTCGAAGGTCTTCGTGGCGACGCTGGTCATGCGCCTGGTCGAGGCGGGCAAGGTAACGCTGGACGCTCCCCTGAACACCTACCTGCCGGACCTGGCGCTCGTCGATGCGACCCTCCCCGGCCGCCTGACCCTACGCCACGTGCTGACACATACCAGCGGACTCCTGGGCGACCACTTTCCCGACGAGGGGCTGGGGGATGATGCCCTGGCGAAGGTCGTGGAGAAGATGTGCGACCTGCCCCAGATTACGCCGCCGGACGCCGGTTGGTCGTACTGCAACAGCGGCTTTTACCTGGCGGGCCGCGTGGTCGAGGTGGTAACCGGCAAGACCTTCGAAGCGGCGATGCAGGACGAGGTTTTCGCCCCGCTGGGCCTGACCCGGGCGACCTTCTTTGCCCACGAGGCGATCCTGCACTCGGCGGCGGCCGGTCATCAGCACACCGACAGCGGGCCGGAGGTGGCCCACCCGTATCCCCTGGCCCGGTGCGCCAACCCGCCCGGGGGCATCATCGCCAGCGTGGCCGAGCTGCTCTCGTTCGCCGCCTTCCATATGGGGGACGGCACGGTCGGAGCGGTCGGAGCGGTTGGGGGCGAGCGGGTGCTCTCCCCGGAGTCGATCAAGCAGATGCAGACGCCGCAGGTTCGGGTCAACGCCGAGGGCGAATGGGGATTGGGGTGGTCGCTGGGGCGCGCTGGGGGCGTGCGCACGATCGGGCACAACGGGGCCACGAACGGCTTCCAGGCCTACCTGGTGGCGGTGCCGGAGCGCAACTACGCGATCACGATGCTGACCAACAGCTCCCGGGGAACGTCGGCCTCGCGCGGGATCGCCAAATGGGCCCTGGCCCGCGATCTGGGGCTGGAGACGCCGGAGCCGACCCGGATCGAGCTCGCACCGGAGGCGTTGCACCGGCTGACCGGGGTCTACCGCCAAGCGCTGTCTGTCTCGACGATCTCCGTGGCGGAGGGTGCAGACGCCGAGGCGCCGCTGGCGATGCGCGTGGTGACGACCAACCCGTTCACCAGCGAGGAGAAAGAGTGGCCGGCAGTCGGCCTTGCCCCGATCGCCCCGGACGCCTGCCTGGTCACCTCGGGCGAGAATACCGGGGTCCGGGTGGACTTCATCTTCCCAGAGGATCCGACCGCGCCGCCAACGATGGCCCGAATCGGGAGCCGGCTGTCGAAGCGGGAGTAAAGGGAAGAGGGGACAAGCTGGCGTTTTGAGGGGGACACGTCTTTAGCCGTGTCCCCCTCGTCTGACCGGTTCCGGCACCGCGCCGGACGGATCGAAGGCGTAGGCGATCGTCATGCCGCTCTTACCGTGGAGGAGGGCAGCGGTCTCGGCGAACCGGCGGACGGCGTCGCGGAACCGCTGGGTATACGCCTCATCAGACGTCGCCGACTCAGGCGCCACGACCTGCACCACGGTCCGCCCACGGACACGAATGTCCGCCCACACGGGGCTCAAGTAGCTGCCGCCGAACTCGCGGAGGGCGATCCGGGCGATGCCGGGGATCGCATCGTCGATAACCGTATGTGGCGGAGTGGCCAGGAGTACGCGGTCCATCGGGATCCTTCCGCGGTCGGAGAGTGGTATGCGCGGCTCCTGTTCTGCCCTGGCAGGGGGATGGGTTCAGTGTACAGGGCCGGACCCGACCGCGTCGCCTCGCTCCGCCAGAGGACCGCCGTTTCCCCTCCGCCAATGTTGGCGCCGGCATAACCGGTTAGGATGGGTCATACATCGACCCTTCCCGCCACCCCGACTGAGGTAGACCGTCATGCTCCAGCAATTGCTGAACAAGATCAGGGGTAACGCCTCCGAAGACACTTCCTTGGCCCAGGACCCGCCGATGTCGCGGGCGGAAGCGTCCCGGCATGACCGAGATGCCCGTGTCCTTGCCCTGCGCACCGAGGTTCGCAGCATCCAGCAGGCCATCACGGACGCCAGCGGCTCCCGCGGCGACGGGGAACCCACCACGGACACCGAGCAACTCGACCGAGAGATCGCGGCACTGGAGGCCAAGCTGGAGCGCGCCCAACGATCGCTGGCCGAAATCCAGGGCCGGATCTAGTAAGCGAGCAGGGAGGACACGACGCGTGGGCGAAGGCATGAGCCGGAACGGGAGCGACAGGCGCACCGCGGCCGGAGATGGGGCGGCTAGGCGAGGCCGCCCCAAGGATCGCTACCTGCGCGTCGGCGTTGGCCATCCGTCCGGAGACGCGACGCTCCATCGCGACTTCGAGGTGCGCGCCTCCTACAACCTTGACGCCGGAGGGTGGGTAGCGCAGGTCGGCGAGGAGAATCGCAATCAGCAGATCGATGTCTGGGGGCCGGCGCCGGGCGGGAGCCGGGAGCGGGTCTTCGCGACGCCGGCGGCCTGCCTGGGGAACGCCGTGGCGGGCATCGTCGCGATGACGGACGCCGAGGCCGCGGACGAATCATAGCGAGCATGCCCCGTGGTCGTCCTCACCGACGCCGTGCTCCGCTGAAGCGCGCCCGGCGACATCTGCCGCGGATCCATGTTATGGTGAATCCACCGAGGGCGCTTCTCATCGACTGTCCGGCGTCGGGTATCGACCCCGCCGTGCGCCCCCCTTCGTTCCCGGTTGCTGAGGGTATTCGCGTTCCTCTGCCAACGGCGCGGGATTGTGCGCCCCGCGATGCGCAGGAGAACAACTTTGCGTGTCGCCCAGATCGCTCCACCCTGGTTTCCGGTTCCTCCCATCGGCTACGGCGGTATCGAACGCGTCGTCTATGACCTGACCGAGGGCCTGCTCGCCGCCGGCTGCGAGGTCATCCTCTTTGCTCCCGCCGGTTCCCATACCAACGCCCCGCTCGTCACGACCGTCTCCCGGCCTATCGGGCTGGATCTGACCGAGGCCCAGAAGGCCCGGCATTTCGTCGATGCCAGCCGCGCCGCCTACAAGGAAGCGCTCGCGCTGGGCGTAGACCTTATCCACGACCACACCGACTATGCTCCTCGGCGCGGCTTCCCGATCCCGATCGTGCGCACGGTCCACGGCCCCGCAACCGTCGCCGCCGTTGCCCGCTACCGAGAGATGAGCCGCCGTGGCGACCGCTTCATCGCGATCAGCCGCCGCCAGCGCGACCTCTTCGTCGCGCTCGCCGCCGAACGCTGGGGCGCAGGGCAACACATCAACTTCATCGACGTCATCCACAACCCCATCGATGTCGCAAACGCCCCCTTCTACCCACGGTCCGAGAAGAACGACTACATCTCCTTCCTTGGCCGCTGCCACTGGGAGAAGAGCCCGGACGGCGCCATTCGCATCGCGCAGGCGGCCGGCGTTCCCCTGATGATGGCCCTGCGGGTCACGACCGAGGAGCGCGCCTACTTCGACGCCGTTGTCGGGCCGCTCGCCCGCTCGATCAAGAACCTGGCGAAACTCGTCGGAGAGGTCAGCGGACGCGAGAAGGACGAACTGATCGGCCGCTCCGGCGCGGTGATCTTCCCCTCCCCGTGGGAAGAGCCGTTTGGCCTCGTCCTGGTCGAAGCCGGCGCCCGGGGAACCCCCGTCGTCTCCCTGGCCCGCGGCTCCGCGCCGGAACTGGTGGTGGACGGGGTCACGGGCATCCTCTGCGCCGACGAAGAGGAGATGGCCCGTGCAATCCCGCGCGCGATGGCGCTCGATCCCGCCGCCTGTCGCGCCCACGTCGCGGCCCATTTTGGCCGCGATCTGATTGCCCTCCAGCATCTCGCCCTCTACGAGCGCGTCCTTGGCGTTCCCATCACCGCCTTCCCAACCGGCGCAGACCAGATGCTAGCAGCGGACTGACCGACCCATTCCACCCCAGCCGGGAGGTCGCGTGCCGCGCGCCGTCCCGGCCCCCAATACCCGTCCCGTCGCGCGGGCGATGTGCTGCCCCACGGAGAAAGCGTACCAATGACCACGACCCCAGCAGCGCCAACGGTCAGTCCGATCCTGCCGACAACGGGCACGCCCTATCAGATCGAGTTCCGCCCCCGCCTCAGCGTATTGGGCGCGCCAGAAGTGTTGGAAACGTGCCTGGAAGCGGACTCCGGCCGAGCCCATGTGGAGTCCTGGGCCCACACGATGCTCGATCAGCACCGTAGTGGGGAGGTCCACCTGGTGGACAATGCGACAGGACGCAGCATTGCCTTGCGTCCTGTCTGGTCCGCAGACGAGACACCGCTGCCCGAGTGGGTTTCGTGGCACAGATACGGGCTGAAATCGGCGCGATAGAGCGCTCGCCGGAATGGTTGGCCGCATTACCCGGTCGCCCGGGGCTCACGGCCCAGGGTTGGCCCAGGGGGCGCGGCGGCGCTCCAAAAAACCCGCGATCAATTCCGCCACCTCCATCAACCCAGGGACTCGCGGCCGAGCGAGCTGAACCGCCGCTAGGCATTCCCCGACGAAGCATTCCGAACCGGCTCCAGGTCGATGTCGTCGGAGCACATGCCGAAGATCGCGCCCAGCTTGCGCAACTGGGGCACCTGGGGCATACGCCGGCCGCTCTCCCAGAGGTAGACCGAGTGGGGCTGCACGCCCACCTTCAACGCCAGTTCGAACTGGGTCCAGCCGCGGGCCTGCCGCAGAGCCCGAATCGTCTTCACGCCGCGCCTCCAGGTGCTCGGGCTGTCTATAACAAGCATCATATACCGATGAAACTATAACATCTGTTATACTATCCGTAGATCCCCCGACGGAGAACACCCCCGCCAGGGGCTGGCATCTCCATTTCCCCCAGTCACGGGCCCCTCTCGGGTTCCCTTGCTCCCCCCATACAACACCGTGCCGGACCGACGTGGACCGGCGCCTGACGGCGTTGAACGCCGTTCCTCCGGCAGCCGGCTCCACACGCCGGCGCGGAAGCGGCGTCCCCGTGCACTCCCTGAGAGGATTGATTCCGATGACAGACACGAGCAAAGCCCCGGTCGACCAGGCCGCTGGCAAGGCAACCGCCGCCGCGACCGGCAAGGCGACCCAGGCAGGCAATGGCCAGGTGGCCCCGCCCCGGGACGCCGCTCCCGGCGGGTTCGGCGGCCTGACGACGATCAAGGACAGGGTCGCCGGCGTCGTCCGGAAGTTGACCGGCGGCTCCTAACCGTCACGTCTACGAGCACATCATCCGCGCGGCCACGCCCGCATGAGCGTGGCCGCGCGTTGACCACGATGAGGAGATCCACTATGGCCACCGGCCGTATCACGCGAATGCAGTACGACAAGGGCTTCGGCTTCATCATGGAATCCGGCGGAACAGGATCCGTCGGAGCCAGAAACGGCAACGACCTCTTCTTCCACCGCACCGCCGTCGTCGAGGGCGTGTTCGACGACCTGCGCGAAGACCAGGAAGTGAGCTTCGAGTCGGGTCCCGACCCACGCGATCCCTCCCGGTTCCGCGCCTCGAACGTGCGTGCGGTAGCCACGGAGGAGGCGTGATCGCCTCCCCGAACGGGTCCCCGAGCAGGAGCGCACCCATCGCTCGGTCCGGTCGGGCGCTGCATGTGCTCGTGGTCGACGGCGATGACACGCTCACGGACGACACCCGCACCCGGCTCGAAGCGGCCGGGTACGAGGTTTCCACCGCCGATATGCCCGATATCGGCATCGTCCGCCGCATCGAGCCGGACGTGATCGTGCTAGGCATCTTCTACCGGGGCCGGGCATCAGGGCTTGATTTCCTCGAGCATCATGCCTCCGACCCGCGCACCGCCACCGTGCCGGTCATCGTGCGCGTGGCCGACGAGCAATTGGATAGCGAACAGCGATCCAGACTGGCCGCCCTCAAGTGGCCAGTCCTTGCCCCGAACGGGGCTACGACGGAGCTGCTCGACCAGATTGGCTCAACCTGCGGCGTCAGCAGCTAGTCGAAACGCCGCTGGCAGGCGGAGATCCTGAGACAACGACAGCAAAAGAAGCGTGCAGGGGACCGCAAGCGGTCATCCCTGCGCGCTTCCTTGTGCGGTTATCTACCGCTGGGCCTGGACGGTAAGGATCTTGTCACGTCTGACGGTCACCCTGACTCCACAACTCGAAGCGCTTGTTCCCCAAAAGGTGGAGGGCGGAGCCTACCGCACGGCCGACGAGGTGATCGCGGGAGCGCAGGGAGAAGGCATCCCCTCACCACGGAACTGCTCGATGACATCGATTGGGAGATCGATGAGCAGGTCCGCCGTGGCGACACGCCGAGCGCCGATGTCTGCCCGTAAGCTCCGACTCATCCTTTCACCGAATGAGAATTCCTCAACGGCAAATCTCCGTTGTACAAGCGGCGCCTCATCGTTCTTCGATCGGCGGGGTCGGGTCGCTCTCGGACCGGATGCGGTCTAGCACGGCGTCGGTCATAGGACGAGCGCCTAACCAAACCCTGGCCTGCCACGATCTCAGTCGGCTTGAGCCGGCTTCCGTCGCTAAGGGATGGTTCAAACCGTGCCGCGGTCCTTGACGGTCTCCGCGCCCCCTGACCCCCGCGTCCCCCCTTCCCCCCGCAGCGGGGGGAAGGGGGGCCGGAGGAGTCAGGGCGCCGCCCCGGGCGCGAGACCGAAACCGCAGTCCATTTGAACCATCCCTGAGCCCGGGACTTCAAGGCGTGGTGCCACCGGGGGCGCCCAGAACCGACGCGCCTAAACCCGACCTGCGCCCACCCGATCCACCCCTCGTGACAACCCGGCGGCTAACCCGTATGATCGCCGGCACGCGCGAACCCCGGCGACGTGCCGGGGTGGCAACAATCGAAGGGGAGAACGATGGACGTTCGCATGTCACGGCGTCGTGGCCTGAGCCGGGTGGCCCTGTGTCTGGCGCTCCTGCTCGTGGCGGTCGCTCCGCTCCTGGCTAGCGCGGCGCGCTCCGCCGCCGCCCAGGACGACCAGATCGTCATCGGGCTGATCACCAAGACCGAGACCAACCCGTTCTTCGTCAAGATGAAGGAGGGCGCCCAGGCCGCCGCCGACGCCGCCGGGGCAGAGCTGATCACCGCCTCCGGCCAGTTCGACGGAGACAACGCCTCCCAGGTCACCGCGATGGAGAACATGATCGCGGCCGGGGTCGACGGCATCCTGCTCGTGCCGAGCGACACCACGGCGATCGTGCCGTCGATCGAGGCGGCGCGGGCGGCCGGTATCCTCGTGATCGCGCTCGATACCCCGACCGATCCCCAGGATGCCACCGACGCTCTCTTCGCCACCGACAACTTCCGGGCCGGTGTCCTGATCGGGCAGTACGCCCGGGCGACGCTGGGCGACGCCGCCGGCGATGCCAAGATCGCCACCCTCGACCTCAACCCGGGCATCTCCGTCGGCGTCCTCCGCCACAACGGCTTCCTGACCGGCTTCGCCGGTGAGGATCCGGCCCTCTCAACCCCGGGCGCCACCCCGGCCGCCGCCGGCGAGTTCTCCGAGTACATCGAGCACCCGCAGGTCGTCTGCTCACAGGACACGGCCGGCGACCAGGCCAAGGGCCAGACCGCGATGGAGAACTGCCTGGCCAGCAACCCGGAGATCAATCTGGTCTACACCATCAACGAGCCCGCCGCCTTCGGCGCCTACAACGCCCTCCTGGCCGCGGGACGCGACGACGTCATGGTCGTCTCGGTCGACGGCGGCTGCTCCGGCGTCGAGGGTGTCCAGCGCGGCGAGATCGCGGCGACCTCGCAACAGTACCCGCTGCGGATGGCCCAACTCGGCGTCGAAGCGGTCGTCACCGCCGCCCAGGGGGGAGAGCGCCCGACGGGCTACCTCGACACCGGCGTCACCCTGATCACCGACACGCCGGCCGAAGGCGTCCCGTCCGAGGACAGCACTTTCGGCCTCGAGAACTGCTGGGGCTAGACGACGAGACGGGGAGACGGGAAGACGGGCAGACGGGAAGGAGACTTTTTCGTTCTGCCCGTCTTCCCGTCTCTCCGTCTACCCGCCTTCCGTAGGAGGGGCGATGGGTACCGCGATCACCGGCGATCGTCCGCGGGCCAGGATCGGCGAGACCGCCCGCGCGTTCCTCAACCCGCAGACGCTGACCAGCCTCGGGCCATTGATCGCGCTCCTCCTGGCCTGCCTGTATTTCAACATCCGGACGGACGGCCGGTTCCTCACCGGACCGAACCTCTCGATCATCGCCCAGCAGAGCATGGTGGTCGCCATCCTGGCGATCGGCCAGACCCTGGTCATCCTCACCGCCGGCATCGACCTCTCCAACGGGGCGGTGATGGCCTTCGGGACGATCGTCGCCGCCCGGTTGGCGGTCATCAGCGGGGTCGAACCGACCCTGGCGATGCTGCTCGGCGTCGGGGCCTGCGCCGCCTTCGGCGCCTTGAACGGCACCCTAATCACCCGGATCCGCTTGCCTCCCTTCATCGTCACGCTCGGCACCCTCAACATCGCCTACGCCCTGACCTTCATCTATTCCGACGTCCAGACCACGCGCGTCTCCGGAGCGCTCGTCTGGCTCGGCAGCACCTTCAAGGTGGGAGACACCGTCGTCACCTACAGCACCGTGCTGATGTTTGCCCTCTACTTCCTGACGTGGTTCGTCCTCAGCCAGAGCGCGGTCGGCCGCCACGTCTACGCCCTCGGCAACAACCCCGAGGCCGCCCGCCTCACCGGGATCAACACGTCCCGGCTGCTGGTCACGGTCTACACCGTCGCCGGCGTCTTCTACGGCATCGCCGGCCTGGTCCTGGTGGCGCGCCAGCGGGTCGGAGATCCGCAGGCCGGGCAGACGGAGAACCTCGACAGCATCACCGCCGTCGTCCTCGGGGGGACCAGCCTCTTTGGCGGGCGCGGCGGGGTCGTCGGCACCCTGATGGGCGCCCTGATCGTCGGCGTCTTCCGCTCGGGGTTGCAGCAGACCGGGGTCGATCCGATCTACCAGCGCCTGATCACCGGCGTCCTCGTCATCCTCGCCGTCGCCGTCGACCAACTCGCCCGTAGGAAGCAGTGATGACCGACCCATTGACCGCAGACGCCGACCAAGCCGACCAGGCTGGGCAGCCTGACCAACCGGCGCTCGATCCGGCGTTTGCCCGCGCGGTGGGCGGCCAGGCCCAAGCCGCCGCGCTCCTCGCCCCGCCACCGCCCGATCGCGCCCCGGTCCTCCAGGCGCGCGGGCTCGTCAAGCGGTACGGCAACGTCACCGCCCTCGACGGCTGCGACTTCGATCTCTACGACGGCGAGATCATGGCCGTCATCGGCGACAACGGCGCCGGCAAGTCGACCCTGATCAAGGCCCTCTCCGGTGCCTTGATCCCGGACGAGGGGCAGATCGTGCTCGACGGCCAGCCGGTTCGCTTCGCCAGCCCGCTCGACGCCCGGCGGCACGGCATCGAAACGGTCTATCAGGATCTGGCGGTCGCCCCGGCCCTGCCGATCGCCGAGAACCTCTACCTCGGGCGGGAGATCCGGCGCCGGGGCATCCTCGGCTCCGTCTTCCGGATGGTGGACAAGGGGCGGATGGTCCGCGAGTCGGCCCGGCACATGCAGGACCTCAAGATCGGCATCCGTTCGATGCGCCAGCCGGTGGAGACCCTCTCCGGCGGCCAGCGGCAGGGGGTGGCGGTGGCGCGGAGCGCCGCCTTCGCCCGCCACGTGGTGATCATGGACGAGCCGACGGCGGCGCTGGGCGTGAAGGAGACCCGGATGGTGCTCGACCTGATCCTGCAGGTGCGGGAGCGGGGGCTGCCGGTGATCTTGATCAGCCACAACATGCCCAACGTCTTCGAGGTCGCCGACCGGGTCCACATCCAGCGCCTCGGGCGCCGCATCGCGGTGATCGACCCCCACAGCTTCAGCCCGTCCGACGCCGTCGCGGTCATGACCGGCGCCATGGCCGGCGAGCGCGTGGCGGGGGACTGAGCCGACGAGCGGGACGGGGAGAAGACGAGGGCAGGGCAAAAATGTGCACGGGGATAATTCCCTGCCGCTCGAGCAGCCCTCACCCGTCGCTTACCGCCACCCGTCTTCGTTAAGGAGGAGGAAGGGCATACCCTTTGCGTCCGAGTTGCTGGACGAGATCGACCGGGAGGTCGACGAGCGTGTCAGACAAGCCGTGGCAACACGCCCGAGTTCCGATGTCTGCCTGTAAGCTCCGACCCGTCTCCTCGCCGAACGCCCGGCAGGGGATCAGCAATATTCTGGTCTAGATCGAGACGAGCATTGCGGAAGCCGCAGCGGGCTGGTCAAAACTAGCCCGGGCCCTGGATGAGTTGCGACGGCATCCCAACACTACTCGAGTCGACCAAATCCTGCACAGCGAGATGGACGTTGAACGGCCACTCGACGGGAGAAGTCGCGCAAGATGCATGGAAGCTGGGGAAATGACCCATCCTAATCGCAACTATCGGAGGGGGCGGTCTCGATTTACAAAGAAATCAATTACGACGCGGTGTACAAGGGTCTAGCCAATCTCAATACTGGTCAAGTCGAGCAACGAATGGAACGCTGATATTGGGGGAAACGGCAATTGAGCCGGGGCGATAAGGCGTGGATCTCATCCGAAAGAGTGACTCGCCGACCGTCTCAGAACGGCCGTTTTTCGAGACACGTGGCTCTGCCGCTGCCTTGGCGTGCTTGACGGGGACGAACCGGGATCCCATCATCCGGATTCGCGCTGTTCGACTCGGATCGGGCGAGGAGTTCGGCCATGACTGCGGCGAGGGACGCTCCCGGCTCCGACCTGCCTCGACCGCGCACGCCGCTGATTGGGCGCGAAGCGGGAGTTGGCCGCACTGGCCGGCCTGCTCCGACGGGACGACGTTCCGTTGGTGGTCTTGACCGGCCCGGGCGGGGTCGGCAAGACCCGCCTGGCGCTGCAGGTCGCGGCGGACCTGGAGTCGGCGTTTCCCGATGGCGTCGCCTACGTCGAGCTTGCTCGGATTGGCGACCCCGACTTGGTCACGTCGGCCATCGTTGAGGGGCTCGCCATTGCCGAAAGCCGTGACCGACCGCTCATCGATCGCGTCGTTAGGCGTCCTGCGCGACCGGCGATTTCCTCCTGGTGCTGGCCTTCGAGCATGTGGTCACTGCCCGCAGCCCCGACGGTTACGCGGCCTGCTTACACGTCCCAGTGACCTTAAAGTTCCTGGTGACCCACCCGGGCGATCCTGCGCGTCTCCGGTGAGCACGACCTACCCGGTGCCAGCCGCTGGCGGTGCCGGACGCCGATTCTCATCGACGCTTGCCCAGGTGGGGAACGCCGCATCGGCAGACGAGGCTCTTCGCAGCGCGCGCCCAGGGCTGACGAATCCTGCATTCGCCCTCACCGCAGGCCAACGCTGCTGCCGTAGACCGAGTTTGTGCTCGTCTTGAAGGGACTGCCGCTGGCGATCGAGCTCGCCGCAGCCCGGACGCAGTCATCTCCCCCCCGGAACCACCTGCTGGCGTCGCGGTTGGTAACGCAGACTGCCGAACCTGAACACGGAGGGCCCCGGTCGACGCCCCTCGCCCGCCTCCGGACCATGCGCGACGCGATCGCTGGAGCCATGACCTGCTGACCGAAGACGAGCGCGTGCTCTTTCGGCGGTTGTCCGTCTTCGTCGGCGGCCTTTGTCCCGAGGCGGCCGAGGCCGTCGCCAGCGGTGACGGCCTCGGGATCGACGTCGGCGCCGGGATCGAGTTGCTGGCCGACCAGAGTCTGCTGCGCTGGCTCGACGGGACCAGCCCCCCGCGCTTCGGGATGCTGGAGACGATCCGCGAGTTCGGGTTAGAACAACTCTCGGCATCGGGCGAACTGGCGCGGATTCGTGCCCGGCACGCCGCTTCGTGCTGGAACTCGCCGAATGGGCGGATGCGGCGGTCTGGCGTCCCGAGCAGAGCGTCCGATTCGACCGGCTGCAGGCGGACTGCCACAACCTGCGCGCGGCGCTCGCATGGCTGCTCGATGCAGACAGGACGACGGGGCTGCGCTTGGTCGCGGCGCTGGCACAGGTCTGCGATATCCGGGGCCCGTTGGGTGAGGCGCGCACGCGGCTGGACCAGGCGCTGGCGCTCGTGTCTTCCGGCACCATAACCCGGGGAGCTCCGCGCCCGGGTGCACGTTGCGGCCGGAGTCGTCGCGTTTCGCCATTGGGACGCGCCCCGCGCGGAAGCATTGCTCCGCACGAGCGTCGCGCTCTGGCGGGACATCGGCGAATTGCCGGCAAGCTGGCGGAAGCCGTGTTCTTCCACGCGCTGACCCTGTCCGACGACGATCCGGGCAAACTCGCGCAGTTCGAGACGGCACTTGAACTGTGCCGAGCTGGACCATCCGTTGGTGCTGTATGCGCTCATGAGCGTCGGCATGGCGGCCCATCTCCAGGGCGACGGCGCGCGGGCCCTGTCCCTGCTCGAAGAAGCCGATCGGGCGTTTCGTCGCCTCGGCGATACGTGGGGGACCGCCGCCACGTGCTCCGCCTCGCGGTGGTCGCGGTCGATGAAGGGGACACGGTCGGGGGTGCAGCACAAGCCCTCGAAGGGCTCTCCATTTTTTGGGAGTTGGGCGATCGGGCCGCGACGACGGAATGCATCCTGTGCCTGGCTGGGGCAGCGGCAGGTACGGCGCGAGCCGAATCGGCGGGACGACTGCTTGGCGCCGCCGAGCGGCTCTTTGCGGACCTGGAGATACGCCCGATTCGCGACTTCGACACGATCGGGCGGCGACGACTGATCCAGTCCACGCTGGGCGAGCCGCGGGCCGCTGCGGCGTTTGGCGCGGGGAAGTCCTTGTCCTTCGCCGGGGCCGTCTCAGAGGCGAGGACCATCGCCGCGGAAATTCTCACGAGTGCCCCGAGCAGGGCGGCGGCCGAAGAGAATCCCTATGGGCTGACGCCACGAGAACAAGAGGTACTGGCGTTACTGGTTGAAGAGCTTAATCATCCGGAAATCGCCGAACGGTTATTCATCAGCCCGCGCACCGTCGACCACCATACGGGTTCGATCTATAAAAAACTAGACGTTGACGGCCGAGCCGCGGCCGTGGCCTTCGCATTGAAGCATGGCCTGGTCCGACCCCGCTAGCACGGCGTAGGTGAGCACACCTATGCGACCGAATGTCCTCATTCCGAAAAATGCGTGGGTTCCCGGATACAGAGGCGAATCCCCGTCGGTGCATGCTCAAGCAGACTGAATCACCCAGCACAACCAGGTCTCACGGCGCCACTGCCGACATTGCGGAGGTCTACACCATGCCTCGTCGATCGCCCCAGGCGGGGCCTTGTGGGGCCTTACGGTTCGGTTCCCTTCCGTAACCATGACTCAATGCCGCCAAGCCGCATTCGTGCCGCCGGCTCCGGTTGGGGATGTTCGACGCTCCGGGGCGAGGAAGACACGCGAAAGCGGGCGCCGCGGGCGCCGCCGGATCAATGCCTGCTCCGTCCGCGACGACAGGGTCACCCGCCAGAGTACAGCTACTTCGTGCGCTGACCATCGCACTGCACCGATCCGCAACCAGCAACCACACCAGAAGGAGTCACGCCATGCGTCGCATCGCATTCGCGGTGTTCGGGTTCGCGTTTCTCTGCGTCGGCCTCATCGGCGGACGGGCGATGACCCGCGCTCAGGACGCCACGCCGCCCCCCTGCCCCGAGGGAGCGGTCGGCATCACCGGGGCGGCGGTCCTCGGGGCGATCCCAGCCCGCCGCCGCCCCCGGCTACGAGCTCCAGGTCTTCCGGTCCGAATGGGAACCGGGGTCGTTCGATCAGCATGCACACCCATCCCGGGTCGCTCCAGTCTCCTGCGTCGAGACGAGGAGCCTCCGCTTCGCCATCCAGGAAGGCGCGGCCGACCGTGATCCGGGCGCACGGGCGGGCACGCCGGCGCCGTCCGACGCTATCGTCGCTGGGCCAGCCGATCACCTACGGCTCCGGCGACTGCGTGGCCTTCGACCAGGACGCCGCCCCCACCGTCCACACCGCCTGGAACGCCGGGGACGAGCCGGCCGTGCTCTGGGAGGCGCACCTCTACCGGGCCGGCGAGCCGGCGGAACGACCTTCACCGACGAGCAGGGCACCCCGGCCCCGTAGTGAGGGTCCTTCTCGGCGAAGCCAGGCAGGCGTCCCGGCGATGGATCGCCGAGCACGCCCGCGTGCGAGCGAGAAGCATACCGGACACGGTATACGCCGGTAGGTCTTCGTAACGACCGTTACCGATTTTGACAAGCGCCAGTCGGCGCCGGCGACGAAGGAGCCGTAGCCGTCGAGGCTGGAACAGACGTCGACGGTGTAGGTCGCGGCCATGTCGTTCTCCTCGTGCCTAGGCCGTTCCGTACCGCGGGCGCCCGGCCGTGCGGTAGACCTGGTAGATCACCCCGTCGGCGGTGGCGCGCGACTCGACCAGCTCGAGCGCCGTGTCCCGGCCGGCATTGGGGAACAGCCGCCTGCCCTGGCCGACGACCACCGGGAAGGTGAGCAGGGTGATCTCGTCGACGAGGTCGTGGTCGAGCAGCAACCGGGCCACGCTGAGGCTACCGACCACCTGCAGCTCGCCCCCCGGCTTGGCTTTCAGCTCGCCGACGGCGGCCGGAGGTCTCCGGCGAGAACGGTCGTGCCCGCCCATTGCGGGTCGGTGAGCGTGGTCGATGCCACGTACTTGGGCCGAGCGTTGAGCGCTTCCCCGATGGGGTGCGTTTTCATCTCCTCCATCGCTCCCCAGGACCCGGCGAAGATCTCGTAGGTCCGCCGGCCGAACAGGAAGGCGTCGGCGCGCCGGTAGACCTCGGTGATCAAGGCCTCGGTCTCGCCGCCGAAGAACGGCATCGCCCATCCGCCGCGCTCGAACCCGCCCCTGGGGTCCTCCTCCGGCCCGCCGAGCCCCTGCATCACCCCGTCGACGGTGACGTTGGTGTTGGTCGTCAGCTTCATGGTCGTCCTTCCTGGTGGGGAAACGTCCGGCCAGACCGCCGCGGCGCGCCGCCGGCGCCAGCCGGGTCCAGGACGCTAGAACGCCCGTGCCGGCCCCGTCGTGTTTAGCCCTCGGGCGCGCGGAACCGGCGCGCGCGTCGCCCGCGGATCCGTCCCGATGTCCAAGCCTCGCTGCACCCCGAGCGCATCTCGACCGCGGCAGGCGCCCGCACGTGAGGGGGATCCTGACCGCCCCCCTCCCCGGGTAGCGGGGGCCGCACCGATGCCTGGCCAGATGCGGACAACGGGACTTGTCTCCCTATTCCAGACTACGCATCCCCGGCCAATCCACAATTCGGGGCTTTCGAGACGATATCGCGGGACGAAAAGCGACAGTGACCGACATGCATCTCCAGTTTGTGCAGCAATACGCGCTTGCCCTGCTGGTCTCCTTGGGCACCGTTGGTCTTGTGCTCCATG
>CAVRUD010000022.1:0-51311 GCA_963724285.1 uncultured Chloroflexia bacterium | reverse complement strand
CGCCTCAGCCGGTGCAGGGCCACGAGGACGGTGGTACTCCGCTCACGATCCACTCCGTTGGCGGAGCAGCGATACCAGCGAGACATCCGCCCATGACGTGGTTCCGTCGACCATGGGTTTCGGGATCAAGGAGCGATGCGACCTCCAGCGTGCTACTCGTAGCGGAGGGCTTCGGCGGGGGCGATGGCGGCGGCCTGGCGGGAGGGGATCCAGGTCATCAGGAGGGCGACGGCGATGGTGCCGAAGAAGATGGACAGGACGAGGGGCCACGGGATGACGAAGCTCTCCCCGGAGGAGACGTCGTCGCTGTTGAGCAGGTTGTAGGCGAGGGCGAGGCCCAGGACGAGCCCGGAGATCGCCCCGACGCCGACGACGAAGGCGCTCTCGATCATGAACGACAGCGCGACAAGGTTCTTCTGGAACCCGAGCGCACGAAGGACGCCGATCTGCTGGCGGCGCTCGACGACGGAGCGGAACGAGATGACGCCGATGGCCGCCACGCCGACGACGAGGCCGAGCCCCATGAAGCCCTGGACGAGGTAGAAGAAGCCGGTGAAGAAGCTCTGCTGCTCCTCGAGGGCCTCGCGGATGGCGGAGGTCTGCGCGCCGTACCGAAGCAGGGCCGACTCGATCTGGTCGGTCAGCCGCTCGGCGTCCACGCCCTCTGTGATCTTGACGTTCCAAACGGTGCCGGGCAGGTCCGGGAAGGTCTCCGCCAGCGTCGCCTCGTTGGTGTAGAGGCCGTAGAGCGAGGACATCTTCGGGTCGATGATGCCGATGACCCGGACCTGCACGGTCTCTCGCGTCTCGGGGTTCTGGACCTCGACGGTGATCGGCGCGAAGCCGTCCTCCTCGTCGATATCGAGGATGCTGTCGTTGTTGTCGGCCGAGTTGACGATGGCGACGCCCGGCTCGCTCTTGAGGGCGTCGATGATGGCCTCGTCGGTCTCGTAGCCGGTGGCGCGGCTCTGGAAGTACAGGGTCGTGCCGTCGATGTAGGCGGGGTCGACACCCCAGAGGATCTCGGCCCCGAAGCCGCTCTCGTCCACCCGGCGCATCGGCGTGTCGCCGAAGGCGGTGTCGGCCGGGCTCCGCTGGCGGCCGACGGCGGCCAGCTGGGTGGTATCGATGCCCTGCTGGTCGAGCGTCGCGGTGAGGTCGTCGATCGGGTTGCTGGCGCTGGTGTCGACCTGGACGTCCCAGCCGGCCGTGGCGTCGTCGTTGATGAAGATCTTGGAGAAGTTGGCGTTGAGCGTCGCGATCATGACGAGCGAGAAGATGACGAGGCTGAACATGGCGATCGCCATGCCGGTGCGGCCGGGCGCCCGGCCGGGGTAGGCGACCGCCATCCGGACGGCCGGCAGCTTGCCTTTGAAGAGCCCGCCGAGGAGCGAGACGCCCGCCAGGAGGACGTCCGTGTTCTGGACGATGAGGATGGTCGCCCCGATCACGAGGCAGATGCCCGAGACGAAGAACAGCTCGAAGTTGCCGTCGAACTCGCCGAAGATCCGCGAGAACTGGCCGTCGGGCAGCAGCCAGAAGAAGAGGATCCACAGGCTCACAAGGCTGAAGACCGGTCGGCTCGGCACACCGAAGAAGCGGAGGACCAGCGCCAGGCCGAACGGCCAGATCGTCATGCCGATCCCGTACGGGGCGAGCTGATCCGTGTCCCGGCCGACGAACACGAGCCCCAGGCCGGCCAGCAGGAGGATGGCGGCCCAGACCAGCGTCCGGATGCGGCGCTTGGGGTTGCTCACGTCGGGGATGTCGCGGATGGCGGCGACGACGTTCATCCGGCTGATCTTGATCGAGGCGGCGACGACGGAGAGGAAGGTGATGACGACGCCCAAGGAGAAGGCGGCCACCAGGCTGCGGGCGGAGACCTCCGCCCGGACCGGGAAGAACTCCCCGAAGAGGTTGTTCACGATGGCCGCGATGATGAACGTCGCGACGATGCCGAGCGCGACGCCCAGGCCGCCCGCGAGCAGGGCGTAGCTGGTGCCCTCGCTGACGAACTGCTGGATGAGCTGGCGACGGCGCTGACCGATTGCCCGCGCCATGCCCATCTCGGGTCTCCGCTCGGCCGCCAGCATGGTGAAGATCAGGACGATCAACAGGATGCCGACGCCGATGGAGAACAGACCGAGGACCAGGAAGAGGGAGGTGAAGACGTTGGCGACGAGGACGGCGATGTCGACGTTGACCTTCTTGAAGAGGAGGAGGCCGATGCCCTGATCCGTGAGGGTCGGCTCCAACGCGTCGGCGACCTCCTGCGCGACATCGAGGTCGTTGCGGACGTCTCCGTCCATGGAGACGGCGATGCCGGTCAGCGCCTCGTCGTCGCCGATCAACGCGCGGAGCGAGGCCAGCGACATAACGCCGCCCGCCTCCTCGGTGGAGAGCACGTCCGCCTGGCCGGTCAAGAAGGTGGAGGGGGCGACGGCGGCGACCGTCAGCGGGATCGGCTGCTCGGCGTAGTAGACCGTGACGGTGCCGCCCTGCTGGACGTCGAGCTCGTCGGCGAGCTTGTCGTTGATCACGATCTGGCCGGCCGGTACCGCGTCCAGGTCGATGACGTCGCCCGACTCGGTCGTGAGGTCGTCCTCGAAGCCGGCCAGGCTGGCGGTGTCGAGCCCGACGATCCGGATGACGGGCTCGCCGAGCTGGGTGGCGTCGTTGATCGCGGGTACCTCGACCCGGAGGAAGGGCAGGACGCCGTCGACCCGGTCGTCGGCCCGAATGGCGGCGGCGGCCTCCTCCGCCTGCTCCGGGCGCATGGCGCCGAAGTCGAGGTAGTTGTCGGTGTCGTAGTCGGTGGTCACGATCGCCACGCCGTCGACGCGGCCGGCGGTGTCGTAGGAGTTGGTCGTGAGGGAGTAGGCGAAGGAGTCGCCGAGGCCGAGGGCGGAGGCGACGATGAGGGTGCTGAGCATCAGCCCGATCACGATCAGGACGGTCTGCGCCTTGCGGCGGGGGATGTTGCGGACGCCGAGCTTGAAGACGACGGGCTTGCGGATGGCGACGAGGGCGACGAAGAGGAGGGCGATGGCGAGCAGGACCACGAGGACCGTGGTGATGGTGGTCATTGAGACGCCGAAGATCTCGTCCATTGAGAAGGGCCTCCGAGGGTGCTAGTCGGCTACGAGCGGGCGGCGCCGACCATGTCGCCGATGGCGGCGGCGCGGTTGGATGGGTGGTTCGGGTTGATGTCCTCGCCGACGATCTCGCCGTCGCGCATGCGGACGATCCGGTCGTACAGGGCGCCGACGCCCTGGTCGTGGGTGACGAGGACGAAGGTGAGGGACTTCTGCTGGTTGAGGTCGCGCATGAGGGCGAGGATGTCCTCGGCGGTCTTGGAGTCGAGGGCGCCGGTGGGCTCGTCGGCCCAGATGATGGCCGGGTCGTTGACGAGGGAGCGAGCGATGGTGACGCGCTAGCGCTGGCCGCCGGAGAGCTCGGCGGGGCGGTGGATGGCCCACTCGCGGAGCCCGACGATGCCCAGCGCGTCCAGCGACTTCTCCCGGGCCACCTTCGGCCGGACGCCCGAGACGAGCAGCGGGAGCTCGACGTTCTCGACGGCGTTGAGGACCGGATGCAGGTTGTAGACCTGGAAGCGGGTCGACGGCGGCGTGGCGCGTGCTGCCCTTGGCCTGCTTGTGCCCGTCGTGCCCGGCGCGGCGGCCGCTTTCCGGCGTGGAGCGCAGCGTCCGGGCGTCCAGCATCACCGCCGTCGGGTCGGGATCGCGCCCCGCGGCCTCCCGCAGCAGCGCGCGCAGGTCGTGGACCATGTCCTCGAAGCAGCCGGCGGCGATCCAGCGCTGGGCCTGCTGGCGGACCGCCGCCCACGGCGGGAAGTTGCCGGGGAGGTAGCGCCAGGGCGCGCCGGTGCGCACGATCCAGCGCAGGGCGTTGTAGGCCTCGCGCGGGTCGTGCCGCCGCTGCGGGGCGTCCGGCGTCATCAGCGTCAGGTACGGGGCCACGAAGGCCCACTCCTCGTCCGTCACGTCGCTCGGGTAGGGCTTGCGGGGGGGCGTCTTCATCTCCCGAGTCTACGGCCCCGCCCAAGTCCATGACACGTTCTAGGGAGGAGGACGAGGAGGCGGTCGCGGATGGTGAGCCCTGGAGTGACGAGGAGAATCTGGTCGGTGAAGCGGCTGTCGCAGAGGTTGGCGAGTTTGTTGGAAACCTACCAGGCGATGTGCATGGCCATGACGACGGTTTTGCCGCTGCCGGTGACCAACTTGAAGGCCACGCGGTAGAGGTCGGGGTTGTTGGACGCTGCGGCAGCGCGGAGGTAGTTGTCGATCCACCCGTCACCGAATCGGGGGCGACCTCTGCGAGGTAGATCACGGTTTCGAGGGCTTCGATCTGACAGAAGAAGAGCTTGCGCTTGCGTTTGGGGTCGGTCCAGGAGGTGAGGAGGGCGGCGGTTGTCGCGGTGACGCCGGGGTAGCCGCCTCGGCGCCAGATGTCGACCCGCTCACGGATGCGGTTGACATCCTGATTCTCTTCGATCCGGAATTCGACTCAGTCCTCGGCGAGGGAAAGCTGCGTGTTGGACCGTCTTCTGGCGCGCGGGATGGGGGCTAAGTGGAAGCTGGGACGGCGTTTGTCGACGACATCGCTCGTAATTCCGTCGTCGAAACTGAAGTGGCGAGCGGGTTCGGCAAAGGCGGAGTTGAGGATCGGGTTTTCGATGGTGACTTGACGCACAGGGGACCTCACTTGAGGTGCCGCTTCGGTTTGCAGATTTGCTCATGCGGATGTTCCCCAAGCTTAACGGAAGTCCGACAGCTTCGGCAGGCGAACGCAAGCGTGGGTGCGGCAAGTACCTGGCTTGTCGACGACGGTGAAAGTTTTCTGGAAGGTCCGCTCCCTATGGTCGTTGTGTGGTCGAGGCGATGGCGCTTCGGAACGGACGATAGGGAGGAACGGTCATGCGGCGAAGGATCGTCTTGGTTGTCGGATGCTGGCGCTGCTGGTCGTCGGAGCGTTGCCTGCCGGGGCGAGGCAGGCAGCTACTCCGGACAGCGGACAGGGGCATTTTGATGGGCTGGGATTACCGACCCTCCACATCGCGGTGTCAAACGCGGGCTATGAGGGGATTCCGGGGTCGATCGAGGCGGGATGGTACCTGGTGACGATCTCCGTCGCGGAGGATATGGAGTTCGGCGGCGGAGTCGCGTTTGTGCGGCCGGAAGGGGTGACGATGGAGGAGTTCCCCGCGTTCCTGGCGGGGCCGCCGGAAGAGGGCGAATCCGAGAGCGCTAGCCCGGTCGCCGCGGCGGAAGGAACGCCGGCCGAGGCGGCTGAAGAGATGGACATGGGTGGCTTGCCGCCGTTCGTGTTCGAATCGACGTTTGCGGGTGGTGTCTACGCGATGCCGGGCGCATCGGCGCAGGTCGTGCTCGATCTCGGGCCGGGTGAGTGGGCCGCCTGGGCCGACGATCCGGAGGCGGGGATCGAGCCAGTGATCTTTACGGTCACGGGCGAGATGCCGGCGAATCTGCCGGAGCCTGCGTCCGGGGCGACGCTGTCGATGGTCGAGTACGACATCAAGGTGACCGAGGGTGAGTTGGTCGCTGGGCCGCGGATCGTGGAGGTTGTGGGAACCGGGGCGCAGCCGCATTTCGTCACCATGGCGAAGGATCCCGATGGGATGACCGAGGCCCAGGTCCTGACCGTCCTGGACGAGGAGATGGCCGCCGAGATGTCCGGTGAAGCGCCGGTCTACTCCGATCTCAACCCCGAAGAGGATTTTGGGGAGGGTCCGTACACGCCGACGCAGTCAATCGGCACGACGACGTGGCACGTCTTTGACCTGCAAGCCGGCACGTACCTCATGGCCTGCTTCTTCCCTGATCTGGGCGATGGGGTGCCGCATGCCTACAAGGGCATGGTCGAGGTCGTCGACGTCGCTACCTAACTGTTCGGCTCGCGCTGAAATGCCGGCGGTTGGGCACGGGAAGTGCATCTTCCCACCTACCCGGAGACGCCGGGCGACGGGAGGAACTGAAGCCAGATACAGAACGCATGGAGCCAATGCAGACTGAGGACGGCGACGAGGAGACCACGGAGGCCGCGCTGTCCCAGGGCGAGATCGACGACCTGGAACAGGGTTCGCTTATCGAGGCCGAGACCGTGAGCGCGGACGAAGAGGTGCTATAGGGACCGTTCGAACGGGTTCCACGGTCGCACGGCGAAACGACGGAGGCCCCGGCGAACAGATCGCCGGGGCCTCCGTGTTGGCATGGGTTGGGGCCGCGTCGCGTGCGCCGTGGGGAGGAATTGGAGACTAGGCCTGGCGACGCTTGCGACCGAAGCGGAACGGGGAGAATTTGCGTGGCTCGTTGATGGGCATGCCGTGCGGGTAGCGCTTGGCAAGTTTTTCGATTTCCAGCTCAAGTTCCATGTTGGTGAGGCGGACGAGATCAGAGGCGTTGTAGGGCAGCACGGTCGGGCTCCTGTAGTGAGTTGGTGGCAAAGGCGCTCGGGACCCTTTTGGATCTTCGGTGCGTCCCGGATCGTTCCGGGCTTGTGCCTATAGTGACGTAGGGTGTGTTATGCCGCATCCGTCATATTGCGTATTCGTGATAATTGATAGGCGATCGGAAGCGGTGGCATTTGCACAGGTGTGCTCTACATAGTCGGGTTAACGCGACGGGTAATCGGGCAGTCTGGCAGCACCGGGGCGTTGCCGGCTTCCCCGTAGCCGAGCGCGGTGAGGTGGAGATCAAGTCAGCGTGATCGGCAGGCTCTGCTCTGCAGGGACCGAAAACACGGGTCTTGCCTCGTGGCGGTTGCGGGTCGAGGGCGAGGAAGAGTCCGGTAAGGCGCAGGAGTCTCGTGTCAGAACGACCAGCAGATGGCGACGACCGCGTTCCAAGTCATCTCGACGCGGTCCTCGTGGGCGACGATGGTGCCGGTGACCATTAGGCCGACGGAGTCGTCGGAGCAGCGTTTGATGAGACGGTGGGCGGCAGTCATGGCACGACTCAGACCGGGGTGGGCTCTGAGTGTGCGGCTAGGGGGCTCAGGGCGTCGCGCAGGTCGAAGCGGGCCGGGAAGCGCTCTTCGCCCCAGTACGGCAGGGCGGGACCAAGAATGGTCACCGGCAGGCCGATGAGCCGCATGAGGCGGATCATCGAGCGGGATTCAAATCCACAAAAGGTGTCGTAGCCGAGGTAGAGGGTCTCGCGGGCGGCAGCGGCGAGGAGGCCAAAGAAGAGGTGGTGGCCGCGATAGCGGACGGCTGGGTCGACGACGAGGCGATCGATCTGGACGGCGCGGCCGCGCGGCTCGACGATGAGGTTGTGCGCCGACTCGACCGGGAGGAGTTTTCCCGGTGCGGGCGGGATGATACGCCCGGTGGCGACGAGGCGGTCGTCCCGCCAACCGGCCAGAAGGAGAGCGCGATAGTCGTATTCGTCGCGCTCCCGATCGCCGCCGAGCTCGGCAGCGGTCTTCCAGCCGTACTTGAGGACGATCGCGGCGCGGAGGCGAAAGGTGGATTCGCGCTCGGCGTCGGTCGCGGCGAGGCGAAATTGGACCGGCGCGACGCGGGCCACGATGCGATCGGCAAGCTCAAGGGCGGTTGATCGCCAGTCGTCGTGTGGCGCGACGGGGTGGTGGAGCGGCGGAGCGGCGGGGATGGTGGCCATGGCTATTGCGAGATGGCCGGGAGGATGGCGCCAGCGGCGAGAATGAATGACTGCGGGATAGCAGGATCGAGGAGGTTTCCCTGGCCGGTAAAGGTCAACGATTGGCCGATTTGGACGCCGCCGAAGATGAGTGAAACGCTGCCTAGGGTAAAGGGTTGGGCGTCGATGACGGTAAAGGTGCCGGTACCGCCAGCAATGCCGGTATGGGGGGCCTGGACATTGACGATGTTGCGGATGCGGACGGCGGCGGCGCCGAACTCGGTGCCGGCGAAGAAGGATTCGGGCCGGTCGAAGCGGCCGCCGCCCGGCTCGTTGAAGAAAAGACGGACCTGGCCGTTGGCGGTGACGGCGAAGATGTTCTCGAGGATGGAGCGAGCGGTGAGCGTGGCAGAGCCGAACATGGTCAGCCTGGCGTCGGCCTCGGTTCGGTTGACGGGGTCGTCGTTGATGAAGATGTCGGCGTCGTTGCGACCAGCGATGTGGGTCACGTAGCCGTAGACATTGAAGTCGCCGCCGTTCTGGTCGATGCGGCAGATGAACTCGAGGCTGCTCTCGCCTGGGACGGCGAAGCCGATCTCTTCGACGCCGGCATCTGGGGTCTGGGTGGCTGCAGAGTGACCGAAGCGAAAAGCGCCGCCGGCCCCAAGGGCGCCGGCTCGAATGAGGGCGCCACGGCGAGAGATCCGGTTTGCGAGTGGAGATAGATGGCTGAAGCCGGAGAGGGTCGCGCGAAGTTGGGTTGGGGCCCGCATGTGGAGTCTCCTTCCGTGGGTGAGGGCGAGACCGCGAGACCGCAGAGCGATGGTTAGAACGAACTCATACGGGAAAGTTGCGCCTTACGCAAGCCGCGATGGCCGGACCGGCGGGAAGGACCGGCCTGGCGTTTGGGATTCATTGTTTGGACCTGGATGGCGCGTCAACACCTTCGTGCTGGTCATCGCGTAGGGATAGGCCACCTGGGTAGAAATGGACGGTTCCTCGGATCGGAATGGGGGGCGGAGTGGGGGTGGCTTCGGTATGATCTCGGCGCACTGTTCGCGTGGCCGGTTGGCGAGTCGCTGGGGATGGCCGGCGACGACCACGGCGAAGTGGACTGGAGGGAAATGGGCGTGGCAGAGCTCGGAATGCGGATCGCGGTTGGGCAGTTCAATGAGTTGACGGACGAGAAGCTGAAGTTCGCCGCCCAGCTCGGCGTCGGTGGGGTACAGATGAACACGCCCCGGCTGCCGGGCGAGGGCAAGTGGGCGGTCGAAGACCTGAAGGCGCTGGTCAAGAAGTGCGACGACTACGGCCTGCGCATGGAAGCGATCGAGAACGTGCCGCTCCACTTCTACGACAAGGCGATGCTCGGCCTGCCGGGGGGCGATGAGCAGATCGCCAATTACCAGGAGACGATCCGGGCGGTGGGCGAGGCCGGGATCCCGATTCTGGGCTACCACTTCATGCCCAATTCCGTTTGGCGGACGAGCCGGACAACCCCGGGTCGCGGCGGCGCCGAGGTGACCAGCTTCGACATGGCGATCGTCGGCGGCGACACCAACAGCCAGAAAGCGTTCGTGGCGAAGCTGGACGAGCGTCGCGACGCAATCTGGGTGATGAACGAAAACGTTAAGGATGAGATCGTCACTGCCGACCGGATGTGGGCGAACTACGAGAAGTTCATCGGCGCGGTCCTGCCCGTGGCCGAGGAGGCGGGGATCAAGCTGGCCCTGCATCCCGATGACCCGCCGGTAGAGATGCTGGGCGGGATAGCCAGGATCTTCCGGAACGTCGAGGGGTTCAAGCGGGCCGAGGAGATCGCGGCCGGCAGCCCGGCCTGGGGCCTGGACCTGTGCCTCGGATGCTGCTCGGAGATGCCGGGCGGGGCGGTGAATGTGCGGGAGATGATCGAGCACTTCGGTCCGCGCGGGAAGATCCTCTACGTCCACTTCCGCGACGTGAAGGGGACCGTGCCGTCGTTCGCCGAATGCTTCATCGGCGAAGGGAACTACAACGCGGCCGAGACCCTGAAGCTGCTGCGCGATTCCGGCTTTACCGGGTTCCTGCTGGACGATCACGTGCCGCACGTGGTCGATGATTCGAACTGGAACCACCGGGGCCGGGCCCACGCCATTGGCTACATGCAGGGGCTGATGGACGCCATGCCGGCGGAGTAAGGAGAGGGGAACGACCTTGAGGGGCTGATCAGCCTTGAGGGGGAGAGGGGGAGGGGCGGTCGGGCGTGGTGACGCTGCACGGAACGGGGATACCGCACGTCGAGACGTTGGGGGTGTCGCCGTGGGTGCAGTGGGGCGTGATCGGGGTCATCCTCCTGGTGGGCGGCTGGCTGATGGTCGATGTGCGCGGTCGGGCGGGAAGTTCACGACGGTTGGTGGACGACCGGCCGGAGGAGTTCGACGGTCCGCTGGTCGTGGGCAGGAGGGCGGCCCCCTGACCCCCCCGGCCCCCCTTCCCGCCTGCTGCGGCAGGGGGAAGGGGGAGAACGAGGCGCGTGCGCGCGGGACGGTGTTGGGGCAGCGGCTGGCACTCCCTATTTGGCTCAATCCCGTTCGGGTGTTGACGGCGGTTCTGGGGATCGGGGCTGGGGTCGAGGCGATGGATCGCGTGCGGGCGATCATGGAATTGGACGCGATGCTGGGGTCAGAGGGGACGTCCCAGGTCTCGCGGGTGGCGATCTGGCTGACGGTGCTGTTGTGCGTGGGCGGGGCGTTGGCGATGCCGGCGCCGAAGCTGGCGGCGGTAGCCTTCCTGGGGGCAGCCGCGCTGGCGACATTCTTCGCGGTGGTAGGCTGGTGGGAATCGAAGCTGGAGTGGTGGGGCGCCGAGTATGCCCTGACGGCGTGGAGCAATCTGTGGACCTGGGCCGGGGTTGGGTTGGGCCTGGCGGTGCTGGCCGTGTTGGGCGGATGGTATCAGCCCCGGAGGAGGACCGAAGGCTAAGACACGTCCGTCAGTCTTCGGTCTTGGGTTCAGGCGACCGGTGCGTTGGCACGTAGCCGCGGCGATAGACCAAGATCGTGCGTTCGAATTCGATGACGACGGTGTGGTCCTGGTTGATGCCGACCGTCCGGACGCGGACGATCCCGGCGTTGGGGCGGGAGTTCGAGGGTCGGGCTTCGAGGACGTCCGAGCGGGCGTAGATGGTGTCGCCTTCAAAGACGGGAGCAGGGAGGCGGACGTTGTCCCAACCGAGGTTGGCGATGGCGTTTTGGCTGACGTCGGGGACGGAGAGGCCGGTGACGAGGGCCAGAGTCAGGGTGCTATTGACCAGGGGTCGGCCGAACTCTGTGGCGGCGGCGAAAGCATGGTCGACGTGGATGGGGTTGGTGTTCATCGTCAGGAGCGTGAACCAGATGTTGTCGGTGGAGGTGATCGTTCGTCCCAGGCGGTGTTCGTAGACCGCGCCGACGATGAAGTCTTCGAGGCATCGTCCCTGCCAGCCGGTGTCCATTGGATGGGTCTCCCTCTACGTTGTCGAGTTCTGGCGGGGGACGCCAGGTTGAAACCTGGCGCTAAACCTACCAAGTCTCTCCGAGACTAGGGACGGGGCGGACGAGGAAACCGTCAATAGCCGCGCGGTAAGCCGAGGGCGTGGGTGGCGAGATAGGACAGGACGAGGTTGTTGCTGACGGGGGCGGTCTGGAAGAGTCGGGTTTCGCGGAATTTGCGTTCGATGTCGTAGGTGTCGACGAAGCCGTAGCCGCCGTGGGCATCGAGGCAGGCGTTGGCGGCGGCCCAGCTTGCTTCGGAAGCGAGGAACTTGGCCATGTTGGCTTCGGCGCCGCAGCGCTCGCCGCGATCGAAGAGCCAGGCCGCCTTGAGCTGGACCAGTTCGGCGGCGGTGACGGCGGCGTAGGCGCGGGCCAGGGGAAATTGCACGCCCTGGTTGGCGCCGATCGGCCGGTCGAAGACGACCCGCTCGCAGGCATAGCGCGGCGGCGCGGTCGACGAACCAGTAGCCGTCACCGATCGCTTCGGCCGCCAACAGGATCCGCTCGGCGTTCCAGCCGTCGATGATGTGGCGGAAGCCGAGGCCCTTCCTCGCCGACGAGGGCATCAGCGGGCAGGCGGAGGTTGCGGTAGGTGACTTCGAACGTCTCGTAGTTGAGCATCGTGCGGACGGGTCGGATATCGATGGCGCCCTGGCTACTCGCGCTTCGCGCAGATCGACCAGGAACAGGCTAAGGCCGCAGGGTGCGTGCGGCCGCGTCCCGCGGGGAGGTGCGGGCGAGGAGAAGCAAGAGATCGGACTGCTCGATCCGGCTTGTCCAGTTCTTGTGGCCGTTGACGACCCAGACGTCGCCCTGCCCGGCGTCCCGGATTGCGGTCGTGGCGATAGCGGTGGTGTCGGAGCCGGCGTCGCGTTCGGTGACGGAGAACGCCTGGAAGCGCAGCTCGCCGCGAGCGATCGGGGGCAGCCAGCGTTCCTTCTGCGCGGCGCTGCCGTGCCGGACCAGGGCACCCATGATGTACATCTGGGCGTGACAGGCAGCGGCGGTGCCGCCGGAGCGGTTGACCTCGTGCAGGATGATCGCGGCCTCGGCCATGCCGAGACCGAGGCCGCCGTATTCGGTGGGGATCAGGGCGGAGAGGTAACCCGCGTCGGTTAACGCTTTGACGAACGCCTCAGGAAAGGCCCGTTCGCGGTCGAGGTCTCGCCAGTAGGCGCCGGGGAAGGTCGCGCAGAGGGCGCGGACGTCTGAGCGGAGTTTTTCTTGGGCGGGGGTTAGCGAGAAATCCACTGGCGGTCCTTCGTGCCTCGGACGTGCGTTCGGTCAAGTTGCAACTCATGAAACCGTGTGTGCTCCAAACGGACTAGAATCACGGTAATTGGTCTGGAATCGCCTGTCTATCGCGAGGAGACTCCCCTGGACGCAATCGGCTGCGCCGCGCAACGGTTGCAGGACCTGGACGGCCTATCTCGCGACGACGCGGACAAGGTATTGCGGGCCTCGCGGTTCGCCCTCGCATCGACTACGGTGGGTGGATACCAGCGATGGCGGCACGAGGACGGCAGTGATGTCTGGATCCGACCCAACGGCGAGGTCATACGGGTGCCAAACGGTCCGGCCGTAGCATTGGCGGGCTATAGCGGCAAAGGCTGGAGGGTTGATCGGACTGGAAACGTCGTCAGGCCGCACTTCTACGCACCCGAGCGGCTACGAGATTCAGACGCGGAAAGGGGCATGTAGTGGCATCTCAACCGGCAGTTTCTCTTATCACGGATATTCGCGTGTCGAACTGGGGAAGTAAAGTCGTCCTGGCGTGTCTGGATGACCCGTTGACCCGGCGTGCCTACGAGTATGTTTTCACAGACTGCCAAGAACTCAGGTGGTATCTAGACGAGTCCGGAGGTCCGTTACCGGCCAAGGAAGCCGACATCATCGGCTTCAATCTTGGACAGAACGGGAACCGGGAACCTGCGGTGTTGACGACCGACCTGTTCGAACTAAGCGTCAAATATGGACGGCTTGAGGTGAGAGCGCTCACATCCGATTCAGATCAAGCGAGGCGACCGTTTGCTGCCGCCGGCGACTAGACAGCTGGGATCGTGATGGCGACGTCAAGTGGCCCCTCGTGTCTCCGCGGTGGTAGTGCGCTGGATTCGCTACTCGGCTACGGGCCGGATCTGGCAGAGATACGAGCGGTGGGGGACCGAACCGCCGATCGGATCGATCGCGGCGTTGCCGATGATCAGGTTGAGGTTGGCGCCGTCGGCGCTGAAGGCGTCGTAGGCAGGGGCGCCGATCTCGGGGCAGGCCTGCCACCAACCGTGCTGGCCGCAAGCAACGCGGGGATCCAGGGTCTCATTCAGGCGGGCGCGGGCGCGAACGGTGCCCTCCGGCGTCTCGATCGCGACCCAGTCGCCAGGGGCGATGCCGCGCGCGGCGGCGGCGTTCGGGTGCAGCTCGACCTCTGGATCGCGGGCGCGCTTGCGCAGGCTGGGCAGGGCGCGGTGCTGGCTCTCGCAGAACTGGGAGTTCTTGGAGCAGGTCAGGATCAACGGGTAGCGTTCGGCGAGATCTGGCCGGGCAACGGGGCCGACGAGCGGCTCCTCGAAGTCCGGCAGTGGCGGGTAGCCATGATCGAGGAACGTCTGGGAGTAGAGCTCGACCTTGCGCGAAGGCGTGGCGAAGCCATTAGGGATTCCGTCCGTCTCCTCCGCGTACTTTCGGAAGCGCGTCTGCAGGGGCACGCGTACGCCGCCAGGGTTCTCGCGGAGGGTGTCGAGCGAGATGCCGGAGGGGCCGAGCTGGTGGCGGTAGGCGGCCTCGACGTCGCCGTCCCAGAAGTGGCTGCCGAGGCCGAGCCGGCAGGCGAGGGCGAAGACGATGTCGGTGTCGGCGCGGGCCTCTCCGCGGGGTTCGACCACCGGCGGTCGCAACTGGACGAGCGATTGGGCTTCCTCGCTGACGTCGAAGCCGATCTTGAGGCCCTCCCGCTCGAAGGGGGTGGCGACCGGCAGGACGACATCGGCCAGCTCGGCGGTGGGGTTCATGAAGAGGTCGGCGTGCACGTAGAAGTCGAGATCCGCCAGGGCAGCGCGGCCGCGCCGGCTGTCCGCGTGGGCGAGGAGGAGATTGGCGCCGAAGCCGACGAGGCCGCGTACGGGGTAGGGAATCCCCTCCTGGATAGCGCGGTAGACATCGTCCGTGGAGACGTAGCCAGCGCGGGCAGGCCCGATAGGACGCTCTGAGAGACCAAGGGGGACGGCAAGCCGTTCCCCCGGGCGCACGTCGCCAACGACGTCGGCGGATGGCACGGATGGAAAGAGCACGTTGCCGCCGGGCGCGTCGAAGCTGCCGGTGAGCGCGTTGAGCAGCGCGAGGGCGCGAGCGAATTGGGTGACGTTGGTGTGCTGCTCGACGCCGCTCCAGGCGAAGGAGGCGACGGGGCGCGCCTCCCAGAGCAGGCGGGCCGCCTCCACGACCTGGTCGGGTGTGACCCAGCAGATAGACGCGACGGTCTCCGGGGTATAGCGGTGGCAAAGGTCGGCAACGAGCTGGAACCCGGGCCGGCAGGTGAGCTCGCCGCTCGACGTCGGGATCGTGTACTCGCCGAAAAGGGCGGGTGCGGCATCGTCGCGCTCGTAGCGGCGGGTGGCCGGGTCGTAGAGAAGCGGGCGTGCGGCGGCTTCGTCCCAGGCGACGAAGGTGCCGGTGTGGCCATCGGGGGAGAGGTCGTGAGCGGTGAGCAGGCGACCGGAGTCGTTGCGCACGAGCAGGGGGCCGTTGGTCCAGTCGCGAACGAAGGCGCGGTCGTACCAGTCGCGCGCGATCATGACGGCGGCGATCCCGAGGGCGAGGGCGCCGTCGCTGCCGGGGCGCAGCCGCAGCCAGAGGTCGGCCTTATTGGCCAGCCCGGCCCGGCGGGGATCGACGACGATCAGGCGGGCGCCGCGCTTGAGCGCCGCAACGGTGGTCGTCGCGTGGGAGATCCGGGCAATACTGGGGTTGTAGCCCCAAAACAGGATGCAGCCGGCGTGCTCGAGGTCGGGCATCGCCGAGCCGCCGCCGAGACCGAACCCGACGCCGAATGTGAAGGCGGCGGCCACGCGACCCCAGCCGCAGAGTTCCATCGATGCGCAGAGGTTCGGCGTGCCGAAGGCCCGCATCAGGCGCTGGATCCAGTGGACCGAGTCGGCGATCGCGGACGTGGAGGGCGAGACGCAACTGAAGACGACGCTCTCCGGGCCGAACCGCTCTGCCAGCCGTCGCAGGTTCGTGGCGGTGAGGTCGAGCGCCTCGTCCCACCCGATGCGCTGCCATCCGGGGTCCGGATCACCCTTTGGCCGGGTGCGCTTCAGCGGATAGAGCAACCGGTCCGGGTGGTAGACGAGCTCGGGCGCGGCCCGCCCCTTGGCGCAGAGCGCCTGGCCGGTAGGATGCGTCGGGTCCGGCTCCAGGGCAACGAATACGCCGTCCTCGACCGAGGCAATCGACCCACAGCGCGAGATGCACAGTCCGCAATAGCCGGGAATCCGCTCGATGGTTGTGGGGGTGGGCATGGGCACGCTCCTTTCCGTTACTGGAGGTGACCGAGATGTGCGCCGTCTAGCAGGGGCCATCCGAGAGCAGAATTGACGTTTGAATGACTGCCGAACACTGATCAATCAGCCGGCGAGCGCGACCGCGACGAGGAGCATATCGTCGTCGCTAACAATGCGGGTTGTATGCCCCTTGCCAGTGGTATCTTCGAGGAGCAGAACGCTTCCAGGAGAGAAACGACGGACCGTGTCGTCGCTGGCGGTGACATCGTATTCGCCGCGCAAATTGCAGAGGAGTTGGCGTCGCGGGGATGGGTGCGGGACATGGCCGCCCCAGTCCGGTGGGCCACTCACGAAGGAACAATGTAACGTTGGGAAGAGTGCGGCGACGTGAAGGGGAGGTGCTGGCGGCGCAAAGTCGACCGGTTGGAGTGCGACCTCGACCTCTTCGAAGTGAGATTCGCCGTGATCATCCGAAAACAGCCGCACGTAAACTGCTTCGTGCATCAGCGCCTCCAGTTGTGCGTATCCGGCCAGAACCAGGTGCCAGACCAGGTGACATTCGGCAACCGAAATGTCTCCAGCGGTTCCAAGAATCGGACCGCGCCGGACCAGCATAACCCACGGCCTGTTGCTTGCTGTTGAGCCTCGATGACGGTCTGCCAGGAGCGGCTTAGGTCAGATCAGGCCTGTGTGCGCAACCGTGGGTTGCCGACTTCGTCGAGGCCGAGGTGGACGAGGTAGAGGGAGAGGAAGAGGGCCATCAGGGTGACAACGGGGGTGAGCCACCACCACCACAGGTTGAGGAAAATCGCGCTGTAATCGAGCGACCAAAAGATCATCATCCCGAGGGTCATCTCTTGCTGGGGGCCGAGGCCCAGGATGGAGAGCCCAGATTCCGCCAGGATTGCGGCAATGAACGCGTTGAGGAAATTCGCGCCGAGCCAGGCCATCATATGGGGCAGCAACTCGCGGCCGACAATCTCGATATCGGGCATCCCCGAGAGATGAGCTACCTGGACGAACGGCTGCTCCTTCAAGCTCAGAGCCCGGGCGCGGACGGCCCGGGCAGGCCACGCCCAGGCGAAAATCCCGATGATCAATGCCATCGCCAGAACGTCGACGCCGCGCACGAGCGACGCGATCAGGATCAAGAAAACGAGGGACGGGACGGAGAGGAAGACGTCGATGATGACGCGCAGGACGGCATCGACCCAGCCTCCGAAGTAGCCGCTGACGAGGCCGACGACTGCGCCGATTGCGGTGCCGATGGTCGCGGCGATGAGCCCAATGATGAGTGAGTTGGGCACGGCCTCGGTCCACTGCACGGCGACGCTCTCGCCGAGCGATGTGGTGCCGAGGATCCATTCAGCGCTGGGTGGCTGGCGGGCGGGTACCGAGCCTGTCCGGCGCTCGGCGTCTGTGACGCCGAGGCCGCCGATGAGGGCGACTGCTACGATCCCGAGGAAGATGGTCGATCCGATCGTGAAGTTGCGGTTGCGGAGAAGCAGGGTCCAGAATCGGCGACCGCCAGCAGACGGCGCGACGACGGCCTCTTCGACGGTGATCGCGGGAGCAGTAGCCATGCTCAGGACCTCGTGGCGCGAATTCGGGGATCGATCAACGGATTGAGCAGATCGAGTATGAGGTTGGCGCCCGCGACGGTCACGACCAAGAGCAGGACGCTCCCCTGTACGACCGGGAAATCGGACTCTCGGATGGCGTTGTATATCAGATAGCCGAGCCCGGGGTAGGCAAAGACGACCTCGGTAATGAGGGCGCCGCCGACGATGTGCCCGAGCGAGAGCGCAAGGCCCGTTGTCTGCGGCAGGAGGGCATTGCGGAAGGCATAGCCCCAGAAGATGCGCCGCCGGCTGAGCCCCTTGGCTTCGGCCCAGAGAATATGGTCCTGGCCCTGTTCGGCGATGATCAGGCTGCGCATGCTCAGGAACCACCAACCGAGCGAAACAAGGATGATGCTCAGGGCGGGCAGAGCGGCGTGCTGGATGACATCCGAGATGAAATCCCAGGTCCACCCCGGTTCGGTGCCAACGGAGTACGCCCCGCCGGGCGCCGGGAAGATGTCCCACGTTGATGTAAAGAGGTAAATCAGCAGAATCGCGAGGATGAAGTAGGGCGTCGTGTAGAGGATCAGGGCAAACGGGACCACCGCCTGCAAGACGGGAGAGCGATCGCCGTTCCAGCCGACGAGGGCGCCGAGAAGCGAGCCGAGGACCCAGCTTATGATCGTCGTAACCCCAAGAAGAAATATAGTCCAGGGCACGGCATCACCGATAAGCGTCGCGACGCGGGTGGGATACGTCTGGATTGAATAGCCGAGATCACCCTGGGCAAGATCGCGGATGTACGTGAGGTATTGCTGCCCGATGGATTTGTCCAGGCCGAATCGCTCACGGAAATCCTGTTCCAGCTCCGCGCTGATACCGCTGGTGCCGCCGACGGCGGCCAGGTTGCTCATGATGGCGCCGAGCGGATCGCCGGGCACCAGCCGAGGGGCGAAGAAGACGACCGTCACCGAGATGATGATGGTTGCGGCAAAGGTAATGAGCCGCTCCGCGAGGTAACCGAAAGACATTCCCATAAGGTGCTTCCTGTAGAGACGTGAGACGTGAGACGTGAGACGTGAGGACGGCCCCCTAACCCCCGGCCCCCTTCCCCCCGTTGCGCTACGGAGGGAAGGGGGATAACACGGCGCTGCCTGGTGCCCCTCTCCTCCGCAGAGGAGAGGGGGTAGGGGGTGAGGTCTCTACTCGCTGCCGGCGGCGGTGATGCCGCCAACCCATTCGCCCGTTTCGGGGCTCTCGTAGCCGTTGATGACCAGATTGAAGGTCGACCACCAACTGACGGGCATGTTCCACGGGTCGTCCGCCGTCGGCCAACCCGTCCAGTAGGTCGAGTTGAACGGGACGAGGGCCGGCGCCTGGACGATGGGGATGACCGGGAGGTCCGCCATCCAGATCTCCATTGCGTCGTGGAACAGCGGAGTCAACGCGGCGGTGTCGTCCGGGGGAACCTGGAACATCTGCTCGACGATGGTGTCGAGTGCCGGGTTCTGGTAGCGGAACGAGTTGCGCTCAAACCACGGCGCAGGTTCGCCGAGCGGGACGTAGTGCTTGCTGTGGAAGAGGTCCAGGTTTTCGACGATGTATCCGGGGCAGAAGGCCTGCAGGGCAAGCTCATAGTCGCCGGCGAGACGGGCGTCGGACTGAGCGCTGCCACTGAGGGACTGGATCTCGACGTTGATGCCGGCGGCGTCGAGCTGGTCGGCGATGACCGTCGCGACGCGCGTCTCTTCGTTCGAGTCGGCGTTGACGAGGTACCTGAGGGTCAAGTCCTCGGGATTGACGCCCGCTTCAGCGAAGAGCTCCGCGGCCCGATCCGCGTCGAAGGTATCGATCGGGTATTGCTCATGGATATCGGCGACCGCCTCTAAGTAGGGCATGTTGGAGTCGTACTCCGGCCAGATTCCCCAGGCCGGGACGGTCACGCCTTCGTAGGCAAGGTCGACGATGCTCTGGCGATTGATCAGATGAGAGATCGCCTGGCGAACGGCCGGCTGATCGAGCGGCGCGGTCGCATTCTGGACCATCAGGGCCCGCGGGCAGGGATCGGACCAGGCGTACGGCTCTTCTTCTGACCAGGCGGCGACGGCGTCGTTGCGGCTAGCGATCTCTTGGAAGGAGCCGGCCGAGAGGATGCCGATGTTGGAGGAGTCTAGCTCGTTGTTCGACAACGCCAGAGCGACGTTGGTCTCGTCGCCGAGATGGAGGTACTGGACCTCGCGCGGGCCGGGGGTGACGCCGAAGACCTCGGTGCCCCACCAGTCATCGCGGCGTTCCCAGACGACGGCAGACTGGCTGGCCTCCTTCAGGCGGTAGGGGCCGGTGCCGACGGGCGGATCGTTGAGGAAGGTGGTCGGGTCCTGACCTTCCCAGATGTGGCGCGGCAGAATGGTGACCGCGCCCCAGATGCCGACGGCCGGGAAGCCCTCGCGGTACAGGTGGAAGCGCGGGTTTGGGGTCGTGAGGTTGAAGGTCACGGTGAGGTCATCGACGGCCTCGACCGACGTGACGGCGGCGCTGGCCTCCGGCGCAAAGGAGAGCGACGGATTCTCGCGCAGCAGGTCGTAGGTGAAGACGACGTCGTCTGCCGTGAACGGCTCGCCGTCGTTCCAGGTTACGCCCTCGCGGAGTGTGACCGTGATGGCGCTGGAATCGGCGTTGTATTCGTAGCCGGTGGCGAGCCAGGGGATGAACTCTCCGGTCTGCAGGTTGGAGTAGAAGAAGTATTCGTAGGCGAGCTGGTGCAGGCCGGTGTCCGACCGGCTGGCGCCGCCGGTCATGATGAAGTTCATGTTGGAGGGATCCTGGATCGGTCCGGGGATGGCGATCTTCAGGATCTCTTCACGCTGGGCTTCGGTGTCCTGGGCAGACGCCATCGGGGCGATGGCGGTGATGAGGAGACCGACGATGAGGAAATCGACCAGACGGGTTTTGATCTCATGCCTGTCCTCCGTCGTTGCAGGTAGGGCCGGTTGGAGTACGCGTTCCGAGAAGGACCTCCTTTCCTCTGCGGTTAAGGTTGTGGCGGAATCCAGATCGACGGGGCTCTAAGTCCCGGGTCGATGGGAAGTGAATTCTCTCGGGGCGAGGGTCCTCTCATACGTTTTATGGGTCGTCCGCATCCGATCGTCCGGCGTGCGCTGTCTGAGGGTTGAGGAGCCCATCGGTCGTTTCGCTGGCAATGATCTCGTCGTCCGGCAAGGTGTCGCCCCAGCGGCGTTTGGGATCAGGTAGCGGAATCGAGCCTATCAGAAGCTGGGTGTAGGGATGTTGTGGGTGTTTGACGATCTGCTCCGGATCACCGTCCTCGACGACTTCGCCGCGGTTGAGGACGATGATCCGGTCGCTGATCTGGTAGGCGGTGGCGAGGTCGTGGGTGATATAGATCAGGGAGATGCCGTACTCCCGCTTAAGCTGGAGTAGGTTGGCGAGGACGGTGACGCGCAGGGAGGCATCGATCATCGAGACGGGTTCGTCGGCGACGATGACCTTCGGGCGGAGGAGCAGGGTGCGGGCGACCATGATCCGCTGGCGCTGACCGCCGCTCAATTGGTGTGGGAACCGGCCGAGCGTCATGTCGGGTCGGAGACCGACCGCCTCCAGGGCGCCTTCGATCATGCGGCGAGCTTCGGCCCGGTTCTTGGCAAGCTTGAATTTGGCGATCGGGGTCGTCAAGACGTGGTCGACCCGGTAGAAGGCGTTGTAGACCCCGAACGGATCCTGGAAGATCGCCTGGAGGTCGCGGCGGGCGGTGCGCCGCTCGCTCCGGGAGGCGTGGCGCAGGTCCTTGCCGTTGTAGCGCACCTCACCGGTGGTTGGGTTTTCCAGGCCAAGGAGCAGGCGGGACATGGTCGTCTTACCGCTGCCGCTCTCGCCGACCACGGCGATGATCGTGGCGGGCGAGGGAGCGATCGAGAGCGAAAAATCCTTGAGCGCAACCGTGGAATGCTTCTGGAAGAGGCCGCCACCGTACTCCTTCGAGACGTTGCGCAGCTCGAGCAAGGGTTCATTGTTGCTCTGCTTCGAGCGGGTAGGCGCACTCACGATGCCACCCGGGCGTCTTTACTGCCCTTATTGGCCTGGAGGTCTTCCGGCGTGAGCAAGGCTTCACGCTGGTCAAGCGACGGCAGGCTCTCCATCAGGAGCCGCGTGTAGGCGTGCTGCGGGTTGGCGAAAATCTCCTCGACGCCGTTGATCTCGACGATTCGACCACTGCGCATCACGGCGACGCGGTCGGCGAACTGGGCCATGAGGCCCATGTCGTGGCCGATGAGGATGACCGCGGCGCCGATGTCGTCCTGGACCTTGCGCAGGGTCTGCATGACGCGGCGCTGGACGACGACATCGAGGGCGCTGGTCGGCTCGTCGGCGATGATGACCCTGGGGCTGAGACTGATGGCGGTGGCGATACAGACGCGCTGCTTCATGCCGCCGCTGAGCTGGTGGGGAAAGAGGTTCGCCACCTCCGGCTTCAGGTTGACGGCTTCGAGCAATTGGGCGACGCGGACTTTGAGCTGGTCCTTGGACGGGTTGTTCTCGTGGGCCTGGATGGCGTCTTCGATCTGGCGGCCGATGCGCGTCACCGGGTTGAGCGAGTTCATGGCGCCCTGGGTGACGAGGGCGATGTCGGCCAGGCGGCGGCGGCGCATCTCGTCCTCTGAGAGGGAGAGCAGATCGACGCCATCAAGGACGATCTCGCCGCCGACGATCTGGCCGGGCGGCTTGATCAGGCGCATGACCGCCAGGGCGATGGTGGACTTGCCGGAGCCCGACTCGCCGATCAATCCCAGTCGTTCGCCGGGATGCAGGGCAAAGCTGACACCGTCCACGGCCCTGACCGGGCCGGCGGATGTGGGGAATAGGACTTCCAGGTCACGGATATCGAGCGTCGGTCTCATCACACACCATCGATCGCTATCGCCGCAGGAACCGCAGTGTTACGCGGGCAACCCGGACGATGGTGCAAAGAGCCTGAAGAACGGAGAAACGCGGTAATGCGTTTGGAGTCTAGGGCGGTTTATGGGAATGTGTCAATCATGGCCCCGCCCGATGGTCCTGTTTTGAGCGGGATTTAGGGCGAGTTGCAAGGATCGGGGCGCCCGGAGTGCCCCCTAACCCCCCTGCCCCCCGTCCCCTTGCCGCAGCGGGGGGACGGGGGAAGACGAGGCCCGGGATGGGGTGCGGCGACCTGGACAATGCCTTTCCGCCGCGGACTGGGCAGGGTAGCAGGGTTGCGTTTCGGGGCGTTCGGGTTAACAATCGGGGTGAGGGCGATTCACCATTTGGTCGGTAAGGAAGATGGGGGGTCATCGGGAGCACCTGGCTGTGCAGATCGGTGCTCCGATTTGACGTCTGGTAAGGGCGTCCGGCGGTTCGGAGGGTGATGATTGGGGGTGCTGTCCGCGTTTCAGTGAACCGGGCTTCGCGGAACAACTGGTGGGCGTGGCACGATCGATCTGATCGCTAGCTCGACAGACGACAAAGGAGCAGGGTGTCCATGAGACGGTCCCGCACGTCGGTATCCGGTCGTCCGTGGCTCGCGAGGCGAGCAACCCGGGTAGGCTCGACCGGATTGGTTGGCCTGATCCTCGTCGTGTCGATGCTGTTCGGCCCAGCGGCCGGCGGCGCCTGGTTACAGGCGACCCCGATGGCATCACCGGAAGCGTCACCGGTCGCTGACGGTGCTGACGTTCCCGCCGTCCTCTTCGCATCCGACGGCATGCGGCCGGATCTAGTCGCCCAGTATTCCGACGAAGGGCGTGACGCCGACGTTCGCCGATTTGCTGGCGAGCGGAGTCCAGGGCGATAACGGTCTGCTCCAGGCCTTCCCGCCGAATACTGGAACGGGCTGGCACACGCTGGCGACCGGCACCTGGCCGAGCGAGCACGGCTCCACCAACAACACCTTCCACCGCACCGGCGATGGCGACTTCGCCAACAACCGGACCAGCGCCTATGATCCCGGAATCCTGCAGGCTGACACGATCGCCCAGGCGGCCGAGCGAGCCGACAAGACCGTCGTCGCGGTCGAGTGGGTGGGAGCGCGCGGCTACGAGCCGGGACTGCAGGGGCCGGTGATCGACTTCCGCGAGTTCCTCTCGGACCGCGGTGTGCTGGCCAACTACGACGTACCAGGGCAACCTGCGGGGGGCGACTTCTTCGGGGTGACGTACCAAAGGGTCGATCTGGTACCGGCCGAAGGCTGGACCAACGTGCCAGAGAGTTTCAGCCCGGCGATGGAGCAGCGGCTGACGGTCGCAAACGACGCCTTCGAAGAGGGAGTCAACGTCGACCGCTTCTTCGACCTCTACATTTACGACACCACGGATGATGGGGCGACCAACTACGACCGGATGACGGTGGTTGCCGCGCCAGTCGAGGAGGGGGGCTCAGGGACCCCTGAGGCCGGCGCGACGCCGGTCGCTGACGGCAAAGATGGCTCGGTCGCCGTCGCCGATCTGGCCGCCGGTGATTGGGCCGATATCAAAGTCCAGCTCCTCGGCTCGCGGGCCGGGCAGACGGCCGGGTTCCATCTCAAGGCGATCGACATCGCTCCGGACCTCTCCCAGTTCCGGGTCTACTACACGTCTATCGCCCGCGCGAACGCCTCCTACGCCGGCTGCACGTACGCGCCGGACTGTGCAGGACCGACAGGCTTCGCCGAGATGCTGGCCCGGGACTTTCCGTCTCCGACGGCGGCCGACTTCGCTCCGCTGGAGGCCCGGCTGGTCGATGAGGCAACCTACGTCGAACAAGGGCTGCTCTGGGGCGACACCCATCAGGCGTATCTGACCTACATCATCGAAGAGCTTGGGGTCGAGCCGGACCTGCTCCTCCTGGGGTCGCCGGTGACCGATGAGTTCAGCCACCAGCTCCTGGGGCTGACCACGGAGACCGAGCCAGACGGCACGGCTAATCCGTACTACGACGACCTCGAAGGCGACGGGACGCCGGACGGGCTGCTGGAGCAACGCGAGGGGTACATCCGCTCCGCCTATGAATTGGCGGATGCCACCCTCGCCAACGCCCTCGATCTGATCGAAGGCGATGAAAACGTCGTCGTCACCTCGGATCACGGATTTGCGCCGGCCTATTACGCCGTCAACGCCGGGCTGGTGTTGCAGCAGGCAGGAGTGGTCGACCAGGAGCAGATCAGTAACTGCCGCGTACCGGAGCAGCCGGCACCGGCAGGCGACGCTACGCCGGTCCCGGTCGATCCGGAGGCGCCGCCGATCTGGCCCATCGCCAAGGCGTGCTGGGCGGGCGGCACCGTCCAGATCTACCTCAACGTGATTGACCGCGATCCCGCTGGGGCGGTCGATCCCAACAACTACGAGGCGTTGCGCGATCAGATCGTGGCGGCGTTCGAGGGACTGACCGACCCGGCCCTCAACAACCGGCCGGTGGTGGCAAATGTCTTCCGCAAGGAGGACCTGCGCAACGTCGATGGCACCGACGCGCTGCATCCCTCGCGCTCTGGCGATGTGGTGGTGACGCTCAACCCGCCGTACCAGTTCGACGCGGCCACGCCGGGCGCGGTGATCGCGCCGTCGCAATTCTTCGGGCAGCACGGGTACATGCCGGATCTGGTCGATCTTGAGCATGACATCAACCTTCACGCGACCTTCCTGGCGGGCGGACCGGGATTCGCCGGCGGGACGACGGCCACAGGCGTCCAGGCGATCGATATCGCCCCGACGATGTCGTTCCTGCTCGGAATTCCCGGGCCGCAGAACGCACGCGGTCAGATCCTCTACGACATCCTGGCGGGTGGCGACGCCCTGACCGAGATCACGATCCTCGATATCAGCGACTTCCACGGTCAGATCATTTCGCTCTCGGCGGCGACGGACTCCTTCGACGACGAGGCGTCGGTGGCGCCGAGCTTCGGCGTCGGCGGCGCGGCCTACCTCAAGCCCTGGTTCGACACCTACCGGGCGGCTGCTCCGGGTCTGGTCCTGACGGTGACGGCCGGTGACGACATCGGGGCGACGCCGCCGATCTCGGCCTTCTTCGATGATCTGCCCACGATCGAGTTGCTCAACGCGATGGGCTTCAGCGCGGGCGGTCTGGGCAACCACAACTTCGACCGGGGTCATGAATTCATGGTCGATCAGATAGCGCCGCTAGCGGAGTACCCATACCTGTCGGCCAACCTGACCGACGAAGCGGGGGCGACGCCGGACGCCTGGGAACCGTCGACGACTTTCGAGGTCGATGGGGTCACCCTGGCAATTGTTGGATTCTCCAACCCGGATATCCCGAACCTGATCTTCCCCGGTGGCCTTGGCCCGTACCAGGTTGGCGACCCGATTGCGGCTGTCAACTCCGAGGCGGAGCGCCTTCGCGGTGAAGGCGTCGATGCCGTCGTGGCGATGGGCCACATGGGGGCGACGGCCGGCGATCTGCTCAACCCGACCGGTCCGGTCGTCGATCTGGCCGATGGGGTGACCGGCGTCGATGTCGTGATCGGCGACCACACCGACATGCAGGTGTTGACGACCCGCCCGAACGGCGTCCTCCTCACCGAGAACGCCAGCAAGGGCGTCCAGTTCACCCGGATTCGGGTTGTGATCGACAAGGCGTCGGGCGAGGTGGTCTACAAGACGGCAGACTTCCACCGGCCGTGGATCACGGGCATTACGCCGGATCCGGATATCCAGGCCCGCCTGGACGAACTCAACGCGGAGACGGCGCCGATTCTGGAAGCGCCGATCGGGACGTCGTTGGTGGCGATCCCACGGGCCGATTCTTGCGGCACCGAAAACGGCCGCACCTGCGAGAGCTTGGTTGGGAATGTGGTTACCGACGCGATGCGAGCGGCCTACGAAACCGACTTCGCGATCACCAACTCCGGCGGCCTCCGGGCGGATCTGACCTGCCCACAGGACGACTCGGCCGACGACTTCTGCCCGGCGGAGCTGCCGCAGAACGGCATCACCCGGGGACAGGTGCTGGCGGTGCTACCGTTCGGCAACGTCGTCAGCACGGTCGAGATTACCGGCGCGGAGCTGAAGGCCTACCTGGAGAACGGCGTAGCGGCGATGCCCGAGGTCGCGGGCTCCTTCCCGCAGGTATCAGGGCTGTGCTTCACCTACGACATCACCCTCCCGGCCGGTGAGCGGGTGACGAGCGTCGTCCGCCAGGGCGACGACGGGGCCTGCACGACCGAGGAGATTGACCTGAGCGAATCGGCGACCTACACCTTGGCGACCAATGACTTCATGGCGGCGGGCGGCGACGGCTACCCGGACGTCTCGGCGCGGGCAACCACCCGCGACGTGATGGACGAGGTTCTGGCCGATTCGATCGCGGCGGAGGGCACGATCTCCCCGAGCATCCAGGGCCGGATCAACTGCACCGGCGAGGGGTGCCCGACCATCATCCAGTAAGTCAAGACGGCAAGCACGACAACAAGCCAAGACGGTTGGGACCGACAAGGCAAGGAGGGCCGGGCGATATCGCCCGGCCCTCCTTGCATGTGATCCCTGAGTGGAGATGCAACACGCTAAATTAAGTCAATAATAATTGACACGATGTCCGGTTTGTCATACGGTGATTATGTCTGGTTTGTTTGACATGGGAGGTGCCATGGGGTGGGAGGAGAAGCGGGCATGGATCGCGCTGGTGGTCGCGATCGTGACCTTCTCTGGGTACTGCTTCATCATCCTGATCAAGGCGGATGTCGGGCCGTTGGACGAGGTGGCCAATCGGTTGACGTTCCTGTGGGCGATTGGAGTCTCGATCGTCGCATCTATCGTGTTGGAAGCGCTGGCGGGTGGGTCGTTGCCGAAGGGCGAGCGGCGTTCAGATAGCCGTGACAAGCAGATCGGCCGGGCTGGTGAGTACGCGGGGCATTGGCTGCTCGTCGCAGGTGCGTTTGCGGCGATGGTCATGGCGCTGGCCGAGGCCGACCATTTCTGGATCGCGAACGTGATCTACCTGGCGTTCACCCTGGCGGCGATAATCAGTTCCGCGGTCAGGATCGTGGCGTATCGCAGGGGCTTTCCGCTTTGGTAAAGCCAACCAGGATCACTAACTCGATCAGGTCGCTGCGCTTCTCGAATGGCGAGATGACCCAGGCCGAATTGGCCGAGCGGGTCGGGCTTACGCGCCAGACGATCATCGCCATCGAGCAAGGGCGTTATTCGCCGTCGTTGGAGACGGCTTTCCAAATTGCCAAAGTCTTTCGGGTTCCCCTCGACGACGTCTTTCAGTATCCAGATCAATGAAGAAGGGACAAACCGATGAAGGCGATCGTACAAGAACGATTCGGTTCGGCTGATACGCTGCAACTCAAAGAGATCGACAGGCCCGTTCCGGGAGCGGGTGAACTTCTCATCCGGGTTCACGCAGCCGGGGTGGGCGCGTGGGACTGGCACAGCATGACGGGGCGGCCGTATTTCGCTCGTGCCGGGATGCTGGGGTTTCGCGCGCCCAAGGACAAGGTGCGCGGGTGGGATGTCGCTGGAACGGTCGAGTCGGTTGGGACCGGCGTGACAAAGTTCAAGCCGGGCGATGAGGTGTACGGCACGGCCAGGGGATCGTTCGCGGAGTTTGTCTGCGCCAATGAGGACCGGATCGCGCCGAAGCCGGCGAATCTGACCTTTGAAGAGGCCGCCGCGGTGCCGACGGCCGCGATTACCGCCCTGCAGGGCCTGCGGGACAAGGGCGGAGTTCGGGCGGGCCAGAAGGTACTTGTCCTCGGTGCGGGAGGCGGGGTCGGGTCGTTTGCGGTGCAGATCGCCAAGGCGTACGGCGCCGAGGTTACCGGTGTTTGCAGCACGGCCAAGGTAGATCTCGTTCGGTCGCTCGGTGCGGACGCCGTCATCGACTACACCAAGGATGACGTTCACAATGCTGGGAAGTCGTACGACATCATTCTCGACAACGGCGGCAATCGGTCCCTGGCCAGCATGCGGCGAATGCTGGCCCCAGAAGGGAAGATCGTGCTCGTCGGCGGAGAGGACGGCGGTGCGTTCTGGGGCGGGATTGGCCGCAATCTGCAAGCGGTGATCCAATCGATGTTTATGAAGCAGAAGCAGATCATGTTCGTCGCGAACGAGCGTGCAACGGATCTTGAAGCGCTGACGGAGCTGATCGAGGCAGGCAAGGTGACCCCGGCCATCGACCGGACGTATCCGCTGGCGCAAACGGCCGACGCCATGCGGCAGTGGGAGGAGCGGAAGGTGAAGGGGAAGATCGTGGTGAAGGTTATTAGCGATAACCTCTAGACCGCCGCGTCGGGGAATCAGCCGATCTCACTATCGGTCTTCACGCGGTCCCAGGCGACGAGCGCAAGCGGGCCATCCCCGCACTGCACCACCAGCTGCTCTTCATCCTGGCGCAGTATTGTCCCTGGCGGTGCACTGTCTTCGTAACTGCCATTCGCTGGCAGCAGCCGCGTCCGGGTCACCAACAGGGTTTCGCCGTCGACCTCGCCGAACGCACCCTTGGGAATTGTGCGCCCGCCGGTCCAGCTCCGGACCTGGTTGTGGATCGTCCGCGCCGGCCGGGTCCAGTCGATGGTTCGCCAGGTGTCCTCGAAGAAGCCAGCGTTGCTTGCATCGTTCTCGTCCTGCGCCTCGCCCGGGTCTCCCCGCGCCACCCGTTCCAAAGCCCGCCGGAGGAGCCCGGGGAGCGCGGGGCCGCACTTGGCCACGAGCGAGCCGATGTCGTCCTCGTCGTCGATTGGGATGCGTACCTGGGCCAGGATGGGGCCGGTATCGAAGTCCGGGGCCATCCGGTGGACGGTGAACCCCGTCTCCGGATCCCCGGTGCGAAAGGCCCACTCGAACGCGGCCGGACCGCGGTGGCGGGGCAGGAGGGCGGGGTGCAAGTTGATCGCGCCGAGTCTGGGCAGCGCCAGCACCTCTGGTGGAATTCGCCACGGCATACCCCCACAGATGATGAGGTCCGGCCGCAGCGGGGCGAGCATGGCCGCCCAGCGCTTCGGGTGGTTCGAGACGATCACGTCGACGCTCGGGGAAACCGCCGCCACCACCTCCAGGTAGTCCGCATTGGGCCGGCGTTGCGGCCCCGGCGAGGTGAGCACGCCGACGACGCGGTGGCCGAGCTGGCGCAGCACATCATCCGCCAGGCGATAGACGAGTCCGCCGGAGATATTGGTGACGATCACCACCCGCCATGTCTCTGACTCGGTCACCGGTTGGGTCTGGTCCACTGCGAGTCTCCCTTCTGTACCGCCGCCCGCACGTTGCCGTGGCGATGGCCGCCTGAAACAAGCACGTCGCTCCGGTGTCGGTGTCGCTGCGGAATCGTCCGCTCAACAGCTCGGTCAAGCGGGATCGGCATGTACGGGTCAGGTACTCAGGACCAGAAGCGCGACCGGTTCGTCCGTGCCTGCCCTCCAGGAGCCGGCTAGCCCGGCGCCTACATGCACCAGGTCTCCAGGCTCCAGGGCTTCCTCGGGAGCACGCGGGTGCAAGTTGCCGTCGCTCGTCCTCACTTGGACGTCGCGGCCGTTGTCTGGCGTCAACCAGGAGGTACCTCGCTCGACCAGAATCATCGTCTCGCCGACATCCGCACCACGGGTCAGGGTAACACCCGGCTCCAGCATGACTCGCTGGAGTGTCATTTGCCCAGTCTTCGGCACGGGGAGGAACGCCAAGACTACCACCGCTCCCACGGGTTTCGCCCTTGACTGTTGCTGGTAATAGGCCATTTCCTGGTTCGACGGCGGTGGCATCGACATCGCGACCAGGATGAGCGCAGGCTCTGGCCCGGTGTTCGTGACCGTTGCTCCTGTGGTGGCCGCGACCGCGAGCACGTCCCAGAGGTCCAGGCTCACCGGCGTGGCTCTGGGCAACTGGTCGAGCGCCACACTGACGGTTCCGGATTGAACGTAGAGCAGGCGCGAACCGGCGCCGGCGCCGCCGAGTAGTTCGTCCGTTGCTCCCGGCTGAACAGTGTGGAGTTTGACCTTTACCACCGTGTGTGCCTCTAAGTCGATGGGCAAGAGCTGTCCCAAAGGTTCGAGCAGCAGAGCGTCGCTGCCGCTCGCCCAGCGCTCGGCAATCCGCCCGTCGGCGATTCGCAGCACTTCGATTGGACCCCAGGCGGACGGAACGGCAGGCACCGCGAAGCCGATGACGGCCGGAGGGTTGGGCGCCTCGGGATGGACCCAGGCGGTGACGGCATCAGGGCCGGTGGCGCGAATATCGTCTACCACGATGCGGAACCCGGGCCAGGTGGTCCGTTCGGCCAGGAGCGTGCGGGCCAGCCCCTCCGCGCCAGAGACACCGGCGCGTCCGGGATGCTCGACCAGACCGGGCGCGATGACAGCCGCCAGAGGAGCCACATCGCCCGTGAGCAGGACTTCGTTGACCGTGGAATAGAAGCGTTGGACGAGGGTGGTGGCGGCCGCGGTGGAAGGGATGTCCCCATTGGACTGCGTTGGCGCGGGGAGGTCGGTGAACGCGGCGGCGGCGCCGAGCAAGGCGTAGGCAGTGGCCAGGGTGAGGCAGCAGGTTAGGAGCAGGACGGGACGGGGCAGGCCAGTTCGCCGTCCGCGGTGGGATGCGGCTTGCGTCCAGATTTGGTTTTCTTCGCGGCCTCGGCCGCTGTTGTCCAGTTTCATTTTGTGTTGTCCCAGGGTTCATCTGACGTGTCATCTTGCGTATGGAGCGGTATACGAGGTCGCACGCATCCCCGACGAGCCGCTACGGCTCGCCATCGACCGCGGGGATTGCGCGATGGTATGGATGTGGCGCACGTGGTTACAGGAGGGAGTGCCTCCCCGCTCGCCCTCGCAGTCGGTTGCCCGTGTGCTACGCCGGTGGCCTGACATTGTGGTTGAGGCGGAAGAGGTTCGTCGGGTCGTACGTTTCCTTCAGATCCGCGAGCCGATTGGCGTGCTGACCGTGAATTTCCTTGGCGCGCCGCTCGCTCTCGTCGTCCAGATACATGAAGTTGCCGTAGATGGCCGGGGCCAGGTGTGACTCCATGGCCGCGTAGAACGCCCGCGTCCAGCGGATGTTTCGGTCCGATTCGGCTGGGTTGGCCCAGGCGCTTGAGATCAGGAAGTTGTAATCCCAGGCGCGGTGGGGGAAGGCCGTCTCGTCCGGCCCGACCCGGCCGATGGCGCCGCCGAGGTGGTCGAGGACGACCAGGGTCATCGGCGAAGGCACTTCGGCGAAGTGGCTCGACCGATGGTCTCGATGGTTGGGTCACTTAGCGCCGGCAGGAAGCTCGACTTCCAGTACTGATGAAAGCCCGGCGGCCACAGCGCGTCCGCCGAAGTTTGGGCGACGTCATAGGGCATGGGTTGCACGAGGTCGATCACCGGAGGCCCGAATTCGCGCAGCGGTCGCAGGACCTGCTCCCCGGTTTCGATCGGTCCCGCGTAGCAGACGGGGATCCCGATCGCCTTGGTGCCGTGCATCTCCGGAGGCACGAAGGGCGCGGGCGGGAGGGTGAAGAGGGCGGCGCCCGAGGTCAACTCGTCGGGAGCCGTGGCGGCGTATTCCCGATAGAACGTGAGGACGTCCGGCGCTCTTTCCAATGGGTGGATCAGCAGTCCCGCCAGGACCGTCCCGACGGGATGGACCCGGAACTCGAACGAGACGACCACACCGAAGTTGGCCCCGGCGCCACGCACGCCCCAGAAGAGATCGGGGTGCTCCGTCGGGCTGGCGGTCCGCAACTGGCCGTCGGCCGTCACGATGTCGACGGAGAGCAGGTTGTCGAGGGCGAGGCCGTGCTTGCGCATCAGCCAGCCGAAGCCGCCGCCGAGGGTGAGTCCGGGGATGCCGGTGATCGAGATGTAGCCCCCGGTGGCGCCGAGGCCGAAGGTCTGGAGGTCGTGGTTGAGCTCGCCCCAGGTGAGCCCGGGTTCGGCCCGGGCGGTGCGCGAGACCGGGTCGATCCGCAGCCCTTTCATCGGTGAGAGGTCGATGACGAGACCACCGTCGCAGACGGCGTTCCCGGCGACGTGGTGGCCGCCGCCGCGGACCGCCACGAGGAGATCGTGCTGGCGGGCGAAGTTGACCGCGGCGATGACGTCGGTGACCCCGGCGCATTGGGCGATCAGGGCCGGGCGGCGATCGATCATGGCATTGAAGACTTGGCGGGCGGTGTCGTAGTTCGCGTCGCCGGGGCGGAGAAGCGTACCGCGCAGGCTCGCTTGGAATGCCTCGACCGTTGCGTCATCCAGGGCAACTGGGGGAAGGATGGTTGCTTGTTGAGTTGCCATGGTGCGGTTCCTTGTGGTTGGTAGTAGGTCAGACGGGTGTTGCTTCGACGAGGCTGGCGCCGGCCGGGGTCGGGACGACGCGGGTGAGCGCGAACCCGGCGGCGCGGAGGAGCGTGTCGTATTCAGGAACGGTGCGTTCGCGGCCGCCGGTCATGACGAGCATGTGCAGATCGAGCCATTTGCCGAACGAGGGCTCGTCACCCTGTGGTAAGGCCTGCTCGATTACCAGGAGCTTGGCGTGGTCCGGCATCACTTGGCGGCACCGGTCGAGGATGGCGCGCGCGCGGTCGTCGTCCCAGTCGTGCACGATCTGGGCGAGGATGTAGGCGTCCCCTCCGGCCGGAACAGCCTCGAAGAAGTCGCCGCCGATGCGGGCGCACCGGTCGGCGACCCCGGCCGCCGAGAGCAGACCCTCGGCGCCGGCGACCACGTGTGGCAGGTCGAAGAGGATGCCCCTGGGGCAGGATGGCGCCGCAGGGGGTTTGGCAGCCCGACACCGATGCACTGAGACTGGAACCATCCCCGCGTCGAATCAACCTCTCTGGGAAGGGCTATGCCGTGCCGCCGCGCGTCCACGTCGCCAGCCGACCGACGACTGTCAGAACGGCGTCTCCTCGTCGCCTCCCTCGAGCAACGGCCTGCAAACTGCTGCGGCCCTGGTGCTCTGCGGGCAATCCGGTACGCGTCCGCGCCAGCGAGACGGGCGTCCCCTAGCGCACCCGACCGTGCCCCTGGCCGTGGCATCGGCGGGACCGGGGGCGGCCAAGCGCCGCGCTCCGGACGCGGCCGGGTCGCGTCAGCCGGTACCCGCGGCATCGGCGGCCTCGGCGAAGGCCGCGACCGTCGCGGCGTACTCTTCCGGGTGGCTGGCGTGCGGCACATGGCCGGCCCCCGCCCAGGCCCGCATTTCGGCCCGCGGCAGGACGGCGCCGAGCTTGACCACGATCGGCGGGAAGTAGGGGGGCTCTGGTCGCCGTACGTCAAAGCGCCGGTCCCCGGAAGGCGGCCAGCGCGCCGAGGTCGAGCGTGTAGGCCTCGGGGTCGCGGATCTCGTCGAGGAAGGTCGGGGCGTTGTCGACGAAGGTCCGCCGCAGGTCGGGCGGGAACCCCTCCCACGTCCCGGGGGGGGCCGCAATGGCCACGAAGTTCTCGCGCGCGCCGCCTTCTGCGTCCCCCGCCGCCAGCCGCGCCGCTACCGCCCCGGCGAGCTGCTCCTTCACCGCGCCCGCGGCCCGCGCGTCGGCGGGGTCGTCCAGGGGCAGGTCCAGGAGCGGGGGCTCGTGGACGATCACACTGCGGACCAGGTCGGGGCGGCGGATCGCAAGGCGCAGCGCGACCGAGGCGCCGAACGAGTTGCCGACGACGTGGGCGGGGGCGAGGCCGAGCTCCTCGAGGAGTCCCGTGAGGTCGGTCGCGTCCTCCTCGGCGCTGCCCTGCGCGGCGGGCCGCTCGCTCCGGCCGTGACCCCGGCGGTCGTAAGCGAGGTCGCGGAAGCGCCGGGCGAGGGCGGGCACGACGAAGTCCCAGGCGGTGTGGTCGAGCCAAGAGCCGTGGACGAGCACGAGGGGCGGGCCGGCGTCGCCGGTCAGCGCGTAGAATAGACGGACGCCGTTGGCGGTGGCGGTCGGCACGGATCATCTCCTTCCTGAGCGAGCCAGCGGTCGGACCGGACGCCGCCCACGCTACTCCCGCTCTCTGGTATTTGAGACGGTCAGCAGGTGCCTCATTCATCGGGGCATTATTGAGTTTTGAGACCCGCTCGGGTCTCTTCAACGCGAAACTGTCGTTAGCCGGATGCGAATACGCGCCCTTGTGCGACCTCGGGGCGATGTCTCGCCTGTTCCCGTGCGGGGCCGCGCGGGGGCCGGAACCCATCCCTGGCCCGTCGTCGCGATCTCACGCGTCGAGCGTTACGCCGTCGGGGTGGCGGGCGTGGGCGTTCCCTCCGGGAAGCCGGGCGCGCCCACGCCTATGCGGGCCCCGGTCGCGGGCGGGACCCGGCGTCGGCATTTCTTGACGACGGCGTCCGCCGCGTCGCGGATGGTTAAGTTGCCCTGCCCTGGTCGTCCAGGTCTGCCCGTCCTCGCTGACCACCGGGAAGGCATCGACCGTGACCGAGCCGGCGTACGTGCCACCCCCGTCCGAGTGCAATTGCACGCACGGTCAAGTGGGCACCGCGTTCGCTGGTGGGCTCCCACGTCCCGATCTGGGCTCTGAAGTACGTCACGCCCTGCCGGTCCGGCCTGGATGGCGGCAGGACGGTGATCACCGAGCCCTCGGCGGAGAAGACGGCGAGCGCCCGCCCGATCGGCGACTTGACCATCCAGATGCCGACGTTGGGGTGGCTGGCCTACGAGCCGGGCGCGGTGTCCTGGGCGGCAGCGTGCCGCTGGTGGCGGCGAGGGCCAGGCCGAGTCCGCCGGCGCCGAGGCCGGCGAGGGCGGTGCGGCGGGAGACGGAAGTGGCCGTTCGGGGAGTCGTCATGGGAGAGCTCCTTTTTGATGTTGATGTGTTTGTCATCGACTTAGATACACGGGATACGTGCCGAGACCCGGATGGACTCGCGCTCGCGCCTGCTCCTTTCTCCTCCGGTCACGGTCGGGCGCGAGGGGTTGAATTCCCCGCAGGGGCATGAACGCTATACGGGCGGGCTGCCCGCGGCAGGTGTCCCTGATGGCTCCGGACGGGACTCGTCGTGGGCGACGACCTCGTAGATCTTCCGAAAGTCGATCTCCAGCCCGAGCGCGGCGAGCTTGACGTGGGCCGCTCGAACGTCGCTATCGGCCGAGGAGGTGTCGGCGGCATCTTCCGTATCCCACAGGACCATGGCGAGGCCGGTGCCCGGCTTGCCGTCGGCCAGGAGGAGCTATCCCCGGTAGCCGGGCGCCCGCCGGAGCGACGGAATGAGCTCGTCGATCAGGACACGCATTCCGGTGTCGTGGTGCTCCGGGGGATACCGTGCGTGGCTGACGCGAGCGAACATCGAGACCTCCGCATGCCGCTAGGGCAGTCCTCTCCGCTGGCTCCTCCGTAGAGGGCGGCGTTGCCGATCATTTCCGTGGATGTATGAAGTCGGTGCGGTGCATCGCGTCTCGTCCCTTATGTGGTGCCGCGGCCCCGACTCCTTCGCTTGGCTCGGCCGCGGCGTCACGTTGCCGAGACGGTCAGCCGGGCGGCCATGCGCTCGCCCTCGGCGTTGCCGTGGAGGACGCAGAAGTAGATGTACTCGCCGGGCGTGTCGAAGGTCAGCGCGTACTCCGTCGGCATCCCGGGAACGAATCCCATGAACCCCGAGCTGACCCAACCGGTCCCGCTCCAGACGTCTCCCCCTGCGGCAAGAAGGTCAGCGGGCTTTGCACGAACTTCGGTGATCCGTCGGCGAACTGTTCGACGATGATGTCCTCCGGCACCGTCTCACCGGCTCCGATGAAAGAGACGGTGTGCGGCTCGCCGAACGCCCGGTGGATCCACCGCACCGTGTCGCCGACCTTGACCTCCAGCTCCTCCGGCAGGATCGCCTGGACGCGAACGTGGGTCTCGCCGCCTGCCCCGACCGTCGCCTCCCAGGTGGTCGTGCCGTCGGCGTTCGCGGTGCTCGTGGCCTCCTGGTACATCGCAATCTCGGCGTCACCCTGGGCATAGAGCGCCGCCATCTCCTCCGCCACGGCCTGGTCGTAGTCGGCCTGGGTCCGCGGCAGGGCGGTCCCGGCCGGCTCGACGACGACCGTCCCCTTCATCACCAGGGCGTGCACCATGCAGACGTACTCGTACGTGCCGGCCGCGGTGAAGGTGAGGATATAGGGCACGGTCGGATCGCGGAAGACGTCGATACCGGAGTTGACGTACCCGGTGCCGTCGTAGGTCTCCCCGCCCTGCGGGAAGCCGACGGCGGAGTTGAGGATCATCTTCGGGGACCCGTCAGCGGCATGGGTTCCCCCCTCCGGATCAGGGATCTGCAGCGGAAGAATCTCCCCGCCGGACAGGAACGAGACCGTATGGAAGCCCATCATCATCCCGAAATCGAACCAGATCGCGTCGCCCTCGGCGATCGTGATCTCTCCCGGGAAGAGGCTGTGGAGCTCGACGATCGGCGCCGGCTCCATCCGCATAGCGGCGACATTCACCCGCCAGAGCGTGCTGCCGTCGGCCTGCTGCCCGATCTGCGGGGTCGCCATCACGGGCGGCGTGCCCGTCTCCTGAGCCCACGCCGCCCGGCGACCGAGGGTGACCAGGCCGGCCGAGGCCAGACCGGCGCCGCCAAGATAGCGGAGCGCCTGGCGCCGGGAGAGGCCGCCCGCGCGGATCGCCTTCGAGCGTTTCGGTGATCGTCCCTGTCCGCGGCTGGTATCGAAAATCGCGAGCGCATATCAGATCCTTTCGTCGTGTGACGTGCGGGTCAAATCGAGTCCATTGGTGCAACGACAACCACTTCCCAACGCTCGCTGGCCTCCTCTCTCCGTGGTGCGCGGTCCCCACCCGGCAGGCGATCACGGAGTGACGACGATCTGGCCGATCATTCCCTGCCGCCCGTGGTGTTTGCAGATGAACTGGTAGGTCCCTGGCGATGTCGAAGGTGTGGGAGAAGGACTCCCCCGAGGCGACCTGATCCGACTCGAAGCTGCCGTCGAATGCGGCGATGCTGTGCCAGTTGGCCCCCTTGTTCGTCCAAACCACGGTCGTGCCGGCGTTGATCGTCAGTACCTTGGGCTCGAACCGGTCGTCCACCATCGCGATCTCGGCAACGGGGCCGGTGGTTCCCAGGACGCCGGTTGGACGAACGGATGCGATCTCCGGTGCGGGAACGGCCGCCTGCGGCGTTCCGGCAGACCCGGTGTCGCCTTGGGGGACGTGGCCGCCGTGGGAGCCTTGCCCGACCTGACCGCCAACAAACGCTGCCGCTCCTCCGGCTGACGGGGGCAGATTCCAGAATTCGGCGATCGGGCCGCTCGGCAGGACGCCCTCGTACTCGATGACGGTCATCATGCCGTTCGCGGCGTGGTTCTCGATGTGGCAATGGACCATCCATACCCCCGGATTGACCGCCTCGAACGCCAGGTCGTAGCGCTCCCCCGGGGCGATCAGGACGGTGTCCTTGGTTAGCTGCGCCCCCTCCGGCACCGGATTGCCGTCGGTGGCGACGATCCGAAAGGAGTGCCCATGGGTATGGAACGGGTGGGCGAGCGTCCCGGCGTTGATGAGACGGATCAGGACCCGATCTCCTTCCGCCACCGCGATCGGCGGAATCGCTTCGTGGATCCGTCCGTTCATCAGGAACTCGTCGGTGCCCAGCTCACCGCCGCGCAGGGTCTGATCGCGCAGGCCGCGCGGCGCCGCGCCGGTGGCCACATCGGGCGTCAGCTCGTTGTCCCACTCGGAGAGGATGTAGGTGTAGTCCCGGTCGTACTCGTCCGGATCCCAATCCTTCGGCTCGACGATGAGGGAGCCGTAGAGGCCGAGCATCACCTGGGTCGCGACGTCGGTATGCGAGTGGTACCAGCGCGTCCCGGCCGGGGTAGCGATCCAGTCGTAGGTGAAGCTCTGACCGGACTCCACCGCGGCCTGGTTCAAGCCCGCCGGTCCGTCCATCTCCGGCGGCACGTCGAGGCCGTGCCAGTGGATCGTCGTGCCGACCGGAAGGTGGTTGGTCAGGGTGATCCTGACCCGGTCGCCTTCGCGCACCCGGATCTCGGGGCCGGGCACCTGGCCGTTGTAGGCCCAGGCCCGGACCGGCGTGCCCGGCTGCAATTCCCAGTCGATCTCTGCCGCCGTGAGCGCGATCTCCCGCACCTGCGGCGCCGGATCGTCCGCGGCGGGGGCAAGCGGTATCCACGCGAAGACCGCGAGCGCGACGGTCAACATGGTTGCGGCGATTGCGATCCGCCGCGACCGTGCTGGTGAGCCAGTCCGATGAAGACGAAACCGTAGGACGTTCATCCAGATCGACCTCTTGCGCCTATATCGTCGATGACGACCTCGTAGATCTTCCGCGACACGAATGTCAGCCCGAGCGCGGCGATCCGCATGTACGCCGCCGAGACCTCGCGGTCGGCTGACGCGGCGTCCGCGTCCTCCTCTGTCTCCCAGAGCACGACGGCGAGTCCCATTCCCGGGTTGCTGTCGGCGAGGAAGTAGCAGCCCCGGTAGCCCGTAGCACGCCGCAGTGCCGGCAGCAGATCCGCCAGCACGATTCGAAGCCCGGCGTCGTGGACCTGTGGGGGATAGTGTGCGTAGGTGACACGAGAGAACATCGGGACCTCCGCATACCGCGAGGCAACCGCCCCGATGTCTCCACCGTAGGGCGTGGCATCGCCCATCGCATCCGTGGAAGTACGAAGGCGGTACGGAAATGCGGTACGGAAAAATGAGACGGGAGGCTGGGATGTCTGTTCGTCTTATCGCGCTGTCGAGGCAGCGCGCCAAACTGCTCGATGCGCCTCTCGACGCTAGGCGATGACGGGCTGCGGGGTCCCGGTCATCCGGCTCGATTTCTCCAGGACGCCGTAGTGCTGGATTGGGAACTCGCAGAAGGCCGGGTCCGCGGTCAGCTCCACGACCAGCGCGTCGAGCTCGGCCGTCGATTGAACCGTGGTCAGGACTGCATGCATCCTCGTCCTCCTCGTGGTGCCCCGCGTCGGCGGTTGGGTCCCGTCCGAACGGAGGGGACGTGGGCAGGATGCGCCCAGCCGAGCGCACGGCGCATCGGCCGGATGGCCAATTCGCGCGCTGGCTGGCCCATTGGCCGATGGGCCGATTCGGACCGGAGGAAGGTCGCCGCTGTCAGACGAGCCCGTGGCGAACGGCGTGGGTCGCGGCGGCAGTGCGCGTCGGACGCCCAGCTTCGCGAGGATGTTCGCGACGTGCGCGCGGGCGGTGCGGACGCCGATGAAGAGGGCGTCGGCGATCTCGGCGTTGGACCGGCCGTCGACGAGCAGGCGGAGGACCTCGCGCTCGCGCGGACTCAGCCCGGCGCGGCTGGCGGGATCGTCAGGTTGATCTGCCTCGCTCGCGGTTGCAAGCGCGACCATCAACGCCTCCGCCTCACCAATGGCCGGCTCGAACCGGAGCGCCCCGGCCGGCCGCCCAGGCGGCGCCGAAGGCGGCCTCGCCCAAGGCGGCTCGCGCCTCGGCCACGATCCGCCCCTGTCGCGCCCGTTCCGGCGTCGAGGGGTAGAAGCCCATCGCCTGGGTCTGCACCTCGAGCGCCCCGAACCAGCGGGCGGCTTGCTCCCGCTCGCCGGCCGCCGCGGCGATGGACGCCGCCGCCCCCAGCCAGCCGACGAGCCCTGTCGTCGTGCCGGTTTCCCGCCATTCCGGCAGTGCGTCGCGGCAGAGCGCGGCTGCCCGGCCGTGGTCGCCCCGGTCGCTCGCGACGAGCCCCAACTGCTCGAGGGCTATAGCCGCGCCGAAGGTGTCCTCCATCTCGCGGAAGAACGCCAGGGCGTCGCCGCCGCGGGTCGCCGCCCGGTCGAGGTCGCCCCGTCGCCAGGCCAAGATGCCGAGCCAGAGGCGGGCGTAAGTGACCGGGACCCGGTAGCCGAGCTCGCCGCCCCGCGCCTCGGTCTCCTCGAGGAGGGCCTCGGCCCGGTCGTCGTCCCCGACGCTCATCGCGATCAACCCAGCCCAGGCCGTGGCGATGGCGACCGTCCGGGGATCGCCCAGTGCGCGGGCCAGCGCCAGTCCCTCGGCCATGTGCGCGGCCGCCAGGCTTCGGTCGTCGAGACCTTCCTCTAGGACGCCGAGCGTCGCCAGGGCGGCGGCGCGGGCGCCGGTGGGCGCTCCGGTATCCCGTGACAACGCGCGTTCCAGCCACCCCCGGCCCTCGGCCCGGAGGCTGCGCGCGTCCCAAAGGGGGTGCAGCGCCGCGGCCAGCCGGAGGCCGGTGTCGGCGTCGCCGGTCTCCTCCGCCCAGGCCAGCGCCGCCCGGAAGTTGGCCAGGTCGCGCTCGACGCGGTACAGCAGGGCCAGCGCGCCCTCGCGCTGGTCGAGGTCGAAGAAGGCCTCCGCCACCGCCAGGAACCAGGCCGCGTGCCGCCGCCGGACCGCCGCCGTCTCGCCGGACGCGGCCAGCTCCTCCACTCCGAACTCGTGGATCGTCTCCAGCATCCCGTATCGGGGGGCATCGGACGTCGGGTCCGCCGTCCGGCGGCTCGAGCCGCCGGACCAGACTCTGCTCGATGAGTGAGCCCAGCCCCGCCAAGACGTCGGTCTTCGGTTCGTCCGGCGCGGGCACGACCGCCTCCGCCGCCTCCAGGGTGAAGCCGCCGACGAAGACGACCAGCCGTCGGAAGAGCACCTGCTCGTCGTGGGTCAAGAGGTCGTGGCTCCAGGCGATGGAGTCGCGCATCGTGCGCAGGCGCGCCGGCTGGTCGCGCGGTCCGCCCGTCAGCAACGGGAGGCGATGCTCCAATTGGGCCAGCATCGCCCGCGGTGGCAGGACGGGGATCCGGGCGGTGGCGAGCTCGATGGCCAGCGGCAGGCCGTCCAGCCGGCGACAAATCTCGGCGGCTACCGGGACGTCTGCCTCGGCGAGGCGGTGGCCAGCCCGAGCGGCCGCTGCCGCGAACAGTCGAACCGCCTCGAACCGGGCCAGGACGTCGGGCGGCGGAAGGTCGCCGGGATCGGGCAGGGCGAGCGGCGGCACTGGGAAGGCGTGTTCGCCGGAGAGGCGCAGGACGACGCGGCTGGTGACGAGCAGGCGGAGGCCGGGCGCGTCGGCGAGGAGATCGCCGAGCATAACCGCGGCCGGGAGGACCTGCTCGGCATTGTCGAGCACCAGGAGGAGGCGACGCTCGCGGAGGTACCGCTTCAGGCCGTCGAGCAGCGTTCGGGCGCCCTCCTCCCGCACCCCGAGGGCCTGCGCGATCGCCGAAGGGACGAGGTCGGAATCGCGGACAGCGGCGAGGGAGACGAAGATGATGCCGTCGCCGAACGCGTGCCCTGCACCGGGTGAACGGTCGCCCCGCAGTTCCTCCGCGACCCGCAGGGCGAGGCGGGTCTTGCCGATGCCGCCAGGGCCGGTCAGCGTCACCACACGCACGTCGTCGCGCCGCAAGAGGGCGAGCAACGTGGCCACCTCCCGCTCCCGTCCGATCAGGGCCGTGCGCGGCACCGGCAGGGCAGCGGCGGACTGCGCCGCGGTGGGCGGCGGGAGGAGGCGGAGGGTGGGGCCGCGGTCGCGGTCGCGGTCGCGGTAGCGTGCCAACTCTCCCGGCGCGATGCGGTAGACGCCGGTGTGTTTGATTGCGACGAGGGCTCCGCGGGCGATGGCCCGGCGGATCGTGCGTTCGTCGACGCCCAGCGCGGCGGCGGCCGCGGAGGCCGAAAGCCAGCCCGCCCCGCCGGCGTCCTGTCCGGTGTCCGGTGTCCGGTCCGATCGATGTTCGTCCATGGTGGCGGTATCATCGCCGAAATCGGCGTCCGGCACCAACGGACGATACGGCGCGCGGGATTCCGCTGCCGCCGTGGCAAAAACGCCCGGTTTGAGACAAATGCCCACCTACACAGTTCCTTTGCCCCTTTCCTAGGTGCAGTTGCGTCGTCATTCGTCTCGGAGAAGCGCGTTCCCTGCCAGGTCGCGGGCCAGGAAGCGCAGCAGGTCGCGGCTGGCCGGATCGGCCCAATGTAGGTCCTCGATCACGAGCACGAGCGGTCGGGCCGCCACCGCCAGCAGGAAGTCCCGCAGGCGGACGAAGCGCGCCGCCTGCGGCTCGGACGTCCCACCAGGGTCGGCCGCTCCAAGCAGCGCGGGGGGAGTTCGGGTAGCGGGGGGCAGCAGTCAAGAAGTTCGGTCCAGGGGCCGTACGGGGGTGTCTCGATCAGGTCGTAGCAGTGGCCGATCACGACGGCGGCGTTGCGCGCTACCGCCTGGTCCATCAGGTATCGGACAAGGGCGGTCTTGCCGATGCCAGCCTCACCTCCGACGAGCACGAGTCGTCCCCGGCATTCCGCGGTGGCGGCCAGGAACGCCTGGATGCGTTGCATCTCCTGGCCCCGGCCCACGAGCGAAGGGGTAGCGTGCGGTCGCGATGGACGGCTGGCGAACGGCAGCGACACAGCGGAGGCAACTCCGCCGGGATGGGTAGGTTGTGGACGGGTACGCGAACGGGATGATACAGCGCCGGGCTTTCGGTTGGCGGCGGGGCGCCATGCAACGTCTTTACGGGACTACGTATGGGGGGGCGTGAGATTATTCACGGCGGTGGCGAGTTGGGCGCGGCTGGTCAGGCCCCATTTTGCCAGGATGCTGGCGACGTGGCTCTCGGCCGTTCGTTCGCCGACGCTGAGGGTGTCGGCGATCTGGCGGTTCGAGTAGCCGCGGGCCACGAGTGGCAGCACGTCGCGTTCGCGCCGAGTGAGCGCCGCGAGGGGTGGCACAGACAGTTGCGTGGTTGCGACGGTGGGTTCGGAGCTCTCCGCCGCATCGGGGAGCACCGCGAAGAGGCGCCATTCGCCTGGTACGCCGGCGAGGGTGCGGGCGCCACGGTCCGCGAAGTGCAGGCCCGCCCCGGCGACCAGATCCTTGACGGTGCTGGAGACGAGGATCTCGTCGGGGGCGGCCTGACTCGCGACCCAGGCGGCGAGGGGCACGGCGACGCCGCTGACGCGCTCGTCGCGCAGCTCGCATTCGCCGGTGTGCAGTCCCGCCCGGGTCGGCAGGCCAAGGTCCCGCGCTGCGCCGGCGATCGCTTCCGCGCAGCGGATCGCCCGGGCCGGGCCGTCGAACGTGGCGACCACGCGGTCGCCCGTCAACTCAAGGGGGCGGCCCCGAAAGTGGTCGAGTTCTCGATGCGCCAACACCTGGAATCGGTCGTGGAGATCAGTCCAGCGCCGGTCGCCGAGCGCGACCGCCTGGCCGGCCGTGCCGGCGACCTCGCTCACCAGGACGGTGGCGAGGACGTAGTCGGGCACGCCGGCCGGCCGCGTGCCGGTGACAAACGCCTCGATCTCGTCGACGTATGCATCCACGTCTCCGACAACCGGAAGATAGTCGTTGCCAGGAAGCTCGACCAAGCGTGCGCCGGGGATGTGGGCGGCGACGTAGCGGCCATGGTTCACGTTATAGACCTGGCAGTCCAGGCGATGCAGCACGAGCGTGGGCACGCGGATCGTCGGCAGCACGTGGCGAACATCGATCATGGAGTCCATGCGTTCGAGGGCCACGAATGCACCGGGGCTCGAGCCCAATCGCAGTAGGGTGCTGAACCAGGTGCGGAAGGAGAGGTCGTCCGCAACACTCGGCGCATATTCCGGAAAGGAAGTCGACGTTCCCCCAGGACTCGTGAATCGTAGTCGGCGAGTTCGTCAAGATCCGCCGCGAATTCCTCCGCCGTGGGAGGCCACGGGTAGTCGGGCTTTCGCACCTCTGAGGCGTAGGCGGCATAGAGGATCAGGGCGGCGGTCCGTTCCGGGTACGTGGCGGCAAAGAGGCACATGAGTGCCGCACTCTCCGAGACGCCGCAGAGGAAGGCGAGTTGCGATCCGGCGGCGTCCATCACCGCCCGCACGTCGTCCATCCGCTCCTCCATCGAGGCGATCCCAGCGGATCGGTCGGAGAGCCCGGTGCCGCGCTTGTCGAAGAGGATGAGGCGGGAGAAGGCCGCCAACCGGCGCAGGTAGTGGGCGTGCCTCGGCTCCTCCCAGACGTACTCAACGTGGGAGACAGAGCCAGAGCCGTGGACAAGGTCGATCGGGCCGTCGCCGACGACCTGGTAGGCGATGCTGACGTCGCCGTTGCGGGCGTATTTGGTTCGCGGTGCCATGTCCCATCACCCCGTCCGGTACGCGCATGCCTGCGGCGAACGCGCAGGCCAGTACCGCAGTATTCCGACGTCCCGTTCAGACCTTCAGCCTACCATGGTCTCGGGTTGCGCCGGGCTTTGGCGGGTTGATTGTGGGGCTTACTGGTCGATGAGGAGGGCGACGACTGGGGCGAACTGGTCGATGTGGTCCTCCTGGCCGGTGTTGATGACGATGTAAGGAGATGCCGTACTCGGCGCGGAGGCGGCGGAGGTCGTCGGCGATCTTCTCGGGGGTGCCGATCAGGGCGTGGGGTGAGGTCAGCAGGTCGTCGGGGGTGAGGCCGGGGAAATTCGGGGCGATGCGCTCGGCGGCGGCGCGGCGGTCGTCGGTCACTTCGAACACGTAGATCAGGATGTTGCGCTCGGGATCGCGGTTCGAGTCAGCGGCGGCGGCGTTGACCCATGCGACCTTGCGTTCGAGTGCGTCGGCCTTCATCTCAAGGTGATCGAGTCCACCGCCGGGGAGGGCCTTGGCGCAATAGCCGACGATGTCCGCCTCGCGGGCCGCGAAGGTGAGGAGGCGCTTGCCGCCGCCGCCGCCGAGGTAGATGGGAGGGTGCGGTTTCTGGACAGGAAGGGGAGCGCCGGCCAGACCGGCGATGCGGTAGTGCTCGCCGGTGAATTCGAAGGGCTCGCCCGTGGCGAAGCCCTTGACGATCCGGACGGTCTCTTCCAGCCGCGAGACGCGCACGCTGGGCGGATCGAAGGGGATGTTGGTCATCTCGTATTCGGACTTGAGCCACCCTGCCCCGATACCTAGCTCGAACCGGCCGTCGGAGAGGAGGTCGATGGTGGCAGCCTCCTTGTAGAGCATGGCGGGGTGGCGGAAGTCGTTGCAGAAGACCCAGCTCGAAACGCGCAGGGTCTGGGTGGCGTCGGCGGCGGCCATCAGGGCGGGGACGGTCGCGAGGCGATCCGGAAAATGATCGGGGACGGTGAGGGTGGAGTAGCCGAGGGCCTCGAGTTTGCTAGCTCGTTCGACCCATTCGCGTTTTGATCCGGCGCTCGAGGTCGTGAGCCCGAACCGAAATGGCCGTTCTCCGCTCATTCCTCGGTCCTTCCTGGCGTTTCGACGTGGACGCGTCCTCGATCACGGGCAGGTCGTTCGTCGAGGACCACGTCGGACGCCGTGAACGCGGGGATGTCGGGTCGCCGTCGCTGAAATCAGCGTGCGGAACGATTCTAGCTCGTCATCGAGATGTCGAACCGCAGGAGGGCGCTTTGACGATCCTGCCCAGGAAGCTGGTGAGTTGACGAACGGGCCCTCGCCCTCTGATTCGCCGTCGATGAACCACGATTCGACGATGGTCTCAGTCGCCTCGCTTCCATCATGCGGCATCGTTTCGCTTCCGACCTCCGGGTCCAGGCGCGACCGGACGGGGCAACCGTCAGGCCACCCGCCCGGTCGTGAGCTCGGTCTTGCAGCCCGTTACGGGGCTGGGGTTGCTTCCGGGATGCCCGGAGATCCGATGGCCATGCGCGTGCCCGTCACCGGTGGGACGCTTCCATCGTCCGCCTCGAACGGAACGATGGCCAGGACGGTGACGCCGGCCGCGTCGCGATAGGTCAGGGTTGTCTCAGGCGAGTCGTCGACGAAGGTCTGCCCGTCGTCGCTCACGTCCAGGTGACCGTCGATCGTCAGGGTCCCGAGGAACGTCCCGGCCACATCGGTGAGGGACTGGACGGAGGTGAAGCGGCCGCTCTGGTCAGCGGTGCTCTCCCACACCCCGACGCCGGGGCTGAGGAACGCCGCGCCCAGCGGTCCGGTCTCAGTTGGCGGATATCCGGCCACGAACTGAACCATCAGCGGCGAAGGTTTCGGCGGCGGCGCCGAATGGGGTCACGGCCACCCACGAGCCGACGAGGGGGTGCCCGGCGAGGGCGTCGGCCCCGTCCTGGGCGGATGTACCCCGCGTCGACCGGCCGAGGATGGCCGAGCCGACCAGCGCGACGACGAGCGAGAGTGCGATCAAAGCGCGAATCATGGCGATCTCCTCGTGACGTACGACTCCTCCCGGCCGCCCCAATGGCGACCGCTGTTCCGGTGCGCGGGCCGACCGACTACGGGCGGTTCCCGCATTCGTCGTGGACGACAACCTCGTAGATCTTCCGTGCCTCGATCGAGAGACCGAGTGCCGCCAGATCCACGTGGGCGGAAGAGACGGCTCGGTCGGACGAGGCGGAGTCGGCGGCCTCCTCGGTCTCCCACAGCACCAGGGCGAGGCCGATTCCCGGCATAGCGTCGGCGAGGAGGCAGCAGCCCCGGTAGCCCGGCACCTGCCGGAGCGCCGGCAGGAGATCCTTCGACGACCACCCGTAGGCCCGCATCGCGGTGCTCCGGGGGGTACCGCGCGTGACTGACGCGAGCGAACATCGGGACCTCCGTCTTCCGCAAAGCGAACGATCGACCCGAACTCCACGTTAGGGCCCGGCAGCGCTGGGAGCATCCGTACCTGTACGGACCCAGTACGGAATCCGGTACCGATTTCGGCGGTCGCCCGTTCGGACGGAGAGAGGGAGAGGCGTCAGCGGCTGATGGGTGCGATGTGGTCGTCGCCGAGGGCGGTTCCCGCGGCGGCGATCTGGGAGCGGTTCGCCAGGCTCCATTTCGCGAGGATGTTGGCGACGTGGCTCTCCACCGTGCGCTCGCCGATGCTGAGGGCGTCGGCGATCTGCAGGTTTGAGAGGCCGCGGGCCACCAACGGCACGACCTCTCGCTCCCGCCGGCTGAGCGGATCGAGAGAGGGTGCCGATGAAAGATCTAGGACGCCAGCGGTGGCGGCATCTTCGGCCGCGTCGGGGAGCACGGCGAAGAGGTGCCATTCGCCCGCTCGCCCGGGGAGCGCCCGCACACCCCGATCGGCGAACCGCAGCCTCGCGCCCGCGACAAGGTCTTTGACGGTGCTGGAGACCAGGGTTTCGCCGGGAGACGCCTGACCGGCCACCCATCCCGCGAGGGGGACGGCGACGCCGCTGATCCGATCGCCGCTGAGCTCGCACTCGCCGGTGTGCAGCCCGGTCCGGGTCAGAAGTCCGAGGTCGCTGGCCGCGGCGGTGATCGAACGCGCACAGTGGATGGCGCGCGCCGGACCGTCGAACGTCGCCACAATGCGGGCACCGGTCAGGTCGAGGGCCCGCCCCCGGTATGATTCGATCTCTCGCTCCGACAGCGCCAGGAATCGATCCTGCAGATCGGCCCAGCCGCGGTCGCCGCGCGCGACCGCCTGGCCAACCGGGTCGACGATCTGAGTGGTCAGGACCGTCGCCAGGATCCGATCGGGTACGACGACCGGTCGCGAACCCGTGACAAAAGCTTCGATCTCATCGACAAGGGCGTCGACGTCGCCGGTGAAGGAGAAGTAGTCGACGCCGGGCAGCTCGATCAATCGCGCCTCAGGGATGCGAGAGGCGACGTAGCGACCCTCTTCGACGCGGTAGGTGTGCGTGTCGAGCCGGTGCAGGACGAGCGTCGGGACGCGGATGGCGGGTAGGACGTGGCGGACATCGATCGCCGCGTTCATCCGTTCCAGGGCGATTGCCGCGCCGTGACTCGAACCCAGTCGCAGCAGCGTGCTCCACCAGGTGCGGAAGCGCGGGGTCGGCGGCGTGGCTCGGCGCCAGGTCCTTGAGGCCGTCCGCGTTCCCCCAGGTCTCGTGGATCGTGGTGGCCGACGCGTCGAGGTCCGCGGTGAACTCTTCCGGGGAGGGAGGCCAGGGGTAGCCGGGTTGGCGGACCTCCGAGGCGTAGGCGGCGTAGAGGATGAGGGCGGAGACTCGCTCGGGGTAGGTGGCGGCGAAAAGGCAGGCGAGCGGAGCGCTCTCGGAGACGCCAAAGAGGACAGCGCGCTCTGAGCCGGCGGCGTCCATCACCGCGCGCACGTCATCCATCCGCTCCTCGAGCGGGGCGATCCCGGCAGCGCGGTCAGAGAGGCCGGTGCCGCGCTTATCGAAGAGGATGAGGCGGGAGAAGGCCGCCAACCGGCGCAGGTAGTGGGCGTACCCCTGGCTCCTCCCAATGGTATTCGACGTGAGAGATGGAGCCGGGCGCGTGGACGAGGTCGACCGGGCCGTCGCCGACGACCTGGTAGGCGATGCTGAGTTCGCCGCTGCGGGCGTACCTGGTCCGGGGCGCCATGGCTCGACCCCTGTGAACTGCATCTCAAACTGTTCAGACTCGCAGCCTACCATAGTCACTCGGCGCGACTTCAATGGACGACGACTGACGAAGAGACGGCCAGACGGCCAGTGAAGCGCCGTCTCTGGCCGTCTGGCCGCTCTTGCCGTCTCGCCAGCTATGCACGGCGGGCGGCGCGCTTGGTGCGGGCGGAGATGGCGTTCTGGATGTCGGTCAGATCCGCCAAGCGGGTGCGCTGGCGGTTGAGTTCGGTGCGAAGATCGACGGCGAGGCGGTCGAAGACGGGTTCACCGGCGGCGAATGAGCGCCAGAGGCGGCCCGATTCGCTGGCGCGGATGGTGGCCATTTCGGTATTGAGGTCGGCGATGACGCCGTCGAGGCGGTCGAGCTCGCGCAGTGACCAGGCGAGGCGGGCGGCGACCGTGGGCAGTCCGTTGGGGCCGTCAGCCGCGTCGGCGTCACGTTTGATCGCGACCAGGGTATCGAGGTCGCGCTCATGGAAGGCCTGGTTGACCTTGAGCATCATCTCCTGGCGCTTTGTCCGATCCTCGTCGCTCTTGGCGAGATCGGGATGGTAGCGGCGGGCAAGCTCCAGGTAGACGCGTTTGATCTCGGCGGCGAGGGCCGCGGCCTCCTCGGATTGATCGATGTCGCCGCCGTGGCGGGCGCTGCGGAAGGCGGCGTCGGCGGTGGACCAATCGTCGTCCTCCGGGTCGGGCGGCTTTGGCGCCGGCCGGGGCTTGCCACGGAGGCGGGCAATGCGACGTTCGCACAGCCCTATGGCCCGGCGGACATAGTCCAGCTCGGCGAAGACGGAGGCGAATCTGATCTGCGCTTCGGCGGCGAACCGGTTGAGGTTGTGGGTCAGATCGGCAAGCTGCGCTTGCAACTCGGCGACAATACGGCGGCGCGCCTCGATCTCGAGGAGGGCGTGGGCGTAGGCGCGATCTTCGGCGGTAAAGACGCGGACGAGCGAGGCGGAACCGGACAAGGACGGCACTCCAGAACTGGGATCGATGCGGGGCGGCGGGCCGCCATTCTATGGCATACGATCGATCATACACCCGGATTCGGACAGAATCTGCCCCCGCGGCGAGGGATTTTCGGAGGTTTTTGCGACCGTCCGAACACGCCTCGACCGGTTCCCGCGGCAGGGCAATCCGCTATTATCGCACCGATCTTGCGCTATCCCCAGGAGAACCCAGGTGACACATGCACCACCGTCAGGATCTTCGCGAACGTCGCTTGTGATCCAGGCCTCACGGGAGGCGCTCTATCGGGCATTCACCGATCTGGCGGCCCTCGAAGCGTGGCAGGCGCCGGGGGAGATGACGGGGAAGGTCCACGCCTTCGACCTGCGGGTTGGCGGCGGGTACGAGATGTCGCTGTTCTATCCGGATGCGGACCATGAGTCCGTTGGTAAGTCCGGTGAGCGCGAGGACCGGTTTACGACGCGATTTGTCGAACTTTCGCCGCCAGCGAAGATCGTGCAAGTGGTCACGTTTGATTCGGATGACCCGGCGTTCGGGGGCGAGATGACGATGACGATCATGTTGGACGAGCGAGAGGGTGGAACGGAGGTGACGATCGCGTACGAGGGGATTCCGTCGGGGATCAGGCCGGAGGACAACGAGTTGGGGACGCGGTTGTCGTTGGAGAAGTTGGGAAGGTATGTGGGTGGGCATTAGGGAAGGCCGTCTCCGCTGCCGCCCGGGGCTCACGGCCCAGGGTTGGCCCGGGCTAAACATGACAGCCTCTCCGAGGCTAGAGTGTCCGCCTTTTTAGCCTCGGAGAGGCTGTTTCCCTTAGCCCGGGCCGTGAGCCCCGGGCGGCAGCGGGATGGCGCGTCCGCGTCCAGGCCGCGTCGCCAAACTCGTAATCGATGCGTCATTGTCCATGGACCGGCTGGTTTGGTTGGTTAGGCATTCACCGCGCCGGTCGGAGTGACGTGGCTGACATGGTCGAGGCCGGTGTAGACGATGGCGAAGACTTCGGTGTCGAGGGTTTCGCCGGGAGCGAGGTGTCCGACGGTGTTCTGGGCGATGGCCCGGTCGAGGCGGTAGGGGTAGGCAGTGCAGGGCTCAGGAATGATGGTGTTGATGCCTTGGTCGGTCTCGTAGGCTCCAAAAACGCAGATGTACGGAAGGATTTTGGGATCGAAGGCGAGGGCGAAGCCGATTCGCTCGGCTGTGTGGGGATGGCGCACCAGCCGGCATCAAGTTCGATCGCGTTGAAGAAATGCACCTGGCCTGAGTCCCCGGCAGGTACTTGGCGGAGGTCGATCTGGCCGCCGGGGCCGGTCGCGTAGGGCCACTTGAACTCGGCCGAGGTGAAGCCGGTGCTGATCTCGGTGTCGACGATCACGCGGCGGGCGGGAAGGTCGAGAGGGGCGGGGCCGTGGAGATCCAGGGCGGCGTGGGGTTTCCACAGGAATCTAAGGGGAGCGCTTGCCTGGTTTCGGATGACATAACGCAGATGCAGGATGGATTCGGATGGCTTTAGGGTGAGCCACTTTTCGAATCGGGCGCCGGTAACGCGGCCCTCGGATGTGAGCTTGATGGCGACCTGGTTGGATGACTCTTCGATGACCTGAACAATGCTCGGGACCGACCAGATCTCGCCGTGATCGGGGTACGCGACACCGTCGATCTCGGTGGGGGCGTCGGACGGGAAGATCTCGTCCCAGCCCCCGGCGAACCCGGCGTCGTACCCGGCCCCGAACTGCGCCGGCGCTGGCGGCATATTCGGGTTGCGCGAGAGGAAGCTCGCGGCCGGTCGGCAGGTAGATCAGCGACCAGATTCGGCCACCGATCTGGGGCAAGACCGTGATTCGGAGGAGGCTGTTCTCCAGCACGACCGTATCGATCCCGTGAACGGCGCCGCCGGTGGTCAGGCGAAGGGTCATGTGCGCCCTCCATCAATGACCTGGCGAA
>CAVRUD010000021.1:0-122055 GCA_963724285.1 uncultured Chloroflexia bacterium | reverse complement strand
CCCGGGCTCAACCGACGAAGTCCCTCGTATATTCGTAGTGGTAGTGGTGTCGTCGTCCGTGAAGTCCCTGGATCTGGCGACGGTCGTGCCGGAGTGAGGACGCGACGCCACCGCCCGGTCCCGCGGCGACGCCCTCGGACGGGTCCTGGGGCTCACGGACGCCCGCATCAACGGGGCCGAGGGTCGGCGCGGTCGCCGGGCAGCCCCGGACAGCGACGAGGATGCGGACAGGAGGCGAGGATGGGCGAGCCGGCGCGCTTCCTTGGGATCGACGTGGCCAAGGCGTGGTTGGGCGTGGCGGCGGTCCCCGGCGGCCGGAGCTGGCGGGTGGCCAACGACGAGGCGGGCTGGCCGCGGTTGATCGCCGAGCTCGGCGGCGGCGGGGCGGTGCTGGTGGGGGTGGAGGCCAGCGGCGGCTACGAGGTCGGGCTGGTGACGGCCTTGGACCTGGCGGGGCGGGGATCGCCCCGGTGGTGGCCAACCCCCTCGCCACCCGGCGCTTCGCCCAGAGCCTGGGGCGGCGGGCCAAGACCGACCGGATCGCCGCGGCGATGCTGGCCGAGTACGGCGCGCGGATGCGGCCCACGCCGCGGCCGCTCCCGGACGCCACCGCCCGCACCGTGCCGGCGTTGGTGGCGCGGCGCCGCCAATTGACCAAGATGCTGGTGGAGGAGCAGAACCGCCGCCACCCGGCCTCGCCGCTGCGGCGCCCCGGGGTGGAGGCCCGCATCGCCTGGCTGGAGCGCCCGCGGGCCGAGGTGGACCGCCTCCTGCAAAGCGCGGTGGCCGCCGACCCGGCCTGGCGGGCCCGGGTGGCGGCGCTCGACAGCGCCCCGGGGATCGGGTTCCTGACCGCGACGCTGCTGGCGGTGGGGGTGCCGGCGTTGGGGAGCTGCACCGCCAAGGAGGGCGCGGCCCTGGTCGGGGTGGCGCCGTGGGCGGCGGAGAGCGGCCAGCACCGCGGGCAGCGCCGCATCGCCGGCGGCCGGAGCGCCGTGCGCCACGGCCTCTACGAGGCGCTGACCTCCACGGTCCGCTGCGACCCGACCTTCGGGGCGCACGACGCGCGCCTCAACGCCGCGGGCAAACCCCACAAGCTGGCGATGGTGGCGTGCATGCGGCGCCTCCTCGGCATCCTGACGGTGATGCTGCGCGACGGCCTCACCTGGCAGCAACCACGGGTCGGCCAGGGGCACTTCTTGGGACTCCCTCCTTGACATCCAACACGGTTACTCCGGGACTGAGCACGAACCCGGCGGCAACGGCGGGTTGTGATAGGCGCTCTTAGTAGATGCCGCGTAGCGGAGGAAGAAGGTTCAGACCAGCCCGCGGCGGACGGCTTCGGCCGCGGCGGCGGAGCGGGAGGGGACGCCGAGCTTGGCGAGGATGCTGGCGACGTGGGCGGCGGCGGTGCGCCGGGTGATGAAGAGGACGTCGCCGATCTCGCGGTCGGTCATGCCCCTGGCGACGAGGCCAAGCACTTCGGATTCGCGGCGGGAGAGGTGGTGAGCAGGGGTGCCGGCCGGGGGGACAGGCAGGGGATGGGCCATCTCGATCATGAGCGCTTCGGCGATCGCTTGGTCGAGCGGCAAGGCGAGACCGGCGGCCCAGGCGACGGCGAAGCGCGCATCGCCGATGCGGGTTCGGAGCCCGGCGATCGCCGCGTCGCGCTCCGCTACCAGGAATGGGACGACCGCCGCACCCATCGTGGAGCGCAGCGCTTCTTCGGCTCCCCAGAGCCACGCCGCGGTATCGTCGGCTCCGGTCGCGGCCGTGAGCAGGGCAAGGCCGTGCAAGCATTCGCCGATCCCACTCAGGTCGCGCACGTCGCGCCGCATTGCGAGACTTTCGCGGAACAGGGGGAGCGCGTGATGGTGAATCCCTTGTTGGCGGTACAGGTCCCCGAGGTTGTAGAGCGCGTTTGCGATGAGGACCGGATCGCCGACTGCCCGTCGCCGGGCGAGCGCCTCCGTCAGTAATGTCGCCGCGCGGTCGTGGTCGCCGCGGCGGGTCGCGATGATGCCCAGGTCGTCGAAGCACCCGGCCGCCGCGCCGTCATCACCCAATTCCTCGGCCAGGGGCAGGAGTTCGTCGTAGAGCGGTTCGGCGAGTGCGTCGTCGTTGCGCTCAATCAGCACGGGGCCGAGCATACGGAGCACGTGCAGCACTTGAAACCGGTCGTCGCTCGACCGCGCCAGGCTCAACGCGCTTTCCATGAACCGGACCGCATCGTCGGAGCGCCTCTGATTGCGCGCTATCATGCCGGCGCTCATCAGACCAGCGAAGCGGAGCGCGGGCGGCGCATCCTCGGTCAGGTCCAGCATTCGCTCCACCCACCGTCGGCCCTCGGCGAGCGGCCCGCGGACGTACCAATAGAGCCAGACCTTTGTGGCCATGTGCAATCCCAGTGCGGGGTCGTTGGTGTCCGTCCAGGCCAATGCGGCCCTGAGGTTGTCTAACTCCCGCTCGATCCGATCAAACCACTGCGCATGGGCAGGACCGCGGTGCGTCGGGTGGATCGCATCGAGCCACCGGGTGAGCCAGAGCGCGTGCTGCCGCCGGATCTCGTCTTCCTCCCCACTGGCGACCAGGCGCTCCTGGGCGAATTCGCGGACGGACTCCAGCATGCGGAAACGCGGCTCGCCGTCGGACTGCCAGTCGGAGACGAGGAGTCCTTCGTCGACGAGCGCCGAGATCGTGTCCAGGATGGTGCCCGAATCGGCGGGATCGTCGCCCAGGATCGCTGTGGCGCCGTCGATCGAGCAGCCACCAGCGAAGATTGCCAGCCGGCGGAAGGCTGCCTGTTGCTCGGGAGGGAGGAGATCGTGACCCCAGGCGATGGTCGCCCGGAGCGTGCGTTGACGGTCCGGCACGCCGTAGTCCTGGCTGGTCAGCACGTGGAGGCGATCGGAGAGGCGTGCCAACAGGGCGGCAGGTGAGAGGATGCGGGTCCGGGCGGCGGCCAGTTCCAGCGCCAGGGGCAGCCCGTCCAAGCGGCGGCAGACCTCAGCGACATCCACCGCGTTCCCCTCGGTCAAGCGGAAGTCGGCGCGTACTGCCTGGGCACGGCGGACGAAGAGCTCGACCGCGGCTGCGCGAGCGATCTCGGTAACGGGGACCGGCCGACCCTGTGTTGGCGAGGGAGGGAGATCGAGGGGAGGCACGGTGACAACGTGCTCTCCGGAACGGAGCAGGCGGAGGGGTCGGCGGCTGGTTACCAGGATTTTCATCGCGGGCGCGGCGGCGAGCAGAGGTGGGAGGTCGCCTGCCGCGTCGATGAGGTGCTCGAAGTTGTCGAGCACGAGGAGGATGGCGCGGTCCGCCAGATGGTCGCGGAGCGCCGACTCGATCGGGCGGTTCCCGGTGTCCCTGATACCGAGCCGGATCGCGATTGTCGAGGCGAGCAGTGCCGGATCGCTCACCTCCGCAAGGGAGATGGCGACGGCGCCGTCGGCAAAGTCGTCGAGGATCTCTGCCGCAATCCGCAACGCCAGGCGCGTCTTGCCGACGCCGCCGGGACCGGTGAGCGTGAGCAGGCGGACCATTGGCGTCCGGAGCAGGGCCAGAACCTCGGTGGTCTCCCGCTCGCGGCCGACGAGCGGGGTCAGGCCGTGCATCGCGTCGAAGTCGGTCCGTTCAGGCAGGTCGAGGAGCGGCTTCGGTTGCGGATCGTCCATCGTTCCAGCCGTCCCAGAGTCGCGCTATGCCAAAGTGGGCGCAGGGTGTCGCCCCGTGCCGCCCGTCGGACTTCACCGACCGGCGCTGCGAATCGACTCGCAGCGCCAGCGTCGCGGTATCGATGTTTCCGTAACGCGCATTCTGTGCCGCGAATCGGTGGATTGGCAAGGTGGACGTTGTCGACTCGCCGGTCCCCGTTCTGAGAGGGCGTCATGGCAACGGGGTAAAGACGGATTCGACGCGGGTGACGGCATGGTGGGGAAGCAGGACCTAAAGGAAATCCTCGTCGCGAAAGATGTAGCGGTCCCACTGGCCGATGGGGGCTGAGGCCAGGTAGGTGGCGAGGCCCTGGGGACGGAAGCCGGCGGCGAAGAGGGGATCTAGGGCGGCGGTGTTCTGGCCGGGGACGCTGACTTTCCAGGTGAGGCCGGGCCGGAGCAACGGGGCTATCGCGGCGAGGGCGCGGGTGACGATGTCCGGGACGCGGTCGAGATCCAGGACGACGACGGGGCCGATCCGGGCCGCCGTCGCGTTGTTTTCGGTTGGAACAAGAAGTAGCCGGCGGGTGCTCCCGTGTCGCGGCGGGTGAGCAGGCTGCCGGCGGCGCCGTCGCGGAGCCAGCGTTCGAGGTCGGCGGCGCGGCGGGTGCCGCGGACGGCCCTGTCGAGGTCGCCGAGGGTTTCCAGCCTGGCGGTGAAGTCCGGTTCGGCCGCCCCGAGCGGGAGGGCGTCGAGGCCGTCGTCCAAGGGGAAGTCGGGTAGGGTGAGGGATTCGCTATCGGCGCGGAGGTTGAGCGTGGGCGGTTGCAGCGAGAGTCCCAGGCGGAGGTAGCGGTAGATCGCCCGGGGATCGGACGAGGCGAAGAGTGAGAAGACGTTGCAGCCGGCGTCCTGGCCAAGAGCGTGGCAACGCTCGATCAGGGCGCGGCCGACGCCACGGTTCTGGGCCCCGGGGTGGACGAAGAGGTAGTCGAGGAACCACCAGTGGTCGCGCATCCAGAACGCCGCGAAGCCGATGATCTCGCCGGGACGGCCGGGAGCGACGGCGACCTGGACCTGGGCCGGGTTGTCCTCGTGGAAGAGGCGGAGGTCGTACCGGGCGAGGGCTTCGTCCTCGGCGGTATCGGGATGATCGAGTTGCGAAGGGCGGTCGTGCTGGCGACGCATCACGTCGTCTTCGGCGAGGACGTAGATGCGAGCGGCGGCGGGGATGTCGGCGGGGGTAGCTGGGCGAATGGTGATAGGGGAGGAGAGCATCTGGACTTGAGCCTGTCGTGTGGGTCGTGCGGTGGGCATACGGGGGAATGGTAGCGCGGGTAGGCGGAGAACTGCCCACTAGCCCCCCGGCCCCCTTTCCCCTGCTCCTCCGTAGCGCGGCAGGGGGAAGGGGAAGAACGACCGCGTGGATCTTTAGGGGCGCATGGCATGCGCCCGGTTGCCGACCCGCGAGGCCGCGATGGCCGGACGCCAGGACCCGGGGCGCGATCCCGGGCCGGGTTGGACCACGCGCACCGCTGCCCACCCGAGAAGGGCGCATGCCATGCGCCCCTACAGGCGTGGGTGGAGGGGGCTGCGGTCCCCCCCTTCCCCCTGCCCCTCCGTAGCGCAGCGGGGGAAGAGGGCCGGGGGGTTAGGGGGTTTTCCTCCCCTCCTTGCCCGCGCTCTCGCCGCCGTTAGCCCTTGAGGGCGCCGGACGTGAGGCCGCGGACGTAGAAACGCATGCCGAAGGTGAACAGGATGACCAGGGGAAGGGAGGAGATGGCGTAGGCGGCCATTCGCGGGCCCCAGTTGACGATCCCGAACTCGGTGGTGAATTGGGTCAGGCCGACCGTGACGACCTGGATGGACGGGTCGGAGATGGTCAGCAAGGGCCAGATGAAGTCGTTGTAGGTGCTGACGAGGTGCATGATCGCCAAGGTGACCAGGATCGGCCAGGAGAGGGGCAGGGCGATCCGCCAGTACTGCTCGATCTCGCCAGGCGCCGTCGATCTTGGCGGCGTCGAAGAGGTCCTGCGGGAGGGTGGCGAAGAAGGTGCGGCAGAGCAGGATGCCGAAGACCTGGCCGCCGGCGGTCCAGGGCAGGATGAGGGCCCACGGCGTGTTCAGCAGGCCGAGGTCGCGAACGAGGACGAATGCCGGTATGAGGGTGAGGATGCCCGGGACCATGAGGAGGGCGAGGATCATCAGGTAGATGGCCTCTTTGCCGGGGAACTTGTGCCGGGCGAAGACATAGCCGGAGAGGGAGGAGAGGAAGACGACGCCGGCGACCGAGGCGAATGAGTAGAGCAGGCTGTTGAGGACGTAGCGGCGCATCGTCTCCCAGCCGGTCCGGTAGTTCTCCCAGATGATTGGGTCGGGCGGGCTCCAGAAGCGGCCGTAGATCTGGCCGTTGTCCTTCAGCGAGAGGAAGACCATCAGGACGATGGTGATGAAAGAGAGGGCAAGCAGGGCGCAGAGTGTCACGATGAGGAGGGACTGGCTGACGACCGGCTTCCATTTGGCGCGACGGGGCCGGGCGAGTTCGTCCGCCTTTGCCGCGGTGGTCGTTCGCTCGTCGGTGATTACGCTTGCCATGTTATGTGTCCCCTCTGTGCCCCGACGTTGCCTTTGTAGGGGCGGACCGATGTGTCCGCCCGATCGCCGACCGACCGGTTTCGGGTTGGGAAAGCCGTTTCCGGCCCGGGACGCCGTCTTGGGAGACCGGGCGGACACATCGGTCCGCCCCTACGAGCATTGCGGCCCCTCGAACGACGAGTACATCAACAGTGCCTCTCAGACGCCGTATTCGACGGATGATTTCACGTATTTCAGGTTGATGATCGTGCCGATCAGGATGACGACGAAGAGGACGGCGCCGATGGCGGAGGCCAATCCAAAATTGTTGAAGCGGACGGCCTGGTAATAGAGCTCCAGGGAGGGGACGTAGGTCGAGCTGCCCGGGCCGCCGCCGGTGGTCAGGAAGACGGCGGCGAACTCCTGCACGACGGCGATGAAGGTCAGGATGACGAGCAGGCGGACCTGGCTGAGCAGGAGCGGAAGGTCGATGTTGAAGAAGCGGCGGATGGGGCCGGCACCGTCGACCTGGGCGGCGTCGAAGATTTCCCCAGGGATCGAGATGAGCCCGCCGTAGAAGATCAGGAGCGCGAAGGCGCTGACCCAAGGGAAGCCGATCGCGACGATCGACCAGAGGGCGGTGTCGGAGTCGCCCAGCCAGACCTGGGCCCAGGAGTCGAGCCCGATCCCGCGCAAGACCTGGTTGGCCAGGCCGATCTGGGGATCGTAGATGTTGACCCAGAGGAGGACGCCGACGACGCCGGGGACGATCACCTGGAGGACGAAGAGGGTGCGCATCGCGTAGCGAAGCTTGTGCGAGCGCAGGTTGAAGATCATCTCGGCGACGACGAGGGGGACGATCAGCTTCAGAAAAGCGGTGACGATCAAGATGACGAGATTGCCGATACCGGTCCAAAAGTAGCGATCTTCGCCCAGGGCGCGGAACTGATCGAGCCCGACCCAGCGGGTCTCGACCCCGGGGGTCCAGACGGTGAAGGCATGGTAAATACCGGAGATGGCCGGATAGTAGTTGAAGATCAGGAGCATCGTAACGGTCGGTATGAGGAAGAGATACGAGATCCGGCCGCGCCAGATCTCCCGGCCGAGGCGGCTGCCGCGCTGGCGATAGCCGCGCCAGGCGCGCTCCCCGCTCGGGCGGCGGCGGAGGCCGAGGATGACGGCGAACGCCAGCAGGGCCGCCAGGGCGATGCCGACGTAGGGCAGCCATTTGACGTACCAGGCATCCGGCTGGGGGATGTCGAAGGTGCCGTCGGCGGACTGGGTGGCGGAGATGATCTGGCTGTCGGTCGCCAGGACAGCGCCGCCTCCACCAGCGAGGAGCGAGAGGTCGTTGATCTCGCCGGCGATCGTCTGCTCGCGCCGGTTCTCGCCCTCGGCGTCGAGCACAACGATCGTGCCGTTGCGGGTGGCGGCGACGACGGTCGTGCCGTCGCGGGAGATGGCGGCGGCGTTCGCCCGGTCGTTGCCGGGGACGGTCCAGGTCGGTTCGCCGTTGGTGCCGTCGAGCAATGCGATGTTGCCGTTGTCGTCGGCGGTGACGATCGCGGCGCCGTTCGGGGTGACGCCCAGGCCGCGAATCGCGAAATCGAGGCGGCTTTCCCAGAGGTTTTGCCCCTGGGCGTCGAACAGGATGACGCGGGAGTCGCGCGTGCCGGCGAGCGCCCGATAGGCGCGGGCGCCGCCGTAGACGGCCGTCTCGGTGACCACGTCGGTCGCGGTGTACTCCCAGAGGACCGTGCCGGCGCCGTCGAAGGCGGTGACCGTGCGGTCGTCGGCGCCGGCGATGACGATCGCGCCATCGGGCGTGATCGCGACGGTGCCGAACGATTGGGCGCCGTCGTAGCGCCAGAGTTCGGCCCCGGAACCGTCCAGCAGGTAGACGCGGCGGTTCTCGGAGGCGACGGCGACGCGGCTGCCGTCGTCGGAGACGGCGACGTCGAAGACCGTGCCCCCCGCATCGAATTGCCAAAGCGGGGCGCCGTTGGCGTCGAAGGCGGCGACTGCGTTGTCGCGCTGTCCGGCAACGACGAGGCTGCCGTCGGCGCTGGCGGCGGCGGCGTAGACGATGGTGCCGGGATCGGCGGTCCAGTCGGCGGCTACGGTTGCGCTGGGGAGAACGAGGGTAAGAACAGTGAGATCGCGATTGCTACGCCGGGAAAAGCCCCCTAACCCCCCGGCCCCCTTCCCCCCGCTGCGGCAAGGGAAGGGGGAGACGCGGCGCCTGGGGACCGGCGTCTGGCGTTCGGGTAGAGGTCAAGAGGCATTGATCTGTGACCCTTGCGGCGTCGCGGTGCCGCGATAGTCGGTTGGGGACCACGGAACTGGTCCTCCCAGACCGCGTTGGCCATCGCGCAGCCCCGCCCTCCTGAGAAGGGCGCATGCCATGCGCCCCTACAAGCGTGGGTGGAGGTGGCTGCGGTCTCCCCCTTCCCCCTGCCGCAGCGGGGGGAAGGGGGCCGGGGGGTTAGGGGGCTCTCCCCGCCTCCCCGACGCGAACCCCGTTACTCCTGGCTCGCCGGTTTCTTCTCCGGGGTCTCCAGGTCGGCGTCGGTGAGCTGCAGGTGGGTGAGGATCTCGGGGAAGAGGCGGTCGATCGACTCCTGGTAGGAGTTGAGGAACTCTTCCTGGGTGATCTCGCCGGAGAAGTACTGCTGGGCGAGGTCGACCCACTCGCGCACGGAGGGCTGGTAGTCGGCGACGCCGCGGGAGCGGTAGGTGCCGGCAGTCGCCTTCTCGGTGTTGCCGATCAGCTTGAGCTGGGCGAATTTGTCGGCCAGCTCCGCGGGCAGCTCGACGTTCTTGACGATCGGCGGCCCATTGAGCCCGCTCGGAGCCAGCGTTGTTGGGGTCGAGGCGGTTCTCCATGTAGATGCCGAAACCCTCCGGGCGAGGTAAGGTACATGAGGAAGTCGACCTCGAGGTCGTTCTGGGCCTGGTCCTTCTTCGGGATGCCGAGGAAGCCGATGTTGACCTCGATCGTGCGGGCCGGGGCGTCGACCTCCGGGCCTTCCATCGTCGGGTTGTTGAAGGAGCCGATGGTGAAGATCTCGGCAGCTGGCGTCCTGGCAGGGGTTCGGGCGTCGGCTCGCCCTCGGCGGCGCCGCCGGCCGGGATGTAGCGGCCTTCGGCCAGGCTGGTGATGTCACGCTCGAAGTTGCCGAGGAGCGAGGCGGTGTCGAGTTTGATGGCAGCCTTCTGGGTGAGGAAGAGCGGGTAGGCGTCGGCGGTGCCGAGCCAGCCGTCGGGGACGGCCTTGTCGGCAAAATCCTTGAAGTTGGTGTAGAGGGCGGCGAACTTCGCTCCGTTGACGGCCTGGGTCGTGGTCGCGGAGGGCGATCATCTGGCGCTGGGTGTTGAACGTGATCTTGGTGGCGTCGTCGTTGTGGGGGTCGGTCGGGTCGTAGACCCAGGCATCGTCGATGCCGGGGCGGAAGTTCCAGTCGCCGGGCTGGGCGCGGACGAGTTCGGCCTCGTCGCGGGTGTACTGGTCGAGGTACATCCGGGCGAGCCAACCGAAGCGGCATCTCCCAGAAGGAGCGTGTAGTCGCCTTCGATGGCGACGGGGATGTAGCCGGCGGCGGTGAGTTTGTCGCACCACCCCATGAACTGGGACCAGGTAGGTTGGTTCTTCTCGGTTTCGGCCAGGGCACGGGCCTCTTCGAGGATGCCTGCCGCCTCGAATGCAGACTCGTTGTAGAACCAGAGGACCTGGACGGTCTCGAGGTTGAGGACGAACATCTCGCTGGTGGTGGGGTCGACCATGTTGGCGACGGCGGTCTCGTCCATCGAGTCGCGCCACGGGGCGCCGGTGTAGGGGTTGGTCTTGTCGAGGTAGGCGGAGAGATCGAGGAATTTCTTGGCCGCGAGCAGGTCGGCGACGACATTGGCGCCGACGACGGAGACCTCCGGAGTCCCCGCGGCGAACTGGGAGCGGATGAACTCCTGGTAGCCCTCCCCCGGCTTGAGCTCGACCGCGACCGTAACGCCGGGGTTGAGGGCCATATACGCATCGGCGAGCGCCTGGTAGGTCTGGGTGTCATTGCTGCCGAGGGCGATTGTGATGGTGCCGGAAAGTTCCCCGGTGGCACCGGCTTCGGGGGTAGAGGGGGCGGAGATATCGACCAGGCCGCCGTCATCGGCGGGGGGCGTACCGTCCTGGGCGAAGGCAGAGCGGCCGGTGAGGGCGGCTCCAGCGAGGGCGGCCGCCGGACCGGATGTGGCCAGCAGGCGGCGGCGGGTCATCTTCGGAAGGTGCATCGTTGCCTCCTTCTATATGAGTGCTGCGCGCAACGGCGCGTGCGACGGGTCGGGACATGGGAGCCGGAGACAGAAAAGCAGGCGGCGCCTGGCCGCGACGGGTCACCTCCTCTGCGTTCAGCGTACACATCTTACGCCGGATGCGACGGGCAACGGTCCGAGTTCTCATATATGAACTTCTGTTCATTACCTGGCTTTCAACGTACCATTGCCGTGGTGTGGCGTCAACAGACGAGACGTGGGACGTGAGTCGTGAGAAGTCTTTACTCGCGTCTCGCGTCTCACGACTATGAGGAGACCGTGATGGGCTTTGGGGAGCGGACGGCGATCGTGACCGGGGCGGGCCGGGGCATCGGGCGGGCGGTCGCCGTCCGGCTGGCGAGCGAGGGGGCCAGGGTGCTCGTCGCCGATATCGACAAGGGCGCGGCCGAGGCCGTTGCCGCCGAGATCGGGGAGCTGGCGAGGGCTTACCCCCTGGACGTGACCTCGCCTGAGGCATGGGACGGCGCTGTCGGCGATGTGGAGGGCGCCTGGGGCCGGTTGGACATCCTGGTCAACAACGCGGGTATCGCGGGGCGCTCGGCGCCGACCTGGGAGCTGGCGGTCGACGAGTGGCAGGAAGTGATCGCGATCGATCTCACCGGTGTCTGGCTGGGATGCCGGGCGGCGTTGCCGAAGATGCTGGAGGCCGGATACGGCCGGATCGTCAACATCTCTTCGATAGCAGGCAAGGAGGGGAACCCGAACGCGGGCCCCTACTCGGCCGCGAAGGCCGGCGTGATCGGCCTGACCAAGTCGATCGCGAAGGAGGTCGCCACCAAAGGCATCCTCGTCAACGCCGTGACCCCGGCGGTGATCGCGACGCCGATCCTGGACCAACTGACCGAAGAGCACATCACCTACATGATGAGCAGGATACCGATGGGCCGGGTAGGCCAGCCGGAGGAGGTCGCGGCCCTGATCCGGTTCCTGACCTCGGAGGAGCTGTCGTTCTCGACCGGGGCGGTCTTCGATCTGTCGGGGGGCCGGGCGACGTATTAGGGTTGATGTGCTCGCGCCATCCCACCAACCTACCGCCCACGGGCCTACGAGCCCCAGGGGTTGATAATCGCGACCGGCAGGCCCGAGAAGTCGCGGACGTTCCGTGTGACGACCGTCAGGTTGTGGATGATCGCGGTCGCGGCGACGACAAGGTCCATTGGTCCAACGGTGAGCCCAGAGCGCCTGATCTGCGCTGCTAGAACGCCCCACGTCTCGGCTGTCCGCAGGTCGATCGCAAGGGTTCGCTCCGCGAATCGCTCAATGAGGTCGCTCCTCAGCCACTCGTCAAGTCGGTAACGGTTGTCTCCGACGGGCATCAACGCGATTGCCTGACGTAGCTCGGCAAACGTGGCGACGGACACGTACATCGCCGATTCGTCGTGCGCGGCGAGCCAGTCGATGGCATTCGGGTCTGGGGCCGGCTTTGTCCATTCCGAGACGACGACCGTATCGAGCAGGTAGGTCACAGGTCGACCTCGCGGAAGCCACCCTTCTCACGTTCTGGGATGACGAGGCCCGAGCCACGGAGCGGCGACTCTCTGAAGAATTCGACGAGGGATTTCTTGGGCTTCGTGCGCCGCTCCCACTCCTCGGCGGACACGACAACGACCGCCTTCTTCCCGCGCCGCGTAATTGTCTGCGGACCATCGTGGAGGGCGTTCTCGATCACTTCACTCAGGTGGGCCTTGGCGTCGGCGACGGACCATGTCTTTGGCTTCGTGGTGATGCTCATCTCGTGCTCCAAACCCTCTAGATAGTCAACATAGTCATCATGACCATGATAGACCGCATGACCGCCGTGTCAAAGGCGGATTGGACGTGGTCGCGCACGGAGGAGAACTCCCCTTCCCCCTGCCGCGCTACGGAAGAGCGGGGGAAGGGGAGAACGTCGCCGGACGCCTGACACGCCTGCTAGGGCTTCAGGCGCGGAAGGCAGGGAAGCTTTGCGGCGAGAGCGTGTCGACGTCGCGGCCGGCCCAGTCTCCCTTGTGCATCTGGGCCCACATCCGGTCGGCGCCGGATTGCAGATCGGCGCTGAGCTGGGCGAGGTCGACGCCGGGGATCTGGCGGTCGTGCATGACGACCTCGCCGTCGACGAGGACGGTTTCCAGGTCCTCGGCCTGGGCGCTGAAGACCAGGTTTTTCACCGGGTCGCGCATCGGGGTCATCGTCAGGCTCTGGCCGGACCAGATGAGGAGGTCGGCTTTGACGCCCGGGGCGATCCGGCCGAGGTCGTCGCGGCCGAGGGCTTTCGCGCCGCCGAGGGTGGCGGCGTTGAAGACGTCGGCGGCGGTGGCGACCTCGGTGCGGCGATCGACGATCTTGGAGACGACCGCCGTCCAGCGCAGCGCCTCGATCATGCTCTGGGGCGCGGTGTCGGTCGCGAGGGTCATGTTCACGCCGCGCTCCAGGTAGCGGGCAAAACTCTCCATGGCGATGCCGCGCCGGGCAAAGACCCAGACGGCGTGGGCGACGTTGCTGCCGGTGTCCGCCAGGATGCCGAGGTCGTCGCCGTGGTACTGGGCCCAGACTGCCGCCGGCGAGGATGATGCAGTGCCCGAGGATGACGTCCGGCCCGAGGAAGCCGATATCGCGCAGCCATTCCAGGGGAGTCTTACCGTGGCGGCGGGTCATCTCCTGGAACTCGGGGACGGACTGGGAGACGTGGAGGGCGAGGGGGACGCCCAGGCTGGTGGCGGCGTCGCGGGAGCGGCGGAGCAGGTCTTCGGTGCAGGTGTCGACCTGGGATGGCGTCAGGTAGCCCTTGATGCGGCCGTTGGCCCTGCCGTCGACCCGCTCGATGAACTCGATGGCCGATTGCATATTGGCGAGGCCGGCGGCCTCGTCCCAGTCGTATTTCACCGTCTTGCCGTCGTCGGTGTACCAGCGGCCGGAGCGATAACCCTGGCCGACGTAGGCGCGGATGCCGACGCGCTCGGCCTGGGCGACGACCTCGTCGCCGTAGGAGCCGATCTCGACGATGGTGGTGGTGCCGGTGCGCAGCAGCTCCGCCATCGAGAAGGCGACGCACGCCCGGTGGGCGGCATCGTCGGCGGCGGTCGAGCGGGCCGGGAGGTACTCGAAGAGGCCGGAGAGGTAGAACTGGCGGCTACCCCGGTCCTCGACGAAGCTCTTATCCAGCGGGGATTCGTAGAGGTGGGCGTGGGTGTTGATCAGGCCCGGGGTGAGGATCTTGCCGGTGGCGTCCACCGTCTCGTCGACCGGTTCGTCGAAGCTGCCGGCGGGGCCGACGTGGACGACTCTGTCGCCCTCGATGACGACAACGCCATCCCGCAGGTAGCGGTGCCCGCCGTCCTGGTAGGCGATGATGTGGGATGCTTCGATCCGCTTCCTAGTGCCTGCCACGCTGCCCTCCTGATCCGATCGGCCACGGTGCCTGTGTGCCCGGCATTAGACCGGGAGGCCCGGGCGGACGCAAGAGGTACCGGGCAGCATCACGGAGCGGGGTCGGTCGGGCGCCCCCGAGTGACGCCCGAGGAAGTCCAGCATGACCGGGCCGACCACCTCGGGACGGCTCGATTGCACCCGGTGGTTGATGAGCCCGTCCTGGCCGGCGTGGTTGACGATGAGCAGTTCCGAGGTGGGGATGCACCGGCGCATCGTCAACGCCTGCTCCATGCCGTTGAACATGTCGGCCTCGCCGCTGATCAGCAGGGTCGGGACGGTGATCCGGCGAAGGTCGTCCTCGCCCAGGCCGAGGCCGGTGGCGGCCATGGCCGCGATCTGGCCGACAAGATCGCGCCAGTAGCCTTGGTAGTGGTGAGGATCGTGGCGGGCGGCGAGGGATCGGGCCAGTTCGGGGAGGTCGCGCTCCAGCGCGGCGGCATCGAAGAGGTCGAGCGCCCCGTGCTCCTCGGAGCCGATGCGGTAGTTGGCGCCGACGCAGACCAGGGAGCGGATCAGATCGGGCCGGGAGAGGGCGAGCCCCAGGCCGGCTTCCGCGCCCATGCTGAAGCCGGCAAGGTGGATCGGGCCGAGGCCGAGCCGCTCGACGGCGACGGCGAGATCGGCGATCAACTGGGGGTAGGTGAGGCGGCCGTCGGGGTTGCCGGTGCGGCCGTGGCCGCGCTGCTCCAGGGCGACCGTGTGGTACCGCGCCGGCTGGTCGATCCTGCAACCACCTTCGCCGCATTGAATGCCGGGGCCGACCGCGCCAAGCGCGCCGTGCAGGAGGAGGAGCGGCTCGCCGGTTCCCGCCTCCTCGTAGTACATCCGGATACCGTTGACCTCGGCGGAGGGCATGGTTGCGCTCCTTCCAACGAGCGTCCGGGGGATGGGAGACCGGACATCGCGCCGATCACACCAGGAGTGAGTCCTGCTTGGTCTGGGAGTGGATTCGCGGCCGTTCCCCTTGGCGATACCCGGCGGATCGGGCCGGCCGCGCATCCGCGGGCGGCGCGCGACGCATCAGGCGAGTTCGCGCAGGAGCGGGCGCAACACCTCGGCCATCTCCGCCGGCCGATCGAGGTACGGAGCGTGGCCGCCGGGGATCTCCCGCACCGCCATCCCCGCACGCTCGGCCAACCAGGCGCAGACCTCGCGGAAGAACGGGGCGCTCTCCCTGCTCACCAGCACCCGCGTTGGGACCGTCACCGCGGTCAGCGCCGTCTCACCTGGGACGTAATCCTCGAACGATCCGAACTCCATGTTGAAGAAGGTGTCAGCGTTGCCCAACATCCTCTCCCGGAGCCACGGATCCAGGCTCTCGTAGGCGGCATCCCCGGCAGCGGCGCGGAGGAAGGCTTCCAGGCCCAGACGTGGACCGCCGGCAGCCATCCCCGCCTGGATCGCGGACTGAATCGGCGCCATTGCCGCCTGCGGGTCGGCCAACACCGGTATCAGGGGCGGCTCGTGAACGACCGCGCCGCGCAGCACGTCCGGGTGGCGCAGCAGGAGGTTGAGGAGGATCGTCGCACCCCAGCTGGTGCCAACCACCGTCGTCTGGACGAGTCCGAGGGCCTGCAGCAATCCGGCTGCGTCGTCGGCCTGCTCGTCCATGGACGTTCGCGTCCAATTGGTCGGACGGGGGCTGCGGGAGTTGCCGCGCCGGTCGTAACTGACGACGGTGAACTCGTCGGCCAGGCGCCCGCCGACCTGCTCCCAGTGGCCGGCGTCGCCCGTGGCGCCTGAGATCAGGAGGACAGCCGGCCCACTGCCTCGGATCTCGACGTACAGGTCCGCCCCATTGACTGACATCGTGGTGCTGCGAGGAACGGTCGTCGTGTCCATGCTTGCTGCCCCTTGCTTGTTCGCCCCCAGGCGGGGCGTCCTTGGGAGCAGCATGCGCCCGGGCCGCTGCGGCGGCATCGGGGGTTTCCCCTATTTATTGCGGCGTCATCAGGCCATGTGAGTGCCTCTATCAAAACCCGGCGGTGGCGGGCGCCAGTTTCAACCCCGGGCCGGCCCGCTGGCCGATCGGCGCTCAGGCCAGGAGATCGTGCTCCATCGCGAACAGCGCGGCCGCGGCCCTGCTCGAGACGCCGATCTTGTCGTAGATGTGCCCGACGTGGTGCTCCGCTGTCTTGGGCGAGATAGAGAGGCGGTCGGCGACCTGCTTGTATGAGGAGCCACGGGCGATGAGGCGGAGCACCTCGACCTCGCGCTCGCTCAGCCCGGCCGGCCAGGGGTGTCGACGGACGCCATGGTGCCCGGCCGCCGCCAGGACGCAGCGGACAGCGTTGCCGTCAAGCCGGCCGCTGTCCGCCTCGGCCGAGAGTTCCCTGGCCGCGGCCTGGGGCGATAGGGCCGGTCGGTGGGGTCGCTCCTGGGTCATCGCCTGGTAGACGTCGGCCGCCGCCAAGATGCGGGCTGCCGGCGGCAGGAGCGCCGCCGGGCTGCCGCGGTGATATCCGGAGCCGTCCAGGCGCTCGTGATGGGCCCCGGCGAGGGCGGCCACAGGCGCCAGCTCGGCCACATAGGAGAGGATGCGCTCGGAGAAATAGGGGTGGAGCCGCACCCGCTCCCACTCGGCGCGCGTGAGCGGTCCGGGTTTGTCCCAGATGCCGTTCGGGATGCCCGTTCGGCCAAGGTCGTGGACCAGCGCCGCCCGGCGCAGGTTGACCGCCACCGAATTCCCTAGCCCGGCGTGCTGGGCCGCCCGCTCGGCCAGGGCGGCCACGCCCGACGAGTGGCCGCGCGTGAAGGGCGATTTGAGATCGGTGAAGGCGGCAAAGGCGTGCAGCACCTTGTCGAGCCGGAGATCGCTGACCTGGATCCAAGGGGCTGGCTCGGCGGCGAGCGCGGCCTCCCAGGCCGACGCATCCGCGGCGTCCACGAGCCACAGCTCGCCGCGATCGAGGAAGACATCCACGAGGGCGGGGTCGTACGCCGTCGCACGGCGGCGACGGAGGGTCTCCGCGACCGCATTCCAGCCGCCGAGGCGGTGGAAGACGGCGACGTCACCGGCGATGGCCACGATGCGCGCGGGGATGGGGATTGCCTCGCCGGACAGATCTCCGGGTAGCCCCTTTCCGTTCCACCACTCGAAGACGTGGCCGAAGTTTGCGCTCACGGTCTCCGCCAGGCCGATGCGGCCGGCCAGCATGCTGGCGACCTCGCAGTGGACGGCGAGCGACCGCTTGACGCCGCTGGTACCGCTCGCCAGCACGCGGCCCACGTTGCGGATGCGGGTCAGGGGCGGAGCACCGGCGTCGAACCGCCGGACCAGGAACGCCAGGAACTCGGGGGTGCCGGCCATCACGACGGGCGCCACGCCCGCGGAGAAGGCGATCTCGTCGCCGCCGACGAGGGCGGCCCGCTCATGGGCATCGGCGGTGCAGCCCACGAAGCGTAGGAGGGCGAGGTAGTAGATGTCCGAGAGGACCGGTTCATCCAGCCCAAGCTCCCGCCCCGCGGCGACCGAGAGCAGGCAGGTGCGCAGCGCGTGCTCCAGCGGCTGACCGATGCCGAGGTCGATCGCCAGCGAAAGGGCGGCGACGAGTTCGGCGAGGCGAACGCGAGCGGCATCCTCGGTGGTCATCTGGCCCCCGATCGCGACCACCGCGCAGGCGCGGACCCATTCTTCGCCCGGGTGGCTGCTCCTACGCTACACCAGCGCGCGGTGGTGTCAAATCGGGGCGCGTATGAGCAATCAGGTCGTTCTTGTGGCGACAACGATGTCGGTCTCGAACGAGATGATTACAAGGTCGCCATCCGTCTGCTCATGCAGCGGAGCCTCCATATCCTCTGGTTCTTTCCTGGCCGAGATGCCAGAAGGGAGAGACGTCGCCGCCTTCCCGCGCGACGCCGAACAGCCGGTGTTAGATCGGGAGGCAAGGGGGGGCGTAAGCGGTTCGGACGGCATGTCGCCCCGCCCGGCCGCCGGGGCCTGCTACGAAGGGATGTCGAGGAGGATCTCGGCCAGTTCGCGCGGTGCGGTCACCATCGGACAGTGGGCCGTATCGAGGGAGTGATAGCGCCACCCGGCGGCCTGTTGCGCCATCGCCGCGTGGCGATCGAAGGTCGGGCTCGGATGCCGGATGCATCGGAGGTTGGTGTGCGGCAACCGCGCGGCGACCGGATCGATCCGCCGGACGGGGTCGGTGAAAGTCTTGAAGGGTGTCGGACCCACATCGGTCCGACACCCAGCGGCGGTCGGACTCGTCGGTCATCTGCCAGACGTCACAGACGAAGACCTCCCACGGAACGGGCGCCAGGCTGGGGATGAGCCAGCCGTCGCCCTCCTTGCGGACCCGATCTTCCCACTGCTGTCGCGGACAGGTGATGAGGTCGATCGTCGCCTGGCCCTCCTCGGGAACGAACGCGTCCAGGTAGACCAGGTGCGCCAGCCGATCCGGCACTCGGTCGACGACCTCAACGGTTGATGTTCGGGCCGCGCTCGGTCCCTACGCGGCGCGCGACAATGTAGGCGTAGTAGTTGCAGGCCCCGAAAAAGATTCCCTCCGTCATTGCGCCTTGCTGGTACACAAGCCACTCGTCCACCCGCTCCGCCGGCAGCAAGCCGCCTCGCACAACCAGCGGCGCGAACGCCTCGATGGCGCTTCGATAGAAGCTGCCGGCGCCGACGTCGGGGTAGACCCAGGCGAGTAGGTCTTCCCGCTCGAGACCCTCCTGCCGCAAGAGGTGTGGCAGCTCGCGCAGGATTCGGGGGTTGTTCACGACCGCGGCGATGAGGGCCTCGTCCATGGCCTTGGCGAAGACCGGGTCGGGGTAGTCGAAGGTCCATGAGGCGTAGTCCCCGTCGAAGACCGCGATCCGGCCGGTCGGCCGGACGACCCGCGCCGCTTCGGCGAGCAGCGCGAGCGGATCGCCGACGTGGCTAATCGTGGTATGCGCGACGACGGCGTCAAAGGCGGCGTCGGGATAGGGCAGCGCCGTGGCGTCGCCGACCTCGAAGGTGACGTGGTCGGCAATACCCTCTTCGGTGGTCATGCGACGCGCCGCCTCGATCAGCCGAGGGCTATGGTCCAGACCGACGACCTGCCCGGCGAAACCGGGGCGGGCGGCAATGCTGCGGGTGACCACCCCGGTGCCGCAGCCGAGGTCGAGCACCCGGGCGCCTGGTTCCAGGGCGAGCCGATCGAGATACGCCTCACGCCACCGGGTAAAGGTCGGGTCCTTGCCGCGGAACTCCAGCCGTGTGGCGATGGTCTGCACCGTGGCATCATCGAGAAGGTTGATGAAGCGGAAGGCATCGCGCGAACTCATCGGTAGGCCCCCTTCGCTGGCCGTGACCGGAGGATGGGGGAGACCATGCCTCTGGCGCGTGGGTCAGCTCATTCGTCGTCATCTCGCCTCCCTCCGGTCAGTGACGCCGGGCACGGCCTCGGCGATGGAGGTGAAATGTCCGGCGCCGGACGCGCTAGGAAGCGACATCCGAGGCCGCCGCGCTGTGGCGAGCGAGGAAGTCCAGGATGACCGGGCCGACGACCTCCGGGCGGGTCGCCTGCACCCGGTGGTTGCCCATCCCGTCGAGCCCCGCGCGGTTGAGGATGAGCAACTCCGAGTCCGGGATGCTCCGCCGCATCGCGAGCGCCTTCTCCATGCCGTTGAAGGCGTCCGCCTCGCCGGCGATCAGCAGGGTGGGGACCGTGATCCGGCGTAGGTCGGCTTCGGTGAGCCCGAGCCCGGGTTCGGCGAGCCTCCCGATCTGATCGACCAGCGCTCGCCAGTAGCCTGGCCCGTGATGGTGATCGTGGCGGGCCGCGAGCGATTGGGCCAGCTGGGGCGACTCGCGTTCGATGGCCGCGGCATCGAAGAGGGCGAGGGCCTCGCGGACCGGCTCGTCCATCGCGTAGTTGGCGCCGACGCAGACGAGGGAACGGACGAGGTCCGGGCGGGCCAGAGCGATGGCGAGACCGGCCTCTGCGCCGAGGCTGAAGCCGGCGATGTGGACGGGACCGCGTTGAAGATGTTCGAGCGCGGCGGTCAGGTCCGCGGCGATTTGAGGATACGAAACGAAGTCCTCGGGATTGTTGGTGCGGCCATGGCCACGATGCTCGAGGGCGATCGTCCGATAGTGGGCAGAGAGCGTTGGTTGTAGTGCCGACCAGCCGGATTCAACGCCGGGAGCGACCGCCCCGAGGGCGCCGTGCAGCAGCGCGAGCGGTTCGCCTTGCCCCTGCTCCTCGTAGTACATCCGAACGTTGTTTACCTCGAGGTAGGGCAACGGGGCGCTCCTTTCGATAAACCCTGTCTCCGCGGCCGAAGGCCGCCTACATGCAACGGCAGGTCGCGAGGTCCCGCTGCCGACCCGCGCAGCACGGCTCGTGGCAGACCCGACATTCGCGTGGGTGGCGCAGGCAATGCCCATCCGCCCGGCGCTCGGTGCAGAGATAGCCTTCCGGACTGGTCGGATCGGGGATCGTGAAGCAGTTCTCGCAGACACCGGGAGAGGTGTCGCAACAGAAGCGGGGGCCCACGGGACCCCCCAAACCCGTCGACGTCGAAGCAGGTGACCATGGGGAACTCGCAGGTGGGGAGATCGACGCAGGTTCCACCCTGGCAGACCGCGTTCGGCCGACAAACGGTGCCGTCGGGTCGCGGGATGCAATTCAGGCTGTTCGGGTCGCACAGCTCGCAGCCGGGATCGCACCGGCCTGGATCCGGCAAGCAGGTCCCGCCCTCGCAGGTTCCGCAGGCGCCCTCGCAGAGAGCGCCGTCGTTCGCCGGTTCGCAGGTCATGCTTGGCCCGGCGCAGACGCGGCAGACGGAGGCGCAGCGTTGATCGTCGGGCTGGCAGGTCCCGCTAAGGCAAGCGCCACATTCGGCACCGCAATCGGCGGCGTCGGGGGCGGGCTGGCAGGCTCCGCCCTGGCAGGTGAGGCAGACCCCGCACGCCTCGCCCATGGGAGCCGGGACGCACGTCAGGGAATCGGCGTCGCAGACTTCGCACTCCGCGTTGCATCGGGCGTCGTCGGGCTGGCATTGGCCGCCCTGGCAGGTGGCGCACGGGCCGCATGTGATCCCGTCTCGGAAGGTCCGGCAGGTGAAAACACTCGAGTCGCAGAACGTGCACCGATGATCGCCGACTCCACAGATTTTGTCGTCGGCGAAGCACCTACCGCCCTCGCATACACCGCAATCCTGGCCGCAGCGCTCGCCGTCGGGCTGGGGGGCGCAGGCGAAGGTAGCATCACAGATGTGGCAGGGCTGGCAGTTCGTGTCATCGGGAACACATTGGCCGCCCTGGCAGCTGCCGCACCCCCGGCCGCACGGTTCACCATCATCGCGCCGCCGGCAGATACCGCCCCTGGGGGGGCGCGGCGGCCGGGGTGGCCGGGGCCGGGGAGGTTGCTTCGCCGTGGCCTCTGCCCGGCTTAGGAACGCCAGCAACCCGCCTGCGGCGCTGCCGGCGAGGGCGCGGAGTACCCCGCGCCGGGAAATAGCCAGGATACGGGTCAGGTCGTCGAATTGGGTGCCGTCCATGGCAGGCGTTCCTTCGCGCGGACGCTGCGGCCCCCTCCAATCACCCCGCGATCACCGATTGGCCAGGGCGATCCAGGTCTGGAACGAAATGACCACATGGTCGCCTTCGGTCTGTCTGCGCAGCGGATCCTCCATATCCGCGGAGATGGTCGCGACCAGCTCCCGCCGCGCGGCGTCGTCGAGGTGCTGCATGGCCGGGATCGCCGCCGTATCGACGTCGATCTCGCCCGCGAGGAAGAGGGCAGGATGGGGAAAGCGCGCCGTCACCGAGCCGGCGACGATCTCCACGTCGCGGAAACCTGCCCCCGCCAGCAGCGTTCGCAGCTCATCGCGGTCGCCGAGCGCGAAGATGGCGCCGACGCCCGATGCCCCGAGGTGGCGCAGGATCACCGCGTCGAGCGTCTGGTAGAACGGGTGTCGCTCGATGCCCTGGAAGACGTGGACCGCGATCCGTCCGCCGGCGGTCGTCACCCGATGCATCTCGGCCAGGGCGGCCGCGCGGTCGGCGAAGAACATCAGTCCAAATTGGCAGAGGACAAGCTCGAAGCTCTGGTCCGGGAACGGGAGGGCCTCGGCGCGGCCTTCGCGCCATTCGATTGCCAGCCCCTCCCGCTCGCTCGCCGTTCGGGCCACGGCGAGCATCTCCGGGCTGAGATCGAGGCCGGTCACCCGTGCGGCTACGCCGGCGCGGCGCGCAACGGTGCGGGCCACGATCCCCGTGCCGCACGCGACGTCCAGCACCCGTTCGCCCGGTTGTGGACTGGCGAGGTCTAGCACCTTTTCGGCGCAGGGAGCGAAGAGCGGTGGCACCATGTAGCTCTCGTACGTCTCGGCCGGATTGCTCACAGAATCTCTCCTCTCACGCTGGCTCTGTTCGATGACTGTCCAGGATCATGCCTCGACCGGGCGAAACCACTGATCCGGTGTGCGCGCCAGCATCCCCCCGAAGAACTGGTCGTCCATATCCCGCAAGCGCCACGTGCGCCAGACCTCCGGCGTCAGCACAGATCGTCGCGTCGGCCGCGCCGGTGAATGCCGGGCCGATCCGGGCATCGTTCATCGCCGCGTCCGTCAGATAGCGCCGCACGATGCGCGTATTGATCTCTTGGGATTCATCGCCCTGGACGAGCTGCGCCGTTCCCGCCGCGGAGACCCAGGATTCTCCGCCCGGTTGACGAACATCGACGATGATCGTGGCTCCTGGGCGGGCCGCCACGTTGCGCGCCTTGCGATCCGTCGAGAGCGAATCGGCATAAAACCGTCCGTCCGCAAAGAGATACCAGACCGGCGTCAGGTGAATCGATCCGTCCTCGTTCTGCGTGGCCAAGATGGCGTATCGCCGCCCGTCCAGCAGGTCACGCATGGCATCCGTCAATGTCGTCGGCATCTCGTCCTCCCTTGGCGCGGTCATGGCTTGGCGGGGAGAGACCCCATTTTTGACGTCGGGGAAGCCTGCCGTGCACCGACCACCATGAGGGCGGCGACGGTGATGCACATCGGACGATGTGCCTATTCTGGGTCGGTCGGAGTCCCATCTTGGCCGTGATCACAGATTGCTGGTTTGGCGGTGGTGTCGGCAAACCCGATGGCCCAGGCGGAAGCGAGCCGGAGCAGAGGTGCCCCTCCACGCGTGGCCGGTGGCGTCAATCATCGAAAAGTTCCAATCGGGGTAGCCGGGCCGGGGAGGCCTCAGTCGGCGGTTTGGCTGTTCCGCTCGTCGAGGAAGACGAGGAAATCGAGCCAGCCGGGCGACCTGCCGAACCGGGTCAACTGCGCGGCCACCTCGCTCCGGTGCTGCGTCGCGTGGTTGGCCTGATGGAGCAGTTGCTGCCAGAGCGGGTACGCCCAGGTCTCTCCCTGCAGGTTGACGTAGGCGACGACCCGCCCAAGGTCGTGTTCCCCCAGGCCGGCGACGAACGCCAGCGTCTCCGCCTCGACCGCCGACCAACGGCTGCCGAGCGTAGCAATGTCGGGGAAGGCGGCCGGTTCCCAGAGCGCGGCCGGAGACCGGCCCCGCCACCGTTCGAGAAAGAGCCACTCGGAGGCGGCGACGTGGACGAGGGTGTCCCGGATCGAGCCATATCCCCCGCCGTCGCTGGCGACCCACTGGGTGGGGCTGAGATCCGCCGCCGCCACGAGCAGCCGGGCATTGGCCCAGGCGCCGTAGGCGTAGAGGCTACGGATGGAAGCGGCAAGCATGAGCGATCCCTCCTGTCGATCTCCTCCAGGTGGCCGCATAATCCCCACCTGTCCGTCGAATGCTGAACCCAGATCCCGTTGTCGCTCATCGGCCGACGTGCCTAGGTTGGTTAGGAGGAAGTCCTATCTTGGCCGAGATCGAGCCGTGCCGCCTCCCGGATCGCTTCCGTCCGCGAGTGGACGCCCAGCTTGGCCAGGATCGACGAGATGTGGTGGGCGACTGTCCGGGGCGAGAGGTAGAGGCGTTCGGCGATCTCGGCGTTGCGGCGGCCTTCCCCGATCAAGGTCAGGATCTCCGCTTCCCGTTGGGTCAGGCGGGCGGGGTGGGCCTGAGTCGCCGGGCGCGGCCCTCGGGGAATGTCGCGCGCGCCCAACTCGCGCAAGCGGCGGCCCGCAATCGCCGCCGCGGGACCGGCGTCCAGGCGAGTGAACTCGGCGTGCGCCGCACGCAGCGCGGCCTCGTCGCCGTCGATCAGGGCCTGGGCCGCCTCGTAGGGGCAGCCTAGCGCCCGCCACGTTGCGGCCGCCGCCGCCCAATCGCCGCCAAGCTGAAGGGCAAACGGCTCGAGAACGCCCGGCGGCGCGGAGCGGAGTTCCCCCACCCGCCAGAGCCAGACTGCCAGCTCGCCGAGGAGCCAGGTATGACGGTGGCCCAGGACCTGGCCATAGACGGCGCGCGCTTCCGCCGCGACCCGCTCGCGGTCGCCCGCGAGCCAGGCGGCCTCCGCCCGTGCGGCGCGGACCGGCGCCAGCCGCTGCAATTCGCCGGTCTGTTCCGCCAATACCAGCGCTTCATCCAGAATGGACGCCGCCGGAACTCCTCGGCGGACCTGCACGCGGCCAAGCGCGACCAGCGCCATGATCCGGCTGACCGGCGAGACGTTGGGCTGGCGCGTGACCGAGACGGCCGTCTCGATCGCGTCGGTCCATTGCCCCTGGTAGAACTGGGAGAGGGAGAGCCAGGCCAACATATAGAACCGCTGATGGTCGAGATCGTGTTTGCCACAGTACGCGATTCCGGCGATGAGGTAGCGATCGGCGTCCGCGAACCGGTAGGCCGCGGCCCGGCCGACCCCGAGGTTCGAGAACGCACGGGCGGCATGCTCTTCCAGGCCGGCATCCCGCGCCAGGGCGAGGCTCCGCTCCAGGTCTTCGCGCCCCTGCTCGTCGCCGGCGGCCATCCGCGCCATGCCGACGGTGTTGAGGGCATGGACCAGCGTCTCGGTCTCGCCGAACGATTCGGCCAGGGCGATGGCCCGCTCTCCCCAGGTGACGGCGTCGCCCTGGTCCCAGGCGGCCAGGCGGAACGCGGCCTGGTTGCCGTAGGCCAGCGCGAGCTGAGGCCCGGGCGGGAGCGCGGCGAGCACCGCGAGCGCGGCCCGCGCGGCCGCGTCGGCCTCGGCGCCGCGCCCGCTGAACCAGAGCAGGCGGGAGAGCCGCCGCAGGGCATCGCCTTCCCGCAGCCGGTCGCCCGTCTGCCGCCAGAGCGCCAGTGCGGTCTCGCCGGCCGCAATTGCCTCGGCCATCTGATCGGTCAGGTAGCACTCGTGCGACAGCGCCTGCAACAGTTCGGCGCGGCGCTCCGGAGAGAGTTCGGCGGCGAACCGCAGGGCGCGCGCGTACTGGGCCGCCGCTTCACGATGCGCCCCGAGGGCGGCGGCGCGCTCGGCCGCTGCCGGGGCGTACCCGAGCACCGCCTCGCCATCGCCCGCCTCCTCCGCGTGGTGGGCCAGCCGGGTCAGATCTGGCGCCGGGGCCGCCCGCAGCGCCGCCAGCACCAGCGCGTGGAGACGGATCCGCCGGGGCGGGGCGATGGCATCGAGGATCGCTTCTCGCGCCAACTCGTGCCGGAAAACGAGATCGTGCCCCGCCGTGCGCAGCATCCCGCCCGCTATGCACTCCTCGACCGCCAGGTACCCCATCTCATTTGGCCGCGATGCCCCGGCGCCGACCTGATCCAGCAGCCACGGCGCGAGCTGGCCTCCGATCACGGCCGCGGCATCAAGCATCGCCCGCCCATCCGGCGAGAGGCGCGCGGCGCGGGCAAGCACGGCGTCCCGCACGGTGGGCGGGATGCCGACCCCGCCCACCGCGAGCGCTTCGGTCACGAAGAAGGGGTTGCCGCCGGTTTGGTGGTGCAGCGAGACGGGATCGAGATCGCGGCCCGCTGCCAGCGCCCGTACGGCGTCCACCGATAGGGGAGGCAGCGCCAGGCGGCGCACGGCCGCCGCGGTCGCGAGATCACCCAGGACCAGGCGGAGCGGATGGGCCGGCCCGACTTCATCGTCGCGATAGGTGACGAGCAGCAACGCCCGGATCGCGCCGAGGCGCCGCCCGAGGTAACGCAGGAGATCGAGCGTCGCCTCGTCCGCCCAGTGGGCGTCTTCGACGACGGCGACGGTGGGGCCGGGGCCAGCGCCGAACTCGCCCAGGACGGCGCCGAACAGTTCGTCCCGCCGGGCGGCCGCGTGGACGAGCCGCTCCAGATCACCGCCCACGGCGGCGGCGATGTCGAGCAGCGGGCCCAGCGGCCGGGGCGTCGAGAGCGGATCGCATGCTCCCGAGAGTACCCGCGCCCGCCCCCGCGCCTCGGTACAGAAGCGCCGCACCAGGGCAGTCTTGCCGACCCCCGCCTCCCCGCCGATGAGCACGAGGCAGCCCTGTCCCCTAGCGGCTACCCGCAGGAGACCGCCGAGTTCGGTTAGGTACGACGTTCGCTCCAAAAGCTCCATAGCGGTCGACCTCGGCCCCGCGGGAGGCGGGAAGGCGAGGAGAAGGTGAGGAGGCCGGGGCACCTCCGAGATCGACGATCGGCAGCGCGACGACCACTGATCCAGTAGCACTCATTAGACTGGGCGCGCATGCATCGCGCAACCTCGCCCACGCCGACACATCCCCAACCCGCCGGGTACCATCCGGGAATCAGGTACGCGTGCCGAACGCCGGCCGCCGAACGCCGATTCGTTCAAGGAGGGTTAGTTTGTCGTCACCGTTGCGCTTCGGAATCGGGAGCATGCAGGTGGGGAGGATGATGGAGCTGGCGGGCTCGACCGAGGGCCTGCTGGAGTACATCCTCACCTTCGATCACGCGGCGGCGGTGCGCGATCTGGCCGAGCATGGCTTCGGGATCATCGAGCTGTCAGGCGATGTCGAGATTTTTCTGCCGGGCGCCTATAGCGATGCGGCGGTCGAAGGGCTGGCCGCGCTGAAGCAGGAGCTGGGGCTGACCTACACGGTCCACCTGCCGATGTGGTCGGTGGAGCCGTCGTCGCCGCAGCAGGCCGTGCGCCGGGGATCGGTCGACGCGATCGTGCGGGCGATCAAGACGATCTCGCCGCTGGAACCAGAGGTCTACGTCCTCCACGCGACCAACGCCCTGGCGGCGGAGATGGGCCGCTGGAAACTGCCGCCGGTGGCCAGGACCGCCCTGATGGGCATCCTTCAGGCAAACGCGCAGAAGTCGCTCGAAGAGATCCTGGAAGCAACCGGGATCGCCAGCCGGTCGCTGGCGGTGGAGACGATCGAGTTTCCGTTCGACCTGACGCTGGAACTTGCGGAGGAGCTGGATCTGGGTGTCTGCGTCGATGTCGGCCACGTGTTGGCCGGGTTCTCGGGGCAGCTCGATCCGTTCCACGCCCTGGAGCAAGCGATGCCGCGGCTGGTGGAGATCCATCTGCACGATTCGCCGCGGATGGGCTCGGACGGCGAGATGCGATACGACCTGGACCACCGGCCGCTGGGCACTGCGGACCTGGACGTTCCCCGGCTGCTGCGGACGCTGGAGTCGGCCGGATTCACGGGGCCGATTGTCTTCGAACTGGCGCTGGATCAGGCAATGGCGTCGATGGAGTACATCCGGGGCCTCAGAGCGGCATAAGGTGCACGCCGGCGATCCTATTCCTGACAAGCTTGATCAACTACTCGAGATTCACCGCCAACAACCGAACCGGTCACGACCTCATCCAGAGGGGCAGAGGGACCGGCCCGTCGAAGCCCCAGCAACCTCCGGCAGTACGACCGGGAGGGTGCTAACTCCGTCAGCGTTAGGCTGAGAGATGATGGCGCATGCCGCCATGGTCTTCCCTGTCCAGCGGCGATTCGCCCTCTCCGGGCCTCGCAAGAGGGCTTTTCTTGTGTCGTTGCACAGCCGCATACCTCAGATCCTTTGGACGATGATGCGCCACGTGTCGATTACCGGGGCGCGGTCGTGTGTAGGGCATGCGGGCCTGCCCTGCCCGGCCTCCTGGTCGGATATATGGGCAGATTGGTTGCGAACATCGGGCAGGGCAAGTGTCAGCGGGCGTAAGGTTGACCCTGGGGAGGGTGGTCATGCGGTTTGGCCCCTGGGCGGCGGTGGGCGACGTCGAGCGCCAGGATGCGGTCGTGGTCCAGCTCCGGGGCCGGGTGACGGGCGAGTTCCGCCCCGCGGTCGTCGCGCACCACCCAGGCCACCGCCGCGGCGTCGAACGGGAGGGTGACCGTGCGCCCCGCGTGCTGGCGGCCGGCCGCCCGCGGGCGGTTGTCGACCGAGATCCGCCCGACCGTGTCGACCTGGCGGGTCCAGCGCTTGCCCGCCAGGTGCGCCCACACCCGCCGCCCATCGGACAGGGCCTCCCCCCGCGCCGGCTCGGACGGCCGCCCGCCGGCCATCAAGAGCGGGAAGGCCGTCGCCCGCGTGGCCCCGCGCAGGGCCGTGTAGGCCCCCCGCTGGAGGCGGCAGGCGGCGGTCAGGGCGGCCTGCAGCGCCGCCGCGTCGGCGCACGCGGCCGGCTCGGCCCAGGCGCCCAGCACGCCGTGGCCGCGCTCGGCCGTGGCGTTCTCCTGGCAGCGCCGCGGCCGGTTGTGGTGGACCGCGACGCCCAGCCCGATCGGCCACAGGGCCAACGCGGCCGGCGGGTCGCCGCGCGAGCCCCACGGCACCCCGTGGTCGACCCGCAGCCCGGCCGGCCCCAGTCGGCGAACAGCGCCCGCAGCGCGGCGCGGGTCCGCTCCGCCCCCACGGCGCTCCAGTCCCCCAGGGGGAAAACCTCCGGCTCCAGCGTCGCCCCGCTCGCCTCGTCGGTGGCCAGCAGCCAGCAGGCGCGGCGGCCGTCGGCGAGGCGGACCGCCTCCCTGGCGTCGAGCTGCCAGGTCCGGTGCGGCGCCATCGCCCGGGGCGGGGCGGGGCGGGGGTGGCCGGGTCAGGCCCGCCTCCCGGATCCAGCGGCGCAGCGTGCGCTCGTCGGCGACGCGCTCGTCCGGGAACCGCCCGACCAGGAGCAGCCGGATCAGCGGCGTCCCCCAGCCCGGGTGGCGGCGGCGCAGGGCGCGGACCGCCCGGTGGATCAGCCGGGAACTCCGCCGCCCCGGCCGGCCGCAGTGGGCGTCGGCGGGTTCGAGCGCCGCCGCCCCGCCGTCGCGGTCGCGCCGCCAGATCGTGCGGGCGCTCCAGAAGGGGACGCCCAGGTCGTCGGCGACCGCGGCGATCCGGGTCACGAGCGCTTCACGCAGGGGGACGGGGATGGCGCGGGGCATGATCTCACCTCCGGGGGGACGCGGGCCGCCGCCGCCATCCGGCCGGGGCCCCCAACCCCCGGGGGGTCACCCCGGCGCCCGTCGCGAGGGGGCAACCTTACACCCGGCGACACTTGCCCTGCCCGGTTGCCCACCGCAACGCCAAATTGGGGAACAAGGGCACCGCAAGCGGATGCCCCGACAACGGCGCGCCCAACGGCTAATGACGGTTGACGGTCCACAAGGGCCTGTTTGCAAAGACGCTCTCGCCGCTGGTGCCGGCCCGTTCTCAGCCCTGGAAGGGCATCGTCGGGCTGAGCTCGGGGTTGCAACCCCGGGGATTCCGCCGCCGGGGCGCTTTGCAAACAGCACCCAACCCCCCGGCCCCCCTTCCCCCCGTTGCGACATGGGGAATGGGGAGCGTTTGCATCCTCGCGCGTGCCGGTAGGGGCGCATGGCATGCGCCCGGTGGCCGTCCGCGAGGCCGCGATGCTCGGACAGGGGAACGGGGGCACGACCCACCGGCTCGAGAGGGCAATCGCGCAGCGCCCCCCACCGGCGGCGGGCGCGCGCCATGCCCCCGAACGAGCGTGAGTGGGGGAAGCCGCGTTCTCCCCCTTCCCCTGCCCCTCCGTAGCGCAGCGGGGGGAAGGGGGCCAGGGGGTTAGGGGGCTGCACTCCGAATCCGGAAACGGAGCCCCGAAACCGCCCCTCTCCACCGCAGTGGAGAGGGGGTAGGGGGTGAGGTCCTCCTCTCCCCCTCTCCCCCTCAAAGCGCCAGCTTTGTCCCCCCCTCGTGTCACAACTTTGTGACACACCGGCAGAACTTCCGTCGCAATCGGTCCCTATAGTGTTGCGTGTCGGGAGGTAGTCCCCCGGCAGGAACCGAGAGATCGCATCGGGATCACGCGACACGGCGACGCTTGAGCATCACGGATTTCGTTCCAAGCCGGCTAGCTGGCTAGCTAGCTAGCCAATGTGCAGCGATCTCTCCCTTTCTCCCCATTCCCCTCGGTCGGCGGCGCGTTGGGAAGCGCCCACGCGCCGCCACCGCGCACCCAGCCCGCACGTTGGGCTGGAGGGCGGATACCGCCCGTGACAATGCACACTCTTCCATTGATTCCAGAACGGGCCGCCAGCCCCGGTCCGTTTCGGATATCTCCACTCCCCTCCCTGAGCGGCGCCGGCCGCGCGATGTCACAATCGCGCGGCCGCGCTGTGTGCCCGGGGAAGAGGCCGGTCGGTATACTCGAAGCCGATGATGCATTCGTCGTCAGTGAAAGCGTTGTTTGGACAGGCGTATGGCGCAGATCGTCGTTGTTGAAGATGAACGCGAACTTGCGGGGCTGATCGAGCACGCCCTGCGTGAGGAAGGACACACCGTCGAGGTTTTCCATGACGGGTTGGTTGCCCTGCGCCGGCTGGTGCCGCCGCCGGGGTCGCTGCCGGCCGGGCCAGAGCCCGATCTGATCGTCCTCGATATCATGCTCCCGGGTGTCGATGGCCTGGAGATTTGCCGCCGGGTGCGGCAGGCGAAGATCACGCCGATCCTGATGCTCACCGCGAAATCGACCGAGTTGGACAAGGTCGTCGGGCTGGAACTCGGCGCCGACGACTATCTGACCAAGCCCGTTTCGATCCGGGAATTGCAGGCCCGGGTCTCGGCCGTGTTGCGCCGCGTGGAGATGATGCGGTCGCAGTCGCGCACGCTCGAAGGCGACGCCCAGCCCCTGATCCATGAGGACCTGGAGGTCAACCCCGTCAGCCGCGAGGTGGTCTCGGCGGGGGAGCGGGTGGCCCTGACGGCGAAAGAATTCGATCTGCTCCATCTGCTGGTGGCGAATCCGGGCCGGGTCTTCAGCCGGGAGTACCTGCTGGACCGATTGTGGGGAACGAACTACGACGGGTACGACCGCACGGTCGACACCCACATCCTCAGGGTGCGGCGGAAACTGGGCGGCGCAGGAACGCCTGCCGATCGGATCGTGACGCTCTGGGGGGTCGGCTACAAGTACGAGCGGCCGCGACCATGAGGCGATTGCCGCGGCCGGCGATGCCCGAGCGTCCCGCGTGGGCAGTGTGGCCCGGGCGGCTGCGGGCTCTCCCCGTGATCGGGGTTCTCGGCGGGTTCGTGTGGAGTTGCCTGGCGTTCCCCTGGAGGCAGCGGCAGCGCCGGCTTGGCGTGCAGCTTCTGGGGGACAATCTCCTCGCCGGCTTGATCAGCACCGTCGCGATCTACGGCGTCGTGCTGGCGGTCCTCTTCGGATACATCGGGTCCGGTCTCTTTTTTGGGGAGAACTGGGATATCGATGGGACGATGGGCGAGAAGGCGCGGACCGCGGGGTTCGTGCTTGATTCCACCACGGTTGCCGAAGCGGCCTCCGGTGACATGACCGCGCGCATCTCCCTCCAGAACACCCTGGGCCAACTCGTCCCGAACAAAGAGCTCGCTGAGCCTACCGGCGGCGGCCTGACCAACCCGGACGGTGAGCCGCTGGGCACGGTCCGATCAGCCGGCCTACGCGGTGCTGGAAAATGTCGAACACGCCCTCGTCGTCGGGATGGACGGCACCATCCTCGCCAGCACGGACCGCTCCTGGGCGACGCCGGGCCTCTCGATCGAGACGATCGAATTTGCCCCCTTGATCGACGCGGTCGGGCAGGTTGCGGCGGCCGGCGGCGGGGTCGTGCCCGGCTCGATGGGCAACCCGTATGCGCTTGGGTACCGCGACAGCGTGACGGCCGGCGCGTTCCCCATGGTCGGGGCAGACGGCAGGTTGGTCGGGGTCGTTGCGGTCCAGGGCGAGCCGTTCGACCTCAGCGAGTTCATTTCTCCAAGCCAGTTGATCCGCGAGGTGCTCAAGGACGAGTGGCGGTCCGTACTCATCTTTACAGGCATGGGACTCTTGATCACCTTGCCCTTCATCTTCTGGCGTGCCCGGGTCGTCTCCCGCCGCGTGAAGGCGCTGGCGATCGCGGCCGACGCCTGGGCGGCGGGCGATCTGTCTCGCCGGGCGGCGGTCAAGGGCGAAGACGAGATCGGCCGTCTGGGCGCCCACTTCAACATCATGAGCGAGCGGCTGGCGGCGACCGACCGGGCCCGGCGGGCCTTCGTCGCCAACGTCTCCCACGATCTACGCACCCCGGTGGCGATCATGCGCGGCCACCTGGAGCGCATCCAGTCGCTTCCGGCGACGGTCCCGGCCGATGCGACTCCGGTGGGGGCCACCGTCGGCGCGCTCGATTCCGGTGGTGCCTCCCTGCCGGGAGACACCTTGATCGGCGAGCGCCCGGCGGACAGCGGCGCCGTGCCGGTCGATCCGGCGACGATCGATCTGCTGCACCGGGAGACCGTTACGCTGGGGCGCCTGATCGACGACCTGTTCACCCTGGCGAGGGTTGAGGAGACCCAGTTGCCGCTGGAGCTCGGCCCGCTCAATCTGGCGGACCCGGTGACCGAGGCGGTCGAGGGGCTGCGGCAACTGGCCTGGACCCAATCGAAGGTCACGGTGCAGTCGCTGATCCGCCCGGACCTGCCCCTGGTGATGGGCGATGCCACCCGGATCCGGCAGATCTTGAACAACCTGATCTACAACGCCCTCCGCCACACGCCCGCCGGAGGGTTGGTGATCGTCGACGCGCAGGAGGTGGCTGGGGACACGCAGGTGGAGGTTTCGGTGATGGACACCGGCGTTGGGATTCCGGCGGAGAAGTTGCCGAGCATCTTCGAGCGGTTTTTCCACGGCAACGAGAGCGTCCGCTCCCAGGGCGAAGGCAGCGGCCTCGGCCTGCACATCGTCAAGCAACTGGTCGAAGCCCAGTCCGGCACGATTACGGTCGAGAGCAGCCTGGGTCAGGGGACGGTCTTCCGCTTCCGCCTGCCCCGTGCCGTGAAGCCGACCGGCCGCGGTGCGGAGAAGGTTCGGCACTAGAGCGCTCGTCGGGAATGGTTGGCCGCGTGCCTCCCTGCCGCCCGGGGCTCACGGCCCAGGGTTGGCCCAGGGTTGGCCCGGGCTCAACATCACAGCCTCTCCGAGGCTAGTGGCGACGGCGGCCCAGGTTTTCGGTGAGCGCACTAGGCTCGGTCCACGCCGCCAAACCTCCGCTCGGGAGACGAACTGGCAGGCACGGCTAAGGAAGGACCTCATGGGCAGCGCCACCTCACTTGACCAAGCAATCCTGGGGATCCAGACCGATATCGCCGAGTTCATCCAGGGCAAGCCAGAGACCTGGAAGGCGCTGGGTTCGCACCGTGACGATGCCTCCTTCTTCGGAGAATGGGGAGGCTGAGAGCGGGGCTGGGTGCAGTTGGGACCGCGATACGACTGGGCCGCCGCCCGCTACGCCGGGGGCGACTTGACCTTCGAGGAGATCGCCAGATACGCCAGCGATGACCTTGCCTGCACGGTGCATCTCGAGCGGATGCTGGCCCGTCTGGTGGGTGTCGAAGGGACAGTTCCTGTCCATCTCCGTGTGACACACCTCTATCGGCGCGAAGACGATGGGCGGAAGTTGGTCAACCGGCACGCGAACCACCTCGTCGAGATTCAGCCGACGGAGTCGGTGGTCACGGCCTAGCGGGGTGGCCAGCTCCATACGGAGGTAGCCGGTTGAAACGCTTGACAATCCGGCGAGTCCGGCCCAAAGTTCGGGCGGGTTCCCCAATACATTCGGTCGGGACGTGGGTATCGTTCGTGTCCTGAATGTCGTCCGCGCCGTACGCGCGGGAAGGAGGCGAGCGGGCGGTGGCCGCCCGGATTGCGTGGATGCTCCATTGGCTCGTGGATGAGCGGCTCTGTTCGCGGATGAATAGAGAATCGGAGGAGTCACCGATGACGCAACGAATGCTCCAGTCGCAGTCCCCGGAACCGGAACTCGATGGGTCAGATGCCGATCGCCCGATTGGCCAGGTTGAGCGGCGCACCTTCCTGAAGACGGCGGCGGCCGTCGCGGGAGCGGCGGCGATGATGCCGTTTGCCGCTCGCGCGCAGGAAGACCGGGACTACGGTCCCGACGCTCCTCCCGTGCTCTACCCCGATCCCGATGTCGTGTCCGTGACGCCGGCGTTCGACCGATACCGGATCGGCAACTCGGCCATCAAGCGGCTGTGGACCGGAGGACTGTGGCTGGAAGGGCCGGCCTGGAATGGGGTGGGCCGGTTCTTCCTGTGGAGCGATATCCCCAACAACGTGCAGCACCGCTGGCTGGAAGAGAACGGCGAGGTGAGCGTCTTCCGCAACCCGTCCGGCAATTCCAACGGCAACACCTTCGATTGGGAAGGGCGCCAGATCTCCTGCCAGCACGGTGGCCGCCAGGTGGTCCGCTACGAGCACGACGGGACGACGACCGTTTTGGCCGACTCCTACGAGGGGAAGCAGCTCAACTCCCCGAACGACGCGGTCGTCCACCCGGACGGCGGCGTGTGGTTCACCGATCCGCCCTACGGCACGGCTCCGGTGGGCGGCTACGAGGGCAACCCCGGCGAGATCCTGCTGCCCCACGCGGTGTACAGGATCGACCCTACCGGCGGGATCGAGCGGGTGACCGACGAGATCGGCGCCCCGAACGGGCTGTGCTTCTCGTTGGACTACACGCAGCTCTACATCGTCGACACGGGCGAAGACCGGAATATCAAGGTCTTCGACGTGGTGGATGAGACGACGCTCGGCCCGGCGCAGACCTTCGCCCAGATCGAGGTGGACGGCACGGTCGTTGGCCCGGACGCGGTCCGCTCCGACATCGACGGCAACATCTGGGCCTCCGGGGCCTGGACGGGATACGGCTACAACGGGGTCCACTGTTTCACGCCGGAGGGCGAGCGCATCGGCCACATCAAGCTGCCGGAGACGACGAGCAACCTGGTCTTCGGCGGTCCGAAGCGGAACCGGCTGATGATCACGGCCAGTCAGTCGATCTACGCGGTGTATGTGAACACGCGGGGGGCGCATATCACGTAGGAACAGAGACCTCACCCCCTACCCCCTCTCCTCTGCGGAGGAGAGGGGCCGTTGCGTTGCGCCGTTTCCGGTTTTTGCGGTCGATGGCCTAGTGGTCCGCGGTTCGCTGCTACGCCATCCGGCCCGACGGTGGGCGGATCGGGGAGCGGGTTCTACAGGGGCTCGGACCGGGCGGGACGTCCGCCGGGAGCGCGCGCTGGGGCCTGGATGACGGCTGGGGACCCGAGCCGGGCAAGGTGGGGCGCTGCCCAGGCCCGCACCCCTGCCGGGTGTGCCGCTTACGCCTACTATAGAACATTTGTTCTTTTTGTCAATGGGTGTGGGTGTGACTTTGGGGTGATGACGATTTGGGGGTTGTGAGGCGATACTGGGCGGGCACGTCGGAAAAATCTCGATCTTCGGGCAGGAGAGCAACCACACGACGTGGAAGCTGGCGCGGATGAATTTGGCGCTGCGGGGGACCGAGGCGAATCTAGGGAGATGTGCACCAGGCAGATACCTTCCACAACGACCTGCACTCGGAATTGAAGGCGGACTACATCCTGGCGAAACCGCCGTTCAACATCAGCGCCTGGGGCGGGGAGCGGCTGCGGCAGGACCGGCGATGGCAGTACGGGACGCCGCCGGTGGGGAACGCCAACTACGCCTGGGTGCAGCACATCCTGTGGCATCTGGCGCCGAACGGGGTGGCGGGGTTTGTCCTGGCGAACGGGTCGCTGTCGACGAACACCTCCGGGGAAGGTGAGATCCGGCGGAACATCGTCGAGGCGGATCTGGTGGACTGCATCGTGGCGATGCCGGGGCAGCTCTTCTACTCGACGCAAATCCCGGTGAGCCTGTGGATCCTGGCGCGGAACAAGGCGAACGGGCGGGGGATGGACGGGCGCCTTCTGCGGGATCGGAGCGGCGAGACGCTGTTCATCGACGCGCGGAAGCTGGGGCGGCTGGAGGACCGGACGCACCGGGACCTGAAGCCGGAGGAGATCGGGTGGATCGCGCGGACGTACCACGCCTGGCGTGGGGACGTGCCGGAGGATGCAGAGCCGTACGCCGACGTGCCGGGGTTCTGCAAGGCGGCGAGGATCGAGGAGATCCGGGGGCACGGGCATGCGCTGACGCCGGGGCGGTACGTGGGGGTTGAAGCGGCCGAAGAGGACGCGGAGCCGTTCGGGGAGAAGATGGCGCGGCTGTCGGCGGAGTTGGAGGGGCAATTCGCGGAGTCGGCGCGGTTGGAGGAGGCGATCCGGGGGAATCTGCGGGGGTTGGGGTATGGGCGTTGAAATTGTGCAAGGGGCGCTTGCACAAATGAGGTGGTGCTCGAATCGTGCGACGCCGTACCGGCTGTCCAATTGTGCAGCGGGTTGCTGCACAATTGGGTTCGGGGACGAACCGGGGTGGTCGAAACTCGGGGTTAAAACCCCGTGCTAAGCGCGACGAAGCCCTTCCAGGGCTAAGAACGGGGTGGCGGTGATGAATGCGGTGATCGCGGACCATTTGGACGAGATCCGGGCGTTGTGCCGGGAGCATGGGGTGCGGCGGTTGGAGGTTTTCGGATCGGCGGCTCGGGGTGGTTTCGTCGACGGGAGCAGCGACCTGGATTTTATCGCCGACTTTGCGGATCGGTCGGCGGGGTACGCCGATCGGTATCTGGGGTTCGCGGAGGCGTTGGAGGGGTTGTTTGGGCGGCGGGTGGACCTGCTGACGGAGCGAGCGATTCGTGATCCGGGGTTCAGGCGGTCGGTCGATGCGGCGAGGCAGACGGTGTATGACGGACGAGATCACGAAACGGCTGCGTGATGTCCTGGCGGCGTGCCGGGCGATCGTGTCGTTTACGGAGGGGTTGGACTTCTCCGGGTACGAGGCGAGCTTGCTCGTGCGCTCGGGGGTAGAACGTCAGTTGGAGATCATCGGGGAGGCGTTGAAGCGGGCCGAGGATGCGGATGCGGACCTCGTTCAGCAGATACCGGACCTGCGGCAGATCGTCGGGCTGCGGAACCGGGTGATCCACGGTTACGATGCGGTGGACGACGAGATCGTGTGGGACGTGGTGCGGACTAAGCTGCCGCACCTTGAGACCCAGATCTTGGCGCTGATCGACGGTAGTGGGTACGGATCGATCGCCAACCACGGGAAGGGGTAAGGAGGCAGGCCGATTGAACGCATTGATCGAGACCAACCTGGAAGCGATCCGGGCGTTGTGCCGGGAGTACGGGGTGGCGCGGTTGGAGGTGTTCGGGTCGGCGACGGGGGGCGGGTTCGATCCGCAGCGGTCGGACGTGGACTTCTTGGTCGAGTACGCGCCGGAGACGGACCTGGGCCCGTGGATGAAGCGCTACTTCGACCTTCAGGAGCGGCTGGAGGCGCTGCTGGGGCGCCCTGTCGATCTGGTGATGACCGGCGGGCTGAGCAACCCGTACTTTATCCGGTCGGTGAACGAGAGCAGGCAGGTGCTCTATGCGGCGTGATGGCGCCAAGCTGCTGGAGGACATGCGGCGGTCCGCCGAGTACTTCCTCGACGATACGGCCGGAGCGACCTCCGACACGTACGTGGAAAGCCGGCGGATGCGGCAGTTGGCCGAGCGGAACTTCGAGATCATCGGCGAAGCGATGCGCCGGTTGAGCGATTTGGATCCGACGATCGCGGCGCGGATCAGCGGCCGGCGGGAGGCGATCGCATTCCGCAACGTGCTGATCCATGGCTACGACGGTATCGACCACATCAGGGTCTGGAGGATCATCGAGGGGTCGTTGCCGACGTTGAAGGCGGAGGTGGAGGGGTTGTTGGGGGAGGCGGAGGACGAGTGATCGAGGCGGAAACCCGTATGTTGACGGCTGACGATCGATCGCCGCTGGGTAACCTCCCAAGCGGATGGGATCTCGTTAGACTCAAAGACGTCACGACCAAGATTGGCTCTGGTGCGACGCCGCGAGGCGGAGAGGGTGCCTATCTCCCAGTACGTGACGAGTACGCATTGATCAGGAGTCAAAACGTCTTTGACCGTCGGTTCTCCTCTGATGGACTAGCGTTCATCTCTGACAGTCAGGCGGCAGAGCCCTCCGGGGTCGAGCTCAGACCGGATGACATCCTTCTCAACATTACTGGAGATGGCGTCACGTTCGCCCGTGCCTGTCTCGTGCCACGGGAGGTGCTTCCTGCGCTGGTCAATCAGCACGTCGCCATCGTGCGGCCAGATCCTGCACGCTGCCTGCCAGGCTACCTCGTATCCAATCTGACACACCCACTTATCAAACTTTACATGGAGTCATTTAATGCGGGCGGCAGACGTCGTGCTCTCACGAAGGGGCACATTGAGTCCTTCCTCGTTCCTTTGCCGCCGATCCAGGAACAGCAAGCCGTCGCCCACATCCTCGGCACCCTGGACGACAAGACCGATCTGAACCGGCGGATGAACCAGACGTTGGATGAGATGGCGCGGGCGGTGTTCCGGTCGTGGCTCGTTGACTTCGATCCGGTGCGGGCGAAGGCGGAAGGGCGCGTTCCGAGCCTGCCATTAATTCCTACCGATCAGTTCCCCGACTTCCACGAACAGTCGCAACTAGGCTTCATACCTGAAGGTTGGCAGGCGTCAAAGTGGGGTTCGTTCGTATCTCTTGAGTACGGTAAGGCTTTGAAGGCAACGATAGAAACGACGGCACGTACCCGGTGTACGGCACCAATGGGAGGATCGGGACGACCGAAATCGCCCATTGCGACCATCCGGGTATCATCGTCGGCCGGAAGGGTACCTGTCGTGGCATCCATTGCTGCGATTCCCCTTGCGTCGCTTGTCAAAGCGGACCGTTCCCGAGATCGCGCCGGATGTGGACGACCCGAAGGACGCGAATGACGCGCCCGCTTACCCGGTAGAGCACGCGGTGCTCCCTCACCACGAGGCTGCGCACGCCCGGTTTGAGATCATCGCGGGCCATGCCGATCGAGGGGTTGTCGCGGAGCGTGTCAACGGCACTGGACAGTTCGGCGAAATACGCGTCAGCTTGTTGCTCACCCCAGCGCTTGACGGTGTAGATGCGAATGCCGCGAAGGTCTCGTTGGGCGCGAGCGGCGAGTTCGATGGTCGGCCTAGGGGACGACATCAGGGTCCGGCTGGACGCCCTGGCGATGAAGCTCGTCCGCTTCTCGAACGAGGTTTGCCATGAGATCAGGCGTCCATTCGGCGCTGTCGCCGCGGTCGATCTCGGCCTCGGCTTCGATCAGGGATGCGCGCAAACGCTCCCGGCGGTCGCGCTCATCGAGCAAGCGTAGTGCCTCCGCGATGACCTCGGCGGGGGTGGCGTAGGGGCCTGCCTCGACCTTTGCTTGGACGAGTGCGTCGAGTTCTGGTGGCAGGGTCACGGTCATCGAGTTGTCCTCCTGAGGGGAAGCCGAGCACTATTGATGATAGCCCAAGAATCGCCGCCGCCGCGTCACCCATCGGCGGGCTCATGCTTCAGCGGGGTGTCTGGCATCGGAGACCGGGCTGCCACCACCCCGCCGATCAACTTCAGGGCGACCAGGCCGGAGACGATGTAGGAGAGGCTGTCGAAGGAGAGCACGGCCATGGCTCCGAAGCGGTCGGTGGCGAAGCCGGCGATGGCCGCCGAGATGAGCATCAAGAGGGCCATGGTCGTGTTCAGGGCGCCGAAGACTCGGCCGCGGTAGACATCCTCGGTTTCGGATTGCATCGTCGTCATGCCGCCGGTGAAGAAGGCGGTGATCGGCAGGCCGACGACGACGAACAGGGCCACCCCCAACCAGACGCCGGCGGAGAGTACCGACGGGTAGGTGAAAATTAGGAGATCGATCACGCCCGTGCCGATCGCGCCCCAGGCGAAGAGGCGCAGGGGAGAGATCCGTTTGGCCCAGGAACCGACGAACAAGGCCCCGATGAACCCGCCGATCGCCTGGCCGCTCATCAGCCACCCGGCCTCCTGGGCGCCGCCGTCGAGCACGTCGGTGACGTAGACGGGAAAGGCGGCGCTGATCAAGCCCTCACCGAAGCCGCTGATGGCGCAGACGCTAAAGACGATCCCCAGGCTACGGCTGTGGCGGATGACGCGCATGCCGCCGACCCACTCCTCGCGGAGCGCCTGCCAGCGATTCCCGATAGCGGTTTGCGTGGGCGCTTCGCGAGGTTGGCGGGCCGGGGTCGCGATCAGGGCGATCATCCCCGCCGCGATCAAGAACGACGAGGCATCGGCCACGGCGACGCCGCCCAGGCCGTACCAGCCCGCGACCACGCCGCCGACCGCCGGACCGATCAGGCGGGCGAGGTTGTTGTTCAGGGTGTTGAGGGCGTTCGCCGGAATCAGGTCGTCCTCCCCGACGAGCTGGGGGAGGAGGGCGTTCTCGGCGGGGCTGAAGAACTGGCCGAGGGCGGAGCCGACGAAGGCGACTATGAAGACGATCCAGACCTCGCCGGCGGAGTCGACGAGCGGCAGGAAGAGGAGCGTCGGCGCCCGGAGCAGGTTAGCCAGGACCATCGTCCGCTTGCGGTCCCAGCGGTCGACGAAGACCCCGGCGACCGACCCGAGGAGCACGGAGGGCAACAGGCTGGCGATGACCAGACCGCCGGTGGCCACCGCCGAATCGGTCAGCTCGTAGACGGCGATGGGCAGCGCGACGCGGAGCATCCAGTCGCCGGTGATCGAGATCAACCCGGCGAACCAGAGCAGGGCGAAATTGCGCCGCCGCAGGACCTTGAGCACGTGATTCCCTCCGCCGGGATGGTTCCCGTTCCAAAGCGGAGGAGACTATACGCAGATCCGAGCGCGCGGGGCACGCCCGAAGGAGTAGGTGGGCGTTGTGTCTCGCCAGGTCTGCCAGTAGAGGCGATGCATGCATCGCCTCTACAACCGCAATCGACCGGCGATCGATGGCCGACAACGCTACGCGGTGATCGCCGGGTTCCGCTCGATCAGGTCCATGGCGAGGGCGTAGATCTCGTCGCGCAGGCGCTCGACCTCGGCGTACCGGGCGTCGCGGGCGGCCTGGGTGTCCATGCCCACCGCCTGGATGAACGCGGACTGCTCGGCGGCGTAGCGGACTTTCAGGTCTTCCGGGGCATCGGCCAGGATGACGTCGGTGCAGCCGGCGTAGAAGGCTCCTGCCCAGGCCGTCCCTTCCCGGTGATAGCCCTCGGCGATCATGCCCTTGCAGGAATCGATAAAGTAGGGCCGCAGGTGGCGCTGGAGCTTGTGCTCGAAGTGGTGTGGGGTCCGCTTCACATCCAGGGCCAGATCGAACGCCTCGGCCGCCATCGCCAGGATGCGTTCGGCGTCCTTCACCGTGATGCAGGCCAGCCCGAGGTTATCCAGCACCCGCTCATGCAGGTCCAAGCGGCCGGCCGAAGCGAGTTGGTCGCGGAGATTGACGAGGGTGCGCCCGCCCATTTTCGGAGGGCTCAGGGTGGCGACCTGCATCGTAGCTGTCAGGAAGGTGTTCGTGTAGCCGAGGATGTTCCACTCGGCGGCGGGCCCGTTCATCGCGCCGACCATCTGGCGGAGGGCAAAGGCCCGATTGAGGCCCTGGCGCTCGTGCTCGAGCCGGGCGAGCACGAACTCCCGGCGGGCGTACCCGGCCCGGACCTCATCCGCCAGGGCGGCGAGGTGGCCGCTGGGGTCGTAAAGGGCGACGTCTCGGGTCAGGTGGTAGGCGATTTCTGGGTTGGCCAGGACGGTTGCCGCGTCGACGTAGTCGGATAAGGGCTTGGAACCTGCTTCGATCAGGATGCCGTCGTAGGCGACCTCGATCAGGTCCTGGAACGAACTCCCGGGCTTGAGGGCCGGGCTGTCGTCGGCGAAGACCAGGTGGATATCGACGTCTTTGGTGGAGGGAAGGGGGCATCGTCCGGCATGGCGGTGATGCCGCCGACGAGGTGGGCGGCGCGCAGGCCCGGCCAGGTCGGCAGATTCTCTTCGATCCAAGCGCGGGCGATCTGTTTGGCGTTAGCGACGTTCATGTTGGGGCCTTTCGAATAGGAGGTGGAATGGAACAGGAACGAGGGTTAGGGCGGGGCGTATTCGTCGCCCGGCGCTAGAGACCATTGGCTAGGTGAGATAATCCGGCTTCAGCCGGGTGGAACGTACGCGAGGCGTTGCAGATTGGTCCCGGCACCGGGCTATGCCGCGATGCCAGGCCGGGTCCAGCACGGGCCGGGGTGGGCGACGTTGCGGCGCAGGGGCCGGGCGGCCACGGAGATCCGCCACTGCAACGCGGTGTGCCGCATCTGGAACAGACGCCTGGGGCGACCTGGGGCTATTGATCTCGGTTTGCGCGGAGACGGCCGTCTAAGTAGGTGCTGGTAAGTTGGTGGAGCGAGGCTTCCGCGGCACCTTGTCCTTGGCGCCTTTGGGCCGTCCCGGTGGCCACCCCGTCGGCTCTCGGCGATGTCCCGCGACCCACCAGGCCGGCGCCTCGTTGGTGATGCCGCGGGCGGCGGTTTACTCCCGGGCCAGCGCGATCTTGACGTCGTCATGATCGGTGCCAATCGCGCGGCCGGTGGGGCCGACCATCTCGGCGAGGTCGGCGGTGACGTCGCCGCCGCAGGCGAAGTCGAGGACGGTCATTCCAGGTTGGATGCCGGCGCGCTGGAGGAGGGCTCGGGTTGTGGGTTGGAAGACTCGCGAGAGGATGCGCAGGCGCTCACGCCCCTCGATGCGCCCGCGGATGATGTAGTGGTCCTCGGTCATGGCGAGCCCCTCGTTTCGGGCACACGCGGCGCCGGCGAATGGGTTGGCTTCCTTGGCGGCGCCGTCTCCCGGACCGCTTCGATGATGCCGATGCCGGCCGTCGAGGCGAGCCCGATGACGCGCGTCATCCGGTAACCATTCTCCGCCAGCAATCGGTCGAACTCCGCCGCTGTTCGTTCCCGGCCGTGCAGGAAGAGAAGCATGTTGATGTCCATCCGGATCACGGCCGGCTGCTCAATCGCCCGCTCCGGCAGGATCGCGTCGATCAGCAGGAGCCGCCCATCCGCGGGCATCGCCCGGTGGCACGAGGCCAGGATGCGGCCGGCATCGGCGTCGTCCCAATCGTGAACCACTCGAGACAGCAGATACGCGTCGCCGTCCACAGGCAGGGCCGTGAAGAAATCGCCCCCAACGACCTCGAACCGTCCAGCAAGCCCGGCCGTGTCGAGCGCTTCCGTCGCCTGCTCGACGACCTCCGGTCGATCGAAGAGGACGCCGCGCACGCTCGGGTTCGCAGCCAGGATCTCGCCGAGCAGAACCCCGGTCCCGCCGCCCACGTCGACGATTCTCGATAGACCACCGAAGTCGTACGCCGAAACCACGGCGGCTGCTTCGCGGCGCGACCGGTCGGCCATCGACGCCTGGAAAGCGGAGGATTGCTCAGGCCGGGCGGCGAGGTACGAAAAGAACTCCTCACCGTACTCCCGCTCAAACGCGATCCCGCCCTCGCGCACCGCTCCCAGCAACCCGGCCGCAGCCCGGAAATAGAGATCGCCCCGGGCCTGGATCTGACCGCGCACCGACCCGGGCACACCGTCCCGGAGGCGCTCACCGGCCGGATTGAGGCGAAACCGGCCGTCCTCCTCCTCATCCAGGACGCCGTCAGCCGCCAGGCCGCGGAGGACCCGCCTCAGGGCGGCAGGATCGGCGCCGACAGCCGCCGCGATGTCGTCGCTCGTGCGTGGACCGGCCGCGAGTACCTCCGCGATGCCGAGTTTCACGGCGACGTAGAGCAACTGGGTGCTCAGGTAGCCGTCCACCAGGCGGGCCAGGTCGATCTCCGGTCTGGCCTCCGTTGCCATCCGAGCATCGCTCGTCGTCTTCCGGGCGGCTTGGTTGTGAAAGCTCACGTGTTTGGCTCCACCCATGGTTTCCTCCACGCTGGCGCCTCGAACGGATCGCCGAAGTAGATCGTCTCCCGCACCACCCTGTCGTGCTCGAACTCCATGATGGACGCGCAATGAAGCGTGGTGGAGCCGTTGTAGGTCACGTCGAGCTCGGTCACCCAGATGCTTCCGGCGCCGCGTATCCGGCGAAGAGCGAAGGTGACGTCGGCCGGGTAGACCGAGCGCATGGCCTTCAAGTTATCCCGTCCTAGAATGGTCTCTCCCGATTGGGGAAAGTCAACCCTGACATTTGGGTCATAGATCTCATGGACGGCTTCCTGATCCGGTTGGCTCTCCCAATGATATGCGAGAAGCCGGCGGATTTCTGAGTCATTCATCGGGGACATGCTCCTGACTGGCTGGGTGAGAGGAGGTTGGCCGGAGGCACATGTGTCGAGCGCGGGTTCAGGCGATCGCCTCGACCCATTGTTTCCGCCACTCCGGCGCCTCGAACGCTTCGCCGAAGTAGATCACCTCGTGCACGATCTGACCGTCTCGGACTTCGACCATACAGACGCCGTAATGGGAGGGGCCGCCGTTGTAGGAGACCCGGTGCTCCCCGACCAGTGAGCGCCTTCGCCGCTGATTCGGCAGAGCGTCAGGGTGACGTCGGCCGGGTAGGCCTGGCGCATGGCCAGGATATTCGCGAGGCCGACCATCCGCTCGCCCGACTGGGGGAACTCCAGGATCGCGTTCGGGTGGTAGATCGCCTGCACGGTCCGCAGGTTCTTGACGTCTGTCCAGAAGCGCGTAAGTGCTGCCCGGATCTCGTCATCGGTCATAGCTCAGCTCGTCCTTTGCGCAGGGGCGGTGGAGCAGATCCATCGCCCCAATTGTTGGATTTGAAAACGACGGTGACGCGGACCTAAGCCTTCTCGGTGCCTGCTCGGCGGCCTAGCTCTTCCCAGGCGGCGAGGTCGGCGGCGGCGCGGTCAGCCGGAGGCGGCATCTCCGCCAGGGCGGCGAAGTGGGTTGGGCCATGGTGGAGGGGTCCTTTCGTGGGGGACAAGGCTGGCGCCATGAGGGGGACAGCCGTGTCCCCCTCAAAGCGATAGCTTTGTCCCCCTCGTTATGCGGCTAGAAGGAGACGCAGACGGGGGCGGCGTCGTCGTCGGCGCGCAGCACCGACTGCTGCTGGAAGGCGGTCTCGTAGGCGGTGCGGATCTCTTCGATGGCGGCGCCGCTCTCGACCGCGAACTCGCGCGGGTAGAAGAGGATGACGAGCTGGGACCGCTCCTGGACGATGTCGCTGTCCTCTTCCTGCCACTGGCCCATGCCGCTGATGACGGTCAGGCCGGCCGGGAAGCGCGGGGTGATCTCCTTGGCCAGGAACTCGGACCACTCGGTGGCGGTCACGGCGGTGCCGTCCGGCCGGGCGGTGCCGAAGTAGAGCTCGGTGCGGGAGAACTCCTCTGCCCCGATCTCCGGTTCTTCGACGGCGCAGGTGCCGGCCGCCATTTGGGTGGTCTGGTTGGAATGATCGGCGAAGACCCTGGGGAACTGGTCGCCTTCGATGAAGCCGCCGCCGGCGGCGGCGATGAGGGTGCCGGTGCAGACTGACGCGGCAAGGACAGCGCTTCGGAAGGTGTTCATCGCAAACATGGCAGGTACTCCTTGGGTGATTGGGGATGGGGATGGGGTGGTGGTCTAGACGACGGTGACGATCTGGATCATGCCCTCCATCAGGTGGGGTCCGTTGGCGCCTGGGACGAAGCAGACGACCGCATAGGTGCCGGGCTCGATGTCGAACTGGGCCCAGAGGGTGCCGCCCGGGGAGAGAACTCCGGCACCGTTGGTGGTGATGTATTCCCACCCGTCCCAGGCTGGACCGACCTGGCCTTCGATCGACTCGCCGGTAAGGGTGGACATCAGCGCGATCACGGCCTCGTCGGCCGTCGCCCCAGCGGGGACGGGAACGAACGAGATCTCGTGGAGGCCGGCTCCGGCATTGGTGATCTCCCAAATCTGCCGGCCGGACTTGATTGCGTCCGGGAGGCGGAAGTTCATTTCGAAGAGATCCACTCGGGCGTCGGCCTCCGGGGCGGTTTCCGACACGGGTGGTTCGGTGGCTGCCACGACCTCGAAGCGGCCGGGGATGTCGGGGCGGAACGGGTCGACGACGAGGTAGCGCCCTGGGATGAAATCGACCAGGGCCGCCGCGCGACCGCCGTTGATCGGGGCGTAGTCGGGATTGCCGACGAAGTGGCCCTGGAACATCCACGCGGGCGCCTCGATCGGCACCGACTCGGCGGCGACGGTCATGTCGGCCGCGACCTGCTCGTCGGTGATGTGATCGGGGATGCGAACAACGAACAGGTGAGCCTCGACCTCGGTGTTGTTCTCTTCGATCACCAGGGTCCGTCCGGCGAGCGCCTTTTCCGGCGTCTCGATCCGGTCCGGGTGGATCGCGATCACAAACTCCGGGTGCTCGCTTAGTCGTGGATCGAGTTCGAGGGCATGGTCGGAATGTGCCAGCCCGGCGGATGAACCGGCGAGCAGCAGTGCAAGTACGGCAATGAGTAGCGTTGAGGGGACGATTCGCATGGCGTGGTTCAACCCTTCCGGTATCAAGGTGATGAGGGCACGGCGCGCGGGCGTGCTAGGCGGATACGATCGAGACCTGGATCATGGCGTTCATCAAGTGGCGGCCATTGGGGCACATGTTTCGACAGGCCACGGCGGTGCACTGGGACCGATGACGTCCTGGGTCCGTGGTGCACCGCCGTGACGTGTGCCCCACGTCGTTATCCTGCCGGAGGGGGTGGCGGTGCGCATCGGTTGTTCTACGCGATCGAGGAAATGAGTAGAGGTTAGTAGGATTGCCTAATGGGTGTTGAAGGGGCTCACCGCGCCTCCCCGCCGCGCGGGAGGGGATCATGGAGCGCCGTGTTGGCGTCGCCCGGGAGGTCGCCCGGGGTCAACATCGACGCCGCCCTGGCCTCGCCCGGGGCTAAAGACCCCCTACCCAGTGGGCTGAACTCGATAAGTCCACTGAAGGGGACTGCAATGCCGGGGCTTCGATCGAAACTCTCCGAGTCTTGAGACGGGTGGCAGCCGGCTTCAGGGATGGTTCAAATGGACTTGACGGTTCTGGTCGCGCCGGAGCGGCCCCTACCCCCCGGCCCCCCTTTCCCCCGCTGCGGGGGAAAGGGGGGAGAACGGGCACTTCTCTCCCGGACAGTTTGCTGAGAGGGCCGAAATTGGGCTCCTTGTGGGGGATTCTGGACCGGATCTCGGCTCGCCAGATGGCCCAGAAGCCGACCGCTCGGACCGATTCGCGCCCCACGACGCTTCTGGAGCGGCGCGGCGCCTTCAAGAACGCTGCCTGGGAGCGCCGATTCTGAAACTGTCCGGGAGAGAAAGAACGGGCACTGCCCCGGACGCGGAGACCGTCAAGCAACCGTGGCCGGTTTTGAACCATCCCTTCAGCCGGCTTATCTCGCTCAGGCCGGGGTCTTTAACGCTTGGTGTGAGTTCCTTTTCACCCGCGTACGAATGCGGTGCTTTGGAGCCCGACAGGCGGTTCCCAGCGACGCCGGATCGCGTACGTACGCAGGTAAGGCGACGGATACTCACACCGCGCGTTTTAGCCCCGGACGAGGCCGCAGCGCGGCGCCTCGCTTTGCCCTCGGGCGCCGCCTGGACGGCGCTAACCCGTCCGACGAGTGCTCTAGACCGGGACCAGGCCGTCGCGCAGGGCGACGGCGGTGGCGGCGGTCCGGGTCGAGACATCGAGTTTGGCCAGGATGCGGCCAACGTGGCTAGAGGCGGTGCGGCTGGAGATGAACAGCCGGTCGCCGATCTCGCGGTCGGAGAGGCCGAGGACCAGGAGATTCAGGACGGCCTCTTCGCGTTCGGTGAACAGGCCCCCGTCGAACTGGCCGGCGCCGGAGATGGAGGCGGCGTTTCGTGGAACGGCCGGCACCGGAAGTTGCCGGATGAGCATGGCGGCCAGATCGATCGCCTCGTTCAGGGCGGTATCCGCCGGAGTCGCGTGGCCGCGGCGGCCGGCGGCGGCGAACGCCTCCGCGCCGAGAGCGGCGCGGACCTGCCGGACCATCCCTTCCACGTGTGAGCGGTCCACCGGCCGGACTGTCGTGCCCATTCCATCGCGGATGCCGCCCGCCGCGCCGAGCATCCGGGCGGCGGACTCAGGCTGATTTGCGTCCAGGAGCACGCCGGCCAAAATGTCGATCGCGGCGGCGGCAATCGGGCGGGCGCCTATTTCGCGGGCCCGTTCCAGGGCGTCATGCACGCGGCTCGCGGCGTCGTGGGCTTCGCCGGCGAGCCGGTGGGCCAGGGCAAGGTGAGCAGACGCCATCGCCATGCCGTTGACGTCCGGGATCTGGCTTAGCTCGCTCAGCGCCGTGGAGAGCATATAGCGCGCATCGGAAATCCGGCCTTCGTAGAGGGCGATCTCGCCGCGGAAGTAGCGGACATAGGCGCTGTCGCGCGGTTCACCGATCTCGTCGAGGTACGGTTGGGCCTCTTCCAGCCGCTCACTGGCACCGTCCAGATTTCCCTCGCAGGTCATCATCGCGCCCATATTCATCAGCAGGGCCACCCGGCGGCGCGGATCCCCGCGATGGCGGCGGTATTCGGCGGCGGCTTCGTAGAGCTCGCGGGCGCGGGCGTATTCGCCGCGTTCGGCGAGCACGGTGGCGTAGTTGCTCTGAGCCGCCGCGACGCCGTCGCCGTCGCCGCCGCGCTGCAGCGCGGCGACGGCCGCCTCCATACGCACGTCTGCCTCGGCAAAGTCGCCAGTGGTGGCCAGGCGCATCCCGTGGGCCATCAGGCCGCGGCCCAGGAGTATCGGGTCGACCGATTCGGGATTGGCCTCGGCGATGTCGAGCGCCCGGACCAGCAGCCGGGATTCCTCCCGCATGAGCCCGCGGGTCTCCCAGTAGAACCAGGCGGCCTTGGTCGTGAGGCTGAGCGCGGTTTGGGCATCGTTGTGGTCCAGCGCCCAGGCGGTCATGGCGCGGAAGTTGGCCCGTTCGGCGTCCAGTTTGGCCAACCAGACCGGCTGATTGGGGCCGCGGATCTCGGCCGCGGCCTGGTGGTTCAGATCCGCTAGCCAGTCGGCCAACCGCCGGGCGATCCGGTCGGCTTCGCCGGATTCCTCTAGCAGATCGCGGGCGTACTCCCGGATGGTCTCGAGCATGGTGTAGCGCGGCTCGGCGAACGGGTCCGGGGTCGCGACGAGGTGGAGCAGGCTGGAATCGACCAGGACGCCGATGGCATCGAGGACGGAGGGGGAGGACGAGGGGGACAAAGCTGACGCTTTGAGGGGGACACGGCTATCGCCGTGAGGGGGAGAGGGGGAGACGGACGGGGCAGCGGGGCTTCCCCCCTCTCCCCCTCTCCCCCTCAAAGCGTCAGCTTTGTCCCCCTCAGGGCGCCAGCCCTGTCCCCCTCCGGCCACGGACTCCGCCGCATCGAGCGTGAAGCCCCCGGCAAAGATGCCGAGGCGGGCGAAGACCGACTTGGTGTAGTCGTCGAGCAGGTCAACGCTCCAGGAGATGGTGTCGCGCATCGTCCGCTGACGGGGCGGCGCGTCGCGAGGTCCGCCGGTCAGCAGGGGAAGCCGCCGCTCCAGGCGGGCGAGCAGGGCCGCCGGGGGAAGGTATGCGATCCGAGCGGCCGCCAGCTCGATCGCCAGGGGCAGGCCGTCGAGGCGGCGGCAGATCTCAGCGACGGCGGCGGCGTTCGCGTCCGTCAATTGGAATCCGGGTTGGACCGCCCTGGCCCGCTCGGCAAAGAGGGCCACCGCGTCAGAGACGTGAGTCGTGAGACGTGAGTCGTGAGTAGAACGATTCTCTTTCTCACGACTCACGTCTCGCGTCTCACGACTAACCGCCAGGGGAGCGACCGGGAATTCCTGCTCGTCGGAGAGGCGGAGGGGGATGCGGCTGGTCGTGAGGATGCGCAGGCTGGGGCAGGCGGCCAGGAGGGTGGCCAGGGCGGGGGCGCCGTCGACGATCTGCTCCATGTTGTCGAGGATGAGCAGGGTCTCGCGGTCGCGCAGGGCGGCGGCCAGGCCGTTGCTCCAGGCCTGCACCGGGCAGGCGACTTGGTCGGCGGCGATGCCAAGTGTGAGCGCGATGGTGCGCGGCAGGAGGGTCGGATCGGTCGTCTGGGCCAGAGAGACGAAGGCGATGTCGCCGCCAAAGTGGTCGGCGAGGGCCGTGGCGACGCGCAGCGCGAGGCGGGTCTTGCCAACGCCGCCGGGCCCGGTCAGGGTGACGAGGCGTCGCCGGCCGGCGGCGACCAGTTGACACAGCAACTCGGTTTCGCGGTCCCGGCCGAAGAGTGGCGTCGGGGCGAGCGGCAACGGCGCTGGCCAGAAGCGATCCTCGTGCACCACGATGGGGGCGACGGCGGCCGGGTGGGCCGCGTGGGAAGGCTGGATCGACGGTGGAACGAGGCGAACCGGAGCTGTCGCGGACATGTGGCTTGCCATCCCTGGAACCCGGCCGGTGTGCGCCGCCGGCCATGGGCGCACGCGCGGGTTCCCGTTGGAGACCGTATCTGGACCCTGATTGGTTCCAGGTATGCCGACGATCCCAAGACTACCGAGGATGCACGCGACGTCGCATCGGCAGGATTGCCGACTTTTTGCAGGAGACGCGCGGAGAACCCGTGGTCAATGTTGATGACCACGGGTGCTCGGTGGCGATGTGTCCGGTGTTGCGTGGAGCCGGTCGAATGTTGCGATTGGTTGCCGCTACCCGGGGTTGATGGACGTTGCGGAATTGATCGGCGGTTGTCGTGGCGTTGCCGGGAGCGGAGGGACGGCGTTCCAAAAACCACCGATCAATTCCGCAACCACCATCAACCCCGGGCTAAACCCACAAAGTCCCTCCGGGACTGAGGACGTGGTGCTCTAGGAGCCAACCGGACCCCGGGGCGCCTTCTCTCGGATAAAGGTTTCGACTTCGGCCGGGGTGTGCTCGCGGAGGTCCATGACCGGGTACTTGAGGTTGTCGGGCATGTACAGATGGAAGGTGACCTGGATCGGCTCGACCCGCTCGATCTCGGCCCACCAATCGTAGAGGGCGGGCAGCCAGTTGAAGCGATCGCACTGGATACGCCAAAGGGCGACGCCGGCGCCGCGCTCGTAGGTCAGGGCTTCGCCGAAGTAGACCGTTGCGCCGTGGCGCTCCAGCAGGAGCTTGACGTCGTCGTAGTGGCGGGGAGAGCCCTTGAGCGAGAACCGGTAGCCGGTGCCGGTCGGCACCCGCCAGGTGTCGCCGGGGGTGATCGCCTGCGGTACGGCCCCGCTGCCACGCACACGCCGCATAAGTCGATTCATGCCGCCGAGTCCTCCGCCATCCCCTGAATCCGGAGCCAATGCCGCGCCGCGGTTGGTCGCCCGTTCCCCCACATCCTCGCTCTGGCGATTGTACCCCGTGGGACTGCTCACGCGGTCGCGGCGCTTTCGGCCGCGCTCCGGCGCATGATGGCCAGGGCACCGGTCATTTGGAGGATGAGTGGGCCGCCGATGCCGACCAGGATCCCGGCGAGGGCGAGGGTCAACTCCGGGGTGAGGATCGGCGTCAGCCAGCCGATGAGGGCGAACCCGCCCGCGCTCGCCGCCGTGATCGCGGCCGTCCAGGACGCGTAGACCCGGCCCCGGAGTGCGTCCGGGACGGCTTCCGCCAGGCACGTCTGGAAGGCAATGACCGCCCAGGCATCGGCGAGGCCGAAGCAGAAGACCAGGGCGTAGACCAGGGGCAATGGCGGGATCGTGGCCACGGGCAGGAGAAAGAGCGGTCCGAGATAGCCAACCGCCATGAGCCAGCCGCGGCCCAGGCGGCGCTCGATCCGGCTGGCGATGAGGGCGCCTGCCACCACCCCGGCCGCCATGAAGGTCGTCAGGAGGGCGTACGCCGCGTCGGCTCGATTGCCCAGGCCGGCGCTGCGCTCCATGTAGACGACCCCGGCGATGACCAGGGCGGCGCCGACCACCTGCCAAAGGGATTCGATGGCGGTGATCCCACGAACGACCTTGTTCGACCACATCACGCCCAACCCGACCCGCAGATCGGACCAGGCTCCGGCGAGGCCGCTCGCGGCCGCGGCAATCTCCTCCGCCGTCCGTTCCAGCGGCGGCATGACCAGGCGCAGCAGGCACAGGAACGAGGCGACGAAGGCAAGAGCCTGCAGCCAGAAGGCTGGCTCGGGGCCGACGGCGGCGATCAGGCCAGCGCCGATCGCAGGGACCAACACCCGGATGACGCCGCCGGTCACCTGGGCGAGGGAAAGGGCGCGGACCAGGCGATTCTTCCCAGCGACGGCCGGGATCGCGGCCATCTCGGCGGGTCGGCCGATGGCATTGCCGACGCCGACCAGGGCGGCGATGACGCCGATCTGCCATACCGCGGCCGCAAAGGGTATCAACGCGACGAGCAGCGCTCGTTCGGCGTCGGCGGCCAGCATCAGCTTGCGCCGATCGATCCGATCGAGCAACACCCCGGCGACGGGGGAGAGCAAGACGCGAGGAACGGTCTGGATGACGGCGATCGCGCCGACCTGGCGCTCGGATCCGGTCAGGTCGTAGACGAGCAGTGGGAGCGCGACCATCGCCAGGGCTTCGCCTGCGCCCGACCAGGACTGCGACAGCCATAGGCGGCGGTAGTTGGGATCGGCAAGGATCTCGCGGTAGCTGGTCCCTGACTGCGCGCCGTCCTGCCCAGGCGCGATCTCCTCCGCAACCGGCGGAGGAGGCAAGTTATCGGTATCAAGGTCGGCGGCCAGCTCGGTCGTGGTTTGCATGGTGTCATCTTCGCCGGTTTGGGCGGCAGGGGCCAAGGTGGGTATATGTGTGGGGCGCCGTCTTTCGGGGTGCCGTGTTTTAGCGGGCTGAGGGATGTGAGGGGGCGCCGTGTGGCGGCCAAGGTCGGCGCTGTCCCGGCATCGCTCGGGGCCGATTCGGGGCACCGCGCCGCGTCCGTGTCGCCGGGGCCGATGCGGGGCGGCGCCCCGGCGACGCCCGGGGCATATTCGGGACGCCGTGCAGGCGTCGCCCGGGGCTAAAGACCCCGGGCTGAGCAAGATAACCCCCCTGAAGGGGGCTGGAACAGCCGAACTTGGATCGGATCTCTCCGATTGTCGAGACGGGCGGCAGCCGGCTTCAGCCGGGTTATCCGGTTCAGCCCGGGGTCTTTAGCCCCGGGCGACGCCTGGACGGCGCCCCATTATGCGCACGGCGTGCGCGGATGGCGTCCCATTGTTCGCACGATGTCCGCCCCGGGCGACGCCAAGACGACGCGAACCCGGTTGGCGGGATCTCTCGGCTATGATCCCCGGTCGTGGCGACCCGGATAGGGAAGCGATGCGTCCTGGGTTCACCGGCCGCGCCATGGGGCAGGCGGATGGTGCGCCGTCAACGAAGGCGTGAAGCTTGATGAAAATAGGCGTGATCCTCCCGATCGCGGAGGGTGAAACGAAGGAGACCCCGCGCTACAGCGTCATTCGCGATCTGGGGTTACTGGCGGAGGGGAGCGGGTTCGACTCGATCTGGATCTACGATCATCTGCTCTTCCGCCGGCCGGACAACCCGACGGTCGGCATCTGGGAGGCGTGGACCCTCCTCACCGCCCTCGGGGAAGCGACCGAGCGGGTTGAGATCGGGTCGATCGTTCTCTGCTCGCCCTTCCGCAATCCCGCCCTCCTGGCCAAGATGGCCGACACCCTCGATGAAGTCAGCAACGGCCGCCTGATCCTTGGCATCGGGGCAGGGTGGCACGAGCCGGAGTTCACCGCCTTCGGCTATCCCTTCGACCACCTGGTCGATCGCTTCGAAGAGGCGCTCAAGATCATCAACCCGCTCCTTAAAGAGGGGAAGGTCGATTTCCAGGGCACGTACTCCAGCGCGAACGACGGCGAGCTGCGGCCGCGCGGACCGCGGCCGGGCGGTCCTCCGCTCCTGGTCGCCTCGTTCAAGCCGCGGATGTTGCGCCTGACCGCGCAGTACGCCGATATGTGGAACACGGCGTGGCTGGGCAAGGCAGACAACCTGGCTCCGCGGATCGAGGCGCTGCACGCCGCCTGCGACGAAGTCGGGCGGCCTCGGAACGAGGTCGAGATCACCGTCGGCATCAACGTTGCCTATCCCGAGCCGGGCGACCAGCCGGTCGACCCGACCAAGGTCCTCACAGGCACCGCCGAGGAGATGGCCGCCGAGTTCAAGCGCTACGAGTCGATGGGCGTTGGCCACCTGATCTGCGGTGTGGATCCGAACACGGAGTCCGGCATCTCCCGGTTCGCGGAGGCGCTGGCGGCGTATCGGGCAATCTAGGACGCATCCGCCGCCGTCAACCCGGTTCGTAGGGGCGGACCTCCGTGTCCGCCCGGTCACCCGTCCAACGCGGATCGATGTCGCCCACGCCGTCCCCGACCGCGGAACGTCGTGGTCGGCAACCGGGCGGACACGGAGGTCCGCCCCTACGACCTTGGCACGGTCGGCTCCGTTTCTGTAGAAGACTGAGAGATCAGATAGACGCCGCGGCACATGGAATTCCTGGGGCCGCGACGTTGTTTTCTGCCGATTTCAGATTCCTGAAAGATTCTCGTCGCGATCCGTCGATTTTCGGTCATGCCGGACGACTACTGTGTGACGGCGAGCTAGACGGCGCGCCGCTCCGCAGGAGGGGTCGCAATGGCAACCGGACGGACCTCGGACCAGGGCCCACAATCAATCGGTTTTGACACCGCGCCGCGCGGTATTTCTATTGACTACTCCATACTTAGAGTATACACTCCAAATATGGAGTACGGGAACCCGTACCTGGTTGCAGAAGGGTCTCCTCGCTCATGGCTCGTGTCGACGTCCGCTCCATCCGCCGCGATCAGATTCTCGAAGCGGCCGAACACCTCGTGGCACAGCGGGGCTGGGCGCAAACCTCGTTCGCCGAGATCTGCCGGGAAGCCGGCGTTTCCAACGGCGTCCTCACCTATCACTTCAAGGATAAGGAGGATCTCCTCCTTGCCCTCTATGAGCGCACGTCGTGCGCATGGAAGGAGCACTTCAGCACCGAGTGCTCGGGTGAAATCGGGGAGGGGATCAATCCTTTCCTGCCCCTGGTGCGTGAGGCCGCGGCGGCGGTCGAGGAGGACCCGCAGGTCTTTCTCCTGCTCCTGCACTACCTCTCCGAGGCTCCGGATCACCCGGACGTACGGGAGCGGATCCAGGGGATGTTCGCCGAGATGCGGGCAAAGGTCGGCGCTGAGATCGCCGCCGCCTGGGAAGCCCAGGGCATCGCCGGTGACGCCACGGTGGTGGCTGGGGTCCTGCAGAGCGCGATGGCCGGGTTCTTGATCATGCGCGCCGCGCTCGGACTCAAGGTTCCACCGGAGGAGATGGCCCGGATGATGAACCTCTTCGTGCAGTCGTCGCCACCGGCCTGTCCCGCGGCAGCCGAATGCGCAAGCGTCACAACTGACCCGCCGGAAACGTCTTCTAGTTAGCACCCGCACCGAAACCCAGCAACCCGAGTTTCCGCGCGGATACCGCGCCGGGTGGGGAGGCACATACTGCAAACAGCTTAGGTATGTGCAGGCCCGGTGATGTCAGCTAGGTAACCTTGCGGAGCGGCATTACATAGTGGGGGCGACCGGAAATACGTAACCCTACCGCTGTCAACGCCTTACGCACTCGCCAAACTGGGTGACATCGGACCTGTGCCTCCGACCAACCGGTTGAAATCGCCGGTCGGAAGGTTTGCTAAGGGGAACGGAAGATTCCGGGAAGGCCTCGGACGTAGTCTCCTCTTAGAGCGTTCGGGCAAGGTGGCGACACCGGACCGACGAGGTGATGAAGGCCCAGTTCCGACTCGACGCCGGTTCGCAACAGTTCCGTCACAGGTCGGCAAAAGCCCCGCCACATCCCGCTCGTAGCCTGGACGTTGGTGACACACCCGGCCCGCCGGGGCGTTATACGGACACAGAACCAGGGCTCTGAAAAAGCCCCGGCGGAACCCGAAGAAGCAGGAGCTCGACATGGCCTTCATCGCGCGTCAAGCCTTTCCAACAATCCACGTTCCGGCAGTGAACCTGCCCCGCCCAAGCCTGCGTGGTGTCGGGATCGGCGCGACCGCGGCTTTCGGGGTTCTGCTGGCCGACGCGATGGTCAACGACCAGACGCGGTTCGACGTCGAGTCGATGAAGGCGATCCAGCAGGTCGACTTCCCGGGCATCGAATCGATGATCAGCTTCCTTGAGCTGCTGACCGATTCCAGCGGCGCGATCGCCCTCTGGATGGCGGCGATGGTTCTGCTCCTTAGCTTGCGCTGGTGGCTGCCGGCGGTCGCGATGTCCCTGCTTCCGGTTGGCGGCGTGATCAACTACGCCGTCGGCGAGATGCTGGTCGAGCGCACCCGGCCGCACCTGGATGAGCTGACCCGTGTCAGTCTCAACACCGAGGAGCGCTCGTTCCCGAGCGGTCACGTTCAGGGCGCGGTGATGCTCTGGGGTCTGGCCTTCGTGATCGCGGGTCGGATCGCATTCGCTCCGCTCCGGTACGCGGTTCGCGGTCTCAGCGTCTTCATCCTGGCAACCATCGGCTTCGCTCGGGTCTGGGACGGCGCCCACTGGCCGACCGACGTTCTCGCCGCCTACGCCCTCGGCGCGATGATGGTCGTCCCGATCGTCGCGGTCTACCGTAAGCTGGATGCGCTCGATCTGGCCGAAGGCCGGCTGCCGTTGATCAAGGCCGCCTCCCTGCCGCACGACGAGAGCGTGCCGCACGCGCACGCCCTGACCAGCTTGGTCCGGTTCAACGGCGACACGGTTTCGAAGGTCTACGCCCCTGGCATCCTGCCCCGAGCGATCTACTGGGCGGCGTTTCAGGCCCCGTTCCCGTACATCAACAATCAGCTGGCGCTGCGGGCCGCGGTTGCTCGGCGCAACCTGGCCGGCTTCCTGACGGAGTACTGGTACGGCGAGAACCACGTCGCCAAGGCGGTCGGGATCGAGACGGTCGAAGGCCGCACGGCCCTGGTCGGCGAGTTCGTCAACGGCCATGAGCCGACCGACAAGGCCGCCGCGAAGGCCTTCCTGCGCGACCTGCGCGATCGCTTCGATACGGCGGGTCTGCCGACCTGGCAGATCGATCCGCGCCAGCCGCGCGCCGTCGACAACATCCTCGAGACGGCCGATGGCCGCTACATGGTCGTCGATCTCGAGTCCGGTCTGGTCTCCCCGCTCGCCTCGCGGCGGACGTGGGGGCGGGCGATCGCTCGGAGCAAGGTTCCCTTCTTCGACGAGGTCTTCTACGACGTGACCCGCGCCTACGTCGCCCAGGAAGAGATCGCAATGCGGGCCAAGATGGGCGATGCCCGGTTCGAGGAACTGGTCGCGACCCTGGACGAGGCCGAGCGCGAGACCGCCGCCTGGCAGAAGAGCGAGCCCCGCCTCTGGAGCAAGCTGGCGAAGGCCGTGACGGTGACGGTTCAGGTCAAGAAGTGGCCCGCCCGGAGCCGGACCCTGCTCCAGGGCAGCCAGGAGAAGGGCACGGCCTGGACCGAGAACTCTGTGGCGATCTGGGAGCGCGAGGGCCGGATCACGGCCGACGAGGCGGTCATGCTCCGCGCTCAGATCGCGGAGCCGACCTTCCAGGCGATGTTGCCCTACCTGGGCGGGCATTTCCTGATCAGCATCCCCCTCCGCTTCCCCTTCGGCAGCATCGTCCGCCCGATCATGGTGGCCGGCGCGCTGGGTGTGACGGCGGTCCGATACTTCCGCGGCCAGATCGACCGCGACACCTTCAAGGTACAGGCGAGCATCCACTCGCCCCTGGTCATGATCCTGTCGGGTGTTCCGGGCTTCGGCTCCTTCGCCTACCTGGCCGCGAAGCCGGTCCGCGCCAACCGCCTCCTGCTCCGGGCCGTCACCGATAGCGCGCTGCAGAAGGCCCCGAAGAACCTCTACGAGCGCAGCGGCATCCGGCGCTTCATCGCTCGCCCGGTGGGCAGCGCGGCGCCGGTTGCCCCGGCCGCCCCGGGCGCTCCTGCCGGGACCGAGATCACCGTGGTCGACGTTCCGGCTGTCGTCCCGGTCGGAGCGGCGCAGCCGACGGTGGCTCCGGGCCTGCCGCGAACCTCGCGAATTCCCGCGGTTCCCGCCACTCCGGTCGCTCCGGCCTTCCCGGCCTTTGCTTCGGCGCTGGCGACCTGGTCGCGCGACACTCCCGTCCCGGCCATGGCCGCCTCGGCAACATCCGCGGCAGCGATTGCGACCGACTCTGCACCTGTTTACTCCGCGACGAGCTGGTACCTGAAGCGGGAACAATCCCGGCCGGCAGATCGCTTGAAGCTCCAAACCGGCCTGGCCGGACTCACCGCCATGGTGGGCCTGACCGACGTTGCAAGCTGGGCCAATGCCTGGTCCTTGACACCATCGGGGACGACCTCAACCAAGGCGGACCCAACCGAAGAACAACCAGCACCCTGCGCCGCCTGATCCAGCCTGATCTAGTCTGGTCCAGGCAATCCCGGCGGCGAAACCCATATTTCCCTTTCCACACCTCCCCATTCCAAGTACAACGGCCGCCCCGGATTCCGGGGCGGCCGTTGTTGTTTTCGATGGATCGTGTGGAGAATTCGGGGCGCCGTCTGCTTGCCGCCCGCAGTTAGAGGACTCGAAGTCCCGGGCTGAGTGACGGAAGCCGGCTCAAGCCGGCTGGAGAGCGCGGTGGATCGTTGGCGGAAGGGGCAAAGGAGATGGCGGGAAGCGATCTGTCGGTTGAAGATACGCTGGATCTGCTTGCCGAAGCACCGCGGCGAATCGCGGAGGTCACGGAGGGACTGTCGGCGGAGCAGTTGCGCCGGCGGCCCACTCAGGGCGAGTGGTCGATCAACGACATCCTGGCTCACCTCCGCTCATGCGGCGATGTGTGGGGCAATGGGATTGCCGTCATCCTGGCAGGGGACCAGCCGACGTTTCGCGCGATCGACCCGAGGAACTGGATCACGCGGACGGACTACCCCGATCTGGAGTTCCGGCCCTCGTTCGAGGCGTTTGCCGCGCGGCGCGCTGAGCTCTTGGTGACGCTTCAGGCCCTCTCTCCCGATGATTGGGAGCGTTCCGGGACCGTGACCGGGGCGGGCAAGCCGTTGCGGCGCACGGTCCGATCCTTCGCCGAACGCCTGGTCCTCCACGAGCGGTCGCATATTAAGCAGATCGGGCGGATCGCGATTGTGGTATGAACCTGGCAGGGACCGTCGCACGACGCGACTGTTAACGCGTCGTCCAGCCGGCTGATGCCGGCAGACGGGTTGCCGGACCAATGGATCCCTCTCTCCTGGCGACGAAACCACGGATTCCGCCGCAGACGCGTCACCTTGTGCACCGCGCCCGGCTCATCGAAGCCCTTGAGCGAGACATCCCCACCGCCAAGCTCGTCCTGGTCTCCGCCCCGGCCGGCTACGGCAAGTCGGCCCTCCTCGCCCAATGGGCGCGTGCCAGCCGCTTCCCCGTGGCCTGGCTCTCGCTCAGCGCGGACGACAACGACCCCGAACGGTTCTTCCGCTACATCCTGGCCGCATGGGAGCCGATCCAACCCGGCGCCGGCGAAAGCCGCTTTGGGCTGCTCCTCGGCGCGCTCTCCCCGCAGGCGGACGCCGTCGTCTCCGCATTTGTCAACCTCGCCGCCGAGCTGCCCGACCACGCCGTGCTCGTCCTCGACGACTATCACCTGATCGCCGAGCCGGCGATCCACCGGGCGCTGGCGTTCCTGCTCGACCACCTGCCTCCCAACCTCCACATTGTGATGATCGGGCGCGCCGACCCTCCGCTGCCGCTGGCACGCTACCGCGCTCGCCAGGAACTGCTGGAACTCCGCGCCGAAGATCTCCGGTTCGGATTGGACGAGACGACCGATTTCCTGAACGATCTCATGGATCTGGACCTTGCCGAGGACGAAATCGTCCCGCTGCACGATGAACTGGAAGGCTGGATCGCGGGGCTGCAGCTTGCCTCGCTCACCCTTCGCCGCACCCGCGAGGCGGGGGACCGGCTTGTCATCAGCGGCCGGCACCGCTTCATCTCGGACTACCTGCATGAGGACGTTCTCGCGCATCTCCCTGACAGGATCCGCCGGTTCCTGCTCCAGACCTGCCTGCTGGATCGCCTGTGCGCCGGGCTGTGCGCCGCCGTCACCGGCGAAGATGACTGCCAGGCGACGTTGGAATTGCTGGAGCGCGAGAATCTCTTTCTCCGGCCGCTGGACGACCGCCGGGAGTGGTTCCGGTATCAGCGGCTCTTCGCCGACGTCGTGCAGGAGGACCTTAGTCGCCACTACCCCGACCAGATCCCCGACCTCCACCGCCACGCAGCCGCCTGGTACCTCGCCCACGAACTGCCGGAACCCGCGTTCCAGCACGCGCTCGCCGGCAACGACGTTCCGCTCGTGACGCAGGTCCTGGAACGCTACGTTACGGTGAAGCTTTTCGGCGGCGAGGCCAGGATCGTCAAGGAGTGGCTCGATGCAATCCCGGCCGAATGGTATGCGAGCCACCCGGAGCTCGGCCCGTATCGAGCGGCCTACTTGCTGCTGACCGGCCAGTTCGATGCCTGCGCCCGCTACCTGGACGAACTCGAACGGTCGGGCCTCGCCGCGAACGCGGGCGGTCCCGGACCGCGGGCTCGGGTGACCGCGATGCGCTGCTTCATGGCCTGCTTCGACAACGACTTGCCCCGAGCGGAGGCCTACGCCGATCAGGCGCTCCGCGACCTGCCTGCCACCGACGTCGCCTACCGCGCCGACATCTATCACGCCCTCGGGGATACCTACCGCGGCAACGGACGCTGGCGGGAAGCCGGTGAGCACTACCGCAAGGTGCTTGAGGCTGGCCGGGATCTCGCCTTTCCGATCCGCTCGGCCCACGTGTTGGGCGCGCTCGCCGATCTCGAACTGAGGCAGGGGCACCTCCGGAACGCCGCCGGCTATTGGCAACAGGCGCTGGCTGTCACCGAGGACCGGGAGACCTGGGGTCACCTGCCACTCCCGGTCATCGGCTGGGTGCACCTGCGCACCGCCGAGCTGCTCTACGAGCACAACGACCTTGCCGGCACCCGGGACCACCTCTCGCGTGGCCTGGACCGCGCCGAGCTGGGCGGCGATGTCCGGACCCTGAGCGCGGGGTATGTCATCGCCGCCCGCCTGCACCTGACGGACGGCGACATCGAGGCCGCCTCCGGCTCTCTGGAGCGGGCCCGGCCGCTCGTCGAGCAGGCGCCTTTCCCTGACTGGACCAGCCGTTTTGAGCGCTGCCGGCTCGAACTCTGGCTGGCACAGGACCGGCTCAGGACGGCCGTTGCCTGGGCCGATGCGGCGCTGGAGGCGCTCCAAGGTCGACTGGACAGCGAGAGCGTGCAACTAGCGATCGCCCGCGTGCTCATCGTTAGCGGGGACGCGGGCTCCCGCTCGCGAGCGCAAACCCTGCTCGATCGCCTGCTCCACGCGGCGGGCGCGACAGGCCGGATCGGCATTCAGATCGAAGCACTGGCGCTGCAGGCCATGATCCGGTGGCGAGCCGGGGACCGGACCGGAGCCATGCTCTCCCTAGAGCACTCCCTGCGGCTCGCCGAACCGGAAGGCTATGTCCGCCTCTTCGCCGACCTCGGTCTTCCCATGACCCGGCTGTTGCAGGAAGCCCGGTCCCGTCAGGTGCTGCCGGAGTACGTCGGCACGCTGCTGGCGGCCTGCGCTCCCGCCTCGGTCACCAGTGAGGAGGCATTACCGGAACCGCTGACCAGCCGGGAGCACGAGGTCCTGCGCCTGATCGCCGCCGGCCTTACCAACCGCGAGATCGCCGCCACACTCTCCGTCTCCCCCGAGACCGTCAAGAAGCACACAGCCAACATCTACGCCAAGCTCGGCGTCAGCAACCGCACCGCCGCCGCCGCCAAGGGCAGATCACTCGACGCGCTCGACTAGGAGTGCGTCGCGCGCGGTCCTCCGGATGGCCCCGGGATTGGGCTAGTTGCTTCGCCCCTACGAATGTACGACTCGAAAAAATACCCCGTCCGCATTCCCCGTCTGGGGCATGTCTACGCCTCCGCATCACCCTACCCTGCACTCGGTTGGGGCGAATCACCGGAGGAGAAATCCCATGTCAGTCATGTCAGAGCAGAACAGCACGTTGGTGCGCCGGGCCATCGAGGAGATCTGGAACCGAGGCAACTACGCCCGCCTGGAGGAATTTGTCACCGACGACATCGTGATCCATGGCGCCACCCCGGCCGCCGACATCCGCGGCATCGAGGGCATCAAGCAGTTCTACGGCGGCCTGCGGGCGGCGTTCCCCGACATTCGCTTCTCGATCGAGGACCAGATCGCCGCCGGTGACCGCGTCGTCACCCGGTGGACCGCCCGCGCGACGCACACCGGCGACTTCCAGGGCATTCCCCCAACCGGCGAGCCTGTCCTCATGATGGGCATCGACATCGACCGCTTCGCCAATGGCAAGGTCGTCGAGTGCTGGCCGATCGCCGACGAGCTGGGTCTTCTGCACCAGCTTGGCGTCGTTCCTCCTCCCGGACAGGTTGAGCGCTAGACGGCATACCGACCGACGCTACAGAGGAGGACAGACCGATGGAGCACGTCGAAACCGTCATCGTCGGCGGCGGGCAGGCGGGGCTGGCAACGAGCTACCACCTTACCCAGCAGGGGCGTCAGCACGTCGTGCTGGAGCAGGCCGCGCGCGCGGCCAACGTCTGGCGCGCGGACCGTTGGGATTCCTTCACATTGGTCACGCCCAACTGGTCGCTGAGGATGCCCGGCGCCGCGTACGACGGCCCCGACCCGGATGGCTTCATGGCGCGTGCCGACGTCGTTGCCTACCTTGATCGGTACGTCGAACGGTTCCAGTTGACCGTTCGGTGCAATACCCGCGTGGTCTCGGTCGCGGCGTTGGATGGCCCCGGCTATCGGGTTGAGACCGAGGCGGGTGCCCTGATGGCGACGAACGTAGTCATCGCGACCGGCCTGCATCAGCAGCCGAAGATCCCGTCATACGCTTCTGGCCTCTCCCCTGCCATCACCCAACTCCACAGCGGTCGGTACCGCAATCCCGAGTCGCTCCCCGCCGGCGCGGTCCTCGTCGTCGGCAGCGCCCAGTCGGGTTGCCAGATCGCGGAAGAGCTCTATCAGAGCGGCCGGAAGGTCTTCCTCTGTACCGGCAGCGCCGGCCGAGTCCCCCGCCGCTACCGCGGCAAAGACATCATCCTGTGGCTCGATCGGGCGGGCCTGTTCGATCTCACCCCCGAGCAGTTGCCGCCTGGCATGTCGAAGTTCGGCGGCATCCCGCATTTTTCGGGCACGAGCGGCGGGCACACGCTGAACCTGCACCAATTCGCCCGCGACGGTGTCACCCTGTTGGGCCACCTTCGCGGTGCGGCGGGCGCCAAGGTCGCGCTTGCCCCGGACCTCCACGAGAACCTCGCGAACGCTGACGCTTTCGAGCGCGAGGCGCTCGCCGTGATCGACGGCTACGTCGAAGCGAACGGACTTGACGCGCCGACGGAGAAGGTCCCCGAGCTGCGTGACGGGTTCGAGCAACCCATCATCGAGGAGCTCGATCTGGCGGAGGCCGGCATCAGCACCGTCGTCTGGGCGATGGGTTATACGTTCGACTACAGCCTCGTGCGGCTACCCGTCTGCGACGCCGACGGCTTCCCCATCCAGAGGCGGGGCGTGACGCGTTACCTGGGCCTGTACTTCGTCGGGATGCCGTGGATGCCGACCGAGCGATCGGGCTTTCTGATCGGCGTTGGCGACTCTGCCGCCCATATCGCGGCCCACATCGCGAACGCTGGGTCCCTCCGAGGTCCCGGCGCCATCGTGGCGGCTACCCGGGCCGAACGTTCCTAGACCCAAGCGCGATTCCCCGCGTGGAGGCCGGGCGGACCTGATTGACATGAGGGAGATGGCGGGGAGCCGGAACCGATCCCGGTGCCCCGCCGCGTCGTGTTCTCATCGAATGGTGGCGGTGGCTCTGTCAGATCCCGTGGACGAGGAGATCGACGACCTGATCGGCGAGTGTTTCGGAGGTGGGTGATTCTCGGCCGAGCATGTTGTCGAAGCGCCAGGCCTGGACTTCGCCCATCGTCAGGATCATGAAGAGACGGGGCTCGGGGGCTGGCGCCCCTTGCTCCGGATCCAGGAGGCGACGCTCTGCCGCCCCCGGGGCGGCAGCACGGCCCAGGCGACCGCCCGGGCGCCGGGGCCGGGGCACGCCTGGGTCGGAGCCGGCACCGCCGACACGGACGCCCCCAAACGGACGCAGGCGACCCTGGTCGCGGCCCGGGTGGCCGGCCAGGACGCGCCGTGCCTGGCCCCGACCGACCGGGCCCCGGCGGACGACGGGCCCTGCTGGTCCGGCCCGCGGGCCCGGACCGAGCTGGGCGTCCGGGCGCCGACGGCGGGCGGCTGGCAGCGGGAGCGGACCCGGCGGACCGATCCCGGGCGGGTGGCGCGGCACCGGCCGGTGCTGGCGGTGGCCACCCGCTGGGTCGTGGCGGCCGGCACCCGGGTCGAGGACGCCGCGCGGCTGGGGCGGGACCCGGCCAACCTGCGGGTGGCCGGGTCCCGCCGCCCGCTGGCGCCTACGCGCGGACCGCCAGCGTCGTCGCCCGGGGGCCGGCGCGGCGGCGCTGGCGGTTGGGGCGGGCGCGGCGGCGGTGGTCCCGGATCTGGCTCTGGCCGGATGCCTGGCCCGTCGCCCCGCCCGGGTTGGCCGTCGTCGTGCCGCGGGCCGAGCCGCTTCATGATTGTTACCTTCCCGTTTGAGCCGCGTGCGGGAGAGGGGGTTTTCTTGGGTGATTAGCGTTCGGGTTGAGGACCAGCGACCCTCGGCCCCGGATCTGCCCCCACCCAACCTGCGGGCCATCCGTCTCCCTCGCTAAGGGGACTACGCAGGGGGTGAGGGCTGCGCCCAGACGCCGCCTAGAGCCGGTGTCTGGGCGGAATACGACCTGCTCGATGCCCCGGCCGCCGCCATGGCGAACCGGGGCCCGGGCTCCCGCCCATTCGTCTCCGATCGCCTTCCTCCTATCGTACGCACGCCCTGCCCCCCGCCTTCGCCCCCCCACCCCCTTGCCCATCCGCATGTGTCCGTACACCCGGTCGCACCCCACACAACCCGTTCTCCCAGCCACCCGCCACGCAACCGGACGGGGCGGACCGCGCGGTCCGCCCCGTCTCCAAACACGTCGGCTCTCGGTTCTCGGTTCTCCGCCCTACTCCCGATCGTCCTCCACGAGTTCGGTGGCCGCCGGCTCGGCCTCGATCACCGGGACCGCCGGCTCCGGCGCCGCCGGCGTCGCCTCCACCGGCGCCTCGGCGAGGGTCCCGTCCGGTGAGCCGGCGTCGCTGCGGGCGGGCTCCACGGACACGATCTCCCCGGTCGTCGCCCCAGGATCGGCCACGGCCACCTCCTGCGTGAGCACCACGTCCACCGGGGCCCCCGTGGGCACGACGCTCGCCTGCTTCGGACCTTGGTAGCACTTGGTCGTATCCGCGTCGAAGGTGCAGTTGTAGCCGGATTCGCTGCCGCCCTTGCAGCTGGCGTTGGCGCTCTCGAGTTTCCCGTCGACGTAGCTGTAGTTGACCTTCGCCGTGCCGCCGCCGATCGTCTCGCACAGCTCGCCGAAGCTCTTGACACGCGAGGCGATGGACGGTGGCTTGGTCCCGGTGTTCGGCGCGGCCCCGGCCTCCGGCGCCCCCAACGCCCCCCACGCCAGCGCCGCCAGCAGCAGCGCCCAGGCGCAGCGGATCGTCCGTGTCGTCGCGGTCGCGTCCATGGCGTTCCTCCCGTCTGGTCATCCCGGCCGTCCGTCGGCGGTGTATCGACCATAGGGCCGGGAGCCCGCCCCCGCGTCCGTGATCTCACCGGATCGCAGCGCGCGCCTCCACCGCCGCGGCTACGTGGTCCCACGGGGCCGCGCACGCACCGACGATGGGGGTCGTCCCCGATCGTCGTCCCCACTCCCCCGCCGGCAAACGCACCACCCCCGACCCACCCAACCCCGGCATCGAGGTCCGAAACGCCGGCTCCGCCCCGGTCTCTCCGGCCGTCGAATCACCGCCGATGCATCGGGATCGCTCGAGACGTGCCGGCACCGGCGCCGGTGTGCCTGCCGAGCCGAGACGGTCATGACACGCCCTAGTCCGCCACGAGCGCGGAGAGCTCATCCCCACCCCACGCCAGTTCCACGACTGGGGCAACGTGTGCATGCGGTGAGGACCGCCGTCCCGTCCGATGCGCAGCCGCACGCCCCGACCGATTGGGTTGGCTCCGGTCGCCTACCTGCTGAAGGTGACGGTCTCTCCAACTTGGTCGACCGACGCCACCTCCCACCCGGCCGCGAGCCAGCCGTCCTTCGACTGGGGATGCCACGTGCGGTCGTTGCCCCACCACGCCCTGTGGGTACGCGACGAGGCAGGCAGTTTGGTGCCGACCAGCCTCGCGATCTCATCACAGCTCATGGTGCAACTGGGTCCGCTTTGCCGGCGGAGGTGTTCGGTAAGGGCGTCGTACTTGCTGGCCCTTGCTCGGCCCTCTCGCGCTACGCAACGGAGTAGAACCGCGTGTCCCACCGGGTCATGGTAGCAAAGCCGCGGCGTCGTCAAGCTCGCCGGCCGCCTCCCGCGGTGGTGCGTCCATCGCTCCCCCCCATGCCGTGCCGTTCGCCACGATCATAGCCCAGCTCGACGGGAGCGAGCGCAAAAAGGTGGGAAGAAGGTGGGCAGAGTGGGTGGTGGCCCGCCGCACCGCGCCCCATCCTGGTCCCCAGCCCCCGAGTTCGGGGACCGACCCGCGGCCCGGACCGTCGCGGCACAGCAGGAGCAGACCCATGGTGACCCGGCAACCCGACCGCTCGGTTTCCCGTCGCGCGGCCCAGACCGGCCCCGTAACGAACAACGCGACCGATCCGTCGCCGCGTTCTGGATCAAGCAAAGGAGCCGCCCACATGCACCGCCACCTCGTGCGCACAGCGATCGTCCTCACCGTCGCCCTCGCCCTCGGTCTCGGACTTTCCCTTGCGGCACGCGTGGATACCGATGCTCAGGGCAATGGAGCCACGGTCGTGAGGACGGACGGGGATACCTGCGCCCTCGAAACGGCGCCCGGCGTCTTCGAACCGGTCACCTGCGACAACCAGGACGTCTACACCCCGAGCGGGAAGATCCGCTCCCACGCCAGCGGCGAGACGACGCCACCGGCGGACGGCACCGCGGACGTCACCCAGGAATACCCGTCGGCCCCCGTCTGCTCGTCCACGGTTTCCGCCAGCGGGCGGGTGCGGATCACCTGTCACGTCAGCTTCTGACGCCACCCTCGATACCCGCGAACACCCGACACCGCGTATCCCTGGCCAGTCGCCGGCCGCGACGGAGCGGCTGGCGCGCCATGCCGCAGGAGGAAGCATCCGATGACGACGTCCAAACCCGCCCGCACCGTCTCGCGCCGCGCCGCCCTCGCCGGTCTCGGCGCCGGTGGCGTCGGTTTGGCGCTCGCCGCCACCGCCCGCCACACGGCCGCCCAGGACGCGGCGACCGAGATGGCAAACCACCCGCTCGTCGGGACGTGGCTCGCGGGGCGGGCCCCGAACGACATCTCCGTCGCCCACTGGGGACCGGACGGGAGCATGACCACCAACCTGCCCACCGTCGGCACTGGCGCCGACGGCGCCATCACCCACAGCGACCCGGCCCTGGGGAGTTGGGTGCCGGAGAGCGCGCGCGGGATCCACTTCGTCTTCACCAACCGGACCTACGACGCCACCGGCGCGCTCACCGGCACCTTCACCGTCGAGGGGCACCCGGTCGCCAGCGAGGACGGGCTGTCCTTCTGGGACGACGCCGTCGAGGCGACCGTCACCATCCGCGACCCCAACGGGGTCGTTGTCCAGATCCTTCGGCGGGGACGGCTCCGTCCCCCCCATCGGCGGCGTGCGGCTCGTGCCCGGCCAGTCCGGCTACGACGAGATGCTGGCCATGCTCGCGGCCCGGCAGGCCGCCACGCCGGAGGCCGGCACCCCGACCTCCTAACGACCGCCACGACCGATCGCGGCAACGGGCCGGGGTCACCCCCCGGCCCGTTGTGCTACCCAAGGACGCAGGGTCTTGAGACAACATTGGATGACGACAGAAAGCGCTGAAGAAGTACGACAGAACACGTTGAAGATGACACCGAAGTAGCCAGACGCAATGCATGTCGAGACGCGGCTCCGATCAACTCGGAGCCGCGTCTCGTGCGGTCGATATCCTTGATCGTCAGTCCGCCGCGAGCGCCGCCGGTTCGTCACCACGTCCCCAGGTGAGGGTCAAGGGGCCCGTATTGTGCAAACAACCGCGTGCCGCGGTGATGGTCCGCAGGGACATCGCCCCTGTTGAACAAAGCGGGCCGACGGCCACCAGGAGGAGCCCAGCGAGTCGAGATACCCAGACATGAGCATGATTTCGGGGCAATCGGGGCAAAACGGAGTGTGTCCGAGTCATGCACGGGGCGAGTCCTGAGCATCCCGGCCGCCCCACGCCTGGAGACGCGCCAAACTCCAGAGACGGGTCGGCTTCTCCGGCCGACTCCTCCGATATCCGCAGGATCCGGCTCAATCCCTTGAACAGCTCGCGCATCGGATAGCGCCGGTTCGGTGCCTGGGCGTCCATCACGGTCACGTACGGCACGACGAAGGTCCGTTCCTCATCATCGGCGTCACTCGGATAGGATGTGCGGGGTGGGGCGGTGGGGTCCATGCCCCACAACCTACCCCGCCCACGCAACGACCCAACGGGCTCTGAACGGCCATGAGTGACGAGCAGCCGAAGACCAGCAACCGATCGGTGGATGAAACCGCTGCCGAGGGAACCGGGCACGAGGACCACCGGCGCCCGCTCCTCATGGCCCATTCGGTCCTGGTGGTGCTGATCACCGTCGCCGTCGTCGTCCTAAGGATGCCGGCAACCCCGCAAGGACAGATCGATCCGACGCCGCTCGTCGGCGGCCCGATTGCGTCGGGCGGGACGCCTGCTCCGACGGCGTACCCGACCGTCGAGGTCGCGCCGGTGGAGACGGTCGTTCCTACCGTCGAAGTCGCTCCGATGGAGGTGGCGGCCGGAACCTTTCCCGTCTCCGATGCGCCGGTCCCGATCCTGATGTACCACTACATCCGCCCCGACCCGGGCCCGGATGATCCCGTCGGACGGGGCCTCTCGGTCAGTCCGGAGCTGTTCGCCGACCACCTGGCGTATCTGGTGGAGCAGGGATACTCCACGATCACGATGGCCGAGCTGGCCGATGCCTGGCAGGGGCGCCGATCCCTGCCAGCGAAACCGATCGTCCTCACGTTCGACGACGGCTATCGGGACTTCTACACCAACGCCTGGCCCCTCCTCGAGGCGCATGGGTTTTCGGCCACGGTCTATGTGTTCGACGCGGTCATCGACCAGCCGGACTACCTGACCCGGGACATGATCCTGGAGCTCGATGCATCCGGGACGATCGATATTGGCTCGCACACGATCTATCACAATGACCTCCCGGGCCTCTCCGATCGCGACGCCGAGGACGAAATCATCGGAAGCAAGCGGGCGCTGGAGGAGCTGCTTGGCCACCCGGTCCGGACGTTCTGCTACCCGCACGGCAGCTACAGCGAGCGCGATGTCGCGCTCGTGAGAGCGGGGGGATACGCGTTGGCGGTGACGACGGAGTGGGGGCACGCCGAGCCGTCGATGGATCCCGAAGTGCTGCCTCGGATCCGCATGTGGGGCTGGACGACAACCGAGGAGCTCGCCGGCTGGCTCTAAGGGCGAACCTGTCTCTGCGGGGGTGGCGATCAGGGCCGATGCATCGAGATTGCGTGAGCAGTGACGGCATCGACGCTGGTGTGCCTGCCGCGACGTTCGCAACATGCTCTAGTCCGCCACGAGCGCGGCCAATTCTTCTCCGCTCCAAATCAACTCGACCAGGGGCGCAACGTGTGCACGCGGTGAGAACCGGCGCCTCGGCCTCCGCGAGGGCGGTGCGATCTGTGCTCTGGCTCGCCCATTCGCCTTCCCGCCGTTCGCGCTCGAGGGCGCCGAGCCGGCCCGGCAGCTGACCGTCTTCACCCTTTCGGGGGTCGAGGACCGCTTCGACGCGCTCATGCCGGTGCTGGCGGGGCGGCGAGGAGACGCCCGAGGCGGTAACCGCGCTGAGTGTGGAGCACGACACGATCGTGCCGCCGACGGACCGGTCGCCGTACAGTCCGCTCGACTAGGTCGCGCCCATCGCCTTGGTGCAACCAGCCGTCGCGAAAACGAGGGGTTTCGGGGCGCACGGAAATGGAACTTGTCCGCGCTGGACGTCCTGGCCCTGCTGTCCCGTCAGGCGGCGAGCGCTGGCCGGGACGCGCCGCCTAGGCGCCGGGGGTGACGTGCTGGAGGACCTCGCCTTCTTCGTGGGTTTCGACCCGGTGCCCCATCTCGTCCAGCGCGCGCGTCCAGGTCTCCCTTTCCGCCCGGAAGGCGTCGGCGTGGGCCTTGTCCTCCCAGACGATGACCGCGGTGTTGACGCCGTCCTCCCCTTGGACCAGGGTGAACGAGACGAAGCCGGGCGCCCGTTGCAGCTTGGGCATGAACTCGCTCGCGGCGCGCTCGCGCGTCTCCTGCGCCCGGTCGGGGTTAATCCGGCGGCGGTTGACGATGGCGTACATCGGGTGCTCCTTCGCGCTGGACACGATTCCACTTCCCAGACAGGGGTGGTGCGACCACCCCCCCTCCAGGGGCCGTGGCCCGGGGCCACCGGCGCAGGCGCCGTCCGGGCGCGACCTGCGGCCGGGCTGGGGATGCGGGCGGCGACTAGCCCCACCCTACACCCGGGATCGACAAATAGATAGCCCGACCGGATGGCGTGACCGAGAATGGCGATTCGACGCGCCACGCATAAAACGGGCCGGTCACCTGAGGCGCTGACCCGCGAGTCGTAGTGTTGTGTTGTGGATGGTCAATCCGCCGCGAACGCCGCCAGTTCGTCGCCGCTCCAGGTCAGTTCGACCACGGGCGCAACGTGTGCATGCGGTGAGGGTGTATACCCTAGGCGGCGGTGAGGTACGTAGGAGCGGGGCGGGATAGGGGGTTGGGGATTTACGTAGGCGGGTTACGTAGAAATCCCGGTGGCGCATCTAGAGCAGATGTTTAGGGTTGTAGACGTCCCGGGCAGCGGCTGGAGCGCACCGGGGGCACGACCCAATCGAACCGACTGATCCGATGGAGATACGACCCCGATGCGCCGCCTGCCTGCTCTCATCACGTCTTGCTCGTTCGTGACCCGATCGTTCCAACCATTCGTTCGCGCCGGGGCTGTCGCCATACTGCTCGCGGCGGTGCTGCTCGCCGGCGCGGCGAATCCCGCCTCCGCTCAAGAAACGCTTCCCCCCGGAATTCCCGATGTCGATGACGGCGCGCACGAAGCGCCAGCCGAGGAGACGTTCGTGATCGCCCGGGTGCTTGCCTGCCCGGCCGCGGACGCCGATCTGGGGTCGTGCGAATCCCTCGCCGGCGTGACCCTCTCAATCGTGCTCGACGGCGCCGAACTGGCTAGCGGGCCGCTGGTGACGGAGATGAACCCGATCGGCTCGTACTCGGCCGACTTCCTGGCGAGCACAAGCCAGTGGCTCAGCATCGCCGCGATCGACGGCCTGCCCGAAGGGTACGCCGCGGCGGCCGGGTCCGATCCGTTCATGGCCCTCGTCTCCGACCTGCCGTTCCAGAGCTGCGGCGGAGAATCGCTCTGCCAGTACGCCGATCTGGTTGTTGTCCCGACCGGCGACGAAACCCCCGATCCGTCCGACCCGTCCAACCCGTCCAACCCGGCTGACCCAGAGCCGGAGGCGGATTCGGTGACATCGTCCGTGACGATCTACAGTGTTCTCTGCCCGGCGGGGACCGAGGCCGGCGCGCTCTTCGAGATCTGCTACGACACTCCGGCGGCGGGGATGCCCTACCGGGCCGGCCGCCCCTACACTGAGTTCCCGGAGACCACCACCCCGACCGATGATGCCGGCTTCGTCACCTTCTCGGCCCGCGGCGATGTTGCCCGGGTGATCCAGGAGTTGCCCGTCGCGGCGACGATCTCGGTCTACTGCACGGCCGATGGCGCAGAGACGGGCGTGGCGATCGTTGACTCCGGCAACCCGGCGCTGGGCGTGGCCGATATCACCCTGACCGGTGGCGACGTCCGCTGCGACTGGTACACGATCCCGACCGGCGGCGCAGCGCCCCAGCCTGCCGACCCGGTCACGGCCCCCGCCGACGACGCCGGTGGGGATCCGGCGCCAGCCTCCCCAAGCACCGACGGGGTTCCGACGCCGGCTTCCCCAAGCACCGGCGAAGATCCAGCTCCGACCTCCCCAAGCACCAGCGGGGGCGGCGTTGCGGTCACCGCCCTGCCGAACACCGGGACCGGGACGGATGGATCGTCGGCGGGCATCGCGCGGGCAGCCTGGATGCTCGCCGCCATCGGCTTCTGCGGCGTTGCCGGCTTGATCGGAACGGCGATAATTCGTGGGAAGACCCAGTAGCCATACCGAAAGGACCGCATCCTCGCCCCCTCTCCGCCGCGGCGGAGAGGGGGCGTTGCGTTTCGCGGTCGCCGAGATGGACCGAACGCCGGACCCCGGATACCGGTGCGGCGCTCTGATATGCTCATTGCGCACCTCATACACGTCCGTCAAACGGCTGGGCCGAGGTACGCGCCGGGCCGTCGCGGAGATTTCGGGAGGATCGCCGTGAGACGTCCCACCGTCTATCTCGTGCTTCTCGTCGTGCTCCTTGGCCTTGCGTCCCCGGCGATCGCGCAGGACGCCACCCCCGCCGGGTCCTCGGCACTCCAGGATCTCGGCCTGACCGACCTACCAGTGACCGCCACCGAAGAAGGGCTGACGGTGGCCGCTGAGGTGCCAGCTGGACGCTACCGGTTGGTCCTCACCAACGAAAGCAGCGGCGATGCCACCCTTGAGCTGTACAAACCCGAAGCCGGGATGACCGCCGACGATCTGACCGCCGCGTTCGAAGAGGCGGCCGAGGCGGACGCCCCACCCGCCTTCTTCTACGATCTGGACATCAACGGCGGCGTCAATGCGCCTGCCGGTGAGACGGGCGATGCCGTCGTCGATCTCGATGCCGGCGACTGGGTGTTCAACTTCTTCACGTTCGACGAGGCGAGCGACGAGGACATCAACATCTCGACGACCGTGACCGTCACGGGCGAGGCCCCGACCCCGATCGAGATCCCGGCGGATGTCACGGTCGAGATGTTCGAGATGGACTTCGCGATCACCGGCGATGTCCGTCCGGGGAACCAGATCTGGGAAGTGACCAACACCGGCGAGCAGCCCCACTTCCTCCTCGTCAGCCGCTACCCGGAGCCGTTTGACGAAGCGGACGTGCTGGCGTTGCTGGAGAGCCTGTTCGCGCCGCCGGCCACGCCCGGGGCCGGGGCATCACCCGTAGCCAGTCCGGAGGCGTTGATGAACTTCGAACTCGTCGAAGATGTCTTCGAAACCCCGGCTATTCTCGTCCGGACGGACGAACTGGTACGCGCTCGATCTACCGCCGGGCTACTACGTCGCGCTCTGCTTTATCGGGGATGAGGAGACCGGCACGCCCCACGCCATGCTGGGGATGATCGAAACGTTCGAGGTCGCCGAGTAGGTCAGCACTCCGGGAGGGGCGCGGCGCATTTGCCGCGCCCCTCTTGGCTCCCGCCCGTATCATGACCGTCACGCCGGCCACGACCCAAGATCACCCAGGAACACGGGCGACAATGCGGCGGCCGGCGGCATGGCATGCCGAAGCGATGTAGGCTTGCGCCCGCTCGGAGAGATCTGCCTTCTGCTATGTGATCCTGGATCTGGTCTGGGAGCAACAGGGAGGCTGGAATCTGCTCGAGGCGCTGGCGCAGGAGGCATCGACGGCCGGGATCCCCGTACTGCTTACCTCGACCGACCGCAGCTTGCTGGCCGAAGCGGCGTCGGACCAGGCCCGGTTCGGAACGCACCGCGACATGATCAAGCCGTTCGATGTCGACGATCTGGTGCGGGCGGTGCGCGACCTTGCCGGTCCGGCGTCGCGGCTTACGGCAAGGGTTCGTCTGCCTGCGAATCACGGATGCCATCGATCAGGGATTGGGTGCAGGCCACCGCCGCGTCGATTGCGGCCAGGGCGGCAACGAGCCCGGCGGTGGCGCGCTCCTGGCCGGGGAATTCATCGGTTGCCACTCGGCGCATCGCCACCTGGACTCCCATTGAAGCGACGGTGAGGGCGGTGCGCAGATTATGGGTAAGCAGTTCGATATCGTGGTCTTCGGGAACGGGTGGCGGCACGGGCCCTCTCTCTTCCGCGACGCAAATCCGTCGCAGGGGCTATCGCAGAGACCGTGCCGGGCGGAGTGAGACGTGAGACGCGAGACGTGAGACGTGAGTACGACGAACCCAGCACCCCCCACCCGTCATCCTGAGCGTGCGAAGGATCTTGGCCGTCCCCGGTAGTTCACGGCCTTTGTCGCCGACCCCGGCGGTTCGGTCTGGAACGAGCACGAAGGCGCTAACGCGCCAAGATCCTTCGCTCCGCTCAGGATGACGATGCTCGCTCACGACTCACGTCTCACGTCTTGGCGGCCGATGCCGGCGGCTCGACCGTTTTCCAGTTCGCACGGACGGAGGTCGAGTCGAACGGAGCGCCCGGTTTGTTCCAGACGACTTCGAGCCAGAGACCGTCGGGATCGAGCAGGCTCAGGCCGTAATGGGGCCCGAAGTCGGTGACCTCGCCGGTGCCCGCACCTTCGGCGATGACGCGCCGGCGGATCTCCCAGAACGCCGCCTCGTCGGTGGCAATCAGCGCGACGTGATCGATGCGCCCCCGTTCGAACATCGGCAGTTCTCCTTGGGGCACGTCGATCCCCGGGATTTCGAACGGGTGAAGCAGGGTCTCGGGGCCGAGGGGGATAAAGGCATGACGCAGCCCTTCCTCCTCCATGTCGAGCACCACGGAGGCTTCGAACACCCGCTCGTAGAACCCGAGCAACCGGTCCATATCCGCCGTGAGGGTCGAGACGTGGTGCATTCCGGATAAGAGGGACATCCCGCACGCTCCTCGCGCTCAGCCCGTCCCCTCGCCACGACGATGACGCCGGGCGCGCGGCGGTTCGGTGGGGTGGGCAACTCTTCCTTCAACGCAGAGGGCTGCCGGACAGCCTGCTGCGAGTGGCGGTTCACCGACAGCGTAGCATCCGCGATTAGCGCGGATTTTCGCGGCTGGACACCTCTATCGGTATCGGGAGAGGGGATCAGTGCGGCCTAGGACCTCAGCATTCGGTTCGCTCGGGCCTGTCTCTGCGATGGAACGATTTCCCAGGCCCTCGGAGTGTCTTCGACAGAAAGCGCTGTTCGCTCGATGCTCCCTGTGACGTAGGCTTCAATGACCTCCCGCTGCAGGTCCGGATTCCTTTTCCAGTCCCTCGCCTCGGGCACCCCCAGGACCAGGAACGGCAGGCCGCCTGCTGGCTTGTACGTTCCGGCATAGAGGTGTACGACTCCCGATTGTTGGCCTTTCCATTCAATACTCTTCCTGTACATATCATGCTCCCTGAACTGCTCATCCTTCACGTCGTACGTCGCATACCTGCCGAAGCAAAGAACACATCTGGGCTGCCCATGATCGAAGATCAGCTGCCGTATCTGTCGGGCCCGGCTAAACCCCGGATCACGATTGGCAATGGGTTTCATGTCGCGTTCCCAGTCAATGCTCGGCCATTTGGTCGAAGCGTACGGACAAAACTCGACGAAGAGCATGCGATTCGTCGCGAACTGATGCCCTTCGACCGAATTCCCGTCGATCTCGATTCCGAACGTGGCCGCGGCGGTCTCTACCAGCCACGGGTAAACCGGTTTCCCTGTCCAATCGGCGTGCTCAGCGTTGAATGTTCGCCAATGGTTCCACCACGCATCGGGGGTCTCATCGTCATCGACGTCAGGAGTCGCGACCAGATCCGCATCGGGATTGTCCATAACGACAAGGACCCATTCACCTGGATTGAGCGCGGTGATGTCGCCGTTGAACCACGCCGGCGGATAGCCTTCCTTTGGTAAGGAGAAGGTTGTCCCCGCCTTCTTGACCGGTGGGCGATTGTTGAACTGATCGAGACGGGGAAGCCACTCTTGCTGAGATGATCTGTCGAATATCGTCCGAATCTGGTCATACCAACGTGATTCAGGGTCCATGGGTCTCCTCGTCATTGCTGTGCAGGACATGGTTATCCGCACATTATGTTCCACACCCGCATGTGGACCCCCGTAAATTGACAACCACGCAGCATTCGTCGGTTTCGCCCCTCCAGATTCCGTGCTACAACACCGCCGCCTTTGTCGCGTTCCGGGCGGCAGCTCCCAGTCTGACAGAGTTGGCTGGCATCCAGCAGCCGCGACCACTCACCCTCGGTGCTTGAGGAGGAATCATGTCCGCGCCGTCCGCCGCTTCCGGAACGTCCCCGCTCGAACCGGTCGATCTGCGCTGCGAGTACCTGCGGGATCCGCTGGGGATCGATGAGGCGCGGCCGCGGCTGAGTTGGTCCCTGCGTGGCGGCGGGCGAGGAGAGCGGCAGTCGGTCTACCGCGTGATCGTCGCCAGCACGGCCGAAAAACTCCTGGCCGGGAGCGGCGACCTGTGGGATTCGGGCGAAATTCCGGATCAAACTGGAGATCCGGACTCGACCGCGACCCTGTCTGTGGAGTACGACGGACCGGCGCTGGGGTCCGGGCAGCGGGCCTGGTGGACGGTGCAGGCGTGGAACGCCGCCGGGGAGCCGGCCGCACCCGCCGCACCCGCTTCGTGGGAGATGGGACTGCTGGCGGAGGATGATTGGCAGGCGGTCTGGATCGGGCGGAACGACCCGCGGCCGGCCAAGGAGCCGCCGCCGCCGAGCGAGCGGCCCGGCGTCCTCCGGCCGTGGGAGGAGCTCGATCTGCGGCCCGCCGCCTACCTGCGCCGGGCGTTCGAGTTGCCCAGGCCGGTGGCGAGCATCCGCCGGGCGCGGCTGTGGGCGACGGCCCGGGGCGTCTACGAATTGCGCCTCAATGCGGAAAAGGCCGGAGATGCCCTGCTGGCTCCCGGCTGGAGTGACTACCGCTCCCGCCTGCGCTACCAGACGTACGATGTCGGCCCGCTGCTGCGCGACGGCGCCAACACCCTGGGCGCGATCCTGGGCACGGGCTGGTACGCCGGTCACATTGGCTGGTTCGGCCGGACCGCGTACTACGGCCCGCATCCCCGGCTGCTGGCTCAGTTGACGGTCGAATTCGACGACGGCACGAGCATCACGGTCGGGACCGACGACGGCTGGCAGGCGACAACCGGGCCGATTGTGGCCGCTGATCTGCTCATGGGCGAGGTCTATGACGCCCGCCAGGAACGGCAAGGGTGGGACCGCCCAGGCGACGCGTCCGCCGCCGGGAGCTGGGAGCCGGTGGTGACCGAACAGCGGGACGGCACGCCGCTGGTCGCCGACCGGGCGGAGCCGATCCGTGCCCTGATCGAACTCACGCCGGTGTCGATCACGCCCCGGGAGGACGGCACGACGATCGTCGACCTGGGCCAGAACATGACGGGCTGGGCCCGTCTACGGGCGAACGGGCAACCGGGGACGACGATCCGGCTCCGGTTCGCCGAGGTCCTCGACCAGGACGGCAGCATCTATACGACCAACCTGCGCTCCGCCCACCAAACCGACACCTGCGTGCTGGCGGGGACCGGCAGCGATGAGGTTTTCGAGCCGCGCTTCACCTTCCACGGCTTCCGGTATGTCGAGGTGACCGGTTATCCGGGCGAGTTGACCGAGGGGGATTTGACCGGCGTGGTGATCGGCTCGGATCTGCCGCCCGCGGGCGATTTTGCTTGCTCGGACGAGTTGGTCAACCGCATCCAGCACGCGATCGTCTGGGGGTTGCGGGGCAACTTCGTCTCGATCCCGACCGACTGCCCGCAGCGCGACGAACGCCTCGGCTGGCTGGCCGACGCCCAGATTTTTGCCCGGACCGCGACCGCCAATGCGGGCGTGGCCGCCTTTTTCACCCGCTGGCTGGAGGATATCGCCGACGCCCAATCTCCGGAGGGTGCATTCTCGGATGTGGCTCCTCGCCTGATCGACATGGCCGACGGGGCGCCGGCCTGGGGCGACGGCGGCGTGATCGTGCCGTGGGTGGTGCACACGGTCTACGGCGACACGCGGGTCGCCCGGGAACGCCTGGCGGGGATGGCCGCCTGGGTCGATTACCTCCACATGGCCAACCCGAACTTGCTCTGGCAGAACAAGCGCAACAACGACTTCGGCGACTGGCTGGCAGTCGGGGCGGACACGTCGAAGGAGTTGCTGGCGACCGCCTACTTCGCCCACAGCGCCGACCTGGTCTCGAAGATAGCGGCTGTCGCCGGGGAGCCGGAAACGGCGGCTCGCTACCGTACTTTGCGGACGGAGATCGGGACGGCGTTTGCGAAGGCGTACATCGGGCCGGACGGGCGGATCGCCGGGCCGCCGAACCCGTGGAAGACCAACGCGTCTCCAGGAGATCCGGGGGAGGCGGATGGCCCCGGCGGCGATGTGGAGACCCAGACCGGCTACGTGCTGGCCCTGCACATGAACCTGGTGCCGGTGGATCTGCGCGCGGCCGCGCTGGCGCGGCTGGTGGCCGATATCGATGCGCGGGGCGTGCTCACGACCGGATTCACGGGGGTGGGGTACATCCTGCCGCTGCTGACGGCGAATGGGCACACCGACCTGGCGTACAGGCTGCTGCGCTCGGAGCGCTTCCCGAGCTGGGGCTACATGATCCGCAACGGGGCGACGACGATCTGGGAGCGGTGGGATGGCTGGACGGAGGAGAAGGGCTTCCAGACCCCGGTGATGAACTCCTTCAACCACTATTCACTGGGCTCGGTCGGCGAGTGGCTCTACCGCTCCGTCGCCGGGATCGACCTCGACCCCGAGCAGCCCGGATTCGCCCACGTGGTCGTCCGCCCGAAGCCCGGCGGCGGCCTCACCTGGGCCCGCGCGACCTATCAGGGCATCCGCGGGGAGATCGCCAGCGGCTGGGAGCTTGACGGGGGGTCGCTGACGTTGCGCGTGACCATCCCGCCGGGCAGCATCGCCACGATCGCGGTTCCGACGAGCGATCCGGAGGCCATGACGGAAGGGGATGGCCCGGCATCCGCGGCGCCAGGGCTAACACCTGTGGGGGAAGAACCCGGAGCAGCACTGTTTGCGGCGGAGGCGGGGTCGTACGTGATCCGGGCACCGCTTTCGGCGTAGAACTGGTCCGCCGTCATGGCAGCCAGATTCGCGGCGCGGCGACCCGACCCGACCCAACGAGACGAAGCCGGGGAATGCTGCGGTTGCTGGTCGAGGGACGTCCCGGCCGGACGATCGCCGTGCGCTTCGTGAGCTAACGAACTGCCACCAACCATGTTGGCGGTCCCCTCGACGGATTCATGTCCCCGCTCGGTCTGTTGCCGCTGCCTACGCATTCCGGCACGGCCCTACCTAGGCCTGGAAAACATGAGGGAGGAGGCCTACCCCCCCCAATCATCTCAATGTTCCCAATAAATACGTAGGTCTCCTGATGCACCCCATTAGTACTACCGCCAAGATGGACCATGGGCGGACTCGAAGCGACCGCCCCCGATGGACGAGAAGCGGCCTCGGCACGATTGAATGTTGGTCCGGCGACACGGTGTCGCAGAGCAAGACAGCTCGCGGCGCGGCGCCGCTTCGTGAAGCGGTATAGACATGGCGACCCCCCACATCACTGCCTGGCATCCAGTCGCGCGTCTTCAGCCGCTCACCCCCCTGCGCACCAGATTGCGCCGCATTGGGGTTCTCCTCATGGTGGCATGCAACGTTGTCGCTGTAGGAGTCGCGGTCTTCGGGGCGAACGCGGTCCTAACGAACCCAGGTTCCTTGGCGCCGAGCTCCGGGCCGTCCATGGCCGCGGCAGCAGAGGCCGTGGCAGCAGAGAACGCGAAGGCGGTGAGCACGTTCTATACGGCCGTGAACGAGGCAATCCGCACCGGAGACGCAGCCCCCCTCGACGCGCTCGTTGCGCCTGACCTCAATTGGTGCCTCACCTGCCCCGGCCAAACTCCGGACCGTGCCGGGCTCAAACGCTATGTCACCGATCTCCATCGTGTGTCTCCCGAGATGCGCCTGGTTGTGGACGAGGTGGTAGGCGAGTTCTTGGAATCAGTCGTTGTGCGCGTGCACGTCTCCGGCTACCCGATCGCGGACGCGGCATCGCCGTGGGGTCCAGTCGACACGCTGCGCCTCGTCAACGGCCAGATCGCGGAGCGCCGAAACGGCCCCGATGGCGCAACCCTGGCCGAGCCCTTGCTCGGAGCACGCCTCGACGCGCTGCCGCCGGCCGTGACCGGCGTGGTGATGGCGCGCTTGATCTTTGCCGTCGACTCTGGTTCGGAGGGAATGCTCAGCGCTGGACCAACATTGCTGGTTGTGGAGTCTGGGGCGCTGTGGGTTCGCATCGCCTACGGCGGGCGAGATCCTGCGATCCGGCGGGCAGATCGAGGCCGAGACCGGCGATGTTGGCGCACCTGGTGTGATCGTCGAGACCGTCCTGCGCCAAGGCGACGGAGCGATCGTGCCGGCCGCCGTGCGGCACTCACTCCGTCAGGACGGTGAGGAGCCGGCCACCGTGGTGGCGGTGACGCTGGACTTCCAGGACGACGGGAGCGAACGCACCCGGCCGCAGCATCCAGAACTCGGGGTATTCGAGCCCATCGACGGGTCTCTCCTGGGCCCCGGTTCGATTCCCCCCTCCGTGCGAATGCTCGTCAGTGAAGGGGTGGAGACATGGGCGCCGGTTCCGGTCCATGTTGCCATCGGCCGGACGATTCTCGGCCCCGGCGCCCGCGTGTTCCCTCCAAACGGCGAGACGCTGTTCGTTGCGGTGGAGTCGGGAACATTGGATCTGACCGGAAGCGAGGCACGCACGGTCGCGGCGGGCCAAGGGCTGGTGGTGGAGCCGGGATCGGGACGCGCACTCGGTAACGCGGGGCCAGGGCTGCTAGAGCTTCTTGTCCTGACCATCGCTCCAGTCGTGGTGTGAGATGTCGTCCTGGTATCAAGGGAAGTCGCGCACCAACCACCGGCCGGCACGTCGGAGCCATAGGCCGCCGTATATCCTCCCCCACCCGAACAACGATGCCTGTCTCGTTTCTTCGAGACGCACCGACGGCCTGGAGGGAGCACCTCCAGGCCGTCGGCGACTTAAGGGCCTTGGCTCCCGACGAGGCGGGATACCCCGCCCGGTCGGTCCTCGGCATCGCAAACGCTAGATGGCGATGATGACGGAATCGGTGAAGAACGGAATGTTGCTTGCGGGGTGGCCGCAAGTTGGGTCAACCGGCGCACCATCGGTCGCCTCCTGCGACAGGGAGCCATCGGCACAGTAGAGGAACACCGCATTCATGTTCTGGCAGGCGCCGAAGGAGTTGAATGCCTCGAACGAAATCGTGTCTCCTCCGGTCGCGGAGAAGGGACCGATCGGGCTGATGTTGCTGGCTTGGACGTTGTTGTCGATGACGAGACGGAACCTTGGCAGCCGCGGACCCGATTCTCAAGGCATGCACCCGGACGAACACGGCGATCCGAGGACGCCTGGAACGCCCTCGCGTCAAGCTGATCAGGCAGCGACATGCGAGGCGCTGCACAACAGACGCACCCCGGACTTGTCATCCTTTCCCGAACGAACGGTTTCCTCCACCGGCATCCCCGAAATCTGCGTATAGCGGAGGCACGCTACGTGCCGAGCGTTGCGGCGCGTCGATGTTGCGGCGCGCCGCTCGCGGACGACCACGGCGCTGGGGTTGGCCTCCTGGCGCCGCGTTTCGCGGATTGCACCGGAAGCCCCTCGATCGTTTGGGGTCAACACGGGGCGCGGGGACGCGCCCGGTGATCCCCGGCGACGAGAACGTTTGGATTGCCCAAGGTCCAGGAATCGTCAGAATCGCAGGGATCCAGAAGGGATACATAGCCGATGCAGACAGGACTGATCACCAAGGGGCGGAGCCTCTTCGCCGCCATCCTGGTCGTCGTGCTGGCGGCCGGGCTGATCAACCCGATCGGCTGGGCGCAAGACGCCACGCCGGAGGTCGAAACGCTGGACGAGATCTGCGCGACGCTCGAGGCCAGCCCGGACGCCTCCCCGGTGATCGGCACGCCGGAGTCCGCTACCCCCGGCGCCGATATCGTCGCCGAGTCGGGCACCCCGGAAGCCGAGATGGCGACGGAGGGCAGCCCGTCGGCCGAGACCGAAGCCGAACTCTGCGGCACCCCTCCGGCGTAGCTTTGCGAGCCCACTAGGGGTTCGTGACTGACAGGGGAGCGGCGGACACCGCGCAGGTTCTGGCCAACGAGGGAACCCTGCCACGCCTCCCCGGGATCGACGAAGATTCTGGAACGCCGCTCCTCAAACACCCCTAAGAGCGCCTATCAAGACCGTCGGGCGCCGCGCCGTTCGGCCCAGTCCCCGTGGGGCTTCGTCGGTTGAGCGCCAGGTTGATGGATGTTTGGGAGCGGTGCTGAGACGGGACAGGCCATCTCCGCTGCCGCCCGGGGCTCACGGCCCAAGGTTGGCCCGGGCTGAACCCGACAGCCTCTCCGAGGCTAACGGAACCGGGCTTTCTAGCCTCGGAGCGGCTGTAACTCGTTGCGCCCGGGCCAACCTTGGGCCGTGAGCCCCGGGCGACCCAGGGGCGCGGTCCGGCGCTCCAAGAAACCCGCGATCAATTCCGCAACCTCCACCAACCTGGCGTCCGCCGCCGCCGACGGGGGTTTGATAGAAGTTCTAAACGGCATCACCATCGGATAGCGTCCCATGCAGGCTCCTCCGAAGCCGCGACTGCTGGTACCCTCTGTGCAGGCAATCGCGCTCCGTGGTACGGCTGGCTGGGCTGGGCTGCCGAGTGCATGACGGCGGTCCGGCGAGGTCCGGATGACGATTGCGCGCCGCGTAACCGGCGGCCGCCCGCGCACGTTTCAGTAGTGTTCGCGGCGAACAACCTTTGTTTGGCCGCCGATAGGGCCGGTGGATGACCATCGGTTCGCTTCAGACTTTTGGAGATTCAGACTTCACGGCGGCGTGTAGCCCACCGGGTCCACGGGATCGAGCGGCATACGGCGTCGATGACGGGCGGGAGTAGTGCGGCGCATCAGGTGGGCTATCGCCTTCGGGTTCGTGGCGGCGCTGGCGACAGGGTTCGGGGCGGCGATCTTCGAGGTTTGGGATGACGGCGGAACAGGAGACGGACCTGCGGCCATGGAGCGGATCCTCCGCGACGGCCGCGTCCTGGTCTGGATCGGGTTCGCGGCCGCGGCCGGCTTCGTGCTGGCCGGCCGCGACACCCTGACGTCATCGGTCGATAGCCTGTTCGAGGAAGACCGCCGCAACTGGGTCCGCCGCGTATTGCTAGAACGCGAATGGTCTTCCCGCGACCCGGGGGTGGAGTCGGTCCCGGCCGCCGCCGACCTGCCCGACCTCAACGTGATCGATCCGTACCAGGAACCGATCGAGGATGCCGCTCGATCGAGCGGTCAGCCAGCCGGTCTGCCCGTCCTCGCGCCCCTCGACGACCCGGGCATCGGCCTGCCCCGCCAACCTGCCTTCGCCCGCCGGGGACCGTCTTCCCGTCTGCTCACCCTGGGCAGCGTGCTGGTTGGGGCGGGGGTCGGGGCCGGCCTCGGCGCCCTGGTAGGAGAGCTGGCGCCGGGTACAGTTCTCGGGGTGGTTGCGGGGTTGTTGGTGGGACTGCTGCTGGATCGGGGGGAGTAGGCGTCGGGCGCCCGGAACCAAGATGCCCCGAAACTGCCCCGCCCTTCCCCTGTCATCCCGAGTGGTCATGAGCCGCGACTCGCCATCGCGGCATCAAAAATCTGTGTCGCGTTCGTACGCGGGCGCCGCCGATTTTTTCAGAAGCTTGTCGAGGGATCTAGAGGAAGACAGCTTACCGATGTCGCCGCCGTCTTCGAGAGCACGGCGTCGTTCTCTCGGAGGTCATGGCTTCCTCGGTGCCACGCGCTCTTTGAGACCCCTCGACGAGCTCGGGATGACAGCCTGGCGGGTTGGCTCGGGTGACGTTCCTGACGGCTGATAGCTGATAGCTTGATACGATTACCGGCATGCTGCATCCCACATACCCCATCACCACCGACCGGCTGATCCTGCGTCCGTACGTCGAAGACGATCTTGAACCCCTCTACGAGACCCTGCGAAATCCGGAGGTGGTGCGGTACCTCTACTGGGACATCAAGGATCGGGACGAGGCCGCCAAGCTGCTTGAGCGGCGCACGACCTGTGACGCGATCCGGGCCGAAGGCGATTGGCTCGTGTTGGCCGTCGTTCTGAAGGAGACGGGCGCTCTCGTGGGCGATGTCGTCCTGAAATGGGAGAGCGCGGAGCACCGCCAGGGGGAGATCGGCTTCGTATTCAACCCTGCCTACCACGGCAAGGGGTACGCCTACGAGGCGAGCCGGGTGCTGCTGCGTCTGGGTTTCGATGAGATGAAGCTGCACCGGATCGTCGGCCGGTGCGACGCCCGCAATACGTCCTCGGCCCGCCTGTTGGAGCGGCTGGGGATGCGGCGCGAGGCGCACCTGGTCGAGAACGAGTGGGTCAAGGGCGAGTGGACCGACGAGTTGATCTACGCGATGCTCGAGGAGAATGGGCGGGCGACGAACGGGTCGTAACCCGGTCGATCGCGGACGTTTTGCCCACGGATGAGCCCATTGGGCCCGAATCGGCCGATGGTGGCAAAGGGCGGCGACGCGGTGGGGCGGGAGCCGGGCAGACACACCGGTCTGCCCCTACGACGGGCTGTTCCGCCGCCGGTTTCCGCCCGGCCCGTAGGGGCGCATGGCATGCGCCCGGTTGGTGCGCCCGGTATCCGCGTTGCACCGGCATTTCATCCGGTGCCTTGCATTCCACGCCAATCTCGGCCGGCTGGCCCGCACGGAATCGAACACCGGCGGTGCGGCACACGGGCGCTATGCCATGCGCCCCTACAAGCATGGGGCGGAACACCGGGGCGATCCGCCTACCCAAATCCGCGGCCGCCGCCGCCGCCACCGCCGCCGCCACCACCGCCGCCGCTGAAGCCGCCGCCTCTGCCGCCCTTGCTGCTGGGCGGGGTGAAGACGGTCGCGGCCGAGTTGAAGAAGCCGAGCATGCCGGCGTTGACCGATGACAGCGAGCGCATCGCGGAGTCGCTCATGCCCTGCGGACTCGGGATGGACGGGGCGTCCCAGCCGTCGCCGTCGCGGCTGTCGCCCGAGCCGGAACCGCCCGCGATCGGGCGGCCCCACCACACCTGACCGCGGGGCGGGTCGTACCAGCGCGGGGCGGGGGTGCCCGCCCGGGCAAACGTATTCACCCAACTTTTCTCGACGCCAAAGACCGTGGCGAAAGGCAGGTAACGCTCGAAGAGGTCTGGGTCACGGGCGAGGGGAGAATCAGAGCCGAAGCGCTCGATCTCGCGCAGGTGGCGCTCGAAGGCCCGCCACTTCGCCGCCGCCTCTGCCCCGCGCTCGGTGCGGCGCGGCATCGCCCTGGAGGTCAGGGTCAGCGCGACTCCGGCAAGGGCGAAGATGGCCGCCAGCACGATAGCGGGCCAGCCCAGCGAGCCACGGAGCAGGTAACCGCTGACAACCGCCGCCGCAACGCACAGAGAGCTGGCCCTCGTCCAGCGCCGGCGGACGGCCTCGGGGTTTTCGACCATGTCGCCCCGATCGACCAGCTCGTCGTAGATCTCCGCCTTCATCTTCTTGCTGGCGGCGGTCAGGCGTGATCGCACATCGGCCAGCTCGGCCCGCGTGCCCGGGGTGGCAACCGGGAAGAAGGCATCGAGCAGCATCCGCTCGAAGGGGCGCAGGCCGTTCGTCGCGCCGATCTCCCCGGCGATGAGCGTGAACTCCTGCTCCCCCGACTGCTCGATCGCCAGAAAGCCGCGGCGGGCGAGGTCGAGCATCGTCGCCACCAGTTCCGGCGTTCGCACCACCTCATCGACCAGTGCCCCCGCCAGGGCCGGGGGCCGGTCGTCCGGCGGCTCCGTCAGGTAGTCGGCCACCAGGCCGACGTGGGGATCGCGCCCGGTGACGTACCACTTTCGGTAGAGCCAGATGCCGCCGCCGGAGAGCGCGAGGCCGCCGATGCTCAGGGCGGATATCCCCAGGATGGTCTCCCGGCGCTCGGCGTCCGCCTGCTCCTGCCGCTCGGCATCGTCCCGGTCCTGCCAGGCTGGCTTCGTGGCGGAGGTGATGGGCGGAAACTGCATCCGGGCGACGAACTCGTCGCCCTCGTCCAGCCCGGAGTCCTCCCACCGCCAGGTCTGGCCGTCGGTCGTGCGCTCTTCCGCCGGACCCGGGGTGTCCTCTCCCAACACAACGTCCTCGAGGGCAACGGCCTCGGGGAGGTGGATCGTGACCGAGGCAGCGCGCACGGGGCCGTTGGCGGTCACCTCGTCCGAGATCGCGGTCCAGTAGACCTGCTGGTTGGGGGGATCTTCCTCCGTGTAGACCCGCAGGGCGCCGAGAGCGTCGTAGGTCAACTCGACGGTGATGGACCCGTTGCTGACCGGCGCGAACCCGTACTCGATATTCATGTTGGCGCCGGTGTCGACCGCCTTGTAGGTTCCCGGAGCGCGCTCGAACTCCTCGGGAGGAACCAGGCGAGAGGCACTCAGCGTCACGTCTTCCCCCGTCCCTGTCCCGGTGCTGACGGCGACGTTCGTGATCTCGTCGACCCGATCGAGCGGGATCTCGGCGAAGCCGAAGGTGTAGGCATGGCTGCCGGAGAAGGTGATCTCCATCCGCTCCGTCACCTGGAAGGTGCCGTCGTCCTGGACGTCGATCTCGACGTCGTAGCGGTCCCAGACGACGCTCCCGCCGGACTGGCCGGTCTGGGCGTCAGCGGAAGCCGGCGCCCAACCGAGGAGGGCGACGAGGGCAAGGAGGAGTGCACCGGCAAGGGCACGGCCGAGACTGGAGGCAGGGAACGCGGACGGCGGCAGGCATCATGATTGCTCCGGGCGACGAGGACGGGTTGCTGCGTCCAATCTACGCGGTGCCGAGGCGCATGGGTATGGGGAGAACACCTTATTTTTGGCCCGTCCGGCGCCCCATCCGGCAGCGGGCGCCCCCAGCACCACCCTCGGACAGCGGGGATGATTCCCGGATGGAAACGGCGGGCGACCCGCGATGGTTCCCCTCGCTGGATCGAGGCGGGCGCCGGACGCGTCACACCGTTGCCGGAGAAGGCGGACGGCTTACGCCGCTGGGGTTGGCTACGACGCGGGAACGGCCCTCACCCCCAACCCCCCTCCCAATGCTGGGAGAGGGGTGGCCCGTTAGCGCCGGGGTGAGGGCCGCTCGTCTCCCCCTTCCCCCGTCGCGTGGGAGGAGCGGGGGGAAGTGGGCCGGGGTGTAGGGGGCTAACTCTCCGCCTACTCGCTCCCAACCGGGGACATCATCATCATCTCCGCCCAGGCGGTGTTGCGGCGGGCCATCTCCACCTGGACCTCCGGGGTCATCTGGAACCAGTCGATCGCACGCCCCTCGGGCAGTTCGCCGCGCAGATAGGGAGGGAGGTAGCTGAGGGAGAACTCCCAGTTGGCGCCAACGTCCGGCAGGGGATCGAGCATCTGCCCTTCCCACTCGACGAGCTTGGGCACCATCGCGTGCGCGAACTCGAGGTGCGTCGTCCCCGCTCCGTCGGCGGTCAGGCGGAGTTCGATCTCGTCGACCGGACGCCCAGGGTGGACCCAGGTGGCGCGAAACGACCGGGGAGGATCGCAGGCCAGGATCTCGCAGGTCGCGAACGCGCCGACCGAAACCGTCCGTGCCCCCAGGCCGGAAGTCCCCGGTGACGGGCGAGTACCAGCGGGCAACGCGCTCCACGCTGGTAACGGCGTTCCAGACGTCGGCAACCGGCGCCGAGATCGTCATGCGGACGATGGCGGTCCGGGCATCCCCGGCGGGAATCCGGCGGGAACCGATGGCGCGCGTCGCGCCGGGATCTCCAATCGTACTGGCCATGGGTGGGGGTTCCTCCGTGCGGTAGGGCGATCGAGCGGGCTGCCTGTGTATTCCGAATCAAGCATATAGAACAGGGACCGCGACGGGGCGTTAAAGGGGTGTGCGCCCGGGCCGCAGCACCTTGATGGGCAGCCGCCTTGACGCGCACCGGCGGCCGGTGTATTTTACCAATCGGTTATTTAACCGAGAGGTTGATTGACACGATGTCCGACCACCTCAGCACGGTCTTCGCCGCCCTCGCCGATCCCACCCGCCGGGCGATCCTCGCGCGCCTCGCCGTGGGTGAGGCCTCCGTCTCGGAGCTGGCCGCCCCGTTCGCGATGACCCTGCCCGCCATCTCCAAGCACCTCAAGGTGCTGGAGAAGGCCGGCCTGATCGCACGGGGCCGCCGGGCGCAATGGCGTCCCTGCCGCCTGGAAGCCGAACCGCTGCACCAAGCGGCCGGCTGGCTGGAGGCATACCGGCCGTACTGGGAAGGGCGGTTCGATCGCCTCGACGACTACCTGCGGGAGGTTCAATCCCCCGCGGGCAACGCGGACCCGGCCGGCAGGCCGGTCCCACCAGTGGAGGAATACCCAGATGGCAACGACGACACCGGTCGCACCGAAGGCCCGCGCGGACGAACTTGAGCTGACGATCACCCGCGTCTTCAACGCCACGCGCGATCTGGTCTTCAAGGCCTGGACCGAGCCGGAGCGGATGGCCAAATGGGGCGGGCCGGAAGGCTTTACTCCGACCTACGTTGAGATGGACGCCCGCCCGGGCGGCGCCTGGCGCCTGGGAATGCGCTCTCCCGAGGGTCAGGAATACCGGCAGGGGGGCGTGGTTCGCGAGATCGTCCCGCCGGAGCGCCTGGTCTACACCTTCGCCTGGGAAGAGGGCGACGGCACGCCGGGCCACGAAACGTTGGTGACGCTCACCCTGGCCGAGCACGGCCCCGGCGCCGCCCAGACTCTCATGACGCTTCCAACAGGCGTCGTTCGAAAACGTCGAGAGCCGCGATGGCCATCGGGAGGGCTGGGACAGCGCCTTCAATGCGCTCGATGCCTACCTGAAGGCCGAGTCCCGGGCTCACTAACGATCGTCCTTGGGAGACCGAGGATGGGGAGGCGAGCTATACACGCCGACCGGCACCTGCCCGTCGTCCCCGTCCACAGGAGCGGAAGCCGTGCCTATCCACGTCTTCGATCCGAGCAAGGAGGAGAAGGCCGGCTGGGAGCCGGATGTCCCCGCCGGCGATTCCCTGTTGCGGGCCTTTCTCCTCAACTGGTCCGGCGGGATCGCCGCCCAATCGGCTGACCTGGGCGGACACACCCTGACCCGCGACGATCTTTCGGCGTCGGATATCGGCCGCCCGTCGTTCGGGGCGAACGTCGTGACCCTGCTCGCTCCCCTCTACCAGGAGGACGCGCCGGAGGTCATGGCCGTCCTGGACGACTTCTACGGCTTCCGCAACGAGCAGGACTGCCGGACCGGCGGCGTCTTTCTGTTCTCTCCCTGGCCGACGCCCGATCTGCAGCCCTACGGGTGGTCGTTTCTCGGGTACGGGGCGTTCATGCTTCGCCCACGCGGTGGCCGGGCGCCGATTCCCCCGGAGACGTTGCGGATCGAGCGGGTGTCGGACGAGACCGGCCTGCGTGACTTCCAGACGGCGATCGCCCGTGGCTTCGGGATGGACGACCTGGCGACGAGGGACGGCGAGGCCTGGACCATCTTCGCGCCCGGCGTGCTCCACGATCCTCGCGAGCACCTCTGGGTCGGGTATGAGGAGAACCGGCCGGCCTGCGCCGCCTCCGCCTTCGTCGCGGAGGGGATCGTCGACGTGACGTTGGTGGCCACCGTCCCGGAAGCACGGCGGCGCGGGTACGGCGCGGCCGTCACCTGGAAGGCGACGCTGGCCAATCCGGACCTGCACGCCCTGCTCATCGCCACCACGGAGGGCAAGCCGACCTACGAGTCGATGGGGTACCTGTCCCTGTTCAACTTCACCATCTGGAGCAGAGACCGCCCCCCGAAGGAGCGGCCATGACGTTGATCCGACCAACCCCCGATTTCCCACCGACGTCACGTTTTCTCCGACCCGGTGGCGCTTCTCGCCGCCGGGACGCAACCAGCAACCAGCAGTGAAGGAGGATGTCCATGGCGAGCCCCGCGATGACCCAACAGGATTGGGAAGCGTTTTTGGCGGAGCCCCGGATCGGCGTCCTCAGCGTCGCCAGCGACGACGGGCGGCCGCCCCTGGCGGTCCCTGTCTGGCATCACTACGAGCCGGGCGGCGAACTGACCTTCTTCACCGGCACTCAGGGGCGGACGGCCCGCAAGACCCGGCTGATCGAGAAGGCCAAGGCGATCTCCTTCAACGTCCAGAAGCCTGAACCGCCGTATAAGTACGCCACGATCGAGGGCAGCCTGATCGGGATCGAGCGTCCCCCCTCGCCCGAGCAGATGCTAGCCATCGTCCGGCGATACTTGCCGGAGGAGATGGCCCAGGGCTTTGTCGACGCCGAGCAGGCGAACCCCGGCCCGTCCCTGGTCCTCTTCCGCGTCCGCCCGGAGCGCTGGCTGACGGCCGATTTTTCGTAGGCGCGTTGGCGCGCTCCAGCACAGCAATCGCGGTCAAGGGTAGGTCCGGCCTATGCTTGGGGTTGCCCAGGCGTCGCCCGGGGCAAATGCGAGCCGCCGTCCGGGCGACGACGGGGCAAGAGGTTGCGCCGTCCGAGTGACGACCGGGGCGATGCGAGACCCCGACCCGGCCACGCCCGGGGCTAAACACCCCGGTCTGAGCCGATAACCCGGCTAAAGCCGGCTGCCACCCGTCTCGGCAGGCGGAGAGTTCCGACCACAGCGCCGAGGTTCCAGCCCCCTTCAGGGGGTTATCCGATTCAGCCCGGGGCCTTAAGCCCCGGGCGACGCCGGGACGGTTACCGAACTGGCCAGGCGACGAGGGGATGACGCCAAACATCAGCCACCAATTCTCCACTGATGGCTGTCTTCTCACGTCTCACGTCTCACGTCTCATCTCACGTCTACGCCAGGATCTTCTCCATCACGATCACGTCGACCCAGCGGCCGTCGAGCATCCCCTGCTCGTGGTAGATCCCGACCGTGCGGAAGCCGTGGCGCTCGTAGAGGCGCATCCCGGGGGCATTGGAGGGGAAGGCCGCCAGGACCATCTTGTGGTAGCCCAGCGAGCGGGCCTTGCCCTCCAGCGCGCCGAGAAGCGCGTCGCCGATGCCCCGGCCGCGGTGCTCCCGCCCGACGTAGACCGACAGGTCGACGACGTGATCGTAGGCGGGGCGGGGATTGAACTGGTTGAGGGACGCCCAGCCCATGATCGCCCCGCCCGCCTCGCCGCCGTCGCCACGGGAGGCAACCAGGACGGGATGGCGAGACGTCCGCGCCCCCAGCCAGGCCGCCCGCTCCTCCGGGGAGCGCAGTGTGGTCTCCAGGGTCGCGACCCGATCCTCGATCCCCTGGTTGTAAATGTGGGCGATGCCCGCCGCGTCTTCGAGCGTCGCCTCCCGGATCTCCATGCCGTCCTCCCGACGTGCCTTCGCCACCATCCCTTCCCACGACCGGGCCCGTTCCCCGAGGCCCGAGAGGAAGGCGGACAGAAAATCGAGCGCTCCGGGATCGAGACCATACGACCGGGCCAGCCCCGGCGGCCCCTCGCCGTTGGCCTGGCTCTGCCCCCCGACTGGCCCGGTTGCCCGACCTGGACGACGCCCGCCTCGCGCAGCGCCGATAGGTGGTCGAATAGGCTGGACTGGGCGATGCCTAGCTCCGCCACCAGTCCGGGTGAGGTGGCGTCTTTCCGCTCCGCCAGCACCACCACGATCCGGAAGCGGACCGGGTTGGCCAGGGCGCGGAGCATCCGCACCGCCCGGCCTTCCGCCGCCGACGGCTCCGGCGTCTTCATCGCAGCTCCTCGCTCTGTGCCCGGCCATGGCTGCGGTGCACAACGGCGCCCGTTCGGCCAGACATCGTGACTATCGGTTTTTCCCGATTGTCCGGTCTCGTCGCAGCGCGTGCAAGAGGCGGATGCTCGACCCGACTTTGAGAGCACGGAGCAAAAGTCGGCACCGTCTCCCCTGTCGCCCGGGACTCAAAGTCCCGTGCTGAGTGATGGAAGCCGGTTGAAACCGGCTGAACTGCGGCAACACGGTCTCGGGGAAGCACTAGCCTCGGAGAGGCTGTTTGATTTTTTCAGCCCGGGCCAACCCTGGGCCAACCTTGGGCCAACCTTGGGCCGTGAGCCCCGGGCGACCCGAAGACGCGGCTACCCTTCTTGACAAGCGCCTTGCCAATCGCCAACCAGGGCCGCCCCGCATGCGGGACGGCCCTGGTGAGAGGAATGAGGAGAGAGTGGAGGAGATGAGGAGAAGGATGGAGAAGTGGAGTTGTCAGGGTGGTTGGTGATTGTGGGATGGAGCGCGGTGCCCTAACGCTTGATCGCGACGATCTCGAGGTAGTCGCTGGGCGCCACGAGCGTGCCGTCGTCGGCGCGGTTGAACCGGCCCAGCACTTCGAGCAGATCGCGGCCAAGATCGGCCTGCTGCGCCTGATCGAGCGCCTCGAACGCCTTCTGGGTCGGACCGTAGTAGGTCCGGAAGAACTCGATCCAGTGCTCCGGAGAGCGGTAGCGGAACGAGAAGGAGCGCTTCGTCACCGAGATCGTCGAGATGCCGTCGCCGAAGAGTTCGCGCAGCCGCAGGTCGGTGCCCCACAGCGCGGGCGACTTGAGCCCGGCCGGCGGAGGCACGTGGCGGCCGTTTGTCCGGAAGATCTCCCCGATGAAGCCGTCCGGCGTCCAGTTGGCGAGGCCGATCCGCCCTCCCGGCCGGCAGACCCGCAGGAGTTCACGCGCGGCCTGCTCCTGGTCCGGAGCGAACATCACGCCGAAGGTGGAGAGGACCACGTCGAACGACTCGTCGGCAAACGGCAGCGCCTCGGCGTCGCCTTCCTGTAGGTCGATCGGCAGCGCCTCGGCGGAGGCCCGGGCCCAGGCTCGATCCAGCAGGGCCGGCACGTAGTCGACGCCGATCGCATCGGCGAAGCGGCGGGCGGCGGCCAGGGCGCCGTTGCCGCTGCCGGTGGCCACGTCAAGCACCCGCTCCCCGGCGCGGAGGTCGACCGCCTCGCACAGGTTCTCGGCGACGATCTGCAACGTCGCGCCGACCGCGGCGTAATCACCGGAGGACCACATCTGCTGCTGGCGGGACTTGACGGTGGTAAGGTCCAGGGTTGGCGTAGAGGTCACCATCGTGATTGGACTCCTGGAAAGGTGAGCGGGCACATGAGTACGACGAACGGAGATGACCTGAGGGACCGGCCGGGCCGGCCGCGGTGGCAGACGGGATCGATGAACTACGTCGACACCTTTATTACGACCGCTCCGGACTGCCCGGTACGCGTCGGGATTGTTCCCCCGATGCGCGGGAACCGGACCTCGGCGCACCTGATCCAGTACGAACTCATCGCCGCGAACCCCTATGCCTTGACGCAGGAAGATGTGCTCTGGCAGGTTCACGTCAGGCACAAGGGGCTGCAGGGAGAGGAGACATCCGAGGAGGCGCGGGCAGCGTTTTTCGCGACCCCACGCGCTTGCCTGCGCTCCTCGGCGCTCCCCAAGAAATATGGATGGGGTATTCACTTTGACCCGGACGGGAAGGCCGCGCTCTACCCGATGGAATCGGAGGAGTACCGGCGATTCGCTCGGGGAGGCGATTCCGGTCCGGCCGTCGTCGCGGCTATGCGGAGCCGCCGCGAGTAATGGCAAGGTGATCGGGCCTCGCCGGCTCCGTGATCGCGCCGGCCTCGATGCAATCACGGAACTGGGATGAGCCTACTCGGCGACACGCTCCGGCGATATAGCAAGAAGTAGTGAAATCAGTTGTGCGCCGGCATCGAGGTCGGGCGGTCGGAGTGGGACATGCTCGATGGGGTGGCTTCCTGGTCGACGCAAGAGGTCAACGGTTCGCCGGTGGTGATCAGGTCGGTGAGGAGCACGGTGGTCGGTTCGGTGGAGAGGTTGACGCCGGTTTGGACCATGCCGGTCTCGTCGAACCAGTCGCCCGGAGTGACGACGGTCTCCTCGCCCGCAACCATCGGCTCCGCCACCGATTCGATGTCGGCGGTAGCGACGCGGTTGACGGTCATCTCGCCGTCGCCGATGGGCGTGAACCCGAACTGTCCGGACTCGACCGTCAGCACGAGCGTGCCGGGATGGGTGTGGGCCCCGATGCTGCCACCGGCACCGAAGATGACCCGGGCCTGGATCAGGGTCTGGGAGCCATCTCCCACGGGCGTGCTGCCGAGCACCTGGGCGGAGACGTTGGTGGCGCAGGGGATGGTGATCGGGTTCGGTGGAGGGTTCTCCTGGGCGCCCGTCTGAGCGGTAAACAAGCCCGCGGAGGCGAGGAGCGCAAGCGACAGCGAGACAATCCGGAGGGTGCGGCTGGCGATGCCGGTCATGACGTGTCCTTTCGGCGTGGTGGATGATCTGGCCGGATGGGCTGGATGGATGTGGATGTGGCCAGATGGGTTGGGATGGCGTGGAGCGAACGTCAGCGGTTGTGGATGGTCAGTGAAGACTCGAACGGCGCGGATAGCCGGTTCGAGCGGTGGCGTGGTAGCGCGGGCGCGTTGATTGGAATCCAAGACGACAAACCCTTTCGAGGTGAACGAGACGCGCGGACCTTGGCTCGCACGGTGGTTCCCCGTCCGGCAGCGCCGGCGGGCGGCGGACGCCAGGTTGATGAAGGTGGACAACTTAATCGGACCATGTGAGGCCGACGTAGCGCAGGAGGGTGGGGGAAGCGTGGGCGTAGCGGTCCAGGTGGGCATGGACGCGGGCCTTGAGGTCGGTCCAGGCGTCGGCGAGGCGGTGGTGGTGGAGCACATCCTGCTTGGTCTGGCGCCAGAGCTTCTCGATCGGGTTGAGCCAGGGCGCGTAGGTCGGCAGCCAGACGATGCCGATCCCCAGTTCGCCCGCCCGGGCCAGCACGGCGGGGTGGCGGTGGACCGGCCAGTTGTCCCAGACCAGCAGCAGGCGCCGCCCTGGGTAGGCCGCGCGCACGTCGGCCAACCAGCGGCACAGCACCGCCACCCCGGCCGTGCTGGCGCCGCGCCAGACGACCTGCCCGGTGACGGCGTCGAGGCCGCCGCAGATCCGGTGGCGGGTGTTGGCACGGTGCGACAGGGTGGCCGTGGGCTCGATCCCGGCCTGGCCCCAGGTCGCCGCCAGGGTCGGCTGGCGGTAGATCCCCACCTCGTCGCCGAAGGGCGTCGTGACGCGTCCGGGGAATTCGCGCGCCAGGGCGACCGCTTTGGCGACCCGGTCGCGCTTGGCGGCGTAGGCGGGGTCGGGGCCGTGCAGGCGCAGCCGCCCCCGTTTGAGCCGGACTCGCAGCCGTTTGAGGGCCTTGGCGACGCCGCTGCGGGTGTACCCCGCCAGCCACGGCAGCCGCGCCCGCAGGTCATCGAGCCGCCAGCGGGCGCGCTCCAGCCCGTGGCACGCCGGGTCCTGCCGCACCCACTCGACCAGCGCTGCCCCCTGCCAGGGGGGAAAAGCCCCGGCGCCCGCGGCGGCGGTGCACCAGGGCGGCCAGGCCACCGGCCGCGTAGCGGGCGAGCCAGCGGTAGAGCGTCTCCGGCTTGCGCCGCCGCCCCAAGCCGTGGCGCGCCACCCGCCGCGCCGGGATTCCGTCCGCCACCTGCAACAGCGCCGCCGCCATCTCGCGCAGATAGGGCCGCGGGTCGCGGGCTCGGGTCCGCTCCAGCTCCGCTCGCTGCTCCGCCGTCAGGACCAACGCGTACGGGCGCATCGGCATCCTCCTTACGTCCGGGTTCCCCCCGGATCGCCCCAGCCTCGCATGGTCCGATTAAGTTGTCCACCTTCATCAACCTGGCGCTGAACCGACGAAGTCCCTCCGGGACTGGGCCGAGCGGCGCGGCGCCCGACGGTTGTGAGTGGCGCCCCTAAACCAATCGCCCAGATCGATGACCACGACGTAGACTGTCGAGGTCCTGGGCGGGCCGCCGGCCGCGGCAATTCGGCAACGCCCATTAACACCACCAAGGAGTACGCCATGGTCAACGCCGTCCTTGGCACCGAAACCGGAGTCTTTCGCCTTCAGCACGGCGAGCTGCAGCACCTGGGACTCGCCGATCAACGGATCAGCGCCGTCCATGCCTGGCAGAGCCAGGCCGGGGCGACGGTCATCCTGGCCGGGAGCTACGGGAACGGGCTCTTCCGTAGCGAGGACGGCGGGGCGCGCTGGACGCCGGTCAGCGATGGCCTGACCGCGCCGGCTTTCCGCACGATCGGTCCCGATCCGCTCAATCCGGGAGCGATCCTCTGTGGCACCGAGCCAGCCCGGATCTTTCGGAGCCACGACGGCGGCTTAGGCTGGCACGAGCTCGGCGGTATCCGGGCGCTCGACGGGTACGAAGATTGGTACCTGCCCTACTCGCCGCGGGCCGGCGCCGTCCGAAACATCTACGCCCCGCCGGGCGGCAGGCGGCTGCTGGCCTCGGTCGAGGTCGGTGGCTTGCTCGACAGCCCGGACGGGGGCGAAACCTGGACCTGCTCACGCGTGGTCACCGACCCCGACATCCACCACGTTACCGGCCACCCGGAGGACAAGGATCTCCTCTTCGCCGCCCTCGGCTGGGCCGCGCTGAAGTCCGATGTTCGCTCGGAGGACGCACCGAAACTCGGCGGCGTCGCCCGTTCTCACGACGGCGGCAAGACGTGGGAGAAGTTCTACACGGACTACACCCGCGCCGTGATCGTTCCGCCGACCCGTCCGGACCTGCTCCTGGCGGCCCCCGCCAAGCAGGTCGGGGCGCAGGGGCGGATCGAGGTCTCCAGCGACCAGGGCGACACCTGGCAGCCGGCCAGCGATGGGATCGCGACGCCGATGGACGACATGGTCGAACTCTTCCTGGCCGCGCCGGACGGCTCGATCTGGGCCCGCTGTTCCGGCGGTAGTCTCCTCGGGGCCGAGGTCGGCGAGTGGCGGTGGCACAGCCTGTTGCCGGATGGGGCGAAGATAGCGGTTCAGGCGGCAGCGTTTCTCGCGGAGTAGGGAATCGCAATGCGGGCGGCCCGGCATAAAACCGAGCCGTGCCTCAAGAGCTTAAATTCAACCTGGTTCAACCCTTTAGGATTCTGGAGTTGCCTCCGCGGCGGTCTCGGCCAGGCCGACCTTGCGGCCGAGTTCCGCTGATTCTTGCTGGATCCTCACCGGAGCAATCCGATCATGACCAGATAACAATTTGGCCCAAGAAAGCCCAAACGAATCTTTCGTTCGAGTACCACCGGCCAACAGGGGGGTGTCGGTCGGTGTCCGAACGAGACGCCGTCCCGAACCGCTGACAACCACATGAGGAGCATGGCAATGGCGACGACCGATGACGGAGTACGCGCTTCCACCCTGGCGGCCATCGGTGGCACGCCCGTGGTCCGGCTGGATCGGATGGCGCCGGCCGGGAGCGCGGAGATCCTGGTCAAGCTGGAGTACTTCAATCCGACCGGCTCCTACAAGGACCGGATGGCCCTGGCGATGATCGAAGGAGCCGAGGCTCGGGGCGACCTCAAACCAGGCATGACCGTGGTCGAGTTCACCGGGGGCAGCACCGGCTCCTCCCTCGCCTTCGTCTGCTCCGTCAAGGGCTACCCGCTCAAGCTCGTCTCCTCCGACGCCTTCTCTCAGGAGAAGCTGCGGACGATGCGGGCCTTCGGCGCCGACCTGACGATCGTGCCCAGCCAGGGCGGCGCGGTCACCCCCGACCTCTTCGTGCGGATGCGGGAGGCCGTCCAGGAGATCCTCGCCGAAGGCAACGCCTACTGGACCGACCAGTTCCACAACGAGGACGCGAAGACCGGCTACGGCGGGATAGGCCGCGAGTTGGTCGCCCAGGCCGGGCCTTCGATCGATGTCTACTGCGGCGGCGTCGGCACCGCCGGGATGCTTGTCGGCGTCGCCAGGGCCCTCAAAGCCGACGGCTGCGCGGCAAAGATCGTCGCCCTGGAGCCGGCCTCCTCCGCCTTCCTGACGACCGGCGTCGGCGGTCCGCACCGGGTCGAAGGGATCGCCACCGGGACAATCCCGCCGATGCTCACCCCCGGCTCCTACGACGAGGCCATGGCGATCGACGAAGCCGAAGCGCGCGACATCGCCCGGCGCATGGCCCGCGAGGAAGGCATCTTCGCCGGCACCTCCAGCGGCCTGAACGTGGCCGCCGCCCTGCGCCTCGCCGCCGGCCTCGGCCCCGGCCACACCGTCGCCACCGTCGCCGTCGACACCGGCCTCAAGTACCTGGCGGGGGATTTGTACGACGGGTAGGGATCAGACGATTCCAAATCGGACGCGGCTCCTCGAATCGTAGGGGCGGACCGCCGTGTCCGCCCTGTTTCGACGGCCACGAACGCAGCCCTGGCCGGGCAGATCGAATGGCGGGATGTTAATCTTTGTCAAAGATCGCTACAATGGCATTGAACGAAGGAGGATGACGCATGAACGTCAGCCTGACGCCGGAGCTAGAGGCCCTGGTCCGCCAGAAGGTGCAGACCGGCCTGTACAACAACGCCAGCGAGGTCGTACGCGAAGCATTGCGATTGCTGGACGAGCGCGACCGCGCGAAGCGGCTCACAGACGCTATCGGGATTGGGCTCGCGCAAGCCGGGCGCGGCGATACAACGCCGCTGACGCCAGAGCTGCTGGTACAGATCATCCAGGACGCCGAGGAGATGGCTCGACAAGGGAAGAAGCCGAACCCGGATGTCTGCCCGTAACTCTCCGGTCGTCACGCCTGAGGCCCAAGCCGATCTGACCAGCATCGCGTTGTACACGGCCGAGCGCTGGGGTAACCGGCAGCGAGACGCGTACATCGAGCGGATCGTCTCGGCTATCTACGACCTTCCCCGTTTCCCCGGCCGTGGACGCCTGCGCGCAGACCTCGGCGATGGCGTCCGCGCGTATCCGGTCGAACAGCACGTCGTCTACTATCGTGCGGATGACCAAGCCGTAACCATCCTCCGCATCCTGCATTCCCGGATGGACGCCAGTCGTCTGATCGAGTAGTGACAGCAGCGTCCGTTCACACCTCCGTCCGCAGCCGCGGATCCAGCAGATCCCGGATCGCGTCCCCAAAGATATTGACCGTCAAGACGAGCAGCGCCAGGGCCAGGCCGGGATAGAGCACCGTCCACGGCGCCAACTCCATGTAGTTGCGGTTTTCGCTCAGCATCGAGCCCAGGGAGGGGGTGGGAGGTACGGCGCCCAGGCCGAGGAAGCTCAGGGCCGCCTCCAGGATGACCGCCCCGGACAGGCCCAGGGCAAGTTGGACCAGGATCGGGGCGGCGACGTTGGGAAGGATGTGCCGCAGCAAGATGCGGTGCGTCGGGACTCCGACCGAGACCGCCGCCTGCACGAACTCGACCCGCTTCAACCCCAGCGTCGAGCCCCGCACGATCCGGGCAAAGATGGGGGTGTAGACCGTCGCGATCGCGATCACGATGCTGGTAAAGCCCGCCCCCACGACCGAAACGACCAGGATCGCCAGCAGCACCCCGGGGAAGGCGAAGATCACGTCCATCAGGCGCATGGTCAGGTACTCCGGCCAGGAGCCGACGTAGCCGGCGATCAGGCCGAAGATCGTCCCCGCCACCGCCGAAGCCACTACCGACGCCGCCCCGACCAGCAACGAGATCCGGGCGCCGTAGATGATCCGGCTGAGAACATCCCGCCCGAAGAAATCGCCCCCGAGCAGGTTCTCCCTCCCCGGTTCGTTGAACCGGTTGGTCGGAGCCATGGCGACCGGATCTTCTGGTGCGATCAGCGGCGCCGCCGCCGCAATCAAGACGAACAGGAGCAGGATCACGCCGGCCGCGAATCCAAACCGGCTGTGGCGGGCCAGGTGGCCGATCGCCGCCGGGATCGCCCTGCCCCGCTCGCGCGGCTCCCGCGCCAGCAACTGCGACCTGCCCGCGGGCACCGGGGCGGTGCTGATGCCTTCGCTCATGCCGGCCGCCGGATGCGCGGGTCGATCAGACCGTAGATGACATCGGTCAGCAGATTGACCAGCACGAAGGTCCCGGCGATGAACAGCGTCGTTCCCTGGACCAGGGGTAGTCCCGCTTGAGCACGGCATCCAGCGCCAGCCGGCCAACCCCCGGGATGGCGAACAACTGCTCGACGATCACCGTGCCGCCCAGCAGATACCCTGTCTGGATGCCGACGATCGTTACCACCGGCACCAGCGCGTTGCGGAAGGCATGGCCGAAGACCACGGCCTTTCCGCTGAGTCCCTTCGCCCGCGCGACCGTCAGATACTCCTTGCCCAGCTCCTCCAGCAGCGCCGACCGCGTCATCCGCGTGATCGACGCCGCCAGCAGCGCCCCCAGCGATAGGACAGGCAACACGAGAGATTTCAAGTTCGGCCAGAGCCCCTCGGAGATCGGCACGAACCCATTCGTTGGCAACACCGGCCACTTCGTCGAGATGAACAGAATGAGCAGCGTGCCCAGGAGAAAGTTCGGCACCGACAGCCCGATGAGCGCCACCACCCGGGCGATGGCATCGAGAAAGCCGTTGCGGCGCACCGCCGAGAGCACCCCGGCCGGAATCGCGATCACGAGCGAGAGCAGCGTCGAGAGAAACGCCAGCTCCAGCGTCGCCGGCAACCGATCGACGATCGTGCTCGCCACCGGCTCCCCGGTCCGCAGCGAGGTCCCCATGTTTCCCTGCAGGGTCTGGCCCAGCCAGCGGACGTACTGCACAGGCACGGGCTCATCCAGCCCGTAGGACCTGGCAATCTCCTCCCGCTGCTCCTCGCTGACGTCCGGCCCGATCCCGATCAGCACATCGACGAAATCACCCGGAATCAACCGCATCGCCCCAAAGACGAGGATCGAGATCCCCAGGAGCGTCGGCAGCACCACGGTGATGATTCGGCGGAGGAGGAAGGTGAGCATGAGAAAACCCCTACCCCCCGTCCCCCTTCCCCCCGCTGCGGCAGGGGGAAGGGGGAGCACGTTGGAATCAGGGGCAAACCCTTTCGGAGCGGGCTGTAGGGGCGCATGGCATGCGCCCTTCTCCGGTCGGCGGCGCTGCGCGATGGCCAACCCGGCCCGGGGTGTGTTCGGGCGGCGTCCGGACCGGCTGCGGCAACGACGCGGATGGCGACCGGGCGCATGCCATGCGCCCCTACTGGTCTGCGCGACGGCTCCCCCTTCCCCCTGCCGCAGGGGGGAAGGGGGCCGGGGGGTTAGGGGGCCGTTCTCCGTCACTCTCCGACCGTCACCGACTTCAGCGTCTCCCAGGTCTCGATCGGGTTGGGCTCGAAGCCCTGGACGCTGTCGAGGAGGGCAAAGTAGGCGGTGCGGGTGTTGAGGAAGAGAGCAGGCGCCGCCTCGGCGATGAGTTGCTCCGCCTGGCGGTAGAGCTCGTGGCGCAGGTCGGAATCGCCGGAGGCGCGGGCCTCTTCCAGCAGGGCGTCGATGGCGGTGTCGCTGAACTGGAAGGCGTTGGTCGAACCGTCCGTGTGGATGGCGGCGTAGAGGGCTCGATCCGGGTCGTTGCCGCTGGTGTTGTAGCTCACGAACGACTGGAAGTCGCGGGCGGACCAGCGCTCAATGAACGCGCCCCACTCCACCTGCTCCAGGTTGACCGTGATTCCCGCTTCGCCCAACTGCTCCTGCAGCACCAGGGCGATGTTGATGAACTCGGGGTAGAGCGGGGAGGCCAGAATCGTCAGCTCGAAGCCGTCGGCCAGTTGCGCCTCGGCCAGCAATTCCTTGGCTCGGTCCACATCACGGGCATAGTTGGGCAGATCCTCGATCGGGGTGGCCCAGTCGCCCAGCGTCGGCACGATCGGGCCGGTGACCGTCCCCTGACCGAGGAAGACGGCGTCGAGGATGCCCTGGCGGTCGATCGCAAGGCTGAGCGCCTGGCGGACCAGGACGTTGTTCAGCGGCTCGACCTGGGTGTTGAGGCCGAGCAGGTAGTAGTCGGTCGTCTCCTGGGTGATGACCTGGAGACTCTCTTCGCCCTCGGCCAGTTCGACGCTGGCGGCATCGCTGAGGGTCGTCATGCTGATCTCGCCGGTGCGGATCGCGGCCAGGCGAGCGGCCTCGTCCGGGAGGATCGGGTAGGAGATCGTGGCCACTTTCGGCAGCCCCTCCTCCCAGTAGTCGGCGTTGGCCGTGAAGACGGAGGTGACGTCCTGGGTGTACTCCGTCAGGGAGAACGGCCCCGTACCGATCATCGTCTGCTGCAGATCTCCCGCATCGCTCGGAACGATCGCGCAGTAGTCGGCGGCGAGGGTTGCCAGGAGCGGCCCGTAGGGCGTCGCCAGCTTGATCGTGACCGTCGATTCGTCGGTCGCCTCGATCTCGGAGATGGGATCGAGCTGGCTCTTCCAGGGGGAAGCCGGGTCGGCGGTCTTGATCCGCTCCAGGCTGAACTTGACGTCCTCGGCCGTGAGCGCTTTGCCGTTGTGGAATACCACGCCGGGGTGCAGCGTGAAGACGTAGGTCGTCTCGTCGGTCGCCTCCCAGGAGTCGGCCAGGTAGGGCTGCGGCTGGTTGTCGGCGTCGAACCGGACAAGCTGCTGGTAGACCGGCTCCATGATCTGGCGGCTGGAGACGGCGGTCACCATCGCCGGATCGAGCCCGACCGCCTCCTGGGCCTTGCCGATGATGAGTTCGCCCGTAGGCGCGGCCGCTGGCGGGGTCGCGTCCTGGGCAATCGCCCCTAGCCCCCGTGGGAGCACCGCCGCGGCAACCGCGGTCGCGCCGGTCGTCTGCAAAAGCGTGCGTCGATCGAGGGCCATCTGCATCTCCTTGTCACGTGCCGAACGCATTGCCAATTGCCCCGATTACCGAATCAGACGGGAGACGGGAGACGGGAGCAATCGTCATCCTGAGCTTGCGAAGGATCTTGGCGGTTTACCGCCTTCGTGCTCGTTCCGAATCGCGACATCGCGGTCGGCGACAAAGGCCATGAATGGCCAAGATCCTTCGCAAGCTCAGGATGACGGTAGTGGCGTGTCTCGCCTGCTCACGACTCACGTCTCCGTACCGGCGTCAGTGTCCCAAGAATCGCGGGCGCGTGCGCGCCGGTTGCGGCGGGGATGTTGGTTGGCAGCCCGGCCAGGCTGTCGTGAGCCATCAGGGCGAAGGCCATCGCCTCCTTGGCGCGGGCGTTGACGCCGTAGGTGTCGAGCGGCGCGACCGGCGCCGGGGCCAGCAACTCGGCCAGCGTCTCCATCAGGAGCGGATTGCGGCTGCCACCGCCGTTGACAATCACCTCCGCTACGTCCGGCAGCCACCGCCGGTATGACTCGGCAATCGAGTGCGCCGTCAGGGCGGTCGCGGTCGCGATCAGGTCCCTGGCCCGTTGTTGATCCTCCGCGGACGCACCGCCATTTGGTGCCAGCGTTCCCGGAGCCACGCCGGCCTCGTCGAGCAATCGCTGGGCAAACGGCCGGCCGTACAACTCCCGCCCCGTCGTCTTCGGCGGCGAAGCCTGAAGATACGGCTCGTCCAGGAGACGCCGCAGCATTGCCGCATCCGGCGTGCCGCCGCGCGCGAGCTGGGCATCGTGGTCGAATCCCTGGGCGCCGCCGGTCAGCAGCCGGACGACCTCGTCGATCACCATGTTGCCCGGACCGGTGTCGAACGCACGCACGTCTTTGACGGCCCCGCCCGCGGGCAGGTAGGTGACGTTCCCGATCCCGCCGATGTTCTGCACCGCCCGGGCGCGCTCCGGATGGCGCAGCACCACCCAGTCGAAATACGGGGCCAGCGGCGCCCCATGCCCACCGGCGGCGATATCGGCCGAGCGGAGATCGGAGACGACCGTCATCCCCGTCCGGGCCGCGATCGTGGCCGCGTCCCCGATCTGCATCGTCGACCGGATCGACAGGGGCAGGTGCTCCTCCGGTGCCGGCTGGTGCCAGACGGTCTGCCCATGCGACCCGATGAGCTGAACCTCGTCAGGTTCAACCTCACCAAGGGCACAGACCGCCAACGCCGCCTCGGCAAACAGTCCGCCGACCACCACGTTCAGGGAGCACAACCGGGCGATCGCGTGCCGGGCATCCGGCTCGTACAGGGCCATGAGTTCATCCCGCACCGGTTGCGGATACGGAAAGGACTCGAACGCGAGGAGATCCATCCTGGCCCCCGCGCCCTCACCGATGATGCGGACCAGAGCGGCGTCGATCCCATCCGCCGATGTCCCGGAGATTAGGCCGATGCACAGATCGCCGGTTGGTTCACGTTCACCCATTGCGTGCCCTCAATACCTTCCGGCGATCGAGACGAGTTCCCCGTCGTAGGGGCAGACCGATCTACCCAGCGTGTCTGCCCGCTCGCCAACCCCGGCGTACCGACCATCGACACACGGCCCCCGGCGAGCGAATGATGTCGTCCAACGGCAACGACTTGGTCGGGCGGCCGGGCAGACACGCTGGGTAGATCGGTCTGCCCCTACGACGGGTTTCGCCGTCTCCGGTGTCCGCCCGACCTGTAGGGGCGCATGGCATGCGCCCTGTTTCCAAACCCGGCATGATAGCTTCGCCGCACAAGTATGATGGCGGCCCGCGCAGCGACGCGGCCGGCGGAGGGCGTACGCCACGCTCCCCTACAAACGACGATCAGTCATCGGCGCCGCCCCCGCCACCGCATCGTGGAACGCGGGCCGGATGGTCGCGATCTCATCCCGGGAGCGCGGGTGGACCCGATTGGTCAGCAGGACAACCGTCAGGTCCCGCGCCGGATCGAGCCAGATCGAGGTCCCAGTGAACCCGGTGTGCCCGAAGGCCGCTGGGCTCAGGGAGCGGGCCGGATCGTCGGCCAGGGCATCAGGATCGTTCGGGCGAACGCGCCAGCCGAGGCCCCGGCCCGGAGCTTGAGTCCGGGTCGCTTCCGCCACCAGCGCTTCCGAGATCAACCGGCGGCCTTCCCAACTGCCCCGGTTGAGCCACATCCGGCAGTAGCGCTCCAGGTCGGCGGCGGTGCCGTACAGCCCCGCGTGGGCGGCCACCCCGCCCAGGCCGTAGTGGGCGTTGCCATCGTGGACCTCGCCCCGGATCATCCCCGTTCGCCACCCCGCGAACTCGGCTGCCCGCCCCTCCGCCATCTCGATCTCCCGCGGGTTGCCGTACTCCGTCGCGGCGATGCGCGGCAGCCATGAGGATGGAGGGCTGTAGCGGGTGTCCGCCATCCCCAGCGGCCCGAACACCTCGTTCGCCGCCGCGGTGGCGATATCGTCTCCCGTCACCCGGCGCACCGCTTCCCCGAGCAGGATGACGCCAAGGTCGCTGTAGATCACCTCTGTTCCGGGAGCAAAGGTCAGCTCGGTCCGGGAGATGACCGCCAGATATCCGTCCGGCCCGGTGGCGTCGATGTAGACCGGCAGCCAGGCCGGCAAGCCGGACGTGTGGCTCAGCAACCGCCGGATCGTCACCTCCCGCCGTTCGCCATCAACGCCGAACTCTGGCAGCACGCTCCCGATCGGATCGTCGAGCCCGAAGGCGCCTCGGTCGATCAGCATCAGCACGACGGGCAGGGTCGCGACGACCTTTGTCACCGAGGCCAGATCGAAAATCGTGTCCAGGGTCGCCGGGGTCCGGTCGGATTCCGGTTCGCGCACGGCCCAGCCGGTGGCGGCGTGGAGCAGCACCTCCTCGCCCCGCGCCACCAGCGCGACGGCCCCTCCGTAAGCGCCATTCTCCGCGCCATCGACGACGATCCGCCAGGCATCGGCCAGACGGGGGTCGATGTGGTTGCACGCGTTGCCGTTCTCGGGAAGCGTGTGGGTGGTGGGGTCAAGATTCGTCATGGCCGGCAATGCTACCACCGTGCGTCGCCAGGACAAGACGCATCCAGCGCTCGCTGGTACCCTGCGCACAGGTGTGGGGGCCCGCATCATCAGGATAGCGTGCAGGCCAAAGCAACAATGGAGGATGCTATGTCATCGGCAACAGCAACCGGACGCGGGCGTCTTTCGGCGGAGCAGATCGCCCAGTACGAGCGCGACGGCTATGTCCTCTACAAGCAACCCGTCTTCGCCGACGACAAGTTCGCCCGCCTGAAGGCCATCTTCGAGGAGGATCTGGCGAAGTACGGCGACGAGGCGCTGGACACGATCCACTTCCACGACGACCGCCTGCTGGAGTTCCTGCTCGCGGACGAGTTGCTCGATCTGGTCGAGCCGGTCGTCGGCCCCAACATCGGCCTCTGGTCCAGCCACTTCATCAGCAAGGCGCCCCGGACCGGCAAGGCAACGCCCTGGCATGAAGATTCGGCCTTCTGGGATGGGCGCATCTCGACCATGGCCGGGATCTGCACCGTCTGGCTGGCGATCGACGAGGCCACGCCCGAGAACGGCAGCATGGGCGTCATCCCCGGCAGCCACGACAACGGCTTCAGCGCCTACCAGGAGGTTGACCCGAGCAAGAACATCTTCTCGCTCGAGATCAAGCCGGAACTGCTCGACCCGAGCAAGACGGTCTTCTTCTCGCTGAAGCCCAACGAGTGCAGCCTCCACGAAGCCCGGATCATCCACGGCGCCAACGCCAATACCAGCGACAAGCGCCGCGCCGGATACACGATGCGCTACTTCCCTACCACCAGCCTGGTCTACGCCGACCTTCCCGCCAACAAGAACCACAAGCTCTGGCTGGCCCGCGGCAAGGACATTGCCGGCAACCGGTTCGTCAACGCCTGATGACCCTACCGCGTTCACGGTGTCGGCGGGCGCGCCGGCTTCGACCGGCGCATCGACATGGGCTCTGTGTACCGACGCGAAAGGCAGAGAGAGAAACCGAGGCGGCGGGTGCTTTGTCTGCAGCGGCATCTGGCACATACACGACGCTTACCGGTACGAAGTTCCCGTTGCTGGGCGGGCGGATCTGCCGACCGGCCATGGGCTCACGGGGCCGCCGCGGATGCTGGACCAGTGTCTCCGGACGGGCGATCCGCGGAGCTTACTGCCCCGACCTGGCTTGCTCCGGGTCCCAAGGATTCCCGCTCTTCCTCGTTGGCCGACGGGCCGGCCTCCCCGGCAACCGCCGGTGCTTCCAATCCTGCGGCGTCTCGCCATCCGGCTCCGGGCATCACCGATGGGGACCGGGAAGAATCGGGAGTCACGATCACCCGTTCATTGGCCGCTACCGCGAAGTGGAAGTCGGGATCCGCGGCGCTCGCCGGGTCGGCAGGTGGAGCATCCGGCTTGGACTGCGTGGATGCCCGACCGTGCTCGTCCAGTCGGACCGATTCGGACGACGTGGAGGGTCGAACGTCGGTGGGAGAAACCACTTCGCCCTGACCCGTCGGCGAAACGCCCGAAGCGTCAGAGCGAACAGGCTCAGTCGCAACAAAGCCATTCACCACCGCGACATCACGCGCCTCTGTAGCCGGCCCGGTAGTGGTGCCACGCGTGCCTTCGTCGAGGGAGCGCCGAACGGTATCCCAAAGTTGACCACCGACCGACGTCAGGAATGTTGGACTTGGCATCTGTTGCGGGATCCCCGAGGCCAACACAATAGAGAAGATCGCGATGCTCGCAAGGGCTGTACTAGGAACCATCAACCATCGTAGCGTGTCGGTCAGCCTCATCGCACCCCCGCGAACCGGCCGCGTTCCGGTGTGGCGCGGCGACACGTTCGCGCCCAACGAGAGCAATCCTGCGCGCACGTCCTGCGCACTGGCCCGCAGGCCAACGAAGGCGACCAGTGCGTACGTCAGCATCGCCGCCGTTCCGGCGGTAAAGAGCGCGTGCAGCCACCGTCCCGCAGCCGCATCCCAGGCCGCCGCGGAGGCGCAGTAGGCAAGCAGGAACCACTCGGTAAGAACCGCCCAGGCGGGTGCGGACGTCCGTCCTTCCACTTTCGGCGTCCGTCCGAACGGGATCTTCGTGCCGGTTACGGCCTGCTGGAGCGACTTGAGGACGCCTGCCAGGTTGATCGGGAGAAGGAGCAGGTTGAATGCGTAGACGCGCAGGATGTCGCCTCGCCGGTATCCTGCCTGGATTAGGTCGCGCCAGTACAAGAGGAAGTAGGGGAGGGCGATAAGGGGTAGCCAAGGGCTCGCGAAGCCCTCCTCGATCGGCAAGACCAGCAGGGCCAACAATGCAAGACTTGAGCCGCAGATCGAGCCGAGATAGTGTGCACGGACAAACACCTCGAGCGGCTTGCGCCAGGAGAACGAGGACGCGACGGCGTAGCGCACTAGCTTCGGCAGAATGAGCAAGCCCCCGTTCGCCCACCGCCGCCGCTGCACCAGCAGCGATCCGAAGTCGGGCGGTGTGGCACTGAACGCCATTCGCTCAGGGTAGTTGTGCAGCCGCCAGCCGCGGGCGACGAGGTCGATGGTCGACTCCGTGTCTTCGATGACCGTGCGGTCCTGGATGAACCTCGCCACCCGGTGACCGCGCTCAACCTCGACGGTCCGGATATCGTCGAGGGCGGCCTTGCGCAGTAGCGCATTGGCGCCGACCCAGAACGTTGCGTTGCACCAGGTGAAACCTTGGTGAATCAGGTACTGGATATCAGTGGTTGCGCCCGCAATGCGCTCCAACGCCCCGGGTGATCCGGGGATGGCGGTGTAGGGGGTTTGCACCACGGCAAGCCGCTCGTGCCCAGGCGCCGCCATTACCGCCGCCAGGCGCCGCGCGTAATCCGGTGCGAGTAAGCTGTCAGCGTCGAGCGTGATCACGTAGGTTGCGTCGGGGACTGCGATGTCGTCCGTCCGTGCCTTGTCTGGTTCAGTCACCACGAGGTGCAAGCCGTCAACGTGGCGCTCCTCGCGAACGTGCTTGCCGATGAGACCGAGATAACTGTTGAGATTCGCCGCCTTGTTCGGCTCGTGGGACAGATTGACGAAGCGCTTTCGCTCAAATGTGGCGATCTCTACTCGGAATAACTCTACCAGCCGCGCGTAGTCGCGCCGCAGGTCGGCGGCTGAGACGCCGTTCTCCTGGGAGCGCAGAATGCGGCGCGCGGACCGACCAAGGAGCGTGCGCGGTCCATCGAACACCAGTTCGACGAATAGGTCGTCGGTGTGGTCCTGGCGGGGCGTCGCGGCCGCCTGCGCCGCGAACCAGTCGTCGGCCTCGGCGTACGCGTCCAGGAGCATGCGCGTTTCCCACCGCGCGTCGAGTCGACCCTGAGCGGCCCGCACCGCGAACGCGTCTGCGGCACGGCGCGCCCGTTCGGCCGGTGCCGACAAGAGTGCCATGATCTCGACGGGCAATCGCCGGGCGGCCGCAAGTCGTGTAGCGTCCTCGAGATTATTTGGAGCAGGTGGATCGTCGAGCAGCAGGACTAACCGCCGGTTCGGGTATTCCTGTAGGGCCGCGGAGAGCAGCGTCTGCCGGATAGTACGCAGGTCCTCCTTGTAAGACGGCACGAGGATCGTTAGTGGCGGAGCAATCTCCCCTGCAGTCGTGTGGGGCAGTCCCTCGCTTCCAGCCGGACTGCGCTGAAGGCGTAGCACGAAGCCAAGCCGCGAGATCTGGTAGACCACGTTGCCGTAGGAGAGAACAAGGATGACCCCGACGAACAGAGCGAGACGGGCAGTTTCCCAGGACGGTCCACCCGACCACTGACCAGCAGCAAGGTCGAACATATTGACCGCAAAGCCAATTAGGGCGATGGCGGTCAGCGCCAACATGGCTCCAGTGAGCCACGCTTCTCGGGCCGGGTGGGAAGGGTCTCTCGTGACTGGCACACCTGAACGGCGGTGGCGCTCGGGGCAGGCGGCACGACGGGGCATGTATCGACTCCAGATAACCACGCGTAGAGCCATTCGGCAGTGGGCCGAACGGCGCCGCTCGGAAAGCAATCTGTTGGATAGCGGGGATAGGCCGGCGACGTATCGCCGTGGGCGCGTCAGCACCGCGCCGATCGGCTTGGCAGCGAAACCTGTCGCGCTAAGCTCGCTATTTCGACCGGCAGGGAGCTTCATCGCTCCCACATCGGCCCCGTTCAACGGGGGAAGCCATGCTCTAGAGGTTACGAACGACTTTTCGCAGGCGACCCCAGCCAGGCCCACCTTGCATCTTCGCACCCCACGCCTGGGGCGATCCAAATCAAGCCATCCTCAGACATCCCCAGGGCCGGAATGCCGCGCGGATGATACTCCGGCTTGGAGCGACATGCCCAGCAGAGCAATCCATGTCCCGGTATGGCGGCTGGACCAGAGAACGCCTAAGTAAGCGAGATTTACATCGAAATGAGAGCCGACAAGGTGAATAGAGAGCAGCGCTCCAAGGACATTTCGTGAATCATGTCACAATGTAATACGGTCGATGCGCCGACGCGGTGCGGGCGAAGGGATGGGGAAATGCTCGGCGGGGAAGAGGCGACGCGGGTTTTGGCCGTTATAGACGGCGAGGGCCTGGACGAGCACGCGCTGGTGCTCTATATCGGCGCGGTCGGCCTGGTGATGGTCATCTCCGCCCTGGCGTCCGGATTCGTCGCCCGTGCCCCTATCTCCCAGGTGCTCGTCTTCGTCCTCCTCGGGGTGCTGGTCGGCCCGGCCGGTTTGGGCGTTTTCGATTTCGGCATCGACTCCCCCGCCGTCCGCGTCCTGGCAACGGTCGCCCTGACCCTGGTCCTCTTCACTGACGCGATCAACATCAACCTGGGCGAACTGCGCACGAACTGGATCCTACCGGCCCTGGCCCTCGGGCCCGGCGGCGCGATCACGATCGGCCTGATCGCGTTCTTTGCTGCCATGCTCTTTGGCCTCTCCTGGCAGCTCTCGCTGCTGGTCGGCACCATCCTGGCCTCCACCGACGCGGTCCTCCTCCGAGACGTCACCCGCGACAAACGCATCCCCCTGGCGGTGCGCCATACCCTCAGCGTCGAAGCCGGAACGAACGACATCATCGTCCTCCCCCTCACCCTGCTGCTGGCCGCGGTCGTGGCCGAGGCCGGCCGAACCGCCGAAGACTGGGTTCGGTTCGCATTAGGGCTGCTGGTGCTGGGCCCGCTCGTTGGCGTCGGCATCGCCTTCATCGGTATCCGCGCCGTCTCCTATCTGCGCTCCCGCTCCCTGATCTCGAACGAGTACGAATCCCTCTACTCGATTGGGATCGCCTTTGTCGCCTTTTCCGCCGCCCAGCTCGTCGATGGCAGCGGCTTCGTGGCGGCCTTCACGGCCGGGTTGACCATCGCGATCCTCGACGAAGAGCTGTGCGACTGCTTCCTGGAGTACGGTGAGACCACCGCCGAGGTGGCCATGCTCCTCACCTTCGTCTTCCTCGGGGCCGCCCTCGTCGATTCCGCCTGGGACTCGCTAGGCTGGAAGACGATCCTGTTCGCCCTCCTGACGCTCGGCGTGGCCCGCCCGGTCGCCTTCCTGGTTGCGATCCGCCGGTCCCGGGCCAGCCGCAGCGCCCGGTTCCTCCTGGCCTGGTTTGGCCCTCGCGGCCTGAACTCGCTCTTGCTCTTGATCCTGGCCGTGGCCGAGGGCATCCCCGATCAGGAGGAGATCTTCGGGATCGTCTCGGTCGTCGTGCTCACCTCGATCGTCCTCCACGGCACAACAGCCACGCCCCTGGCCGCCTGGTACGGGCGGAAGATCCATAGTTCGAGCCTGCCGGAAGAGATCCTGACGACGGCAGGCGGGCTCCTCATCGCCGGGGACGAATGGGCCGATGGCATCCCGCGGATGCCCCCCGCCGAACTGCACCGCCGGATGGAGGCCGGCGAACCGGTCACGATCATCGACATACGCCGCGCCCAGGCCTTCGACGCGTCTGGGCTGCGCATCCCCGGCGCCATCCGGGTCACCCTGGACGAACTCGCCGAGCACATGACAACCCTCCCCAAGGGGCCGCCTATCGTCCTCTACTGTGCCTGACTGGACGAAGCCAGCAGCGCCCGTGGGGCGCGCATCATCCAGAAAAACCGAGGGGACAAAGAGGTCTACGCCCTCCAGGGCGGCTGGAACGCCTGGCTCGACGCCGGCTACCCGAGGGAGAAGCGGTAAGCGGCAGGCTCGGTCTATTACGCACCGGTGCGATATCTCGACTCGCGGATAGCGGGAAGGGCGCTGGTGATCCAACGCCCTTCCCGCTGTTCGTCAACAATCCGGCAATCTGGACGCTAGGCGGCCGGAGTCGCAACCGGCGGGGACCACCCAGGGAGCAAGCGGCTGCCCGTTCCATCGAACGTGACCTCGTCCACCATTGCCCCGTCGGGCGTGCGGATCTCGATCGGTCCCGTCCCGCTGATCGCGTTGCCCGAGTCGTCCACCTCGAGCGAAAGCCGAAGCGTGAAGGTTCCCGCCACGAACGCGGCCGGCGCAGTGGGATCAAGTCCACCCTCGATGTCCTGGAAGACGATGATGAGGTCGGCAGACCGTTCTCCCGTCGCCTCCCATACCCCGATACCGGTGCCGATGTAGGGGGTCTCCTCGACGTAGGTGCCGTCGGCATGGAAGACCGCGAACGAGTCGTCGAACGGATCCGTGGAGCTGTTTTCCCAGTACCATGCCCCGACAACCGGATGCCGGGCCATGTCAGCGGACGATGGGTCCTGGGCACCGGCGTTTGGCAAAGCGCCGAGCACGAGCGTACCGGCAAGCGTGAGAGCGACGATCGAGACGAGCGCGACAATACGAGGCATGGCGATCTCCTGACGCGTAATGGCAGCTGAAACCATGGGCACGGCCTCATCATGCGTCGCGGTCGGATCCCGCGCATCAGTAAACATTGCGTGTCTCGTCCGTCCGCGCCGACCGCAGACCCCCGGGAAAATTGCGTAGGCGCGTGCCGGCTCAGTCCTATTCGAGGCTGGCGGCAGCGGCAGCGGTGGCAGCCTCGCGGCGATTGCTCACCCCAAGTTTGCCCATGACGCTGGTGACATGAGCGCTGACCGTGCGCGGGCTGACGAAGAGCAATTCGGCGATCTCTTTATCGGTCAGGCGCCGACCAAGGAGCCGCAGCACGTCGCGCTCGCGCGGGGTGAGGCCGAAGGGGTCCCGTAGTGCGACCTCGGCATTCGGGGCAATTGAGCGGGCATCGCCCAGCGCCTCGTCTAACGGCAACGCGCGCCCCGCGTCCCATGCCGCCGCGAACGCCTCCTCCCCAAGCTGGGCCCGTGCCTCGGCGACGGTTCGCTCGACGTAGTGGTTGTGGGCGGGTGGACCGATGCCCTTCGCCACGCGCGCCGCCTCGACCCCTCCGAGCAGCCGCGCCGCCCGAGCCGCCTCACCCAGTGCCAGCGCCACGCCCGCCAACCCCGCTACCGCGCCGAGCGCAATCCGATCGAGACCGATCTCCTCCGCGGCGGCGAGGCTCTCGGCGAACAGCCGCGCGGCGAGAGACTGGTCGCCCTGCGCCCCCGCGGCGTAGGCGCGTTGGCCCAGCGTCACTGCGATGCCCCGCCTGTATCCGGCCTGCCGGTGGAGTACCAACGCCTCGTCGAGTAGAGGGATCGCCGCCGCAGCGTCGCCACTCCACAGTCGCATGTCGCCAAGGAAGCCGATTGCCATGGGGACATACGTCGTCGGCCTCGCTTCCCGCAGCAGTGGCACCGCCTCGGCGTAGGAGGACGCTGCTCTCACCGCGTCGCCCGCGAATTCCGAGACGACACCGCGGTCGAAGTGGGCGCGTCCGAGGAAGAACGGGTCATCCAGCGCCCGGCCCAAGTCCAACGCATCGTCCGAGCGGGCGACCGCACCTGGAAAATCGCCCCGGTGGATCGCCAGGTGAACGGCGACGTGGAGCGCGGTCGCGCGGACGGCGGACGGTGTACTGGGGACGGCGGCGAGTGCCGACTCTAGCCATGGGCGGACCTGGGCGACGTAGGGCCGCCCGGTTTCGATCCAGTAGTCGTCGATCGAGCCAAGCAGCCGGAGCACGTCCTCGGCAGCGCCGGTCTCGCGCAACCAGTCGAGCGCGGCGAGCAGGTTGGGCAATTCGGCGTCGAGGCGGACCAGCCACTCTGCCGCGCCCTTCCCGGCGTCGAACCCGCGTCCGGCCGCCTCCGCCAACCCGACGCACCACGCGGCGTGTCGCTCGCGGAGCTCCGCCTCTTCCCCGCTCGCCGCCAGCCGCCCAATTCCGTACTCGCGGATGGTCTCCAACATCCCGAAGCGTGGCTCACCGGCGACAACCGTGAGCCGCCGCACGAGACTTTGCTCGACGAGGGACTCAAGGCCCGCAAAGATGTCGACATCGAAGCCGTCCGTACCGACCGCGACCGCTCTCGGCTGCCTCCAGAGTGAATCCGCCGGCAAAAACAGCAAACCGGCGAAACAGTGCCTGCTCCCAAGGGGCTATGAGGTCATGGCTCCACGCGATGGCATCTCGCATCGTACGGAGGCGGGCGGGTGCGTCACGCGGGCCCCCAGAAAGCAACGGCAGCCGGTGGTCCAAGCGCGCGAGCAGCGCCTGGGGCGGTAACAATCGCGTCTTTGCTGCCGCCAACTCGATCGCCAGAGGTAGGCCATCCACCCGGCGGCAAATCTGAGCGACCGCCGCCGCGTTCTCGACTGTCAGAGCAAACGCTGCGTCCGCCTCGCGGGCGCGCGTGCCGAAGAGTTGGACCGACTCGGCGTCGCCGACACGGTCCAGCGACGCGTCGGGGTTCGGCAGCGCCAAGGGCGGAATCGGCACTTCTCGCTCGCCGGAGACACGCAACGGAGCCCGGCTCGTGGCGAAGACACTCAGTTGAGAACAGGCACCCAAGAGGAAAGCCACGACGGGCGCGGCCTCGACGACGTGTTCGAAGTTGTCCAGGATGAGCAAGAGGTGCCGCTCGCCCAGCGCCTCCGCGACCGTCTCCACCACCGGACGACCGCCTGCCTCACGCACGTCGAGAGCGCTGGCGATCGCTGGGGCAACAAGCTCAGGATCGTCGATGGGAGCCAGGGACACGAAGGCAACGCCACTGGCGTACTCCGATGCCAGATCCTCGGCAACCCGCAGCGCCAACCGCGTCTTGCCAACACCGCCGGGGCCGGTCAGCGTTATCAGACGCATGCGGTCACGCCGGAGCATTTCCCCGATCGCCACAACCTCGAGTTTTCGGCCCACGAAACTCGTAAGTGGCGTCGGCAGGCGCGCGATGTCCTGACCCCGACCCGGGAAGGACAAAGGCACCGGCCGGTGACCCATACGATCGGCGGATGCTGGGTCGGTCATGACAGGTTCTCCGACATTGGGTAGCAGTTGCACTCATCATGCGAAGCACCCGTCTGCCTGTCAATGGCGAATCGCGCACATCCCGCCAGCCAGACACGGAGGTCTATCCGTCGCCCTACGAAGCCTCTCGCCCTACACCCCGATCGCGTACAGGCGAGAATCGTCGCTGCCGACGTAGACCACCCCATCAACGACAGCCGGGGACGAGATGATCGACCCCTCCGTCTCGACCTCCCAGAGCAGATCGCCGCTGGCCGCGTCCAGGGCGTACAGCATGTGATCCTGCCCGCCGATGTAGACGATCCCGGCGGCAACCGTCGCCGAACCGGAGAGGACCAGTCCGATGTCCCGTGCCCACCGCTCCTCGCCGGTCTCGGCGTCCAGGGCGTGCAACGTGCCCGTGTAGCTGGCGACGTAGACCAGCCCACCGGCGGCCGCCGCCGACGCGAAGACGAGCAACCCCGTCTCGAAGCGCCAGACCTCGGCGCCCGTGGCCGCGTCGAGCGCGAAGACGGTGCCGTGGTCGTTGGCGATGTAGACGATGCCGCCCGCCACGGCCGGGCTGGCGTTCATGTACGAGCCGGTCGGGAAGCGCCACCGCTCCGTGCCAGTCGCCGCGTCGACGGCGTAGACGTTCTGGTCGAGGCTGCCGATGTAGACCGTCCCTCCGGCAAGTGCCGGGGACGAATAGGCGATCACCCCGACCGGGCAGCGCCAGCGCTCGGTCCCGGTGGCCGCGTCGAGCGCGTACAGATTGCCGGCCTCGCTGGCGGCGTAGACAACCCCATCGACCACCAGCGGCGAGGAATCCATGGTGTCGCCGGTCTCGAAGCGCCAGCGCTCGGTCCCCGTCGCGGCATCGACCGCGAACAACGTGCCGTTTTCGGCCCCGGCGTAGACGATGCCGTCCGCGACCGCCGGCGACGACCGGACATGGGCGGCGGTCACGAACTTCCAGCGCTCGACGCCGGTGGCGGCGTCGACGGCGAAGAGGGCGGAGCTCCCAAAATAGACCGATCCATCGACGACCGCCGGCGACGAGACGACCCGGACCTGGGCCTCGAACGCCCATCGGATCATCGGCTGCGCGGCGGGGCCAGGGCCCGCCATCTCGCCGGTGCGGGCTGGATTGCCCCGGAACATCGCGGCCCCTGGCTCAAAGTCCGCGCCCGGGGTCGCTGCCAGATCCGCCTGGGCGGCGAGCACAGTCAGGCGATGGCCCGTTGCCGGATCCGCCCAGCGCCGCAAATCCGCCGGCGACGGCCAGCGCCCCGCCCGCGACGCCTGCCGCGCCCACCAGAAACGATCGGCGCGAGCGCAGCCGCGCGAATGTCGAGACGGCGGGCTGTCCCGCTGTAGTGATGTCCATGCGAATGCTCCGATGCTGTGCTCGATTGGTGGCGCCGGGCGCCCTGTGCGCACGACTCAGTGCGGCACAGGGTACGAAGGCAACCTTCCCGAAATGTTCCTCAGCCGGGAAGGGATCGAAGCTGGAGCCGAAATCGGACGGGCCGTCATCGGCTAAGCTGTCGCGAACCCTGGCATTCCTGGCGGGTGGCACCAGCAGCGAGAGGGCGAGCAGCAACCATGACGCGGCATCCGTGGGTAGCGGCGGGCGACGACGGCATCAGGTGGGGGGTGCAACTCATCACCCCGGAGGCGCCGGGGGCGGCTCGGAACCTGGTCGAGACGGCGAAGTGGGTCGAGGGCCTCGGGTACGACGCCGTCTTCATCTTCGACCACCCCGCCTGCCACATCGATCCCTGGATCGCCCTGCCCGGCATCGCGACGGCGACCTCGCGGATCCGGCTCGGGTCGGCGGTCAACTGCGCCCTCTACCGCCACCCCGCCTACCTCGCCCGCCTGGCGGCCGACCTCGACAACCTGAGCGACGGCCGCCTGATCTTGGGCCTGGGATCAGGATGGCTGGAGCAAGAATTCAAGGCGCTCGACCTCCCCTTCCCACCCATCGGGCAGCGGCAGGCGGCCTTGCGCGAAGCGATCCAGATCATCCAGGGCGTCTGGGGGCCGGAACCGTTCTCGTTCGCCGGTGAGCATTTCCGTACCGAGGCGATGCAGGTCACGCCCCCTCCGGTCCAATCCCCCCGTCCGCCGATCATGATCGGCGGCAGCGGCGAAAAGGTGACCCTCCGCCAGGTCGCGCGCTACGGCGACGCCTGCAATGTCCGTGAGGACTCCCAATCTGGCGGGAGCTTTGACGTGGCCGCCCGGGCGGCCACGGTCGCGCGCAAACTGGCCGCCCTGGATCGCCACTGCGAGGAGGTCGGCCGGCCCCGGAATGAGATCCTGGCGACCCACTTCACCCTCTACCTGATCCTGGGCGAAACCGAGGCCGCCGCCGTCCGCAAGTTCGACGCGCTCGACACGAGCAGATCGACCTCGCCCGGCACCCGGCGCGACGGCAAGACCGGCATCGTCGCCGGCTCCCCGGAAAAATTCGTCGAGTACTACCAGGCGATGGTCGCCACGGGCATCCGCTACTTCGTCGTCCAGCTCGCCGCGGACGACCACGAAACCATCGAACTCCTCGCCAAACAGGTTATGCCTCACGTCGTGTAAGTCGGCGCTCGGCGCTCGGCGTCCGGCGTTCGGCGTCGTGACGCATCGATGCCGCACCGTCCTTACCCGTCATCCCGAGCCTGTCGAGGGATCTCGAAGGGCGCGTGGCAACGAGGAAGCCCCGGCCTCCGAGGACGAGGCATCGTCCTCTCGAAGGCCGGGGCGAGAGTGCAATACCGTCTCCCTCTAGATCCCTCGACAGGCTCGGGATGACAGGGACAGTCGGGGCGGCATCGATGCGTCACGACGCCGAACGCCGGACGCCGAGCGCCGAGCGCCGAGCGCCGGATTATCCCTTGCGGGAGACCGGCAGGCTGGTGGGCCGGAGCAGTGTGGCCGGGCGCGTCGTCGAGATGCTGATCGGCCCCATCGACTTCAGCGCCTGGTAGGCGACCAGCATCGGGATCAGAAAGAGGACGCCGTAGAGGTAGGCGCCGAGGACGTCGGTCGGCCAGTGGGCGCCGGTATAGATCCGGCCCGGGCCGACCATCAGGATCATGGCGACCGAGAAAACCTGGACGGGCAGGCGGATCAAGCGGGAGGCGATCAGTTCGTTCGCCAGGATCGTGATCACGCCGTAGAGCAGGACTACGCCCATCACGTGGGCGCTGGGAAAACCGTTGCCGGAGGGATTTTCCAGGGTGCGGACGAAGTCCGAGGTCGGGCGAGGGCTATCCACCGCCGTCTTGATCACGGCGTTGCCGATGCGCAGGGCCAGGGCGGCGAGGACAGGAACGGTGGCCGCGTAGTGCCCGGCCCGGACTAGCCAGAGGAGTATGGCGGCACCCACGGCGAACATCGCGAGCGTGCCACCGGCGACGGAGACGAAGTTCGCCATCCCCGCCAGACCGGGGATCTCGCTCCCCTGCAGGGCGCGGGAGATCGAGACGTCAAACGAGAGGACGTTGTCGCCAGCGGCCATCATGGTCACGAAGATCGTCGCCGCCAGCAAACTGATGAACCCAAACTGCGTCAGGTTTTGGTCGCGCAGCCCGGCGGCAAGCGCCGCGCGTCCATCTTGGATGCGCGCGGAAAGCCCAGCCGCCGCGAGTCCTCTCGCGGAGTCAAAGGATCGAACTGCGTCCACCAATAGCCTCCCAGATGGCCCGGTTTCCCACGTCGTCCGGGCCGTTGTGTCATCCGTCGGTGCGGGTCTCCAGCCAGAAGCCGCGGGACGGGGAAGACCAACTTCCAACGTTATGGTCTGTGATCAAGGTGAAGATCAGATGAAGGTTTTTCACCGTGTTGTCATTCAGGCATCGAAACCACCGCGCGTGACCGGCAGGTTCGTAGCCCATGCAACAACAAGCTCACCGGCTGACATCGAACGAGCGGAGGGATAGACTGTGCCGCCTTGCTCTTCACCATGCGCTTCGCACCTATGACGCCGGGCTCGTGGCCTGGCTATTCGTCGAATGAAGACGCAGGAAATGGGCCGTGGCTACGCCAAAGCCCCTCCGAGGCCGGATTTAGAGCGTCTAACAACACCGCTCGCTCGGCCGCGAGACCCTGGGTTTCAACCCAGGGCTGAGAACGACAACGCCCAGTCGGTTTTGATAGACGCTCTTATTCATCTTCCAGACAATGTCGGAGGATTGGCGGCCAATGTCTGCCTGCTGTCAACGTGGTCACAGCTGTTGACCTTGACGGCAGCGCCCGACGGAGAAGGATTGCTTCATGAAGATCGCCAGGATCGAGACGTTCACCTACTGGATTGAGTGGTGCAACTGGCTCTTCGTCAAGGTTACCACCGACGACGGGCTCTACGGCTGGGGGGAGGGATCGCTGCATGGCTCGATCCGGTCCGTCGAGACGGCGATCCACGAGGTCGGCGAGACCTTGATCGGCCGCGACCCCGCCGGGGTCGAGCGCCACTGGCAGGCGATGTACCACGCCTGGCGCTGGCGCGGCGGCCCCGTCCTCACGACCGCGATCGGGGCGCTCGATATCGCCCTCTGGGACCTGGAAGGAAAACGGCTGGGCGTCCCCGTGTACCGACTGCTCGGCGGGCCGTACCGAGACCGCCTCCGCGTCTACGCCAGCCACTGGCTGTCAGGAGCACGCACCCCGGAGGACGCCCACGCGGGAGCACGCGAGGCCGTGGCGCGCGGCTTCTCCGCCTTTAAGTGGACCGCCTTCGACCCCGACCGCCTGCGCGAGGACGAGAGCCGGGCGATCGCCCACGCCGCGGAACTGATGGCCGCCGCCAGGGATGCGGTTGGCCCAGACGTCGAGATCTACGTCGAGTGTGGCGAACGGCTCTCGCCCCGGACCGCCTTGCTCGCTGCTCGGGCGTTTGCTCCCTATCGCCCCGGTTGGTTCGAAGAGCCGATCCCCTTCGAGAACGCCAGCGCGATGGTCCGTCTCTGCCGGGAGATGCCGGTGCCTCTCGCCACCGGGGAGCGCCTGCTCACCCGCTGGGACTACCGCGAACTGCTGCACGAGGGCGGCTGCCACGTCGCCCAGCCGGACGTGATGCACTGCGCCGGCCTCACCGAGTGCAAAAGGATCGCGGCCCTGGCCGACATGCACTACATCCCGATCGCGCCCCACAATCCCGGCGGTCCGATCTGTACCCTGGCCGCGATGCACCTGGCCGCCGCCATCCCCAACTTCCTCGTGTTGGAGCAGATGGAAGAGGAACGCGCCCTCCGCGACGAGCTCTGCACCGCCCCGGTACGTTTCCACGACGGCCACTTCGAGTTGCCGACCGCGCCCGGCCTCGGCACCGACTTGAACCTGGACGCCCTTGCTGAGCGCAGCTACCAACCCCAGCCGGTCTCCGGCAGCTACGAATCGCACTGGCGGTGAGGGACATTGCGCTGCGGGTTCGCCCGGGGCAAGGGTTTGCGCCACGTTGGAGGGGGCTCGGGGCAAGAGGCTGCGCCGTGTTGGCTCCGCCCGGGGCTAAAGACCCCGGGCTGTGTGAAATAAGCCCACTATAGGGGCTGAGAACGAATTCGGCATCCCAATCACACGATTCCAGCCGGTCTTTAGCCGGATTCGTGGAGGTAGCCCGGGGTCTTGAGCCCCGGGCGACGCCGGAGACGGCGTCCCCATGGAAGCCAATATTGTCAAGAACACCCACCGCCCCGTGATAATAATCGCTCATCCATGATATCAAATGACAGCATCACGGTCGGGGCGAGGTGTCGACCACCGCTCGTCCTGTCGCACATTCACGGCCTTTAACACCGTTCTGATACTGCCCTTCCCCAAACCCGGTTTCCTTAGAGAGCCTGTTGCAGGAAGCGGTGCGGGCCTGGCTGCATGGTTGCCCGCGAGATCGACGAGGGAGGAATACCGTCCATGGGTCGGCACGTCATCGAATACGAGGGCGATAAGAATAAGGTCTACTCGACGAACGGGAAGGGCGAAACCTTCTCCGAGATCCTGGCCCGGCGGCTCAACCGCCGCGGACTGGTCAAGGGCGCGGCGGCGACCGGTGCGCTCGTCCTGACCGCCAAGGGGCTGACCGGAGCGGCAGCCCAGGACGCCACCCCGGCCGCCACGCCCGACGCTTCCCCGGCCGCGTCGCCGGTTGCTTCTCCGGAGGCCACCTCCGGCGGCCAGCGGCCTCACCTTCGAGGCGATCGCGCTCGATGCCGGCGATACCCACATCGTCGCCAACGGCTACACCGCCGAAGCGCTGCTGAAGTGGGGCGATCCCATCTTCGCCGACTCGCCGGAGTTCGATCCCGGCCGCCCAGACCGCCGCCTCCCAGGAGAAGCAGTTCGGCTACAACTGCGACTGGATCGCTTACCTGCCCCTGCCGATGGGCTCGAACACCGCGGACCACGGCCTCCTGGTCGTCAACCACGAGTACACCAATCCGGAGATTGATGTTCCCGGGGTACCTCACCCCGAACCCGGCCTACGTCCCCCCGGCATCCCCGGACGAGGAAGCCGAGGAGCCCGAATTCATCGCCAACCCGACCCAGGCCCTGGCCGATGTCGAGCTGGCCGCCCACGGCCTCTCGGTCGTCGAGGTCATGCGCGACGAGGCCGGCGTCTGGCAGGTCGTGCGCGACAGCCAGTACAACCGCCGCATCACCGGCACCACCCCGATCGCCGTCTCCGGCCCGGCCGCGGGCAGCGACTGGCTGAAGACGAGCGAGGATCCCACCGGCCTGACCGTCACCGGCACCCTCAACAACTGCGCCGGCGGCATCACCCCCTGGGGAACGGCGGTCTCCGGCGAGGA
>CAVRUD010000020.1:0-127304 GCA_963724285.1 uncultured Chloroflexia bacterium | reverse complement strand
GAGCGAGGCGATGGTACGTTAACACCGGGTTAAGAATCGCAATAGGAGGAGAAGGAACACCGAGACGGAAGCGGTGAAGCTGATCTACCTCGGCGGGCTGGCTGAGGTCGGCAAGAATATGCTCCTCCTCGAGTGCGGCGACGAATCATCATTATCGATGCGGCCTGGCTTCCCGGAGGAGGAGATGCTCGGATCGACCTGCTCCTCCCCGATATCACCTACCTGCGCGACGGCCGCATCAAGTACGCGGCATCTTCATCACCCACGGCCATGAGGACCACATCGGTGCGCTGCCGTTCTTGCTGCCCGAACTCGGCTTCCCGCCGATCTACGCCACCGGCTGACCCTGGGTCTGATCAGGCGAAGCTCAAGGAAGCAAAACTGCTCGACGAGTGCCGATCTGCGCGAACTCGACCCCGACAGCGACCGGGCGTGGAGGCCGGTGGCCTTCCGCGTCGAACCCTTTCGCGTCTGCCACCGGATTCCTGACGCGGTCGGCTTCGCGATCGAGACCCCCGCCGGCGCTGATCGTCCCCACCGGCGACTTCAAGTTCGACCAGACGCCGGTGGATGGCCGGCTGACTGACTCGACTTTAGATGCGCCAAGCTGGCCGACCGGGGCGGCGCGGCACCTGATCTCCGACTGCGTCCATGTCGAGACGCCGGGCATACTCCTTCAGAGCGGGCGCGTGGAGAGACCTTCGAGCGACTTTTTGCGGAGGCGCAAGGCCGGATCATCATTGCCACCTTCGCCTCGCTGATCTCGCGCATCCAGCAAGTCCTCGACATCGCCGTACGTTACGAGCCGGGTCGCCTGGTCGGGCGCAGCCTCGAGCAGAACGTCCATATCGCCCGGAACTCGGCTATCTCACCGATCCGCACGGGGCGCTGTCGAGGCGCGAGCGGCGGCGGACCTGCCGGACGAGGGAGTCGTCTACGTCGTGACCGGAGCCAGGGTGAGCCGATGGCGGTCGCTCGCCGGATCGCCAACGGCGACCACCGCGAGGTCGAGGTGGGGGTGGGCGATACCGTGATCGTCTCGGCGGCGCCGATTCCCGGCAACGAGACTGCTGTGTTCCGGGTGATCAACAAGCTGTTCCAGGCCGGTGCCGACGTCGTCTACGGGGCGCGGGATCTAGTCCATGTCTCGGGGCATGCCAGCCGGGAGGAGCTGCGGCGGATGATCGAGCTGACTCGACCCCAGCACGTGATCCCGGTGCACGGTGAGCACCGCCACATGGCCCTGTATGCCGATCTGGCGAGTCGAGTCCGGCATCCTTGAAGACGAGATTACGTTTGCCGAGATGGCGACGTGGTCGAGATCACGCCGGAGAAGGTAGCGGTCACTGGCCGGGTCGAGTCGGGGTACGTTTATGTCGATGGCATCACCGTCGGCGCGGTCGGCGAGGTCGTGATCCGGGACCGGCGAGCCCTGGCGCGGGAAGGGATGCTGATGGTCGTCGTCAGCGTCGACCGGGAGACGGGCCAGGTGGTGGCCGGGCCGGAGATCGTGACCCGCGGCTTCGTCCACATCAAGGAATCGTCTGAGCTGCTGGCGGCGACCAAGGAGCATGTGCGCCAGACCCTGGCGGCCAATGCTGACGGCTTCGGCACGGCCGATTGGGGCTACCTGAGCCGGCAGTTGCGGGAGGCGACGGCGGCCTTTTTGTTCCGGGAGACCCGGCGCCGGCCGATGATCCTACCGATGGTGCTTGAGGTCTAAGCGGACGGCAGGCTATCGGTTACGCCGGTCGTCGCAACCGTCAGCGCGGCGGCAATTCCATGGGCGTGAGCACCGCGATCTGGTATCCGCCGGGTCGGTCGATGAGTTGGTAGCAGAAGCGCTCGCGCGTCTCGCCGCCGTGGAGCCAGGTGACGTCGGCCCAGACGCTGTGCGGCGCCTCGCCCATGACGACGATCTGTACGTCGATCGTGTCGATTCCCTCGTATTGGCCCCAGGCGGGAGCGAAGAAGACCTCGGTCTGCTTGGCGTCGGTGACGGATATGGACTGGTCGGGAAACAGGATAGGCGAGGGGACGGCGTACATGCCGGCGATCGCCTGCTCATCCCTGGCCAAGAGGGCGGCGGCATAGCGGTCGAAGAAGCCGTGGATGGCCCCGGCGGTGTTGGTCATGGCACTCATCGTTTCTTCCGTCATCCTTTGGCGCTGTCGAGTGTGACCTGCGGCATGCCTCTGGTGTCCGTCGTTGCCCTCAGTCTACGAGCCATACTTGTCACGCCGTTGTCACCTTTACAATCAGACGCATGAACATCGACACGGGCCAGGGGAATAACAGACTCTGGGAGGTTGGACCGCTACCAGAGGAGCCGTATGCCGAGTGACAGGAGCAGGGTCAGTAGCGAATCGCCGGCGCGGCTCGAGGTCCGACTGCTCGGTGCAGTCGAAGTCATCTTGGACGGCCGCCGTCTCGGCGCCTTCAACACTCTTCGCTTGCAGCGGTTCCTGGCGTTGATCACGTTGCGGAGAGACCTGCAGCACCGCTCGCGACTCGCGTTCGAGCTCTGGCCCGACTCCAACGAACGTCAGGCGCGCACCAACCTCAGAAAGCTGCTCCACGACTTCCGGCATTCCCTTCCCGATATCGGTGAGTTCGTCGAGATCGACAACGAGATTGTCCGGTGGATTCCGACCGGGCCGAGCGAGGTCGACGTGCTGAGGTTCCGCGAAGCCATAGCGGTCGGTGATCTCGAGCTCGCCGCGCGCCTCTATTCGGGCGATCTCCTTCCAGCTTGCTATGACGACTGGGTCCTGGACGAGCGAGCGAAACTCCGAGCCGAGGCGTACGGGGCCTTCGTGCGGCTGACAGAAGAGGCTGCGGGGCGCGACGACCACAATGCCACGATCAAGCATGCCCAGCGCGTCATCGACCTGGAGCCTACTGACGAAGCGGCCGTTCGAATCCAGATGGAAGCACATCTCGCACTTGGCGATAGAGCCGCGGCGCTGCGCTCCTACCACCGGTGTGCGGAGGTGCTGGATCGCGACCTCGGGGTGGCACCGGGGGAGGCGATCCGGGCCATGTACCGACAGCTCCGGGCCGGCACAGTCAACCGCGAAGAGGTGCGCGGCGAGGACCTGGCACCCGTCGCCGAATCGCCTTTCGTGGGCCGCGACCTGGAGTTGAACCAGCTCAACGAGGCCTGGAGTACCGTGCGGGAGGGTGGGGCACATCTCGTGTTGGTGACCGGGGAGCCGGGGATCGGAAAGTCCCGTCTCGCGATGGAGTTCGGCAGGCGCGTTCGAGCAGAGGGATACGTGGTGGCATCGGCTCGTGCGTACGAGGCCGCGGGCAGACTGCCGTGGGGCCCAGTGGTAGACCTACTCCGATCGGATGCTCTCCGGAGCCACATCGACACGCTCGACACGGTCTGGAGGGCCGAGCTCGCTCGCCTCCTGCCCGAACTCCTAGACGCTGCCCAGCCATCTGGACCGAGCCAGTCGGGCGACCTGGCACAGCGCCATCGGTTGTTCGATGCTGTGAACCGAGCCATCACTGTCGGCGACCGCCCGCGCTTGCTGATCATCGACGATCTGCAGTGGTGTGACGCCGAGACCATCGAGTTGATCGGCTTCGTTGTCCGTTCCGGTCAGGCGACGCCGGTCCTGATCGTCGGCACCGTCCGCTTGGAGGAGATCCCAGAGCATCATCCCCTCGTTAGACTCGTCGACGCTTTGGGCCACGACCAGGCAGTGACCACCGTGCCCCTCGACCGGCTCGATGAGGCCACCACGGCGACGCTCGCTGCTCGGCTCCGCAATGCCGACACGATCGATCCGGAACTCGCGGCACGACTCTGGGTGGAGACCGAGGGCAACCCCCTCTTCGTCATCGAAGTGCTTCGAGCCGGGGTCTCCCCTGAGGGAAGTCAGGCGGCGCTCACTCCCACGATGCGGGCGGTGCTGGGCGCCCGACTGGGCCAACTCCCTGACGGCGCTCGGCGGCTTGCCGAGGTGGCGGCCGTCATCGGTCGGCCCTTCTCGGTCGGTCTGCTGGTCTCGGCCACCGGGATCGGCGAGCCAGAGCTTGTCGACCATCTCGACGAGCTCTGGCGTCGACGGATCATCCGCGATCAGGGGCTCACCTACGACTTCAGCCACGACAAGCTTCGGGCGGTCGCCCTGGAGATGCTCAGTCCAGCTCGTCGACGTCAACTCCACCGGGCCGTCGCCGAGGCGATCGCGGTCGAGTTCCAGGACCACATCGACGCGGCCAGCCCGCAGCTGGCCGCGCACTACGATCAGGCCGGTATGGTCGAACCGGCCATCGATGCCTACCGCAGGGCGGGGGCCCGAGCGGTGGCGGTGTCGGCTCTCGATGAAGCGGTCACCATGTTTCGGCGAGCGCTCTCACTGCTCGCTGACCTGCCGACGTCGCCCGACCGCGATGCGCTCGAACTCGATGTCCGGATCGCTCTCGGATCCCCCCTTGTGGCCCTCGAGGGCTACGGCTCCAACAGTGCGCACCGACTCTATGAACGAGCCCTCTCGCTTTGCCGCAAGCTTCACCGACCCGTGGACGCACCGATTCTCCGCGGTCTCGGCCTCGCCCGGCTGCAGGGCTGCCGCTTCGACGAGTGCAGTGAACTCGGCCAGGCCCTCCTCGACGATGAGAGGCATGATCCGATCGCGAAGACCGAGGGCCGGTATCTCCTCGGCGTGAGTGCGTTCTGGCGGGGCGATCTGGCGATCGCCCGTCACTATCTCGAAGGCGCTATTGAAGCCTATGACGTGTCCCGTCGCGACGAGCATCTGGCGTTGTACGCCCAGGACCCGAAGGCGGTCTGTCTCGTACGGCTGGCCTGGGTCGACCTGTGGGCGGGAGACGCCGGCCGGGCCGACGAGAGAGCCCGATCTGCTCTCGAGCTGGCCGTCGATCTCGATCATCTCATGACGCTGGTGGTACGTCACTCACCTACGCGGCGATCATCGCGGCCGAATCCGAAGACCTCCTCCGCCTCGCCGAGCTCCTCGGCGACGCTGAGCTTCTGTGGAAGCGCCTTTCGGAGCGCTACCTCGTAGTCGTCCTGGAGGCCCTCCGGGGCTGGCTGGAGGTCTGCGAGGGATCGCCGGCGGGCATCGAGAAGATCGTGCGATCGGTGGCGCGCTCGCGCACCGATGGGGAGACCCTGCACCTGACGTACTGTCTCCTGCTGCTCGCCCGGGCTCGCGGCATGGCCGGTGAGCTCCACCAAGGACGAGCCGCCACACGCGAGGGGCTCTCATGGTCACACCGCCGCAACCAGCGCTATCTCGAGGCCGAGCTGTGGCGAGTCGATGGGGAGCTGGCGTATCGCAGCGGAGAATCCGAAGCCGCCGGCGTCGCTGCGCAGCGCCGTCGAGGTCGCCGACCAGCAAGGCGCGGGCTGGCTGGAGCTTCGGGCGCTCCACTCCCTGGCCAGTCGATTTCCCGATCAAGCAGTGCGTGAGCAACTCGGGGACCTCGTCGAGACCATTCCGTCGGGCCATGATCTCCCGGCGTTCCGTGCAGCAACGGACCTTCTGAACGAGCCCGGCTGAGAGGGAACGCTTCGGGAACGCCGGCGGTGCATCCTCTGGCGAAATCGAGAAGAGGAGCACGCAATGAGCGACACGATCAAGGCATTGACCGAAACGGTGCGAGGGCGCGTCATCACCGCCTCGGACCCCGACTACGACGACGCCCGCGCCGTCTACAACGCCATGCACGACCGCAGGCCCCGCGCCGTCGTCCAGTGCATGGATTCAGCCGACGTGATGGCCGTGATCGCCGCTGCCCGCGACGGCGGCGTCGACCTGGCCATCCGGGGCGGCGGCCACAGCGTTCCCGGATTCGGCACGGTGGACGACGGGCTGGTCATCGACCTCTCGCCCATGAAGGGCGTGCGGGTCGACCCGGCCAAGAAGGTCGCCCGGGTCGGGGGCGGCGCGACCTGGGGGGATGTCGACCACGCGACCTACCCGTTCGGCCTGGCCGCGCCCGGCGGGATCGTCTCCACGACCGGGGTGGCTGGCCTCACGCTGGGTGGCGGCATCGGCTACCTCACCCGCAGCGTGGGGCTCTCCATCGACAACCTGCTCTCGGCCGATGTCGTTCTCGCCGATGGCCGGCAGGTCACGGCCAGCGACTATCAGAACGAGGATCTGTTCTGGGCACTGCGCGGCGGCGGCGGCAACTTCGGGGTCGTCACCAGCTTCGAGTTCCGGCTCCACGAGGTCGGTGATGTCGTGGGCGGCCCGCTGTTCTACGACTTCGACGATGCCACGGCGGTCCTGGAGTGCTACCGCTCCTTCATCAACGAGGCGCCCGAGCAGCTGGGATGCCTCTTCGGCTGGCAGATCGCGCCTCCGCTGCCGTTCATCCCCGAGGACCGGGTCGGGGATCTGTTCTGCGTGCTGGTCACGTGCTGGAACGGTCCCCATGAGGAGGCCGAGCAGGTGCTCCGGCCACTCCGCGATGTCGCCGAGGTGAAGGCGGAGCTGGTCGAGGTGATGCCGTTCCCGGCCCTGCAGAGCGCCTTCGACGATTTCGTCCCGAAGGGCATGCAGAACTACTGGAAAGCGGACTTCGCCACCGAGCTCACCGACGCGGCGATCGCTGCTCACGTCGAACATGGCAAGAGGACGCCGAACGTGCACTCGTCCATGCATCTCCACCCGATCAACGGCGCGGCGCAGCGAGTCGGCGCCGACGAGACCGCCTTCGGACACCGGGACAAGAGCTTTGCGCCGGTGATCGTCGGGATCTGGCCTGACCCGGCCGACAACGAGGCCAACACCAAGTGGGTGAGGGACTACTACGCAGCCATTCATCCCCACTCGGGCAGCGACGGGGGCTACGTCAACTTCATGTCCGGCGACGACGCGCACCGTGCCGCCGAGAACTACGGCGCCAACTACGAGCGGCTCTCCGCCGTGAAGGCGGCCTATGACCCGGACAACCTCTTCCACGTCAACCAGAACATCGCTCCGGCGAAGCGGAGGTGAGCGCGATGACCGGAACCCTGTCAACGCCAGGAACAAGCCAAATGCCTTGGGAACCCGACACCTCTCTGCTCGACGCAGCGCGCGAGATCGCCCCGATCATCCGGGCGCACAGCGAGGAAGCAGAGCGGGAACGACGACTGTCGCAGCCGGTCTTGAAGGCACTGCGCGAGACGGGCCTCCTGCGAATGACAACTCCCCGTTCGCTCGGGGGGTTGGAGACCGACCCCGTTACCCGCGCCCTCGTCGGTGAGGAGATCGGTCGCCACGACTCTGCTGCGGCGTGGACCCTGGAGAACCCTCTGGACTGGGCCTTCTTCTGTTGCCGTCTCCCCGACGAAGGAGCCGAGGAGATCTACAGCCGCGGAGCGGACATCCTGATCGCCGCCCAGTTCGGCCGCCCCCTGAAGGCGACGTCGGCCAACGGCGGATACCGCATCTCTGGTCGAGCCCCGTTCGTCAGCAACTGCTATGACGCCGACTGGATCTCGTCGACGGTCCTCGTGGACGAGGACGAATCCGCCGGAGACGAGCCCGAGATGCGCATGGTCTACTTCCCGAGCGAGGAGTGCGAAATCATCGATACGTGGGACGTCATGGGGATGCGGGGCACGGGCAGCAACGACATCTCCGTGACCGACGTGTACGTGCCCCGGTCCAGGACCTTTCCGATGGTGCCGGACTTCGAGCCGGGATCGCACTATCGAGGCCCGCTGTATCGACTCCCGGTCGTGGGCGCGGCGGCGTCCGGTATCCCGACGCCGATGCTGGGGGTGGCGCGACGAGCTCTCGACGAGGTGACCGAACTCGCCCGGACCAAGACTCCGGTGGCGTCGAGTGGTCTGCTGAAGGAACGGGCGTCAGCCCAAGTCCAGCTGGGCCGAGCGGAAGCGATCCTGCGCTCAGGGCGCTTGTTGCTTCTTGACACCCTGAGCGAAGCGTGGCGGAGATGCGTCGACGGCGAGACCCACTCGCTGGAGCAGAAGGCGGACCTCCTGCTCGCGATGGCCCACGCGATGAGCAGCGCCGTCCAGGCGGTGGAGCTCGCATGCAGCATCGCGGGAACGACGGCGTTTCGAGCCTCCAGCCCGTTGGAACGTTGCTTCCGGGATGTCCAGACGATGAGACATCATGTCTTCGCCTCTGAGCAACGTTATGGGACCTTCGGGCAGGTGTATCTCGGGGTTCCCGCGGACTTCCCCGTGGTTGCTTTAGCCGGATTCTTCATGGGCGCCGTGGGAACGGCGGCGCCGACTGTGCGTCGCCCGGGGCTAAAAAGCTTGTTGTGAGTTGTGGGGTGGTCATGGGGTCAGGGCCAATCGACGAGGTCGGCGAATTCGAGGAGGCCACGGCCGTGCGCGCGGTTGAGCCAGGCGCAGAAATTGTGCAAGCCGACCGCCGCCGCCAGCCGGGCCAGCAGCCCATCCATCGCGTGGGGCCGCTCCCGGTCCAGGCCGCAGACGAAGAGCAGCCGGTCGTTGACCGATTCGATGCCCTGGCGGATGCCGGCGATCCACCGCCGCCAGGGCTTGGACCACGCCCGTTTGCTCCCGGTCTGGGGGGCGCTGACGACGACCGCCCCGTAGGCGGCGTCCCAATGCGGCTGGCACGCCAGCCCGCTGAAGCCCATGTCGGCCACATACCGGTCGCTGGTCGGGGGCGCCGACCCCGGGCAGGCCGGGCTGGGGGTCGGCCCGGGCGGCGAAGAAGGTCTCGGCCAGGGCGCGGTCGTTGGTGGAGGCCGGGCCGAGCCCCCAGCCGGTGATGGCTCCGGCCGGCGTGGTCGCCACCAACAGCCGCGCCCCCTCGTACCAGCCGACCCGGGTGCATTTCCCGACGTCGGCGGTGCCAGAGCCAGCCCGCCCGCGCCGCTTGGCGTTGCGGGTGACCAAGCCGGTGCCGTCCACCACCTCGTAGGCGCGGTCGTCGCCGACCGCCAACGAGCGCCCGAGGGCCAGGGCGACCGCGGCGACGGCGGCGTGGTGGGCGCGGATCGCCCGGTTGAACTGGGCGTGGCTCGGCAGGGTTGGGAAGAGGGGACGCAGCGTTCGCCACAGGTGGCCATAGAAGGCGGTCTCGGAGCCGAACCGCGTCCACTGGCCGTAGATCGCCAGCGTGACGACCTCGCTCGGGCTCAAGGCCGGGGCGGGTCCCGGGCGGACGGGGATGCTGATCTCGGCCTTGCAGATCGTGTCGACGGCCACGTACAACTCCGTCAGGAAGGTCTCGGGATCGACCACGGGCGGGGCTCCTGTCGCAAAGGCGGGGGGTCCAACACCCCAACCGTAGCCGACCGAGACCTTCCCTTCTATCTCACAACAAGCGTTAAAGACCCCGGGCTGACCCTTATAACCCCCCTGAAGGGGGCTGAAACAGCGGGGCCGTGTCCGGGTCTTTCCGCCACTGGCGCGCATGTTCCAGCCGGTCTTTAGCCCGCTTATCTCACGCAGCCCGGGGTCTTTTAGCCCCGGGCGACGCCGGGCGGCGCCGCCGTCCTGACGCGGTACCCGTGAATCATCCAGGCTAGGTGAGTCCGCAGAAAGTGGGGGATTCCGTGAGCGCCGTTTGCTCCTGGCGACCTCACCTCGCCAACACATCCGAGGGCGGTTTGCGGGAGGGCTCCGGGAGTAGCGGAGGTTGGATTGGCGCGGGGTGGCACGCGGTATGCAGCCGAGAAAAAGCCTTCGGGCAACCCGAGCGCGATAGGCGCATTTTGCTTTGGCAAAGGATATACGGGTGAGCACCTGCGCGATTCGGTACCTTTTCGACGGGCCCGGACCGGAGTTGTTTCTCGTCGAGCACGGCGGGGGACTGCGGGTCTATTGCGCCGGCATGTTATCGGATCCGCTCTCCGATGGGATGATTACGGCGATGTTGTCGGACGAGAAGCGAGGCTGGATTCCCGTCTGCGGGACGTTGGTGATCGAGACCGGGACCGACGGGCGGCTCGGGTCTCCGGCGGCAATGGGGGGCGATCCCGGCGCGGTCGTGGTCGAGATGGCGTAGGAGAGCGTCAGAACTTCTATCAAGACCCCTCGTCGGCGGCGGACGCCAGGTTGATGGACGTTGCGGAATTGATCGGCGGTCTTCGTGACGTTGCCGGGAGCGGGTTACGCAATCTCCGCTGTCGCCCGGGGCTCACGGCCCAGGGTTGGCCCGGGCTGAACCGGACAGCCTCTCCGAGGCTAGGGTGCGCGGCTCGTTAGCCTCGGAGAGGCTGTAGCTGTGAACCCGGGCCAACCTTTGGCCAACCTTGGTCCGTGAGCCCGGGCGACAGCGGACGGTGAGCCCGGGCGACAGCGGACGGCGCGCCCCGTTCCCACCACGTCGCTCAAAAACCTGCGATCAATTCCGCGTCCTGGGCGGCGGCGCCACGAGCCGCGAGGGTCAGGCCGAGCCCGCCGGCCCCAAGACCGGCGAGGGCGGTGCGGCGCGAAACGGTCGGAACTGTGTTCGACGTCATCATGGACTCCTCTTCGTGCTGGAGCGCTCTGCCCATGATCGATCCCATCCAAGGGGAGAGGATGGGATCGATCATGGGCCCGCTCGCCCGGCCGGCACATCGGTAGGAGATGCGTATTTGCGGACGGGGATCGCGGCTGGGTATTCCGAGGCGGCGCCTCGGCCGTGGGGAGCCAGCCCAGTTTGCGTGCCGACGGCACCGGAGCGTTCGCCCGTCGCTCAACCGTCCCGCGGAACGGCCCGTTCCGTCGGGGTGGCCCTAGGCCCGCGCGACGAAGACGAGCATCGTGTCGTCGACCGTCGGCGCCGCGTCGGCGTAACCGCCGCGCACCGTCGACTTCTCGAACCCGGCCTGGGCCAGCAGCAACAGGATCTCGTTGCGGAAGTACAGGTTCTCCCGGAGACTGTGCTCCTCTTCACCCACCAACTGCCCCGCGCGCCACAGCGAGGCGCGGATCTGGCGCGTCTGCGTCTGCTCCAGCGGGTCAAGCGCCACCAGCCGCGAGCGCAGCTCGATCTCGTCGCCGTCGGCCGCCCGCTGCCGCATCGACCCCGCCGGCCATGTCTGGGGCAGCTCCTGCCGGGACTCCGCCAGCCAGTAGGTCCATTCGTTGGCATGGAAGTAGGGAAGGTAGTAGTCGAACACCAGCGTGCCGCCGGGGGCGAGCTGGTCGTGGCAGCGCCGCAGCGTCTCCGCGTCCTGCGCGCGGGTTCCCCCGAGTCCGAACCCGCCGCAGATGAAGATGGTGCGGTACGAACGCGGCAGGTCCAGGGCATGCATCGCCTGGGCATATAGCCGGGGTGCGAGCCCGTCGCGGGCGGCTCGCCGCCGGCACAGGTCGAGCATGTCGGGCGAGATGTCGCAGCCGTCGACATCGAATCCGGCCCGGAGCAGCGGCAGCAGGAGGCGGCCGGTGCCGCAGGCGAGGTCGAGGGCCGGCTGCCCGTCGCGCTCGATGATTGCCCGGAAGCAGGCCAACGTTTCGGGCTCGGCCTCATTGAACTCGTCCCACCAGCGGGCCACCAGGCCGTAGTGCCAGGTCCTCGGTTCGTCGTTCATGGCACCTTCCCCTTATGCATTATCCAGAAAAGGGACATATCCGCGTCCGGGGTCGGACAGCATAGGCCACGGGCCGGCCGATAGGAAGGGGACAGGAATGAGCATACGCCCGCATGTCCCACCGGTGCATCGGCATGAAATGCGTATGTGCGATGGTAGCTCGCGACTAAGCTCGACTTTGGCCATTTGGAGGGTCGCTGGGTGGTAGGGTAGGCTCGTCACACTCTGTCAGGAGGAGTGGCGATGCCCACCCCGCCACCCGCGATGCGACCCCTGCTCGCCCCGTTCGCGCCACACTTCGCCCGGCGGGTGTGGCCCCACGCGCCGGTCCTGCTCGTCGGCACGATCCTCGCCCCCGGCCGGCGCACGGTCGCCGCGGCGCTGCGGGCGATGGGGCTGGACCGGCGCGCGGGCTTCGAGCGCTACCACCGGGTCCTCAACCGCGCCCGGTGGTCCGGCCTGGCCGTGAGCCGCACCTTGCTGGGGCTGCTCGGCGCCGCCTTCGTCCCCGATGGGCCGCTGGTCGTCGGCATCGACGAGACGGTGGAGCGCCGCCGCGGCGCGAAGCTCGCGGCCAAGGGGATCGACCGCGACGCGGTGCGCTCCAGCCATTCGCACGTCGTCAAGGCCAGCGGGCTGCGCTGGGTCTGCCTGATGCTCCTCGTGCCCGTCCCGTGGGCGGGCCGCGTGTGGGCCCTGCCGTTCCTCACGGCCCTGGCCCCGGCCGAGCGGTACAACCGGGACCGCGGGCGGCGCCACAAGGCCCCGACCGACTGGGCGGGCCAGCTGCTCCTGGTGGTCCGGCGCTGGTGGCCCGACCGCCCCATCGTCGCGGTCGCCGACGCCCCCTACGCCGCCATCGACCTCCTGGCGCGGTGCCGCGCGGTGCGGCGGCCGGTCACGGTGGTCACGCGCCTGCGGCTCGACGCGGCGCTCTACGCCCCGGCCCCACCCCGGCGCCCGCACCAGAACGGTCGCCCCCGCGTGAACGGCGCGCGCCTCCCGACGCTGGCGGCCACCGCGGCCGATCCTGCCACCGAGTGGGCGCCCGCCACCGTCGCCAACTGGTACGGGCGCGGCCCCCGCGCCGTGGAGGTCGCGACGGACACGGCGGTCTGGTACCACTCCGGGCAGCCGCCGGTGCCGCTGCGCTGGGTGCTGGTCCGCGACCCGGCCGGCGCCTTCGACCCGCAGGCCCTGCTCTGCACCGACCAAGACGCCGCCCCCGCGCAGATCCTGGGCTGGTTCGTGCCGCGGTGGCAACTGCGAGGTCACCTTCGCGGAGGCGCGCCGCCACCTCGGGGTCGAAACCCAGCGCCAGTGGTCCGAGCCGGCGATCCGGCGCGCGCCGCCGGCGCTGCTGGGCCTGTTCGCGCTGGTGACGCTGGTGGCCCACCCGCACATGGTTGCCGGCGTCCCCGTCCGGCAGGCCGCCTGGTATCCCAAACCGCTCCCCACGTTCGCGGACGCACTCGCCTCGGTGCGGCGGGGATTGTGGGCGTCCGAGAGTTTTTGCACGTCCCCCGGCAGGGGGGACATGGCAGACGTGCCCCGCGCGGTGCTCGAGCGCTTGACCGACGCGCGTTGCTACGCGGCCTGAATGGCCAAAGTCGAGCTAAGAGCGTCTATCAAAACCCCGCGGCGGCGGCGGACGCCAGGTTGATGGAGGTTGCGGAATGGATCGGTGGTTTTTGGAACGCCGTCCCTCCGCCGCCCGGGGCTCACGGCCCAAGGTTGGCCCAAGGTTGGCCCGTTCCCGGGCTCACCGTCACAGCCTCTCCGAGGCGAGCGGCGACGGCGGCCACGGTGTTCGGCGAGCGCACTGGCCCGTCGCAGCATCGCGGGGGATCGGGAAGAGTGGCGATTGCTCGCCAGTGTGGCGGCGTTTCGCCCGCGGTCGGTACCACCTGATCCCTCCACTCGCCCCATGGCCCATGTGAGCGACGCTCGAGGGATTGGGCAGCAGCGCCGGCCGCTACGGCGTTCCCAGGCCCGCGGCGAAATCCGCTACGGCGGATTCTGTGAGCCGTGCATTACGGAGGGCAACGGCATCTGCCCCCCGACCGTTCTTCTGTCTTCTGTTGCAGCTTCCAGTGCCATCATAATCCGTTGAATGTCGATCTTCGCCGCTACGTCGTCGCCCCCCGATTGACCCAGGCCGTTCGGTCCCCTAGAGTGGCCCCATCCCCGCGGCGCGGCGGCCGCACCAATCGAAGAGCGAAGGGACACTGGATGAACCCACGACGGTTCGACGCCCTAACGCAGTCCCTCGCGTCCGCCACGACGCGCCGCGGCCTCCTCGGGACGCTCGCCGCTCTCGGGGCCGGCCTGCTCGGTGCCCGCGCCACCGATGCCCAGGTCACGCAGGCCCAGTGCGGCAACGTCACCTGCAAGTCCAACCCCGGCAAGTGCGCCACCGGCTGCGTCTGCTGCGTCTACCCCAACGGCAACTCCCGCTGCCGTCCGCCCCAGGACTGCACCGCCCCGGGCACCCCGACTCCGACCACGACGACGACCCGCCACCCGCGCCCGCCATTCGCATGATCCCCGTCCTTCAGGGAACACAATGCACGGCCACGTTCTTTGCCGACTATTTCCCCGCCGGGGACTACGATGTGACGCTGGTCACTGACGGTGGACAGCCGCAGCTCGTGAACGAGGTGACCATCGGCGACGGCGAAACCGTCGCGCAGGTCCTCGTGTACACCTACCTCCTCGATCCTGGCACCTTCTCGTCGATCACCGTGGCCGATGGGGCATTTCCCCGGACGTTCGGCTTCGCGCACACCTGCGCGTAAGGGCGGCGTGTGCGCGACCCGGCTCCGCGACCGGGACCACGGTCTCGGGCGAAGACCCGGTGCCGCGTCCGCACGGAGATCGGGCTCGGTGCGCGTCCCTGCTGGCCTCGTGATCGCGGAAATGGGCGGGGACTGCCCGGCATCTCCGAGGGAATTCCCGGCGAATGAGCCTTGACCGACACCTAGGCGTCGCCCTTCGCCTCCGACCACTCCCATTCCTGGGGGTCCCAATCCCGCACGTCCGCCACGCCAAGGCGTGTCAGCATGTGCTGGGCATCGGCGCGGTGGCGGGCGTTGTGGAGGGGAACCTGGAGAATGGTGATCCCAAGGGTGCACAGGTCCCCGTGGTGGTCGGGGAAGATCTCTTCCGTGCGGCCCTCGTCGTGTATCCGGCGGGCCAGGGCCGCGAACGCGGCGTGATTCCGCTCGAAGCGCTCGCTCAGCTCGGGAATCGACAGTGGGCGCCCATGTTTCGGCGGGATCGATTCCCTGCTCATCAGGGCAACCCAGAAGCCAACGACGTAGATCAGGTGATCCAGCGTCTCCCGCAGCGATCCGCGGCCCGCGTCGAAGGGCTGATCGAGTTGGTCGTCGGTGAGCGCCTGGCTACGCTCGAGCACCATCATCGTCGCCCAGTGATCGTGCCCCAGCAGGCGATCCAGCAGATTCATCCGTCATCTCCCGCTTCTGAGCCCGCCCCTACGATCGGGCGGGGCCCAGGATACGGGAGAATGCGGTCAGGGAGAGCCCGGAATAGAGCGCTGGTCGAAAACGTCGGCCGCGACTTCCTGCCGCCCGGGGCTCACGGCCCAAGGTTGGCCCGGGCTGAACCCGACAGCCTCTCCGAGGCTAGGGGACCGTTTTCTGTAGCCTCGGAGAGGCTGTGCCGTTGAGCCCGGGCCGTGAGCCCCGGGCGACGCCGAGACGGCGCCAACCTCTTCCCCGCCAATCTCTTGCCCCGGGCGACACACGGACGGCGCCACGCCGTATCCCGATCGATCAGTGGTCGGTCGTCGAGGTAGGGATGGATTTGGCCGGGTTTGTGCCTGGGGAGCCGGCTTCGGTCACGTAGGTGGCGATGCTGGAGATGCCGCCTTCGGGCTCCTCCATCCCGTAGTTCTGGAGGGTGACGGGCTCTCCCCCCGTGACGAGACGGAGGTTCTCCGGCTCGCGGACGTTGTAGTCGTCCGGGGCGTACTCGTAGATGTAGTCGCCGATGTGGGCGACGAAGTCGAAAGGTATGGACATGGTCTCCCACCGGGGTTGGGGTTGCCGCTGACCGGGGCGGTCTACCGCCTGGCGCTGAGCGGGGGACGTTCCGGGTCGCCTCTCGGGGCCGTGGTACAGTGGCGCTGCACCCGCTGGCGGACCTTCCGTCCGCGGTCCTCCTGCGATTGGTCCGTGCACCGCCGCCTGCGGGCGACGCCGCCTGTCGTACCAGCCGGCGACCCGCCGGCGAAGGCGGTGGCCATGGCACGCGATCCCGGCCTGCGTCCCGAGGCGCAGGCATCCCCCGCCGACGATCCGGAGCTTCGCCTCCCGACCGAAGCGCATCCGCCCTCCGGGGCAGGCAATCGCTCCGGCAGCGACGGCGAGGGCTTCGAACTGGGCAAGAGTCCCACCCCTGAGGGCCATGCCCTCTACCTGAAGGGGCGTGTCAGCGGCCGGGTGTTCCGGGTGTCGCTCGCGCGCGACCCGGCCGAGCCGCGCTCCTGGTGTCTGTTCGTGGAGCACCGAGCGTCGGTCGGGGTGCCGGGCCGCCGCACGGACGCGGTGATCGGGCCCGGTCGGTTGACGCGGGAGGCCGCGCTCGATGCGCTCCGGTCCATCGAGTCGAACCCGAACGCCTGGCTGAGCGATCGGAAGCGGGGGAAACTGCTGGATTGGATGCGGACGAGGCCGCCGGCGGAGCCCCTGCCGGAGCCGCCTCGTCGCTGACGACCGGTCGATCCGGCGCCCTTCCCGGTTACCGTCGAACACACTACGCTGAGTTGACGGTGTGAGGGTTCCGTTGTCCGCGCGGGTCAGGCTTTCGGCGCTCTGGATGGACCATCCTCAACCTGGCGTTGCGCACCTCGCCTCGCCACTGACGAGGGTGATCGAATGATATCCGCGCCGATGTTCGAGAAGGCGCCTCCCTTTCTAAAGCGGGGAAGAGGGAGGGGGCATCTCTGGCGGCGGCCGATCGTTTACCCGGCGCACGCCTTGTCGTGGAGGCGGGTGATCAAGGTGACGAGGGCGTCTTGCTCGGCGTCGGTGAGGTGGCCGGTGAGGTGGCGGCCGACGGCGGCGGCGTGGACGGGAGCCGCCTGTTGATAGAGGGCGATTCCGGCCGGGGTCGCCTCGACCAGTACCGAGCGCCGGTCGGCATCTCCCTCCAGGCGGCGGACCAGACCCCGTTCCTCCAGGCGGGTGACGAGGCGGCTGATCGCGGGCTGGCTGAGGGTGACGTAGCGGCCGAGATCGCCCAGGCGGATGCGGACAGGATCTGGCTGGGATTCCGGGCTCGTGGGGGCGCCAGGACGAGGCTGGAGGGCGGTCAGGACTTCGAACTCGTTCACGGCCAGCCCACATTTCCTGCCGAGTTCTTCCGTCAGGGCCTCGGTGATCATGGCGTGGATGCCCCTCCAGGCGACCCACGCCCGGGCGCAGGCATCACCGGCCTGCCCGGGCGCGCCATGGGTGTGACCGGGATCGGTCGGGGCTGAAGAGGGACGACCGTCGGAACGCTCAGCCATAGGCTAATGATCCCTTCTCCACTCCGCCCCTGGCCAGCTTTCCCAGGTCAGGACGGTCGGGGCGATCTCCCGCTCCTCGAAGGCGAGGTGGGCCAGCAGATGTTCCGCCAGCCCATCGAGGCCGGTGACGATCCGCTCGCGGGTCGGGTGCGAATCCTCCTCTCCGAGGGTCTGGACCGCGGCTTCGATCTCGTCGAGGTAGTCGGAGACGACGCGGTGATCGGCCTCCAGCTTGTCGACCACGGGTGCCATGGCGGGGTTGGTGCGGCGCAGCTCGGGGAAGAGGAGGAAGTCTTCCCCGTGGTGGTGGCTATGGACGAACCGGCAGTAATGGAGGCAGGTGACCCGCAGCTTCCAGAGGGGACCGTTGGTCTGCAGGCCGGAGATCGCGTCCGTGACCACCGCGGGCGGGGCGCCGTCACGGACGGCGACGCTCAGGGCCCGCACCGTCTCGAGATCGCGGCGGATGGCATCGTGGACCCAGCGCAGTTCGGCCATCATGGCCTCGCCTTGGGTGGTCGGTTGCGCATGTGGGCTCGTCGTGTCGGCCGGGGCGTGAGGGGGCATGGTGACGTTCGGCTCCTGATGGATGGATCCGCGGCGCGGATCGAGGACAGCGACGGATGACGAAAATTTCCGTGCATCCCGATAGATGCATGCGCATGAATATACCATGATCACCTAGAATACGGTTTTAGCGGCTGTCGCATCCTCGCCCATCGCCGAAAGGTTGTTCCATGCCCGATTATGGCCACCCCATCGAATTCGGCTATTTCCTCCTCCCCGACCACGGCGATCCCGCCAGTACCTTGGGCTTGGCCCGGAGCCTCGACGCGCTCGGCTACGACCTGATCGGCATCCAGGACCACCCCTACCAGGCCAACCACTTCGACGCCCTGGCCCTGATCGGCGTCATCCTCGGCCAGACGGAACGGGTCCGCCTCTTCCCGGATGTGGCCAACCTGCCCCTGCGCCTGCCCACCGTCCTGGCCAGGCATGCCGCCACCCTCGATCAGTTGAGTGGCGGACGATTCGAGCTGGGGTTGGGGGCAGGGGCGTTCTGGGATGCGATCCGGGCGATGGGCGGCCCCGTCCGCTCACCGGGTGAGGCGGTCGCCTCGCTGGAGGAGGCCATCCAGATCATCCGGGGGATGTGGAGCGATGCCCGCAGCCTGCGCTTCGAAGGCGAACACTACCGGGTCGCCGGGGCGCGGCCAGGACCGCGCCCTGCCCACGATATCGGGATCTGGCTCGGGGTGCTGGGGCCGAGGATGCTGGGCCTTACGGGGAGGATCGGCGACGGCTGGATCCCATCGATGTCCTACGTGCCTCCGATCGAGACAGCGCCGCGCAACGCCTTGATCGACGCCGGCGCCCGCGAGGCCGGGCGCGATCCGGCAGCGGTCCGCCGGATCTACAACGTCGGCGGCGAGTTCACGGCCTCCGCTGCCCACCCGCCTGCCCCGACCGATCGGCAGATCTCCGGGCCGGTGGAGCATTGGGTCGAGACCCTGACCGGCCTCGCCCTGGAGCAAGGATTTTCGGCCTACATTCTCTGGACCACGCCGGAGGAGCGATCGCTGCGACGCTTCATCGAGGAGGTCGCCCCGGCGGTCCGGGAACGGGTTGCGGCGGCGCGGGGGTAACTCGGCGTTCGGCGTCCGGCGTTCGGCGTTCGGGAACGGCCCTCACCCCCCAGCCCCCTCTCCCTTGACGGGGGAGAGGGCTGGCCCTTCAGGGCTGGGGTGAGGGCTGTGTCGCCGCAACGGGGATCGGGGCGATTCCCGAACGCCGAACGCCGAACGCCGGTTCCGGCGCAATCGAGGCGATTCCGCCGAGCCGCGGAAAGAGGTGGCCTGATGCCTCGGATCGAATAGGCATTCTTGCCGATGGCGCCTTTAAGCATGCCCGGCACCCTGAGGGCAACTTCGGGGCGGGCGGCAGGGGTGCCGCCAGATGGCCCCGGGTCGAATCGGGAGGCACCTGGCAATGGATGGAACGCGGTTCGACGAATCGCGCGGGGACTGGCGAAACGGCGGCATGCGCAGAGCGACGCGGAGCAATCCGGGCCGTCCGGGGTTTCGCGGCGGCGGGTGCTGCGCGGCCTGACGGGGGCGATGCTGGCGGTGGTCGGCGGGACGGTCCGGCCGTCGGCGCGGAGCGGGGACGCGGCGGCGATCTGCTACGCCTCGGGCGAGTACTGCAACGCCGATTCCGAGTGCTGTCAGGGCACGTGCACCCTCGGGATCTGCCGCTGTCCGGCGGGGTTGGTCAACTGCAACGGGCTCTGCCGGGACAACTGCTCCGGCTGCCCGACCGGCTGGCGGCTGTGCAACGGCGTCTGCCGCGATTTCCGCACCGATTCGCGCAACTGCGGCCGCTGCGGACAGACCTGCGCCAAGGGCTCGCACTGCTCCAACGGCAAGTGCTGCGGCCAGGGACAGGTGAATTGCGGCGGAGTCTGCGTGCCGCTGGAGCAGTGCAGCTAGCTCAAGCGACCGGCTCCCCGGCCGCCCGTGGTTAGAGGACTCGAAGTCCCCTACCCAGCGGGCTGAGTGACGGAAGCCGGCTCAAGCCGGCTGGATTGTGCGTCGGTCCATCCCGGTCGCGGCGATGCGCTCGCGGAGGAAGGTGACGGCCCCCTGGGCTTCGGGTTCGGTCAGGGTGTGGAGGATGAGGGGGCCGGTGTAGCCGGCCTCCCGGCAGAGGGTGATGAAGCGATCCCAGGGGACGACGCCGGTGCCGGCGGTGCAGAACCGGCCGTCGGCGCTGAGGTCCTTGGCGTGGGCGGAGGCGATGTCGGGGCCGAGGAGGGCAAAGGCCTCCTCCAGCACGGTCTGGGGTGCGCGGGTAAGGTCGGCGGCGATGGCGTTGGCCGGGTCGAGGATGATCTTGAGGTTGGGGTGGGCCATGTCGTCGAGCAAGGTACGGGCGAGCGGGGCGCTGCCCGCCACGTTGGCCGGCTCCGGCTCGACGCCCAGCAGGACGCCGTGCTCCGCCGCGACCGCGAGGAGGGGCGCCAGTTCGGCCTTGAGTTCGGCCCAGGCTTCCGGAGTGCGATTGTCCGGGTGAGCGCGCCACATCGATTCGGTGTCGCGGGTGCCGGTGCAGAGGGTTACCAGCGGCGCGCCGAGGTCGCGGGCGGCGGCGATCACCGTCTTCAGGCCCGCTGCGCCCCGCTCCCTGGCCTCCTGGTCCGGGTCGATCATGTTGTAGGTCCCGGCCACGGCGGCGATCTGGATACCCCGGGCGGCGCAGGCCTCCCGGATCCGGGTGATCAGCCCGGGCGAGATCGATTCCGGCAGGGTGGATAGCCCGGCCGAGGAAAAATCGAACTGGATCCAGCCGACCCCGAGGGCGGCGACGGCGTCCAGCGATGCCTCGAGGGTCTCGCGGGGAAAGATCAGCTCGAAGATACCCGGTTCGAGGTTGGGTGTTTGGTTGGCGGTCATGGGGTTTGCCTTCCGATTTGGTAGGGTACGGTCCTAGGCCAAACGCCGTCTTGGCGTCGCCCGGGGCTAAAGACCCCGGGCTGAATGTGATAACCCCCCTGAAGGGGGCTGCTGGGGCGGGGGGGAGGTGGGGAGTGCCGAAGTGGCGGTTGTTTTATCACATCGTGTGGGCGACGAAGGGGCGGGAGCCGTTGATCGATGAGGCGAACGAGGCGGTGATTCGGGTATCGATTCAGACGACGTCCTGGAGTGAGAAGGTCATTCTCCACGCGATCGGGACGATGCCGGATCACGTGCATGTCGCGTCGTCTGTCCCGCCGAGCATCGCGCTCGCCACGCTCATTGGTCGTCTCAAAGGCGCGTCGGCCCACGCCGCAAATACCCCGAAGACGGCACGGTCGGTTCCCTTCGCCTGGCAGTCCGAGTATGGTGTCTTCTCCTTCACCGAGAAGAACCTCCCGGATGTGGTGGACTACGTGACGAACCAGCGCCAACGCCACGCCGCCCGCGACCTCTGGCCCACCTTCGAGGATCTCGAAAACCCGTAGCAGCCCCGCTTTAGGGGGCTTATCTTGCTCAGCCCGGGGTCTTTAGCCCCGGGCGAAGCCAGGACGGCGTACCGTGAAGAACACTCAGAAATCAACCCCACCCCTCGCCGACCTCCCCCTCACCCCCGAACGCTGGACCATCATCCGTCCTAAGCTCGAATCCCTGCTGGCGGAGTTGGCTAAGATGGAAGCCATGGAGGCGTGGGAGCTGGAGCCAGACACGGCCGATGCCTGGGGCGCAACGACAAGATTCAGCCCAGTCTGGCCAGAACGAGGTGACCGGTGAGCGCTGAGCTGTGCGGCCGTTCCCTGGGCGAGATCGGGGAGCTCATCGGGCGGCGGGAAGTCTCCTCCGTCGAGACGACGACTGCGGTGCTGGAGCGAATCGAGCGGCTCGATCCCGATCTCAACGCCTTCGTGACCGTCACGGCGGACGCGGCCCTGGCCGAGGCCCGGGCGGCGGACGCCGTCATCGGCCGGGGGGAGCGGATCGGGCCGCTGCATGGGGTGCCGATCTCGCTAAAGGATCTGCTCTTTACGAAGGGGGTGCGGACCACCGGGGCCTCCGACGTGCTGGCCGAGTTCGTGCCGGAGCGGGATGCGGCCCTCGTGGGTCACCTGCGGGCGGCCGGGGCGGTGAGCGTCGGCAAGACCAACATGCTGGAGTTCGCCTACGGCGAGGTCCACCCCTCGTTCGGCCCGACCCACAACCCGTGGAACCTGCCCTATGCCACCTCGGGGTCGAGCAGCGGCTCGGCGGCGGCGGTCGCGGCCGGGTTGGGGTACGGCTCGGTCGGGTCGGACACGGGCGGGTCGATCCGGGACCCGGCGGCCTACTGCGGTATCGTCGGGCTGAAGCCCACCTACGACCTGGTCAGCCGCGACGGTGTCCTTCCTCTCTCATGGTCACTGGATCACGTCGGGCCGATGACCCGAACCGTGCTCGATAGCGCCATCCTGCTCGACACCCTTGTCGGTAATCTTTCCGGGGAGGGCGGCTACGCGGCGGCGGTGGCGGCGGGTGATGAGCGCCCGTGGGTCGTCGGGGTGGTCGGGCCGGCGGAGGGCGATGGCGTCACGCCGGAGGTCCGCCGGACGATCGACAACGCGGCGGCGATCGCCCGCGATCTGGGCTGCGAGGTCCGGTGGGTGGCGATGCCCCACCCGATGCAGGCTTGCCGCGCCCTGGAGGCGATGATCTACGCCGAGGCGAGTACCTACCACCTGCCCTGGCTGCGCTCCCAGCCGGAAAAGTACGCCCCGGGCACCCGGGAGCGCCTGGAGATCGGCTCATTCCTGCCGGCGACCGTTTACCTGCGGGCGGCCAGGGTGCGTTCGGTGATCACCGCGGCCTACCGCGCCCTCTTCCAGGAGATCGACATCCTGCTCCTGCCCGTCTCCGCCGAGCCGTCCTACCTGATCGCCTCCGGCGAGCCAGGAGAGGAGCCGAAAACCGTCTCGGACGAGGAGATGCTTCTCGGGTTGCGGTTCACCGGGCCGTTCAACCTCACCGGTCAACCGGCGATCTCCATTCCTGGTGGAGGCACGGCGGAGGGGTTGCCGATCGGGGTCCAACTCGTCGGACGGCCGTACGCGGAGGTTGATCTGTTGCGATTGGCGGCCCGGCTGGAACCGGCTCTGGCGAGCGGGTTGCCCTCTCGGGCGGGCAGCCCGTACGTTGTTTGAATGCGACACCGGCCTGACAGATTCGCGTACTCAAGGACGTATTCGTAACCCGCTGGCCAACATTCCTGGATCAGGAGACCCACGATGGCAACCCTCACCGTCGACCTGCCAATGGCAAAGATTGCGGCGCTCTGCCGCAAGTACCACGTCCAGGAACTCTCCCTGTTCGGTTCCGCGGTGAAGGACACCTTTCGCACGGATAGTGATCTTGACTTCCTCGTCCTCTTTGACCCACACGCAGGCATCGGCTTGCTTGAATTCGCCGCACTCCAGCGAGAACTCGCGGCGCTACTCGGCCGCGAGGTGGATCTCGTTTCGAAGCGAGGGCTCAACCCAGTGATTCGCGGGGAAGTGCTTGACACCGCCATGGTTATATATGGCCATTGGGAGGATCGTTCTGAAAATCTTGCAAGCAGCGTATCCTGATCCGCCCGAACCAGACGAGAGCGAACAGCCGTGACCCGATGCGACCACCTGCCGGGCAATTCGTACCCCCGTCTGAATTGGAATCAAGGTCAGATATTGATTTTATTGAACTGATGATTGACAAAGAGCAAGTCCGGGTGTAGATTGTTGATCGACGGGGAGACCATCCCCATTGTTTGACCGGAGCGATGTGCTCCTGGTCTGGTTCCCCCATTCTTACCGGCTTTTTCCCACGCCAGAACACGGATTGAGGTTGCGGCGCGGACGGCCCTGGCCGCCACGCCCGGGCTTCGCCGTGCGCATCGCGGCCTGGTGATGCCCGCACCGTTGGAAAGGACCGCCGCTATGTCGACCGCCGCCGTCGCCGCCCGGAACGGACACGGATACGGCCATCCCGGCGCAAATGGGCGGTCGCGGCGGCCGCTGGGCGCCCTCCTTGGCGCCGACCTCATCTCCCAGGCCGGCAATATGCTCACCTGGGTGGCGATCCCCTGGTACGTCCTGGAGACCACCGGCAGCGCCGCCCTGACGGGGGTTACCGCCGCGACGGAGGCGGTTGCGGTGGTCGTCGCCGGGATTCTGGGCGGGGCCGTGGTGGACAGGTTGGGGCCGAAGCGGACCAGCATCATCGGGGATCTGGCCAGCGCCGTGACGGTGGCGATGATCCCGACGCTGCACCACACGATCGGGTTGGCGTACTGGCACATCCTGGTGTTGGTCTTCCTCGGCGCCCTGCTCGATATCCCCGGCTGGACGGCCCGCCGGAACATGTACGCGACGGTGGCCGAGCTGGGCGCGGTCAGCCTGGAGCGGGCCAACACCGGCGCGATGATGGTCAACCGGACGGCCGGGCTGATCGGCCCGCTGCTGGCCGGGGTGCTGATCGCCGCCCTGGGGCCGGCGCCGGTGCTCTGGATCGACGCGGCGACCTTCCTGCTTTCGGCCGGCCTGATCGCGGGCGGGATTCCGGCCCGGATCGTGCCGCGCGTGAGCGCTCCGAGCGACCCGGCGGCGACCCCAGCCAGGCGCGGCGCCGGGGCCCAGGTGACGAGGTACCTGGGCGAGGTACGGGAGGGGTTCGGGTTCATCCGCAACGATGGCGCCATCTCCACCCTCATCGTCATCTCTGCCCTCGGCAGCCTGCTGGCGGAGCCACTCTGGAGCGTCGTCTTCCCGGTCTACGCGGACAGGGTCTACGGAAGCGCCGTCGATCTGGGCGTCATTTTCGGGGCGCTGGCGGCCGGGTCGCTGATCGGGAACGCGCTCTTCTTCGTCTGGGGAGAACGGCTGCCCCGGCGGCCGACGATCCTGGTCGGGTTCACCGTCCGGGTTCTGACCCTCTGGGTGCTCGTGGCGATGCCCCCGCTCGAGGTGATCGTGGCGGCGGTCGTGATCAACGCGCTCTTCCTCGAACCGGTCAACCCGATCTGGATGACCATCATGCACGAGCGGGTGCCGGAGGAGTTGCGCGGCCGGGTGCTGGGCGCGGGCCTCTCCTTGAGCTACGTCGCTCGCTCGGTCGGGCTGCTCGCCTACGGCGTGCTCCTGCAGGTGGCCGGGTTGCGCGAGGCGCTGATCGCGATGGCCGTCTTGAACGGCATTGTGCCCCTCCTCATCTGGCTGGCGCCCGCCCTGGGCACGCTCGACGCAACCCGGACCCGGCGGCGAATGGTTGAAGGCGTGGGAACGGCCTGATGGCGACGCTGATCCAGGCCGCGCCGGACCAGGCCCGCCGGAGGCGGCCGCTCTACACCCTTTTCTTGGCAAACGCCGTCTCGATGATCGGCAACCAGATCACCAATCTGGCGATCCCCTGGTTCGTGCTGACCAGCGGCGGCAGCGCGGTCGACGTCGGGTTGGTGGGGGTCTTTACCTTCGTCCCGATCGTCCTGGCGGCCTTCTTCGGGGGCGCCGTGGTGGACAGATTGGGCCATGCCCGCACGAGCGTCATCTCCGACCTGCTCAGCGCGGGCGCGGTCGCCCTGATCCCGGTTCTGCACATGACGATCGGGTTGAACCTGTGGACGCTGCTGGCGCTCGTCTTCCTCGGGGCGCTGCTGGACGCGCCGGGGAACACGGCCAGGATGAGCCTGCTTCCCGACGTCGCGGGTGAGGCCGGGATGCCGCTGGAGCGGGCCAACTCGGCCTTCCAGACGATCCAGCGCGGCTCGTCGATGGTCGGGCCGGTCCTCTCCGGCGCGCTGATCGGGTTGATTGGCGCGGCGAACGTGCTCTGGGTCGACGCGGTGACGTTTCTCGTTTCGGCGGCGCTGATCCTGCGGTTGGCGACGCCGGATGATGCGGCCGGTGGGGCCGGAAGCGCTCGTCCAAGAGGTTGGCCCGTCTCCGGAGCCGCCCGGGACTCGAAGTCCCCTACCCAGCGGGCTGAGTGACGGAAGTCCCTCCGGGACTGAGGACGGGGCGGGCGGTTACCTGGGCGATGTCCGGGCGGGGATCGCTTTTGTGCGGCGTGATCCGGTGCTGTGGCGGTTGGTGGCGCTGGTCTCGGTGCTCAACCTGGTGGAGGCGCCGGTCTGGGGGATCATGCTGCCGGTTTACGCCGAGGAAGCTTACGGCGAGGCCAGTGCCCTGGGATTGCTCTTCGGCTCGCTCGGGGCGGGGTCGGTGGTCGGGGCGGTAGTCTACGGGGCGATCGGGTATCGCCTGCCCCGGTGGCCGATCTTCGTCAACGGATTCCTGGTCGTCGGGTTGCCCATGTTCGGGCTGGCCGCCGCCCCGCCGCTGTGGCTGGGGATGGTGCTGATGGGGATTACCGGGCTGGCATCGGGGCCGATCAATCCGATCATCATGACGGTCGCCCAGGAGCGGGTACCGGCGGAGATGCGCGGCCGGGTCTTCGGCGCCCTCCAGGCCCTGGCCTACATGGCGATCCCGGTCGGTCTCCTTGCGGGCGGCGTCCTCCTCGACCTGGTGGGGATGCGGGCCAGCCTCCTCACGATCGCTACCGTCTACGTCGCGATCAGCCTGGGCATGCGCTTCAGCCAGGAGCTGCGCGGGATCGAGCGAAGGGCGGCGGATGCCGGGGCGGCGGTGGCCGGCTGAACCAACGGCTCCATCTCGCCACGCCGCGGATTGCCGGGACGGGCCGGTAGGGGCGCATGGCATGCGCCCTGCTGCCAACCGCCGGGTCCCTTTCGGGTACCGCCGTCCCCTCTCCATCCACCTTGCTGCACCCACGGGGCGCATGCCATGCGCCCCTACAGGCCGGGCGGACATCGGAGACGGGGTTTCCGTTGTAGGGGCAGACCGGTTTGTCTGCCCGGCTTCGCAGACGCGGCGTTTCGCCATCGATACGCGGTTGCATGTCGCGGACCGGGTTGGCGGGCGAGGAGGGCAGACACGCTGGGTAGATCGGTCTGCCCCTACGAGGGTTATCCCGTCTCCAAACCGCGCCGTACGTCTGACACCGGGAGAGGGCCGCCGTTAAATCATCGTGGCGGAGAAATCCGAACACTTGTCCTGTACGTTCATGTGCGGTATGCTACGTGTGCCAAACCGTCACCTGCTCGGCGCGCTGACACCGAGCCCGGGGGACCGCGAACCGGAGGAATCCATGGCCGACGCGTTGACCTGGAACGAGCGCCTCGATTTCCCGCCGACGGAGCTCCGGCCCGTGCGCGAGGGCCGCTTTAAGAACATCACGGCCGGTCAGCTCATGCTCTACCCCAACGGCCGCACCGTAGAGATCGCGATCCGGGCGATCCCCGCCGGCGAAACTCGCACCCTGCCAGAGCTGCGGGCGGAGTTGTCCTCCGCCCATGGCGCCGCGATCACCTGCCCCATCACGACCGCCAAGGGCGTGCTGGTTGCCGCCGAGGCCGCCCGCGAGGCGTACGCCAGCGGCGCGCCGCTGGCCGGCCTCCCGCCCGTGTGGCGGGTGCTGGACGAGTCGTCGTCCATCCTGAAGCGGATCTCGTTCGACCCGTCCTTCCTGCTCGAGCAACGTGCCCGCGAGGCGTCCGTCGCGCCGGGCGAGAGGTAGCGCCATGTGCCGCAACATCAAGCCGCTGTTCAATTTCGAGCCGCCCGCCACCGGCGACGAGATCCGGGCCGCGGCCCTGCAATACGTCCGCAAGATCAGCGGGTTTACGGCCCCATCCCGGGCCAACGAGGCCGCGTTCAACGCCGCGATCGACGAGATCGCGGCGGTTTCCGCCCGGCTGCTGGCCTCGCTCGAGCCGGGCAATACCTCCCCGAAAAACCGGGATGACGAGGCGGCCAAGGCCAGGGCGCGCAGCGCACTCCGCTTTGGGCAGCCGGCTGGCGTATCGGGGCAGATCGCTGACTGAGCACACCGACGGGCGATGGATGGGTGGCGGGGCGGCCGGCGCCGCCGGCGCACCTGGATAGTTGGAGGAGTACGATCCCACCATGACGACGACGGCGACGGTCCCGGAAGTCTCCCGTCCCCGCCAGCCCCGCAAACTCGCCACCCGCATCCAACGCCGACACGAGGGGCCGACACCCATGACCGCTACCGACCATCAACGCCCCGCAGGTCCCGACGACGCCCGTATGCGCCTGTTGGTGGACGATATCTACCGGGAGGAATCGCGGCGCGTCTTCGCGACGCTTGTCCGCCTGATCGGCGACTTCGATCTGGCGGAAGACGCCCTGCACGACGCGTTTGCCGCCGCCCTGCGGCAGTGGCCCCAGGAGGGCGTGCCGGCGAACCCGCGCGCCTGGCTGGTCTCGGCGGGGCGGTTCAAGGCGATCGACACGATCCGGCGACGGGCCCGGTTCGATGCCTCCCTCGGCATCTTGGCCCAGGAGATCGACGCCGGGGTCGAGGACTTCGTCGCCGGCAACGACGAGGATATCGAGGACGACCGCCTGCGCCTGGTCTTTACCTGTTGCCATCCGGCCCTCGCCCCGGAGGCGCGGGTCGCCCTCACCCTGCGCGAGGTCTGCGGCCTCACCACCGAGGAGATCGCCCGCGCCTTCCTGACCGCGCCCTCGACCCTGGCCCAGCGGATCGTGCGGGCCAAGGCGAAGATCCGGGACGCCGCCATCCCCTACCAGGTGCCCGCCCGGGCGGAATTGCCGGAGCGGCTGGAGACGGTCCTCCAGGTGATCTACCTGGTCTTCAACGAGGGCTATTCGGCCTCGGCCGGGGAAGAGGTCACCCGGGCCGATCTCTCCGGCGAGGCAATCCGGCTGGCCCGGCTGCTGGTGGAACTGCTGCCGGAGCCGGAGCCGGTCGGCCTGCTGGCCCTGATGCTGCTGCACGAATCGCGGCGGGCGGCCCGCGCAACCCCGGAGGGCGATCTGATCCTGCTCGAGGACCAGGACCGGAGCCGCTGGAACCGGGATCTGATCGCGGAGGGCACCCGCCTGACGGAGCGGGTGCTGGAATCGGGCCGCTTCGGGCCGTACACCCTCCAGGCGGCGATCTCGGCGGTCCACGCCGAGGCCGCCACGCCGGAAGAGACCGACTGGGCCCAGATCGTCAGCCTCTATGACCTTCTGCTCCAGATCACGCCCTCGCCGGTGGTGGAATTGAACCGGGCGGTCGCGGTGGCGATGCGCGACGGTCCGGCGGCCGGTCTGGCCCTGATCGACGAGATTCTGGCCGGCGGCGATCTGGCGAACTACCACCTGGCCCACGCCGCCCGGGCCGATTTCTATCGCCGCCTGGGCCAGAAGGACGAGGCCCGGGCGGCGTACGAGTTGGCGCTCTCCTTAACTCGGCAGGAGCCGGAGCGGCGGTTTCTTGAGAGACGGCTGGCGGAGATCGAGGCCGCGAGCCGCTGAGGTCGCCGAAGCTCAGTGCTACACTGATCCCGTGTTCCACGAGGAGGGATCATGGCCAACCTGACGATAACGGTCGACCCCGAGACGCTGAAACGGGCGCGGATCAAGGCGATCGAGCAGGGAACCTCGGTCAACAAGGTGCTCGGCGAGTATTTGGCTGTTTACGCAAGCGAGCCAGCCAATGGCCGGTCACGAGAGGAGGAGGTCGCGTCGGACGAACCCGCCACCGCGACGGAGCGGACGCCCTTCGTGTTCGACCCCATGGACGAGGCGAAACGGAATAACCTGTTGGAAAGATTCGAGCGGCACGTCGCTATGGCCAGGGAAGCCGGCGTGCGAAGCGGCGGCATCACCTGGACGCGTGAGGATCTGTACGATCGAAGCGACCACGACTGGTCTGATTCTTGATGCCGACGTTTGTCGACACGAACATCCTCGTCTATTCATTCGACACGCAAGATCCGGAGAAGCAAGTGACCGCCGGACGTCGTGTCGCCGATCTCATCGCGTCCGGCGAAATCGTCGTAAGCACACAGATCCTGCAGGAGTTGTACGTCACCCTGCGGCGAAAGTTCGAGCTACGTTTTGGTTCGAACCGAATCAACGAGATCGTACGAGATGCCGCTCTGTATCGGGTGGTCCAGGTCGACGTGCCGCTGATCCTTGCGGCCACGGATCGGGTCGAGGCGGCGAGCATCTCCTTCTGGGATGCGCTCGTGGTCGAGACCGCCCTCGTCGCCGGCGCGACGCGGTTGCTGACCGAGAATCTGCAGCACGGGCAGGTCTTCGACGGGCGGCTGCGGGTCGAGAACCCGTTCCGCTCGGGCTAAACCGGGCGCGATCACCCGGCCCACGCCGCCCGGGCCGCCTACGACCTGGCCCTGTCCGTAACACGCCAGGAGCCGGAACGGCGTTTCCTTGAGGGGCGATTGGCGGAACTGTAGGCAAAGGGAGGCGGCACGCGATGCGGTTGGCGTGGCCGGGAATTTCGCCGCCGGCCGCCATCCGGTTCCGCCCCATTGATCGAAATCGCTGCGTGCAATGCCCGAAACAGCCGGCATGGCAACGATCCCGGCAACACGACCGAGCGCGGTTGTCGAATTGCTCGAACCCCAAACGACTATGTGATGAAGACGGCAAATCGCCGGATCACACCAACCGAGAGGGGAGTTTGAGATGTCCACCATTGCCGTTTCCGAATCAGTTGGTTTCCCGCGGTCTCACGCCGAAGGCACGTGGCTGAGCAAGGGCCGGTACGCCAAGATCGCCCTGGCCACCGTCGCCGCCGCCACCCTGGCCAACATCGCGGTCTACGTTGTCGGCGACGCCATCGTTGGCTACAACCCCGACTTCGTCGTCCTCAGCACCCTCGGCGGTACCGTCTCCTTCACCCTGACCGCCGCCATCGTCGCCGTCCTCCTCTATGGGGCGCTGCTGCGCTGGACCGCCAACCCGGTCCGGGTCTTCCACGCGATCTCGGCGGTCGTCCTGGTCGTCGCCACGATCCCGGATTTCACCTACATCCCCGGCGTCGAGGGCTCCTCCAACGGGCAGGTTGCCGTGCTGGTCGTGATGCACCTGGTCGCCGCCGCGGTGATCGTCGGGATGCTGACGAAGCTGGCGCCGGGCGAGAAGGCCCCCTTCCCCCCGCTGCACTAAGGAAGGGCAGGGGGAAGGGGGAGAACCGTCTCCGTCCCGGAAACGGCGCTGCCTGACGCCCCTCTCCTCCGCAGAGGAGAGGGGGTAGGGGGTGAGGTCCGTTCTCACGTCTCACGTCTCACGTCCGCAACGAGTATGTCTTGGGTCGAATCCGATCCGGTTCGTCCATGGGCGTTCCGGTCGAGGGGCTTAGAGAGATGTTCCGCCGAACTTTTCTGACTCGCGTTGCCGCCGCCGCCACGGCCGTGGCGGTTCCCTTGCGGGCCAAGGCCCAATCCGATTCGGGGAGTACACCCGATGCGACAGGAGGAACAATGACCGACGCCGCGACTCCCGCAGCCACCAGCACGCAAGGTAGGCCCACATCGACCGGTTACGCCCCGGCGAACGGCCTCAACATGTACTACGAGATCCACGGCGAGGCGACGGACGCGCCGCCCATCTTGCTCCTGCACGGGGCGTACATGTCGACCGGTCAGTTCGGCCCCTTGCTGCCCGGGCTGGTAGCGGCCCGCCAGGTGATCGTCCCCGATCTCCAGGGCCACGGCCGCACCGCCGATGTCGACCGGCCGATCACGTACGAGGGGATGGCCGACGACAGCGCCGCCCTGCTGAACCACCTGGGGATCGAGCAGGCCGATATCGTCGGGTTCAGCATGGGTGCGTCGACGGCCATCCAGGTCGCTATCCGCCATCCCGAACTGACGCGAACGATGGTGCCGATCTCGGGTGGGTACCGCTACGACGGCATGCAGCCCGAGCTGACCGCGATGCTGCCGACGTTGACCTACCGAAGCCTTCGCCGGCAGCCCGTTCGAGACGATCTACAAGGAGATCGCGCCGAACCCAGACGACTTCCCGACGCTGGTCGAGAAGCTGGTCAAGCTGGACTCGACCGACTTCGCCTGGGACGCAGACATCCCGAAGATCACCGCGCCGGCGCTGATCGTGATGGGCGACTCCGACGCCAGCACCGTCGAGCACGCCGTGGCGATGTACCGTCTCCTGGGGGGCGGCGCGATGGGCGACATGGCCGGGATCTCCAAGGCCCGGCTGGCGGTCCTGCCCGGCACGACCCACTTCATCCCCTTCGGGATCGGGATGCTGGACCGGCACGAGTGGCTGTTGCCGGTGATCTCGTCCTTCCTGGACGCGCCGGAGCCGATCCCGGCGCCGACGTTCTGAGACGTGAGACGTGAGACGTGAGACGTGAGTGGCGAGAAAAGAGCCGAGCGCCGAGCAACCCCCGTCATCCTGAGCGGAGCGAAGGATCTTGGCCGTTTACGGCCCTTGTCCCCGACCGCGGCGTCACGGCTTGGAACGAGCTAAAGCGCCAAGATCCTTCGCAGGCTCAGGATGACAGTGCTTACTCACGACTCACGATTCACGTCTCACGTCTAAGCGATCGAAAGGAGCGTGTTCGTGACCGCCAGTACCCAGGCCAAAGAGACGGGGTATGCCCCGGCGAATGGCCTCCAGATGTACTACGAGATCCATAGGGAGAAGGGCGATGGCGTGCCACTCCTCTTGATCCACGGCGCCTTCATGATGGCCGGAACCTGGGGGCCGCTGCTCCCCGCCCTGGCGGCATCCCGCCAGGTGATCGTGCCGGAGATGCAGGCCCACGGCCACACGGGCGACATCGACCGCCCGATGACCTACGAGTTGATGGCCGACGACACCGCGGCGCTGCTGCGCCACCTCGGGGTCGAGCGGGCCGACGTCGCCGGCTACAGCCTGGGGGGAGGGGTCGCCTGGCAGCTCGCCTTCCGCCACCCGGCGCTGGTCCGCAAGCTGATCCCGATCTCGATCTCGACCAGCACCGCCGCCGGGGCGATGGCCCCCGAGTACCACCCGGCCCTGGCCAGCCTGACGCCGGAGATGTTCGACGCTGTGCCATGGAAGGCGACCTACCAGGAGATCAACCCCGACCCGAACGGCTTCGCGAAGCTGGTCGAGAAGATCAAAGAGACCGCCAAGGAGCCATACACCTGGGCGGATGACCTGATCAAGGGGGTGGAGGCGCCGACGCTGATCATCGTCGGCGACGCGGAAGGCGTCTTCATCTCCCAGATTGCCCGGGAGTTCGAGCTGCGCGGTGGGGGCGTCTTCGGCGACCTGTACGGGCTGCCGGCCTCCCGGCTGGCGGTGCTTCCGGGGACGACCCACGTCGGCATGCTGGAGCGGGTGGACTGGCTGACCTCGATGATCACCGAGTTTCTGGACGCGCCGATGCCGGTGGCCGCGTAGCGGTGGTTCGTGTCGGTGCGAGGAGGTTGAGTACGTGACAGCGGTCGCGACAGGACAGACGTACGCGGAATCCTCGACGCCCGCGCCGGAGGGGACGATCCCGTACCGGTTCTACGAGGCGAATGGGATTCCGGTTCATTATGTCGAATACGGCGCCGGCATCCTGATGGTGGCGCTGCACGGTTGGGGGGTCGATCACCACTACATGACGGCGGTCCTGGAGCCGGTCTTTGCGAGCCAGCCGGGATACCGCCGGATCTACGTCGATTCGCCCGGGATGGGGCGCACCCCGGCCCCGGAGCAGATCGCCTCGACCGCGGACATGCTGGAGGTGATCCTGGCTTTCATCGATGGGGTGATCGGGGCCGAACCCTTCCTGGTCGCCGGGCACTCGCACGGCGGGTACCTGGCCCGGGCGGTCGTCAACCGCCGGCCGGAGCAGGTGCTGGGCCTGGCGGTGATCAACCCGATGGGCCACAAAGGCAAGCAAGACGGCGGCGCGGAGCTGCCCGCCCACGTCGTGCTCCACCGGTCCGGCGACCTCGACGGCCTCCTGGAGCCTGCCCTGGAGGCCGAGTATCCAGGCTACCTGGTGATCCAGACGCCGGAGACGCTGCGCCTCTTCGCCGAGCGTGAAGGACCCGGGATCGCCGCCGCCGATAAGGCCGCATTGGAGCGGATCTACAAGGATTTCTTCCTGGCCGAATCGCCGGAGAGCGGCGAACCCTTTGCGAAGCCCACGCTGATCCTCACCGGCCGCCAGGACTCGTTCACCGGCTATGCCCAGGGATGGGAGGTGCTGCCGCACTACCCGCGTGCGACATACGCCGTGCTGGACGGCGCCGGCCACGGTCTGCCCCACGAGCAGGTCGGCCTGACCACGGCGCTGCTGGGCGAATGGCTGCACCGGGTGGCCCGGGACGGAGACGGGTAGGCGGGAAGGCGGGAAGGAGGAGATGAGATGACATCCACGGCCGAACCGCACGAGAGCGACCTCCCCAAGATCGGCCAACCGGCAACGCGCGCACTGGCTCACATCGGCTACGCTCGTCTCGAGCAGGTGGCGATGATGAGCGAACGCGACCTCCTCGCGCTCCACGGCGTCGGCCCCAGAGCCGTCCGCATCCTGGGCGAGGCGCTGGCGGAGCGGGGACTTTCCTTTGCCGCCGATCCGAAGAAGGCGTGATCGGGGGCGCCGGGGCGGTGCGACTTGGTCACGACACGACGCCTTGTAGGGGCGGACCAATGTGTCTGCCCGGCCTCGGATACGCGGTGTTTCGGCATCGGGACGCCGTTCTCCAAGGCGCGCCGGTTGGCGGGCGAGGAGGGCAGACACATTGGTCCGCCCCTACAAAGGCGATGCCATCCCCACGATGAACGGTGTCCTTAGCTTCGGAGAGGCTGTCCGGTTCAGCCTGGGCCAACCTTGGGTCAACCCTGGGCCAACCTTGGGTCAACCCTGGGCCGCAAGCCCCGGGCGACGGGGCGACGCGGCCGGGTGTGCCCCATCGTTGTGCATGGTGACGAGGTCGGTCGCCCGTCCGTCGTAGGGGAGGGTCTCGTGCCCTCCCGATGCCCGACGCGGGAGGGCATACCCGTTGACGCGCGGCCCCGGTATCGTCCTGCGGACGATGGGAGGGCACGGGACCCTCCCCGACGACGACGAACGGCGGGCGTAAAACCGTGGGGCACACCCGACGCGGCCACCCCTCTATGAAAAGAACAGATGTTCTGATATGATGTTCAGGCAGCGCTGTTCGTCCGGTCGCGGTCACCGGACCGCGAACAATCCCACAGCCTCGTCCCGCCCGATTTCACCCGAGCCCCTTGCGCGCCGATCCGAACAGTAGTACTGTGTACGTACACCCTTCCATGGCGCCTGAGACGTTCGGAGTCACCCGATCAGAGGAGCATGCGATGAGCGGAGTGCGGGTTCTCGTTGGTACGAAGAAGGGCGCGTTCATCCTGACGGCGGATGGCAAACGCGACAAGTGGGAGATCAGCGAGCCCCAGTTCGGGGGCTGGGAGATGTATCACCTCCACGGCTCGCCCGTGGACCCCAACCGGATCTATGCCTCCCAGACGAGCGGTTGGTTTGGCCAGACGATGCAACGCTCCGACGACGGCGGCAAGACCTGGGAGCCGATCGGCAACGAATTTGCCTACGAGGGCGAGACAGGCACCCATCAGTGGTACGACGGCACCCAGCACCCCTGGGCGTTTGCGAGGGTCTGGCACCTGGAGCCGTCGCTCTCCGACGCCGACACGGTCTACGCCGGGGTCGAGGACGCGGCCCTGTTCAAGTCGACCGATGCCGGGAAGACTTGGGCCGAGTTGCCGGCCCTGCGCCACACCAAGGGCCACCTCTGGCAGCCGGGGGCGGGCGGCCTCTGCCTCCACACCATCATCCTCGATCCCAACAACCCGGACCGCATCTACGTCGCCATTTCGGCGGCGGGCGCCTTCCGCACCGACGACGGCGGCCAGACCTGGCGCCCGATCAACAACGGCCTAAAATCCCCCTACGAGTTGCCGGACCCGGACGCCGAAGTTGGCCACTGCGTCCACAACCTCGCCATGCACCCCTCCCGGCCCAATACCGTCTTCATGCAGAAGCACTGGGACGTGATGCGGACCGATGACGCCGGCGAGAACTGGTACGAGGTCAGCGGCAACCTGCCCAGCGACTTCGGCTTCCCGATCTCCGTCCACGCCCACGAGCCGGAGACGGTCTACGTGGTCCCGATCAAGAGTGACTCCGAGCACTTCCCCCCAGAAGGCAAGCTGCGGGTCTACCGCTCCCGCACCGGCGGGAATGAGTGGGAGCCGTTGACGAAGGGGCTGCCGCAGCAGGACTGCTACGTCAACATCCTGCGCGACGCGATGGCGGTCGATTCGCTCGATTCCTGCGGGGTCTACTTCGGCACGACCGGCGGCCAGGTCTACGGATCGAAGGATGCGGGCGACACCTGGGAGCCGATCGTGCGCGACCTGCCGGCCGTCCTCTCGGTTGAGGTGCAGACGCTGCCATGATCCGCGTGATTCTGCCGGCCCACCTGCGAAATCTGGCGCGGACCGGCCGCGAAGTCGAAGTCCAGATCGAGGGTCCCGTGACCCAGCGCGCGATCCTCGATGCCCTCGAGACGACCTACCCGATGCTGCGTGGCACCATCCGGGACACGACGACCCAGCACCGTCGCCCGCTCGTGCGCTTCTTCGCCTGCCAGGAGGACCTGTCGCACGACTCCCCGGACGACCCGCTTCCCCCGGCCGTCGTGAGCGGCGCGGAGCCGTTCATGATCATCGGGGCGATGGCGGGAGGGTAGACGGAGGGGACAGCGCTGTGGCGCTGAGGGGGACAAAGCTGACGCTTTGTGGGGGACACGGCTATCGCCGTGAGGGGGAGACGGAGGGGGAGTGTCCGTCGTTCTCCTCTCCCCCACAGCCCGCAGGGCTGTCCCCCTCAAGGCGTGAGCCTTGTCCCCCTCGTTAAACAGATCGGTGGCCGGGTGGGTTATACCTGGAGACGACGTCCGAGAAGGCCCCTCTCCACCAGAGTGGAGAGGGGGTAGGGGGTGAGGTCAAATCCCATGAAGTACATGATGCTGATCTACGGAAATGAGGGCGCCCTGAGCCAGCCGGAGCGCGAGGCGTGCTACGGCGAGTCGCGCCAACTCGCACACTCACTCAAGGCGAAGGGGTACTACATGGGTGCCTCCCCCCTGCAGAGCGTCTCCACCGCGACCAGCGTCCGCGTCCGCGACGGCAAGCGGTTCGTCACCGACGGGCCCTTCGCCGAGACGCGGGAGCAGCTTGGCGGCTACTACCTGATCGACGCCCCGGATCTCGAGACGGCGATCGACATCGCCGGGCAGATCCCAGGAGCCAAGTTCGGCACCGTCGAGATTCGCCCGATCGTCGTCCTCGAGAACCTGCCGGACGTTTCGTCCGAGGCGGATGCTGCGGCCAAGCCGGAGCTTGTGGGCGCCGGTTCCTAACCCAGATACCTCCTCAGAGGCCGGGTCCGCGACGCGCCGCGGACCCGGCCTCTTTTTGTTGCCAGGCTATGCAGATTGAACCGGCGTGCCCAGGGGAGCGGCTTTCTCGCGCCGGACGGCGCCCGGAGAGACGCCGATGATCCGCTTGAATGCCCGGCTAAAGGCGGCCTCCGAGTGGTAGCCGAGGCGCAACGCCAGCTCGCCCAACGTGGTGCCGTCCTCGCGCAGGGAGGTGGCGGCGACCTGCATCCGCCAGCGGGCGACGTAGTGCATCGGGGTCTCCCCGACCAGATCGGTAAAGCGGGCGGCGAAGGCCGAGCGCGACATCGCGACTTCGTGCGCCAGGCGGGCGACCGACCAGGGAAGGGCGGGATCGCGGTGGATCAGGGCGATCGCCCGGCCGATTTGGGGGTCGCGCAGCGCGCCGAGCCAGCCGGTCTGGGCGGCGGGGTCCTGCTCGATCCAGGCCCGGATCGCCTGGATGACCAGCACGTCGGCGAGGCGGGTGATGACGGTCTCGCCGCCGGGGCGCAGCGCCCGGGCTTCGGCGGCCATGAACCGGACGGTGCTCTGGATCCAGTCCGTCTGGTGGGCGTTACCCGCCTCGACGGCGATCAGGCGAGGGAGGACTTCGACGAGGTGGTGGGCGGCGGGGTGGTCGAACTGGATCGTCCCGCACAGCATCCCGGTGGGCGCCCCGCCCCCGTCGATCCGGATGATCTCGTAGCGCTCGCTCAGCTCCTGGCGGGGCAGATCCCAGAGATCAATTGCCGGCAGGCCCGGTTCGCTGACCAGGCGATGCCCGTCGCCGTGCGGAACCAGGGCCAGATCGCCCGGCTGGAGGAGGCGCGGCGCGGCACCGTCGACCTCGAGCCAGGGGCGGCCCCCGGTCACGATGTGGAACATGAGGGCATTGGGAAAGGCTGGTAGCCCCAGTCCCCAGGGCGCGGTGAAAGAGCAGCTCGAATAGAACGAGCTGCTCATCCGCAAGACGTGCAGCGCCTCCCCGAGCGGGTCGACGTGATCGTGGGAATTGGACGCGGCCTCGCGTGTCTGCATGCCTCGGAGTCTAGGCCGCGCCCATGATGCCCGTCCAGCCAGCCTGTCCGTGCTGGACGAACGATCACCGGACGGCGACGACGCGTCATCTGTGGTTTGTCCATCACCCTCATCGGGTGTGGAGACGGAATAACCCCTCGTAGGGGCAGACCGATGTGTCTGCCCGGCTACGAATACGCGGCGTTTCGTTATCGGGACGCGGTTGCGGGACGCGAACCGGGTTGGCGGGCCTAGAGGGCAGACACGCTGGGTAGATCGGTCTGCCCCTACGAGGGTTGTGCCATCTCCAGTGTCCGCCGGGCGTGTAGGGGCGCATGGCATGCGCCCGGTTGCCGTCCGCCGGTGTTCGAGGGTGCCGACCCGTGCGGATGGTATGCCGGCGGGATGGTCTGGCGAAACTGGACGATCGATCATAAAACGTCGACAAAATGAGATTGTTCATCCCGAGATTCGCGCCCCATGATGGATGCACGGCCGGCGAACGAGATCCGGCCGTACCCAGGAATCTAGGAGGACATCGTCATGATCACTGTCATGGGCGCGAGCGGCAACACGGGCGGCAAGATCGCCGCGGCGCTGCTCGCTTCGGGACGTTTGGTACGGGTGCTGGGGCGCAACCGGAGTGCCCTCGCCGATCTGGAGCAGCGCGGCGCCGAGGTCCTAACGGGCGACACGAGCGATCCGACATTCCTGACGAAGGCGTTCACGGGCGCCGACGCGGCCTACACCCTGCTCCCCACCGACCGGCGCGCGGCCGACTATCGTGCCAGCCAGCGTAAGGAGGGCGAGGCCATCGCCGCCGCGATTCGGGCCAGCGGCGTGACGCACGTCGTCGCCCTCAGTGCGGTTGGGGCGAATCTGCCCGATGGCAACGGCGTGCTTGCTGGACTGCACGAACAGGAAGAACGGCTCAAGCAGATCGCGGGGATCAACCTGCTCCTGCTCCGCCCCGTCTCCTTCTTCGAGAACTTCTACGAGCAGATTCCGGTGATCAAGTACGACGGCATCGTGGCGGATTCGGTCATCCCGGACCTCGCCATCCCGATGATCGCGACCCAGGACGTGGCCGCCGCCGCTGTCCCCGCTCTGGCCTCCCACGACTGGCACGGCGTGATCGTGCGCGAGTTGCTTGGCCCGCGCGACATCTCCTACCAGGAGGCGGTCACCATCCTGGGCGAGCGGATCGGTAAGCCTGACCTCCCCTACGTCCACCTCGACTACCCCGACATGGCCGGGGCCCTGGAGGGGGCAGGGCTGTCGGCCAGCTTCGTCGGCCGCTACGTCGAGATGACCCGGGCGTTCAACGAGCAGACGGTCAAACCGCTCGCCGGCCGCACCGAGGCGAACACGACCGCGACGCGGTTCGAGGAGTTCGCCGTCGAGTTCGCCCGCGCGTACGAGGCAGCGTGAACTTATTAGGCGGCGCGCCCGGGCCGCGAACGGAGTCAGGAGACCGGGGTGCCGGTCTCTTGCTCGGGGCGGCACTGGTCGCGGTGGGACTGCTTGCCGGGGTCTACTTCGCCTTTGCCGTCTCGGTGATGCCGGCGCTGGCCGATGTCGACGACCGGACCTTTATCGACACGATGCAACACATCGACGACGCGATCCAGAATCCGGTCTTCTTCCTCAGCGTCTTCGGCTCGTTGATCTTCCCGGCGGTCTCCGCCGTGCTGGAGCGGCGCGCCGGGCTCCGGGACGCGGCGGCGTGGGTGATCGCGGCGTTGATCTTCTCCGCGCTCGCGTTTCTGGTCACGATCGCGTTCAACATCCCGCTCAACGAGGATCTTGTCAACGTGGGCGATCCGGCCGCCATCGCCAATCCGAGCCTACTGGCGGGGGCGCGGGACGACTTCGAGGACCCGTGGGTGGCCTGGAACATCGTCCGCACGGTCGCCTCGACGGCCGCGCTGGCCTGCCTGGGCCGGGCGCTGGTGCTTCATGGCCGGATCGGGCGATAGCCACCGACCTGGGCAGGAGCCACGGGATACAGGTTCGAGGAACAACGATGCCGGGGCGGCCCATCTTGGGCCGCCCCGGCATCGTTGCCTGGAGGCTCCAGTCGAGGGGCGGGTTCAGGCGTCAGGCAAGGTAGTACCTGGTGCAGCCGACCGCTTCCTCGCAGACCGCCACGCCGTGGGCCGGGGACGGCAGCGTGTAGGAGGTGCAGCCTCCCGCGCTGCCATCGATGTCCTCCACCGATTCGTAGCCGTTGTTATCCATCAGGATCCAGGCCACAACGGCATGACCGTCCTTCTCCTGGTCACAAACCTTGATCGTCGAGTGGTCTGCCGAGGTGGTGGCGTAGTCGCGACCGTGCTTGATGGTTGCCCGGTCGGCCGATGCGGGGGTTTGGCTCGCGATGAGCCCGCCCATGATCACCGCGAACATCGCGGCGGTCGTGATCAATCGTTTCATGGAATGCTCCTTTCCTCCGTGTCCTCCGCGGTGGTTACGCGGCGTCCGCCAGGGTGATCAGACGGTCGCCGGAGGGCTGCCAGATGATCTGGTCGACCGCGTTCTCCTCGAACACGACGAAGGTGAGGAGTCCGCTGGCGGAGTCGCCGGGGGCCAACTCGGTGTCTTCCAGCGCGGGATCGTCCGATTCTTGCTCCGCCGTGCGCGTGACGGTCGTGGAACCCAGCCAGAAGCCCTGGCTGTCCTGCAGGGAGAAGTTGGAAGCCGAGACCGGGACGGGATCCTCGCCGGTCGCTTCGATGGTGAAGCGGACCGCCACGTAGCGGGTGCCGCGCTCCGGCTCGTAGCCTTCTTCGTGCCCTTCGAAGGGGTCGATGACCTCCTCGACGGTGATCTGGGCGACGTCCTCGCCCTGCTCGTTGACGACGGTGACGGGATCGCCGGTGGTGGGGCTGCCGCCGGACTGCGAGGCTTCCGGGGTGGCTTCGTGGCCCTCGTGTGCCGCGGCTCCGGTACCTCCGGCGACGAACGCGCCGAGCAGCAAGAGGGTCAATACAAACCGATACATCTCGTTCGTTCTCCTGTGGAAATCCGGGCGTCGGCGCCGCGGCGCGATCAGGTGTTGCGCCAGGCGGAGCACCGGGTCTCTTCGCAGATCTGGAACGCGACGGCCGGCGCGATGAACTCGCGGGTGCCGCAGCCGTCTCTGCTGCCGTTGTTATCGACGACGCCGAACGTGTTCCCGTTCGTCAGCCGGTAATAGGCGACGACGCGGTTGCCGTCTTTTTCTTGGTCGCAGACGGTGCCGACCCAGTGGTACTCCGAGACCGTCGCGATGTCTTTGCCGTGGTAGAGGTAGGTGTAGTGCGCCGACGCGGGCATCGGCCCGGCAACGACCATGGTCAGCACCGCCGCGGTCGCCGCCACGATGGCGATCATGTTCTTCATCGTCCTGTCCTTTCTCGTGAGCGCGGCCCACACGTCCCTCGCGTTCGCCGCGATCCGATGGGCCCCACGACCCACGGATCAGGCTAGGCGGCGGCGGCGGGCGTCACATCCTGCATCTGCAGGGTTTCGGATGAGCGTCAGAGGAGAACGTGACACGTGGCAAGGGGCAAGTGGGGCCAGAGGGCGTGTTCGCACACCGCGGTTGAGCCGGGTCCGGGCGTGATAGCATGCACGGCCCTGATCGCGGCCGGCGCGGCCCGGCATTGAGAGGTGGGGTGCGTGATGGCCGCGGAACGCGTCTCGGAACTGGTGGCCATGATGGACGATGCGTTCCAGGGAACGCGTTGGCATTCGCTGCTGACGAACCTGGCCTCCGTCACGCCCGCCGATTGGCTCTGGGTCGCTCCAGGCGGTCGTCGCTCCATTCGCGACATCGTGGCCCACGTCGGCGGCTGCAAATTTATGTATCACAACCAGGCCTTCGGAGACGGCCAGTTCACCTGGGACGATCCCCCTGTTGCCGGCGGCGATGGGCTCGCCACGATCCCGTCGGCGATCGCGTGGTTACGCGAAGGTCACGAGCGGCTGCACCGCAGCGTCGCCGCCCTGGACGACGATGAGTTGGTGCGATTGCGCGGGCATCACTCCGGGACGCCCCGCGAGACCCGCTGGATCATCCGGACGATGATCGAGCATGACCTCTACCACAGTGGCGAGATCAACTACATCCGCGCCTTGCACCAGCAGGACGATGAGATCTAGTACCTGGTGTAGGCCCACTTGCCTGCCTTGGGGTGTCGAACCGACTGCCCCAGCACTCCCCAGTCATCCCGAGCTTGTCGAGGGATCTCGAGGGGGACGGCGGTCCGACGGGGCCGCCGTCTGCGCGAGCACGACGCGCTTTCGCGGAGGCCGGGGCGACATCGTTGCTTCGTTCCCATCGAGATCCCTCGACAAGCTCGGGATGACGGGGGGGCGGGGCGGCAGCGCTCCCTGGTCCAATCGGACAGATGAGCTTGCCCGAGGTATTAGTGCCGCGTTAGCTGTGAATCGTGCGGCAGACGCCTGACTGACGACTCGTTGCCGGGCGCCGGCATGCCGGCGCCCGGCAGGGAGAGAGGGGAGCGCCCACCCGAACCCTCGGGCGGGCGCGAGGTGAGGCTCAGGCAGTCTGTCCGCTGCGAGGCGGCGTCTCGCGGTCAGACTTTGATGTAATTCGTGCAGCCTTCGCGGTTCTCGCACAGCGCCAACTTGTGAGCCGGTCGGGCAAGCTCATACTCCGAGCATCCGCCCTTGGAGCCGTCTTTGTCCGTGTAGGCCGTTGGTCCCGACGGGGTCCAGACCCACGCCTCGACCCGGTTGCCGTCCTTTTCGCCGTCGCAGACCGTGACGACCTTGTGATTCGGCGAGACGCATGCGCGATCGCCCCTCCCAGGGCCGTCCTGCTCGTCGTGGACTTGACATGCCTGATGAGCCGACACGGGCGACGACTGGCCCGCGACGAGCATCGACAACACGGCGGCGGTTATCGCCGCGATCGCTATGAGCTTCTTCATCGTGTCCTCCTTGTTTGCGTTGTCGGTCGGTTCTCACCGGTGCGGCCTGCGTGATCGCGCTGCGCAATCATGTGAACCTCCTTTCTCGCGGGTGCGGTGGCCGCATCCGTCGCTCGGGCCGTGATTCGGTGAGTGGCACGGCCCGCGTTCCACCCTATACGGCCACCTGGAGCCATGCATCCTGCATTTGCAGGGTTTCGGCGTTCGGCTAGCCCGGTTTATTCATGGGCGCCGTGGGAACGCCGCCGCCGCGTTGGCGTCGCCCGGGGCTAAAGACCCCGGGCTGAACCCGATAACCCGGCTGAAGCCGGCTGCCGCCCGTCTCGGCAGGCGGAGAGATCCGAACAGCAGCCCCGGCGTTCCAGCCCCCTTCAGGGGGGTTATGAGGGTCAGCCCGGGGTCTTTAGCCCCGGGCGACGCCAACGCGGCGCCCCCTCTTTCCCCGGGCGCAGCCAACACGGCGCCCCCTCTTGCCCCGGGCGATGCCAACACGGCGCCGCACGTCCCGCGCGGTACCCGTGAATAATCCAGGCCAGCGTGCGCCGTCCCGCGATCAACTCGGGGTCTGGTTGGAGCAGGTGTCGTCGATTCGTCCCGGGCGGCCGCGCTCTTCGCAGACCCAGAAGGTGTAGAACGGCTCGCTCCACTCTTCCTTGTCGCACCACAGGTCGCCGCCCCGTCGCGCTCCTCAGCCTGGGAGCGGATTCGCTTTCCGGCACGGGCTATAGTGGTCCGCGGACAGTACCGGAAGACCGACCCACGCAATCGGTCACAGGTGTGGCAGGACTGGAACGACGCAATCAGGGAGGGACAGGGGCGGCGACCAACCGCCGGTCGGGGACGGTGACCCTATGGACGATGAGCGCTCTGTCGCCAGGCTGCTCCACGATCTGCGCCTGGCTCGTGGGCTGACGCAGGCGGAACTGGCCGAGCGTGCCGGTCTCAGCGCCCGCGCGATCAGCGACCTGGAGCGGGGGCTGCGGCGTACGCCGCGACGGGACACGATCGCGTTGCTGGCCACCGCGATGGAGTTGTCCGCCGAAGAGCGGGCCGCTATCGACGCCGCGATTGGCTCCCGCGCCCGCGGGGTGGCGTTCGCCGGTCCATCTCCCTCCCCGTCTGGCGCCAGACGGGCCGGGCTGCCGGCGCCCCTGACGTCGTTCGTCGGGCGCGAGCGGGAGAGCGCGGCGGTCTGCGATCTGCTCCGCAACGGCGATGTCCGGCTGGTAACCCTGACCGGCCCGGGCGGCGTCGGCAAGACGCGTCTGGCCCTCCACGTCGCCGGGGCCCTTGGCGAGGATGCCGGCGAGGTCTACTGGGTGTCGTTGGCCTCGGTGGTCTCTCCGGATCTCGTCATATCGACGATCGCCAGCGCGTTAGAGATCGGAGAGCCGGGGACGGTGTCGCAGGCGGAGGCGCTCTGCGATGCCTTGCGCGAACGACAGGTTCTCCTCGTCCTCGATACGTTCGAGCGCCTGATCGCCGCGGCCCCCCAGGTGGCCGATCTCCTGGCCGCTTGCCCCCGGCTGACGGTGCTGGCGACCAGCCGCGTCGTCCTGGGCGTGGCCGGTGAGCAGATCTTTCCGGTGCCGCCCCTCTCCGTGGGTCGTGAGACGAGAGACGTGAGACGTGAGCACGAAGACTCCACTCACGTCTCTCGTCCCACGTCCCACGTCTCGGATGCGGTCGCCCTGTTCGTGGCGCGGGCGCAGTCGGTGTTGCCGGATTTCGCGCTGACCGATGCGAACGCGGCGGCGGTCGCCGCCATCTGCTCGCGGCTCGACGGCCTCCCCCTGGCGATCGAGTTGGCCGCCGCCCGGATCCGGCTGCTGCCGGTCGAGGCGCTGGCAACCCGGCTGGAGCACCGCCTGACCGTCCTGACCGGCGGTGCCCAGGACCTGCCGCCGCGCCAGCGGACGATGCGCGATGCCATCGCCTGGTCCTACGATCTTCTCGGCCAGCCCGAACAGATCCTTCTGCGCCGGCTGTCGGTCTTTCCGGCCGGGTTTACCTTGGAGGCCGCGGAGGCGGTATCAGAGACGGGAGACGGGAAGACGGGGAGACGGGAAGAGAGCCCCCTATCCCCCCGGCCCCCTTCCCCCCGCTGCGGCAGGGGGAAGGGGGAGCGTCCTATCCGTCCTCCCCGTCTCCCCGTCTCCCCGTCTCCCCGTCTTCCGTCCTTGACCTTGTTGCCACCCTCGTCGATCACAGCCTGGTGCAGGCTGACGGCCACGCCGGGGGGAGCCGCGCTACCGGCTCCTGGATACCATCCGGGAGTTTTGCCTGGAGCAACTCGCGACATGTGGCGAGGCCGAGGCGACCCGACGGGCGGCGGCAGCCTACGGCCTCGCCCTGGCCGAGCAATCCGTGCCGCACCTGGCCGGCCCACGGCAGCAGGTGTGGCTGGACCGCCTGGAGGCGGAGCACGACAACCTGCGCGCTGCCTTGGACTGGTTGGCCGAGGCCGATGAGGTGGAGATCGGACTACCGCTTGCCGCCGCGATGGCGCGCTTCTGGTACATCCGGGGCTACATGAACGAAGGCCGGCACTGGCTCGAAGGCATGGCCGAGCGTGGTCGGGGACTCCTCGCGCTGGCCCGGCCAAGGGCGCAGGCCCTGAGCGGAGCCGCCGTCCTGGCCGCCCACCAGGGCGACTTTGGGCGGGCGACGGCGCTCGGGGAGGAGGCGCTCGCGCTGGCCCGCGACCTGGACGACCAGCAGGAGATAGCCCGCGTCCTCGGCCGGCTGGCGGCGATAGCGGGCCAGCGGGGCGACTATCGCCGCTGCGCCGACCTGAATGAGGAGTCCCTGGCCGCGCACCAGGCGCTGGGCAACGCGCAGGGCGTGGCCGCCGCGCTGGCCGATATCGGCCAGTCGGTGCTCATGCTGGGTGAACTCGACCGGTCAGAGGAGATTCTGAGCGAAGCGATCGCGCGCCTCCGGGATCTGGGGGACGAACGGGGTGCGTCGATCGTGCTGGGCAACCTCGGGCGGGTCGCCGTTGCCAAGGGCGACCCGGGGCGTGCCGCGGCGTTCTACGAGGAGGCGATCGCCCTCGACCGCCGCCTTGGATACAAGCGCGGTCTGGCGGTCAAGCTCGATCTGCTGGCGGAGACGGCTCGTCTCCGGGGCAACCTCGACCAGGCCCGCGCGCTGCAAATCGAATCCCTCGGCCTGTGGCGGGAATTGGCCGATCCCATCGACCTGGCAGGCTGCCTGGAAGGCTTTGCCTCGCTTGCGGTCGCAGCCGGGAGCACGGAGGTGGCGGCCCGTCTGCTCGGCGCGGCGGCGGCGGTCCGGGAGACGGTCGGTTTCCACAAACCCTCCCGGCCATCGACCGGGGAGAGCGAGCTCGAAGCGACCAGACAGGCAGCGGCGGACGCCTTGGGCGAATCGGGCTTCGCCGCCGCCGTGGACGCCGGCCGCGCCATCCCGCTCGACGCGGCGTTCGCCCTGGCGGAGTCGGTCGCGGCCGGACAGGTCGCGCCGGACTCGCGCGACGACCGCCCGTTCGGCCTGACCCCGCGTGAGCAGGAGGTCTTGGCGCTGGTTGCCGGCGGGCGATCCGACAGGGAGATCGCCGAAACCCTCTTCATCAGCCATGCTACGGCCCGCCAGCACGTTGCCAACATCCTCGGCAAACTCGGCGTGAACTCGAGGACCGCGGCAGCCGGGATCGCCTTCCGGGAGTCCCTGGCCGACCTCCCGGCTGAGCCGGATGCGCTACCTGAGGGGTAGGGCGATTGGCTCTGCTGACATCGTTTCCGCGTCGTTGGACGATTGGGGGACGGAGGCGCAGTTCGGCGCCGTAGGACGAATGGTGGGAAGGGGGGCGCGTTTCGGTGTCGTAGGGTAATTGGGGGGACCGGGGGCCGTGTTTCGGCGTCGTCGGGAGAATGGTGGGAAGGGAGACACCATTTCCCCTGTCGCCCGGGGCTCACGGCCTGACTTGTACCCACATCTCCAAGACCGCTTCGATTCCGCCGGCAGACTGGGGAACATCCGGCGGCATCCGCCAGAATCGCCCCCGCGTTTGACGTCCAGGAAAAGCCGGTCGTACGGGCGTTTTCCCGTGGTTACGGGCATCTTTCGACGGTCCGATTTCAGGGTCCGAGATGTGGGTACAAGTCAGGGCTCACGGCCCGGGCTGAACCGGACAGCCTCTCCGAGGCTAGAGTGTGCGACTCGTTAGCCTCGGAGAGGCTGTAACTGTGAGCCCGGGCCGTGAGCCCCGGGCGACGGGGAAACGCGGCCCCCCTTCCCACCAATCGCCCTACAACGCCGAACCACTGCCCCCGTCCCCCATCCGTCCGACGACGTCGAACCGCGATCAGCCATTGACCAACGGCCGCAAAGCATCCGCCAGGCGGCTGATGCCGGCCTGGATGGCCTCTTCATCGGGGGCGGCAAAGCCGAGGAGAAGGCCTCCCCGCTCGATCGGTTCGATGGCGCAGCGGGAGAGCGGCAGCACGGTGACGTCGTGGGCGGCGGCCCGGCGGGCGGCCTCGCGGTCGTCGACACCCGGCGGGAGCATCCCGAGGGTGTTCATGCCGCTGGCGGGCACCTGGACATCCAGCAGGCCGCGCAGCTCGCGCCGGGCCGCGGCGACCAGGGTGGTGGCCCGGCGAGCGTAGAGGGTGCGCATCCGGCGGATGTGGCGGGCGAAGTGGCCCTCGGCGATGAAATCGGTCAGGGCGACCTGCTCCAGCGTCGGGGCGGTGACGTCGATCGCCAGGCGAACCGCGATGAAGGTCCGGATCAGATCCGGCGGCACCACCAGGTAGCCGAGCCGCAGGGCCGGGAAGAGAATCTTGGAGAAGGTGCCGATATAGATCACCGGTCCATCCGGGCGCAGGCTTTGGAGGGCGGCGAGCGGCCGCCCGGCGTACCGGAACTCGCCGTCGTAGTCGTCCTCCACCACCCAGGCCCCGGTCCGGGTTGCCCAGTCAAGTAGCTGGTGGCGCCGGGGAGGCTCATCGACGATCCCAGCGGGTAGTTATGGCCGGGGGTGACGATCGCCATGCGGGCATCCGGCGCGCGCGCCTCCCCGGCGAAGACATCGAGGCCATCGGCATCGACCGGAACGGGGACGATTTCGGCGCCGGCCGCCATGAGCGCGGCCCGGGCGCCGACGTAGCCGGGATCTTCGACCCAGGCGGAGTCTCCGGGGTCCAGCAGCGTCCGGATCGCCAGATCCAGCCCGCTCTGGGCGCCGCCGCCGACGATGATGACTTGCTCTGCCGTGCACTGAACCCCGCGTGATGCCGCCAGGTAGGCGGCAATGGCAACCCGCAGTGGTGGATACCCGGCCGGGCTGCCGTACGCCAGCAAGGCCGTCGGCGGGTCGCGCAGGTGGCGGGAGACAAGCCGGGCCCAGATCTCAATCGGGAATTGGTCCAGGGCAGGGGTGCCGGTCTGGAATGGCTTGGTCCACCCGCCCATCCGCGCTGCCGCGACCGCAATGGACGGCGATTCCGTCAGGAGTTCGCCCAGGCGGGAAGGGCCGGGATTGGGCGACGTTCGCCGGGACGGCCGCCGGGGGCGAGCCGACCGCGCCAGACGATACGGGGCACCCGGCTCACCGCCTGGGGACGGGACGTTGAGGAGGGACTCGGGCAAAACCCGGGCGACGGTCGCCCCGGATCCCGTCTTGACCTCGATATAGCCTTCGGTCTGGAGCTGGTCGTAGACCCGGATCACCGTGTTGCGGGAGACGCCCAGTTCCGCGGCAAGCGAGCGGGTCGCGGGCAGGCGGAACCCTCCCACCAGTTGGCCGGAGAGGATGGAGGAGCGCAACCGATCGTAGAGCTGACGCGTCAGCGAAATCTCCCCGCCGCGATCGAGTTCGACGCCGGTCATGGGGATGGCTGCGGGCATACGGGGCATCACGGCTCCTGAGAACGAACGCGGGAAGGAGGGCGGAGAGGCGACAGCATCAAATTGGACCCATCCAGTTTGCCGTATCTGGCTCTGTGTGTCCCGGCAGGGGTCGCGTATGCTCGACGGCGGGAGATGGACCGGTTGACCGGACCATGCCCCACCCGATGACGTAGGGGCGGACCGCCGTGTCCGCCCGCGCACCAACCCCGGCGATTCAGGCCGGAACGGACCGTTCCTTCAGCGTTACCCAGCGGCCGGCAACCGGGCGGACACGGCGGTCCGCCCCGACCAGGCGAAGCGCCGGAGCCGATCAGCCTGGCGCGCCGTCTCGATCCGCACGCGCATGCTCGGTGACGTTCAGACATGTTTGTCGATTTTGGTCTCCGTGGAACGACTACCTGAAGCAACCCCGAACTGGTCACGGTTCGACGGGTCGGTGTTTCGGTGGATCGGAGGCCGCAATGAAGTACCTGTGTCTGGTCTATTACGAAGAAAGGAGTCCCGGCGTCCTGCCTGACCTGCCTGAGACGTTCGTCGAAGAGGACCTGGAATACCAGGAAGCCTTGCGCCAGGGCGGCTACCACATCGCGGCGTCGCCGCTGCAACCGGTCGAGACCGCAACCACGATCCGGGTTCGCAATGGCACCGTCACGATTCACGACGGTCCCGCGACCTCGGCCCCGGAGCAGTTGGGCGGGTTCTACCTGATCGACGCCCGCGATCTGAACGACGCGATCCGGGTGGCGACGCGGATGCCGCCGGCCCGGTACGGCAGCGTCGAAGTGCGGCCGCTCAAGGAGATCTGCCCGGCCGCCTGTCGATCCTCCGCCCCGCCGAACGACTACAAGGTGACGGCGCGGGACGGTCTATAGAACGGCCGGGGCGTCAATTCGTTAGCCAGATAGGCGGGCGGCTCGCTCGACCTGGAGGCAGGCTGTCGCTCAAGCGGGCGACGCACATGTGGCACACCCACGGGAGAACCGATGATGCGCAAGATCGTCGCCGGATTGTTTATCTCGCTCGATGGCGTCTACGAGGCGCCGGACCAGTGGCATTTCCCCTACTTCAACGACGAGATGGGCGCTGCGGTCGGCGGCCAGATGCAGACCTCGGACACCATGCTCCTGGGCCGGGTGACCTACGAGGAGTTCGCCAGCTACTGGCCGAACTCGACCGACGATCCCGAACTCGCCGGCTATATGAACAACACCCCGAAGCTGGTCGTCTCCAACACGCTGACGTCACTGGACTGGCAGAACTCGACCCTGGTGACCGGCGATGTCGCCAGCCAGCTTACGGCGCTTAAGGCGCAGCCGGGCAAGAACATCGGGATCACGGGCAGCGGCACGCTGGTCCGCTCCCTGATCGAAGACGGGGTGCTCGATGAGCTTCACCTCCTGATCCACCCGATCGCGGTTGGACACGGCAAGAAGCTGTGGGATGGACTGAAGAGCACGGCCCCGCTGGAACTGGTCAGCTCGGAGACGTTCACCACCGGAGTTCTCTACAACGTCTACCGCCCGGCGGCCGCGCCAGCCGAGTCCGCGAGCCAGTAGGTCAAGAAATCAACAGGTGGGCCGCGCCGGGCGCGGTCCACCAAGTCCCACCGGGAAGCAAGGGATCACCTGAAATGAGCAAGACCGTCGCCGAAAAGCTGCAGATCAAGCCCAATTCCACCGTCTGGTCCTCCGACGCGACCCTGCTGGCCCGGATCGATCCTCTGCCGGAGGGCGTGCGCACCGTCGATGGACCGGGCGAGGCGGCGGTTGGGTTCATCTTCGTTGAAGATGCCGCTACCACCCGTGAGTGGCTGGAGACCTACAAGGAGTCGCTGTCCGCTCCCAGGATCCTCTGGATCGCCTACCCCAAGGGCAACAAGACCGACATCAACCGGGATTCGCTTTGGAAGCTGGCCAGCCCGTACGGCCTGGTTCCGAACGCGCAGATCGCCCTCGATGATGTCTGGTCGGCGATGCGCTTCCGGCCGCTGAAACCGGGCGAAGCGCCGTTCAACGGCGGCGGTAGCAAGAGCGCATAAGGGCTTGGGGGGACACCCCCCGCCGCTCGAGTGATACCAGCTCACGCGATAACCCGATTGCAGGCGGCGCCGGTCGCGCCGCCACGAAGGAGTACATCGATGTCCCAGGTTGTGCTCGACGCACCCATCCCCGCCAACGAGTTCACCGAGCACCCCCTGGGCATCGGCGCCTTCAAGGCCGGTTCGGCCACCCCGTGCCGGGATCGGGCTGCCGGGGAGGAGGTGCGTCTGCGATGAGATTCCTGCTCACCTCTGCCGGAGTCACGAACGGCAGCATCCGCGTGGCCCTCACCGATCTGCTCGGCAAGCCGATCGAGGAGAGCACCGCGATCTGTATTCCGACGGCAAGTTACGGCTTTCCCGGTGGTCCAGGAGGGGCATGGCGGACGCTGCGCGCCTTCGAGTCGCTGGGCTGGCGGGAGTTCGGCGTGCTGGAGCTGACCACCCTGACGACGGCTCCCGAGTCGCACTGGCTGCCGGCGTTCGTGGAAGCCGACTGCGTGATCGTGGGCGGCGGCAACGCCGGGTATCTCTCCTACTGGATGCACGCAACGGGCATGGCCGAGCGCCTGACCGGGCTGCTCTGGGACAAGCCGAGGACGGTCTACCTCGGGGCGGGCGCCGGCAGCATGATCGTCACCCGGGGCCTGCACCTCGGCCAGGAGGATGAGCGGCCAACGAGCGCCGCCGAGCATGCCGAGAGCAGGGCGATCGCACCGACTGATGCCGTGAGCGACAAGGCGCTGGAGCTCCTCGACCTCGTCGTCCGGCCGCACCTGAACACCTGGTCCGATCAGGGCGCAATCCGCGAGCGGACCGCGACAAGCGGCTCCGTCCTCGATGTGCCGCTCTACGCGATCGACGACGCCTCGGCGGTCGTGGTCCGCGATGGGGTGGTACGGGTGGTCTCCGAAGGAGAGTGGGCGGTATTCGCGCCCCAGGGGCAGGAGCGAGCACGCCGCCTCCACCGTCTGATCTCTCGCCCGGGCATTCCCCGGCCGAACATGCTGGATCAGGCGGCATCACACCGACAGACATCGTGTTTACGGGATTTCGGGTAAGTGCGCCAAGGGCCAGAGTCCGGCTGGGCGGGCACATCCCCGAAATCGGGTCTTGAATCGAGACAAGAGGAGATTCACGTTGACGACACAGCAGACGCCGGCAGGCGAATTGGACCCGCGCTTCAGCTCCCCGGACGCGACCGCGCTGCCTTGGTCGGCGGCCGACGACCTCCTGGAGACGGCCGAACTCTTCTGGGTCTCAACCGTCCGCCCGGATGGCCGTCCGCACGTGACGACTCTGCAGGCCGTTTGGATGGAAGGGGCGCTCTACTTCAGCACCGGAGAACGTGAGCGCAAGGCGAAGAACCTGGCCAGCAACGCCAATGTCGTCCTCACCACCGGCTGCAATACCTTCGCCGGGCTGGATGTGGTTGTGGAGGGCGAAGCGATCCGCCAGACGGACCAGGCCAGGCTCGAGCGGGTGGCCGCGCAATACCTGGCGAAGTACGGGGAGGAATGGCGCTTCCATGTGCGCGACGGGGCCTTCTACCACGGCGCGGAACCGGGTGCGGACAACCACGGTCCGGCCTACGTTTTCGAGGTCAAGCCGAAGACCGTCTTTGGCTTCGGCAAGGGAGAACCATTCAGCCAGACTCGCTGGCGGTTCTGATCTGCGCCCGCCGGGAAGGCCGCCATGGTCCTTCCCGAGGTATGGGACACCCCTTGCCCGCCACATCCACCGCCGCGAGTGGATGCCGGTCTGCGTGGTCTGACCGGTCAGACCACGCAGACCGGCATCGCGCCCTGGCTCGACTGGCGGGCGCGGATGTTCCGGCCGCCGCCGCGCCTGCGGAACCGAGATCTACGGCGAGTGACGACTTCCTCGTCCTTGCCATCTCGCCGTCTCACCGTCTCGCCCGCTTGACGCCTCTCTCTAGCTAGGCGGGCTTGATGTTCTGATTCATGCGGAAGAGGTTGCCGGGGTCGTACTTGGCCTTCAGGGCGGTCAGGCGATCGAAGTTGGCGCCGTAACTGGCGCGGACGAGGGCGTCCTTTTCCTCGCCGAAGCCAGCGAAATTGAGGTAGATGTCGCCGTCGGAGAAGCGCTGCATGGTTGCCCACTGATCGCGCGTCCAGCCGATACACCGGTCGCTGTCGTTCGCATCGGTCCAGGTCGTCTCGAAGGCCAGCAGGAAGGGCGCATCGCGCTTGCCGAAGGCGGTCGCAGGGGCAGGGACCCGGCTCGGAGCCCCGCCCAGCGCCCAGATGGTCACCGATGCCTGATCCGTCGGTCGAGCTCGTCCGGCCTGGATGACGGCCTCCAGGGTGTCCCCTTCCAGCCCCTTCAGGTAGAGCGACTTCCAGTAATAGAGCCAGCCTTTCGGATAGGCCCAATCGAACCCCGTCTGCAGATCGGCGTACGGCGTGGCGTGGCTCAGATCGAGCAACGGCGTCCCCAGCTCGCGCAGCGGCATCAGCGCTCGCTCTCCCTCCTCCGCCAAGCCGGCGTAGACCGCGGCTGGGATCACGACCTTGCGACCATGCAGCTCCGGCGGAAAGAACTCCACTGCCGGAATGCTCCACAGCAGCAGGACCGACGAGATCTCGTCCGGTGCGTTCGCCACGAAGTCGCGCCAGGCCGGCGCGATCCGCTCCGCATCTTCCATCGGGTAGGCCGTCGCCGCCAGGAAGACCGTCGGCCCGACCGGGTGGAGCTGGAACTCGAACGAAGTAATCACCCCAAAATTGCTGCCGGCGCCGCGCACCGCCCAGAAGAGGTCCGGATGCTCCGTCGCGCTCGCGGTCCGCACCTGCCCGTCGGCCGTGACGATCTCCACCGACAGCATATTGTCGACGCAGTAGCCGAACTTGCGCCGCAGCCAGCCCCAACCGCCGTGCAGCGAGAGGCCGCCGACCCCGGTCGAGGAGACCTTGCCGCCCGGTGTGGCCAAGCCAAAGACTTGCGTCTCCCGGTCGACGTCACCCCAGGTAGCGCCACCCTGCACCCGCGCCGTCCGGTTGATCGGATCGACATGGACTCCCCGCATCTCCGAGAGCTCGATCACGAGCCCCCCGTCGTTCACCGCCGTGCCCGCGACGTTGTGGCCACCGCCTCGAACAGAGAGGGTGAGATGGTTCTCCCGGGCGAAATTGACCGACTCGACGACATCGGCCGTGCCGGATGCTCGGACGATCAACGCCGGCTTGCGGTCGATGAGGCCGTTCCGGACCATGCGGGCGTCATCGTACCCAGGGTCGCCGGCGTGCAGGACCATGCCCCGTACCCGGCCCATGAACTCGGTGACGGTTGCGTCGTCCAGCCCGGGCATACCGGTGCTGGTCATCTGTGCTCGCTCCATGGGACGCTCCTTCCTAATCGAGTCGCCGATTGAACCTGGCGAGGCCGAACTTCTCCTCGCTCGTCCGCCCCTACAGCGGCACCGTCTCCGGTTTGAGGGAGACGATCGTGCCGTCGGTCCAGTCTGGGTCGGCCGTGAGGAGGGTGCGAAGCTCCCGGTACCAGGCGTCCTGCTCCGGGTCCTGAGCGTTCTGGCGATAGCTCTCCTCCGAGGCGAAGAGCGCGAGAACCAGTTGCTCGCCGGGGTGGTTGTCGGGCGTCAGCGCGTATTCGCCAATGAAGCCATCGACCTTGGCTCCACATTCCCGGATCCACCGCTCCGCGTGGGCGATGACCGCTTGTTCTTGGCCCGGTATGGGTTGGAAACGAACCAGCGTGCCGTACATGGTGATCCTCCTGCGCCTGTGTCCTGAGCGGTCGCAGCCAAGGTTGGCGATGCAATACCCGGATACTGACGGGCAGCAGGCACAGAGACGATCCGGGATATCCCGGAGACCGCCGGTAGACTGGTACGGAGTTTTGGTGAGATCAGGTCCTACGTACCGTTGGTCGGAAGCAGCAAACCCTGCTCGGACGCCCAGGCCGCGATCTGCGACCGGCTCACAAAACCGAGCTTCTGGAGCGCGTTGCGGACGTGCGACTCGACGGTCCGCTCGCCGATGAAGAGCGCCGCCGCGATCTCGCGGTTGGTCAGGCCGCGGGCGATCAACCCCGCGATCTCCCGCTCGCGCGCGGTCAGCGGCTCATCACCCGTGCGACGTCGCTGCCCACGGAGCGGTTCCGGGAGTTGGGCGATCGCCATCGTCAGGTAGCCTTCGCGGAGCGGCCCCGCGGGGATCGCCTCGGCCATCTCCTCGATCAGGGCATGGGCCGCCCTGGCTTCGGTTTCGGCCCGGACACGCTGGCCGGTGCGATAGAAGAGGGACGCCAGATTCGCCTGAAGGCGGGCGAGTGTCGGTCGAAGGCCCAGGGATTCGGCCGTGCGCCTGGCCGCATCCAGCATTGCTATGGCCTGGTCTTCCTCTCCGGCGGCCGCCAGGGCTCGGGCGTTCAGTTCGGCCAGTCTCGGGACATCTCCCGCGTCGCGCAGGTTCGGCGTCGCGGCGTAAAGGCGATCCAGGGCGGCCAGGGCGGCGGACGCATCGGGTGGATGGTGCGCGAGTTGCAGCTCGACCCAACTGCTCCAGAGGCGACGGTGCGACATGGTCCGCACCGGCCGCTCGGGGAGGAAGGCGGCATCCAGCACCACCTGTGCGCCACCCAGATCGCCGAGGGCGATGAGGGTGCTGGCGAGGCCACTGCCGACCAGGTTCTGCCAGAGGCGGGAGCGAATCCTGGTGGCGATGGCCAGGGCGGCCTCGAGGTGGGATCGCGCATGTTCCCAGGCCCCGAGGTCGAACAGCAACACGCCCAATCCCCAGCGGGCCTGCACCTGCCACTGATGGTGCTCGATCTCTGCGGCGATCGCCAACCCCTGTTCCAGCAGGGCCAATCCACGCCCGAACTCGCCAGCGACCCCCAGAACCTCGCCGAAGATCGCCGCGGTGTAGGCCTCGCCGGAGCGCCAGCCGATGTCACGTGCCAGATCGTGGGCCTCTTCGACGGTGGCGAGCGCGCCTGGCACCGTGATCCGGGAAACCGATACGTCCATCTCGTAGATCGCCGGCGCGTTGGACATGAGCAGGGCGTCGACCAGCCGCTGCCGCTCGCCTAGGAAGCGGAAACCGTGCACCGCCGCGTCCGCGTGCGCTTTGGCGGCGGTCACGTCCCCCGCCAACGCGACGGTCATCGCGAGCAGGTCGTGGGTCGAGGCGATGCCCGCCGGATCATCGAGCCGTGCGAAGATGGCCAGGGCTTCCTCGTGGCAGGCAATCGCCGGGTCCGGCTCCTCGTGGTTGGAGTACCAGTTCCCCATCCGGTTCAGGGTGTGCGCCCGCGCCGCCGGATCGCCGAGCCGCTCGCTGAGCGGCAGCGCCTCGTCGAGGTAGCGGAATGTCTGATCGTAGTCCCGCTCGGCCCAGAGGGAGCCGAGGTCAAGCAGGGCCTGCCAGGTTCCACGATCGTCGTTCGCCTCCCGCGCCAGCTCCAGGGCTGCCTCCAACCTGGCGCGTGCCTCGACAAAATCGCCAAGCACTGCCGCGGCCAGACCTCGCCCGCGCATCGCCGCGAGCGGGGGCGGCTTGCCGGCGTGCTCGGCCGCCTGCAGGACCCGGGCGAACTGTTCGGCCGCCGCGGCCGGGGCCGCCAGGGCCAGAGCCCGCTCGCCCGCCCGTGTCCCGTACGCGATGACCTCGTCCCAGGCGGCGGCCTCGAAGAAGTGGTGGGCCAGGTCCTCCAGGTGGGCGTCGATCGTGCCGGCGTAGAGCAGCTCGATCGCCTCGCCGGCCTGAGCGTGGAGCGCCCGCCGCTCCCGTGCCAGCAGCTCCGCCGCGACGGCCTCCCGCGTCAGGGCATGCCGAAAGGCCAATCGGTCCGGCGCGACCTCGACGATGAGCTGGGCCGCGATCAGCTCTTTGAGCAGGTCGATCAGGGCCGTCTCGGTCTCGCCCGTCAGGGCCTGGAGCAGGCCGAAATCGAAGCGGCGGCCGGCGACCGCCGCCAGCGCCAGGACCCGGCGGGCACGTTGGGAGAGGTGGGCCGAGCGTTGCTGGACCGCGTCGCGGACACTGCGCGGGATGCGGAGCTCGTCCAGCGGCCGCCGCTCCCAGCCGCCTTCCGCCCGGACGATGTCGCCCCGCTCGACCAGGGCCCGCACGATCTCCTCGACGAAGAAGGGGTTTCCTTCGGTCAGGGCGTAGATGGCACGGACGAAATCGCCCCGCACCGGCCGGCCGAGCCCGAAGATCGCCCGCAGCATGACGGCGACATCGGCCTCGCTCAGCGGTTGCAGGCGGAGTTCCGTCGCCAGCCGGCGCCGATCGAAGGCCGCCAGCACGTGGCCGAGGTGGTCCGGAATCTCATCGCTGCGGTACGTCAGGAGGAGCAGGATCGGCCGCGCCGCGATCCGGCCGGCGAGGCCGTGGAGGAGGTCAAGGCTGGCCGCATCGCTCCAGTGCAGGTCCTCGACCACGACCAGCGCCGGCCGTTCGGCGGTCAGGTGATCGAGATAGCGCAGCAGGCCGTGCAATAGCCGGTTACGATCCGGCTCGCCCGCAGCCTCGGCCGCGGCGGCGAACTCCGGCACGATCGCCGCCAGATCGGGGCCAACCGCGGCGAGCTGAGCTGCCGCATCCGGGCCCGAGAGACCGCCGAGGTGGGTTCGGAGCAGGTCGGCGATCGGGGCGTATGGGAGCGCGTAATCGGGCTCGAAGCACTGCCCCTCGAAGGTGCGGAACCCAGCAGCATCGGCTCGGGCCTTGATCGAGGCCGTCAGGCGGGACTTCCCGATTCCGGCCTCGCCCGCCAGCAGCACAGTTTGGCCCTGTCCGGCCGCCACCGTGGTAAGCGCCCGACCGAGCGTCGCGAGCGCCGCCTCGCGCCCGATCAGCCTCGGTGAGACGATCGGCAGGTCGGCGGCACCCGCGGCCATGGCGTCCTCCCAAAGTGATGGACATATACGGGTTGATCGAGCCAGCGCGGTGTCGATGACGTAGGGGCGGACCTCCGTGTCCGCCCGGTCACCGTCCGCGGAAGTCCCCGTCGGCAACGTCGTTGCCAATTCGGAACGCCCCGGTTGGCAACCGGGCGGACCTCCGTGTCCGCCCCTACAACGGTGCCGCCCGAGATGTGCCGTTCATGTTCGCAACGATCATAAATCCCGGAGCTGCCACACGCCGGTTTCCGGCCTCATACGCGACAACGCCGTCCCGAAGAATTGTCCGGAGGATGAGTTCGCGCGGGTCTGGGGACGCAACCTGCTGAGGGGTACGAACAAGAATGTCGACCGGTATGCGGTGATCGAGCTCGTGGGAGATGGCGGCTGCCTGCTGCAGCGGGCGCAACTGCGTGCTCATGACAACGAGCAGGTCGACATCGCTTCCTTCATCAGCCTGACCGGTCGCATGGGAGCCGAGAAGCACGATCCGAACCGGATCGAAGCGCTCGACGATCTCGGCGACTACGGTGCTGACCACACCGGAAATTGACGCATCAACCACAACTAGATCCCATGGAGGAAGACGTCGACCATCACGTCGGGGGTGGGCGGGTTGCAGCCATCGACCGGCTGGATGAACTCCACGTTTGTCCGCGCGAGCTCCATGTAGCCGACCGCCAGCGAGAAGAAGATACTGGAAGGCGACCCGGGGCGAAACGCGCCCGTACTCGCCGGCCGCGTAGGCCTCGTCGAAAACGCCCTGGAGAACCGCCATCGTCTGGCGGTGACAGGTCTCGAAGCGTTTCAGAGAGGACGGTGAGAGGTTCTGCTTGACGTCGGCGATGAATTGCCCGACCGACGAGCCCTGCACCATCAGGAAGGTTTCGATGACCGCGATCAACTGGGCGCGAAAGGTGGGAGCAGCCTTGACCGCGGCCGCGAGCTTCGCCGCCGTCCGCTCCATCTCGCGGCTGACCGTGGCCAGGAAGAGGTCTTCCTTGTTCTGGAAGTGGTAGTAGGGGGCGGCGCGGGTCATGCCGGCGGCCTCGGCGATCTCGTGGATGGCGACGCCGTCGTAGCCGCGATCGGCGAAGAGGGCGAGGGCGGCGTCCATCAACCGCTCGCGGCCATCGCTTTCGGCTCCCCGCCGCTTCATGACGATCATCGAGAACCCCCCACCGCAAAGAACACATGAACTGGCGATCTCACGATCCGGGTCAGGTCGGGTTCTATTGTGGCCCCCACTTGACGACTGTGTTCGGGGCGAGTATAACATGACTGAACGATCATTCAGTAAGCGCAGATCAATGCCGATTCTGAACTGAATGATCGCTCACTAAGCAACGCCGCTCCGCGTCGATCGATGGCACAGATGACCGTGCCCACGGTTACATAGAGCCCCCCTTTCCGCAACGTCGGGGACGACGAGCAAGGCTCACGCACGGTGGCGTGAGCCCTGGGGAACCGTGCGCCTTTTGGCTTCGATCTCGACGCGGAATCGGCCGATCGGTCGCTGACGCAGCAGCAACGCATCAGGGTCGCCGCCGCCAAGGACGGCTGACGACCGGCATCGGAGGGACAGTTCGGATGGCTTCAGCATTTGGCCTTGCGGGGCGCGTCAACGAGGGAAACGCGAAGTGGTGGGCGCTCATCGCCGCCTGCTTCGGCCTCTTCATGGCGATCCTCGACAACCTCGTCGTCAACATCGCCCTGCCCACCCTCTCGGAGGAGATGGACGCCAGCGCCACCCAGCTCCAGTGGGTCGTCTCGGCCTACATCCTGGTCTTCGCCTCCGTCCAGATCACGGCCGGCGGCCTGGGAGACCGCTTCGGCCGCAAGCGGTGGTTCTTGATCGGTTTGACGATCTTCACCGCGACGTCCTTCCTGGCGGCCTTCGCCCAGAACGTCGAGATGCTGATCGCGATGCGGGCCCTGCAGGGGCTCGGCGCCGCATTCATCTTGCCGCTCTCGCTCTCGCTAATCTCGGCCGCCTTCCCGCCGGAGGAGCGGGGTAAGGCGATCGGCATCTGGAGCGCGATCTCGGTCTCCGGCCTCGCCCTGGGGCCGGTGATCGGCGGGGCGCTGATCGAGTACGCCTCCTGGGAGTGGATCTTCCTGATCAACGTCCCGATCGGCATCCTGGCCTTCTTCGTGACCCAGGCGGTCGTGCGGGAGTCGACCGACACGTCGGGCACGGTCGCGACCGACATCCCCGGCACCGTCCTGATCACCGGCGCCATCGCCGCCGTCACCTTCGGCCTGATCGAGGCGGGCGAGCGAGGCTGGGGCGACAGCCTGATCCTGGGCTCCTTCATCCTCTCGGCGATCCTGCTCGCGGCCTTCATCTGGGTCGAGAACCGGACCGAGAAGCCGATGGTGCCGCTGCGTTTCTTCCGCTCCAGGACATTCACGGGAGCAAACATCGACGCCTTCGCCATCACCTTCCTGATGATCGGCGTCTTCTTCTTCCTGACGCTCTACCAGCAGAACATCCATGATATGTCGGCCGTCCGCACCGGCCTAGCCCTGGTGCCGATGGTCGTGGCGATGATGATCTTCTCGCCGATCATGGGCAACCTCGTCAACCGGGTCGGCGCGCGACGGATGATCTCGGCCGGCCTCCTCATCACCGGCCTCGGCGCCTACCTCCTGCTGCGGAGCGGGGTGCAGGCGAGCTACTGGGACATCGTCCCGGCCTTTATCGTGATGGGCTTCGGGATGTCCGGCATCTGGGCGCCGATGATGACCGTCGTCCTCAACAGCGTCGAGAGCGAGAAGGCCGGCGTCGCCTCGGCCATCAACGGCGCGATCCGCGAGATCGGCTCTGCCTTCAGCATCGCCCTCCTGGGCACGATGATGAACCGCACCTACCAATCGACCTTCGACAAGGACGGCGCGATTCGGGCGCTGCGCGAAGACCCGAACGCGACGGCCTACCGCCCGGTGGTCGACGCGGTCGGCGACGGCAACAACATGGCCGGCCACGTGATCGAGAAGGTCTCCGCCTTCGACTTCGTCCCGGCTGAGATCAAGACGCTGCTGGTCAACGCCAGCTCCCGCGCCTTCGTCGACGGCATGGACGTGGCGATCTACGTCGCGGCCTCCACCGCCATCGCCAGCGCCGTCCTCTCCTATTTCCTGATCGAGGACACCACCTTCGAAACGGCCCCGGTGACGGAGATCGCCCCGGCCGTAGAGGAAGAGCTGGCCCCGGTCGCGGCGGACTGACGAGCCGTCAGCTATCAGCTATCAGTTTTCAGCACTTTGCCGGCCGCCGTGTCCATCATGGACACGGCGGCCGGCTTTGCGAGAGAGTACGGGGAATCGTCCGCCCAGGAGGTCTCGGTGGATCGCGACCGGTGCTCTTCTCTTCGGCCCGCTTCACGTAGCGCGTCTGTCAAACCCGCGCGGTCGGCGAGCCCGCCCGGGACTGAAGTCCCGGGCTCAGGGATGGTTCAAAACCGGCCCACGGTCGCTTGACGGTCTCCGCGCCCGGGGCAGCGCCCGTTCTCCCCCCTTCCCCCTGCCGCAGCGGGGGGAAGGGGGGCCGGGGGGGTGAAGGGGCCGCTCCGGCGCGACCAGAACCGTCAAGTTCATCTGAACCATCCCTCAGTGACGGAAGTCGGCTCAAGCCGACTGATGACGTGCCACCGCGCTGCCAGCGACCGTGCTCAGTCCCGGAGGGACTTCCGTGAGGTAGCCCGGGACTTTGAGTCCCGGGCGGGCCCGTCTACGGGCCGATTCCGATAAGTTAAGGCTCATAATCCAAATGGTTGTCCGGCGGTCCATGCCGCCCGGGGCTGACGGCCCAAGGTTAGCCCGGGCTGAACCAGACAGCCTCTCCGAAGCTCAGATAGGAGGCGTCCTGTGGCGGCAAATACCTCATGGCTCCATGTGATGAAGGCCGAAGCGCTCACAAAGATCCACCTGACCAGGCGATCGGATCTGGACATCCTCACCCCATCGCGGTCCAGCCTCGCGGGCTACGATTTTCTCGTCAGAGTGAGAGGGACCGGGTTGCTCGACACTCCGGAGTTTGGGATCGAGGCGCAAGGGATCGACCAGCCGCTCGAAAGCAGCCGCTGGCGGTCGCGCGTTCTTAAGGATCTTGCTCGTCAGGCGGATCGACAGAGCGCGACGGCGACCGACCAGGCTCTCCCGATCTGCCTCTTTGTCTTCAACATCGATACCGAGGAGGGGCTCTACCTGTGGCTGCGAGAGCCGATCGTCGACCAGAACGGCGAGCTTGGCACACATCGCATGGCGACGCCATTCTCCGTCACATCCAACGGTGATGCCAAAGTGGCAGCGCATGCGCCTTTCGAAAAGCTGGACAAGGCCGGACTCGATCGGATCGTGGAACGGGTGATCCAGTGGCACCGTGTACGAGAACGGCTCCTCCGGCAAACCGAAGAATCTTCCGCCAGGAGCGTAACCTCCTGGCGCTAGAGCGCCCGTCCTAAAACCAGTGTCATTGATGGGCGGATTCCCGAGCCTCCACCTCACCTATCAGCGATCTGTTTTCAGCGTTTGGCCGGCCGCCGTGTCCACGATGGGCACGGCGGCCGGCTCTGCACGTTGGCCTCTTTCGATTGCGTCGACCGGTCAGCCTCGTCATACTCCTTGCTGATATGACGAGCGCTCATTCACGCCACATTCAATGAGTCCGGAGCGCCGAAAGGGGTAACGATCATGGTCACGACGAGCCCACCCCGAGGGCCGGTAACAAGCACCGAAGAGGAGCGCCTGAGGCTACAGGAGGCGGAGCGGATGCTCGGCGACCACCCGGGACAGGTCTCATTGACCGACGAGCACGGGCGCCGGATCGAGCTGCCGGAGACCGCTGCTCGGTTAGTGCGGCGCGTGGTGCAGGCCCTTGCCCAGGGTTATCCGGTCGAAGTAAACGTGCTGCCGAAGGCGCTAACGATCGGGCACGCGGCCGAAATCCTCGACCTTCGCCGTCAGGACGTCGTGCGGTTGCTCGATGACGGCGAGATCCCCTTCGTCGAGGACGCGGACGGCCTGCAACGGATCCGCTTCGAAGACGTCATGGCCTACAAGCCAAAGCGCGATGCGGAGCGGCGGGCGGCATTGGATGAGATCGCGCGCGTTGGTCAGGAGATGGGAGGATACGACCTGCCTAGCAGATCGCGCGAGGCTGGGTCGCCGGATCGGAATGGTGCGCGCCGGAAAAAGATCGAAGACTAAAAGCGAAAACGGGTGAATGCGACCACATCTGATTCGTGCAAGCTGAGGATCGATTGGGGTGGCTGACGATCCACCGCGCCAATCCGCGGCGAGCTTCTCGTTCGATGTCGTGGTGCTTGATGCCAATGTGCTCTACCCAGCGGCGCTTCGCGACCTGCTGTTGCGCTTGGCGGAGGCACGGCTGTACAAACCTCGATGGAGCGCCCAGATTCTCGACGAACTTCGCCGCAACCTCATCACCGATGGGCGGAGCACTGAGGTTCGCGTGCGGCGCATGCTGGCCCAGATGCAACAAGCCTTCCCGGACGCCGAACTCGACCCATCCCTGGCGACGATCGAACTCATGACGAATGCCGTCGAGGATCGTCACGTTCTCGCGACTGCGGTCGAGTCCGGGGCGGATCTGATCGTCACGAGCAACCTCAGAGACTTTCCTCCGGCCGCGTTGTCCCCATGGCGTATGACCGCTCGGTTGCCAGACGAGTTTCTTCAGGCGCTATTCGACGCCGATCCGGCCACGATGGTGCGCGTCCTGGGTGAGCAGGCTGCAGCGTTGGTTGATCCTCCCCTGACGCTGGATGATGTTCTTGACGCGCTCGAACTCCATGTACCTCGATTCGTGGCGACCATTCGAGCGAGGGATGTCTGGCCGTGAAGATTCCTCACAGGACCAGGGATGATCGGGACCTCGCGCCTCATCCGGCGATCGGAAGGGTCGGGAACTCCGCGACACGGAGATTGGTTGCCCCGTAGGGGATCAGGCGCAGCTCCTCCGTGGGATCCGTTCGTCCTGCCGTCCGGCGTCTGTCTGTCAGGCCGGGTCGCCATCGACCAGGACGATCTTGAAGACGGCGTTGGTGGCCCGGCGAATGGCGACCGCCGCCCGGAATTCCGGGGAGGCCCACATCTGCCGGGCCCTCGCCGCGTCGGGGAACTCCACGATCGTGAGGATCTTGGGAGCCCAGTCGCCCTCCAGCGGTTCGTAGGAGAGGGTGCCCGGCGGTGTCAGGAACGTGCCGCCGTATTGTTTGATAACCGGCTGCGCCGCGCGCCCGAAGGCCGCCCGCGTCTCTGGGTCGGTGTCCTGCCAGTCGGTATCGACGACGAGATAGGCTGCCATGGCTACGGTCTCCTGAGAGGACGGCAAAGGCGAAAAAGCGGTTGACTTCACCTCAATCGTTGGCAATACCAACGTTGGTAATACCAACAATACACCCGATCGTTGGACGTGTCAACGGTTTGCTCGTCTCTCTTCATGGAGCGGGAGGAACTCGTCCGGCTCCTGACCCGGATCATCGATCGCCATCTCCACGGCGGTTGGCGCTGGCCCGGGTGCCGGCTAGAGCCTGTTATGGACTTGGTACGCTTGTGGCGTGGAAACGCAACCCCCGAGTCGTACCCGACCGACGTGACCGAGGAGGAGTGGGCGATGTACTGGCGAGTCTACCGATTCGAGGCCATACCGGAGCGGCGCGAAGCATTGCTCCGGGAGTCCAAGGCGCACGCCGAGGAATCCGTCCGGGAAGAGCCGGGCACCCTCGCGTTCTCCTTCATCCAAGACGATCAGGACGAAAACCGCTTCTACGCCGTCGAGCACTACACGGACCGCGAGGCGCAGCGGGCCCATACGGAGGGGCAGGTCATGAAGCGGAACGCCCCCAAGGTTGGACCGCTCCTCGCCGGACCGCCGGACTTGCTCGCGAGTGGGGACCAGCTCCAGCTCTAGCGGGGCAATGGACCCGGTCCCGCTTGCGGGTTAGCGTTTCCACGCCGAAAGCGTACCAAGTCCATAACAGGCTTTAGGCCGCGAGGCTCCCCTCGCGGTGACGGCGGCGAAAGCGGGCCGGTGGCAGGTCAAAGCGGCGCTTGAAGGCGCGGTTGAAGGCCGCCTCCGAGGCATATCCCGCCTCCAGGGCGACGTCGAGGACGGTGCGATCCGTCGTCTCCAGCAGGCGGGCGGCGTGCTGCAATCGCCAGCGGGCGAGGTAGGTTTGCGGCGACTCCCCCAGGTAGTGGGCGAACCGCTCGACCAGCACCGTGCGCGAGGTCCCGGCCTCCCGCGCCAATTCGTCCAGCGTCCAGGGGCGGGCGGGGTCGCGATGGATGGCGGCGAGGGCCGCGCCGACGGCCGGGTCGCGGGCGGCGGCCAGCCAGCCGGCCTGCTCCGCCGGCAGCCGATCCACATACCGGCAGAAGGTTTCGAGGAAGAGGGCTTCGGTCAGCCGGTCGAGCACGGCGGAGCGGCCCGCCCGCCCGGCCGCGATCTCGTCGACCGCGTGCCGGATCGAGCTCTCCAGCCAGCGTCCGGCCGGGTCCGCGCCGACGTTCACCGTGAAGAGCGGCGGCAGCCCGGCCAGGAAGAGGCGCTCCGCGTCGCGGTCGCACCCGAAGTAGCCGCAGATCATCCGGGTCACGGCCCCGCCGCCGCCGCCCCGCTCCACGTCGAGCGAGCCACTGAGGATCTTGGGCAAGAGCTTGGCGCCGTCCTCCAACCGCAGGATCGGGCCGTTCCACAGTTCGTGCGCGTCGCCGCGCGGCACCACGGCGATCTCCCCGGGACCGAGCCGGGCCGATTCCTGCCCGGCCTGCCCTGCCAGTCCTGCGACCCGAATGTTGACCTCCCCGTCCGTCACCAGGTGGAAGAAGACCAGATGGTCCGTGCCCGGCGCCAGGAGCGAGGCCGCGCCGCGCGGCAGTGACGCGGCGTAGCCCCAGGGTGCGCTGAATTCGGCGTTGAAGAGCAGGGCACCGGTCACGCGTACGCCGCGGAGGGCCGTCGAGAGTGGGTCCATCGGTCCTCGATTGCTGCAAAGTCTTCCGGCCGCTGAGTCAAGCCGGCGATCCGCCGGGTCGGCAGACTATCGATCAGGAGGCGCCGTCCGCAGCGCCGGCCGGCCTCCAGCCAATCGTCCGCTAGACCGAGAGGAGAAACCGGCCACGATGATAGAACCCCTGGACACCGCCGTGGTGATACGCCGCTTCAACGACGCTTTCCTCCAGCACGATCCAGCGGCGCTGTCGCCGCTGGTGGCGGAGACGTGCGTGATCGAGAACACGACCCCCGCCCCGAACGGTTCCCGTCACGCCGGCCGCGCCGCCTGCCTGGACGTCTGGCAGCCCCTCGCGGCCAGTCAGGACACCTCCTTCGAGGTCGAAGGCGTCGAGGTCTACGGCGAACGGGCCGTCATCTTCTGGCGTTTCCGCTGGGGCGAGGGCGCGGAGCAGTCCGTCCGCGGTGTCAACCTGATGCGGGTCCGCGACGGCCAGATCGTCGAAGCCCGCGGCTACGTCAAGGGCGTCTGAGGCATGCTGAGCGAACGGTTGCCATCCGCTCCCCGGGTCATGGCGCCTCGATTCTTCGTCCTGGCTTCGCCCGGGGCTGAAGACCCCGGGCTCTGCTAGCGACCCCGATAACCCCCCTGAAGGGGGCTAAAACGCCGGGACCGTGTTCGGTTCTCTGCGCCGCTCGAGACGGGCGGCAGCCGGCTTCAGCCGGGTGTGTGGATGTAGCCCGGGGTCTTGAGCCCCGGGCGACGCCTGCACGGCGTTCACCATATCCACCGGGCGACGGGGAGACGCGGTCAACCTGTTCGCACGGAGCTCTCGGCGACTAGGCGGGCATCGCCGGCCCGGCGATGCCCCAACCACATCACGGAGGAACGATGAAACGCACCGCGACCGCAACCTGGGCCGGCACCCTCCCGGCGGGGTCGGGCCAGCTCACCACCCAGAGCCGCGTCCTGGCCGAGACGCCGATCTCCTTCTCGACCCGCTTCGGCACCGAGGTGGGGACGAACGCGGAGGAGTTGATCGCCGCCGCCCACGCAAGCTGCTACGCGATGACCCTGACCTACCTCCTCGGCAACGCCGGTATCCCTCCGGAGCGGATCGAGACCGAAGCCGAGGTGACCGTCGAGCGCGATGGCCCGGGATGGACCGTCACGGGCATCCACCTCCGCGTCGCCACCGAGGTCCCCGGCGTTTCCACCGCCGCCGTGCACGAAGCGGCCAAGCAGGCCAAGGCCGGCTGCCTCGTCTCCCGCCTCGTCAACGTCCCGATTACCCTCGACCTGCTGGTGCGAAGCCCTTCCGGGTCCGAGGACCACGTTGATTCCGGGCCAACAGCGACTCGGCCCCGGCACCCCGGGACAGGGCCTGTCGAAATGCAGACATGGCACGTCATCCCGTGACCGGGAGCGTCGGGAATTCCGCCACGCGGAGGTTGGTCGCCCCGTAGGGGATCAGGTGCAGTTCCTCCGCTGGCCCGTCCGCTTCGGCGGTATCGACCGGCGGGGCTGCCGCGGCGTCGTGCTCGATCCCCCACCCGGGGAGGAGGCGGCCCGTCACCGTCCCCACCACCGGCGCCCCGTCCGGCGAGAACGGCATCGGCCCAACCGATCCTGAGCGGAAGGTGATCGACGCATTTGGATTGGCCGGATCGATCGCGAGGGCGTAGTTCCAGGGCGTCGTCGGGTAGACCTCCCAGTCGGCGTGCGGGAGCTCGCCGCCGATCTGCCGCCACTCCTCCCCGATCGGCAGGGCGTAGAGCAGCGGGCCGCGAAAGATGGAGACGGCACCGCCGGGGCGGCGCTCAACCCGAGTCGCCATCGGCAGGCGCAGGACGAGATCCGCCGTCTCTCCCCACTCGCGCTCGACCTTGTGGAACGTCCCGGCCTGCGCCTGCGGCGGCCGTCCGGGTCCAGCAATTCGGCGCCCTCTGCCCAGGCTGGGATGCGCAGGTGGAGCGGGAAGCGGGCCGGCCGCTCGGCGCGGACGGTCAGGCGGATTTCCTCCGCCGAACGGGTAGTCCGTCGCCACCTCGATCCGAACCGGCACGCCGCCGACCGTCCGTCTCGACGACGCACGGCGCCCAGGCCACTGCCGCCAGCCCACCATCCGGCGTGCGCATCCACAGGTGGCGCGGCGAACTTGGGCCAGCCCTGGTGCATGTTGGCCGTGCAGCAGCCGAAGTGCGGCTCCAGGCCGTAGATGTTGGCGTCCGGCCCGTTGGTGGTGTAGATCCGGTCCTCTGCCACCGCGGCAGACGACCTGGTTGACCTGCTGGTCGTACTGGTGGGCCCACATGTCGGGCGAGAACGTGGCCGGCAGGGCGTTGTAGGCGATCCGCTCCAGCCGGTCGGCGCAGGCCGGTCGCCCAGGATCGAGCGAGCACTCTCCAGCGAGTACATGTACTCGACGACGGCGCAGAGCTCGGTCCCCTGCGACGGGCTCGTCCCGGCCAGGTGCTCATCCCCGGTGAAAACGCCCGTCAGCCTGGCCGTGGTAGCGATCGAGCGTGGCGATCATGACGTCGACGGCGGCGCGGTCGGCCGGGTCGTCCGACTGGCGGTACCAGACGCCCGCCGCCTTGATCGCCATCGCGTTGTTGACGACGTGGGTCCGCAGGTCGCACTCCTCGCGGCAGGTAGCGCTCGCGCTGGGGGAAGCGCGCGAAGCGGTGCGTTCCAGTCGAAGCCCTGCTCGTGGACCTTGGCGGCCAGGTCGAGAGCCACGGCTCGGGCGGTGCGCTCGTGCAGCCAGTGGATGCTCACGACCAGATCGGCCCAGCGCATAGTAGGCCCAGGAGCGCGAGCGTCTGCTCGTCGAGCAGGCTATCGAGCCGGCGCAGGAAACGCGGTCATGGCCGGGATGATGCGCTCGTCGCCGGTCGCCTCATGCTGCTGGGCGAGCGCCTTGAGGACGATGAAGCGCGGCCAGGGATCGTAGGGGTAGCCGAGTTGCCGCCACGACGTCACGACGTCGGGGTTCAACCGGGCGTCGACGACGGGGCCGAGCCAGCCGTCCTCCCGCTGGCGGGCGAGGATCTCGTCCGACCCAATGGGCCGCCTTCGCCTTCAGGCGCTCGTCGTCCAGCAGGTGGGCGAGCGGGACCATCCCGTCGAGCCAGTAGGGGCCGCGCTCCCAACTGGCGGCATCGCCGCCGATCCAGGCGCTGCGCGCGACATCGGGCCAGAACTCGTCGAGGTGGCCGGAGAGGCCGTCCGCCTGGATCCGGAGCTGGTCGCGCAGCCACCCGGCGGGCCGGACCTCGCCGAGGCGAAGGGGAACGAACCGCCGGGGGGCGAGCGTGGCCGGTCGTATCGGTCTGGGTCATGGTTGAGGCGTCCTCTGACAGGCTTCGTGATCGGCATGGTTCGCGTGCGGTCGCGCCAACGCGGTGCGCTGATCACGCCGCGGTCGCAGGCGGCATCCTACCGGGTTTCGGATCCATTCGCGTTCCGCCGGCTGCTTGCCCTGCCCGCGTCGCGGATTCGAAGCCGGGCAGAGCAAGCCCTGCCTCGACAAAGCCGCTGCCCAAACCAAAGAGACGAGATCTACCGGATCACCAGTCGTCCGTCAGCCGTGATCGGCCACCCGGTCACACGGCGTAGGGGCGATGCATGCAAGGCATCGCCCCAGAACCGCGGTTCGTTCCTTTTCCCGTGCGTTCGTAGAGTCACCACTACGAACACAGTCTCCGGCAGAAGCCGCTCGTAGGCATGGTTGCCCTGCGGTAGCAACGCAACCAATTGTGCCCGGGTACCGGGTTCGGCCGTTCGTTTGGCGGGAACTACCCGCCCTGCGGGGCGATGTTCTGGTTGACGCGGAAGAGGTTGGTGCGGGTCGTACGTGGCCTTGATCGCGGCCAGCCGGTCGTAGTTGGCGCCGTAGGCGGCCCGGACCCGGTCCTGCCCCTCGTCGCGCGTCCATCATCATGTTGACGTAGGCGCCGCCGGCCGAGTACGGGTGCATCGCCTCCCAGTAGGCCCGCGTCCAGGCGATCATCGCCGGGGTTGTCGGCGGGGTCGGGGCTGACGCCGACGATCACCTCGCCCCACTTGGCGTCCCGGTAGTTCCAGGCGGTCGCGTCCGGGGCGACCCGGCCCGCCGCGCCGTCGATCGGATAGAGGTGCATCGTCGACTTCCAGGTCGGCAGCGTCGCGCCGAACTCGACGTGGCGCGCGATCGCCTCGTCGGAGAGCTCGTTGACGAAGTCCGCCTTCCAGTACCACTGATCGCCCGGCGGGTAGAGCCCGTCGAACATGCCCTGCAGCGCCGGGTGCGGCATCGGGCCGACCCAGTCCAGGAGCGGCGGGCCGAACTGCTGCCGGATCGGCGCGAAGACCGCCTCGGCCTGGTCCAGCGGGCCGGTGTAGCACCAGACGATGCCGCACATCTTCTGCCCGTGCAGGTCCTCCGGGAAGGGCGCCGCCGGGCGGCACGGTCAGGAAGGCGAAGAAGCCGTTGAGCTCGTCCGGCGCCGCCGGGAGGAAGTCCCGGTACCAGCGCAGGACCTCGGCGGCGCGCTCCATCGGCCAGAGCATCGGCCCGGCGTAGACGGTGTCGATCGGGTGGAGCCGGAAGAGGAACGAGGTGACGACGCCGAAGTTGCCGCCGCCGCCGCGCATCGCCCAGAACAGGTCCGGGTGCTCGTCCGCGCTGGCCGTCACGAACCGCCCGTCGGCCAGCACGACGTCGGCCTCGAGCAGGTTGTCGATGGCCAGGCCGCACTTGCGGGTCAGGTGGCCGAGGCCGCCGCCGAGCGTGAGCCCGCCGACGCCGGTGGTGGAGATGATGCCGCTGGGCGTGGCGAGGCCGAAGGCGTGGGTGGCGTGGTCGACGTCGCCCCAGGTGCAGCCGCCGCCGACGCGCGCGGTCCGGGCGGCCGGATCGACCCGGACGCCCTTCATCGGCGAGAGGTCGATGACGAGCCCGTCGTCGCAGGTGCCGAGGCCGGCGCCGTTGTGGCCGCCGCCGCGGACGGCGAGGAGCAGGCCGTGTTCGCGGGCGAAGTTGACGGCGGCGATGACGTCGGCGGCGTCGGCGCAGCGGGCGATCAGGGCCGGGCGCTTGTCGATCATGGCGTTGTAGACCGCGCGCGCCTCGTCGTAGCCCGGATCGCCGGATTGGACGAGGCCGCCGCGTAGTGCTGCGGCGAGGTTCTGGACGTCGGCTTCCTCAAGGGCCGGGGCGGTCGGAGCGACCGATGTTGCCATGGTGAGCCTCCTCCGTGGGGACATCGAGCGGCCGCGGCTCCGCGCCCGCGACCGAGGGCGGACATGCGTCGGACCTGCGAGTACATGATCCGTGCGGAGCGTGACCCCATCATGTGCCGCGCAACCGTCAGACGCATGGTGGGAATTGCGGAGGAGGACTACGGGTTTTCTGCGCCGGGGATCGCACGGGGTCGGTAGTTTCGGCAACCGGCTGGCGGCTTCCGGCGGTCGGGGCCGCCAGGCAGGGACCAGAGGCGGTCGTGACATCCCGCGGCGTCCCATGTCTTGTCTAGAGGTCCCACACCTCGGCAGCGCGGTCAACGAGCGTGTCCCGGGGCGTAATCGGCATGACGTGGACGCCCCGCCGGCGGGCGTCGTCTTCGAGCCATGCCGAATACAGCCAGTTCATCTCCGCGATGCGAGTGAGTTCGGGTGTGCGCCGCTCTGCGACACCCCGCCCTCGACCGATCATGTTGCGGAGAAGCTCGTCCTCCGACTGGGGACTGAGGAACGCAGCCCTGAGGAGTCCGGTGGCCGCGTACCCACGCAGATTGGGATGCGCGACGAGCGCTGGATGGATGCCGTCGCCTTCGATCACCGCGGGATCGTCCTGGGCGATATGGTTCTCGATGACGACCGCGATCGCTTCGGTCATCGTCTCGCCGACGGCGATGAGGCCATCCCGAAGCCGCTCGGCCGGTAGGTTCCAGACGTCGGGCGTCCGCTCGAAGAAGTAGAGGGACTCGGTGCCGTGGTCGGTCGGCATCCGAACGTTGCTCCGCTGCAGCGCCAGTCGTAGGTCGTCGACTTGCACCCAGGCGACGCCGAATCTCAACGCGAGCGCCTTCGCGAGCGTCGTCTTCCCTGTGCCCGACGCCCCACCGATGAGCAAGACCTTGCCGAGCCGACCATGCGCCGTATCGACGCGTCGCGCGGAGGTCGTTTGCGGGTTGTATTGAGGTACGGGGATTGTCGACTTCATTGAATTGCCACCTTGTAGGGGCAGGGCTTGCCCTGCCCAGTTCCCCAACCGCCCTGCCCACATTCGCGACCGCGTGGCCGGGCAGGGCTTGCCCTGCCCCTACAACACAATGCCACGCCCATGAGCCTGGACACACCACCAGCAAGGCGTAAACGCCAGGACAATGGCGAACAGGGCCTAGAGATCCCCCGGGCGCTCGATCAGGTCGAGGACCGCGTCCGCGACCGCCGGCGGATCGACAAGCATGTGGAAGTGGCCGGCGGCGATCTCGCGGTAGCGCCAGCCCGCCTCCCGCGCACGCCGCGCCGGCAGGTCGTAGGCCGGGCTGAACTTCAGGTAGCCACAGGGCGCGTCCGGCCAGCCGGCGAAGACGGGGATCGGTTCCACGAAGAACGCCAGGGGACGAGGCCGCAGCTCGGCGAGCAGTTGGCGCCGGAACTGGGCCGCAGGCAGGATCGGGGCAAGGTCATCCTCCGTCCACTCGGAGAAGCGCCCCCCGGCGGTCAGGTGCTGCCGGAGGTGGCGCGCGAAGGGCGGGTCCTCGGCCTCCATCAATTCGAGCCGGCTTTTGCCACCGGCCGGGATGCCGGCGTCGACGAAGACGTACGCCGCGACCGGGTGCGCGATCCCCTGGCCGATGGCGGGCAGGAGGGGACCGGCGCCGCTGTGCCCGACCAGGGCGAGGGGCACCGACTGGGAGATCGGGGCCACCGCCCGCATCACGGCGTCGACGTGTTGCCGCCAGAACGGCAGCCCCCGGTCACCGTCGTCGGTTAGTGCCGGGACGAGCGTCTCGACCCCTCGTCGCCGGAGTGTCTCCGCGACCGGCAACCAGATGGCCGGGCCGACCAGGGGGCTGGAGATCAAGACGGGCACGTGCGCCATGGCGGCCTCCTCTGTGGACCGGGTGTCCTCATCTGCGATTGCACCTGCGCCCACGGCACCCGATCGCGGGCGCGGTACCCCTCAAGCAGGTGAACGGGACGCCGAAGAAGGAGACGTGGACAGTGTTGCGGCACACACCCGTCGTGCGCGGGAGGGTACAGGCTTGCCGGGTGATATCGTACCCGGCGCCGTCCTTCATAGCCGGATTCCCACCAGGCGCGATCGACGCGGCCGGAGCATAGCGATTCCTCCTGTCCGGCAATGACCGGCACGGGTTATGCGTGTCCGGCGGCGCGGACGACGCCGCGCGCCACGGAGGAGACCATGCGGGACCACACCAGGGATGAGGACGCCGTCTACATCGAGGCGGGCGAAGGGGAAGACGGGGCGGCACGATTCTCGCTCGACCAGATCGCGGCCGCCTTCGCGGTGGACGCGAAACGGGTCCGGCGGGCGTTGGAGGGCGAGTTCGGCCTCGGGGCAGACGGTCAGGTCAATACGAAGATGGCGCAGCACCTCGCCGAAGTCATCCTTGGAGATTTGCCGCTCGACCGCCGCGAGGCCGCGTTGATGCGACTAGGCGCCTTCACGCCGCGCAGCGACGCCGCCTGGGGCCCAGGCAGCGGCCCGCCCGCCGAAGAGAGCGACCGCCAGGGGTCGGGAGCCAGCGGACCCGTCGACCAGCCCCCGGGCCCGAGCACGGTCCGCGACCAAGCCATCCAGCCCGATGAGTAGGCCGCACAGGTCGCGGTCGTCGGGCACTGACAGCATCTGAGCCCGCATGACAGGAAATGCGCATGGCTGAGCCAGAGATTTGGGACCTGTGGTACCCCGGAGCGGCGGCGCAGGGGTTGCCGTTCGCGCGAGGCCGGCTCGATGCGACCGGAATCCTCCTCGTCCACGCCGCACCGGACGTGCTGGATGTCGAGGTCCGCGGCAATCAGGGTGAACGGCTGGCGTCGGCACGAGGGCTGCGCCGCACGGACGACCGTCCGATGGCGCGGCTGACCCGCCATGGTGCCGAGATCGCGCGCGAAGACTGCTGGCCCACGAGACAGGACATTGACCTGCCGGTCATCCTCCCAGGGGGAGAGGTCGGCATCTTGCGGCACTGGTGGAATGCCGATGATGGGACAGAGTGGCGCTGGACCATCGAGTTATACAACCATCGGTAGCGAGCCCCGGGCTCCGGATTGTGCCACGGCGAGTGGCATTGCTCGGTGCGACGTTTGCTGTCGACGCCGTCGCAGTGGCGTGGACGCGGCGGCAGCCCGCACCACAGTCGCTCCCATCAGCGCGCGACCCTCGTCCTGCAATCCCGCCGGGACGCATCGCACCTGGGCAGACGGCTCCCGCCCGCGTTCCTATCGCTTCAATCGCCACCATGCCTACAGCACCTGGTCGCGGGCGCGATAGTCCTCCTGGCGGTCTGCGCCCTCGCGGATGGCGAGATCCAGCAACTCGTCTTCGTTCGGGAACGGCCGGCTATGCGTCCAGCAGGTGGAATCGACGCCGTCGCGGCTGACGCCCGCGGAGTGGGAGACGGGTTCGCGCACGGTCGCGTCCGCCAGCGGCGAACCGGCCTCCGCCAGTTCCGGAATCCATGATGCCGCGGTGTCGTCCAGCCGCAGCTTGCCGACTTGCCGGCCTCGATGAGCTGCATCACGGCAGTGGCGGTGAAGATCTTGGAGTGCGAGGCGACGCGGAAGATATGGTCGGTCGTCAGCGTTTCGCCCGTCCCGATATTCGAGACGCCGTACGCCTTGCTGAACTGGACCTCTCCGTCGAACCAAACCGCCACCTGCGCCCCGGGCGCGCGGAGCTTCCAGACGCGCGTACGCAACCCACGAATCGACGTAGGCAAGCGCCTCCCGCAAGAGGTCGACCGTTGAACTGGGGAACTCGATACAGGCTGGCTCCATTACACGAAAGCTGAACAGGAACGCCGATCGCCGTCGCCCGCGGGAGCGAACGGCAAGCGCTGCAGACTGTCGGGGGCGACGCAGCCGCGCAATGGGCAGGGTCAAGCGCCTCCATCGCCCATGTCTGATGTGACGATCGTCAACGGATCGCTCGCCGCGCGCGACGATTGCCCGGGCCCGCCGCGGGCCCGGGCAATCTCTCCCACATCAGATCACGGGACGTGTTCCGTGCGGCCGAGGCTCTCCTCGTTCCCGCGCACCTCTGCCGTCAACTCCGCCGCGTACCCCGTCTGTTCGCCACGGTCACGTCGCCGCGGTCGCCTACGCCGGACAGGGCGCGGCGCACCCAACCGCGCCGTTGCAGTTCACGCACACCGCGCCGGGTCCATGCAAGCCGACGCACTGGGCGTCATTGGTGCAGGGGACGAGATGGAGAGACGGCACCGAAACGCAGGCAGTCGCCCCGGACTGCGTCGGGAAGCAGGCGCAGGTGGGCGACCCGTTGCAGGTGACGGGTGGGCCGCCCGCCGTGCAGTGCGTACCCCCCCGCTGCGCAGGCTCCCTGGTTGGGGGGCGGCGTGGTGGTCGTGGTGGGTGCGGGGAGACACCAGACGCCGATCGGGCCGGCGAGCACGCAGACGTCGGCCGGGGAGCAGCACGGGAGGCCGGTGGAGCAGGCGAGCCCGGTCGGGACGCACGTCGGGGCCGCCGTGGTCGTCGTGGGCGCCACCGTCGTGGTGGTGGGCGGCGAGACGACGGTGCCCGGGGCGGTGCAGTCTTGGGGCGGGCGGCAGCGGGAGTTGCCGTTGGGGTAGACGCAGCAGACGCAGCCGAGGTTGCAGACGCCCGGGTTGCTCGCGCAGATGACGTTGCCGCACTGCGCTTGCGTGACCTGGGCCCCGGCGGGACGGCCGGCGAACCCGGCGGCGAGCGCGACCAGGGACCCGAGGAAGCCGCGCCGGGATCTGGGCGCGGCGAGCGAGCCAGGGAATCGAACCGCCGTGGATCCATCTGTTTTCCCTTCGTATTCGCGTGCGGCGATCCGTCCGCCGCATGGGGTGCCCCACTCACGGACGCCGCCGTCCGGGTCGCGAGTTAGCGGCGCCGGCTCATGGCGACCAACCCGAGCCCGCCGACCACCAGCACCACGACCAGCCCCGGGAGCCACGTGCCGGCGCCCGCCGGCACGACAACCATCACCCGCCCAACTAGTTCGCTCTCGGGAACCGACCCAAAGCTGCGGCTGTCGATCGAGGCCACGCTGTTGTCGCCGAGCAGGAACACGTGACCCGCCGGGACGGTCTCGACACGCGGCGACTCGGGTGGCCTATCCGGGACGGCGGCGACCGGAATCAACCGCCCCCCAACGGTCACGCCGCGGGCGTCGATCGCGACCGTGTCGCCCTCGACGGCGACGACGCGCTTGATCGCCCGGCCGTCGCTGCCGAATGGGAAGCGAAACAGCACGATCTCGCCGCGATCGAGGTTGCCGGCACCAACGTTACGGACGATGACCCAATCATTCGGCGCGACCGCCGGCACCATCGAGCCGCTGACGATCCGGACCGGACGGACCCCCTCGGCACGCCCGAGCAACACACCCGCAACCGCGAGGCAGACCACCAACGCAACTACCGGCCACGGTCGGATCCTGGAAAAGAGACGCGCCGGTCGTCCCAGGACGTCGTCCTTGTGAGCCACCCCGACGTAGGGAGGAGCCGCCAGGAGGATGCCGCGAGCGTTTAGACCGCCGCCGCCTACCCCATCGCGCGGAGCCACCTCAGTAGCACCGCCTATAGGCACCGCCACCTTGGATCACCTTCAGCGTTACCGTCCCCCACGGGATGTCGCCGGTCGAGCACGGGAGCCCAACGGCGGGTGGATTCGAGGACCACGTGTAGCTGCCGGGCCACTTGAGGACGGTGGTCGGCGTATTGGAGTAGGTGTACACGGCCGCCCCCGTCGCGCCGGTGGAGCCGTAGAGGTCCGTCGTCAGGCGGGCCGGCTCGGGGGCGACCGCCGTGCTGGCCTGCCCCAGCCACGCGCCGCCCCCGAACGCGAACAGGGCGAGCACGAGCGCGCAAGCGCCAAGCGAGCGCAGAGGGGACAACGAAGCGAACGTGGGATTGCTCATCAAAATCCTCCAGGACTGGCTATCGCTTCTTGCCAAACTCAGTAGCACCGCCTATAGGCGCCGCCTCCTTGGATCACCTTGAGTGTGGTAAACCCATACGGCAGGTCGGTGGTCGAGCACGGGGTGCCAACAGCAGGGGGATTAGCCGAAGACATGTAGCTGCCGGGCCACTTGAGGACGGTGGCGGGCGCCTCGGAATAGGAATAGACGGCAGCGGCCGTGGCGCCCGTGGACCCGATAAGGTCGGCCGTCAGGCGGGCCGGCTCCGGAGCGACCGCCGTGTCGGCCTGACCGAGCCACGCACCGCCGCCAAGTGCGAGGACGGCGAGCAAGAATGTCCCAACGCCGAGTGACCGCAAACGGGCCAACGACATGATCCGGGGATCGTCCATGTGATTCCTCCAGGATTGGCTACCGCTGTATGCCGAACTAAGTAGTAAGGTCTTAAGGTGCCGCCAACGTGGAGCACCTTGGGTGGGCTAAACCGGTACGGAAAATCCGTGGTCGAGCAGGGATGCCGGCGCTTGGAGGATTGGCCGTGGAGGCGGGTACCGGAGCCTGGCTCCCTAGCCCTCGCCGATGATGCCCCCGTCGCTCTCGATGGCGATGTGTCCGCCCTGGACCACCCCGCTCGCCGAGTACGCGCCGAGGCGGATGGTGAACGTGGCCGGCGCCCCCTCGCTCTCCTCGCTCACGTCGACCGCGAAGGAGACCACCTCGCCGGTCTCCTCGACCGTGCCCATCCCACCGAACGTGGCGCTCGCACCGCTGGCAACAAAGGTGTCGATCGAGTCACTGTGGAAGCGGAAACCGGCGGCGTTGTCGTGGTACTCCAGCGTGCCCCGGATCGGGTTGGGTGGCACGATGGGACTCGGCGGGAGGGCGCGCGCATGGAAACCGAAGGTGATCTTGGCTCCCTCGGTGGGCGACAGCACGTTGATGAACCAGCCGCCGCCGGAGACGCGGAAGGGATCGTTGGGAAAAGCCAGGGATGCGCGCGCTGTGCCGGATAGGGCGGCCAGACCGGCGAGGCCGGCAAGGGCGCGGCGGCGAGTAAAGCGGGACGCGGCCATTGGGTCTCCTCTTCGTGCTGTCCCGGGGTCGCCGGGCGGCGGTGTGCCCGCGCGAGAGCCGCGAGCCTCTGCCGCCCACTATGCGGACCCGGGCGCGCCGGCGCATGGGGAGGTCTTCCGTAGTTTTCGCGGCGGGCAGGTACGTATTTCTGTGGATGGGGATGGAGAGCGGACGGTGCCGGGCGTCAGCTCAAGCCGACGCGCCGCGCTTCGGCTGCCGCCTCCCGGCGGGAGGAGACACCGAGCTTGGCCAGGATGGCCTCGACGTGCTTGGAGGCGGTGCGGCGGGCGATGAACAGGCGGTCGGCAATCTCACGGTCGGTCAGCCCGTCGGTAATCAGGCGCAGCACTTCGAGCTCGCGCCGGGTCAACCCGAGATCCGCCGCCGCGCCGGGCGCCTGGGGTTTTGCCCCGGATGCTCCGGCCACCCGCTGCAACGCCAGTCGCCCCTCGTTGGCGGCCTCCTCGATGGCCAAGGTCCGGCCGGCCGTCCAGGCGGCCTGCCAGGCGGCCTCGCCGAGTCGCGACCGACCAGGCGCCGTGAGCGCGTCGTACTCCCCCATCGTCGGCGGCGCGAGCAGCCGCCCCACTCGCACCATGTGCGCGCTGGCGGCCCCGACCAACCGCGCGGCGGTGTGCGGCTCACCGTCCGCGACCAGCGCGGCGATCCCCATCAGGGCGTGCGGGGCCACGCCGCGGTCCTCGTTGATGACCAGGTCCGTTTCGAGCACATCGACATAGACGCCTGGGCAGCCGCGCGCTCGCCGGTCAGGAGGAGGGCCAATCCCTCATCACACCGAGCACCGAGCTCACGGAAGGGGGCGTCCGCATCGCGAAAACGCTCGACCGCGCGCCGCAGGAGCGGGAGGGCGCGGTCGGGTTCGCCGGCGGTCGTGGCGACGCGGCCAGAAAGATGAAGGGCGGCTGCCTCGGCCCAGGCCGCGTCACAGCGGCGGGCGATCTCGCCCGCCTCGCGCGCGAGGCTGCCGGCCTGGAGCGGATCACGTTCGAACGCGGCGGACGCGAGGATGAGCAACGTCTCGGCGACGGAGACCTCGCGCCCCGCCGACCGCCAGAGCGGGAGAGCGGCTTCGACGTGCATTCGGCTGGTCCTGGCGTCTCCCTGGAGGTTGGCAAGCGATCCGGCGACGGCGTGTGCCTGTGCCATGACAACGGGATCGACGGTGTCCGGCGCCTGCCCCAACAGGTCGGCGAGCCATCTCCGACCTTCGTCTCGATACGTAGGCTCGGTCCAGAACCAGTCGAGGCCACCGGCAAGGCGCAACGCGTCCCCGATCCGACCCCGGTCGCGGAGCCAGGCGAGGGCCGCGCGGAAGTTGCCGATCTCGGCGTCGAGACGGTGCCAGATGGGCGCTTGCTCCTCCGAGCTGCCCCGAAGGCCCGCCCCGCCGCGTTCGGCGATCTCCACGAAGTAGGCGGCGTGGGCATCGCGCAGCGCCGCCTCTTCTCCACTATCGACCAATTGCTGCAGCCCGAACTCGCGGATCGTCTCCAGCATGCCGAAACGCACCTCGCCGGTCGGCCCTTCGCCGCGGTGCACGAGGCTCTGATCGACGAGCGCGGCGATGCCGCCGAGCACAGTCGACGAGGGAGACAGGGACCCCTCACGGCGTCAGCCTGTCCCTCTCAGGGTGATAGCCCTGTCCCCCTGCGACGACTTCGGCCGCTTCGGGCGTGAATCCGCCCGCGAAGACGGCCAGGCGACGGAAGAGGGCCTGTTGCGCGGGCGTGAGCAGGCCGTAGCTCCAGCCGATGGCGTCGCGCATCGCTTGCTGCCGGGGTGGCGCATCGCGCGGTCCCTCCGTGAGTAGAGGCTGACCCTGCGCGAGGCGCGCGAGGATCTGCGCGGGCGGAAAGGCGGCGACGCGGGCGGCAGCCAACTCGATCGCGAGCGGCAGGCCGTCGAGGCGGCGGCAAATGGTTGAGACCGCCGTGGCGGTGACCGGTGTCATTGAAAACGCCGAATCGGCCGCTTCGGCTCGCTCAACGAAGAGGCGCATCGACTCTGAGTCGTGAGACGCGAGACGCGAGACGTGAGTGGAATCGTCGTCCTCACGTCTCACGTCTCGCGTCTCACGACTCAGCGAAAGGGGCGGCACACGGACGACATGCTCGCCGGAGAGGCGCAGCACGGCGCGGCTGGTGGCGAGCACCGCCAGGTTTGGGCACGCGCCGAGCAGGCCGACGACAAAGGCGCCGCAGTCCAACAGGTGCTCGAGGTTGTCCATGATCAACAGCGCCCGCTTGCCGCCGATGTGCTGCGCGATCTCCTTCTCGATCGCGTCGCCACCGGTGAGCTCAACCTCGAGCACTTGCGCGACCGAGGCCGCAACGAGCTCGGCGCTCGGAACGGCTGCCAGGGACACGAACCAGATGCCATCGGGGAAATCGGGGGCGATCTGTTCGGTGACACGGATCGCCAGGCGCGTCTTGCCGACGCCGCCCGGGCCGGTCAGCGTCACTAGGCGCACTCCCGCGCGGCACGTCAGCGCGGCGATCACGTCGATCTCGTGCTCGCGCCCGACGAACGAGGTGAGCGGCAGGGGCAGCGACGCCGGGCGCTCCGTCGGAGGCGAGGGTCGGAGCGGGATCGGTGCCTGGGCTTGCGCCGGGATCAGCGGGCGCGGATCCGTGCTCGACATCGCCGGCTCCTGGGTGCGCGCCGCCGCTGTAACGGTGAGCGAGTGTCCTATCGAAGTTTAGCAAGAGCGTGGTTCGGCGTCCTGCAACCCTGAGCAAGCCTTTGGTCACGGACGAACTGCTAGAGATCGTGGCACCGCTCCGTTGGATTGAAGCCAAGGGTACGCCTCCAGGGCTCGAGTTTCGCCACAGCTTCCTCGAGGTAGGCCTGCGCCGCCTTGACATCCACCTCCACCCGGTAGGTTAGGTCAATCTGGATGCCCCAATACTCTTGGGCCGCCCACAAGAACGGCGAGGCGGCGATATCCCGATCGCCAATCGAACGCACGGTGCGATATCCGGCGATGAACGCGTCTTGGCGCTCTTGCATCGTGGGGTCGGTTGCCACCCGACACCCGGTCTATATCCTCTGGCACCCCGTTTAGAGACCTCACAGCCCCGAGCCGGATATTCCGGCCGGGGCTGCCTTCAGCCCCCGATAACGGCCATTCTCTCTATTGCAACGATGACGACGGCTAGCCCCACCAAAGTCGACCGACTGCGACGAACAACGGCAACGCGAGCAGAACCAGATTGATGGGGACGATCGCGTACTCCGCGCGACGCACGTGGAGCCCCATCGCCACCAGCTGCATGAGGGCCAGGCAGAACCCCGCCACGACGGTGAGCCACGGCAGAACCCCGGTCCACTGCGGGAGCACGATGCCGATCGCGCCAAGGATCTCGAGGACGCCGATCGTCTTGATCGTCCGCGCGTCAACGGAGCGCGCCCATGCCGCCCCCGCGCGGTATTTGTCGGTGGCGAAGACCTTGTTCGCGCCGGAGAACCCGAACAGCAGCGCCGTCACGATTGCTACGATCCACAACGCGGTGTTCATCGTTGGCTACGCTCCAGGAGGAACAGCACTCGCCCGAATCTCAGTTGCTGATCGCCGGCGGCGCGCGCAGGTACCGGTCGTCCGTGAGTTGGGAGACCAGGAACGCCGCGATGTCGGCGCGCGTCATCGCCCACCCGACGCGGTCTTGGCCCAGGAAGCCGGATCGGATGCGGCCGGTCGCGGCGCCGTCGGTGGGGCGGGTGATGCGCCCGACGGTCCAGTCGAGGCCGGACCGCTCGATCGCGTCGGTCATGCCGGTCAGTTCTTTCAAGGCGTTGGGCAAAAAGGTTCTGGCGGCAAGCCGGAGGACCTTGGCCCGTATCGTCGGCCGGTCCCGCGAATCGGGGATGCTCGGCGTCGCCAAGCCGATGTAACGGCGGACGCCTGCGCGCTCCATGGCGGCGACGATGGTCTTCGTCCCCTCCGCCAGCGGCGTGCCCGTGGCGCCCCGCTTCAGCGAGGGGCCGAGCGCGCTGATCACCGCGTCTCTTCCCGCGACGGTCTGCTCGATCGCGGCGGCGTCGTCCAGGCCGCCCACGATCACGCGGAGGCGATCGCCGGCGGGCTGTTTGACCTTGGCCGGGTCGCGCACCAGCATCGTCACCGAGTCGCCCCGCGCGAGGAGCTGCTCAACCACGAGCCGCCCGATGTTGCCCGTTCCCCCGAAAACCGCGACCTTCATCTTCGTGATCCTTCGTCGTGCCCGGCCATCGCCGGGACCTTCTCAGCGCCCAATCTGCCCCGCGCCCGACCGGGACGCCAAGCTCGCGCGAACCGCCGGCGCGACCTCGGTCGCCAAGCGGGTGATGGACGCCTCCACCAGCGGGCGGGGAAGGCCGCCCCAGTCGACCTGCCCGTAGAAGCGGTCGAGCCCTCCGAGCACCCGGTCGGCCTCGTGGATCTTGTCGATCAGTTCGTCGCTCGAGCCGATCATCAGCGCCTGGCCGGGTCTGGTCCCGGCCTCGAAGCCGGCCCGATCCACGACGAAGCCGCGCCCGCCGGGCGTCTTGGGGCGCAGGTACTCGTGGTAGTAGGGGAAGACCTCCCGAGCGGCGGCGGCGTTTTCGCCCGCGTAGAAGTGGGTCGAGATCCCGACGCGCAGCTTCTCGGGGTGGCCGGCGCGCTCGCCGGCCCGGCGGTAGAGGTCGACCACCTGCCGCGCTCGCGCGAGCGGTCCGCCGATGTAGCCCAGCACCATGGGGAGGCCCAGGCGCCCCGCCCGCTCCGCGCTCTCCGGTGAGCCGCCCACGCCGGCCCAGACCGGGAGCGTGTGCTGGTAGGCCCGCGGCGCGATGGGCGCGTCGGCCAACGGGGGCCGGAAACGCCCCCGCCACGTGACGTGTGCAGAACGGGTGAGTTGCAGGAGCAGGTCCAGCTTCTCGGAGAACAGCGCGTCGTAGTCGGCCGGGTCCGCCCCGAAGATCGCGAACGGCTCGACGAAGGCGCTCCGGCCGGCGATCACCTCCGCGCGGCCGTGGCTGACGAGGTCGAGCTGGGCGAAGTCCTGGTAGACGCGCACGGGGTCGAGCACGCTCAGGACGGTGACCGCGCTGGTGAGGCGGATCCGCTGGGTGCGGGCGGCGATCGCCGCCAGGACGACGGCCGGGGACGACACCGCGAAGTCGAGCGTGTGGTGCTCGCCCAGGGCGAAGAGGTCGAGGCCCAGCCGGTCGGCGAGCGTCCCGTAGCCGACGATCTCGTCGGTCCGGTCTGCCGCGGTGGCGGTCGCGCCGGTGTCGATGCCGCGCTGGAGGTCCGAGAGCGAAAGCGCCCCCAATTCGATGGTCATGGGTGTACTCATGGATGGTAAGGCACGGAAACGTTTCGGCGGTCGATGGCGGTCAGCGGACTGTGCGCCATCGCCAAAGCCGACTTAGAGTGCGGTAGGTGGCGTGCGTCGGCTCGATCGCGACGATGATCCGCTCGCCGTCGACCCAGGAGAGGTCGTCGCTGCCGGTGTACCTGCGGACCAGGCGGGCGAGCACCGACCGGTCGGGATCGGACTCGAAGGCGGCATGCCCCCGGATCTCCAGGAAGCGCCCCGGGTTGGACGGGTCGACCATCGAGACGGCGAGGCGCGGGTCGCGGCGGAGGTTGCGCAGCTTCTGCCGGTCCAGCGCGAGGGCGAGCAGCAGCCGCGCGCCGTCCCAGTCGAACCAGACCGGGGTGGACTGGGGGGCGCCGTCGGGACCGATCGTCGCGACGTGGGCCAGGGCTGGCGCCGCGAGCAGATCGTGATAGGTGGCCGGAACGACGGCCTGGGATTCGCTGGGCATCGGGATATCTCCGTCTCTGGGGATGGTCACTTGAGCGCTGGCTAGGCGATGGCGATCGCCAGTTTGCCCCGCGTCCCCGCCGCGAAGGCGGCGAGCGCGTCGCCGGCCTGGTCGAGCGCGAAGGTCTGCTGGATCGGAGTCGTCAATCGTCCAGCGACGACCTCGGCGGCGAGCCGGTCGAGCGTGGCCGCGTCCGGGTTCGCGAACACAGCGTTGACTCGCCCGTTCGGCAGCGGGAGCTGGTCCGGGGACATGATCAGGGTCGAGGCCAGCCGTCCACCGGGTACGAGCACGGCGCCGAGGGCGGCGGCGTCGCCGGCGAAGTGGAGCACGGCGTCGACGCCGTCCGGGCGGATCGCTCGCACCTGCGCCGCCACGTCGCCCGTGTAGTCGACGGCGTGGGATGCGCCGAGGCCGCGCACGAAGTCGGTCTCGGCCCCCGGCGTGGCGGTCGCGATCACGGTCGCGCCTCGGGCCGCGGCGAGCTGGACGGCGTAGGCGCCGACCCCGCCGGTGGCGCCACTCACCAGGACGGTCTCGCCCTCCGCCGGGGCAATCGCGTCCACCGCCTGGAGGGCGGCGGTACCGGCCAGGCCGAGCACGCCGGCGGCGGCCAGGTCGACGCCATCCGGGAGGCCCGTCAGGTTCGGCCCCGCGGGCACGGCGAGGTACTCGGCGAACGATCGGCTGTGGAGCGGTGACGGGTCGAACACGACGCCGAAGACGCGGTCGCCGGCGGCGAAGCCGCTTACCCCTTCACCGACCGCCTCGACGGTCCCGGCGAAGTCCTTGCCGAGCACGACCGGGAACTCGTAGGCCAGCATGCCCTGCAACCGCCCGCTGGCGATGGAGAGGTCGATGCCGTTGACCGAGGCGGCGCGGACACGGACCAGCACCTGGCCCGGGCCGGCCTCCGGCGCCGGGATGTCTGCCACGATGGGCTGCTCATCGAATGCTTGTAAAACGAACGCTCTCATCGATGTTCCTTCCTACGTACGCGGCCGCGCGGATCGCGACCGGGAGAAACTCGCCCTCCATAAGCGGAGGGCTTTCTCCGGTTTCAAGCAGCATACCATAAACGGAGTACTAGTCTCCACTTATCTGCTATGCTTGCGGCTATGAACGACGACACCGCTCGCAACATCCCAAGCAGTAACCGATCGTTACGCGCCGACGCCGAGCGCAACCGCCAACGCATCGTCGAGGCGGCCCGTCAGGTCTTCGCCGAGCGCGGGCTCGACGCGCCGCTCGACGCGATCGCCGAACGGGCGGGGGTCGGTCAGGCCACGCTCTACCGGCGGTTCCCCCAGCGAGAAGACCTGGTGGTCGCCTGCTTCGCCCCCAAACTGACCGAATACGCCGACGCGGTGGACGAGGCGCTGCGCAACCCCGACGCCTGGGCGGGCTTCTGCGCCTACGTGGAGCGGATCTGCGGCATGCAGGCGGCAGACCTGGGCGTGCAGGATGTGCTGACGACGACCTTCCCGACCGCGCGGGGCGTGGAGGCGCAGCGGGCGTACGCCTTCGAGCAGCTCACCGAGCTGATCCAAAAGGCGCAAGCTCAGGGGAAACTGCGCCGGGACTTCGTCCCGGAGGACGTGGTGCTCCTGTTGCTGGCAAACGCCGGGGTGGTGCGGGTGATGCGATCCGCCGCCCCGGAGGCTTGGAGGCGCTTCGTCGGGCTGATACTCGACGGGTTGCGCGCCGACCACGCCCAACCCCTACCGCCCCCGCCCACGCCAGCGCAGACGTACCGGGCGATGCTGAACATCAACCGACGCTCCAATTAGAGATGAGAGACGCCGACGACTTCATCCTTGCGGCAAGAACAGGCCCCAAATATTCCTTCCCACAACGATTCCTACTATCACTCGCATCCCGCCACCCCAGATAACGGCCATCTTACTCTGCCCTTCGGCGAAAGACGGATCGCCTTCAGCGCCACGCGTCGTTGCAGAACCCAGGGTCACGGCCCGATGACCGGGCTCTCGCGGGTGGTCTCGACGACCTCCTCGGTGATCGTCCGCAGCCTATTTGACGCTGGTCGAGCCCCTGTCACGTTTTCCATCGGCTGCTCGTCTCCTCGGCGACCGGCCGGGAACGCCCGGACCGGCGGTTGAAGGAGCGCGACATGGGATTGATCGATGACCGATTTGAGCACAACGTCTTCCTCACCTCGATGGACTTCGTCTTCAACTGGGCGCGCCGCTCCTCCCTGTGGTGGCTCCAGTTCGGCCTCGCCTGCTGCGGGATCGAGCTGATCTCGGCCCAGATGCCGCGCTTCGACTTCGGCGAGCGCTTCGGGATGCTCTACCGGGCCTCCCCCCGCCAGGCCGACCTCATGATCGTGGCCGGCACCGTCACCAAGAAGATGGCCCCGGTGGTGCGCACCCTCTACGACCAGATGCCCGAGCCGAAGTGGGTCCTCTCGATGGGGAGCTGCGCCAACGTCGGCGGGCCCTACGACACCTACGCGGTCGTCCAGGGCGTCGACCAGCTCGTCCCGGTCGACGTCTACGTCCCCGGCTGCCCGCCCTCGCCGGAGGCCCTCTTCCAGGGCGTGCTGGAGCTGCAGAACAGGATCATCAAGTACGACACCATGGCGAAGAAGCAGGGGACGGCCGCCGCACAGGGGCAGCGAGAGGCGGACCGCACGGCCGCGATGGCCGCGGTGCGCGTCTGATGCCGAACCAGCGGCCCCCAATCCCCGATCCGCCCCCTCGCTCCGCTGCCCCCCAATTCGGAGGAGAAACGGGAGACGCGGTCGCAAAGCCCGACACCCGTCCTCCCCTTCCACAAGGTTGGGGGATGGGCTTCGGCATGCGGTCGTCGACGCTCTGTAGCTCGCCGCGCCTGGGGATTCCCGGGGGCAGGCTGCGGCGAGTGCGCCCAATACCCGGTGCGACAGTGCCCGTCCGATGGGTCGAGACGGGGGCGTGAGCGAGGCCGAACGACCGGCTGCGGGTCGGTGCCGGACTCCACCACTTTTACCCGGCCCCCTCGCCGTCGCCCGCGGGAGCGAACGGCAAGAGCCGCAGCCTATCGGAGGCCAAGCAACCGCGCGATACAGTCATTCTCGTGTCGTGGTCTCACCAGTACCCCGTGCAAGGTCATCAGTCCGCCTGGACCAGGGAACGATGCCGTCCCGGCCCTCCCGGTCATCCCGCCCCTTCCCCGCTGTCAACCCGAGTCCCCACCCGCCCCAGTCATCCCGAGCGGCCATGACCCGCTGGGACGCCACCGGGTCATGAAAAGCCGGTGCCGTATCCTGCGTGCAGCGACGGGGATCAGGTGGCCGGGCATGCTGCTGTGAAAAACTCGGCGGCGCCCGCGTACGAACGCGACACCGGTTTTTCATGCCGCGGTGGCGAGTCGCGGCTCATGAACACTCGGGATGACAAGGTAGCGCGCTTCCCGCCTCTCCACCTCATCGACTGATCGCCGCAACCGAATCGACCACGACATCGGCGAGCGCCGCTTCGGCGGGGCCGACCGGCTTGCCGGTGCGGACCAGCACCGTGCGCATGCCGAGGCGCGTTGCGGGGCGGAGGTCGTTGTCGGCGTCGTCGCCGACCATCGTCACCGAGGCCGGGGGAAGGCCGAGTTCCCGCAGGCCGTGGCGAAAGAAGGGCAGGGCGGGCTTGCCGACCACGGTCGCTCGGACGCCCGCTGCCCGCTCGAGGGCGAGCACGAACGGGCCGCTATCGAGCGACATCCCCGCGGCGGTGCGCCAGGCCGTGTTGCGATGCATCGCGATCAGGCGGGCGCCGCCGAGGAGCAGGCGGTAGGCGTGGTTGAGGCGGGCGTAGGTCAGTTCGTCCTCTGCCCCGCCGATCACGACGACATCGGCGGCGGGCTCACCGTCGGGTCCGACCAGGGTCAGGCCGGCCGCCCGGAAGTCGTCGCCAACATCCCCCTTGGCCAGGAGGTAACAGCGGGCGGAAGGGTGACCGCCGCCGGATGTAGGCGGCGGTGGCGACCGGGGCCGTGAGCAAAACGCCGTCCGCCACCGGCAGGCCAATGCCGCGCAGGCGCTCGGCCAGGCTGGCGCGAGAGGCGGTGGTTGTGTTGGTTAGCAGGCGGTAGGGAATGCCTCGAGCCGAGAGGCCGTCAAGAAACTCCGCCGCGCCCGGAACCGGGGTCATGCCAACGTGGAGCACCCCGTCGACATCGAGCAGGTAGCCCCGGCTTTTGGGAGGTGCGGATCCGGCGGCGTCCTCGCTCACGGAACGGTCACCTCGGCGGCCAGGGCAGAGACGTAGGCGGGGGGAAGCTCCCAGTAACGAGCGGCGGCGACGGTCGCGGCCAGATCAGCGATGGCGTCCGGCTGCGTCAACGGCGCGGCGGTGAACGTTCGCCCGTCGTCGGTCGTGGCCGTGATCGCCGCGCCCGCACCATCGAGATTGGGTACCGAGATCAGGATGCCCCAGACGTCCGGGACATCCGCCCCTGGTTGGATTGAGCCGGGAATATCACCGGCGCTCACACGCGCCCGGGCGATGAACCGGGCTGCTGGCCAGGTAGCCCGGACCGATTCCGGCGCCATGTCGGCCCCATGGAGAAAGACAACCGTCCCGCCGTCGCTCATTGGCCTCCCCGCTCCGTTCCTCGTTCGAACTGTCAGGCACCGGTATCGCTAACCCTATCGCAGACCGGGACGAGTAGGCAGATGGATGGAATGGAATTTCTACCCGGTAGGGGCAGGGCATGCCCTGCCCAGTACCCCAACGGCCCTGCCCGGCCACGCATACGCCAACGTTGGGCAGGGCAAGCCCTGCCCCTACAAGCGGACCCGCCGGTTCATGACGACTGGCAGCCTTCTACAGTCGGATGCTCAATCCTTTCAGGGGCGGATCGACCGGTGCGTTCCGCGCCATCAGCAGGACGCGGAAGCGGCCGAGGCCGCCCGGCTCGATCAGGCGCATGACGGCGGCCTGGGCTGCGTAGTACTCGGCGGGGGTGGTGGCGGGATCGGCCTGGAGCCTGAGCAGGACATCCCCCAGGCCCAGGCTGGAGAGGAACGCGCCCTGGGTGGTCAGCCCGGCCGGAATGAGCCCGGCCGACGCTCCCGCTGTTTCGAGGGCGGTGAAATCGACGTGGGCGGTCAGGTCCTGGTTGCCGATGCGCACGAACGGGTCATCGGTAACGGTGTGTTCGGCGTAGCCGCGCAGCAACCCCGCAAGCCGGTGGGCGGAGTAGAGCTCGGCCGCGGGATAGCCGTAGTCGATCACGATGGCGTATCCACGGTCGAGCCCGCGCCCGGCCCCGGCGAACCAGGACGCAGCCTCCGGGCTGACTTCCAGGACATCACCCTCGGCGGGGGCTACTCCGGCCGACCGCAAAGCATTCCAGCGCGCGACCAACTGCGGCGATGACGGCTCGCCCTCGGCGAAACCGAACCAGGCGGGTTCGCCGTCCTGAGCGGACCAGGTGACGTACTGCTCGCGGAACCCATCTCCCCGAGCGACCAGTCGATGAACGGGAAAGGCGTCGGCCACCTCGTTGGCCAGAACGACGCCGGTGATCGGAGGCAAATCGGTGCCGGGCTCGGGCGGCTCCTCGGCGGTGACGATCTCGCCGAAGCCAACCTCCGCCATCGCGGCGAGGGCCTGGGCGACCCGGTGCCGGTTCGGCTCCACCAGCCGGTAGGAGAGCCCATCGAGGAGGGCGGGCGCGGCGTCGTGCAGGCCGGCGATCACGTCGTAGGCCAGCCCACCGATGCCCGCGCCGTACTCCCGGACGGTGAACGGACGAGGCCGGTCAAGGCGTTCCCAGCACTCGGCGATCTGGCGGGCCAGGGTGATGCCGAAGAAGGGGCTGGCCTCTGGCGAGGTGAGGAAGTCGCCGCCGCGGCCCGGCCGCCGGTCGGGAGCCAAATAGTAGCCGTGTTCGGGATGGTAGAGGGCCAGCTCCATGAACCGGGCGACGGTGATCCAGCCACCGGCGCGGTCGATCTCTTCGCGGAGGATCGCGACCAAGGCCGGATTGCTGGCGGCCTGGCGGGATGCGGGGTCAGTCGGAGCGTCGTCGTTCATGGGCCGGATTGTACTTGTCGGGGACGAACAGGCCCTGTTGCAACGGTTCGACCGGCAGGGGTACGCCAGGTTGATGGGAGTTGCGGAATGGTTCGCGTGTTGTCGGGAACGGTGGTGAAAGGGGAAACGGTGTCTCCCCTGCCGCCCGGGGCTCACGGCCCAAGGTTGGCCCGGGCTAAACAAAACAGCCTCTCCGAGGCTAGAACGCCCGGTTCCGTTAGCCTCGGAGAGGCTGTAATGGTGAGCCCGGGCCAACCTTGGGCCGTGAGCCCCGGGCGACGGGGCAACACGGCAACCGATTCCCCCGAAATCACCCGATCGTTTTCGCCACCTTCATCAACCTGGCGATCAATCCCGGAGGGGTTTCGTCGGTTGAGCCCGCTGGGTAGGGGGTTTCAACCCCGGGTTATGATCCGATTTCCCCGCCTGGATGGCCCTTTGGGATCCGACCGGGGTTCGCGCTAAATCGGGGCTTCACGCAAACAGGCTGGCGTGCTAGACTGTACGTACACCTCGTGCGTACACCGTGTCCGTGCGCCCGCGCACCTTTGGACCGGCCGCACCGGGAGCGAAAACGGCGAACAACGAGTGCATGTTGCCGGTCGGTTGGCACGGATCCCCCGGGACGATCCGGCCCCACCACGCCGGCCGCGACGCGAGCGGGTCATACGGCAGGGGGTGAGGGCGGATTTATCCGCCCACCGGCCGACCCGGGAGGTACGGGATGTCGGATCGGAACCGGGACGCTGGGAAGGCCGGGAACGCCATGAACCGGTCGTTCCAGGGCGACGAACCAAAGCATAGATGGAGCGTCAGAAGACGGCCATCCCGGGCTGACCGCCGTCAGGAGCAGACCCCGCCGATGCCGGCGGCCGATACCGGCTGGGACGACCCCGCGGCCGCGACCGGCGCCCCCGTTCCCACCGGGGACGCGGAGATGTTCGGGGGTCCCGCCAGCGCGAACGCCATCGACCAGCCGGGCGACGTGGATCATCCCGGTTCCGCCGCACCGGAGGATGGCGCCCATCAAGCCGGCCCGGCAGGCCATACCGACGAGTTCAGCCCGATCGCCGCCACGCCGCTGCCACCCCGCCCGCCCGATGTCCGGCGGCCGCGTGGCGTCGCCTGGCGTCGCCTGGAGCATGAAGGGGTCGTCTGGGAGGGCCAGGTCATCCTGATGGGGGCGGAGGTCGACCTCGCCGCCCGCCTGATCGTGACCAACCGCCGGGCGGCGTTCATCCGTTCCGCCCAGGTCGCCCTCGATATCGAGCGGGAGTTTCTCCATCCCGCGCCACTGGTCCTGCCCGACGGCACGGTCGCCCTCGCGATCACCTACGATGGAGCGCCGACGGAGGACATCTTCCTCAAGGTTCGCGACGGCCGCCACGCGGCCGGGCAGTTGGTCCGCATCCTGGGCGGCAGCCCGCGTCCGGTTCGCCTTCCACAGGACCCCGGGGATGCCGCGAATGCGCCGGTGGATCCTGAGGCCGGACCGCCGCCGTACGCCCCGAACGGGTACGGCGGTTCGTCGAGATGGTCCGATCCGGCTCCGACGGGGGGGATGGGGCAGGCCGGCGGGTACGGTCCGTCCGATCCCGGCCAGGGCGCGTCGACATGGAGCGGCGGCGGCCAGGCAGGGCGCTCTCGCCGCCGCTCGGCGGTTGAAACTGAGGAAGAGCGCCGCTCGCGGGAACGCCGCGAGCGCGCCGAGCGCAATCCACACCCGGCACCATACGCCGCCGCCGATCCGATTCGGGGGACATCGTCGCCGGGCCAGAGCCGCTGGTCGCAACCGCTCGACCGCCAGGCCCGGGAACGGGAACGGGCCGCCCGGCGAGCGGCTCAGGCCGCACAGGCGGCCGAGGCCGCGCTTGCCGAAATGGCCGCGCAGGCCGGCATCCAGGCAGGTCCGGACGAGGTCGAAATCGATCCGTCCGCCGACTTCGGGCAGGTCCCGGGATCGCCGGTCGAGCCGCGCGACGAGCCGCTCGTAGCCAGGCGTGATCAGCCGCGGGTGCGGCGCGACGGACCCGAGAGTCTCAATCCCACCCCAATCTCCCGGACACCCCAGCCCGCCCTGCCCGCCTGGAGCCAGCCGGCCGAGGCGCTGGAACTCGATCGGCAGGCCAGGCGCGACCGGCAGGCCCGGCGCGACCGCCTCGGTGCGGTCGATTGGTCCGCGCCCGCCCCGGTTCCGGCCTCCGAACTGGGACCGCCGTCGGGGAGCGGTGGCCGTACCTATAGGGTTGACCTTGGCGCGATGCGGGAGGATCAGGGCCAGCCGGCCGAGCCAACCGTCGCGTTCCGGCGCGACCGGCCTGCCGGCGGCGAAGCGTCCCCGGCAACCCTTGGGAGTGGGCCCGAGCGGCCGGATGTGCTCCGCGGCCGGTGGGCCGATATGCCGCCGCCGCCTCCGATCCCGCCGCAGGAAGTCGCCGCCAATACCGCCAAATACCTCTCGCTCGCCGACGCCAAGGCGATCGGGCGCGAGGCCGATTGGAATGTGGAGCCGATGCGGGGCTCCGGCGCCTGGAGCGACCAGAGGCGCCACCGGCTGAATTGGCTTGCCCGGATCTTCGGCATTTTCCTCCTGCTGGCCCTCACTGCCACCGCGATCGTCTTCCAGGGTCCGGATCTGCCCAGCAGGGGCGGTGACAGCCACGGCGATGACCAGCTTGCCGCCGTCGATACGGGGACCAGCACGACCATCATCGATCCGCTGCCGACGGCGACCGCCGGCGCGATCGGGACGGAACCCAGCGGGATCGCCGCCGGCACCGAAGTCGTCGATGCCGCCGCGGCCCGGACCGCCCTGGCGCTCGGTGTCGGCGGTGGCGCTCCCGAGCCGGTGCCGACCGATCCTCCGGCCGCCACCGAGGCGCCTCCGGCCCCGACCGAGGCCCCACCGCCGACCGAAACACCGGAAGCCACGGCAACGGCCACAGCCACGGCAACGGCCACATCCACCGCGACAGCGGAGCCGACCGCAGAGCCAACGGCAGAGCCGACCGCGACCGTGGAAGCGGACGGGTCCGAAGGCCCGGGCGGGACGGAATCCTCGATCGGCGGCATCGCCGGGGCGGCCGGATCATTGGCCGATTCGGAGAGCGATAAGACCACCGTGGCCCCGGAGGCGACGGAGGAACCGGCCGCGACCGACACACCTGAACCCACCGAGACACCGGTCCCACCGACCGAGACGCCGGAGCCGACCAATACCCCCGAGCCGACGGCAACGGAAACGCCTGAACCGACGAACACCCCGGAGCCAACAGCCACCAATACACCGGAGCCAACAGCCACAATACACCGGAGCCGACAGCAACGAATACCCCGGAGCCCACGGTCACCAACACGCCCGAACCAACGGCGACCAACACGCCAGAGCCGACCGCAACGGAGACGCCGGCACCGACGAACACGCCTGAACCGACCGCGACCGAAACACCCGCTCCGACGGCCACACCCTCGCCCGAGCCGCCGACCGCCACCGCGACCATCGAGATCTTCGGCCCGGTCCCGCCGCCGACCGAGACGCCGGAACCGCCAACGGTCACGGCCGAGCCGACGGCCACCGCCGAGCCGACCGAGGAGCCGGCGACGACAGCGCCGGAGCCGCCGCCTGCCTCAACCGTCGACGCGACGCCCGAACCGACTTCGACCGCGATCACCAGTGTCCCGATCACGCAGCCGCAGACGACGCCGCCAGCCAGTCTCGACGAGCGTCTGGTGGCCGCAACGCCGGAGGACGAAGAAGCCACGCCGGACGCAGGCGAAGACACTCCGGAGGCAACGGAGTCGCCGGAGGCCACCGACGAGGCGGAGGCAGAGGAGGCGGACACACCAACGGCCGAAGCGACCATTCCGGTTCAGGATGCGACGCTCGAGATCGGCGAGACGCCGCTCCAGGTCGCGCCGGTCGGGGACTTCCGCTACAGCATCGAGACGGCGATCCGCGACGGCGGCGCCGGTATTCCGGAACTCGGCCTGCCGGCCGGGACGGGCGGCGAATGGGTCGCGCTGGTGGTCACCGCGACGAACTGGTCCGAGCAGCCGGCGACGCTGTCGATGCCCAGCTTTGTCCTCAACCTGAACAATGGCGCCGGCGAGACTTTGCTCGATACCGGCACCGGCGTGATCGCCCAGAGCGTCCCCGGAGCGGAGCCGTACACCAACACGACGCAAGTGCCCTTCGCTGCGGGCGAGTCGCACCGCTTCCTGCTGCTCTATCTGGTTCCGGCGGGGACGGCGGACATCGACCTGAGCATCGATGGGCAGCAACTTGACCTCAACCCTGCCCTGTCGAATGCGGTGCCGATCTCCGAGATCTCGGCCGCCCCGGCTTCCGCCGATCTGCTCGAGGCCACGGTGACCGACGTGGTCGATGCCTCCACGATCGAGGTCGAGGTCGATGGCGCCCGCCAGTTGGTCAGCTACCTGGGCATTGACGCGCCGACAGGAGACTCCTGTTTCGCGGCGGAAGCCACCGAGCTGAACAAGGAACTCGTCGAGGGCCAGACCGTCTGGCTGGAACGGCAGCGCTCCAACAACGACCGCGAGGGCCGTCTCCTCCGTGACGTCTGGGTGCGAGATGATTCGGGCGCGATGGTGCTGGTCTCGGAGCGCCTGGTCGGGGCGGGAGCCGCCGAATCGGCCACCACGACCCCGAACACGCGCCTGCGGGGCTGGCTGGACGCGGCCCAGGCCGTAGCGGAGCAGTCCGGCGCCGGCATCTGGTCCGAGCCGTGCGCCGCCGAGCGCGCCGCCGAGGAGGAGGAGGACACCTCCACCTCCGGCGAGTTCACCGGGGCGGTCTTCGGCCTCGTCGGGGTGGCCTCGGCACGTACCCGAGGCTGGTCCGGCGGCCGCTAACCTCGATCACCTGACGGATCCCAGAGGAGGGGACAGGGAGCCCGGTGGCGATCGCCACCGGGCTCCCTGTTTATCCGGCCGTCATCCCGGCGATGAAGCCTGACATCGTCCTGGCTGCACTGGTACGATCCATAGCCGCAGGCGAGCATCCGGCGCGGATTGACTGACATACGCGCCGACACCCAGGGATGTGCCCCATCGTTGTGCATGGGGACGAGGTCAGTCACCAGTCCGTCGTAGGGGAGGGTCCCGTGCCTCCAACGTCTCCCGATGCCCGACGCAGGAGGGCATACCGTGCCGACCAGCGCCGGATGATCGTCCTGCGGACGATGGGAGACGTTGGAGGCACGGGACCCTCCCCTACGACGACGGGCGCAATTCCGTGAGGCGTACCCGCCACCCAGTGCCAGCAGGAGGCCGAATGCGCATCCACCTCATCGCCAACCCGGCGGTCGAAGCGACCGCCGGCGACAGCACCGGCCCCGTGGGCCACAGGGCCGGCGGTTTCGCTCAAGCGTCCGACGCCTACCTGGCCGCCGGGATCGTCGGCGACTTTGCCGCCGCCGGCGCCGAGGTCTCCGGGACCAGCCGTCCGGAGCTGACCGAGGATCAGGTCAGCGGAGACCGCATCATGGATCTCGGCCGCCACGGCGCCTTGATCGCGAAGGCGGTCTCCGGCGCGATCGCGGCCGGGGAGGTTCCGCTGCTGGCCGGGGGCACCTGCAGCCATCTGGTCGGAATGATGGCCGGGCTGCAACGCGGCCTCGAGCCCGGCGCCCGGATTGGACTGGTCTGGTTCGACGCCCACGGTGACTTCAACACGCCACGGACTTCTCACTCCGGCATGCTGGGCGGGATGCCGGTGGCGGTCACGGCCGGCCTGTGCCACGCTGCCTGGCGAGAGGGTGCGGGGATGACCGCGCCCCTGCCAACGGACCGGATCGTGATGGTCGATGTCCGCAACCTGGATCCAGAGGAAGCAGCGCTCGTGAACGCCACAGATGTCACGATTGCCCAGCTTCGCCCAGAGGTTGCGGGCCCTCGGGTCGAGGAGGCGGTGGGCGCGCTCGCCGCCACGGTCGATCACATCTACCTGCATATCGACGCCGACGTGCTGGACAGCTCGTTGCAACCAAATCACCCGACCGCCGAGCCAGACGGCCCCGATCTGGCGACCACGGTGGCCGGTATCCAGGCTGTGTTCGCCACCGGTAAGGTCAGGGCGCTGGCGGTCGTCTCCGTTGATCCCACCGGTCCCGATGGCCCGACCTCACTGGGTTCCGGCCTGGCGCTGCTGCGCGAGAGCGTCTCCGCCTGGACGGCATAGTCGGGTGATCGACGGGGCGGGCGAGGCGAATCGGGGCAAGAATCCGGCGTCACCGGTGGCGCTGAGCGAGCGGCTGGTCTCCTTCAAGCGGTTGTACCGGTGGCTGAACCTGACGCTGGTGCAGCAGGCCCTGTGGCCGCTCCTGGTGCTGCTGACCTCTGCCCACGGCGACTCGCCCGAGGGCACCCCGATGCCCTGGTACCTCGCTCGCGTCGGGGCGCCCGCCCTGGCGGCGGCGCTGGCATTCGTCTATCTGCGCCAGGCGCCGCCCGGCCAGGATGCGGAAGCCGGCTTCGCCCAGGTCCTGGCGCCCGAGGGACGGCTCAGTGCCGGTGGGGGCATGATCGGATCCCAGCTGCGCCTGCTGGCGTTGGGCCTGCCGGCGATGCTGGCGGTGGCCCGCTTGATCGCGACGCCGAGCGACGCCACCGTCAAGCTCCTCTTGTTTGGCGCGGCCCAGGTGATCGCGTATCACGTGATTCATTTTGGGGTGGTTGCCCGGTCGTACCCGGAGCCCGATCAGGGGAGGGCGGCTGGAGTCGTGCTCTTCGGCCTCTCCTGGGCGATCTCCACCGCGTTGTTGACCGCGGTTGGATCGGCCGATGGGTCGATAGCGCTGGCGTTCGCCGGGGGATTGCTGATCGGCTGGATTGTTGGAGCCGCCTGCCTGGCGATCCGGGAGAGTCTGGGCGGCTTCTGGCCGGCGGCGGCGATGCATTGGTTCGTGGTTTACCTGATATTCGGCTTTACGTCGTAATCGATGTATTTTCCTTTCCGTTTTCTTCGCTTAGGTAGCGTACTGCGCAGAAGAACCGGTTTTGCGCGTTGGCCGCAATGGCCTGAGTGACTCCTGATACGTAGGAATCGTAACGTCCTCTATTGCGGCACCAAATGACGGCGAAGGTGCGGGCTGGAACGCTCGCCTTAAAGGTTGGCCGCGTCTCGGGGTGGCCCGGGGCTCACGGCCCAAGGTTGGCCCAGGGTTGGCCCGGGCTCAACCCGACAGCCTCTCCGAGGCTAGTGGCGACGGCGGCCAGGGCTTTCGGTGTGCGCTCTAGATCGCTCACCATGAAGGTTGACGCGCGCCCATGTCGCCCGGGACTGAAGTCCCGGGCTGAGTGACGGAAGTCCCTCCGGGACTGAGCACGGGGTGGCACGGCGGCGGCCAAGGTTTTCGGTGAGCGCATTAGCCCAGTTTCGTTGCCGACCGGGAACCGCGGCCTTTCCTAGCGGACTGGACCGGACGGCCTCACTGCGGGAGGGATGGGGCAGGGGGTTTGGTGTCTGGCTGCTACCATCTGTGCATCTAGCTGCCTGCCTATGGTGGGTTTGTTGCTGGTGAAATCGTGAAGGAGCGGCTGTGGGCGCAACCGAGTGGGTCCTGCTAATCGTCGTGGTGATTCTGATACCCCTGGTCATTGCCGTGGCGGTTACCCTCTGGAGCTTGGAGCAGGCACGCCAGCGCAACCGGAAGAATCGCCCCGGGGCGGTCCGCCGGGTGGTGGCGGCGTCCGGCACGACCGAGGCTGGCACGGACACGACGGCTGCTCCGCATTCTCAGACCGGCCGCGATGACCGCCGGCAGGACGTGGATGGCCGGCAGGACGGTGACCGCCGGAGCGGCGACGATCGGGGCTCGGATAGCAACGGCACCACGGATTCGGGCGCCGGAACGCCGGCGGCGGCACCCGATCTTGGCTCTGGGTCTGGGTCCAGCAGCGACTCCGGCAGTTCGGGCGGAGGCGGCGATTCTGGCGTGAGCAGTGCTGGCGGCAGTGGCGGCGAATAGGGGGTCCGGTGCTGGTCGAGTCACGATTGAGGGGCGGGCTAATGCGCTCACCGGTCACCTTGGCCGCCGTCGCCGCTCGCCTCGGAGAGGCTGTGACGTTGAGCCCGGGCCAACCTTGGGCGAACCTTGGGCCGTGAGCCCCGGGCGGCCGTGGACACGCGGCCAACCATTAAGAGCTTCTATCAAACCCCCGCGGCGGCGGCGGACACCAGGTTGCAACTTGGCGCTGAACCGACGAAGTCCCTCCGGGAATGGGCCGAACGGCGCGGCGCCCGACGGTCTTGATCGACGCTCTAAGTCGGGCGCATTAGGATCGTAGGCGGTCTCCGAACCGCTTCGACCACGAGACCCGGTGGTGACTCGGGTGCGGCGTGTCGTCGGTCGACATCCAGATGGGTGGTAGGGGGCGGTTCGGATGTTCCACGTGAAACATTGGTGGGCTGATTCGGCGGTGGATCAGTGATCCGGGTATTGTGGTCGTCAGGCCGCCGTGGCGTGTGCTAGTCTGCCCGGCTGGCTGAGGTGGCCGTCCGTTTTGGTGCTGGGCCGGATTGCGGGTCGGGCCGGGCGTCACCGTGATAGATGGATGATTGAGGAGGGGTACGTGGCAGCCGTCGAACAGACACTCGTGATCGTCAAGCCGGATGGGGTGCAGCGGGGGCTGGCGGGCGAGATCATCGCACGGCTGGAGCGACGCGGGCTCAAAATTGTCGCCCTCAAGTTCGCTCAGGTATCCGATGCGCAGGCCGCCCGCCACTACGCGGAGCATGAGGGCAAGGGCTTCTACCCTGGCTTGCTCTCGTTCATCACCTCGGGACCGTCCGTGTTGATGGTGCTGGAGGGACCGAGGGCGATCGACATCACCCGCCATGCGATGGGCGGTGCCACCGATCCGCTCACGGCCGGCCAGGGGTCGATCCGCGGCGATTTTGGCCTTGAGATCGGGCGAAACCTCGTGCACGGTTCGGCGAATCCTGCCGACGCCGCCAGGGAGATTCCCAACTTCTTCGCCGCCGACGAGATCGTCGCCTACGAGCGGGCGCTGGATCGCTGGATTATCGAGTCGTAGCCGGCAAACGACCGCAGGCGATGTTTCACGTGAAACAGGGGCGGCCATCTGGTCGCCCCTGCGTCATATTATGAACTGACGGATCATCGGGCAGCATTGTCCTCCAACTCCACCAGATAGAGGGGCAGCACCAGATCCGCTTCGGCAACATCGCTGTCGCCTGAGAGATCGGCAACGACGGCGAAGGCGTCGGTGTCGTAGACGAGGACTCTGCGGCCCAGGGGGAATTCAACCGTCTGATCGGACGTGCGTGTGTTCTGGCGCTCATCGGTTGGATTGAATTCCAGCGACGCATCGGCCGAGCCGGCCGTGACGCACTGGACGTCGGCCGGGCACCGGTTATCACGGGTAACCCCGACCAAGCGGACGGAGAATCCCGGCCGCAACTCGACCGCGTCGCCGACACTCAGCTCCGCCCCGACCGCCTTGACCTCACTGACGGGGACCGGCGTCTGCGCCGCCCGCGACACCACCCGCCTTCCCCACGGCATGCTCACCGCCGCCAGGGAACCGATCAACCCTGCCGTTCCTGTCATCAACCGTCGCCGATCCATGATGCATCTCCTGTGAACCAGGGGCACATCTCCACGTGGCGCCCAACGTCACCATATCCCTGGCAACGACCGCGGCCGCGCATCGGTTCCCACAGCCCACACGAGGAACGACGAAGGGCCACGCGTTTGCGTGGCCCTTGCAGAAATCGACATTGAGGTTTCCGAAGTTCCCGTTTCAAGTTCCGCCTATCAAAGCGCCATTCTACGAATCTGAGATATGGATCAGGCCCGGTTGGAAGTTGTAGTGCGTCATCAATTCCGCGATCAGGTTGCGCAGGGCCTGATCGGAGACGCCGGGGTCCAGCGGGCGACGATCATGAAACGGGACACCGGATTCCTTCTGTCGGCTGGCGCTGGAGCGCTGATCGGTGCGGGGCGAACGCCGGTAGACCTCGGCAAACAGATCCCGGCCGTCGGAGGTGATGTAGACGGCGTAGGAGGGGTCGATCTCCAGCCCGATCACCCCTTGCTCCGGGGTATCGACCACCAACGGGTAACCGGACGGCACCCGCGAGCGGTAGTTCTCGGCAGTGACCTGGAGCATGGGCAGCATCCGGTCACGGACCTGGTTGAGCAGTGCAACGGACACGATAGCGCTCCTGTGCTGGGAGGGGCCGAGACAACGCGGAGATTATGGGCGGAGCAGGCCAACCTGTCCACGAGCCCGTCCGCATGGGGTCGGGACGGCGCTGCTCGCGTTGAGGTCAGGCGATCGGAATCCCGCTCGTCAGGCTCGACGGCGGGCGGGTCGTTGGAATCTTCCGTCACCCCGAACGGCCGGCTTAGCTCGTGCTTACTCCGCAGGCGGTCGATCCTCCACGAAATTCGTGCTATTGACGAAACTGCCGAGTCTGCTAGGATGATCGGGTTCTCAAGCGCAAGTAAAGAGCTGTACCCGCCTGGCCGCCTGTGGCCGCGGACGGAGGTAACGAGTGGATGCCCTCATGCCCCGGATGCTTGGCCCGCGATCCTCACCCTGACGCTGCTCGTCGCGAGCGGGATCGGCGCCACCGCGGCGGCGCCGAAGCCTGTCACGCCATGCCTGACGCCGGGCGACCCTCGCGTTGACCTCAACGCGTGCTACGGCGTCTCCGCGGCGATCATCGCACCGTTTTGTCCCGAACTCGAATCGGGTCGCGCCTGGACGGCGAGTGCGGCTTGGTTCGTCGCACCCACGCACAAGACGGTTCCCGATGGATACGTTCCGGTGGGCGTCACGCCCGTCGATGACTTCCTCGCCAAATTTGTTGCCGTCGAATGGGAGGTTGATCCCGGAACGGCCCAGGAGAAGTCCTACGTCTTTGGGGGAACCGCGAACCTCGCGGTGATTCCCGGTGATGAGATCACCGGGATCAACATGGTCACCGTCGGGACCGCAAAACCGCTCTCCGTCGGCCCCCACGAGATCGTGGTTTTCTTGACCCTGACCGCGCAACACTGTGATGGACTCGGGGACGTTGCAGCGGAGAATTGTTTACCGGCGGGGACGTCCGTGTTTGACCAGTTTGCGTTCGACGTAATCGCGGGGCATCACCAATGATCGCGGGTTATCACCAATGATCGCTGGTCAGCAGCGCCTCCACCGCCGCGTCGATCCGGTTGCCATCGTCGGCCGGGATCGGGGTCAGGGCTCCGTGGCCGAACCGTCCTCGACAGTGTTCGGGCGCGTCGGCGTGCCTGCCGCTGCGCCGACGCGCGGTCGGACCGGGAGGGGGACGTGATGGTTGATGCGACGCCCGCGCAGGTTTGGACAAACACGGAGTCATATGAGGCCTACATGGGGCGTTGGAGCCGTCCGGCCGCCGAGGCCGTTCTCGCCTGGCTGGCGCGCTCGCCGGGACTGGCGTGGCTGGACGTCGGCTGCGGCACCGGGGCGCTGACCCAGGCCATCCTTGAGGCGGCCGACCCCCATGCGGTTCTCGGCGTTGATCCGTCCGCCGATTTCATCGCCGCCGCTGCCGGACAGATCACCGATCCGCGGGTCCGCTTCGACGTCGGGGATGCGGGCGCGCTGCCGGTGCCCGACGATGCCTACGACGTCGTCGTCGCCGGTCTGGTCCTGCACTTCGTGCCCGACCCGCACCTGGCCGTCCGCGAGATGGCGCGTGCCACCGCGCCGGGCGGGACGGTGGCCGCCTACGTCTGGGATCCTGCTGGTGACGGACAATTCACCCGGTATCTCTGGCGGGCGGCGATTGCGCTCGATCCGGCCGCGGCCGCGCAGGACCCGATCCTGCAAGCTCCCTTGTGCCACCCGGAGCCGCTCGCGGCCCTGTTTGCGGGAGCCGGCCTGCAGGCCGTGACGGTAGAGGCGGTCGTGGTGCCGATCGTGTTCCGGGATTTCGACGACTATTGGCAACCGCATCTCCTGGGCGGGTCCTCCCCTGCCCAACGCTACGTCGCGTCCCAGGACGAAGGGACGCGGATGACGCTGCGGGAGCGGCTGCGAACCACGCTGCCGATCGCCGACGATGGGTCGATTCCGTTGCGGGGACACCTGTGGGCGGTCCGCGGCACGACGTAAACCCGGCTGTGGTGTGTTCATCGTCCTGGCATCCGGAAGCGCGTCGTCCTCGGACGCCAGTCGCATCGTCGATACTCTGGCCCAGTCCATCGCCGGACGTTCCGGCGCGGGTTCGCATATGATCGTGATCGTCCGTATCGGAAACTGAAGGAGCGGGGCGTGGACGAGGATCAACCGACGAGTCCGGCCGATGCGTGGCGCGTGCTCGTTTTCACCAATCTGCCGGGCGGGATGATCTACCACGCCGTGGACGAGGTACTGCGCCCGCTCGGCCATCGAATCGTCGGGCTTGTCACCTCGCCGGGTCCGAAACGACGTCGCAGCGATTCCTACCGCGACGTTGTCGCGGCCGCGCCGCCCGGGGTCGACGTGATCGTGACGAACCACCCGCAGCGGCTGGCCGCGATGGTGACCCCACTCCAACCCGATCTGATCATCTGCGGCGGGTTCCCGTGGCGCATCCCAATGGATGTGATCGAGTTGCCGCGGCTCGGCGCGATCAACTTCCACCCCTCGCTCTTGCCGCGCCACCGCGGGCCCAACTCGGTCGGGTGGGCCTTTCGCGCGGACGATCCAGAGATCGGGTTCACGATCCACAAGCTCGATGCCGATTTCGATACCGGAGCGATTCTGGCGCAGACCCGTATCCCGATCACCGAAGACGACGATGGCGACTCCATCAACGCCAAGATCGGGCCAATGATCGCTCCGTTGCTCGGCGAGGCGCTCGGGCGCCTCGCTCAGGGAGAATCGGGTGATGCGCAGGATGAAACCCAGGCGAGCTACGCCGGGTTGTTCGAGGATGAATGGCGTGTGATCGACTGGACCCGTCCCGCGCGGGACATCCACAACCAGGTGCGCAGCTGGATCGGTTTCCGCGACATTCCCGCCGGCGCGTTCGGCCAGATCGGTGATGAAACGCTGCTGATCACGAGAACACGCCTCCTCCCCACGCTGTCCCGCCCCGCACCGGCCCCGCCACCCGGCACGATGGTGGCGCGCGGCGAACGGCTCGTCGTGCAGTGCGGTGACGAACCACTAGAGATCGCCGCCTGGACGCGATCGGTGAAGAACTGAACCGCGGCCGTGAGACACACAGACAATGCGGATTAGCCGCGGAAGGGCTAACCCGGATTATTCATGGGCGCCGTGGGAACGGCGGCGCCGTCCCGGCGTCGCCCGGGGCCAAGACGGGACGCCACTCCGGCGCCGCCCGGGGCCAAGACGGGACGCCACTCCGGCGCCGCCCGGGGCTGAAGACCCCGGGCTGAACCCGATAACCCCCCTGAAGGGGGCTGGAGCAGCGGGGCCGTGCCCGGATCGTTCCGCCCCTGGTGCGAGGCGGCAGCCGGCTTATGAAGGTTGCGGAAATGATCGCGGGTTTTTGGAGTGCCGCCGTGCCTCCGCTGGCGCCCGGGGCTCACGGCCCAGGGTTGGCCCGGGCTCACCGTCACAGCCTCTCCGAGGCTAGCGGAACCCGGTTCCTAGCCTCGGAGAGGCTGTGACTCTTAGCCCGGGCCAACCCTGGGCCATGAGCCCCGGGCGCCAGCGGAGACGCCATCTCCCGTCCCATCGCCGCCCCGAAAACCCGCGATCGTTTCCGTAACTTTCATCAGCCGGGCTATCTGGCGGAGCCCGGGGTCTTTCGCCCCGGGCGACGCCGGGACGGCGTCGCCGTTCCCACGCGGTACCCGTGAATCATCCAGGCTAAGGGACCGAAGGCGAGATCGCGCACCGCAAGGGCCGCTTCGGTGGCATACCCCTGGCCCCAGCAGTCGCCGCGGAGGTCGTAGCTCAGTTCGACATCGCCTGAGCCGTCGTCCTGCACCTCCCGCCGATCAGCAGACCGTCGGCACGGCGCACGATCGTGTGAAGACCGTACACATACCGATCCTGATGCTCCAGGTTGCGGGCCACCCAGTGGTCCAGCTGGGGGCGCCCGAACGGCTCGACCCCGAAGGAGGCCATCACCACGGGATCGGCAAAGACGCCTAGCAGCGGCTCGGCGCGTCCTCGGCCACCATCGGCCGCGGGATCAGGCGCGGCGTCTGGAGGATCCGATCCACGACTCCTTCCCCGGCCGGAGTGTTCCCCGTGGAACCTTGCCCCTATCGCGCCAGTCCGTTCGTGCTCAGGTGACGATCGTGGGCGTCACGGCGGCTCTCCTCGGCTAGCAGGCTGGCGCGGGGCGTGATCTGGCCGGCGTACTTGGCGTTGCGCTTCAGACGATACGGCGTCTCTACCGGGGAACTCACCTGCTCGAACGAGAAGGAGCAGATCCGCATGCCGGGGTAGAGGGCGACCGGCATCCGGCCCAGGTTGCTGAGCTCCATCGTCGCCGTGCCGACCCAGCCCGGCTCGAAGACTGCCGCGGTCGAGTGCACGGTGATGCCCAGGCGAGCGATGCTGGAGCGGCCCTCCAGGCGACCGAGCAGGTCGTCCGGCAATTCCAGGCTCTCGATCGTGGAGGCGAGGGCGAAGTCACCGGGCTGCATGATGAATCGCTCGTCCTCGGCGACCTCGATCGTGCGCATCGCATCGCCGATCGACTGGGGTTGCCGCGGATCGATGAAGCTGTGGCGGCTGTGCTCGAAGACCATGAAGGTGCCGCCGAGCCGGAAGTCGATCGAAACCGACCCGAGCTGCGATTCGAGGTCGGGGGCGGGGGTAATCTTGATCCGACCCTCGCCCAGCGCTAGCTTGATGTCGCGATCCGCGAGGATCATTCCCGCCTCCTCTGTGGTCCAGTCGCTCGTGGATCCGGCGACGACGCGCCCGAAGCGCGGCCGGCGGACCGCCCAGACCAGACTCATGCACCATAACGAAGCGTACGCGCTCTTAGGCGTGCGCGCGCGCATCACTGTACGTACACTACCCGGTTCGTGCCGTTGCGTCAACGCCGGGCGAGGCGGCCCGAAAAGAGCATCCCGTTTGCCGCTGCCACCGGCCAACGCCCGTGGTAGACTCCGGACCGAACGGACACCGGTTCTGGTTACCCGGCTGCGCGAGCGATGTCGGCGGCATGGGCTGGCCAGCAACGCACGCACGCCGCCGGCATTCTCGCTTCCGTGCCCCGTCGGCACGATTTGCTGCCTCCGGCTTCGATCGACCGGTGATCGAGCATCCGACACGTATCTGCACGAGCGCACGCGGGCGAGTCCGCCACTTGCCGCCGATAACCATCGCCCAGACAGGCGATCCAGGAACGATGACGCGCAGCGACAGCTATCTGCACATCGCCCGCCGCCGAGCGGGCCACCAGGGGCCCGTGCCGCCGCAGGCTCGCCGCAACCGTTCGGCGGTCGCCGGCCGGGGAACCGCCCTACCCAGCACAGCCACCTTCCCGGGGGGGATCGCCGAGCGGAGCCAGCCGGCTCTCAGAAGCGGGTCAAGCGCTACTCTCCGCGCCGGTCAGGCGGGACTAGGCAGGACTGTCCAGCGCGTCCTACTTGATGCACCAGGCGCAGGCGCTGCCCCGGCCCTATCTACCGGGGTGGGCGCGCACGGCCAGTCAGGTTACGGGGTCCGTCGCAGGGCTCCGGAAGGCGCCTGCTCGCCGCGCGAGCAGCCCAGCAACGGCCAAACCGACCATGGCCGCGGTCGCCCCGGCGAATGCCGCCCTGCCCGCCCTGCCAGTCCTGCCACACGAGGTCGTCGGGGACGAGCACGAGGAGGCGGAGGGCGCGCCCACGCTCCAGGGTGAGCTGGAGCGCGTCCGGCGACGGCAGCGCTCGCCCCTGGGCCGGCTGCACCGGCGATGGCAGACGCGCCGCCACAGGCGAGCGTGGACGGCGGCCCTGGTCGGGATTCCGCTGACCCTGCTGACCGTGCTCGGCCTGACGATCGGCCCGGTTGTGCTGGAAGGGACCAGGGCCTACCAGAAGGTCTTCGTCGATCCGCTTCCTCGCGACACCGGCCCGCTGTTTGCGGTCGAGAACAGCGACGGCACGCCAACCCTCCTGGATTCGGACGGCGAGGACGTAGCCGCCGCGCTAGACACGGAATGGAACGGCACCGAACCGCTCTTGATGCTGCTGATTGGGGTCGATCAACAGACCGAGGTCGAGAGCCGGTCCGACACGATGATCCTGGTCTGGGTCGATCCCGTGGCGAAGGAGGCGGCGATGCTGCCGCTGCCCCGCGACCTGAAGGTGATCGTGCCGGGATTTGGCATCCATAAGATCAATGCCGCCTATGCCATCGGCGAGGCGGAGGATGTCGATGGGGGCGGTCCGGCCCTGACCGTGCAAACTATCGAGGCCAATTTCGGCCTCCGGATCAACCATTTTGCCCAGGTGAACTTCGACGGGTTCGTCTCGGTGGTCGATATCCTCGGCGGCCTCACCCTGGACGTACCCTATCCGATCAAGGACAACGAGTATCCGGCTGAGAACCTGCAATACACCCGGGTCTACTTCCCGGCCGGGTGGCAACACATGGACGGCGAGCGAACGCTGCAGTACGCCCGGACCCGACATGCCGACAACGATGCCCAGCGCTCGATCCGGCAGCAGCAGGTCCTGCTGGCCATGCGCGAGCAGGCATCGGTCGGCGACCTGATCCCGCAGGCGGCCGAGCTGCTGGCGGCCCTGGGCGATTCCGTCCGGACCGACCTCGATCTCGATCAGGCGATCAAGCTGGCCCGGCTGGCGAGCGAGATCCCGATCGAATCGATCGACCAGTACACCCTGCTCAATTCGGTTACGGAGGAGGATCCGGCGGGGATCTACTACCTTGTGCCCAATTGGGATGCGGTTGGAGAGGTCCTTTCCCAGTTCACGCAGAGCACGGTGCTGCCCCAGGCGGCGGCCCTGGACTTCGTCGATTACGACATCCCCATCCGGGTCGAGAACGGCACCCTGAACCCCGGGCTGGCGGCCAGGGTGTCCGATGTCCTCATGGCGAACGGCTTCACGAACGTCACCTACGCGCCCAACGACAACGCGGGCATGAATCCGACCTCGACCTTTGTCGACACCTCCGGGAACGTCACCACCGCGGTCTCGGTCGCGGCCCTGATCGGACTCAGCCCGGAGATCATCGACGAGCAGTACGCCGGGCCGGAATCTGAAACGAGTTCGCCCCCGGCCACGGACGACCCGTTCCTCATCGGGCTCACGGACCCCTCCGATGAATCGGGCAGCTCTGGCGACTCGGGCGGCACCTGGGTCGAACCGACGCCAGAGGTGACGGTGGCACGCGCGCCGCGCAGTACCCCATCGAACGGGACGATCGTGATCGTGCTCGGGGACGACGCGCCCGACCCGGCGTGGTACGTCGATACGGCGGGCGGCTAGAGGCGGCGCACGCTCGGGTCCGGCGGGATGGGGATGCCGTCGAAGGCGGGGCGACGTAGGGTCCGCCCAGGGAACACGGGCAACCGAATCGGGGGCCGCCGGGGGAATATTAGCTGCGACGCCGGGGCAGAAGGGTTAGTTTCCTGGGTCTTCCCGTCTTTGTCGATGTGTACCGGGCGACGGTACAAGGCGGGAGGGTTGGCGTAGTCTCAAGGGTCACCCCCGGTCAGAGGTACACCTGGGTGAGCCGCGTCGTCGCTGGCTCCTCCTGAGGCGCTCGTTCCAAAGGTGGGTCGCGTCTCCCGCGGTGAGAGGACTGGAAATCCCGGGCTGAGGGACGGTTCAGACGTGCTTGTCCGTGTCGGGAGGCGCGGGAGCCGCGCAGGGCAGGGGGCGTGATGATCGTCACGCCAGATCGGCCGATGCTGAACCATCCTTGAGTGACGGACGTCCCTCTGGGACTGAGCACGGCCAGCATCAAGAGGGCCAACGTACCCGGCGACCGCTGTAGTTGGACCAGTCTTCGCGACAAAGCGAGCGTGAACGAAGGGCCCCGCCGGGATCTCCCGGCGGGGCCCTTCTGAACTGGAGGCACTGCCCGGCTGGAGCCGGATGCTTCGGGGCGTGGAGGTCAGGACAGGCCGCAGGCGGCCAGTTCGGTCTGGGCAAGCTCACCGGCTTCGGCCATCACGGCGTTGGCGTCAGCGCCTGCCTCATTGATGTCGTCGGCCGCGACGTCGAGGTCGCCGCTCTCGGCAGCCACCGAGGCATCGTCGAAGAGGTCGGCGAAGGTCTGAAAGGCGTCGGCGAACATGTCGCTGGCCTCCTGTAGCTCCGGCGGCGCCGCTTCTGCCGCCTGGGCCTCGGCCAGATCCTCGAACTCGTCCGAGATCTCCGCCAGCCGGACCGGATCGGCCGTCTCCCGGTCAAAGGTCTCCAGCTCCTCGACCAGCAACCCGACCGCGTCGAGCCGCTCGCCGGTGCCGGTCGCCCAGGTGGCCGCGAGATCGCAATCGATCTCGCCGGCCGAGGTGGTGTCCGCGTCATCGCCGGCCGCATCGTCATCGGTGGATGCCGCGGGCGTCGCGTCGGCCCCGGTGTCGGTCTCTTCTGAGCCACCGGGGGCGGGCGCAGCGCCGGCTCCGCTCGAGAGATCAGCCAGAACGACCAGGCGATCGGAGGCGGGCAGGTAGACGACGTTGAGCAGGCCGATACCGTTCAGGACCTGGAAGGCCAACGCTCCGGTGGAGGTATCTCCGGCCGGAATCTCGCCGGTCGGATAGTCCGGCACGGCCGCCATCGACGATTCGGACCGGGGCAGGTAGATCGGCCGGGCGAGGAAGCCCTCGCCGTCCTGAAGCGCCACGGCGTTCGGGTCGAACGGGAAGGGCCGGTTCCCCGTGTTCTCGACGGTGATGGTCAGGAGGACGAAGTGGTAGGCCCGCTGCGGGGCCGCGCTCGGGTCGTAGTCCTGGAACGGGTCCTCAACCGACTCGACGGTGATCTCTGCAAGTGTGCCGCCCTCGGTCCCGACGAAGGGGACGGCGGTCCCGACGGACGGGGATCCGTCGCTCTGGGCAAGGGTGGGCCCGCGCAGGCCGGCGGCCATGGCCACGACCAGGAAGACGGCGATACACCCTCGGCCGAACCAGCCGAACCATGCCAACCGCCCGTGCGGACGGCTCCACTGTGCCAGATGCTGGTCCATGATGTGCCTCCCGGCGCGTCCGCGCCTCACGTGCGACTGGTTGCTCGGCGGTGATGCCCGGCTCGGTCGAAACCGGACGACGGTTGCAGACCGTCCGGGCTGCCGGCCGCGCCGGTTGGGACGGAGCGTTCTAGGCGTCGATACCGCAGGCGTTGAGGACCGGATCGGAGACGGTGCCGACCTCGTCGAACAGTGCATCCGGCTCAGACGTGTCGAGATTGTTGAAGAAGTCCTCGACGCTGATCTCGTCGCCCTCCTCGGCCGCCTCGAGGTAGATGTCGGCGTAGCCATCGAGGGCATCGGCGAGCAGCTCGGCCGCCTCTTCCATCTGTTCCGGCGGATCGGAATCGCGCAGGTTGTCGGCGGCCTCCTGGAGATCGGCGGCGGCGTCCTCCAGGGTTTCGACCGCAATCGGATCCTCGGCGGCGACGGCGTCCAGGGTCTCGGAGAGTACGTCCAGTTCCGGGGTGACGTCATCGAGCCACGCCTGGATATCGTCGCAATCGTCGGAGGAGACATCGACCGAGGCGGTATCCCCGCCGTCGCCACCGGCCGGATCATCGGCGTCGGCATCGCCATCCGTGTCGACGTCGGCATCGGCCGTACCGTCATCCGGATCGGAATCGGCGTCGGTATCGGAATCGGCGTCGTCGCCGTCATCGTCAGAGGGATCGCCGGAAGCCGCGTCGCCGGAATTGTCGGTATCGGCCGCATCGGTCCCTGTACCGGTGTTGCCGGCGTCACCTTCGTCGTCGCTGGCCGGGGTCGCGACGGCTTCATCGTCGTCGGCCGAGGGCGCCGCTCCCTCCTGGGTGATATCCGCGAGGAAGATCAGCCGATCGTAGGACGGCTGGTAGACCACCCGGACCAGATCGGCGGTTTCCAGGACCTGGAAGGCAACCACTCCGCTGGCGGAATCACCCGGCTCGATGTCTTCGGTGGGGAAATCGGGGTCGGCCGCGATCTGCTCTTCCGTGCGGAAGAGGTAGGTCTGCAGGTAGAGGAAGCCGTCGGCATCCTGGAGGGAGACGCCGTAGGCACTGGCCGCGTACGGGCGGGTGCCGGTGTTCTCGATCTCGAGGTGGACCAGCACGAAGCGGTACGACCGTTCCGGGGGCGAGTTCGGGTCGTAGTCCTCGAAGGGATCTTCGAACTCGGTGACGGTGATCTGGGCGACCTCGCTGCCATCGACCCCAATGATCGTGACGGGGCTGCCGACCGCGGGCGGGCCGTCTCCGCCCTCCTGTGCGTGGGACCGGACGCCGCGGCCCAACCCGATTACCACCAGGGTGAGGACCACGACGCAGGTCAAGATCCGTGTTCTCATGCCAACCGTCCTCCAGGATTGCGTTCATCCAGTTCGCGCCGGACGCGATGCGGGGCCGACCGTCCACCGGCGACGCGCCGCCGGAGGCGGTATCGCCGTGAAAGCGGGCTGGTGCGCACCGTTCCGACGGCCAATACTCCCGCCGGCCGCGCCGAGGTGGCCGATCGGCGGGCGGACCCTCCGAGCTGGTAGCTCGATGGTAGTGGGCCATCCGTCCGATAGCAAGACATCGGGATTGGCGGCAGTGGGTGGCCACTTAGCAGGGATGCTCTTGGTGGTCTGAGTGGTCTGACCAGCCAGGATAACGTGGCTGAACCAGGGCGTGCGTCGGGACGTGTGGGGGCATTGCGGGGTCGTCTGCAGGTAGAGGGCTGATGGAGGTTGCGGAATTGATCGGTGGTTTGTGGGGCGGTAATGGGACGGGGAACGGCGTCTCCGGGTCGCCCGGGGCTCACGGCGTGACCTTTACCCGCATCTCCAGAACGGCGCGGTATGCCGGGGAACATGGGCACCCTGGTTGGGGGCGAGCGGCGACGCGATGTTCCCGAGATTCCGGCACGGTTTTCGCGCGACCTCATGTGGCCACTGAGACGTGGGTAAAGCTCACGGCTCACGGCCCGGGCTCACAGTGACAGCCTCTCCGAGGCTACGACGTCGCGTTCGCTAGCCTCGGAGAGGCTGTGATGTTTAGCCCGGGCCGTGAGCCCCGGGCGACCCGGAGACGCGGCCAACCTTGAAGTCGAGTAAGTCGAGCGCTTTAGCCCGGATTATTCATGGGCGCCGCACTTCCCGCGCGGTACCCGTGAATAATCCAGGCTAGTGGGCCGTCCATCCCGATTCGTGAGCCGGACGTCGCAGTAGGGGCATCCGCTTGCGGTGCCCTGTGCCCAACTCGAGGCTCTCGCTGTGGGCGACCGGGCAGGGCTTGCCCTGCCCCTACCGCGGCGGTGCCTGCGCAGATCAGGCGTGACGGACCACCAGGGGTACCCATACGGGAAGCGCTCGTTCCCGTTCGTCATTCGTGCGGGAAGCGCTTCTGCATCGCCAGCGCCCAATTGGCGTAGCCGCTCGCGCGGTACGCCGCCTGCGCGTCCTCGTTGTCGAAGCCGGTGATGAGCACGACCTCACTCGCGCCGGCAGCCCGCGCCGCCGCCTCGACCTGGGCGATCAGCGCGCGAGCCACGCCGCGGCGGCGAACCGGGGCGTCCACGTAGATGTCGGTCAGCTCGGCGTACGGCTCGTCGCCTTGCAGGTGCGGCACCAGTCGCAGACACGCAAAGCCGACCGGCTGCCCGTCCACTTCGCCGAGAAAGGTCGTCAACACGCTCTGGCAGGCCAGCATCCGCGCGGCGACTTGCGCGGGCGTGGCCCCCATGCGGTCGAACAGGTCCAGCATCCGCGCCAGGTCCGTCGCGTCGTCAGGCGTGGCCTGGCGTACCGTTATTGTCGCCATCGGGCAAACTCCAACTCTATGCCCCGGATGCCATGACGGGGCCTCGGAAGCGGGCACGGGGGTAAGACCGGCACACGCCCCGACGCCCCAAGACATCGCGGAAGGGGCACGAGGCGGGGCACTGCCTGCGCAACAGCCCCATAGGACTAATAGCCTAGGACCAATGTCGGCTTGGGTGCGGTTGATCCGGCCCGCTTTTGGCTGTCCTTCTAAGTAGAAATAGAACACATGTTCTGTTTGATCCAGACGCCTATCGCCGGAGACCCGGCGTGAAGGGAGCGCGCCGTGCACTTCCCGATGTCGTCCACCGACCACATCCTGCGCGTTGTGCCCGGCACATCGTACCCGGCGGAGCGCACAGGCGTTGGCGATCGCCTCGATGAACTGCTGGAGGCGACCGTCGCCCTGCTGATGCGGGCCGTCTCCAACCTTGGCGCACCGGATGTGGGCGATGGCGACGCGTTCGCCGCGACGCCGGCGCAGGCCGCGGGACGGATCGCCGCCGATGCCGCCCGCCTGACCGCCGCCGTCGCCCAGCTCGTCCGCGCCAATCACCTCCACACCACGCCCACTCCTCAAGCGGCGAACAACCAGGCCAACGCGGCCCTGGTCGCCCTGCTGACGGAGCTGGACGCGGAGCCAGACCAGGAGAGAACAAACCCGTGAGCGCCCTGCCCATCGAACATCTCGAACCTATGTGCCACCTCGAATCCCGTGAATGCCGCCGGACGCTGAACTCGCCCCCACCTGCCGACCATGCCCCCGAGCCGGGAGCGCCCGCCGCTCCGGGCGAGCCGCCCCGCCCGCTCGACCTCTCCCCGGTCTCCGCCTACGAGATCGTGACCCGCCAGATGATCGAGGCCACCCAGCGCGATGTGGCGGAAATCAAGGGGCGGATCAACAACCTGATGGTGATGGTCTGCGGGGCGGTGTTGGTCAATATCGTCCTGCGGATGGCGGGGTTGGGGTGAGACGCGAGACGTGGGACGTGAGACGTGAGTAAAGAGAAGAGCGGCGAGAGCAAGTAAGTACACGCTCTCCTCATCTCTTTCGTAACTCACGTCTCGCGTCTCACGTCTCACGTCTCACGTCTCAGGAGGTGATTCCCCTGGTATGTCTGCCACTGACCCACGTTGCCGCGCTGGCCAGCCACGCCAGCTCGGACGAGATTCGCCGGTCTATCGCCGATATCGACGCATACTCCCGGATCGGGATGCCGGGGTTTCACATGCGGGCTTACCAGGTGGAGCCGGCCCGGGCGATCGCCAGGAGCGTCCTCGGGCACGATGGCCGCCAGTTCGCGATCGTCTTCTCGCGGCAGGCGGGGAAGGACGAACTGCTCGCTCAGGTGTTGGCCTACCTGCTCACCCGGCACGCCCTGCGCGGCGGCACCGCGGTCATCGCCGCGCCGACCTTTCATCCCCAGGCGGCCCTCTCCCGCGACCGCCTCCTGGCCCGGCTCGATCCCGGCCGCAACCGGATCTCCAGGACATTCATCGACTCGGCCATCGAGTGCGGCCTGCGCGACGGCTACGCGGTCACCTTCGGCCGCGCCGCCGCCCGGTTTCTCTCCGCCGCCCCCGGCTCCGGCGCCCGGGGTCAGACCGCCGATCTCCTCCTGGTCGCGAACGAGGCCCAGGACATCCAACCCGAGATCTGGGACGCGGTCTTCGACCCGATGGCCTCCAACACCAACGCGACGACCGTCTTCCTTGGGACCATCTGGGACCGGGGAACGCTCTTGGCCCGCCAGATTCGTCACCTTGAAGAGGCGGAGCAGGCCGACGGCGTCCGCCGCGTCTGGCGGGTCGATTGGGAAGCAGTCGCCCAGGAGATCCCGGCGTATGGGGACCGGGTTCGGGCCCGGATCGCCCAGTTCGGCCCAGAGCACCCGTTCATCCGCACGGAGTACCGCCTGCTGGAGCTGGATGGCGAGGGCGGCCTCTTTCCGCCGTCGCGGCTGGCCCAGCTGCGCGGCGATCATCCCCGCCGCCATTCAGCCGATCCCGGCAAGCGCTACGCCCTCCTGCTGGACGTCGCCGGGGAGGAGGAGACCACCGCCAGCGCCGCAACCTTCCAGGCAACCAGCCGCCGCGACGCGACCGCGTTGACGGTGGTCGAGATCGATGGAGGGGGACAGGGCTATCGCCTTGAGGGGGACAGCCCTGACGGGCTGAGGGGGAGAGGGGGAGGGGACGAGAGCTTCTCCTCCTCTCCCCCTCACGGCGACAGCCGTGTCCCCCACAGCGCCGCAGCGCTGTCCCCCCTTCCCGTCTATCGCGTCGTCGATCGTCAGGCCTGGACGGGGATCAAGCACGTCGCCCTGCACGATCGGATCGTGGACCTGGCCCGGAACGTCTGGAAGGCCAGCGCTGTGGTGGTCGATGCGACCGGAATCGGGGCCGGATTGGCCGCATTTCTGGCCGCGGAGCTTGGCGCGCGACGGGGAGGCTCCCCCGCCATCAGGGTGGTGCCCTTCGTCTTCTCGGCGGCCAGCAAGAGCACCCTCGGCTGGGATTTCCTCAGCTTGATCGACAGCGGCCGCCTCAAGGAGTACGCCGACGACGGCACGGACGTAACCAGGACCTACTGGCGGCAGCTGGCCAACACCGTCTACGACACGCCGCCCGGCCCGGGAAAACCGCTCCGCTGGAGCGTCCCCGCAAGCAGGGGCCACGACGACCTGGTGATAAGCGCGGCCCTGACTGCCGTGCTCGATCGCATCGATTGGCGGCCGCGGCTGGCCCGCGGCACGCTCGATTCGTTTTTTATGTTTGAGGAGGAGTTTGCGTGAACGACGACACCCCCGAATCCGGCGGCGACGACCTCACCGCCGTCCGCAACCTGGTCCTGCGCGCCCACCCGGACACGGTTCCCGAACTGATCGCGGGCGAATCGATCGCCGCCCTGCTCGCCAGCGTCGAGCCGGCCCAGGAGGCATACCGCCGCGTCCTCGATACGGCCCAGACGGCCGCCGGGGAGCCGGCTCCGGTCGCCCCGACCGTTCCGGCGGTCCCAGCGGGATCATCGCCGGCGCTGGTCGTCGATCCGGACCGGCTGCCGCCGACCGAGAAGATCCGGAGGGGGCTGGCGGCGAGGGGGTAGGCCGAACCATACCCCCTGCCCCCGCCTCAAAGTTCCTCGTCATCCCGAGCTTGTCGAGGGATCTCGAGGGAGGTGGCGTCCCGATGGTGCCCCGGTGTTCGAGAGAACCGTGCCGTGTTCTCGGAGATCGGGGCTCCATCGGTGCTACGCGCCCTTCAAGATCCCTCGACAAGCTGCTGTGAAAAACTCGGCGGCGCCCGCGTACGAACGCGACACCGGTATTTCATGCCGCGGTGGCGAGCCGCGGCTCATGAACACTCGGGATGACAACGAACGCTGGTCGCAAGCCGTGACGCCGTTGTTGGCCGTCCGTCCCCCTCTCCCCCTCACGGCGATAGCCGTGTCCCCCTCAAAGCGTTAGCTTTGTCCCCCTCTTCATAGGAGTCACCGTACCATGGCCATGACCAAGCTGGAAGCCGCGAAGCTGACGCAGGATCTGCTCTTGCGCGGCGTGATCGAGACCGTCGTGAAGGAGAGCGCGCTGCTTCACGTGTTGCCGTTCATGGACGTTACCGGGACGGCTGTGACCTACAACCGCGAGGCGACGATGCCGCCCGCCGCCTTCTACGACGTCGGCGACACCTGGAGCGAGTCCACCCCGACCTTCACCAGCGTCACGGCCGCCCTTAAGATCCTCGGCGGCGACGCCGATGTCGACAACTACCTCCAGGCGACCTACGCCGACCCGAACGACATCGAGGCGGAGACGGTCGCCAGCCGGGCCAAAGCCGTTGCCCACGCCTTCAGTGAAGCATTCTTCAACGGCGACACCGCCGTCGATGCCAAGGCGTTCGATGGGCTGACCAAGGCGGTCCCCGCCGGGCAGACGCTCTCCGCCGGCACGAACGGCGGCGTCCTGACGCTGGATCTGATGGACCAGGTGATCGACCTGGTCAAGCCGGGTAAGCCGGACGCCCTCTTCCTCTCGAAGCGGACTCGGCGGAAGCTCTCCAGCTTGCGGCGCTCCAGCGGAAACCTGCTCGAGACCGACATCGACGCCTTTGGGCAACGCGCCCTCTTCTACGACGGCATCCCACTGATCGTGGACGACTTTGTTAGCGACACCCAGGTCCAGGGCTCCTCCGGCGCGACCACCTCCAGCGTCTACGCGGTCAAGTTCGGTCAGGGCACCGGAATCATGGGGCTGGAGCACGGTGGCATCGGCGTCGACCCCATCGGCGAACTGGAAACGAAGGATGCCACCCGCATCCGGATCAAGTGGTACGTCGGCCTGGCGGTGTTTTCGGAACTTGGCGTTGCGCGGATTCGGGGGGTGCTGCCGTAGTCAAGGCCGGGGGACGGGAGGCGAGGCATCAGGCATTAGGCGACAGTCGTCAGACGTCAGGACTTGTCGATGTCGCCCCGCCACCACCGGTCATTCCGAGCTTGTCGAGGAATCTCGAAGGGCGCGTAGCACCGATGGAGCCCCGATCTCCGAGAACACGGCACGGTTCTCTCGAACACCGGGGCACCGTCGGGACGCCACCTCCCTCGAGATCCCTCGACAAGCTCGGGATGACAGGCAACTTGGGTGGCTCGGTCGACGATCGTGTTCCCGACGCCTCACGCCTCGCCTCCCCGCCTCCCTGCCTTCATGACTTCCCGCCTCTCAACGGAGTCACCCCATGCACATCATCTCGCCGGACGGCGCTGGGTCGCCCGGGTTTGTCGATGCCGGTCCCGTCTGGCCGCCGGGGATCGTCTCGGCGGCGGACCGAGAGCGGTTTGCCCGCTATGCTGAGGCCCGCGCCTTCTATGACGGTGCCCAGTGGTTGGGGAGACGGCGGCGGGGTGAGATTCGCCTCACCGTCAACTATGCCCGGGCGCTGGTTCGCAAGATCGCCAGCTACGTCTTCTCGGCTCCGGTCACTTTTTCGGTGCCTCCACCGTCGCCGGCGCTGGCCGAAGCCGCATCCCGGGCGGAGCGGGCGCTGGCCCAGGTTGCCGCCGATCTCGATCTGGCCCGGCTGGACGTCGAGCTGGCGATCGAAAGCGCCATCCTCGGCGATGCGGCCCTGAAGGTCACCTGGGACGCGGCCGAGCATACGCCCGTGGTCGCGGCGGTCGATCCCGCCGGGCTGGTGGTCCACGCCGCCCCGGACAACCCGCGCCGCATAGAAGACGTGTCGCAGTGCTACGGGCTCACCGGCGCGGCGGCTCACCGGCTCTTTGGCGGCGCGGGGTGGCAGGCGGGTCTTTCCCTCGATCCTGACCGTGTCTACCCGGTCGTGGAAACCTGGACGGTGGACCGGTGGCGGACGACGGTCGCCGGGCAGCCGGTCCGGGACGAGGCGAATCCCTACGGCTGGCTTCCGTATGTCCTCCTCCCCAACGATCCCCGTGCCTCCGCCCTGTGGGGCAACTCCGACCTGAGCGACCTGTACGACGTCTGCCGCGAGCTGAATACCCGCCTGAGTGTGATAGCCAGGGTGCTGGAGCTCTCGGGAGCGCCCATCGCGGTGCTGGAGAACGTCGATAGCTCGGAAGGGATCGCCGTCGGGCCGGGCGCGAAGTGGGAGCTGCCGGAGGGTGCCAAAGCCTACCTGCTCGACCTGCTCGGCGGCGGCGGGGTGGACCTCCACATCAAATATATCGGGCTGCTCTACCGCGCAATTCACGACCTGAGCGAAACGCCTCGCACCGCCTTCGGCGACGCCGGCCGCGACCTCTCCGGCGCCGCCCTGGAAGTCGAAATCCAGCCGTTGATCCAGCAGGTTGGGCGCAAGCGGCGGGGGTGGGATGCCCTGTACCGGGCACGAAACTCCCGGATTCTCGACCTCCTTGAGCGCTTCGGCGGTGAGGACCTGGGTGGGTTGCGGCGCTCGCAGGCGCTGTGGCCGAGCGTCTTGCCCAGCGACCGTGAGGGCGCCGTGCGCAACGCCGTCGCCCTGGTGGGCAGCGGCATCCAGAGCCGGCGCACGGCGGTCGCCTCCCTCGGCGGCGAAGACCCCGAGGGCGAACTCGCCCGCGTGATCGAAGAGCAACAAACGCTGCCTGCCTCCCTGTAGGGGCGAGGCTCGGCCGGCAGACCCCGGCTGACAGATCACAAGAGGACACCTTCGCCATCACCGGCGGCGACTGACCCGCCCGGAAAGGACGCTCATGCCCACACGCGTGCAGATGCGAGCCCAGCTCAGGACTCGCCTGGAAGATCTCGGCACCGGCACACTCTGGGACGACCAGACGATCAACGACGCCATCGCCGCCGCTCTGCTCCGCTACGGAACCCGGATGCCGGGCCAGCAGACGCTGGCCCTATATCTACCCGCCGGGGCCACCAGCTACCCGCTCCCTACCCCGCCGGACGACCCGGACGGGATCGACCCGGCCCGGATCGTCCGGGTACTGGACGAGCGCGGAGAGGTCATTCCCCGGTCGCACCTGGTCCCGGACGGACCGGATACTGGCGGGCCTGCCCAGGCGACGCTCCTCGGCGGGGTCGCGCAGGGCTGGCGGGTCTGGGACGGCACGCTGCTGATCGAGCGCCCCGCACGCGGCGGCGAGTGGCGGATCGAGCACCTCGGTCCCCGGACGGCCCCGGCCGGGGACGACTCATCTCTCGACCTCCTCCCCGGCGATGAAGAAGCGGTGGCCGAGCTGGCGATCGGCCTTCTCCTGCGCCGTCGGATGGTCGAGGAGGCCAAACGGGGAATCACCACGAATCCGGCCCTCGCCCGGGAGATTGACCGAGCGGAAACCGCCGCCTGGGCGCTGCTCGACCGCCGTCGCCGGACCGCCACCGGCGGCTGGCTGGCCTAGAGCGCTCGCCCTAAAGGTCGGCCGCGTCTCCGGGTCGCCCGGGGCTCACGGCCCAGGGTCGGCCCAGGGTTGGCCCGGGCTGAACCGGACAGCCTCTCCGCGGCGAGCGGCGACACCGGCCAAGGTTTTCGACGAGCGCTTTAGGCACGCTGGGAGGCCGGCGGCTCGCAGAGGAATGCCTTATGCCAATCGGCTTCAATCCCGGCGATCTGGGCGGCGGCCGCGCCGGCGATCCGCCTTCGTCCCGGCCGGCGCCGGTGACCCGCGATCAGCCGGGGATCGACGACGTCCTCGACGAGATCGGACGCGGCCTCTGGAACTGGGTGGCGGTTCTGACCCGCACCGTCATGCCGATCGTCTGGTCACGCTGGACAACCGCCTCCGACGAGCGTACCTGCCCGGAATGCGCCCCGCTCGATGGCCTTGCCTGGCCGGACGGCGCCGGACCCGTCCCCCCGCTGCACCCGAGCTGCCGCTGCGCCCGCCTGCCGGCCTTCACCGAATGGCGCTCCCGAGAGACGACGGACTGGGAGCTCCGGTGGTCGCCCACGTGATCGTTCCCGGCCTTCGCCGTGCCGCGCACTCCTCAATTCGTAGGGGCAGACCGATCTACCCAGCGTGTCTGCCCTTCTCGCCCGCCAACCCGGTTCGCCGTCTGGAACCGCGTCTCGTCATCGAATCGCCGCGTTGATGGGGCCGGGCAGACACACCGGTCTGCCCCTACAACGGTTTGCGCCGTTTTCGTAAGGCGACGCCCTTAGACAGAACACTTGATCTCACACCGACCCGGAGGCACCCGAATGCAGAATCGCCGTCAGCCCCCGTCGATCAGTCCTGTTCGCGCCCGCGGATACCCCTTCTCTCCCCCCGGCCCCACCGAGCGCGAGGCCCTCGGCCGGGTCTCGGCGTACCTCCACCGTGCCGGCAACGAGGTCGAAAGCCGCTCGCTGCTGCCTGCCTTCGGCCTTACCTCCGGTTCGCCGGGCGGAACCGGCCCGCCCGATGCCGACCTTCGCGCCCTGCACGAAAGCCTGCGTGCCGCCGCCGCCCTCTGCGACGGCATGGCAGAGATGGCGGAGGGAGGTGACGACCGTTCTCAACCAGCCCAGCGTGCACGTCCGATCTGGAAACGGGAGGCAATCGGGTGATCTTCGACTACGACGATCCGGGCGGAGCAACGCCGCCCGCTCGCAACGGCCCACCCCGCGATCCCCGCCGTCGAGGACCGGATCCCGAAGGCGGCTTCGACCCGGTTGCCCTGCGCATCGGCGGCGAAATCCGCCGCTGGCGTCGCCTCCGCGGCCACTCGGTCTGCGGCCTGGCCAGGGCGGTTGGGGTATCGCACTCCACCGTCTCCCGCTGGGAATCCGGCCAGCGCCGCCCCACCCTCCCGCACCTGATCGCCCTCGGCCGCATCTTCGGCGCAGGGGCACGGACGCTTATCCCTGAATGAGACGTGAGACGTGAGAAAGAGCCGAGAACTCAGCATCAGAGCTTCAGAGCTCGTACGGCTGATCTCGAGCTGACGGTTTCTCTCGTCTCACGTCTCACGTCTTCACGTCTCCGGAGGCAGTTATGCCCACTACCACCGACGTGATCATCGCCGGCGCGGGGTATATGGTTGCACCGGGCACCTACAGCCGCACGCAGGACGGTCTGGCCGAAGGGCGCACAGGGAGGGTGACCGTCCACGATTTCTTTGGCGGGCAGCGGCGGGCATACCAGCTCGAGCGGGATCGGAGTTGGGATGCCCCCGGAATCGGCCCCGCCTACGCCGGTCAGGGCGTCGAGCCCTGGCCCTTCGCTACCAGCCACGTCGATACGGTCATCGCGCCTGTGACCACCATCCGCGCACCTCATCTGGTCGCCGGGGATCACGCCTACCTGGCCGTCGGCCGCTATCTCTACCGCTCCGTCGCGTTGAATGCGGGTTCCTGGGGCGATTTCACCCAGGTCGTCGATGTGGGTGCCGGCAAGACCATCACCCGGATCGTCTACTACCGGGGCGATCTTCTCCTTTGCTGCGGCACCGGCCTGGACATTCAGCGCTTCGCCACCCCGGGCGGACCGCTGACCACGTTCAGCGCCGGACTGACGGTCAGGGTCGGGATCGGGTACGCCCGCCAGTTGGTCTACGGCGACCCCACGCCGGGCAACGAAGAGATCCTGAAGCTCACCACCAGCGCCACGCCGGATACCCGCCAGCTGGACGCGCCGATCGTCAACATGGGCCTGCACGAGGGCAAAGTCGTGATCGCGACCCGGAGCAGCATCTGGCTGCTCGGCGGCGAGGCCGACCCCACCACGAACAGGTGGACACAGGACCCGCAGCCCTTCTTCACCCACGGCGTCTGGAACGCCGACGACGATTTTCTCTTCCTGCTCTCCTACGGGGGCCGGCTCTACACCTGGCTCGGCAATCAGGTCGTCTACTACGAGCCGTCCGAGCCGCGCCAGGGTTGGAGGGCGGCGGGGCTAGAAGGGCGAACGTGCCACGGGGCGACGGTTGCCGGGAACCTGCTCGTGGTCGCCTGCACCGTGCGCACCGGCCTGAGCGAGCTCTGGGCCTTCGACGGCTCCGGCTGGTGGCTCCTGCTCCGCTCGGCCAACCAGACTCGCGTCTGGCCGATGCACACCGGCGGCGCCGGCAACTTCGACCTGGCCGTCTTCCGCGACGGCTCGACCTCGGTCACCTACGACCTTTTTCGCATGGTCTGGCGAACCGACGCGCTCCACACCTACTCCCCCAGCGCCACCTACCTTTCCTCCCTGCTCGACGCCGGCGAGCGCGACAAGCCGAAAGCCTGGCGCAAGCTCGGCGCGACCTTCGCCGTCCCCGAAAGCAGAGGCAACCCGGCAAGTACCGATCCCCAGACGATCACCCTCCCCGGCTCGGTCGACGGTGGCGCGACCTTCACCACCGTCGCCACCGCCACCCCGGCCGACCCGACCGACCGCACCCTCGACCTGGCCGGCGAACTGGACAGCGCCGCCGCCGTCGGCACCTTCCTCCAGATCCGGGTGCAATGGAGCGGCGTAGACGACTGGGCGCCCGTCCTCACCGCGTGCACACGTTGCGCCCGTGGTCGAACTGACCTGGGAAGGCGACGAACTGGCCGCGCTCGTGGCCGACTAGCCTGTTATAGACTTGAGGGAGCACTGCCGAGCTCTTGCGACGCTTCCCTCAGGCTTGATCGCCGCCGAGATCTGCCGTCCAGGCCCGCATGGCCTCGACTTTGGCCGCCCCGGTTGCGACTGTTTGGCCGAGGTGCTGGAGTTCCTGTAAATCAACGACAGGGAATTCGGACGACCGGTCGTGGGTCAGGTTGCATCCCGGCGTGACGGAGACGCGCGTGTCCGCGTCGTGCAGAGCAGGAGGGCGGGCGATCATCGCCCGCCCACCTGGGGTCGCGTCGAAGCCATCTCCCCGCTCGGGGTCGGCGGTCTAGTCGATGCGCTCGTAGATCTGCGGCGTCGTCCCCTTGCCAGCCCGCGGCCAGCAAGCGCTGAGCGGCTCGCCCAGGCTCTCTTGGGTGAACTGCGCGTGCTCCAGGGTGTCGAAGGTGCTCACCGAGACGCTGTTCCCGGTGGCGCGGTCGACGCCGCCCTGGGTACCTTGGCAGCCGGGGAGTTGCTCGATGGCGGCGCGGACGGCGGGGACGAGGCGGAGGACCTCGGGCGGACTTGGCGGGATCGGTGTGACCCCGTGTGACGCGGATGTACATGGGCGCTGGCTTTCTCTCCCGGCACGTGGAGACGTGCGCGCGGGTGGCAGGGACGATGCGATGGCGCGACTGGCCCTACCTTAGCACATCCGGGCGGGGAGCGGGCCGAGGCGGCGAACCTCATTACGACACGACCGGTGTGGTGATCGGGTAGACGACGCGCTGGTCCTCGTGTTCACGGGCAACGACGCGCCTGTCGTGACCCTGGACTGGTCCGATGACGACCTCGCGGAGACCGACGTCCCACCCAACACCGCGCCAACGATGCACGGGCCGGCGCCTCACGGTGTCCGGCCCCTGCCGTGCGTGGCGCGTCGAATCGCAATTGTGCGCAGGGTGGCTCCGGCTTTTCGCTAATCGACTACACGCGCCGTCCAGCGTTTGCGGTCGAAAGACAGTCCGATAGGCTTAAAGACGAATCGCGTGGTAGATACGGCAATTCTGACAGTGCGAGGCCGTTCTCCCACCTTGGATCTCGGTCGCGATTGGTTGTTCGGCGAGATTCTGAGTAGACCTCCTTGTCCAGTCATTCAGGCGGTCAGCGTGACCTCAAAGACCTCGCCGGCCTCAATCGTCGTCGGCTCGGCGAGCACGACCGTCACCTCTCCGGCTGTGCCGAGCAACTCCGTCGCCAGGGACTGCCCAGCGTGCGTCGCCGAGCAGCCACGCATGGGCGTCGGCGGCCGCAACCGCAGGGATGCGAACTGGACCGACCCGGCGACCGGTCGCAGGCGAAGGGTCAGCCGCTCGGCTGCGATCGTCTGCTCGACCGTGCCCCAGCCGTCGCGCGTCACGAATGGGGCGCGGAAATCGTCGGCCCCAATGACGGGTGCGAAGGCGATGGTGTTCGCCGCGGCGTCGTAGAAGTAGCCGGTCGCCGCCTCCAGCAGGGACCACGATGACATCGCGCGCACGTAGTGGTCGCCGCACTCGATGTCGTTCCACGGGTTCTGCTTACGGCCGTCGTACCGGTCGCGCGACGGCCGTCGACCACCTTCAGCGCCAGGTCCGGCTCGCCCGCTTGCAAGCAGGAGCGCCGGCGACCGCGTACTCGATACCGGTCCAGATCTCATCCGAGTACTGCGTCACCACCGCCGGCCGGCCGCCATTAGGCCAGGTGCAGATGAGCAAGCCCTGATCGTCGTCCGTGCAGTAGACGCGCGGCTTCTGCTCGAATCCCCGGAATTGGTCCGGAAATTGTGCGCGACGATCGCCTTCGCCGCGCTCCGCACGTGCTCGGGCTCGAGCAGATGCGCCGAGCCCGAGCAGGTGCGCCCACCACTGGCCCAGCAGCTGGTCGGCGTGGCAGCCCTGCCCCCAGTTCTGCTCCGGGTAGCGCTCGAAATCGACGTTCTGGACGTAGAACTCGCCGTTCCAGACCTCGGCCTTCGATGGGCCTCCGGCCGCGCTCGAAGACGGCGCGGCATTCGGCGCTACTCCGGCTCGCCTCTGCGTTCGAGCCATTTCCTCCATCAGCGCGGAGGGCCGCCAGGTAGAGGGTGCCGATGAAGGTGTTGACGCCCGTAGATCGAGATGTCGTAGGTGTTCGGCTGCTCGCCCTCGATCACGCCCGCCCGCTCCGGGTCGTGCACGGTCCAGATGTGGTCCATCGCCAGCTTCATCGCCGGCCAGCGGGTCGCCAGCCAGGCCGTGTCGCCGGTCGCCAGGTACTCGCGGTACGTCTTCGAGAATGGCGCCGAGCAGACCGTCCAGCGCTGGGTTTGCGCGGACCGCCGATCGTGACGATCCCAGGGGCGCGGCAGGTAGGTCGGCAGCAGCACCCGGTGGGGCAAATAGCCGGTCGGGTGCTGCTGGATCGTCCCACTCGATGTCGCGCATCGTCCGCTCCAGAGTCGGGATAGAGCCGGGCCAGCGCCATCTCGTAGTTCCAGACGTGGGTGCAGTTGAGCGGGCAACTCCCCTCGACCGGGTCCCAGCGTGGCGGTCGAGGCGCCGTTGCAGCCCTCGAAGCCATAGAAGGCGCCGTCCTCGACCCAGAAGCAGGTCGGCGTGCGGGCAATGCTCATCTGCGAAGTGACGGCGTCTATCAGGGCGGCCGGCAGGGTGGTGTCGTAGAAGGTGTCGCGCGCCAGTCGGGTCTCGCGCGGTCAGGCGCTCGCGATTGGCGTCGACGTAAGTCGACGACGTCGAGCGCGGAGCGGAACCAGTTGTTGTACTGGTTGCCGAGCCAGAACTTGCTCTTGGTGTCCATGAATCGGAAGTAGTTGACCTGCGACCAATTGACGTACCGGTTCGGGAAATGCCAGGCCAGGGTGAAGCGGACCGTTCGTGTCTCGCCCGGCTCCAGCATGAAGGGAACCGCCAGGGCCCCGTTCCAGGTCGAACCGGCGACGCTGGGCGATGATCCGCGACATTCGCCGAGCTTGCCATCGGCGGCAAAGTCCTGCCAGAAGGTGCCGCGGTCGGCCCACTGCGTCAGGTACGTCGCGTCCGGAGCGTCCACGGCGATGGCCATCGTGCCATTACGGGGATCGTCGGCGGGCAGCCAGACGTTGCTCATGGTGACGATCGTCTGATCATTAAGCCGGGTCGCGCCGTTGACATTGCCGCCGTAGTGCTGGCAGTGGTTGTCCGTGATCGGGGCCACTCCGTCCCAGCCCACCGCGTTCTGCAGCGTGGCCGCGAGCGAAACACGCATGGCGCGGATCGTCGGATTGTGAACGGTCAAGTTGAACAGGATCGCCGGCAGCGCGGAGTCCTTGGCGTTCGAGCGGGATGAAGGGGTTGAAGGCTTCGAGTCGGACCTCCACCGGCAGCGTCCGGATCGTGGTAGGCGCAGCTCCGCGATCGGGTACTCGCCGGTATAGCTCGATCTCCGCGACGCCGGGCATCTTCCTCGAGGAGCTGCGCGGTGCGGCGGTCGGAACGACGTGGTCGTTCGAGGTCGGCGGCGCGGGCGGCCCCTCGGTGGTCGTAGAGCGCGGCCGACTGGAGGACGCGGCGCGGGATCGGCGTTCCGGGGCCGATGGCCGCGGTCCAGACCGCGAAGAAAGTGTGCGGCACCAGGCCGAGGTGATTGACCTGGTTGTGGATCTGCCACTGGCGCAGCGAGCCGTCGCCCGCGAGCGCGATGGTGCCGGTGCCCAGCCGCCGAGCGGCATCGCGACCGCCCGCAAGCGCCTCGCCGCGGTAGACCATTCGCTCCCGTTCCGTCGTTGCGGTCACCCTTCCCTCCTCTCGTGATCCCTGTTCCCTCGTCTCCCGTGCCGACTCACGCCGGCGGCACCGCACCTAACCGATCTCCGAGCGAGACCGGCATCAACCTATACGTCGGTGTCGGTCGCGCCGGTCGAGCGCCCGACCGCCGGTCTCGACGAACGTTGTTCCGGTCGCCGAGCTCGCGACCGCGATCGCCTGCGACACCCACTGACAGTATCTCTGGCGATGCGGCGGCTCGCGCGTTGACGAGGATGCGCGCCTCACCGCCCGGATTTCCCTCGACCACGACCGCCGGCAACTGCTCGATCGAGACGAGGTGGCCGCGGGCGGTCCCGCTCTCGGTTGTCACCAGACACTTGAGGTGGCGACACCGGCCGCCGCCAGCCGTGCCTCACGTTCGACCGAGTCGCAGACGAGGCGTACCCACTCACCCGCGATCCCGTCTGGCAGCGTGGATGTCCCGACGAGGTTCACCCAGCCGAGGCTTGCCTCCGCGGCCGCGTACCGGTCGTAATCCAGGTCGAGCACGCGATCGCCGGCACCGTCCGCCGGAGCGAGGTTTCGAGCCAGGGATCGAGTCCCGCGCCGGTCAGCGCCGAGATCGGGAGGATCTCGGCGCTGGGGAATCGTTCGGCCAGGTGAGCGACCAGACGGTCTTGCTCCTTGTTCGGGAGCAGTTCGATCTTGTTGAGGAGGATGACGTCGGCCTCGGCCAGTTGTCGCTCGAAGAGGTAGGCCACCGTGTCCGGGAAGACAGGCATCGCGCGGTACCGCACCAGGGCGCGGAGAAGGACGGCGTCGACGACGATCGTCAGGGGCGCGAGCCGTACGGTCGTCCGGCCGAGTTGGCGGATCGGCTGGCAGACGGTGGCGGCGAGGTGGTCAAAGGCCCGACGGCCTCGGCCAGGATCACGTCGAGCGGTCCGGTCTGTGAGAGATCGGTCAAAGCCTCGCACAGGGCGTCGAACCAGCAGCAGAAGCATCCCTCGGGGATCTCCGCCACCGCGTCGAGGACCTGCCGTGCCAACGCCGTGTCGACCAGCCCGCTTGCCTGGTCGTTCGTCACGATCCCGACGCGCTGACCTTCTGCCCGCAGGCGCCGTGCCGAGGCAAGGATTGTCGTCGTCTTGCCCGTGCCAAGGAACCCCCCGACCACCACAAGCAGCGGACCCTGGTCATCCCAAGGATCTACTCCTCCTCCGCTCCATAAACGCCTCAAACGCCGTTCTTCCAATCCAACGACATCGTCGCGCTCCCGCCCCTGATCGACCGCGTCCGGTCAGAGCGGGCCTTCAGCCCCGCAGACCGAGCCGTGAAGGACTGTCCCGTCTCTCCGGCCGATCAGCAGTGTCGACCCGTCGATCAGCCCCGCCGACGCCGCCGACCGCGGCGTCCCTCCACCGGCCCGATCCTCGGCGACAACCGACCACCGTGCTCCGCCGTCACGGGAGACAAGAACCAGTTCGGGCATGGCGACGAGCAGCCCAATCGAATCGACGACAATCTGGTTGACCGCGTCGTCGATCCGACCACGATCGACCCGCGCCCACGAGGCGCCGCGATCATCGGAGCGCCAGAGTCCGTGGCGCTCCATCCCGGCCCAGAGGACGGCATCAGTCGCAAACGTCGGCGAGACGGCCAGTGACAGGACGGGTGCGGCCTCGTCCGGGAATGACGTCTCCTTCCAGGCGCGGCCGCCGTTCGTGCTGAGGAAGATGCCCGTCTCCGTCCCGGCAATGAGCGTCTCGTCGGTCGAGAACGCCGGCGAGATCGCCAAGGCAAGGACGGAGAAGTCGAGCAGCCCGAAGTTCCAGCGTCGCCACGTTTCGCCGCGATCGCTGGAGTGGATGATCCCGTCTTCGACCGTGCCGGCGACGACCACGCCGTCCTCCGCAAAGGCGGGCGAGACGACCAGGCAGCAGAGGAACGGCGGCGGGG
>CAVRUD010000019.1:0-300075 GCA_963724285.1 uncultured Chloroflexia bacterium | reverse complement strand
CGCGAACCGCCATCCAGGGCGGGGTCAAGCGCTCAAAGGCGCCGGGCCTGCCGTGCCAGGCGAGTGCATCAGTCGCGGACACCGGCAGGCGGGAGCGGTAGGTGATTTCGGTATGCGGCATCCGGATCCCTTTCGGGCGGCGCCCGGTCACGCCAGCGTGACCGGGCGCCGCCTGCCCGCCCCATGGGTTAGGCGGCGGGGGTGCTATCTACGGCTCGGGCGTCGATTCGCCCGCCCCGGCCATCGGGGCCGTCAGGACGAGGACATCCAGGGAGTCGTCGCCGACCAGGCCGATGGCGTAGACGCTGTAGACCATCCCCGCCTCGAACGTCACCCCGGGAAGCGGCAACACCACATCGGTCGTTCCGCTCGGGCGGACCTCCAGGTCGAAGGTGCCGCCTTCGACCTCCAGGTCTTCGGTCGCCTGCGGGAAGACCGCGTTGAGGAAGATCACGTCGCCACCGGTGACCGCCACGTCGACCGCTGGGGCATCCGGCGAGGCGTGGACAATCCGGGCGCGCGTCAAGCCCTCGGGCAGGGGGCTGAGGTCGACCGGGTAGACCTGGGCGGCGATCGCATCGAGCGTGCCGACCGCCGCGACCTCGTAGGCGGCGCCCGCTTCCAGCGTCAGCATCGTGGCAATGACGGCGTTCTCCTCGTCATCCCCGGCGGCGACGACTGCCACATCATGGTCCCCGGCAGCCAGCGCCACGTAGTCGGTCGCATCCCCGAAGGCCAGACCGTCGATGGCGCGCTCGCCGCCGACGAAGACGTCCACGTCGGGGGCGTCGGGGAGGCGTGGACCACCCGGACGCAGGCATCACCTTCCTCACCGATCCCCAGGATGGCCGCGCAATCGGCGCGCGCAGCGATCGAGAGCGGCAGCGCCGACAGCGTGCCGTCGGCGACCTGGCCGACGGCGAAGACGTCGTAGACGAACCCAGCGGCGAACTCGACGCCAGCCAGCGGGAGTGCGACGTCGGTCGTCCCGGCCGGACGCACCTCGAGGTCGTAGACCCCGGCCTCGACCTCGATGTAGTCGGAGGCCTCGGGGAACGATGTCTCCGCGATCAGGACGTCGCCGCCGGCGAGAGCAATGTCGACCGCCGGCGCGTCGGGCGACGCGTGGACGACGCGGACCCGCGCCTGCCCGGTGCCGAGCGGGTTGCGGTCCACCTCATAGACTTGCGCCTCGATCTCCGCCAGTAGGCCAGTCGCCGCGACCTGGTAGGTCGTGCCGGCCTCAAGGGTTAGGGTGGCATCGATTACGGCATCGGCCGGCGCGCCGCCACTCGGCGTGACCTGCACCTGATGATCGCCCGCCGGCAGCGGGACGGCATCGCTGGCGGCACCGAACGCCAGTGCCGTGAAGGCGAGCGTGCCGTTGACGTAGACGTCGACTGGCGGGGCGTCCGGCGAGGTGTGGACGACGCGAACCAGCGCCTCGTTCGCGGCCGGGGGCGTCGCCTCCTGGGCAGCGATTCGCCCGGTTCCACCGAGAGCAATAATGAGAAGAGCGATCAGTACGCTCGACACGCCGAGCGTGGCGAAGCCTCGGGTGCGTCGGATTTCCACAGTCTACTCCTCTGCGTGGCACCGGAAGTTCGATTCGTCACGGCACCGGCGCCAGTCTGCCGCGTCGTATATAAACCTATAGTTTAGGTTTATATTTATCAAGCCCCTTCTGTCGGCGTCGAGCCCGGTACCAACTGTCGCCAGTGCGCCCTTGCTTGCGGGAGCGCGCTGGAGGTGATACAAGCACCTGCACTAAAGATTTAGATTTATCCTTCGAGGTTCCCTGATGACTGACCCTGACAACGCCGCGCAAATGCCAATCGGCGACGTCGTGGCGCTGTTGCGGCGGTCTTACCCCGACGTAACCCATTCCAGCCTGCGGTTTCTTGAACGGGAGGGCTTTGTCCGCGCGACCCGGACCGCCGGCGGGCACCGGCTGTACGCAGCGGCCGACGTCGAGCGCATCCGCCAGATCAAGTCTTGGCAGGCCGAACGTTTCTCGCTCGACGAGATCCGGCAGCGGTTCGACCGACTCGACCGGCTCCCGGCCCCTGAACTCCTGGCCGAGGAGTTTCTCCAAATGGCGCTCGGCGGCGATCTCGCCGGGGCCCACCGATCGATCCTGCTCGTCGATGACGTCGGGATGCCGCTGTCACGCCTCTTCGGCGATGTCCTGCAGCCGGCACTGGACGAGGTCGGACGGCGCTGGGCGCGCGGCGCCTTGCCGGTGGTCCAGGAGAAAGAGGTCTCCGAATTGGCGCGCGACCTGATCGTCGAGCTCTCGCTCCGGCACGCCCATCCCGCGCCAAGCGGCCCGGTAGTCGTCGGAGCCTGCGTCGCAGGCGAGCACCACGAGTTGGGGCTACGCATGGTCTGTGGACTGCTTCGGGAGCGCGGCGTCCGGGTCCACCTCCTTGGGGCGGACGTCGCGCCCCGCTTTCTCTTGGAGGCGGTCCAGCTCCGCGCGCCGGCGGCGGTCCTCCTTTCGGCGAAGCTGGAGCAGCGACTACCCGCAGTCGAGGCGGCAATCGAGGGCCTGCGGTTGAACCTGCCGCCCGACCGCTGGCCGATCGTCATCGTCGGCGGTCAGCTGGCGGCCACTCACCGCGACGAGGTCACCGCCTTGGGGGCGGTCGCCGTCGCCAGCGAGCGCCCAGAGGCGGCGTTCATTGCGATCCTGGAGCACCTACCGCCCGATGTCGCGCCGGACGAGTAAGGACGAGCGACCGCCGCCTCTTGTCATAGCCCGACCAAACCCTAGCGGATCGCGAACATGCCCATGGGTGACAGGGCGCACGCCAGCACCGCCTCAGTGGCGCCGTCCATGAGCGCCGCCGAGACAGGAGCTTGGGTGGCCGGCCTCCGTTGCCTCGGCCACCAACGCCAACCAGCTCCGAGCTGGGCAGGCACGCCGATTGCATCGCCACTCGCGGATCCAGCTCGTTCTGGCCACGCTTCCGCTCCACACCTTGCACGTGTTGCCGGCAGGCCTCGGGCGTTCCCCTGCCGCGCGTTGCGAGGTTGCCGATGGACCATGGCCGGTGCCGCCGGTCCCGCGCGACCCGTCAGCAATCACCACGATCGTTCAGGGCCGATCCGAACTGAACGCGGATCAGGAGTGGGATCGTTGCCTGCCAACATTGAATCCAGAAGGCGTCTGTTTCACGCGGGAGGTAGGCTCCCGGACGCGCATAGGGTGCCAGCCGGTTCGGAGATGACGTCGAAGCTGCGAGCGGATCGCTGGTTTCCGTGCCGCCAATGGTCGCGACGTGTAGCCGCCGTCGGCGTGGCGTTCGCCGGCGCCTTCGTCGTGGACCACGCAACCCAGCAACGGTTTAGCTCCGTGTGGGGCAGCCTGGCCCTTGTTGCCTCGGCGCTGGCGCTGGCTCCTCGTCTCCGCGGGCCGGCGCTTCCAGTGGGATCTGGACCGGCGCTTGGTTCGGCTTCAACCTCATCCGGGCGGTTGCCGATCGCGTCCCCTGGGCGACGACGACGCTGGATTTCGTGCCTAACCTCGAGGAACGGCTCTTCGTAGGTTCGCCGCCGGCCGCCCTGCAGGCGATCGCCTACCGACCGGGCCAGATAGCTCCGTTCGACGTCCTGTCAACGGCCGTTCACATGTCGTTCTTCGTCGCCCCACATGCGGTCGCCGCGCTGCTCCTTGCACGGGACCGCTCACTCTTTCGACGGTATCTCTTGGCGACGGGGCTGCTTCTCCTCGTTGGCTCCCTTGTGTTCGTTCTCGTCCCGACCGATCCACCGTGGCGCGCGGGGCCGCCTGGCGGGTCGACGTTCACGGTCCATCGCGTCGCCCACGACGTGCTCGCAGGTTCACGCCTGCCGACGAGCCCCGGTCCGAGCGGCGCACCGCAGGTGCACTTCGCGTTTGATCCCAATCCAGTCGCTTCGCTGCCTTCGATCCATCTCGGGGTGACTGTGCTGATCGCCGCGGCTGCCATGGCAGGTCGCTGGCTGCGGACCACTGCCCTGATCTACGCCACAGCAATGGGGCTCTCGCTCGTCTACCTGGGTGAGCACCACGTCCTCGACGTGCTGGCCGGCGCGGCACTGGCCGGGTGGTCTTGGCGCGTAGCGGGTCGAATCGCGCCAACTGGCGCACCACAGCGGCCAAGGCCACCCGAGCAGTGCCGCGCCGGCCGCTGCCATCTACCGTCGGCCGCCCGGCCTCAGGGTGCCGTCAACCCGCCGGCCGCCATCCTTGGGCAACCGAGGACCGAGGTGGGTCGGGGGCCCACCTCCATCGCGACGACTACTCTTGTACCGTGTGAAGGTGGTTTGACGAATTGCGGCGACGCTGGGACGAGCGCTCGTCTCTATTGTGGTGACGCGGACGCGGCAACTCGTGGCGGTCATCTGCCAGCAGCGGGCACTGGCGATGGGGGTCATGGACTGGCCCCGCCCGGAGCGCCACATGGGGTTGGACGGCTTGTTGGCCGGCACACTGCGGTTCGCCTGGACCCGGCAGACGGATGAGGTGACCGCCGCATCCGCAGATTGGACGCACCACGCCCTCGCCAGGCGAGCTCGGATCGCGGGCAGGTGGTCCGATTCGTGTTGGCCGAGGCTGCTCAGCCGCCGGCGCTTTCATACCGCGATGCCGTGGTGACCTGATTGGATGACCGAAGCTCGGCGTCAGCGGGTGCGGTTGGTTGCAGGAGCGGCGTTGCTGACCGACGCCGAGCTCGTCGAGAACCAGCGGCTCGTGAGCTTGGGCGAACCGGGTGTTCCGTCGCCGGTCCTGAGATCAAGAGCACCCGGCGGGCCAGACCGCGATCCGTCGGCTACCGCTGCGATCCGGCGGCGACCGCCGCGATCCGGCGCAGCATCCCGGCGAAGACGAGCCGGTGAACGGGATACGTGACGTACCAGTACGCGAGGCCGCCGAGGCCCACCGGATCGAAGATTGCCGTCTGCCGGATCGTCGACCCGGCGCCGTCCGGCGCGACCTCGAATTCCAGCCAGGCGCGCCCGGGCACCTTCATTTCCGCGACCAGGCGCAGGCGGCGGTTCGGCTCGATCGCCTCGACCCGCCACCAGTCGAGCGCGTCGCCCACCCGGAGCCCCGCGGGATCGCGGCGTCCCCGGCGCATCCCGACCCCGCCGACCAGCACATCGAGGAATCCGCGCAGGCGCCAGAGCCAGGTGGCGTAGTACCAGCCCGCTTCCCGCCGATGCGCGCGATCGGCGCAAACGCGTCGGCGGGCGCCACCCGCACCGTCGCCGTCCGCGAATCCACCAGGCGACTCCCGAACCTGATTCCTCCCCAGTCCCGGCGCTCGCCGCTGGCCGACAACGCGTCGGACCAGCGGGTGGCGGCCTGCTCCCGGTCCTCGTTCGCGATCGCCTGCGCCATGGCCTCGTGCACGCCGAGCGGGGCGATCGGGAATGCGCGGCGCGCGGACTCGTCGCGCACCACGGTTGGAACCGTCATGCTGTCGATCAGCTTCCGGCCCACGCGGGCGTACAGCGGCGTCACCAGCCCGAGCCAGAGACTGGAAAGCCGGGGGGTCAACACCGGAACCGGGATGATCCGCCGCCGCAGCCCACGTTGACGCGCGTACTCCTGCATGAGTTCGCCAAACGAAACCTGGTCGGCGCCGCCGATTTCGTAGATGCGGCTCCCCGCCGCCGGTAGGTCCAGCGCGGCTACCAGGTACGCCAGCAGGTCGGTGATCCCGATCGGCTGCGTCTTCACGGCGACCCACCGGGGAGCGATCATCACGGGCAGGCGCTCGACCAGGGCGCGGATCATCTCGAACGACAGGCTGCCCGACCCGAGGACGATCGACGCCCGGAACTCGATCACCTCGACGCCCGACGCGCGCAACAGGTCGCCGACCTCCCGCCGGCTGCGCAGGTGCGGCGAGGTCGCGCGATCGGCGTCGCCCAGCCCGCCCAGGTAGATGATGCGCCGGACGCCGGCCGCGCGCGCCGCGGCTCCGAACTTGCGCGCGGCCGCGCGGTCCTGTTCCTCGAACCCGTCCGCCGATCCCATGCTGTGGACGAGGTAGTAGGCGATGTCGCCGCCGGCCATCGCCCCCGGGAGGCTCGCGGGGTCCGACACGTCGGCGAACGCGACCTCGGTGCCCTGCCCGACCCGGGGGCGCAGCGCCTCGGGGCGGCGCGTCAGGCAGCGGACGCGCCGCCCCGTCGCCTCCAACCGCGCCAGCAAGCGGCCGCCGACGTACCCGGTTGCCCCGGTCAGCAGGAGCAACGGTGGGGCGGAGGCCGTCCCCGCTCGACCGGCGAGCCAGTAGGGGTCATCATCCGGTCCCTCCTCGACCGTGCGCGGCCGCCACGACGGCGCGGCCGCTGGTGTGTGGGCGAGTCCTTGATCGTGCCGGTGCCCCCCGAGCCCGTTGGTCAGACCGTCCTTCCCCTGCGCCACGTCGGAGGAGAGCGGGGTACAGTGACGCAGCGGACGTGCCACGCGTCGCCGCCAGAGGGAGGACGTCGATGGACCGGGACGCATCGATGGGGGCGGCGGGCCCGCTCCGGGTCCGGGACACCGGGGCGGGGCCGCCGCTGCTCCTGCTGCACGGGGTGCTGGTCAGCGGGGGGGCGTTCGACCTCCTGACGCCCCGGCTCGCGGGCCGCTTCCGGGTGCTGGCCCCCGACCTGCGCGGGCACGGCCGCGGCGCTACGCTGCCCGGCCCCCTCGACGCCGCGGCGGTCGCCTCTGACCCCGCGCCGGCCCTGGACGCCCTCGGCCTGGGCCGCGTCCATGTCCTGGGGCATTCGCACGGCGGGGCGACGGCGCAGGCCTTCGCCCGCGCCCACCCGGAGCGGGTGCGGTCCCTGGTCCTGGTGGGGACCTAGGCCGTGCACCGCCTGACCCTCCGGGAGCGGCTGCTGGGACTGGCGGCGCCACCGATCGTCGCGGCCGCCGGAACCGACCGCCTGGCGCGGCTGGCGCGGCCGGGCGGCGGGGGTCGGAAGCTGGGGCCCGAGGCGGCCGAGGCGCTCGCCGCGGCGGTGGCGTCGAACGACGCCGGGCGGATGGCGGAGGCCTTGCGGGCGGTGCGGCCCTTCGACAGCCGGGGGTGGTTGGGGGAGTTGCGGGCGCCGGCCCTCGTGGTGGCCGGGGACTCGGACCTCGTCGTCTCCCCGGGCCAGGCGCCGCTGCTCGCGTCTGGGATCCCCGACGCCCGGCTGCGCCTCGTGTCCGGCGGGGGACACCAGCTGCCACTCTCGCACCCGGAGGAGCTGGCGCGGCTGGTCGACGAGTGGCTGGCCCCGGATCCGCCCTAGTCGCGGGGAGCCGACCGCCAGCGCAGACGCGCGTGACGAGGGGCCGGGGGAGCGCCGAGCTGCGCCGGCAGAGACCGCTCCGTACTTCCACTAATCACCCATGGCGGAAGGAACCCACGGCGCAGGGACTTGGGGCTTCCATCTAAGGGGTAACTGCCTCTCGATTAGTGGGAGATGCCCTGCCTCGTCGACATCGACGGGCAGAGAGTTTGGTGGCTGGCCGCCGTACGAAGGCATCGGCGTCTGAGCAGGGACCGGATCGCCTCGTGGCTGACCCCGAACGTTGCCGCGAGCTCCGTAAGCGATCGTGTTGCGGCCAACCGACGGATCGCGTCATGGTTCACAGGCGTGACGCGGCGAGCCCGATCAACTTGCTCGGACGCCCGCCCAGACGCCTCAACCCTCCGGCACTCCGGCGTCTCGGCGACCACCACCCAGGCGGGGTCGTGACGCACCCGCGCGAGCGACAGGTTCACCTTGGAAGCTGTCTCCGATGGTCGCAGGGCTCGCCGGAAACAGGAGGCGCCGCTGAAGGCGGTCTTCGCCAAGTGCGTCGACCCGGACACGTTCTACCCGTACCCGCGGTCGCTCGTGCTCCAGCAGGCCCAGGACTCGGAGCAAGCGTCCGGTTCGCTGCTGCCCCTCGGAGCCGCTGCCCGCGGACCGCCGAGCGGGCCCGGCGCATCCCGTGGTCGCTCTACACCGACGGGTACGCCGCTTTTGAATAGGGCCCGAGCCGCAGAGGCGGGCGCGCGAAGGGGGGGAGGCTTTCCCCATCCTTCGCACGGACCAGCCTCGGCCCGGCGTGGGTGGGCCGGAGACGTGGACCGCCCCCGTCCCGCGAACTCGGGAGCGGGGGCGGTTCCGGACGTGGCGAGGGGATGGGATGGTCGGGGCCGTGACGGCGCCTAGCTGCGAACCGCGACCACCTCGAGGTACTCGCTCGGGACGACCAGGTCGCCGTCCTCGGACCGGTTGTACCGGGCGATGAGGTCCATCATCTCGCCCTCGAGCCGGTCCTTGCCGACCGCGTCGAGCGCCTCGAAGGCCTTGTTGCACGGGGCCGTAGTACGTGCGGAAGAACCCGAGCCAGGCCTCCGGCGTGCTGTAGAGGAAGATGAAGTGTGCGCCGCGTGGCGGTCAGCGACGAGATCCCGTCGCCGAAGAGCTCCCGGAGCCGGTCCTCGGTCCCCCACAGGGCGGGCGATTGACCCCGGCCGGCGGCGGGACGTTCCGCCCGATGGTGCGGAAGACGCCGCCGATGAAGCCCTCCGGCGTCCAGTTCGCCAGGCCGATCTTGCCGCCGGGGCGGCAGACCCGCAGCAGCTCCTGGGCGGTCGGCTCCTGATCCGCGGCGAACATGACGCCCAGGGTCGAGAGCACGGCATCGAACGAGGCATCGGCGAAGTCGAGGGCCTCGGCGTCGCCGTCCCGGAACTCGACGGGGAGGCGCTCGGCCTCGGCCCGCGTCCGGGCGCGGTCGATCAAGGCCGGGACGTAGTCGACGCCGACGACGTGCGGCAAGCGCCGGGCCGCGGCCAGGGCCGTGTTGCCGCTCCCGGTGGCGACGTCGAGGACCCGCTGTCCGGCGCGCAGGCCGACCGCCTCGCACAGGTTCTCCGCGATGATCTGGAGCGTGGCGCCGATCTCCGAATAGTCGCCGGTGGCCCAGGTTCGCTGCTGGCGCTGCTTGACGGCGGCGAGGTCGACGGTGGGGCTGACGAGGGTGCTCATGGCGAAGGGGTCCTTTCTGTGACTGGTGTCTACTCCGGAGGGCACAGCTGCCCCGCGGTTACGGGTGACTCGCTGGATCATCTGGCGACGTGTGGTGCTCGGAGATCTCGGCACCGTCGGTGTAGCCGTCGCCGTCAGCGTCGGTGAGGCCGCGCGTCTCGCACCCGTTCGTCTATCTGGTGCTCGGCAACGAAGCGACGATCGTCGGAAACGGAAGCATCATCATGACGTGATCGGACCTCTGGTGAACTCGCCCGCGTCGATTGGTGAGGAACGGGTCCGTCCATCGGGGGAGCGTACGAGCGGCGGATAGGTGGACCGGGGGTAATCGCCGACGGCCCTCGGGTTTGTCGGTTGAGCTGCGAGGCGGGTCAGGCCTCCAGATAGACCGTCAGCCTCCAGCCGGCCCGCCTTTCGGCGGTTCGAGTGCGTACCGAACGAGCGTGGCCCGGCCGTGCCCGGGATGGTGGTCGCGATCCGGCGGGCGACGGCCAAGCAGGGCCGTCGCCGCCGAAGACGATGGGCGGGTGCCCTACGGTTGCGCTTCGGTTGCGCCCCCGGGCAGGGCCGGCCGCCGGGTGGGTCGCGCGGCCTAGAGGTACAAGGTTTGATCCAGGACGATGAGTCCACCCTGGATGACCACCACACGCGCCGGTCGTGTAGGTGGTGTCGCGGGCGGCCGTGTAGGTGGCGCCGACCGGGCAGCCGGCCTGCTCCGGCGTCAGGCCCGGTGCCGTCGTCGTCACGTTGACCGCCATGCCGCTCGACCGGAGCTGGCTGTCCGGAACGTACTGCAGGCCCTGGACGCTCCCGAATGAGGCCGTCGCCTCGCCCAACAACGTGGCGGACGAATCGAAGCAGTCAACCGTCAGGGTGCCGTACCCGGTCAGGAAGATCTTGGTGTCGTCCGGGTGCTCGGTCGAGGGCTCCAGGCCGGCGATCGTGCCGGTGACGTTGAGCCTGAAGCCGATCTCGGTGAAGACCGGGTCCTTCTTGAAGGCGGGCGTCTTGGCCGCGGTGGCGCCTTGGGCGCTCGCGCCGACCGCGAGCAACAGGGTCAGGGCCATCAGCCCGAGCGTGAGGAAGCGTCGCATCGTGGTGGTCTCCTTGTCGTCGCCGGCAGCCCACGTCTGCTGCTGCCGCTGCTTGATTTCCGCCAGATCGGGTGCCATGGTGGGAACCGTGGCCATGGGATTCGTTGACATCTTGGCACCTTCTTTCCTTTGTGCCAGGAAAGGCCCGCTCCAACATGGAGCGGCCAGCTGATACGTCGTTCGCTGATCGGCCGCGGGCCACATGGCGACGTGTCGATTCGGGGTACCAGAGGAGGGAGGCGCCGTCCCCTTGGCGTCCCCGCCCCGTCCATTCCCACGTCGACCGCGAGCCCTCGGCGTGCGTTCGGGCCGGCCCTGCCCGAACTCTTGCCATCCTGCCCGGGCGGCGCCCCGGACGCATCCGGCGAATCCCCCAATCCGGAGCGTCCGGTAAGAGGTCCGGCATGGGGTAAATTGCTTACCCGACCCGGCGGGGCACGGGGTCAGGTGCGTGGCCCAGCGCGACCCGCGCCACCTGCGGCGGGCGGTCCCCGGGCGGGGGAGGTAGGCTCCCGAACACGCGCGCACCGCACCGCGGACGGCAGGCGGCCGCGGCCGGCAGGCCGGGGGTGTGCGCACACCGCCGAGGCCCCGTCGACGGGGCCTCGGTCTCGCGCTCCCGGCCGACGCGGGAGGTCAGCGGGGCCGCCAGCGTTGCGCCGCGGCGCCCGGTCCTCGAGGAGGGTCAGCGGGATCGGCTGGGGATGGCTCGGGTCGTCGAGCATCGGATCGGCCACGGACGGGCCCTGCGACGGGGTCGGTGCGCGCGGCGGTCGACTGTTGAACCCCGGTTTGGGTCGACACGCGGCGGCGGTAAACCACGCGCCCTCCGGCGGAGCGACCGAGGCCCGTCGACCGTATTGGCGACCCGCGGCACCGCCCGCTCCGTCTCGTGCCTCACGCCGAACTCCGCCGCGACGTCCCGCAGCGACCGCGTTTAGGCGGGCGATCGGATCACAGTCCAGGATCTCCGGCGTCAAGCGGCGAACCCGATCATCCTGCTCGGCCGCCCGCCCAGACGCCCCAACCCTGCGACATTCCGTCGCCTCGGCTACGACCACCCCCCGTTGAGGCCCGGCTTGGTGCCGTAGTGGAGGCACGGGATGCCCAGAGTCGCGCTCGTCGGGTGACTCGGGCCACATCAGTGTCAGGTACAGGGCCACGGCGGCCCACTGGTCGACGGTCACATCGATGGGTTAGGGCTTGCGGGGTAGACCTTCTCTACCTCAAACCAACCAAGTCCATCGCCGTTTCTAGATAGGGATGGGGATGGCCGGCACCGTCGCAGTCGTGAGCACGGCCTCGGCGACGCGGTGGGCTACCCACCTGGCTTCCTCTGTGCTCACACCGCTGACGCTCATCCGGATGGCGCCATTGTGGCCCGGACGGATGAAGAACGGCTCGCCGGAGGAAAGCAGCACACCGAGCGTGGCAGCGCGCTCGACAACCTCAGCCGCGTCCATGCCCGGCGTGAGTGCGACCCAGATATTCAGTCCGTCTCCACCGTGGACAGTCGTGCCCACGGAGGCCAGTCGATCGCTCAGGATGTTGAGCGCCGCCCGTCGCCGTGCCGCGTAACTGCGGCGCACGCTGTCGAGCGCCTCGTCTACGTCTGGATCCGCCAGGAGGTGACCAAGGGCTCGTTGGGACAGGCGCGGGCTCCAGCCATCCGTGAAGCTCTTGGCCTCGACCAGGAGGTTCCGCAAACGAGGTCGGGCGAGGGCGATGGCAAGGCGCATATCCGGTGCGATTGCCTTCGCGAACGAGCGGACGTAGATGACCCGTTCGGCGAGATGGGGTTCATTCAGCAGCGAGCCGGGGGTGGCCGCCGCCAGATCGGCGAACTGGTCATCCTCTATCATCACGGTTTCGGGAAACGCGCCGAGAATTCTGGCAAGCGCTCGCCTGCGGCCCATGGACCACGACGCCCCGAATGGGTTCTGCGCCCTTGGTGTAAGCAGGACGATCTGAGCGCCAGCCGAAAGGGCGTGTTCCAGGGATTCCGGGATCACGCCCTCGTCGTCGATGGCCATCCCAACAAGCCGGAATCCCATCCGCTCGAAGGCGTCGAACACAGTCTGGTATCCGGGCTCCTCGACCGCGACGATCCGTGGCGCTGCCTGCCACAACGCCGCCGCAACGGAGAGCGAGAGCACCATCAATTGTTGCGCGGAAGATCCGACCACGAGTTCTGACCCGGCCACGGCGATAGCGTCGCGCTCCAGGCGTGGCCAGAGTGCCCGGACGAGCGCCTCGGCCGGCTCGGGATTCGCATACTGCAGGTCCGCGTTGTTCGTCTCGTCGAGTGCTGCCCGCCAAGAACGGACGACGATGTCCTTCAAGATGAGGTCGGGATCGGGCTTACCCGATGTGCAATCGATTGCCATGGGGTGCGCGGCAACGAGACGGGCGGCGGAGGAGACCATCGCGCGCCGCCGCCACGGAGCCCGCGGGACGCTGACAGGATAGGAACGCGTCAGCCTTGTTCCGGCCGAGATCGCCCCGGGCAGTGCGCCATTCGTTGCTCCGTTCGTTGCTCCGTCAGGCCAGCCCACGACGAACGTTCCCCGCCCGACCTCACCCCGTGTCCAGCCTCGCTCTTGCAGCAGACTGTAGGCGGCAGCGACGGTCGCCCCACTAACCCCCAACTCGGTGGAGAGGCGCCGGATTGGCAGGAGGCGTTGCCCGGAAACGAGTCGCCCCTCCGCGATCGCCCGCTGGAAAGCGGCGGCGATTGCCTCGGAGCGCGTGACGTGATCGGATGCAGCCCGAACACCAAGGCGGTCGATCGGCACTTCCATAGGGCGCTCCCGCAGCGGGGCAGACCGATTCGAACGAATTCCACCCATGTGGGTACCGTCGAAAACGACCGCACATTATACGTGTGACATCGTGCTCATTGTGAGGCAGCCCGCCAAGTTTCGACCAACACTGTACGCCGGCCGGTTTGTATGCCGGTAACCGGTTATCGCTCCGCTATCCGGCGAACGAACTCCACCGCTCTTCGATACGGGCGGAGTTCGTTCTACCGGCGAAGACGTGGATGCGGTGGCGATACCGGTCGGCTCCACCGGCCGGGATCGTCCACGACCCCGCGATGCACCGGCTCGGCGAGATCCCCAACTCGTTGTCGACCCGCCAGGTGGACGGGAAGGCAGGGTTGGAGGGGTGCTCCATGATCGCCATCCCCGCCCAATCCTCCCGGCCCTCGATCGGCATGCTCAAGGAGACCCACCGGGACCGCTGTTTTTCGGCGGCGCTGTTGACCAGTCCGTCCGAGTTGACCGCCTCACCGCCGCGCTCCGGCGTGTAGGGCATCCGCAGGAAGAGGCCGCCGGCCATGAACTGGCCGATCTCGATCTCCTGCTCGGCGTGAAGCTCCCACTGAAGATCGAGGTCGAACGTTTCCCGCTCGTCGGTCAGTGCCCAACTCTGGCGCTCATGGATCAGCTTGGTGCCGTCCGGTGCGATCCAGGCGGTCTCGATGGTCCAGCGCAGCGCCGACACTTCGGCTTCGGGCGGGGAGGTAAGGGCGGGACGAAACGAGCCGTCGCCCGGCTCGTCTCGCCAGAATCCAAAGCCGTTGACCAGGTTGAAGCCGGTGTAAAGCCCGTGCTGCCAGGGGTGGTGGGCCGGGCCGTCCTCGGTCAAGACTCCGACTCCGTCCGGGGCCATGATCGGGTGGAAGGTAGGCCTCCGGTCCCGGGGGACGCGATGCGTCAGGAGCGGCGTACCATCGCCCCTGCTGATGTTCACGATCTGGCCGTCGCTCTCTACGGTTGCGCGCAGGGTCATTTTCGCGTACCAGCTCCCTCAGCACCGTCCCGATCAGGACTCGAACCGCGATCACTTCTCCCGAGACAAGACCCGACTAGTCACGCAGGCCGGAGATGCCGCCGTCGACGGGTATGTTGGCGCCGGTGATGTAGGAGGACTCGTCGCTGGCCAGGAAGAGCATGGCGTAGGCGATCTCGCGCGGTTCGGCCTGGCGCCCGAGCAGCGTGTGCGGCGCCCCGGCGGTACGCATCGCCGCTTCGGCTTCCTCGGGGGTCTCGCCGGTACGCTTGATCCGGTTGCGGACGTGGTATTGGGTCAGGGTCGGCCCAGGAGAGACGGCGTTGACCCGGATGCCCTCTGCCGCGTGGTCGCAGGCCATCGAGCGGGTGAGCGCCAGCACGGCGTTCTTTGTCGCGTCGTACTGGCCCATGCCCTTGCGGCCGACGGTCGCGTTCGCCGACGAAATGGTGATGACGCTGCCGGCGCCGTTCTTGACCATCTCCGGGATGGCGAACTTGCACCCGTACGCCACGGCGAGCAGGTTGACCCCGACGACGAAGTCCCACGACTCGACCGTCGCCTCTGTTACCGGGCCGTGGACACGCACCGCGGCGACGTTCGCCAGGACGTCGAGCCGCCCGAAGCGCGCGACGGTCTCGCGGACCGCGCGCTCGGCCTCCGCTTCCTTGGTCAGGTCGGCGGCGACCGCCCCGATACGTTCGCCGCCCGGGTCGATTCCGACGGAGGCCGCCTTGGCGGCATCGCCGTCGACGTCGACGATCATGACCTTTGCACCTTCCTCCCAGTAGAGGCGTGCGGTCGCTTCGCCGATCCCGCCGCCGCCGCCCGTCACCAGGGCAACCTTGCCCGCCAACCGCTCGCCCATCGTTGGCCTCCCCAGCCCAATAAACCGCATGGCCTCGCCCCGGCAAGTAGAACATTGCCGATACAATCGACGCCAAACCGTAGTGTCGGCTTGTACCACTTGCCTCATGATCGGTCAAGTCTCGTGCATGTTGCCCTGAGATCCTCTCGCCTCATACCGGGCTGCAATATTCATCATCCTTGGGTAGTCACGCTAAACGATTAGCGAAAATACCTGGTCTCGACGCACCCCCGTCGACGGGCATGGCGGTTGGCGGAGCTGGTTGACACCCTTTTCGGGGTGCGTTAAGGTGCTGCCCGCATCCAGAATGTGTTGAGAATTGTTCTAGTGATTGCATGGCGGTCCTTGACCGATAGGGAGGTGGTTGTCCCGGCCGTTTGGTGGCATCGCCACGTGAAGGTCGAGCCTCCTGTGGCCGCCTTTCGAGCGACGAAAGGAGGCGGGCGCTGTCAGAACGGTGATGCGCTGTTGGGTCTATTGGATGCGGACTTCGTAGTCTCCGGCCAAGGGAGGTCACATGACTCTGCGTAACGGAGGAAATTCGGGTCGTGCTCTTAGGCTCAGCCGACGGCACTTCGCGGCGATGGCCCCGGCGGCGGTATTGGGGGCCAGCGGCGTGCTGCCACGGCTCGTCACCAGCGCCGCCGCGCAACCCGCTACGTACAACGAGGCCCCGGTGCTGGCCGAGCGGGTCCAGGCCGGGCAGTTGCCGCCCGTGGCGGAGCGGCTGCCGGCGGAGCCGCTGGTCGTCACCCCGAAAGCGGTCGGGACGTACGGCGGCACGATGTTCGGCGCGGCGATGGCGCCGGAGACCACCAGCGATCTTCAGGTCGGGATGGTGGCCGGCCTCTTCCGCTTCTCCAACGACCTCTCGGAGGCCTACCCCGAGATCGCCAGCGGCTTCGAGTTCAACTCCGACTTCACCAGCTGCCGGATCACCCTTCGGCAGGGCATCAAGTGGTCGGACGGCGAGCCGTTCACGACCCGGGACATGACGTTCTACTTCGAGGACTGGCAGTTTCACCCGGAGCTCTATCCGACGATCCCTGGCCAGTGGGTCGTCGGCGGCGAACCCATCGGCGTGACGGCGGTCGACGACTACACGATCGACTTTACCTTCGCCGTGCCGAATCCGGCCTTCAACCTGGTCCATTACTCGGCGGCGCCCGCCGAGCCGTGGCGAGCACGCCACTACCTGGAACAGTTCCACACTCAAGTACAACCCAAACGCGGCGGAAGAAGCGACCGCCGCCGGGTACGACTCCTGGCCGCTCTACTTCCAGGCGATGTGCGCGGCCACGACGTACAACTACGGCGCCTTCAACCCGGACCTCCCGGTCCTTGGTCCCTGGCGCCCGATCAGCAACGACACCCAGCGCCAGCAGTACGAGCGCAACCCGTACTACTTCAAGGTCGACACCGAGGGGAACCAGCTTCCCGTACGTCGACAACATCACGATCACCTACGCCGGCGACGCCGAGGTCATGAATCTGATGGCGATCTCCGGCGAGCTGAGCGTCGCCGGGCTCGACCTTCAGATCATCAACTACCCGGTCATTCGGGACGGCGAAGAGGGCGGCGGCTACACGACCACCCTGGTCTACAGCGAGCGCGGCGCCGACGTCGCCCTTGCCTTCAACCAGAACCACCCGGATCCCGCCCTCAAGGCCATCTTCGGCGATCTCCGCTTCCGCCAGGCGATGTCGCTTGGCGATCAACCGCGAGGAGATCAACGAGCTCGTCTTCCTCGGGCAGGGCACGATCCGCCAGGCGACGATCAACGAGTCGGCCGCCTACTTCAAGCAGGAATGGGCCGACCACATGGTTGCCTTCGACCAGGCTGAGGCCAACCGGCTCCTGGACGAGATGGGGCTGGACCAGCGCGACGGTGATGGGGTCCGCCTCCGCCCGGATGGCCAGCCTCTTTCTTTCCAGCTGGAGTACCTGCCCCAGGAAGGCCCCAAGAAGGAGGTCTGCGAACTGGTGGTCCGCCACTGGGCGGAGGTCGGCGTGGCCGCCGCGCCTGCCGCCCGTGAGCGCAACTTCCTGCTCGAACGGATCACCGCCGGTGAGCAAGATGCCACCGGCTGGCACGTCGACCGCCAGTTGGAGCGGGCCGCCTACACCTATCGGGCGTCATCGAAGCTCAGCCCGGGCGGCGACTCGATCATCCGGTACGCGGCGGCCTGGCGCGACTGGTTTGCCAGCGGCGGTACCGCGGGTGTCGAACCGCCGGCCGAGGCGCAGGAGATGGCCGCCGCCTTTGACGCCTGGCAGCAGACCGAGATGGGCACGCCGGAGTACCTGGCGGCGGCCACCACCGCCTACGATTTCGTCCAGAACACGCTTTACGTCATCGGCGTGGTCGGGCAATCGCCTCAGCCGGTGATCGTCAAATCGAACGTCGCCAACGTCTTCACGGGAACGGAAGAGAAGATCTGGTGGGGCGCGGCAAACTGGTTCTGGCACACGCATCAGCCGCGACCAGTGGTACCTGACATCCTGATCCAATCCTGACGTCTGCACCGATCGGGCCGGGGCATTCAAACGAGCGCCCCGGCCCGGCGGGCGGACTTCCCCGCCTCATCAGCGCGGCGCGGTGGCGAAAGGATGTGAGCACCCGTGGGCGAGTACGTCATCCGCCGAATCCTACTCATGGGTCCCGACGTTGATCGTGATCTCGATGATCTCGTTTACGATCATCCAGTTGCCCCCCGGCGACTTTCTGACCGCCTACGTTGCCACTTTGGAGAGCAGCGGACAGACGGTCGATCAGGCCGCGATCGACGGCCTGCGAGATCAGTACGGCCTGGGCGATCCGATCTATGTTCAATACTACAAGTGGATTACCGGCGTGGTGCAGGGCGATTTCGGCCAGTCCTTCCAGTGGAACCGGCCCGTCTCGGAGCTCCTTGGCGAGCGACTGCTGCTGACGGTCGTCCTCTCGCTCTCTTCACTCTTGTTCATTTGGGCGATCGCATTCCCGATCGGGGTCTACTCCGCTGTGCGGCAATACTCGCCTGGTGATCACCTCTTTACCTTCTTAAGCTTCGTCGGCTTGGGGATTCCCAACTTTCTGCTTGCCCTGGTCTTGATGTGGTGGGCCTTCACTGCAGTTCGGCACGACCGTTGGCGGTCTGTTCTCGAACGAGTACGCAGACGCACCGTGGTCATGGGCCAAATTCATCAATCTGCTCCAGCATCTCTGGATCCCAATGATCGTCCTCGGCCTGGGTGGTGTCGCCGGGCTGATCCGCATCATGCGGGCAAACCTCCTGGATGAGCTACACAAGCCGTACGTCGTCACCGCCCGGGCGAAGGGCCTGCCGGAGCGGCGACTCATCGTCAAGTACCCGGTTCGGGTCGCGCTCAATCCCTTCGTCAGCACGATCGGCTGGACGCTGCCGGGATTGGTCTCGGGGTCGATCATCGTCTCCGTGGTCCTGAACCTGCCCACTACCGGGCCGATGCTGCTCACCGCGCTCCAGTCCCAGGACATGTATCTGGCGGGGGCCATTGTCCTGCTCCTGAGCACCCTGACGGTTGTTGGAACCCTGATCTCGGATCTCCTGCTGGCCTGGCTGGATCCTCGGATCCGGTTCTCATAGGGAGAGCGGACGACGATGCTTGCCCGGCTGATCGACGTCTCCCGTCGCCCCCTCCGCAAGCGGGCGAGCGACGCAGCCCCGATCCCCGTCCCCGCCGACGTGGTGGTCCCGGTGGCCGACGCCCCCGAAGGCGCCGAGGTCGCCGTCGCGTCTCAGTGGCAACTGATGTGGTGGAAGTTCCGGCGGCATTACCTGGCGATGATCTGCGGCGTGGTCGTGATCTTCTTCTACCTGGTGGTGGCGTTCGTCGAGCCGATCGCGCCGTACTCGCCGACCAACCAGGACGCCCGCAACGCCTACCACCCTCCAACCCGGATCCGGTTCTTCGACGCCGACGGCGACTTCCACCTTCGCCCGTTCGTCTACGAGACGAGCAGCAAGCGAGACCTGGACACGTTGGAACTCGTCTTCGAAGACGACACCTCGACGCGTCATCCGATCCGGTTTTTCGTCCAAGGGGAGTCGTACGAGCTGTTCGGCTTCATCCCCTGGGACCGGCATCTCTTTGGGATCGAAGATCCTGATGCCCGGTTCTTCGTCGTTGGGGCGGATCAACTCGGCCAGGATCTCTTCAGCCGGATCGTCTACGGGACGCGGATCTCGATGTCGATCGGCCTGATCGGCGTCGCCGTCAGCTTTCTCCTGGGCATCTCGATCGGCGGGGTTTCCGGCTACTACGGCGGGCGAATCGACGTGGTCGTCCAGCGCGTGATCGAGTTCATCCGCTCGATCCCGACGATCCCGCTTTGGCTTGGCTTCTCCGCGGCGCTGCCGCACGACTGGTCGATCCTGCGGATCTACCTGGCAATTACGATCATCCTCTCGCTTATCGGCTGGACGAGCCTCGCCCAGGTCGTCCGCGGGCGAACGCTTGCCCTGCGCGAAGAGGATTTCGTCACGGCGGCCCGGCTGAGCGGTACCGGGGAGCGGAAGATTATCTTCCGCCACATCGTGCCCTCGTTCATGAGCCACATCATCGCCGCGCTGACGCTCGCGGTGCCGGAAATTATCATCGCCGAGACGGCGTTGAGCTTCCTGGGGCTGGGGCTGCGCGATCCCGCCATCAGTTGGGGTGTGCTGCTTCAGGATGCCCAGAACATTCGCAGCGTCGCGCTGGCGCCGTGGCTGCTGGTGCCAGGGCTGGTGGTCGTGCTGGCCGTGCTTGCGCTTAACTTCCTCGGCGACGGTCTGCGCGACGCCGCCGATCCATACGCCCGGTGATGGCACCGCCTGTCGATGCAAGGGAGAGCACCGTGACGGACAACGCCAACGGGCAGCCATTACTCGAGATCAAGGACCTGCGAGTGGCGTTTGACCTGGCAGAAGGGCGGGTCCAGGCCGTCGACGGCGCCAGTTTCTCGGTGGCCCACGGCGAGACCATGGGCGTCGTCGGCGAGAGCGGTTGCGGCAAGAGCATCACCGCCCGCTCGATCCTGCGCATCACCGGCACGGTCAGCAAGGATTCTGGCGGCGAGGTCCTGTACCGCCGAATCGTGGGCAAAGGAGCGAAACGCGCGGACCCAGACCGTCGACCTGCTGAAGCTCGACCCCAACGGCCGGGAGATCCGCGAGATCCGGGGAGCGGAGATCGCCATGATCTTCCAGGAGCCGATGACCGCGTTCAGCCCCGTGCATACGATCGGCAACCAGATCACCGAAGCGGTGCGGATCCACCGCGGTGTATCGGCGAGCTCGGCCCGCAAGCGGGCAATCGACATGCTCCACCTCGTCGAGATGCCGAACGCCAACCGGCGCATCGATGCCTATCCGCACCAGCTCTCCGGGGGCATGCGCCAGCGGGCGATGATCGCGATGGCCCTGGTGTGCGAGCCGAGGATCCTGCTCGCCGACGAGCCGACTACCGCACTCGATGTCACGACCCAGGCGCAGATCCTGTCGCTCCTGACCCGGCTGAAGGCCGAGCTGGGGATGAGCGTCCTCATGATCACGCACGACCTGGGCGTCGTCGCGGAGACCGCGCAGTCGGTGGCGGTGATGTACCTGGGCCGGGTCGTGGAGGTCGCCGATGTCCGGGCGCTCTTCCACGAGCCGAAGCACCCGTATACCCAGGCCCTGCTCAACTCGATCCCACGGATGGGCTCGCGTGCCCGGGAGCGCCTGAGCCCCGTTAAGGGCATGGTGCCAAGCCCGTACAACCGGCCGCGAGGTTGCCCGTTCCACCCCCGGTGCCCGCACGCGATGCCCGGCCTCTGCGACCGAGAAGAGCCGCATGCGGACCCGCCTGGACGGCGGTCGGGAAGTAAGTTGCTTCCTGTACGGCAAGGGCAGCGATGACGGCAGCGGCGGCGGCGTCTCTGCGACGCCAGCTCGCCTCGACTACGCCTCATGATGACCCAGGATCAGACGACCGGCGCGTCGCCGGCAGAGCGTCGCCGGCTGCTGGACGTCAAGCACCTGCGCAAGTACTACCCGATCACGAAGGGCCTCCTCCGCCGGGTTGAAGGCCACGTCAAGGCGGTAGACGACGTCAGCTTCACCATCGACGAGGGCGAAACCCTTGGGCTGGTCGGCGAGAGCGGCTGCGGCAAGACGACGACCGGCCGGTGCCTGCTGCGGGCGGTCGAGCCGACCAGCGGCGAAGTCCTGTTCCACCGGCCGGATGGCAAGGCCGTCGACGTTGCCAAGGTGGACGGGGCCGAGCTGAAGGCGCTCCGCCAAGACATGCAGATGATCTTCCAGGACCCGTACTCGTCGCTCAACCCGCGCTGGACCCTGCTCGACATCGTCGGCGAGCCGCTGGTGGCCTTTGGAGTGGCCAAAGGAAAGGCGCTGGAAGAGCGGGTCGCCGACCTTCTGCGCCGCGTTGGGCTCCGGCCCGAGTATTTGCGCCGCTACCCCCACGCCTTCAGCGGCGGCGAGCGCCAGCGCATCGGCATCGCCAGGGCGCTGGCGCTCCGCCCCAAGTTGGTCGTCGCCGACGAGCCGGTCTCCGCCCTCGACGTCTCCGTCCGCGCGCAGACCCTGAACCTCCTCGCCGATCTCCAGGAGGAGCTGGGCCTGACCTACCTGTTCATCTCTCACGACCTCAGCGTCGTGCAGCACTCCTGCGACCGGGTCGTCGTGATGTACGTCGGCAAGGTCGTCGAGATGGCCGAAACCGACGAACTCTATTTCAACCCAAAGCACCCCTACACCGAGGCGCTCCTCTCGGCGGTTCCCAAGCCGGATCCGGATGCGCAGAAGCAGCGGATCGTCCTGGAAGGCGAGGTCGCCGATCCGAGCAACCCTCCTCCTGGGTGCCCGTTCCATCCGCGGTGTCGCTATGCTGTCGATCGTTGTCGGGCTGAAGCACCGCAACTGCGGAACGTCGGCAACAACCATTGGGTCAGCTGTCACCGCGCGACGGAGCTGAACCTGCGTGGAATCGACTGATCTCGCACGCGGTCCTAGGAGGCCGGGCGTTAAAGTGACCGAGGAACTGGGCGCCGCTTGGTGGTCCAGTGGCGCTGAGTGGCGGATCGTCGGGACCGTAGACGTGAGCGCTCCTTAGTCTCCCGCCTGTACTGACCATTGCCCCATCGTTGACGCTGACCACGATTGCTGTTTCGCCTTCCCCGATCCAAGTCCATCGCGTTCTTGCGAATGCCGACCGGTGGGCCAAGGATGAATCCGGGACCTGGCGGGGGCGGCCGTGCCCGAATCCTTGGCGATCGGGAGGCGTGCGGGTGATGGGGAGGCGGCGGGACGTCCTGCGGATGCTGGGCACGGGGGAGGTGCCGATGGGCGAGTGCCACGACAGAACACGAGCCTGGCGATGGTGTCCGGGGCGAGTTACCGAGCGGCGTGTGTCCCGCTACTGCGGGAAGAGGGCTGACGGGAGCCTTGGTGCTGGACTCAAACGCGGATACTCCCGTGAAAGGACCGGCACCAAGGGAGCTGTTGCGATCAACCGGGGATCACGTCGCAGCGTCTTGCGGACCGTCTCGTGGGAGACGCCGAAGCTCACCGCCAGGTCGCGAGCGGAAACGCCGCCGACCAGGACCCTGGCCGCACCTTCGAAGCGGCGGGCGTGATCGGCAACGGTGGGTTGGGTCGCGGTCATGGGATCCCTTTCCACATGGCGGGACAGTTGGGCCGGAGGAGCCGAGCTAACGGACGGTCGCCACGTCCAACTCGCGCGAGACATTCCGGGCTGTTTCGACGACCGCGGCGATCATCTCGAGGCGGCGCTGTTCGTCCAGGCGGACAGTCGGGACCGAGATGCTGATGGCCCCAACGACCGCGCTGGTTACCCCGAAGATCGGGGCGCCGATGCAGTAGGCGCCGGCTTCGTTCTCTTCGTTGTCGAGGGCAAAGCCGTCCGTGCGGACCCGGGTCAACTCGCGCAGGAGGGCGTCGGGGCTGCGGACGCCCTCGGGCAGCGGGAGTTGAATGTGATCCGCCCGAGCAGGGACGAGAGCCGGTCCGGGGGGAGATGGGCGAGGATCGACTTACCCAGGGCCGTGGTGGCCGGCGCATCGCGGCTACCAATGACGGCTGCCATGCGCAGGCTGTGACGGCTCTCGAGCATATCGATATAGAGGATGGAGTCGCCGTCGAGGACACCGAGATTGACGGTCTCGGAGAAGCGGGCGTAGAGCCCTTCCATGTGGGGCCGGGCAGCACGGCGCAAGTCGAGGCGGCTAGCGGCAATCAGGCCGAGCGCGGCCAGGCCGAGACCGAGGCGATAGGTGCCGCCACCATTGACGCCCTCGACCAGTCGGTCGCGGGCGAGCGTGCTCAGGATGCGGTGGACGGCGCTGCGGTCCAACCCGGTCTGGTTGGCGATCTCGGTCGGACCGAGCGGCTGCTCGGAGTCGGCGAGCGCCCGCAGGACTTCGATCGTCTTCACCAGCACGCCGACGGGCTGGGTCGCTTTGCGCGGTGGCGCCTGTGCGTCGTTGTTCATCTCACCAAACAAGATAGCTGTGCGAAATACGATATTTGCACGCTAGCAGATCTCCGGAGCGGCGTCAATGTAGGCCCGCAAGCCCATTGACAGGGTGAGGGGCTGCGATAGGGTGGTCCGCATCGTAAGATGTCATCTCGTATGATAACCGTGGCGAGCCAGGAGGCATCGGTGGATCCGAACCTTGACCCGGTGGAGCTTGACGACGGAAACCTCGTGCTGTCGTTCGACGCGGCTGGCCGGATCGTCGGGTTTCGCAGCCGGGCGACCGGGACAGACTTCCTGACCAGGCCGGGCATCGAGGACAACTGGCGTTTGATGGTCCTGGAGGGCGGCTACGCCATCTCCTACATCCTCGGGCGGGAGCAGACGCCGGATTCGGTTGAACGGGACGGCGATCGCGTTCGGTTCCGGTACGACTCGTTGGTCCATGCGGGCAAGACCTACCCGATCGGAGTCGAGTTTTCCGCCTGGCTCGCCGATGGCGAGGCGAGGTTCGCGGTCACGGTGCGCAACGGGCACGACCGGCGCGTGCGCGAGGTCTGGTACCCGATCCTGGCGGGATTCGAGGGGTGGCAGGGAGACGACCGCGAGCACGTGGTCAACTTCGCCAAGGCTGGGACGCTTGCGCCGGATATCCTCCACCGCGGGCTGCCGCAATGCGAGTATCTCTTCTGCGTTGAGGGCGAGACCGGGCGCTACCACTACCCCGGCGAGCAAATGAACTTCATCGACCTGTACGGAGAGCAATCCGGGCTCTACGTCTCGTCCGACGATCGCGGCCTGACGATGTCGGTCATCCAGCTCGAGAAGTACCCGCCCGAGGCGGGAGCCGGGGGCGAGAACACCTACCGGGAGCGGCACATCTTCCCCGAGGGCACGCCGCGCTGGCTGACGATCTCGACCGGCAAGACGACGGTGATTGACCCCGGGGAGAGCTGGGAGGGTGCACCGGCAGTCTTCTGGCCGCACAGCGGGGACTGGCACGTCGCGGCCAAGCACTATCGGACGCAGGTCGACCGCTGGATGGATTGGCCGGCCGAGCGGCCGGAATGGCTGCGGGACTATGTCGGTTGGCAGCATCTTGTCGGCAAGACGTACCTGGAGGAGTACTACCACACGTTCGACCAGTTCGTGGAGGTGATGACCGAGTCCCAGGCGCGGACGGGAGTCGACCTGCTGATGCTCTATGGGCATACCGAACACGGCTGCGAGAGTGCCAATTCCGACATCTCTCCCGGCGCGAGTCTCGGCGGACCAGACGGGTTCCGGCGGATGTGCGATGCGCTGCACGCACGGGGGATGCGGGTCGCGATCATGACGCATCGCCAATCGGCGATCGCCACCGACGATCCGGCCCACCCACAATTCGCCGCCTGGACGATCAAAGATCGCGAGGGCGTGACACGGCGTGAGGTCTGGTACAAGACGACGATCGAATCCCAGCGCATGGCGATGGGCAACCACTACGAGGCGACCGGACCGGTCTGGCACCGGATCTGCCCCTACTGCGATGCGTGGTGGGAGGGATGCCGCGATCAACTGCTCAACCTGATTGATCTGGGGCTGGACGGCGCTCAACTCGACACGATTGGGGTCGAAGGAAGCCTCTGCTTCGCGGCCGACCACGGCCACACGCCAGGCGAAGGGCAGACGGCCAAGTTGGCGGAACGACTAGCCTGGCTGCGGCGCGAGATCCGGGCCGTGAAGCCCGATTTCCTCATGGCCGGCGAGGAACTGCGCGACTGGCAGTACCAGTATCTCGACCTGCCGTACTCCCGCTACCGCAACGACGACGGCTATCAGGTTTTTCGCTACGCCTTTCCGGAGACGGAGGAGAACGTCGCGGTCGGGGCCTATAGCTACGACCAGGCGAACAAGAGCTTCCTGCTCGGCCTGGGGATGAACGTCGAGGTCTGGGGGTTGAAGAAGTCGGTGCTGGCCTGCCCGGAGCTGGCCGACTACATCGGCGGCATTACCAGGATCCGGCGGTCGCATGCCGATTCGCTTATCAACGGCCGGTTCCGCGACACCATCGGCGCGACAGTCGACGGCGATGTGCGCTATGGAGTGCATGAGGGAGCGGACGGTCCGATCGTCGTCCTCTGGAACAGCGGCGACGAGGCGCAACGATGTCAGGTGAGCATCGACGGGGTCGAGCACAGCACGGTCCTGCGGCCGCTGGAAACTCAGGAGGAGGTGGCGCTTCCAGGGGTCATCGAGGTGGGGGCACACCGGGCGCTGGCGATCGTGCCGCGGGGCTAGCCGGTGGACATGAAAGGCGGCCGGATACATCCCGCACCGGTCAGCCTACGCGGCCGGAGGCTACGAGGTCGGCGAGGCGCATCGCTAAGACGGATACGCCGCGTGTTTCGAGCCGGAGGCGAACGAGCGGATTGTCGAGACGGCGATCGAGATGCTGGCGACGATGGGAACTACGGCAGGTAGAGCGAAGGAGGAAGCGGCATGAACAGGGGTCGCATCAATCGGCGGGACTTGCTGCGGGTGTCGGGAGGGGCCGCAGGTGCAGCAGCGTTGAGTGGCGGCGTGCGACGGCCGGGCCGGGCGGCCCGGCAGGCCGGAGGTGGGACGGTTGTGACCGCGATCCAGACCGAGCCGGTCGGTCTGGATCCGTGCAATCCCTGGAACCTGGGCAGCGGCCTCTATGGGATGATGAATCTCCCGTACGACAACTGGATGTATTACGACCGGACCTTCACGTTGCAGCCGAGCCTAGCGGCATCCTGGGAACGGGTCGACCCAGAGACCGTCGTCTTCACCCTGCAACAGGGGGCCAAATTCCATGGGAGCGGCCGCGAGCTAGTGGCAGATGATCTTGTCAAGGCGATCGAGCGGTACACGAACGCGGAGCTTGGCTGCGCCGGGGCGGAAGTCTTCACGAGCCAGGTGGCATCGTTGACGCCGCTCGATGCCACCCGCTTCGAGGTGAAACTCAGCCAGCCCAACTTGCTAGTGCAGCGGATCCCGCTGCCGACCGTGCCGGAGCCGGAATTCGTGGCGGAGAACGCGGATCCGTTGCTCCTCAGGACGGAGGCGGGGACGGGTCCCTGGATCCTGGACGAATGGGAGCCGCAGTCGTCGATCAGCTTCCGCCGCAACCCCGACTACTGGGGGCAGGGACCGGCCTTCGAAGCGTTCCGGTTCCAGGTGATTCCGGAGGAGGCGACAGCGGTTGCCGCCTTGCAGACGGGACAGATCAACTATCTGCCGTTCTCCGCCTACGAGAGCTACGAGCTGCTGAAGGACGACCCGAGCGTCACCACCTGGGCGGAGCCGGGGTTCGGCTACCTGCGGCTGAACGTTAACCACCATCGGCCGGCTCTGCAGGACCCGAACGTGCTCCAGGCCTTGCGCTATGGAATCAACCGGCAGCAACTGATTGACACGTTGACCTTCGGGCTCGGAGTGATGTCCGGGCCACTCTCGCCGGCGAACGAGTTCTATGCGCTGCCGAACGATGAAGTGGCCGAGCTGCAGAAATACGATCCCGAGCAGGCGCGGAGTCTCCTGGCCCAGGCCGGCTACGACGACTCGAACCGCCTCTCGTTGGTCTGCCTCAGTATCGCGGACTTCAAGAACTTCACAGACGTGGCCCAGGTCGTGACCGCCAATCTCAGCGAGATCGGCGTCGATCTCGAGATCCGGATCGAGGAGATCGGCGTCTGGGTCGATAGCCGCGTGACCACCAAGGACTACGATCTCAGCGTCAACGACTATGCGATCTCCGCCGATCCGGACTACACGGCATTCCGGTCCGACCAGGACGAACAGGACTGGACGGGCGGCGGCGACCCGGCCCTGGATGAGCTGATCAACGCCTCGAACGCCGAGGAGGATCCGACCGCGCGGCAGGAGCAGATTCGCCAGATCCAGCGGCTGATGATCGAGAACGTGCGCGAGCTCTATCTCTATGCGCCACCGGTCTTCGAGGCGGCGTCGACCGATCTGGTCGGGTACACGCCGGCTCCGGGCAGCACCGATCTGCGTGTCTTCGTCTGGGACCAGGTGACGGTTGCGTCGTAGCGGCCGGGACCTCGCACGATGACGGCGTACATCATCCGGCGATTGTTGCAGGTCGTGCCGACCGTCGTGCTGGCGACGGCGCTGCTCTTCGTCACGCTCAGCTTCATGCGCGGCGACGCGATCGACGTCTACTTCGGCATGTCCTCTGACCGGACGCCGGAGGCGGTCGCCGCGCTGAAGGAGCAACTTGGGCTCGACCAGCCGCTGCCGATGCAGTACCTGAAGTGGCTGGGCGGTGTGGTGCGGGGCGACTTCGGCGAATCCTGGCGCTTGCAGGAGCCGGTGTTGCCCCTGATCCTGGACCGGATGCTTCTTTCGCTCGAGTTGGCCATGATTGCCAGCCTGATCAGCATCGTCTTCAGTTTGATGCTCGGGGCGTTTCTCGCGACCCGCCAGAACAGCGCCGCCGATCAGACGATCCGGGTGGTCAGTCTCTTTTTCCTCTCGGCCCCGGTCTACTGGGTGGCGCTCGGGCTGATCCTGATCCTCTCCCGCCTGCTCAACTGGATCCCGCCGGTGCAGTACGTCTCCCTGACCGAAGACCCGCTCACGCATCTGGAGATCATCGCCATCCCAGCGACGCTCTGGGGTGTGCTCTCGATCCCGGCCTTCAGCCGCTATGTCCGCAACGCCGTCCTCGACGTGCTGAGCGCGGATTACGTGCGAACGGCGCGAGCAAAAGGAATCCATGAGCGTCGATTGCTGCGCGTACACGTGTTGCGCAACGCGGCCGGACCGCTGGCGACCGTGGTCGGCCTCAGCATCGCCTCGGCCGCCGGCGGCACGTTGCTGTTGGAGGTGGTCTTCAGCCTGCCGGGGATGGGCCGGCTGTGGCTGACGGCAATCGCCCAGCGGGATTACCCGCTGGTGTTGGGGATTGGCGTGGTGATCTCGACCGTCTTCGTGGTGGTCAATCTCGTGATTGACCTGAGCTACGCGGTGTTTGATCCGCGCATTCGTTACAAATGACCTGATGGATGGGTTGACGAACTGGATGAGCCGTCGGAATGCGCCATCCCTGGCGCGCGTCGCCCGCGCACGAATGCGGCGGGCGGAGCGCGGCCTTCGGCCGCAGTCGGCGCGAACGCGGGCGTTGCGGCGGGTGCTGCGCAACCCGGTGACACTGGCGGGGCTGATCATCGTCGTCTTCCTGGTGGTGATGGTGCTGCTGGCCGATCTATTCCCGCTTGAGGATCCGAACGCGATGGACGTGACCGCGCGGCGGCTATCGCCGGGCTCTGACGGTCATCTGCTCGGGACCGACTCGTTCGGGCGCGATCTGCTCAGCCGCGCGCTCTACGGCGGTAGGCTGTCGTTGTTCATCTCGCTGTCGGTGGTGGGGATGAGCACCGTGATCGGCGTGGTGTTGGGCACGCTCGTCGGCTTCCGGGGCGGATTCCTCGATTCCGTGATCAGCCGGACGTGGGATGTGATGCTGAGCTTCCCGGGCATCCTCCTCTTCATCGTGATCATGGGGACGCTGGGAGCGGGGGTCGGGATGGCGGTGATCGCCCTGACGATCGGGTCGATTCCGGCCGCGGGCCGCCTGATGCGGGAACGGGTCCTGGCCCAGCGGCAACAGGTTTATGTTGAGGCGGCCAAGGTGATCGGGGCCAGCCAGGCGCGGATCATGTTCCGGCACGTGTTGCCGAATTCGCTCACCTCGATCCTGATCCAGGCTGCCCTGGCGGTGCCGGGCGTGATCCTGGCGGAGGCGGCGCTCAGTTACCTGGGGCTGGGCGTGCCGCCGCCGACGCCGTCGTGGGGGAAGATGATCGCCGAGGGCCAGGCGCAACTGCTGCAGGCGCCGTGGCAGTCGCTGATCCCCGGCGCCTGCATCCTGCTGGCGACATTGGGGTTCAACCTGCTCGGCGATGGGCTGCGAGACTATCTCGATCCGACGCAGGCGCGATGAGTAAGAGCGAGACGGAGATGGGAGAGGTCCGGTGAAGATCGTTGCGATTCGGGCCATTCCGCTGCGGGCGCGGACGACCGAGGCGGGGTGGGAGGACGAGATTCCGAGCGAGGAGACGATCCAGACCCTTGTCGAGGTCGTCACCGACGCGGGTCTGAGTGGGTGGGGGAGCGCCTACACCAGCCACTCATTGGTCGAAGCAGCGTTGCGGTTGCTGCGGCCGTTCTGCATCGGCGAATCGGCGATCGAGCCGGAGCGGTTGGCGGAAAAGTTGCACCAGACGACCTTCTGGCAGGGGCGGGGCGGGGCGGTGACGCACGCGATCAGCGGGATCGACATTGCGCTCTGGGATCTGTTCGGGAAGGCTTGCGGCCAGCCGGTGGCGCGGCTGCTGGGGGGCTACCACCGGGAGCGGATCAAGCCGTATGGCTCGATCATCTTCGACGAACCGGGCCGGCTGCGCGAGAAGCTGGCGGCAGTGATGGAGCGGGGGTTCCGGGCGATCAAGGTCGGCTGGGGGCCGTTCGGACGACAGGACCGGCGGCTGGACGAGGAGCTGGTGCGGACGGCGCGCGACATTGTCGGTCCCGAGGTCGAGCTGATGGTCGATGCGGGGGCGAGCGAAGCTTTCTGGCCGCACGGGTACAAGTGGGCGCTAAAGACAGCGCGAATGCTGGCGGCCTACGACGTGGTCTGGTTCGAGGAAGCGCTGCCGCCGGACGACCTGGACGGCTTCCGGCGTCTTCGGGATCAGGCGCCGCTGATGATCACCGGGGGCGAGGTTTTGACTCGCCGCCAGAGCTTTCGCCCCTGGATCGAGCGGGGAGCCTTCGACATCGTCCAACCGGATTGCAGCAAGGTGGGAGGTCTGTCGGAGGCGCGCCGGATCGGCTGGTTGGCGGCGGAGCACGGGATTCAGACCGTGCCGCACGGCTGGAACAACGCGGTCGGGCTGGCAGCAGATCTGGCGCTCGTCGCCGCGCTGCCGGTGGCGAACTGGGTCGAGTATTTGACCCCGATGCCGCTGATCGATGAGTTGCTGGTGGAGCCGTTCCGGTTGGACGCGGATGGCCTGCTGCCGATCCCGACGGGACCGGGCCTGGGGATTGAACTCGATCCAGACAGCCTCGGACGGCTAGCGGGACCGGCGACGGAATGACCGATGCGGTCAGGGTGGGAGTGATTGGGGCCGGCTGGCACGCGCGGCAGATGCTGGTGCCGGCGATCCAGCGCTGTGAGGGACTGCGGATCGTCGCCGTCGCGACCGGACGGGCGGAGACGACCGCAGTCGTCTCCGCCCTATTCGGCTATTCCGCGGTCGTGGGGCACGAGGCGCTGTTGCGGCGCGACGACGTGGACGCAGTCGTGATCGCGACCCCGGCAAATGTCCAGACGGAGATCACGGTTGCGGCACTCCGGGCGGGGAAGCACGTCTTCTGTGAGACGCCGGGGCCGCGCTCGCCGGAGGAATTGGAGACTGTCGGGCGAGCGCTGGCGGCAAGCGGCAGGGTATTGAGCTATGGCACCTGCCTGCGGTACGCCCCGATCTACCAGCATCTGCGTGACCTGATCCCTGAGGTGCGAGCGGCGGGGCCGGTCGTGCTGACGATCCGCTACTACGCCGGGCTGCGGCACGTCGTCGATCTGGCGCATTACCTGCTCGGCGACGTCGCGCGGGTCGTGTCGTGGTCGCGAGAGGGGCAGCAGGTCGGCGTGCTCGAGTTCGCGACGGGCGACCTGGGTGTCATCCACTGCGGCGGTCCCGTCCATTCCGGCATCCCGCTCGAAGCCGTCGAGGTCAGTGGGGCTGGCGGACTTGCGCGCGCCCGAGGATCGCGCGAACTTGTCGCCTATCGGTTGTCCGAGCCAGCGGGCGTGGCCGGATTGACCTTCGGAAGCGCGCCCGGGACGGTGTGGGCACCGTCGCCGTCGCTCGCGTACGGGGCGCTCAGCCCCCTGGTGCTGCGCGGCTACGTGCCCGAGATGGAGGCGTTTGTGGCGGCGATTCGTGACAGCACGAGCACGCCGAGCGGTCTTGACCAGATTGAGTGGGCGATCGGGGTCGAAGCGGCGATCGCCCGATCGGCCGCCGCGGGTCAACCGATCGATGTGGAGGGATGAGGGAGACGATGAACGAGATCGATGTGGACGCGGTGCGGCGCGAGTTCCGGTACGAGCGGCTGACGTGGCCGGAGATCAACGAGGCGGTGGCGCAGGAGAAGGTCATCGTGCTGCCGGTTGGCTCGGTGGAGCAGCACGGGCACCATCTGCCGCTCGATGTCGACATGAAGCTGGCGGCGGCGGTCGCCCTGGCGGCGGGCGAACGGTCGCCGGTGGACATGCTCATTATGCCGGCGATGTCCTACGGCTACTGCCACCACGTGATGGACTTTCCGGGGACGATCACGATCTCGCCATCGACGTTCACCAGTCTCCTGCTGGATATCACCCGGTCGGTCGCGTACCACGGGTTCAAGCGGATCATCCTCGTCAATGGGCACGGGTCGAATCACCACCTGGTGGAGCAGGCCGGCCGCCAGACGAATCTGCAGACAGACGCGCTCTGCTGCACGCTGTCCTGGTGGCAGCTCGTCGCTGGGCTACTGGAACGATGAGGTGCGGGAATCGGGGCCGGGTGGGTGCGCCCATGCCTGCGAGCTGGAGACCTCGGTCTACCTCCATCTCGATGAAGCCGGAGTGCGCCGGGATCGGATCAAGGGCGCGGTCGCGACCTATCTCACCGATCTGCCCGGCGGCCCGGAATGGCAGATGGTGGACCTGACCGGGGCGTCGGGGCCAGCGACGATCGTCGAGTGGACATCGAGCTATACGGAGACCGGCGCGGTCGGGGCGCCGGAATTGGCGACCGCCGAGAAGGGGCGGCTGGCCTTCGACTACTCCGTCAGCCGCCTTGTCGAGCTGGTGCGGTGGTTCAAGACCCGGCCGGTGACGCCGCGGCGTGACCACCATGCCGTGCCGCCTACATTCCCGCTCCCGTTCGGGTTCTGACTCTCGCCACACTTCGGATTGCAAAGGGAGCGATTGACAGGGAAGGTGACCACTGCCTTCCACTACATCCCGGCGAACTCAAGGAAACGACCGAGAACGACGGCATCAGTGTAGTCATGAAGGCTGCCTGAACCAGCAGCTGGCTCGGGTACTCTTCGCCGAGCGGTCAACGCAAGTACTCGCCGCTGTAAGCAACGTGGTTACGGGGCGTCATCCTCTGAGCACGGACCGGACCGTCTCGTGGCTCACGCCGAAGTCGGCCGCGAGCAAACGCAGGCTCTTGGTTCCGGCTAGGGCACGTATGGTCGCTTCATCCTCGGACGCCAGCGTCCTGGCTCGCCGCGCATACCGTCGTCTCGCACCGCACGCCGCTCGCTGACGGTGAGGTCGCAGGTCGGGGACGGCGACGCGGCGCGGGGCGAAGAGTGCTAGCACGCGGTCCCGACCCTCGAGGCGAGGTACTCGTCGGGGCATGCTGCGCCCTCGGCGGTCGCCGCACGCACCTGGGTCCGCCGTTCCGGAACCGCCCCGGATGCCGTAGCATGGGGGGGCCAGGCCGGCGGCGCTCCCCCCGGCCATCGTCCGCGGTTCTCAGCCCGGAGGAGAAGCGATGGCGGATCAGCCCTACACCCTGAGGATCGCCGGCCGCGCCCGAGACCTTGGAGAGGTCGAGACCGGCGATCCAACCGACCGATCGCCATCATCCCAGAAGGAGCCTTCCCGTGAACCGGATCCATCCTGACCCCCCGGCGCCTGTCATGCATCGCCGGCGGGCGCTTCACCTGGCGGCAGGAGGCGCGGCCTTCGCCGGGCTGTCGCGGCACGGGGCGAGCGCGCAATCGACGGCCACCCCGATGGCGACGCCCGCGTCCGGCGACCTGGACGCCCTGCTTCGTCCACTGATCGAAGACGCCATGGCCGCGCACCTCGTCCCCGGGGTGATCGTGCTGGTAAGAACCCCGCAGGGCGAATTCTTCGAGGCGTTCGGCACGCGGGTGCTGGGTGAGGACGTGCCGGTCACGACCGGCGATCACTTCCGGATCGGCTCGAACACGAAGACGATGACCGGGACGGTGGTCCTGCAGCTCGTCGACGAGGGGCTGATTGCCCTCGATGATCCCTTGTCGCGCTATCGTCCCGATGTTCCCAATGGCGAGCACATGCGGGTTTCCCAGCTCCTGGACATGTCGACCGGCCTGTTCAGCTACAGCTCGGTGTTCGCCTTGAACCAGGTGATGGACGCCAATCCCGCCAAGGCGTGGGAACCGGAAGAGCTGGTGGCGATCGGGTTGGCCGAGCCGGTCTACTTCCCGCCCGGCGAGGGCTTCGTCTACTCCAACACGAACACCGTCCTGGCCGGCCTGATCGCGGAGCAGGTCACCGGTCGGCCCCTCGCGGTCCTGTTCGAGGAGCGACTCTTTCGGCCCCGTGGCCTCACCCAGGTCGTCCTTCCCGAGATCACGGACGCCTCCATCCCGGATCCGCATCCCAACGGGTACTGGTACGGAACGAACGTGTCGACGATCGCGACGACGGCCCTCTCGGCGGACGACCAGGCGGCGGCCTACGCGGGCGACCTCTTGCCGACCGACATCACGCACCTGAATCCGTCGTGGGCGTGGGCCGCGGGGGCGGGGATCGCCACGGCCGCCGACCTTGCCAGGTACGTCGAGGCCCTGGTGGGGGGCGAGTACCTGAGTCCGGAGGTGCAGGCAACACGCGTCAACAGCCTGAAAGCGATGTCGGACGCGCCCGGCGCCGCCGAATACGGCCTGGCGCTGGCGAAGTTCGGCCCGATGATCGGGCACGATGGATCGCTGCCCGGCTACTCGTCGTTCATGGGGCACGATCCGGACGCCGGCAACACCCTGATCGTCTCCTCCAGCCTGCAGGACTCGCCGGCGGGGGTCATGACCGCCAACGAGATCGCCCGCCCGATCATCGGGGCATTGGCCGGACGCTGACAGGCGGGAATCGCACGAGGGCCGGGCCGGTGCGCACCCCGGACCCGGCACGGGCCATGGAAACGACGCACCGGATCGTCGGGGCCAACCCGCTTCCTCGGGCGCCGGTGCCCGTCCGGGGCGGGGCGGCCGCTACCCGGCGAGGGCGACCGCCTCCTCGACCACGGCGGCCCGGCCGGCGCCGTCGAGGACGTACTCCCGGCGGTACCGGTCCGGGTGCCGTTGCATCGTCGTGAGGATCGGCTCGTAGTAGCGCCGGGTGCCGCGCACCTCCAGCACGCGGCGCGGGTCCTCGGTCGGGCCCAGCGGTCCGCAGACGACGTAGGGACGATCGAAGCGACGCCCCACCAGGTAGCGCTCGCCGGAGTAACGGTCCTGCCAGATCTCGAACGACGCCCCGGACATCGGTGCTCCCTCCGCCGTGTCGGGCGTGCCCGTCTGCCGCCCCCGACCGAGCCCGGCTGCACGCGCGGTGCCACGCCGTCGCGAGCGATACGCAACGCAATTCCTTGCGGCCAATCCGGTTTCTCTGCCGACGGACACGATAGCGGCCGCACGTGCGGCCCGCGCGGTGACGCGATCGGCCGCGGTTCGCTCGCCAGTCGCCCGCCCAGACGAGCGGCGGTCACCGCGCCAGCAGCAGCCACCCCAGCGCCAGGTGCAGCGCGGTTGCGATCCACTGGACCGCCCAGAACGGGCGATGCCGCGTCTTGTGCCGCAGCACCGCCATGCCCAGCCAGCCGCCGATGACGCCCCCGGCAAGGACCATCCCCTGCAACACGACCTCGGGGACGCGCCGACCGTGGCGTCTGGCCTGCGCCTTGTCGAGGGCGTAGCAGAGGAACGTCGTCGCCGTTCCGGCGATCAGCCAGTCGAGGTAGAGCGACCAACCGACCGCGATGCGGAGCCCCACGAACAGGCCGCCCCACACGACGGCCGCAGCGATGGCCGCGGACCGTGTCGGTCGGCGGCGTTTTGGCTGCGTCATACCGCTGCGCTCGTCCGGTCTCGTCGTCGGTATCCGGCAGGGTGATCGCCGCGCCGCCCGCCGCCCGCTGGACGGCGATGCCCGTGTGCCATGCTCTTCCCGTCGCTTCTGAACCCGGTCCATTGTAGGGGGCCGCGTCCTCCAGCGTCGCCCGTCTCGAAAACGCCCCCTACAGCGACACTTGGTCGGAGGGCGCGCCGCAAGGGCTGGTCGGGCCGGTCCCGCCGCTCGAAATCCTCGGCAAATCTTGACCCATGTGGCGCCGATTCGAGCAGGCGTCACGGCTCCGTCGTCGAAGTGTCGCTGTAGGGACGCCCCAGCCTGTTGAAAAAGGGATGACGGGGATGTGGCACGGGGCAGCACCGGCCACGGGAAGGCGGCAACGCCCCGTTCACCCCGGTGAGACGGCGACCGGTTTCGCCGCCGGGAGGACCACCCCGGCCGCTCCGCCCGGCCACGGGCGCCGGCCCCAGCCCCGTCGGCTGAGCAACCGCTTCAGGTTCTGGCCCGCCGCGATGAGCTGGGCCTGCACGTTGACCTTGTCCAGCCCGCGCAGCCGGAAGCGGCGCAACCCGTGCCAGTCCTTGGCCTCGGCGAAGAGCGGTTCGACCCAGACCTTCCGCTTGCGCATCGCCTTGGCGTAGGCCTCGGTCGCGTGGTAGCCGCGCACCCGGTCCAGGTAGTCCTCGTCGAGGCTCCGGCCGACCCGCCGCCCCCGCGGCGAGGTCGTGCATTGGGCCCGGAGCGCACACGCGCGGCAGGCCGCCGCCGGCGCCTGGTAGATCCGCCGGCTGCGTCCGCGTCGCTCTGCGAGAGGAAGCGCAGCGTCTCGTCCCCCGGACAGCGGTAGGCGTCGGCTGCCGCGTCGTAGCGAAGTCCGTGTCGCGCGAACAGGCCGGCGCGGTGGCCCGACCTCCGAGAGCGGGACGTAGGCGCGGATGCGCTGATCCTCGATGGCGACGATGTTCTCGACGGTGCCGTACTTGGTGTCGCCGGTCACCTGCCGGGGATGGAGTTTCCAGCGGAAGCGCGTCCGCCAGAGCAGGTCGAGCGCCGGCTGGTTGTCCTGCACCTCGGCCGGCGTCACCAGCGCGGTCAAGATGATCCGGGCCTTGCCGCCGTCGACGACGTAGTGGTCGTGGTAGCCGAGGTGCGTGCGGCCCTCGCCGCTCGGTCGCAGCGGCGACGCATCCGGATCGGTGGCGCTGGCGCGAAAGTCGGCGGTCCGCCGATAGGCACCGCTCGTCCTCGTGCGATCGGGACGCCCCGCCTCCCCGATCCAGTCGTGGCGGTCGGCGGCGCGCTCGGCCAGCTCGGCGCGGGCCTCGTCCGTCAACGCGACCGGCAGAGCGCGTGGGCTCGCCCGCTCCGCCCTCCCGATCGTGGTCTGCCCCTCCGTCGTCGTCGCCGTCCGCGCCAGCGGCGGCGAAGAGCCGGGCGAGGTGCGCCTCGACGGCAAAGCGCGGTTGGAGCGAATCGATCGAGGCATTGGCCGCGACGTCGGTCGAGTCGATGTAGAGCTCCTGCCCCCAGACCAATCCCGCCGCGACGCACTGCTCGACGATCGCCTCGAAGAAGCGCCGGAAGACCTCCAGCCCGTAGCGCTCGCGGATGCGGGTCAGGCTGGAATGGTCGGGCAGCGGCTCGGTCAGGTCGTAGCCGAGGTACCAGCGCAGGCTGAGCGGTCGGCCACCACCCGCATGAGTTGGCGCTCGGAGCGCAGCCCCTCGAAGAAGAGGATCAGCTGCAGCTTGAAGAAGACGACCGGGTCGATCGAGGGCCGGCCGATGTCGGCGTAGGTGCCGCGGACCAAATCGCGGACGAAGGCGAGGTCGAGCGTGCGCTCCAGGTGGCGGTAGAAGTGGTCCGGCGGGACGAGGTCCTCCAGCGACACCGGCGGCAGCGGCCCGAACGCCCGCTCCTTGATCCCCATCATGGCGGTCCGCTCCTTCCGCTTGGCAGGCCAGCCGAAGGAGCGGCATCCTCGCACCGACGCATGCCCTTTTTCAACAGGCTGGGCCGTTTGTGAGACGCGACAATACCGACCGGTCGTGGTGCCGGCGCAACGGACGGGCCGGGAAGCCCTCCTGGTCCGCCCGCGCCGTTGGTCGCGGTGGTCGTTACGCGGTCGGGGTGGATGCGACCGGCGTGCCGACCCGCTCGCTCGCTAGGGAGGCCAGTACGATCCGGTTGAACTCGCCGGGCTTGCCCTCCTCCCCCCTCAATCAACCCTCCCATCTCCACTCCTTTTCGCGTACGGGGCGCGCTGCACCCCCACCACATCGTCGAACCGCTGGGGCTTCGGCGAACGCCGCTGGTCGGTCGCGACGAACTGCTCGAACGGGGGGAACTGGTTGCTTGGATGCGGGCCGTCGGGGTAGGACCCATCGGGCGTGACGGTGGACTCGTCGCTGACGGCGCGGGCCGGGGGCCACCTCCCCGGCCTGCGGACGTGATCGGGCGTGCCGCCGACGACGCGGTCGGCGGCCGCCCCTCAGGCGGTGGCCGCCAGGTAGGCGGCGCAGAAGGCCGCCTCGTCCTGGTGGGCCGGGCCGGGCGTCTCCACCACCACCTCGCCGAGGAAGTTGCCGTCGGCGTCGAAGGCGTCGGTGAGGACGATGCGGCCGGCATCCACGAGGAGCACCCGCTTGCCGTCGCGCAGCTGCACCAGCAGCCCGTTGACCACGAAGGTGAAGCTGAGGCCGCCCGCCTCGTTCTCGGTGACGGCCAGCTCCTGGAGCGTGGCGTGGCGGACGCTGGTCAGGGTCACGCCGGTGAGCAGGTTGGTATAGGCGAAGGTGACGAGCTGGTTCTGGACCCCGCCCTGCTCGTGGTTGCGCTCGAGGCCGGCGAGGGTGAGCCGGGTCGGGACGCCGCAGAGGTCGAACTCGAAGGTGATGGGGTCGGGCGGGGCCGGGGGGCCGCCGCCCCGGGCAGGGCGAGCAGCGTGGCGAGGACGAGGGCCACTAGGCCGGCGAGGGCGGCCCGGGCGGTCGGACGGGAGGACGGAGCGGGTATCCGGGACGGGGTCATGGCAAGCTCCTCGTGCCGTGCTGGCGTGCGACGGGAGACAGGACGAGCGGACGATCGACCGAGTCGGCGCGTGGCGGTGCCCGATCCGTTCCGCGGCGACGGGGCGCGACGGCAACCGGCAGGAAGACGACGCCGAGGTGGTGGTCGGTGATGGCCAGGTCCTCGGCGAGGAAGAAGTTGGCGGTGATCAGCCCGCGCGCCCCGGCGAACTGCCCCTCGCCCCCCTCCACCCGCCAGGTGACCGCCCCGTGCCGGAGGCAGAATCGGGACTGGCCCCGAGGTAACCGCTGCCGACGGTGGCGAAGCGCAGGCGGTGGCCGCCGCCGAAGGCGATCGTGCCGACCGCCTGGAAGCTCGTCGCGCCGGTGAGCGTCACCTCGGAGGCGAGCACCGCCTCGCCCCCGGTCGCCGGTTCCAGGGTGCCGGCGAGCCCGGCGGGGCCGACGGTGGCGGTGAGGGCCGCGCTGGGGGCGGTGGCCGTCACCGTCAGGACGCCGCCATCCGGACTGGCGCGCGTCGCCCGCCCGGTGAAGCGCAGCGCGTAGACGAGCTGGCGCATCGCGGGGTCCCCTTCGTTTGTGCGCGCCGGCGCCGGCGGCCGCCGGGGCGGGGGCGGCGGCACGTCCTGGAGGATCACGTGGCTCGTGTCGCTCCTTACGTGGTGGGGGTGCCGGCCTGCGGGGTGGCCACCGGGGACGCCGCGAGCAGCGCGAGCACGTCCTCGTAGCCGGGCTTGCCGGGCCTGACGCGGACGCCGATGACCCGGGGCACGGTGTTGATCACCTGGGTGACCGCGCCGGTCGGGTCGCGCAGCGTCACGACCACCTGCGTGCCGTCGTCCAAGAACGACATCCCGTCCTCGCTGGCGACCGGGAACCCCTCGACGGTCGTGGAGCCGATCGGCGCGCCGGTGGCATCGCGCGTGGTCCAGGTGAAGGTGATGTGGATGCCGCGCGCGCTGATGGGCTCCCACACGCCCATCGCCTGGTCGTTATAGACGAACGATCCCTCGCTCTCCCCGGGGACGATGATCGTTTGCAACGTCATGCTCCCGTCCGGACCCCAATAGTTGAGGGCGATGTCGTTGGGGGTGGTTCCGGAGAGCCACGTGCCCACGAGTGGGTGGCTGGCCATGTCGGCCGCCGCGTCCTGGGCGGCGGCGGGTCGGGCGGTGCCGGCCAATGCCAGGCCGAGCCCGCCGGCGCCGAGGCCGGCGAGGGCGGCGCGACGAGAAACGGACCGGTCGGGTTGGCGAGTCACCATCGGGCTGCTCCTCCTGTGCCGCGGCGATCTGGGCCGCGGGCCGGTCCCCGATATCGGGGGCTGGGGACCAGGATGGAGCGCGGTGCGGCGGGCCACCACCCACTCTGCCCACCTTCTACCTACCTTTTTGCGGTCGACACTGTCGGACTGGGCTATGATCTTGGCGACCAGCGCGGCATCGGGGGGAGCGATGGACGCACCACCGCGGGAGCGGCCGACGAGCGGGACGATGCGTTTGGCGCCCGGTTGCGGCGTGCCAGGGAGGCCGCTGGTGGCGCTGGAGGAACTGGCGGATGGAGCGTTCGTTGGTGTTCTGAGACGTGGTTGAGGTGTCTCACAAACGGGCGAGCGTGGTGCGGTAGTCGAGGGCCTGGAACTGCCAGCCGCGCTTCGGGTCGTTGCGCCAGAAACCCGCGGCGACGATCGCCTCGCCGGGCTGCAGGTCCGGGAGGGTGCCGACCAGGGTGAGCAGGCGCTCCCCGTCGGCGGCGCCCGCGGCCTCGGCGTCGCGGCGTTCCGGGGCGAGGCGGGCGATGGTGAAGCCGGTCTCCGGGTTCTGGTAGGCGATCCGCTCGACGCCGCCGCGCAGCTCCCGCCGCGGCGGCTGGGAACGATCAGGTTCGGGGCGGGATGCGTGCGTGGCGGCCATGGCTGCGGTGACCTCCCCCGGATGGTAGCACCGGGACGGTGCGTGACGGGCGCGCCGCCCGCGCCGCCGCGTCCGCCTCGGTTGAGCGGCGGCGCCGGCCGCTCCCCCCGCGGACCGGAGCGGCCGCCGATGTGGAGCAGGGGCTGCTTGTCAGGCACGACCACCGGGCACACCTCGCCAAGACTTCTTGGCTCTTCCGCGGATTTGGTGAAGCGGTCGAGCGGTGGGCCGGGGGGATCGGCAACGTTCGTTGTCGCCGCCCGCCGTGCTGACTGTCGTTGGGCACTGGCGCGTTGATCGCTGTGGCGATGCACGGTAGAGTGGGCCCCGGCCGCGACGGCGGGAGGTTGTCTTGGGCATGTTGACCGAAGAGATGCGGCGGCTGGTGGAGGAGCAGCGGCTCGGCTTCGTGGCCACCGTCTGCCCGGACGGCACGCCCAACCTCTCGCCCAAGGGCACCGTCGCCGTCTGGGACGACGACCACCTGGTCTTCGTCGACATCTGCTCGCCGAGCACCGTCGCTAACCTGCGGGCCAACCCGGCCGTCGAGGTCAACGTCGTCGACCCCTTCGCCCGCCGCGGCTACCGCTTCAAGGGCACGGGCATCGTGCTGGCGGACGGGCCGGCGTTCGCCGAGCGGTCGCCTTCTTCCGCGCCCGCGGCAGCCGCTCGCCGATCCGCTCGGTGGTGCTCGTCGCGGTCGCGCGGGCGCTGCCCGTCGTCTCCCCGGCCTACGCGGACGGGGCCACGGAGGCGGAGGTGCGGGCCCGGTGGGAGCCGCACTACCGCGCCCTGATGCGCTACTACGTCGAAGGGCTCACGAGTGGCGCGCTCAAGCTGTAGCGCACGAGGTCGTTGGTCCGAACGGGCCGCCTGGGCAGGGCGAGGGCAACGAGGAGGTGTGCGCGGTGGATAGTCCGGCGTTGGTTGCCTCGTTTGCGTCGCCGCCGGTGGAGTACCGGCCGGCGCCGTTCTTCGTCCTCAACGACGAGCACGAAGGGCAGGCCGGGGAAGCGCGGATCACCGAGGTGCTCGAGGACTACCGGCGGCTCGGTTTCGGCGGGGCGTTTCTCCACCCGCGGCCCGGTCTGATCACCGAGTACCTGTCGCCGCGCTGGTTCGAGTTGATCCGGCACGCGGTCGTCGAGTGCCGGCGGCTCGGTCTGGTGCCGTACCTCTACGACGAGAACTCCTATCCGAGCGGCGTCGGCGGCGGGCACGTCCCGGCGCGGGCGCCGGAAACGCGGACCCGCGTACGTGGCGCCGGTGTTCGGCGACCGGCCGTGGGCGCTGCCGGGCGGCATCCTGGCGCTGCACCGTTGGGAGGGAGATCGACCGGGCGAGGCGATCGCGGCGGAGGCGCTCGCGCCCGGGCGAGCCGTGGATCGCGTTCGTCATGGGCAACATGGATCCCTCACCCTGGCACGGGGAGACGGCCTGCCCCAGCCTGCTCCACCCGCGGACCGACCGAGACGTTCCTCGAGACGACCCACGAGGCCTACCGGCGCGAGCTTGGCGACCTCTGGTCCGCGCTGCCGGCGATCTTCACCGACGAGCCCCATCTGCCGGCGCAGGGGCACGGCCCGTGGAGTCAGGGCCTGCACCTGACGCCCGTACCTGTTCGGCGAGTTCGAGCGGCGGTGCGGCTACGATCTCCGGCCCCATCTGGCCAGTCTCTTCTTCGATGTCGGCGACTACCGCGCGGTCCGCTACGACCTCTACGACCTGATGCACCGCCTCTGGGTCGAGAACTGGGCGCTGCCGCTGGAGGCGTGGTGCGACGAGCACGGCATCGCCCTGACCGGTCACTACCTGGAGCACGACTGGCCCAGTCCCTACGCGACCCCGGGTCAGATGCACATGCTGGCCCACATGCACTGGCCCGGAACGGACATGCTGGAGACGTTCCTGCTCGCCGGGCACGACTTCCACGACGTCCAGAACTTCGCCCCCGCCCCGGACGGCCAGGAACCGCACGGTCTGTTCTACCTGCGGCAGGCGCATTCGATCGCCAACCAGCTCGGCAAAGCGCGGGTGCTCGACGAATGCTGGGGCGCGGGCGGCCACGATTCGACCCCCGCCGACTGGTCGCGGATCGGGCGCTGGCTGATCGTTCACGGGGTCAATCTGCTCAACCCGCACCTCTCGATCCTGACGGTCCGCGGCACCCGCAAGGCCGATCACCCGCAAACGTTCAGCGACCACAGCGCCTGGTTCGAGCACCTCCGCGACTTCAACGACGAACTGTCGCGCCTTGCCTGGATCAGCAACCAGGGGAGGACCGAGCAGCGCGTCCTCCTGCTCGATCCGCTGACGACCGGCTTCTGCGTCTCGTCGAAGTCCGACGGTCTGCCCGCATCGCTCTGGCGGCGGCGACGAGCATTCGGCTGCCGAACCGCCGACCGAGGAGCGGTTCCGGCGGACGCTCGCCAGCTTCGCGCGATCTCCGACAGGACATCGGCGAGATCGCGCAGGGATTGAGCGACGCCCAGGCCGATTTCGACATCGGCGACGAGTACGTCCTGGAAGAATTCGGCCGGTTGGCGGTGGAACTCTGGCGGTGGGGGCGCAGAGCTACGCGCTCTTGGTCTGGCCGGGGTCGATGACCAACCTGCGGGCGGCGACGGCAGCGATGCTGGAACGCTACCTCGGCGAGCGGAGGCCGGCTCGTCGGTGTCCGCCCGGACGAGATCACGATCGACGGCCGGCCGTCCGATTTTCTCCGCCGGTGCGATGAGCGTCATGCGCGGATCAGTGCCAATGGCTCGACTCCAATCGCGACCTGATCGACGACGGTGCTCGCCAAGGCTCCGCCGCGCCTGCGGGTCGAGGCCCCGCCCGCCGACGGGCCTCGCCCACATGCGGCGGGTCATGCCGGACGGCGAAGCGTTTCTCGTCGTCAACTCCTCGGCGCAGCCGGTCGACAGCCCGGCGCGATTCGAGACACGACGCCGTCGGTTGTACGAGCTGGATCCCGCCAACGCGGTCGCTGTTCGGCCCTCGACGCCGAGCGATAGTGACGGGTTCCCGGATCGCTCCGACTTCGCGTCAACGCTCGCGGCGCGACCGTCATCCTGGCGACCGACGACGAGCTCGCCGCCGCTCGCCGGCGCACCGGCGGTCCGACTCGGGGAGCAGAGCGTGGCGCTGGAACCGACGCAGATCAGCCGCTCCGAGCCAAACGTCCTCGTCGTCGACTCCTGCGAGTTGGAGATGGGAGACAAGACCTTTCCGCGCGAGGCGGTCTATGCCGCGAACGAGCGGTTGTGGCGCGCCCACGGATTCGAGACGAACGGCTGGTTCGGGGTGATCCAGTACCGCGACCAGATTCTGGCCGCGAACCGGCGGATGACGGCCGACACCGGCGGTGCGGTCACCTATCGGTTCGAGCTCGCGGACGGACTGCCGACCGACGGGGATCCGGTTGGCGGTGGAATTGCCGGAACTCTGGCATGTCTCGGTCAACGGCCGCGCCGTCGATCTCACCGGGGGAGAACGCTGGCTGGACGTCCACATCCGGGCGATTACCGATCGGCGACTGCCTTCGCCCGGGCGAGAACACGGTCAGGCTGGAGGGCCGACCGTTCGACGTGCGGCGGGAGATCGACCAGATCTACCTGTTGGGCGACTTCGCCTGCCGGCCCGCCGATCCCGGCTTTCGTGCTCGAACCGGCGCGGCCCTCGCACTCGGTTCCGTGGCGCGCGCAGGGCTGCCCGTTCTACGAGCGCGCGGTCGCCTACCAGTTCGAATTGCCGGCACGACAGGAAGGTGTGCTGGCGCTCGACGAGGACGACTGGGGCGGGTCCTTCCTGGTCGTCGAGCAGAACGGCGGCATCGTGGCACGCCTCTGGGAGCCTCCCTACCGCGTGGAGCTCGACCCGGCTGCCGGGCGCGCAGGTCACCCTCCGCGTGGTCGGTCTGCCGAAGAACCTGCTCGGGCCGTTCCACGCGCCTGGGGCCCCGCGGCGCCGCGCCTGGATGCCGATGTGGTACGGCCCCGGTCGTGCCGACGGACGCTCGAACCGGGGGAGCGCTACGATCTGCTCGATCTGGGGCTCTTCCGGCCGCCGCGCTGGCTTGCCGCTCTGTGAGCAAGGGGCGGGACGCCGACCCGGCACTTCGTGGTGAAGAGACGCGTCAGGAGGAGAGGCGATCATGGCGATGGCGGCCGTACAGACCACTCCCGAAACGTTGAGCGAGGAGACGATTCGGACCTACCGGCGGCAGGGCTTTGTCCGCATTCCTGGCGTCATCTCGCCCGCGGAGGCGGCCGAGATGCGGGAGGCGGCGCTGGCGCTATCGACGCGGATGGAGAGCCTGAGCAAGACCGGGATCTTCACCCAGCTCGTCAACGTCTGGCGGGAGGACGAGACGCTGCGCCGTCTGACGATGCACCCGAACGTGGGCGGCGTCGCCGAGCGGCTTGCTGGGGTGCCGCTGCGGCTGTGGCACGACCAGATCCTGATCAAGCAGCCGCACAACAACCGGCCGACGGAGTTCCACCAGGATCAGCCGTTCTGGCCGCACGCCAATTCTCCTCACTCGCTCTCGGCCTGGATCGCGCTCGTCGACGTGCCGGTCGAGCGCGGCTGCATGACGTTCATCACCGGTTCCCAGGACCGCACCGAGCTGCGGGCGCAGGACCTGGCCGACCCGGAGAGCCTGTTCAGGATCTGCCCCGATTTGGCGTGGGGCGAGCGCATCACCTATCCGCTCCGTGCCGGGGACTGCACGTTCCACCACAGTCGAACCGCCCACATGGCCACGCCAAACTTCACCGACGAGCCGCGCGTCGCCCACGTGATCATCTACATGGACGAGGGCACGGCATACGACGGTCGGCCGCACCCGGTGACGGATCCGTTGCACCTCCAGGACGGGCAGCCATTGGCGGGTGAGCTGTTTCCGCGGATCACCGCCTAACAACCCGACAGAAGGCGGGCCGCCGGTTGTCATAGGCGACGGTCCGGTACCCAGAGCCGGCGCCGCGGTGGGCAACGACGGGCACGCGACCCGCAACCAGCGGCTGCGGACGACGGGACGTAACCGCCGACGCCCCGCCACGCGGCTAGGCCGAGTGCGCGATCAAGAACATTATTCGGTCGCGCTCCCCTCGGTGGTCAGGGCCGTCGGGGAGTGCAGCAGGGGGTCGCTCGCGCGGGTGCGTCACGACCACGCCTGGGTGGTGGCCGCCGCGGCGCCGGAATGCCGCCTGGTTGGCGTGTCTGGGCGGGCGGACGAGCAGATCGATCACCTGCGCCGCCTGGCGTCCGACGATCGCGAAGCGATCCGGTTGCTCGCGCAGTCGCGGTCACTGCGTGACCTCGCGACCGAGTTCGGCGTCAGCCACGAGACGGTGCGGTCGGTGCTCCGGCGATGAACCGGGGCGGGGCGGGTCTGGGCGAACCTAGCCCATTCTCACGATAGGGTCCTCGGTGAACGCGAGTCGTTGATCTCCTTTGCGTCCGCATCGTATAGGACTCATGCTTGCGTGTTGGTGGCCTGCACAACTTCGGCCAAGTTGTCGGCAAACTCATCCGCCAATCGCCTGGTCGTGGCGCGCACGATCGGTTGCCCGAGGGTTGCCAAGCGGCCCAAAAGCGTCGCGTCCAGCTCGTACCTGACCCGAGTCACCGGGACTTCCTCCTGCAGATCGATCGCCAAGGTCGTGCGGAACCCACCGGCCAGGGAGGTTGTCTCACCGAGCATCGACGCCACCAAGCGGCTGGGTTTGACCGTTTCGAGCAGTTCGCACATCGCCCGCGCTCGCATGGTCATGAACTGCACTTTGACGGCGAGCAACACCTCGAAGTGCGCCGCATCGATCTGGCGCAACTGCTCGCAGCCCGGCAGGATGCGCCCGAGCCGATCGGGGTCCATCAGGATGTCCCAGACCTCGTCGATCGGCGCCCGCACACGCATCTCTCCCTCGACCTTCACGAGCGCCCACCTCCGAGAGTCCGTGCCGCGGCAATCCCCATCTCGATCGAGGCGGCGTGGTCGGACGATGCGCCGGTCACCGTCCCGATCGCAAGTACGCCCGGCGCGCTAACCTGGAATCGCTCGTCGATCGCCACCGCCCCGCGGTCGTTCAGGACGATCCCGCTGCCCTTGAGCCAGTGCGTGTTGGGCCTCATCCCGACCGCGTAGACCAGCGTGTCGGCCGGCAGCGCGACCACCGCGCCGTTTCGGCGCAGCTCGATCCATTCGAGCCGTGGGGCGCCGCGGATCGCGACAAGCTCGGCTGGGGGAAGGACCCGAACCGCAGGGTCGCAGGCGGGCGGCCGCTCCCCGGCTGGCGGCACCAGCATCGCCTCCACGCCGGCGGCTGCAAGGCGCCGGGCGACCAGGGCAGCGGCGAGGGAGGCGCCGTAGACGACGGCACGCCGCCCCGGTAGCCACCCAAACGCCAAGGCGTGGTGCACGAAGGAGGGCGTGACGACGCCGGCCGGGCGGGACCCGGGGAGATCGGCGTGCTCGCGGGGAATCTCCAGGCCTCCGGACGCAATGACCGCGCGCTTCACCGGAACCTGCCGCGTTCCGCCCGCGTCACGGACGAGCAGGATGTGCGGTTCGTCCTCGCCGGCGGCCGGGATCAGGCCGACTGCCGTCGCTTCACACCTGAGCTCGGCTCGGCCTGGAAGGGTGGCCGTTCGCACCAACTCCGATGCCGCCGGAAACTCGACGGCCGGGAGCGCGTGCCGGAGGAAGCCGCCCGGTGCATCCTGGAACTCCACCACCAGGATCGAATCGTTCACCCCGATCCTTGCCAACTCGCGAAGGAAGCTCAGCGCCGCCGTGCCGGCTCCGACCACCGCCAGGTCGTACGGCTGACGGACGGACGGCGACGGCGATTCACTGCGGCCACCGTCACCCTCCGCGGTCGACGCTCGATCGTCTTCGCTGATGGCGGCTTCCCGAGTATCGCCGCGGCCGAGGAAGACGCGCGAGCCCGCGATGTTCTTGTCGAGCGACACGGGGTCGCGGCCCAAGCACTCGGCGAAGAGCCGGGCGATGCGGGGGGCGCAGAGGTTGCCCTGGCAGTCGCCGAGCATCGCCCCCGTTCGGCGCTTGACCCCGTCGAGCGATCGCGGCGGTAGGGCGGACAGCATTGCCGCCGCGATCTCGGCACGGGTGACGGTGCGGCAGAGGCAGACGACCTCTCCCGCGTCGGCAGCTAAGTCGCCGAGGAATCTCCGGCAGCTCGGGCCGATGCGTGTTCCGACGGCTAAGCCCGAGCGTCAAACTTACTAGACTCGCAACGTGACGAGCGATGGCGGGCGACGCCGAGAGTCCGGTGGATCGAATCCCCGCGACATGGATCAGGCGTGGGCTCAGCCGCGACGGGCCGATGATGTACTCCCCCGTGCTGCTGACGGCGCGGAGTCCGGCAAACTGGCGGACGCTCGAGGCCGCGGTCGCCATCGGCACCAGCTTGGCCGCCCCCGCGCGCACTTCTTGAAGGCCCCGGGCGGTCGTGCTCACGTCCCGCTTGTCGACCACCTCCTCAGCGGTGGGTCCAAGCAACGTGCCACCGAAGACGATGGGGGTGAGCAGGATGCCCTTCGACGTCTTGGTCGGAACAGGGAGGATGATCTGCCCGACGCCGAGATCGTCCTCGGTGATGAGGAACTCGCCCTTGCGCGGCGTGATCCGGAACGAATCGTCACCCGCCAGGCGGCTGACGTCGTCGGCCCAGAGTCCCGCTGCGTTCACGACCGCCTTCGCCGTGATGGTCACATCCGCGCTCGTTCGGAGGGTGACCTGGCGCTCGCCGAGGACGATGCTGGTGACCGATTGCCCGAGAAAGACCTCGGCGCCGTTCACCACGGCGCTCTCGCAGTAGGACCGCGCCGCCCAGAACGGATCGACCACGCCCTCACCCTCGATCAGGAGGGCAGCGCGCGCTCGGTCGGTGACGGTGGGGACAAGTTCGGCGATCTCCTCGTGGGCGAGGCTTTGAACCGCGACGCCGTTACGGCCGGCCTTCGGCATGATGTCGTCGCGCAGGCTCGCCTGCTCGTGCTCGTCGGTCGCCACCATGATGGCCCCGGTCTGCAGGTAGGGTACGTGGAGGTCGGCGACTACGTGCGGCCAGATATCCCGCGCCTCCCGGAGCAATCGAGCCTCGAGACTGCCGGGCGGGGCATCGAACCCGGTGTGGACGATCGCGCTGTTCGCTTTGCTGGTGCCTTCGCAGACGTCCGGATGGCGCTCGATCACAGCCAGGCTGGCATCGAACGTCGTCAACTCGCGCGCGATCGCGCAACCCACGACACCGGCTCCGATCACGACCAGATCGAACGAGCGAGGCGGCGCTGTGATCATGCCATGCTTTCCTTCACGAGAGGTCTCGCGAATGAGCGCCCCGACGGGCTCCGGCCAAGGAGGTGGTCTCAACAGCATCGGCAACGGGGCCGACTGCCTGACGCCACGTGATGGTCGTGCCGGCCATGAATACGCCGCCGGCGAACGCATACAGCCCGGCTACGTCGAGTCGCGGGGGATGACCACAACCCGGCTCAACGAGCAAGAGATCGTCTTGCCCGGTCCCTCGAGCAGCTCGAGGCGACGGCTGCCGCCGACGTGGATGCGCAGCGGGTACTGGTCGAGGCGCCCCTCGACCGCGACCGTCCCCGCCGACAGCGTCGCCCGGACGATCTCCACCGGGACGGAGTTGACCAGCGAGTCGGGCTGAAGCCCGTCGACGAGGTCGATGTCGTCCGCGTCGATGCACGCCCAGACAGCCTGGCCGGGCCGCAGGTCCGCGGCCGCCGTTTCGGCCAGCAGCCGCGTCGACCCCCCTTCGAGGCGGACCGCGATCGGGTCGACCGGGTGGTCGACGATGGCCGGCAAGACGTTCTTCGTGCCGATGAAGGTCGCAGCAAAGAGGGTCGCCGGGCGGCGGACGACCTCGAGGGGGCTCCCCTGCTGGACGATCTCGCCTTCGTTCATGACGACGAGATCGGTGGCCGCCGAGAGCGCCTCCGACTGGTCGTGGGTGACCAGGACGGTGGTGCAGCCCGTCGCCCGCTGGATGTCGGTGATCTCGGCCAGCAGCTCGAGCCGGAGCTTGGCGTCGAGGGCGCTGAGCGGCTCGTCGAGCAAGAGGAGGTCCGGGCGCGGCGCCAGGGCCCGGGCGATGACGACGCGCTGAGCCTGACCGCCGGAGAGCTGGTTGTAGCGCCGATGCTCCATCCCCTCGAGGCGGGCCAGCCGCAGCACCTCCTGGATCCGCTCCTCGATCGTCCGCTTGCCGGACCAGCCCCTCAGCTTCAGGGCCCAGGTGAGGTTCTGGCGAACGGTCATGTGCGGGAACATCGATGGCCGCTGGAAGACCATCCCGAGGTTGCGGCGATACGGCTCGAGGCGCGTGACGTCCCGGTCACCGATCAAGATCCGGCCGCGGTCCGGGATCAGGAGCCCGGCGATGCAGCGGAGGAGCGTGGTCTTGCCGCAGCCGGATGGGCCGAGGATGGCGGTCAGCGAACCGTCGGCGACGGTCAGACTGACCCGCTTGAGGGCCGTGACGTCGCCGTAACGCTTCTCGAGCTCGCAGACCCGGACCGTCGACATCCCGGCGTCCTTAGACGAAGAGGCCGCGGAACTGGCGGCGGAAGACCCAGTAGAGGACCTGGACGATGGCGATGACCACGATCTGGGTGGTGAAGATCGTGACCGCGACGCGCGGGGTGAGCCCGAACTTCTCGATGTCCCGGTAGATGTAGAGGGCGGCGGTCGGCTTGCCGGAGCCGAGGATGTAGGCCGGAATGAACGACATCGCGGCGGCGGTGAAGGCGATCATCGCCGCGGTCACCAGCCCGGGGCCGATCAGCGGCAGCGTGACGCGGGCGAAGGCGTGGAGCGGCGAGGCGCCCATCACCAGCGCCGCCTCCTCGTAGACCGGATCGGCCGTCGCCAGCGACGCCTGCAAAGCCCGGACGACGAGCGGGACGGCGACCATCGCCGTCGCCAGCAGGATGACCGGGAACGTGCCCCGCAGGTGCGGGAAGTAGATCAGGACGTAGATACCGATCGCCGAGACGTAGGTGACACTCGGGAAGATGACCGGGACGAAGATCAGGACGGAGAGCAGGCTGCGGCCCTTGAACCGCCGGCGCTCGAACGCGTAGGCGGCGGGCAGGCAGATAACGATCAGCAGAAGCGTGGTGCAGACCCCGAGCAGGAGGCTGAATCTGATCGAGAGGAAGTAGCTGGGCCAGATGACCGAGCGGAACGCGTCGAGGCTGAAGTGACGCGGCGGGAAGTCGATGTCCGTCGTGAACGAGCCGAGCGCGATCTGGATCACCGGCCAGATCAGCAGCAGCGCCAGCAAGAGCGACGCGACATTCAGGGCGACCAGGGTGGGGCGCGACAGCTTCATCGACGTCAGTTCTCCTGGGTCCGCAGGTAGACGTAGAGCACGAGCCCGCTGATGGCGGTCAGGACCACGCCGAGCGCCGAAGCCATCGGGTAGTTGTAAAAGGGAGTGACCTCCCGCTGGATCTTCGTCGTCAGCCAATGATTCGACGGGCCGACCAGGATCAGCGGCACCGTGTAGGCGCCGACCGCCGCCGAGATGTTGAGCAAGAGGGCGCCGACGATGCCGCGTTTGGCCAACGGCACGGTCACGCGGCAGAACGTCCGCAGCCCCGACGCGCCCATGGTCTGGGCCGCTTCTTCGTAGACGACGTCGACCCCGGCGATCGCACCGCGGATCAGCAGGACGGACAGGGCTGGAATCGACATCCAGATGATGGCCATGAGGGGGGATCGCGTCAATTGCAGCGGCTGGTCGATGACCCCGAGCGACGTCAGCAGCCAGTTGATCGGGCCTTGCGGCGTCAGCGCGTAGGCCAGGGCGTACAGCGTAAAGACCTCGCCGAAGATCGGCAGCAGGAACGACAGCTCGATGAGGGGCCCACCGAAGGCGTTGTAGCGGGCAAGGAAGTAAGCGATCGGCAGCGCCAGCGTGATCGAGACCGCCGAGGTCAGCAGGGCGACGCCGACGGTCCAGCCCAGGCTGTTCAGGAACTCCGCCTCGGTGAAGACGCGGGCGAAGTTCCCGAGCGTGAAATCGGGGACCGGGAGCCAGATCACTCCCTTGTACAGCTCGCGCGAGTAGAACGCGAAGCCGATCTGAAGCGCCATCGGGACGACGAAGATCGCCCCCATGTAGAGCAGCAGCGGCAGCAAGAGCAGGACGGTCGACCCGTGCGCTCGCCGCCAGCCGTTGAGCCGCGCGGACACGGACGCCAGCCGGGGGAGCGAGCGCTCCCCCGGCTGGCCCCGATCCAGATCGACGGGCGCAAGCGCCCTACGCACCCTTGACGATCTCAAGGTACGCCCGGGAGATGGCCTCGGCATTCGGGACGTACCAGTCCCAGTTCACCGTCAAGAGCAGTTAGGAAGGGTCGTCGAGGTAGTAGGGCTTGGCCCAGTCTGGCATCAGCTCGCGGTGCTGTGGGGCGACGCCGCCGCAGTAGACGACGAGGTATTGGTCCTCGGGGACGTTCCAGCGGTTGACGGCCTCGGAGGTCGGGGTTTCCTTGTACCAGCCGGCGTGCTGGAACTGGGTGTCGATGAACCAGTTGATCAGGACGCGGGCGGCGATCGGGTGGTCGGCGCCGTCGACCGCCGTCAGTGTCTCGCGGTCGGCCACGATGCCGGAGGCGGGGTAGAACGCGCTGAGGACGTCGTCGCGCTTGTTCCAGTCGATGCCCAGCAGGCCGCGGGTGTAGGTGCCCCAGGTGGCGGTCCACCAGGCCTCGCCCGACTGGAGGCTCAGACGCATCGTCGCGTCGTTGCCCATGTCGCCGTACTTGAAGATGTTCGGCTCGATGTTATCGCGCCACCATTCCAGGCCGGCTTCCCAGGTGGCGATGTCCCAGAGATCGCCGGTGACGATGCCCTGCTTGACGAGCGAGTTGAGCATGCCGAGGAAGACGAAGTGGCCGCGGGCATCGTTCTCCAGGGAGTAGGTGATCCCCTTCTTTGCCATCTCTGGCCGCGCCAGGTCGGTCCAGTCCGCGTAGGACTCGGCGTCGACCTTGTCCTTACGGAGGATGGCCTGCAGCCACTCGTAGCCCTGGTAGACGACGCCGTAGATTCCTTCGCCGCCCCCATCGGTCTCTCCCCGGAAGATCCAGGGCTCCTCGACGGAGGAGAGGTTGGTGAGCAGCGGCAGGTACTGCTCCTGGTCCACCGGCTCGGCCCACTCCAGCGCCATGATGCGTGAGAAGAACTCCTCTTCCTTGTCGATCACGTCGAAGCCGAGCTCGCGGACGTGGCGGCCGGCCAGCGGCAGCTCGACGATCCCGTTGGCGAGGTCCTGGTACGACAGCTTGACCGGCACGCCGTAGAGCGCCTCAGTGTACTTGGCGAACTGGTCGGGGAGGACAGTCTCCTTCAGGCCCGAGAAGCCCCAGGTGTGCATCACGACCTCGGCGCCCTCCTGCTTGAGCGCCTCCCCGACTTTGGCCGGGTCGCTCAGATCGGGCTCGCCGGTCTGGCGAATCACCGCCGGCGCCGCGAATGCCGACCGCGCCTTGCCGCCGGCCAGCGCGGCCGCGCCGACGCCGCCGGTGAACCGAAGCGCGTCACGCCGGGAAAACCTAGGATCGCCCATGCTGCCCTCCTTTGGTGGATGTCGCACGACGTCCGAATTCCACGACCTAGTGTCCCTGTCATCGGCATTATACCGAGCCGCTCATCACATTTTATGAGGCCGCGTTGACTGGCGCCGCGTTCGGTCTGGCACGGGGCGCGGCGCGGTCGCCTGAACCGAGCCGATGCCGTCAGTCAGTCGATCCCGTCAAACCAGATCGGGTTCGACCACGCCTTCCGGCCGGCGTCGTCGCGGACAAGGACGCGGGCGAAGTTTCGCTTCCAACGGCGCAAGTCGAACTCGGCCTCGGTGACACCCTGCTCGCCGAGCATCATGTACTCGGCAGGACCGCCGATCACGAAGATGCGGTTGGCTGGCGAGCAGCGGACGCAGAGCCGCTCCCCGGGTTCTACGACGAGATCGACGATCGTCGGGCCGGTGCTGGAGTAGAAGTCGCCGCGCTTGAGCGCCGCCAGCAGGGCGTCCGGCTCGAGAATCTCGGCCCGGACCATCACCCAGCCACAGAGGCGTTCGCGGGTGTCGAGGATGAAGTGGGCGTCGTCCGTCGCGCAGCCGAAGATGCGGCGCCCGCGCGCCAGCATGAGGTCGAGCATGTAGACGCTCTCGGCACAGTCGTTGTCGTCGGCGGCGCTGGCGTTGTAGAGCTCGAGGGCATGGATGGGACCAAGAGCCAGCATGTCCCCTTCAGTCATCCCGAACCATTGGGGATGGGCGGCGATGACGAAGGCGCCCGTCTCCAGTGCCCGCCACGCGAGCTCAGGGCCCGTCTCGTCGAGGGCGGGTGGGGCGAAGTCGAACGGCAGCCCGGCGGCGACAAAGTGCCAACCGTTGCCGAGCTCCATCACGTCCCTCGGGGGATGGATCTCGGCACCGATGAGGGTGGTGAACGTAGGGGAGCGGAACGGGCGGGTATCCGTGATCGGCCAGTCGTGGTGTTCGACGAAGTGGTCGGTGAGGGCGAGGAAGTCGTAGCCCGCCGCTTCGTAGAAGCGGCAGACCTCCTCCGGCGAGCGCCGGCCGTCGGAGCGGGTCGAGTGGGTGTGGAGGTTGCCGCGCCAGAATCGCCCTGGTTTGGAGAAGGGGGTGTCCATGCTCTCCTCGCACGATGACCGACGGTCGCCGTCGACGCGGACGGAGGTCTGCACGCTGCCCGAAGTGGTGAGCGAGAAGCTTAACCCTCGGTTCGAAGACGCGCTAGACGGCCTGGCCGGAGACGGGCTCGGCGGGCTGGACTATCTGGGGATGGGCAGGGCTGGCGAGGCTGGCGAAGTCCGACTGAACCCGTCGCGCCGCTGCGATGCCAGCGCCGGTCGCGGCGTTGACCGCCCAAGCGACCCGGACTGCTCGGTCTGCCTCGGGACCGGCTTCTTCTGCGACCGCATACCGTGAGCACCGCGTCTCGAAGCGGACCGACGCCTTGACAGTCGAGGTCGAGGTGTTCGGCGTGGCGACGGGCGTCTAGTCGAGCATCGAGCCCATCGACCTGTGCATGGCCGACGAAGAAGGACCATCGTGCCCGCAGTCGGAGGATTGGGGGCACGTCCCGGGACGTTCGACGACGTCGGGTGGGCCGGCCGGCAGTACTTCCGACGGAGGGATTCACGAGTAGACGCATCGCCGTTCGGCCGCCTCCCGCGTCCACTGTCCCACCCCGTCTGCCGGCGGGCGCTCCTCGGTGGACCCGCTGCGGGCCAACGGTCGTTCGGTCGCTGCCCTTCCCCTGAACCTCGGCGCCGGCCGCGTCGGGTTGGCGCTCTGGCGGCTGGTCGATGAGGCGCCGAGCACCACTGCTCCCAAAGGGCCCCCCGTTGTCGTCTGACCTTCACCCCAAGCGCGGCGGCCCATGAGGGTTTTGCGCGATCCGCTCGCAGCAGTGGTGGATTTCGGCGCATCCGGCGTTGCCGTGGCCAACGCTGCCAACGTCGGGGACACGGGCGGCGCCACTGAACTCATCGCGGGTGACCGACTGGACCTGGCCCCGACCACGCGCTGATAGCCCGGAACGCGGTGTCGGATCCCAATGCCTGGCTCGCGCTCCGCCTCATGCAGGACGGGGAGGTCCAGGAGCTCATCCGCCGCTACGAGAATGCCCTGCTCTCCCAGGAGGCGCCGGAGGCGCCGGAGCTGATGCCCCCCGGCGTGGGGCACGACCGGCTGTTCTGGGAGGACGACCTCAGGCACAAGCTGCTGTCGCTCGACCCGGGCGGGTCGACTCCAACGGTCGCGCCAAATGCTTCCATCTGGAGGTTGAGTGATGCGTCGATCGCCACCACGGGTGTCGCCCCCTTGCATGGTCGGCGGAGCGACCTTCTTGCTAGAGGCAACACCTATCACGCCGCAGAATCAGGTTGGAAACATTTAGGCGTGCTGGTCCGGGTGGGCGAGTCGCTGTGCCTGGACGACGAGCGTTACGGCGTGGCGGTAGTCAGGACCAGCGCCCTCGGCACTGGTGGCGCGCACCAGGTGTTGGTCCGACTGGAGGAGGCCGAGCATGGGGCCCAATGGCGGTGTCCTCGCCGCGGTCGACGCACACTCGGCGAACAGCCATCTTCGAACCAAGGCACGCTCAAGCATTCAGCTTGTTGAAAACAGGGCCGGGCCTGGTCGTCGCGGGCGTCTGGCGACCGGTGCGCGGGCCGACTGGTCCCTTGGGATGCCGCCATCGGCATTCGGGACCCCTCGGCGGGATCGGCTCCAGCACCTCGCAGCAGGGCGCGCCAGCCCGCGCGTTGGGGGCGTGGGTGCCTGGCCGGCGACGGTCCTCAGATCCAGTCGGCCAGGTGGGTGTAAGGAGCGCGCTGGGGGAACACGACCTCCAGCCACTGCCGCGCCAACGCCGTGGGCGGTTGCGCGAGGCGGTCGAGGAGCTCGCCGGTCGGGAAGGTGCCGAAGGCGAGGCGGGCCAGATCCTGCTGGGGTAGTTCGACCGTCTCCGGCGCGGTGCCATGGGGGCCGGCGGCGCGGTTGCCGCGCCGAACGGCGACCCCGCGTGGCGACATGTCCAGGGTCGCCGCACCCACCTCGGTCACGATCCGAAGCGCGCCGGAAGCGGTGATTGCCGCCTTCGCCGCCCGGCGGTTCAACTCTGGTTCAAGCGCTTCCAGCAGCCGGCCGGCGTCCAGCGTCCGCGCCATGAAGTGGCCACTCGGCCGCCAGATGAGCTCAAGGGTCGCGTCTTGCCGCATCGCCGCCGCGTAGACCGGGCCGTCAAGGGGCACGTAGAGCTTGGCGCGGACGATGGCCGGCCGGCGCGCCGCCTCCGCGACCGCCCAGGCGCGGCAGGTCGCCAGCAGCGCGTCGGCCGCCGCCGGTCCGGCGGCGATCGCCTCACCGATGGTCAGGGCATCGGGCGTCTCCTCCTCGGTGTCGACCGGCCAGAACTCCCGCGCGCGCCAGGCGTAGGCCGCCACTGCCCCGCTCGGATCGACGACGACGCGGCACTCCTCCCGATGCGGATCGGCCGCGGTCACCGCCAGCGTCGACCAGGCGCGGCACTCGGGACGACGCACGACCGCGCCGACCGACCGCGCGATGCTCCGCTCGTAGTGAGCGTGGAGGGCGGGCAGATCGCCCGGCGCGCATGGTCGATCCGTCCACCCTGCCGGCAGCGGGCGGGCGGGCTTGAGCCCGGTCAGGGAGAGCGAGAGCTCCGGCCCGGCCGTCGCGTAGCCGAACTTCTCATAGAAATTGGGCAGTCCGAAGAGGAGTGAGAGCGCGGCCGGACCAGCGGGGCCGGCGGACCCATCGCGCATGCGGACGACGGCCGCCTCCAGCGTGCGGCGGGCGAAGCCCCGCCCGCGGCAGTCCTCCGCGGTCTCGACTCCGCCGATCCCGTCCACGCGGACGCGGGCGATGCCGATGGCGACCGTGAGCGGAGTGATGCGTAGGTCGCTGACCGGGCGCCCGTCGAGGGCCACCTCGATCCGGGTCGTGCCGTCGTCATCCTGGTGGTAGCGCAGCTCCGGGCGTCCGTCATCGTCCGCCATAGGGCCTCCCGGTGATCGCGGCGCGGCAGCGCCGACGGGCGAAACCACACGGTGCGGTCACTATAGGCGGGCAGGTCCGGGTGCGCCAAGATCGCCCGCGCCATCGCGAGATTGCCACCCACCCACCAGGGTGCCGGCAGAAGGTTGGGGCGATCGCTTGGCGCGGGCGGTTAGACCGCCTGCCCCGCGTGTCGGTTGATCGCCCCGGAGCCTCCCCATGCTCGGTCCGCTCAAACCCCGCCGCCTCGACCAACCGATCGCAGTCTCGCTGGAGGTCCTGGTCCCGCCGGACAACTACTGTCTCCACTTGGAGGTCATACTCGACGTTGGCTTTGTCCGGGTGTGGGCGCGGGAGGGCTCCTCCGAGCGAGGACCTCCCCGACCACTCCGGCCTGACCCGCATCCGGCAGCGGCTCGGTCTCCCGAACTTCGAGCGCTTCTTCGAGCTGGTCGTCGACGTGTGCCAGGAGGCGGGGCTGGTCTGGGGCCCAGAGCTCGTCTTCGACGTGACGCGGGTGCGTGCCGACGCCGGCCCCGATTCCCTCGTGCCTCGCTTCTTCGCCGACGCCCGAACGCACGTTGGCGAACTGTTCGGCGGCGCGGCGGCGCGGTCGGTCGAGGAAGGATCCGAGCTCAACGGTGCGCCCCGACTCGAAGAGGACGTGGGCATCCGCGCCCACGTCCCGCTTCCCGATATCTCGCCTCGCCAGAGCATCCTTTACGCACGTTTGCAGCTATCGAATGGATGTTGTTAAACCACTTAGATTTGCTAATCAGAAGAGATTGGCAAGGCTCGTGTGGACTTACCAATGACTGCCGTTAGGGACCCAGCGGACCCATGAATGGTTCGGACACGCGCTCATCTGGTCGCGACGAACCCGAGCACATGGTCGCCGTCGGTCGGCGCCGCGTCGGTGTAGTTGCCGGTGATGCGGACCTCACCGAAGCCGGCCCGCTCCAGCATCAGCGTCAGCTCGTGCGGGTAGTACCACCGCTCGCCCCCGGAGCTGAGCTGCTCCTCGACGACCTCCCCGTCGCGCAGGCGCCGGTAGCGGACGGTCTCCTCCAGCGTCTGGTCGATCAAGTGGACGGCGTCGACCCGCGCGTGCTTCTGCAGTTCGCTGCCGTCCGGCAAGGGCTCCCGCGCGCGAAATGCCCACTCGCCGAGCGCCGTGCGCTCCACATCCCACATGGGGTAGACGATCAGCACCAGGACACCTCCCGGCTCCAGGTGCGCATGGAAGCGGCGCAGCGTCTCGCGCGCTTCGGCACGGTCGAGTACCAGCTGAAAGGAGCCGCAGGGCACGAAGATGATCCGATACGCGCGGGGCAAGTCCAGCGCCTGCATCGCCTGGTCGTGGACGACCGGCGTCAGCCCCCGGTCTGCGGCCCTGCGGTGCAGGATCGCGCGCATGTCGGCGGACGGCTCGACTCCCTCGACCTCGTGCCCCGCCTCCAAAAGCGGCAGCAAGAGGCGTCCGGTGCCGCACCCGACGTCGAGCGTGGGACCGGGGTTCACCGCGAGGAGGCGAGCAAAGAACGGGTGGTCGCGCCCCGGCTCCTCGCCCGAGAAGAGTTCCCAGGCGACCGCGGCGAGTCCGGTGTAATCCTCCATCCGGGGTCTCCCTTCGCATCGTCGGTCGGGCATACGCCACCGTGCCACGCCGGACGACGCCCGTCACGAGGCGGTCGGATCGACGATCCCAGTAGTATGCGCCGTCCGAAGGCACTGGTGTGGTTAGTAGAGGCTCGATGCCCGCGGCCTCAGGTGTTTGCATTGCCACGCCGAAGTGAACATACGAGTCAAGGATGAGGAAGCGAAGTGCCGCTGTAGGGACTCTTGTCCGCATTGTCGCTGCCGGGCACACCCGGGTGGGCGGCTCAGTCGGGCAGCAGCAGCAACTCGGCGACGACCGGCCAGTGGTCGCTCGGGTAGACCGGCGGCTCGGCATCGCGGACGATCGTGCACGAGGCGATCTGGCACCGCCGCTCGACCCCGTCCCGCGCCAGGACCGAGTCCACCCGCCAGAAGGCCTGGTCGCCTCACTCCAGCCCGAAGGAGGCCCCCCTGGAAGCCGTGGAAGGTGCTAGTCGCGGCCGAGTCGCCGTGGCCGGCGGCGCGGGAGGCGTCGACGTAGCCGGCGGCGAGGAAGCTGTGGTAGGCGGGGGACCAGGGGTTGCAGTTGAAGTCGCCCGTCACCACCGCCGGCGACCCGCCCCGCTCGGCCCACAGCCGCTCCAGGCGGGCGACCACGATCATGGCGCACTCGACCCGGGAGCGCTCGCTCTCGTCGTCAAAGTGGGTGTTGAGGTGCGGCAGCTCCTGGCCGTCGGCCCAGCGGCGCCGGTGGACTCAGGTGGCGTCCAACGGGTCCTCGGCGCCCCAGTCCGGCACGCGCGCCGCCGGGTCGGCGTCGAGGAAGAAAGTGCCGTTTCCGAGGCGCTCGAAGCGGTCGGCGCGCCAGTAGACGGCCGCGGCGTCCTCGTCGACGGCGACGCCGTCGTAGTCCACCAGGCGCTTGGCGTAGGTGGCGCGGTGGCCGGCGTCCAACTCCTGGAAGCCGATCAGGTCCGGCGCACAGCGCCGGATCGTCCGCGCGTTGAGGTCGGCCCGAGCGGCCCCAGCGCGGACGAGAGGACTTTGACGCTCATCACGCGCACGACCGCCATCGGTCTCCTCCGTTCCAGGTCGCGGTGGCGCGGTGGGCCAGCCCGACGACCCGCCGCCCGCCTCGCGATCGTACCACCTGCCGCGGCCTACGCTCGGACGATTCGTCGGCCGGGGAGGACGTGCCCGGCAAGACTGCCGGCGGAACGCGGTGGCGCTGAAGGCCAAATGCCGACACTGACCTAACGCGGTCCAGTCCATCGGCGGGGTTCGCTGTACTCTTGGCAGTTGGCGAGACGGTGGCGCGGACCGGTTCCCCGACGCCGCGGGAGCGCTCGCCCGTCGCGGCGAGGCACCCAGGGGAGCCCAGCTACGGCGCCGACGTCGCCGGCGGGCCGACCATGGGCGCCTCGGGCTCCACTGGCACCGCCGGCGTCGGCCGTTCGTTCACCTCGAGGCGGAACACGTCCAGGCGCGAGTAGTGACCGACGGCGTCGAAGGTGAACTTCGCCCGCGCGATCTCGGCGAGGTCGAGGTCGGCGACGAGGATCGCCTCGCCGGCGTAGTCCGGGCCCGCAACAATCACCCCGTTCGGATCGACGATGCAGCTGCCGCCGGGCGAGAGCACCGTCTCCGGGTCGTCGCCGAACGGGGTGACGAACTCCGGCGGGTAGTCCCGTCGCCGGCAGAACTGGTTGCAGGAGAGCACGAAGCAGCGCCCCTCGCAGGCGATGTGGCGGACGGTCGCCAGCCAGCTGTCGCGGCCGTCGGCCGTCGGCGCGCAGTAGAGTTGGACGCCCTTGGCGTACATGGCCGTCCGCAGCAGCGGCATGTAGTTCTCCCAGCAGATCACCGCCCCGATTGCCCCGATCTCCGTGGCGAAGACCGGCATGGTCGAGCCGTCGCCGAAGCCCCAGACGAGCCGCTCGGGCCCTGTCGGCATCAGCTTGCGGTGCTTGCCAAGGTACCTGTGTAATCCTCTCGTGCCGGTGCGGCCGACCGCACGCGGCGTTGGTTGGGCTTCGAACCTATCCGGGCGGGGGCGGACCCGACGGCGGCGGCGCGGCCGGGGGCGGTGCGGCGGCCGAGACCGGACACCGAGGAGCCGGACCGGCGGTTCGTGCGCGTCCTCCGTCGTGCCGGGCGCCCGGCCGTCGGTCGGTTGGCGGGTCAGTCCTGCGCGGCGAGCGGCCGACCGTAGCGGATGAGGTCGATCGCATAGCCCTCTTGGTCGTACCGCTTGCGGGCGTCGGCGGCGGTCCAGCCTTCGCGCTCGTAGAAGCGCCGCGTCCGGTGGTTGCGAACGAGCACCCACAGGGTCGCGTCCGAGAAGCCCCACGTGCGGAGATGGGCGACCCCGTCCGCGAGGAGCCGCGCGCCGATGCCGCGGCCGGCGTGCTCCGGCAGGACGAAGAGCATGTCCACGTGGCCGGTCGCCGCCGTCGCGTCGTCGTCCGGACTCGGCTCGGTGTAGCAGAAGCCGACCACCTCGCCGCCGACCTCGGCGACCCAGGTGGCGTGCGGGTCCGGCGAGCCGAGGCGTCGGCGCCAGCTGTCCAGGTAGTCGGCGGGGGTCATCGCATCTAGGTCGGCGTCCGGGACGTACCCGCGCTCGGCGACGCGGCTCGTCCGCACGTAGACATCGGCGATGCGCTCGGCATCGGCGAGCGTCCCGCGGCGGATCGCGACTCCGGTCATGCCGCACCGGCGGGTGGTAGGGCGAATGCCCGACCGAGGACAGCGACGCCCCCTGCAGCACGAGTACATCCTCGCCGAGGCATCACGCGCGCCTTTCGGGTGAACAACGATCGACCGGTCGGCAGCCGGAATGGTGCCACACCGGAGCGGCGCGTGTCGCGCACCACAGATGGTGCGCGGACCGCATCCCCACCGCGCACGGCACGGCGCACCCTGCCTCTGGACGCCGGTAGCCACGACCGTAAGCGGTGTCCCTCCAGGCAGCGCGATCGGAGTGACCGGTATCATCGGACCGAGGGCTCGAGGCACATTCGGCTCAGAGCCTCATACATCGCACCTTGTGTCCTGGCCCTGGCCCGTGTAGCGTTCTCCACGAAAGACAACACCGCGACCGGATCGGGGGCTCCCACCGTGGCCAGCACTCTGCCCCTCCCACGCGTTAGCACGCTGCCCATCCCACTCACGCCCTTGATCGGACGGGAGCGGGAGATCGCGGCCGTGTGCGACCTCCTGCGCCGCCCCGATGTCCGGTTGGTGACGCTGACCGGGCCGGGCGGTGTCGGCAAGACCCGTCTGGCGATCGCGATCGCCACCACCCTCACTGGTGTATTCCCAGATGGTATTTGCTTCGTCGACCTAGCTCCCGTGCGCGACGCGGATCTTGTCGGCGCGGCTATCGGCAATGCGCTCGGCGTGCACGACGCGAGCGATCGCCCGTGGAGCGAGCGGCTAATCGCGTGGCTAGCCGGCAAATCGTTGCTCCTCGTCATCGACAATCTCGAGCACCTGTTACCGGCGGCGGCGCTCGTGGACTCGCTGCTCACCGCCGTCGGCAGCTCGCGACTGCTCGTTACCAGTAGAGAACGCTTGCATCTCTATGGCGAACAGGTATTCCCAGTAGAACCGCTCGCTCTCCCGCCTGCTGGCACGGAAACGTTTGTCGACCTTTCCGAGAACATGGCCATCCAACTCTTTGTCGCGCGGGCCCAGGCCGTCCGGCCCGACTTTACGTTGAACCATGTAAACGCACCGACTATCGCGGCGATCTGTCACAGGCTGGACGGGCTCCCCCTGGCAATCGAACTCGCGGCCACGAGGATCGAGCAGTTTTCGCCCTCTGCATTGCTGGCACGCCTGGAGCATCGGCTGCCATTACTGAATACAGGCGCCCGCGATCAGCCGCCCAGGTTTCACACGATGCGCGATGCGATCGCTTGGAGTTACGACCTGCTCACCCCGGAAGAGCAGTCCCTCTTCCGCCACCTCGCTGTCTTCGTCGGCGGCTGCTCCCTCAAGGGTGCCGAGGCGGTCGCCGGGCCGGAGATTGCCCAACTCGCGCCGCGGGGTGAGCTCCGTGCCGACGTGGCCGATTCCGCTGCCGATCCGTCTTTCTCCGTCTCTGCCTCCGTGCTCGACGGCATCACCTCGCTGGTCGCTAAGAGTCTTCTGCGCCCGCAAGTAAGCACGTCCGGTGAGCCACGGTTTGTCATGTTCGAGACGATCCGCGAGTTCGGTCTGGAGCAGTTGGAGAGGAGCGGGGAGGCCGATGACGCGCGGCACGCCCATCTGGGCTTCTATGCGCGGCTGGCGGAGCGAGCGCGGACGGAGCTGGCAGGTCCGCACCAGTTGGCGTGGTTCGATCATCTGGAAGCCGAGCTTGGCAACCTGCGGGCAGCGTTGACATGGGCAATCGAGCACGAGGACGCCCTCGTTCTCCAGATGGCCGGCGATCTGATCCTGTTCTGGACGGTTCGCAGCCGCCCGCGCGAAGGGCAACGGTGGTTGGAAGCGGCGCTGGCCGCGGATCGTGGAGGATCGGCATCCGCCCGGGGCAGAGTGCTCTTGGGGATCGGGATGACGGCCTTCGATCTGGACGACTACGAACGGGCGGAAGCACCGCTGACCGAGAGCCTGTCGCTGGCCCGGGCGGCGGGCGATCGGACCTTGATCAGCGCTGCGCTGGGCGGGTTGGGCCAGGTGGCGCGATTCCACGGCGATCACGAGCGTGCGTTCGCCTTGCACGAGGAGGGGTTGAGTCTGGCGCGTGCGGTCGGCGATACGATCGAAATCGCGTACTTGCTCGGCGCCATGGGCACGAGCGCACTCCTTCTGGGGAAAAACGTACAGGCGGCAGAGTACCTTGAAGAGGGTCTGATGCTCGCTCGCCAGCTCGGTAGCGATCATGTCATTGCCGGGGCGCTGGGTAGCCTGGGCCGACCATTGCTGCAGCTCGGTGAGTACGAGCGAGCGACGAATCTGTTCAAGGAAGGGCTGGTACTGAGTCACCGGATTGACAACCAATGGAACGTCGCCGTGTGCCTCGAGGGATTGGCCGTAACAGCGGCGGCCCAGGAGCAGCGGGAGCGCGCGGTGCGGCTGTTCGGGGTGGGCGAGGCGTTGGCCGAAGCGAGTGACGTCCCAGTACCGCCCTTCTACCAGGCCGAGAACGCGCGCTATCTGGCCGCCGTCCGAAGTCAAATGGGTGAGGCGGCGTTCGTGGCAGCGTGGGAATCGGGGCGCGCGATGTCGGTTGAAGAAGCCATCGCGGAGGCGATTTCGGATACCGCGCCCGACGGCGATCTCCCGGCCCTACCGTCGACGCTCCTGGGTTCACGCCTCGGGCTGACCGCGCGGGAGATCGAAGTCCTGCGCCTGTTACCTCAAGGGCTCTCGAATCCTGGCATCGCCACGGCGCTCTCCATCAGCCCCCGCACAGCGCAAACCCACGTCCACCACATCCTCACCAAGCTCGGGGTCAACACCCGCGCCGAGGCCGTGCGCATCGCCGTCGAGCGCGGCCTCGTCTGACTCCCTGTTCGTCGGGTGTCCTCGACGCCTGGCCCACGCCGACGTCCTACGCAGGTCGCCACCAAAATCATCTGAAAATCCGCCAATCGGCGGACGCACGGCCGACGCGGCCGGTGCACGATGCGGTCACGTCCAACGGATAGGAGACCGCCATGCAACGTTCACTCACGTCCGTCCAGATCATGGCCGAAATCCATCGTCAACACTTGCTGGCCGAGGCCGAACTGGTCCGGCCCAAGGTCAACCGGCGGGCGGATCGCCGGGGTCGCCGGGCTCGCCCTGGGGCCGCCGATGATGTACCCGACCGGCGCATCCTGATCGCGCTCTGCACGGCATCGTTCCTGGCGGCGCTGAATTTTCTGGCGCCGGCTCCGTTCTATCCCCAGATCGCCCGCGATCTGGGAACGACGGTCTCGCTGCTCGGACAGGTTGTGACGCTGATGATCCTGATCAGCGCCGGACTGGGGCTCATTGTCGGGCCGCTCGGCGACCGCTATGGCTACCGCTGGCTGCTCGTCGGCGGGGTGCTGGGGATCGCGATCAATCTGCTTGGCACGGCCCTCGCCCCGTCCTACCCAGCGCTGCTCGGCCTGAGCTTGGTCGGAGGATTGGCCGACGCCATCGTCTTTGGCCTACCGCTCGCGGTCGCGGGGACTGTCTTCACCGGCGAAGCCCGGCGGCGGGCCATCGGCTGGACATTCGCATCGTTGAGCAGTGCCGCGATCATCGGTGTGCCCATCCTCACGGCGATCGGTGCGGTCACGGGTTGGCGGGTGGCCTTGGGGATCGGGGGACTCATCGCGGTGGTCACCGCCGGGTTCGTTGCGGCCGCTCTACCGCCAGACCGCCGCCGGCCAACGACCACCTGGCGGGTGCCGGACATCCTGTCGGCATACGCACCGCTCCTCCATCACCCGCCGACCGTCAGGCTGTATGGCGCGTCGATGATGCGGGCCGCGTGGTGGTTCGGCCTGCTGACGTACCTGGGCGCCTTCCTGGCGGATGATCTGGGGCTAAGCACGGCCAGGGTCGGGCTTGTCTACACCCTGGGCGGCGTGGGCTACGCGACTGGCAGCATCGCGGCGACCAAGTGGGGCGGGCACGTCCCTCCCCGCCTGATCGTTGCGAGCGGGACCGCACTTGGCGGCCTCCTGCTTGGTCCCGTGATGGGAGTGGCCGGTACCTGGCTTGTGGTGCTGTTGCTGGCGCTCGCCGCGAGTGCGACGGCGGCCGCCGGGGTGTCCACCGCCGGTTTGCTGGCGGCGGAGAGTCCCGCTGGGGCTGGGACGACGATGGCGCTCAACGGCACCCTCCTCAATGCGGGAGGGGCCGTTGGGGCGGCCCTGGGGGGAGGGCTGATCGCCATCGGCGGGTACGGCGCGCTCGGGCTTCGGGCTGTTCGGGTTCGCGCTCGTGGGCGCCGCGCTGGCGGCCTGGCCGGCGCAAGCAGGTCACTTCGCGGGGACATCGATCCGCGTGCCAGCGCCCCCGCGAGGGCTGGATCCCTCCACGGCGAGGGAGTAAGGCACCGGTCAACGCCGTTCATCACTTGTGGAACCACCCTGGGCGGTGTAGCGTTTCCGAAATCGCTACATCGGATCATCGCCGCCCCAGGGGGTCCACGCATGGTGGCCATTCCCCAGCCACGCGACCCGGCCAGCGCCCTGCCTATCCCACTCACGCCCTTGATCGGACGGGAGCGGGAGATCGCGGCCGTGTGCGACCTCCTGCGCCGCCCAGATGTCCGGTTGGTGACGCTGACCGGGCCGGGCGGTGTCGGCAAGACGCGGCTGGCACTGGCTGTCGCGGCGATCCTCGACGGCGAGTTCCATGATGGCGTCCGCTTCGTCGACTTCTCCCCGGTGCGCGACCCCGACCTGGTCGGCTCGACCGTTGCCCGCGCGCTCGGCGTGCGCGAGACCGGCGCCGAGCTCTTGCCCGCGCGTCTCAGCGCCTGGCTGACCGACAAACAGGTGCTCCTGACGCTCGACAATCTCGAGCATCTTCAGGCGGCGGCGCCGCTCGTCGGGACGCTGCTGACCGCCGGTCCCGGCGCCCGGGTGCTGGCAACGAGCCGCGAACGGTTCCACCTGTACGGTGAGCACGTTGTTCCGGTGGAACCGCTCGAACTCCCAGTTGGTCAATGTGAGGAGCTCTCCAACCTCGCCGGAAATGCGGCGATCCGGCTCTTTGTCGCGCGGGCGCGGGCTGTCCGACCGGACTTCGCTCTCAGTGATGCGAACGCTGGCACGATCGCGGCGATCTGCCGCCGGGTCGATGGCCTGCCGCTGGCGATCGAGCTTGCCGCCACCCGGATCGAGTTGTTCTCCCCCGCGGCGCTGCTGACCCTCCTGGAGCGGCGCTTGCCGGTGTTGAACGCGGGCGCCCGCAACCGGCCGCCGAGGCAACGCACGATGCGCGACGCGATCGCCTGGAGCTTCTACTTGCTCACACCTGAGGAACAGACGCTCTTCTGCCGCCTCGCTGTGTTTGTTGGCAGCTTCACGCTGGAGGCGGCCGAAGCCGTTGGATGGGGGACAGGGCTATCGCCCTGAGGGGGACACGGCTGAAGCCGTGAGGGGGACAGCCCTGCGGGCTGAGGGGGAGAGGGGGAGCGAAGACGAGGACGATCTCTCCCCGTCCGTCTCCCCCTCTCCCCCTCAAAGCGTTAGCTTTGTCCCCCTCAGCGCCGCAGCGCTGTCCCCCTCCGTCCTTGACGGCGTCGCGTCGCTGATCTCCAAGAGCCTCCTGCGCCGATTGGAGAGCCCGTCCAGCGAGGCCAGGTTCGTCATGTTCGAGACGATCCGAGAGTTCGGCCTGGAACAACTCGCCGCCAGCCCCGACGAGGCCGCCACTCGCCGCCGTCACGCGGACTGGTGTCTCGAACTGGTCGAGCAGGGGAAGGACACGACGCGCGGAGACGACCGGGGCCGGTGGGCGGATCGAGTCGAGGCCGACTACCCGAACGTGCGCGCCGCGATGACCTGGCCCTCTGCCCAGGGCGATTCCGTCGCCGCCCTGCGCCTCGGAGTCCCACTCGTCCAATTCTGGACCCTGCGCAACGCGTACATCTCGGAGGGCCGTCGGTGGTTGGAACAGGCTCTGGCCCAGGGTGATGCGGTGCCGCCGGTTCTCCGCGCGGAAGCACTGGTCGCGGCCGGCGCCCTGGCCAAGGATCATGATCTCCTCGACCATGGCGAATACCTCCTCGAAACAGGGTTGGCCCTGGCACGGACGAGCGGCGCCGTGACGGCCGAGATCCGCGCGTTGGTCAACCTCGGCATCGTCGCTCGGTTCCGTGGCGACCACGAACGCGCGGCGGTCCTCCTGCGCGAAGCGTTCGACCGAAGCGTCGCCGTGGGGAATCTCGCATTCGCGTCCCATGCGCTCAGCAACCTCGCCCTCGACGCGCTGCACCAGGGCCGTCCTGAGCAAGCGGCCGCCTATCTGGAAGAGGGGATCGCGCTGGCGCGCGAAAGCGGAGACGCCTGGGTCACCGCAATCGCCCTCTATCGCCTGGGTATCGCCCTCCGGGATCTCGGCGATCTGCCCGGCGCGATCGAGCGCCTGATCGAGAGCGCGGCCCTGTGGCCCGACCACCATGACCAGGTGGTCCTGGCGGAAGCGGTCGGGCTACTGGCCGGCCTGGCGAACGACCTCGATCGTCACGTACTGGCCGCCACCCTCTTCGCGGCCGCGGATGCCTATCGGGAGGCAAACGAGATGCCGATTCTGCCCGATTGGCGCTCTGCTCAGGAACTCACCATCGCCTTACTCCCCGAGCGACTGGGGCACGACGCCTTCACCGCCGCCTGGGCAACCGGCCGCGCGCTCTCCTTTCCCCAGCTTATGGCAATGGTTCCCGTTCTCCGCGATGGTGCGAACGGGCCGATCAGCATCGCCACATCACCCCCCGGCGAAACTTCCCGCTTCGGGCTGACCCGGCGGGAGATCGAAGTCCTGCGGCTCCTGCCCCAGGGGCTCTCCAATCCCCAGATCGCCGAAGCCCTGTTCATCAGCCCCCGCACCGTGCAAACCCACGTCAAGCACATCTTCGCCAAGCTGGGCGTCAACACCCGCGCCGAGGCCGTCCGGCATCGCGGTCGAGCACGGGCTCGCCTGATCGGCTCCGCCGCTCCTCCGGTTGTCCCGATCCGTGCGTAACTTGCGTACAGATCGCTCCCAACAACTCACCGCGAAATCCGCCATCGGTCGATATCCGTCCCACCGCCCCGGGGCATGCTGTCTCCGTGATCCCCACTCCCAGCTCACTCGATCCGGGGGATCCACGAGAGGAGACGGCCACGATGGACATGAAGGATTTCGACTCGCACCTGGCGGAGAACCAGATGCGGATGGACCGTATCAACCGTGAGGCGTGGAAGTGGCAGGCGCCCGATCCCACCGGAACGTCACGCATCCGAAGGATCTCGATCGGCATCACCGCGATCCGGCAACATGCCGGGATGGCCATCGTCCGCGCCGGAACACCGGCTGCTCCCGCCGCGTCCTGGAACGGAGGCACGGTCATGATCTTCCGCAGCCCGTATCCCCGATGTCGCGATCCCCGACGTGCCCCTCGCCGCATATGTCCTGCGTCACGCCGAGCGGCTGGCGGACAAACCGGCCCTGATCGACGCGTCAACCGGGCAAAGACTCACCTACGGCGCGCTGGCGGAAGCGACGCGGGCGGTTGCGGCCGGTCTCGCCGCACGGGGCTTCACCAAGGGCGACGTCCTCGGGATCAACGCGCCGAGTAGCCCGGAGTTCGTCGTCGCGCTGCTGGCGGCCGCCTCCCTCGGCGGAATCGTGACCACGATCAACCCCCTGGCGACGCCCGACGAACTCGCCCGCCAACTCGGCGACGCCGGGGCGACGTTCCTCCTGACCACGCCCGAGATCCTCGACCGGAGCCGCCTGGCGATCGAGCGGACGGCTGTGCGGGAGGTCATCACCCTGGGTACGGTGGTCGGGGTGACGCCGTTCGCCTCGCTCGCGCGCACCCGATGGGACGCCGCCGGACGTCCAGATCGATCCCGGCGAGGACATCGTCCTGCTGCCGTACTCCAGCGGAACGACCGGACTGCCGAAGGGCGTGCATGCTGACCCACCGCAATTTGGTCGGCAACTTGATCCAGACCGAGGTGCCCCAGTGTCGCGACGAGGCGGACGTCGTCTTCAGCGTGGCGCCGTTCTTCCATATCGCCGGCTTCTGGGGGATGGGTTTGACGCTGGCGACCGGGGCGACGCTCGTCTTCTCGCCGCGCTTCGAGTTGGCGACCTTCCTGCGGGCCATCCAGGAGCACCGGGTGACACGCACCTCGGTGGTCCCGCCGATCCTGCTCGCGCTGGCGAACGAGCCGACCGTCGATGAGTACGATCTGTCGTCTCTCTGGTTGATCGGTTCGGGCGCGGCGCCGGTCAGCGCGGACCTGATGCGCCGCTGCGCGCGCTCGGCTCGGCTGCAGAGTGCAGCAAGTCTACGGCATGACCGAGGCCAGCCCGGTCACCCATTCACCGTTCGTGGCCGGACCGTGGGCGAAGCTGGGCTCGATCGGGCCGTGCGTCCCGAACACGGAATGCAAGGTCGTCGATGTCGCGACCGGGGCCGAACTCGACGCCAACGAGACGGGCGAGTTGTGGATCCGCGGACCCCAGGTGATGCGGGGCTATCTGAACCGGCCGGAGGAGACGGCCCGCACGATCACGCCCGACGGCTGGCTCCGCACCGGGGATATCGGATACGCGGACGCGGACGGCGACTTCTACATCGTCGACCGGCTCAAGGAGTTGATCAAGTACAAGGCGTACCAGGTCGCCCCGGCCGAATTGGAGGCGGTCCTGCTCTCCCATCCGGCGGTCGCCGATGCCGCCGTCATCCCCGCCCGGACGACGCGGCAGGTGAGGTGCCGAAAGCGTTCGTCGTCCTGCGGGGCGAGGCGACGGCCGAGGACCTCATGGCGTTCGTCGCGGAGCGCGTCGCACCGTACAAGAAGGTGCGGCGGCTGGAGTTTGTGGCCGAGATCCCGAAGTCACCCTCGGGCAAGATCCTGCGCCGCGTGCTTGTCGAGCGCGAGCGGGCCGCGATGCCGCCAGCCCGTCCTCGTCGCATGAGCGCCCTACCTGCGATCGCGCCAGATGCCTCTGAATCCGCCGACGTCGCCGAAGCGGCGATGACGGCCGAGGCCACGAGGTTGTTTGACGAGCAGATCAGCCCGCTGCGGCTCTACCCGGGCGGCGCCCTGGCGGTCTACCGGGGCGGCCGGCTCGTCCTCGACCTCGCCGCCGGGTACGCCGATACCCAGCGCGGCGAGCCGGTGACGGTAGACACCCTCTTTCCTCTCTTCTCCGGCACGAAGCCGTTCGCGGCGGTCGCGCTCTGGCAGCAGATCGAGCGCGGCCGGGTCGACCTCGATGTCCCCGTCGCCGCGCATTGGCCGGCCTTCGGCCAGAACGGCAAGGAACGCGTCCTGATCCGTCACGTCCTGTCGCACCGGGGCGGCTTCCCGACGACCCCGCCCGCGCTGACGCCGGACCGGTGGGGCGATTGGCCGGCGGCAATCAGGGCCATTGAGGCTATGCCGATCGAGCACGCACCAGGAACGGGCAGCGCTTACCACCAGCTCACGCAAAGCTGGGTATGCGCCGAGATCGTCCGCCGTCTGGACGGCCGGGCATACCCCGACTACCTGCGGGCCGAGATCACCGCACGGCTCGGCATGCTCGACACCTACGTCGAGCTCCCGGCATACCACGCACACCGCCTCGTCAAGCTCCACGTCACCGACGGCACCGACGCCAAGGGGATCGACACGGTGCGCGGGATGCGCGGCCTGCCGCTCCACCAGATGGGTGTCCCCGGCGCCAGCGGCGTTTCGACCGCGCGCGACATGGCCCGCTTCTACGCCGCTTTGGCGGCGGGCGGCGCGCTCGACGGCGCCCGCATCCTGGAGGATGAGACCGTGGCGCGGATGCTGGGCGTCGAGGTCGACGAGGAGAACGATGCCACCTTCGACGTCACCGTTCGCCGCAGCCTCGGGTTCGAGCTCGGCGGGCTTGACGACCAGCGCCGCCATTGGCCCGGCGCCACCAGCACCGAGCGCACGTTCTGGCAAGGCGGCTTCAACTTCTCGGTCTGCTGGGGCGACCACGGCGACGGCCTGGCGATGGCGTTCCTGACCAACGGAATTCGCAAAGACGTCGATGGCGCAGTCGCCCGCCGCGACCTCTCCGACGCGGTCCGCACCGGCCACCGGCACTCGCGACCAGAGGGGTAATGCACCGGATACCACCCCGGATGGGCTCGGCGGCAGTTCTGCACCCGACCGCCTGGATCAACACCGCCCCGAACGCCACAGCGTCGCTGTTCGCCAGGGGAAATCGGTGCGCAGAACCACGCGCTCTTTTAGATCCAAGTTCTCCATGTTCCCGATTACTCATTCGCCGCAAGCATTGGGTGGCATTGCGGATAACGGGACTTGTCTTGCTCGGAGACGGCGCGGCTCTGTCGCCTCGAGAATTACCGCTTCTCTGGGTCGCCGGTCGCGGTCCTGATCACGCCGCTCTTCGCGATTTTCCTCCGCCTCGGGGTGGTGAACGGCTCCCTCGGCCTGATCATCTCCTACGTCGCGATCACAGTACCTGTCTCCGTCTACCTGCTCCTCGGCTCCCTCGACACGATCCCGCGCGGGCGGGACGTGATCCTGCCGGTGGCCTAGCCGGGTGTGGCGACCGTCGCCATCTTCGCCTCCGTCCAGACGTGGGACGAGTTCTTGTTCGCCCTCGCGCTCATGACAGACAGCGATCGCACCACTGTCCCGGTCGGCCTCGCCGGGGTATTCGGCGAGGACGCGACTCAGCGGAACCTCGTCATGACGGCGGCGACCGGCTCGCTCCTGCCGGCGCTCGTGCTCTTCCTGTTCGCCCAGCGTAAGCTAATCTCCGACTTGGCCGTGGGCGCCGTCAAGCAGTAGCCTGCCCACCGTCGTGTGCCGTCTGTCGAACGATGCGGGGCGGACAGCGCTCGACACCATCCACCGGGGGATGACCGTGAACGTTGTGCTCGTGCTGATCGACAGCCTGAACCGTTCCGCGCTTTCGGCGTACGGGCCGACCCGGGTCGCGACGCCGAACCTCGACGCCTTCGCGCGGCGCGCCTGGCGGTTCGACAACCACTTCGTCGGGAGTCTGCCCTGCATGCCCGCTCGGCGTGAGGTCTTCGCCGGGATCAGGGAGGTGCTCTGGCGCCCGTGGGGCCCGCTCGAGCCCTTCGACGCCCGGCTGCCTCGGCTCCTGGAAGAACGCGGCTACGCCACCGCCATCGTCACCGACCACTACCACTACTGGGAAGAGGCGGCGAACGGCTACATCCAGTCGTTCCAAGGGGCGGAGTTGATCCGCGGGCACGAGCTGGACTTCTGGAAGCCGTTGGTGCCGACATCGTCGCTGCCGCGATGGGTGCAGAACATCGAGGCCTGGCGGCCCGGATTCGGGCAGCGCTACTACAGCAACGTCGCCGATTTCGGGACGAGACCGACTTCTTTCCGGCCAAGGTGATGACGGCCGCCGCCCGGTGGCTCGGGGACCGGCCGAAGGACCGGCCGTTCTTTCTCCAGGTGGAGTCGTTCGATGTCCACGAGCCGTTCGACGCGCCGGAGCCGTACGCCTCGATGTACGGGGACGGGACGGCCAGGGACCGCTTCACCCTGTGGCCGCCGTACCAGGACGCCGTCCGATTAGCGGACTTCATGGACCAGGCGTCGCCCGAGGAGCTCGCCTTCGTCCGGTCCCAGTACGAGGGGAAGGTGACGATGGTCGACCGCTGGTTCGGCGAGTTGGTCGGTGCGCTCGACCGCGAGGGGTTGTGGGACGCCACCTGCGTGATCGTGACCACCGACCACGGCCACGACCTCGGGGAGCGCCGGGCCTACGGGAAGCAGTTCCCGCACTACGACAGCCACGCCAACATCCCGCTCCTGGTCTGGCACCCGGAACACCGGGGTAACGGGCGGGTCGCGACTGGGTTGACCTCGACGGTCGACCTGTTCGCGACGGTGCTGGACGCGGCCGGGTCGACGCCGCCCGCGCGCACGCATAGCCGCAGCCTCCTGCCGCTCCTCGCCGGCTCCCCCGCCGCCGGCCGGCCAGGACTGCTCTACGGGACGTTCGGCCAGGGGATCTGCTGCACCGACGGCGAGTGGTCCCTCCTGAAGTCGCCGGAGCGGGACGGCCCGCTGCACGCCTACTCGTCGATGATCTTCTCGTCCCTGGTCATCGACGGCGTGGAGCCGCCGACCGACGCGGGTCGCTTCATCCCGGGGGTCGACCTGCCGCAGTGGCGGATCCCCGTCGACCCAAGACGGTCGGTCAGCAATCCGGTGGGCCGCAACGATCTCCTCTTCCACCGGGCCGCCGATCCGGATCAGACCCGAAACCGTTGGCACGACGAGCCCCACCAGCGGCGGCGGATGCTCGACCTCCTGCGCGAACTGATGGTCGCCGAGGGCACGCCGCCCGAGCAGTTCGAGCGGCTCGGGTTAGGCGCATGAGAATCTGGACAGCGTAGCGTTGACGATCAGAGGGGACGCGGACGTATCGGAGCGTCCCCTGCCGTGGCGCGACGATGGTCGCCCTGACGCGTCGTTCCTGAATCCCTTGAGGTATGCTCATCTGGTTTCCGTCCTATCGATCGCGGAGAGCCGACCGTATGGTCTCGTGGCTCACGCCGAAATCGGCCGCGAGGGAGCGGAGGCTCCTGGTCGCGGCAAGGGCGCGGATGAGCGATTCGTCGACGGGTGTGAGCCTCCTAGGCCGTCGCGCATACCGCAGTCCCGCACCACATGCAACTCGATCGCGGCGGACCCGCACGTCAGGGACAGCGATCCGGCGCGGGGCGAAGAGTTCTAGCACGCGGCCCCGACCCCCGTCACTTCCGCCAAGGTTCCTGAATCGACGCCGCCGCCGGGATTGCCCGGGGCGGCATTGCTGCGTTGTCGGCGGCGGAGGGCGGCCGCAAGACCCGGGGTTGAAACCCCCTACCCACCGGGCTGAGCCCGACGAAGCCCTTCCAGGGCTGAGAACGGCGACGCCTATCTTGACGGTGTTGATAGGCGCTCTAAGTCCGCCTCCGAGTGGGACGTATAGCCGTCGGTGTGCCCCTCGTACAGCCTGCGGATCTTGTCGTCGTTGCGCGCGCGGAACGCCAACTCGAGCACCTCCCGGTCCGAGAGCATGAGCGGCGGACCGTCGAGAGGCGGCTCGGCGTCGGGCCCGGAAAAGTGGGCGCGGTACAGGTTGCCGAGGAAGTCGTCGGCGTCCGCTCTTCCGGATCGACGAGGGTGGTGACGAGGATCGGAGGCCGCGCTCCGGCGGCCCGCTGGAGGGAAGCCATAGAAGCCTCCGCCCTCGAACCCGTCAGCCCGAAGCTGGCCAAAACGTGGGTGGAGGCGTGTGATCGCTGTCGTATTCCGACCTGGAACGCTCACGCGGCGTCCCTGCTACACACATTTTGCCTCCGTTGCGGCGGCTTAGGTAGTACGGTCGTCAAAACCGGCATCACCGGGCGACGACACGTGCACGTCCCGGCGGCAATCGGGGCACAGGATGACGGCCGGTAGTTCGGGCCCGCCGCCGAAGAACTTCTTCGACGACTTGTCGTTTGGATCCGCCACGTCGTCCGGGGCGGGATACCGGCCTACGGATATCCCGTCCCGCGCATAGCCACGCCTCTCTCCGGTGGACGTCTTGGTCCCGCGGCGAGGGTTTGCCGCCCACTGCCCGTCTTCGATGGGTCGAAGGGGCGGCTCGTCCAACAGACACCAGGGCATCCTGCCGTCCGGGCGGCCGAACCCCTGCCGCTGCGCATAGCCCAGCTTCCCGGAGCACCAGACCCCGCTGGCATCCTGCCACCCGCAGGCGACGCGCTACTTGTAGCGGTCGCCGTCGCGCAGGGGGCGGTACCGGGCTTCTCGAATGGGTATTCTCCGGCTGCGCCACGATCGCGCTTCCTCACTGGCAGATCCACGTTCTTGGCGACGGACCAAGGCATCGGGTCCAGATCTGCGCTCTCCACCAGGGACGCCGCGTCATCCTTGGCGCCCATATGTGGTCGAGCGCAGACGGTCCCGATGGTCTCCGAGGTCGGCCGCGAGGCTGCGGAGCGATTGCTGCCCGGCTCGGGCACGTACGTCTTGCTCCTGCTCGGCGGTCAGGCGACGCTCGCGGGGAATATGGTAGGCCGAACGGCGGGAACGCCCCACCGGTCGCGGTTCCGGGGCGGTGCACAGAGGCACCCAACCGGGCGGGAACTGGCTTGGGTGACGCATGCGCTTGATCGAACCCCCGTCACTTCCACTCCTGAGAACGGAGAGTTGACGGCGCCGGTCCGAAAGGTCGGCGCCGTCGGCGTTTTCGCCTTCCGTGTCCAGCGCGTCGCCGCTCTCAGCTTCGGCCGCCAGAGTGAAGAACGGCGCGAAGTCGGCGCGCGGCACCACGGCCACGACCCGGTCGCCGGCGATCTCCACCGATGCGAAGACTGGCCGGGCCGGGGAGTTGCGTTGCTCCGGGGACTTTCCTTCGATACCTCCATCGTCAAGATGGGGTAGCCGTCTTGTTTGACGAAGCCGGAAGGCTCGGAAAAGCCCGTGTTCTGCGGCAGGCGGGCAAGGAAGGCCGCCTCGTGGGAGAGGGCATCACGACCGTCGCGACGGGCCCGATCACGATGAAGGGGATCCCCGCGCACTGCGGCGTACGCAGATCTGCTACCGTTCACTCCGGTCTTGGCGGTGCGACGAGTTCCCCGTGGTCGGATGCCCGTCTGCTGGTGTGGAGCGCCCCGCGCTGGCGGACGAACCCATCGCGCGAATCCGCCGCTTGCCCTGATAGATGTGCGACGCGGAACGGGCGAGCGCGATTGGTCACGGAGGTCTCATGCGTTCCCCGGTCTCCGAGGTGCGGCCAAGACGGGTACCGTTGGGGCCACCCGACGACTACGTCCGGTACCTGGCAACCACCGATCCCCTGGCCGACGCGGTCGCCGCCGCCTTCGCCGCCCTTCCGGCTGGCCGGGGGCGGCGGCTGCTCGACACGGCCCTGGACCACGGGGTCGAGGCGGTGCCTGACGCGGGTCCGGCCCTGACCGCCCTCTTCGCGCAGCTCGACCACGTCCCGCTGTGGGTCGATTGGGAGCGGCTCGACCGCGGCGGCGCGCTCTTCCTGCGGTCCGGGGCCTTCGGCATCCTCGTCCTGGCGCTCTACTCCCTGCCCTTGACGTACAGCTCACCGGGCGGGAACAAGCCGCTCGTCTTCACCGGCAACCTGCTGCGGCGAGCGCCCGGCCGCCTAGCTGAGACCGCCCGGTTTGCGGTGGCGACCAGCCGCCCGGGCGGGCTGCGCCGCTTCGCCGACGGGTTCAAGAGCACCGTCAAGGTGCGGCTGATGCACGCTCAGGTCCGGCGTCTGCTCTGGCAGTCCGGCCGGTGGAACGGGCCGGAGTGGGGCGCGCCGGTCAATCAACTCTACCTGGCCGGCACCAACCTCGCCCTGTCGGCGGTGCTGCTCGATGGGTTGCAACGGCTCGGGCTCCGCTTCAGCGACAGCGAGGGCGAGGCGCTGCTGCACCTGTGGCGCTACTCCGGCTACCTCTCGGGCGTCGATCCGGAGCTGCTTTGCGCGACGCGGGCGGACGCCCGGCGGCTGGGGGACCTTATCCTCGCCCACGAGGGGCCGCCCGATGGCGACTCGCGAGCCCTGGTCGAGGCGCTGATGACCGCATCGTACTTTCCGACGATCGACGGGCTGCGCTGGCGCACGGCTGCCGCGTTCGGCCTCTCCCGAGCGTTGATCGGCAACCAACTGGCCGACGCCCTGGGTTATCCGCGGTCGCCCTGGCGGTGGGCGCTCCCCGCCGCGCGGCCGTTGATCTCGGTCGGCGACGCGGCCAGGCGAATCGTTCCGGGCGGTCGCAACGGATCGGCGGGGATCGGCGCCCGAACCTGGGATTGGACGATCGAGCAGGCGCTGGCCGGGACGCGGGCCGACGGCCACCCGCCGGTGCGACCGCGGGAGCGCCCGGTGAAGGGAGGGATGCGGTGACTTCGGAGGCGCTCGCGATGCTGAGTCCGCACGACTGGGAGATCTGGCGCGAGCAGTCGGTGTCCTCCGTCTACCGTCGGGGCGATACCCTGCTCGAGGAAGGGAGCCGGCGGCGAGCGATCTTCGTCGTGCGTAAGGGTGCGGTCCAGGTTGAGCACGTCCACCTTGGACAACGCATCGCGCTGGCGCAACTCGGCCCGGGCGAGGTGTTCGGCGAGATGGGGTTCGTGGAGAACGCGCCGGCAAGCGCATCGGTCGTCGCCCTCGACGACGTGGTCGTCGAGGTGATCGAGGAGGCGGCGCTGCAATCACTGATGGTCTCGTCGCCAGGGTTTGCCGTCCGCTTCTACCACTCACTGGCATTCGCCCTGGCGCGGCGGCTCCGCGCCACGTCGCGCCGGCTGTCCGGGGCGGGCGTCGGAGCGGCCGCCCAGGCAACCCGATTTCACCAGACGCGCACCGGCAACATCAGTCCTCGCCAGATCCCGTCGGAGATGAGCGCCGGGCTGGATGCGTTCGAGCGGGCCATGCTGAGCCTGGACCAGGAACTGGCCGTCGGCAGCCTTCAGGCCGGCGAGGCCCAGCGACGGCTCGGCGACGCCTGCGACGAGGTGGTCGACCTCCTCGGGAGAACCACGGCCAGTCAACCGGTGATCGAGATGGGATGGGACGACCTCCTGGCGTTTCGCGACCCTGATCGCCTCGAGGCGGGCGTCGGCGACCACGTGTTCCGCGCGACCTTCCCGTTCATGATGCTGAGTTGGACGATGGCGCGGTGCTACGCCAAGCCGCGGGGATTCCCCGACGACCATGACACGGTGGCGGCGATCTATCGGAACGAGGCGGAGGGCGACGGCCGCCTGGGTCCGCTGGTCGACCGGTGGTTCCTCGACCGTCCCCTCTGCCGGGCACGACGCTCGGGCCGTACCCGGATGAGGGCGCTGCTGGAGGACCTGGTCGGGACGTGGCCGGCGGGGGGGCCGGTTCGCGTGACGGCGCTCGCCAGTGGTGCGGCGGCGGAGCTTGTCGACTTCTACACGACCGGCAACGCCGCGCACGTCTTCGCGACCTGTGTCGACCTCGACGCCGAGGCGCTCCTGGTCACCGCCCGCCGCGCGGAGGGGAGCGGCCTCGGCGATCGGATGGCGTTTCTGGAGGGCGACGCGGTGCCGGTCGACGGAGAGGGCGTCTCGGTGCGGCCCCAGCACGTCGTCTACGCCCTCGGGCTCTGGGAGTACCTGAGCGACGACCAAGCGGTCGCCCTCCTCGACTGGTCCTTCCAGCACCTGATCGACGGCGGGGCCGTCGTGGTCACGAACCTGGATCCGGCGAACCAGGACCGCCTGCTGATGGAACACCTCCTCGATTGGCGGGTCAACCACCGCACCGGCGATGACGTCCGCGCGCTGTTTGCGCGATCCCGGTTCGCTCCCGAGACGCCGCAGCTCTCCGTCGAGCCCTCGGGGGATCAGGTCGTCGCCTATTGCACCAAGGGCGGACGTCGCGGCGCATGACGGTCACGATGAAGCGGCGCCCGGCAGGCACGGTGGCCGCCCACGGTGTGGCAATCGGCCGCCTCGGCGACGACCACCCAGGCGTGGTCGTGACGCAACCGCACGAGTGACCTCCAGCATAGGCAGCCTCGGCTGCGTCGGGATTCTCGCGGGCCGCTGCGGGAGTCCGAATGCGGCCGGGTGTCGACGGTTGACGGCGGGCCGTGGGACCGACATCATTGGGCGTACTCCGTCACCGGAACAGGACCCAGCCGTGGCCGCCCTCACCTCTTCGGAGCCCGCTAACCCCGGCGTCGTCGTCAGCTACGCCAGCGCCGACCTCGGCCGCGTGCGGGGGCTCGTCGCGGCGCTCGAACGGGCAGGCATCCCGGTCTGGCTCGACCGCGACGGCATCCCGGGCGGCGCCAACTACGGGCCGGAGATCGTCGCCGCGATCCGGGGCAGCATGGCCCTCGTGTTGTGCTGCTCAGCGGCCGCCTTTGCCTCCCGCAACGTGCGCCAGGAGGTCGCCCTCGCCTGGAAACTTGAACGGCCGATCCTGCCCTTGCGCCTCGAACCTGTGGAATTCCCGACGACCTCGCCTACTGGCTGGAGGCGGCCCAGTGGGTCGAGGTGCTGGGCAGGTCCGAGGAGGCTTGGCTCCTCGAGGTGCTGCGCGCGCTCAGGCGGCTCGGCGTCGGAGCGACGCCGACGCCGTCCCCCGCTCTCCTGGCGGAAAGCTCGGCGGTCGCGGCGACGTTGCCCACCCCGTTGACCGCCCTCTTAGGACGTGACGCCGAGGTGCGGGAGGTCGCCGATCTCCTCGCCGGCCACCGCCTGGTGACGCTGACCGGCCCCGGCGGGGTGGGCAAGACCCGGCTGGCGATCGAGACGGCTCGGGCGGCCACGCCCTCGTTTCCCGATGGCGTCTGGTTCGTCGTCGCTGGCGGCGGTCGCCGACCCGGCGCTCGTCGCGCCCGCCGTCGCCCAGGTTCTGGGGATGCGGGATTCCGGGGCCGAGCCACTTGAGGCCCGCCTGAAAGCCCTGTTGCGCGACCGGCGCCTGTTGCTCGTCCTCGACAACGTCGAGCAGGTGGTGGAGGCCGCCTCGCTCGTTGCCGACCTGCTCGCCGCCTGCCCGTCGCTGGCGGTGCTGGCGACGAGCCGGGTGCGGCTACGGCTCTCCGGCGAGCGGGAGTACGCGGTCGCGCCCCTTGCACTCCCTCCCGACGCGGGTCGAGCCAGCCCGGAACGGGTGGGGCAGGCGGGCGCCGTCCGCCTCTTCGTCGAGCGGGCGCGGGCGGCGCGGGCCGACTTCGCCCTGACGGTCGAGAACGCCGAGGCGGTGGCGGGCATCTGCCGCCGGCTCGACGGCCTGCCGCTGGCCATCGAACTGGCGGCCGCCCGGGTCAAGGTCCTGCCGCCGGCCGCGCTGCTCGCCCGGCTGGAGCAACGGTTGCCGATGCTTGACGGGCGGCGGCGCGTGACCTGCCCGCCCGCCAGCAGACCATGCGGGACGCCATCGCCTGGAGCCACGACCTGCTCACGGACGCAGAACGGACGCTCTTCCGCCGGCTCGCCGTCTTCGTCGGCGGCTTCAGCCTGGAGGCGGCGGTCGCCGTCGTCGGCGGCGCGGAGATCGACGTGTTCGACGGCGTCGCGTCGCTGGCCGACAAGAGCCTGCTACGGGAGGAGGACGACCCCAGCGGAGCGCCGCGCTACCGGTTCCTGGAGACGGTCCGCGAGTTCGGCCTGGAGCAGTTGGACGCGTGCGGTGAAGCGGAGGCGATTCGGCGGGCGCATGCGACCTGGTGCCTGGCCTTCGCCGAGGCGGCCAACCCGCCCCGCAGCTTCTTCCCCGGCGTGGCCGGACTCGACCGCCTGACGGTCGAGCACGACAACCTGCGGGCGGCGCTGGTCTGGCTGGAGGCGGAAGGGGACGCGGAGGGGCTGCTGCGGTTGGCCGTGGCGATGGCGGGGCTGTGGAATTATAGAAGCCACCGCCCCGAAGGCCGTCACTGGCTGGGGCGCGGACTAGAGCATGGCGAAGAGGTGTCGTGGTCGGTGCGTGCCCCGGCGCTGATCGCGGCGGGGCTGTTCGCCCACTACGCCGGCGACCCCGAACGGGGCGTCGCGCTGATCGAGCAGAGCCTGGCGCTGCGGCGCGCCGGGGGCGACGCCTGGGGTGCCGCGCACTCGCACTTTTTCCTCGGCGTGTTGGCGATCGAGGGCGGGGCGTACGACCGCGCCGCGGAGCACGACGGGCAGGCCCTCGCCGCCTTCGCCGCGCTGGACGACCGCTCCTGGGCGGCCATGACGCGCCACCAGCTCGGCGTCATCGCCTTCGGGCGCGGGGACCGTGAGGGGGCGGCGGCGCACCTGGGCGAGGCGCTCGCCCGCAACCGGGAGCAGGGGAACGCCAACGGCACGGCCATGACCCTCGACTACCTGGGCCTCGTCGCGTCGTTGCACGGGGACCTCGCGACGGCGGTCGGCCGTCACCAAGAAAGCCTCACCATCTGGCGTCGAGATCGGATCGAAGGAACGCCTGGCCGAGTGGCTGGCACGGGTGGCGACCCTCGTGGCCGCCGCTAACCAGGCGGAGCAGGCGGTCCGCCTCGCCGCCGCCGCCGAAGCCCTGCGCGACGCGCTCGGGACGATCTGGGTCCCTCCCGAGCGGGACGTCTACGAGCGCACCGCCGAAACGCTGCGGGCGGACCTGGGTGAGACGGCGTTCCTCGCCGCCTGGGCGGCGGGCCGGAGCGCTCTCCCAGGAGGAGGCGGTCGCGGAGGGGGAAGCGGCGTTGGGAGCGATACCGCCGGCCACCCCCGCGGCGTTACCAGTACCGGCACCGTCTGCGTCCTGACCCCCGTGAACCCCGTGCGCTCCGACTGCTGGGCGAAGGCCGGACCAACCGGGGAGAGGCCGTGGACGTCCCGTTCGACTGCCCCCGCACCGTCGACAACCACGGTGACGCTCGCCGGCGGGCCGGTAGATTCCGGCCCGCGCGCGATCGAGGCGCAAGGAAGCCCAGGCGCCGTCAAGAGGCTGCGCCTATCCCCACGGAGAGCCTGGCGGATCGAATCGTGGCTGACGCCGAAGTCGGCTGCAAGTTCTTGCAGCGGTCGTATCTCCGCATATGCCCGGATCGCGTCTCGGTCCTCGGACGTCAGGCGGCGAGACTGTTACACCTGCTCGGCCGCCCGTCCAGATGCCCTTACCATGCGGCACTCTGGCGCCTCAGCGATAACCACCCAGGCATGGTTGTGACGCAACCGCGCGAGCGACCCCCTCGCTTCTGGCGGTACACCCTACTTCCGGTGGGTTGATTACCATCGCAGCGAAAGAGGGATTCAGGTCCGGCCTTCCGCCAGGGCTACTCGTCCTCGGTCGGCCGGACCGCGTTGCCCGTGTCCTCTGGCCGCAACATGGTGGTCGTGCCGATCATGATGGGGTCACCCCGGTTGTCGCGGTAGCCGCGCTCCCGGCCGTCGGAGAAGCGGCCCAGCAGCAGGAAGGAGAGGATACGGTCTTCCCAGGCGGCCGGCGAGGGGTGGAACGGGCGCGCAAGGAGGGACCCGAAGTCAACGTCGGCGATCCGCAGCTCGACCATAGCTGCCTGCTCCTGGGAGCTCTCGCCTAGAACGGTCGTCTCTCTGCACCGTTCGGTGCCAGAGGGGCGGGATCTCGCCCGATCCTCGCGTCCATCCCGGATGGGCGCCGCACCGTCCCGATCCCCGAGACCCTTCCGATTCCTACTGTAGCGTTCGCCGGGCGGCACCGGATCCCCCCGTCCCTCCACCTCACCCCGGCGGGACAGCGAACTGGGCGACCTGGAGGTCGTGGTCGGAGTCCTGCTCGTGAAACTCGGCGTTGACGACGAGTCCTTGTTCCGGGCGCTGACCAGGCAGGTGCTAGGAAACTCCTGTTCGGCGGAATCTCCAGACCGCCCCCCCTCGTTCGATCGCGATCGCGTCGCCGGCTCCCTCGGCGTCCACGTCCAGGAGCGGCGCGGGGCTCCCCACGATGCGTTCTGACGTCGCGAAGTCCCGGGATATCGCGAACAAGCCGTGACTTGTCGCGAGCAGGACGCTGCCGTCTTCACCGAGTGCCATTGCGGAGATCACGATCCCATCGTCTCCGGTCCAGACAGGCTCGGGAGACTCGAGCACGCGGTAGACTCGATTTCCCACGGCGACCAGCGCCACCTCACTGCCCGAGTCGTCAATCGCAACGGCCAGTGACACCGCCCCGATCGCGTCCGATTGCATAAGTGGTTCCCATCGCCGCCCACCGTCGTCCGAGCGAAGGACTACGACTCCGGCGTTGTCGGTGTACAGGACCGACCACAGCAACTCGGGGCGGCCGCGTACCGGGATCAGTCGCGCGCCCAGCAGGCTCAGTGCCTTGGAAGCAGGCGCGATCGGAAGGTGTCGCAGACGAAGTGCCCGTCGTCCGTGAGCAGTATGGGGTCACCGTCGAGCCAGGCTACGGCGACGGGCGATTCTGCTTCAAGCAGGTGCCAGCGTCCTCGATAGACTCCCGCGAGCTGACCGTCGCAGGCGACGACCTCGATCCCATTGTCGGTGTCGAGACGCGCGTCAAAGTCGATTACAGACGCGAGCGGCGCGTCGAGTATCTCGCTCCACGACGCGCCGCCGTCTACCGAGATCAGGATTGCACCCGAGCCCGAGGTGGTCACGATGCTTTGTTGCGCGGTGACCAGAACCCGACTGCGGGGCGTTGCCTCCAACCCGATCGACGATTCCGCCCAGCCCTCGTCGGTGGCGTCTAGACGGAGTACCCCATGCCCGATCGTCCCGACCAGCGTGCGCCCACCCGCCTCGATCGCACAAAAGGCATTCGGAGGACTGGTCGAGCGGCGCAGGACACCCCCGCTCGGATCCATTGTGGAAATGCCGGTTTCGCCGAGAAGGACCGCGTTGCCGACCGGAGATGGTCCAACACCGATGATCGTCTCTCCCGGAAGCGACTGGTCCCAGGTCCGGCCCGCGTCTGCCGACACCCAGAGTCCGTCCCCGCCGGTCCCGATCATCAATCTGTTCTCTGCGCGAGCGAAACACTGGAGATCGTCGGGCTCGAACGGCACCTGACGCCAGGCACGGCCACCATTCCGCGACCGGAACAGCCCCGACTCGGTCGCCACGAAGATCGTCTGGTCTCGCTGGTCTGGCTCAATCATGGGCGACAGGTGAATCGCGAGGATGTCGTCCCCAGGCAGTCCGGGGTTGGCGTCTTCCCAGGTGATCCCGCCATCCTCGGAGCGGAGCAGCCCCTCCTCCATCGTCGCGGCCAGGAGCAGGTCACCGTGCTCGTCCATCGACACGCAGGTGACCGCCACCCGAGACAGAAGGGGCTGCCAGTCACCGTCGAGTCGATCGGCCCGGAAGAGCCCGATGTCGCTTCCCAGCCACCACCCTCCCGCGCGATGCAGCGTCCGGACGAGCGGAGGTGACTCGAGCCTGATCCAGCGCTCGCCGCGATCGTCCGAGCGAAACAGGCCGAGACGGGTCACGGCGACGATATCGTCCCGTTCGCCGAATTGGAGGTCGAGAACATCACCGCCCTCGCCGCCGAGCAGTCGCTCCCAGCGATGAGGTGTCTGCACTGCTCGGTGCGGCATCAAGCGGGTTGGCCGCCGTCATCGCTCCGCGCTCCGTCCGATCAGGACATCGGTCGAGAGCACCATCAGCGCGGTGCTTACGGCCACCTCAAGCGCGCCTTCCACCACTGCGAGCGGGTCTGCGATCCCCGTTGTGCGAGGGCTTACCCAGCGGCCCGTCCGCACGTCGAAAACGTCTCCGTGCGCGGGTAGGTCATCGAGCAGCATGCCCGGCGCACGTCCAGTATTCGCGATGATCGTCTCCATAGGAGCAGCGAGTGCTCTCGCGAGCGCCTTGGCGCCCACCTCGTGCTCGCCCCCGCAGAACTCCCGCGCCACGAATCGACCGGCGCGTGCGAGCGCTGCCCCTCCTCCTGCCACGACGCCCGATTCGAAGGCCATCCGCGCGATTGTGGCGGCGCGCTCAACCTGGCGGTCGGTCGGTCCGTCTCTGGCCCCGGTCCCCACCCGGATGAGCGCCGAAAGCCCGGTGAGGTTGCCGGAGCGAGTGTTCAGGTGGGATTTTCTCGCCGGGTCGCGTTCGCCGCGGGCTTGCGCTCGCACCTCGGCCGAACGCTGCCGCAGCGCCCGGGCGTCGCCGGCGCCGCCCACGATCCCGAAGGCAGATCGAGATGCCCAGGCGCGCTCGGTACGACCAAGGTCGCCACGTGTGACCGATCGCAGCGCCCCCTGGACTTCACGCGGAAGGAACCGTCCGCCCGTCATCAGCGCGATGTCGTCCAACTGCTGCGTTCCGGAATGAACCGAGTGTGGCGCCTTCACCGCCACGATCGACTCGAAGCCGCCTTTGTCCCGATTCGCGAGCAACAGGGCGACGACGTCATCGGAGAATCGTGGGGCGATCAGCAGGAGGCTCCTCGATCCGGAGCCAGCCTCGAGTATGGCAACGGCATCCGATGCGTTCTCAACCGGATGATCGGTGACCAGAATCGACGGCTCCCGGACAATTATCTGGTTGGGTTCCTGGCCAAGGAAACCCGGGGAGGCGACGCCGCTGCTCCATCGTCCGCCCCGAATGTACTCATGGGCGATTCCGGGCAGGCGTGTCTCCTCGACGATGAGGGCGCCGTCGGCGCCGATCGTGTCGACGATCTCGGCGACGATCTCGGCGACCTCCGACGGCAGGTTCGCGGTCCGGATCACCGCCGCGATCTCGTCCGGCTCGCCGATCGTCCACGCCTGCCGCCGCAGGCAATCGCTCGCAACCTTGTGGGCGAGGCGGATGTCACGCTGCAGCGAAACAGGATGGTGTCCGAAGGCGAGGAGCGGCGCGGTTTGTTTCAGGATGGCGTGCGTCAACACCGCAGCAGGTTGCGAGGCCGTCCCTTGTTCGCTCGTGGAGTTCATTCAGGGCATTGCGAAGGCACTGGAGCCCGACATCTTCGAGGTCGTGCCCAAAGCTGATCGCCCGCTTGCTGAGCATGAGACGTATCGTCGAGCAACTCGGCCGCGGAAGCGCCGGTCACCGCTATCCGGCCTTGCGTTGGGCCCAACGTGAGGCTGAGCAACCGATTTAGCCGCTCGATTCCGCGCGGCAAGCAACAGTTGAGATTCGGGAGCGTACGCGATGCGCTGAGCTCACCAATGCCCTCATCGAAAGCGGGTATGGCGCCGGCGGCAGCAGTCCCGCCGCCGGCGCCGTGTCAACGAAGGGTGAGGGTCTTGCCGCCTTCGCGTGCCGGATTCTTCCACCGCGCAACAGACGCGGGTTTGCTCGACGCCATCTATATAGGTCGGCAGCGGTGAATCGCCGACGAATTTCTTCCAGCTTTCGGGGGTGTCGGTTCCTTCGATAAACGCGTCGATCATGTAGTCGGTCAGCGGCGTCGTCTTTCGGTTTCGGAATCAGCTCCAACCCCGGCACTGTCTTCGGAATTCCTTCGATGTTTGGCTTCTCCCAGAAAAGCCGTGTACCGATTCCGCGCTCCAGCAGTTCGTCCTGCGCCGCTTTCAGGTCGGCGAGCTCGATGTTCTCGTCGAACATGACCTGCCAGCCGGGACCGGATCGCTGAAAGGCGCCCGTCTCGTTGTGGTTGATCATGCCCTTGGTGCCGTGGAAGATGTTGTCGCAATAGACCAACAGACTGCCGAAATCGACCCAGCCGGTATGCACGCGCGCCACGAGGCCGTTGGTCCAGGTCAGGATGCTCTCGTAGAAGTCGGTCGAGTAATCCGAGCACCTCGCCGCGGCTCACCGCCGTGACCGTGCGCACCTCGGCTGGCCCGTAGTACCAGCGCAGGCGATCGATCCGGTGGGAGTAGAGGAACGGCACGCTTGAGCTGGTGGACTGCCCAGTTGTCGGGGCGATCGGCCCACATCTCGCGCGGCACGGAGATGTTGTCGACGTTGCGCATCGACGCAAAGAGCGGCTCACCGATCAGGCCCGATTCGGTGATGAACTTTCCCGCCGCGCTCGCCGAGTTCTGGCGGGTGCCGTAGGTCACGAAGCAGCGGGCGCCCGCTTTCTCGATCGCGGCGGCCATCTGTTCGGCGTGTTCGACGCTCGTGGCGAACGGCTTCTGGAGCAGGATGTGCTTCACGCCGGCGTCGAGCACCGACAACAGTGGAGCCAGGTGGTACGGGTCGGGCGTGGCGATGAAAACGACATCGGGCTTCGCCTTTTGCAACAAGTCTTCCGCAGAGTAGTACGCGGTCGTGTTCGTCTTTTCCGCAACTTCGTCGGCCTTCGCTTCGTCGAGGTCGGCCACACCGACGAGCGTGGTGTGCGGATTTTCGTTGAACTCGCGGGCGTGGGCCGCGCCCATGATGCCCGCGCCAATGACGCCCGCTTTGAGATCCGTACCCACCATTGCTCCTTTGCGCTCCCTCTCGCTGCAGCGGTTTAGGGCGGCGCACGCGCTGTCGCCGCCCTGGTCATGATCACGGGCGTGGTTGATCGATGATTCCCTGGCACGCGGGCAGGGTGTGCGAGATCATCGAATCCCAGTCTTCGGCGCCGTCGAAGTACTCGGTCGTCTCCTGGTTCCAGGCGTCCTGCCACTCCACGAAGCGAAGATTCCAGGGCTGCGGGAACGGGTCGATGCCGGACTCGAACCAGTTGGCGGCGTCTTCCATCACCGGGTACTTCGCCCACAGTTCGGGGCTGAACCAGGCGGAATGACGGGCCATGCAGTGCAGGGTGCCCTCGAGGCCGCTCCAGAGCGCCGGTTCCGGACCGGTGATGTGGTTGACAAGCGCGATCGCCTCATCGGGATGCTCGGTTTTCGACCAAACGCTCTGCGTGTTGTATGAGAGGCAGGAACCGCGATGGCCGCCCGGTCCGTTTGGCCAGAGCACCGACTGCATCTCGAAGCGATCCCCGACCGTTGCGGTGTAGTTTGCCACCTGCCCGACGGTGCCGGCCGTGCTGGCGAGCATGCCCGCGCTGAACGGATCGAGCCCGCTGCCCTCCATCGCCGCGCGCTCGCCGGAGGTTGTCGTCAGCCCTTCTGCGGCAAGCCCGTGGTACCACTCGAGCGCCGTCTTCACCGGTGGCGACTCCATCTGCAGCGTCTTCCCGTCACGGGAGAGGAGCCAGGCGTCCTCGGATCCTGTGGCCGGCTCGCTGCCCCAGGTCCGGGTGTACTGCTGCGTGTAGAGCGGGTGCCAGACGACGATATTCGTGCCCCGGATACCCTCGTCGGGCGAGGCGGCGGCGCGGATGATCGCCTCGTAGTCGGCGATCGTCCAGTCTTTCGTCGCCGGCGGGGTCACGCCCTTCTCGTTCAAGATGTTCATGTTGAAGATGATCACGGCGTTGCCGCCTGGATGAACCACGGTCGGGATCCAGAAGAGCTTGCCGTCCGTGCCGATCCCGCGGGCATCCTCGATCACCGACGGGAAGAAGTCGTCGAAATCCGTAAACGTCCCGGCGGCCGCCGCATCGTCGAGCTGGAGGCTGAGCCCCTTGTACGCGAGGTACGGAGCCCAGATGTTGTGCCCCGCGAAGACGTCCGCAAGCTGATCGGTTGCGCCCGAAGAGAGGCACTTGTTGAACATCTCGGCGTAGATGACGTCCTCACCCTCGACGGTGATGTTCGGGTTCAGCTTCCATGAACTCTTCGACAAAAATGGTGTCGAATTCCCATTGAGGGCCGGCGAAGCGCATAAAGCGCAGCGTGACCGTACCGGATTGGCTGGCAAGCGGCGCCTTCTTCGCGGACGGAGCCGGGGCCGCAGACACGGATTCAGCGAAGCCTGAGACGGAGACGAGTTTCGCCGCCGCCGCCGCACCTAGCCCGCGCGTGAGCACCTGGCGCCGATTCAATCGAGTTCGCTGCTGGCCATGCAGCGCGTCATCCCCCTGGTTGGCATGATCGGAATCGAGTCCGGTCGGGTGAGTTTCTGCGACGGATGTCATTGAGATCGTCCTCCCGTCGTGACTGTACACAACTGATCGCTCGTGTCTGGCACGAGCCGCCGAGTCGGCCCCTCCTTTCCTCCGCGTGGCGGCGGAGCGCGTGGTTAGCCCTTCAGTCCGGTCAACGCCACCCCACGCACAAAGAATCGTTGGAAGGCGAAGAAGAGGATCAGCGGCGGAATGATCGACGTGACGCTTGCCGCCAGCAGAAAGTGGGCGGTCGGCATCGCCGACATCGGCTGCGCCTGAAAGTACCAAAGCCCAACCGCGATGGGGAACTTATCGGTGCTGTTGAGGAACACGACCAGATCGAGGAAGTCGTTCCAGACGGCGATGAAGTTGATGATCGCCAGCGTCGCAAGCGCCGGCTTACAGAGGGGGATCAGAATCTGCCAGAAGACGCGGAAATAGCTGGCGCCGTCGAGCACCGCGGCGTCGTCCAGGTCTCGCGGCAGGGTCATCATGAATTGCCGCATCAGGAAGATTGCGAACGGCGTTCCTCCGAACCACGCCGGTGCCCAGAGCGGCAACAGTGTATTGAGCCAGTTGAGCTTATCGAACAGGATGAAGCGGGGAATGAGCGTGATCTGAGCCGGAAGCATCATAGTCGCGATCACGAGCATGAATAGGGCGCCCCGGAAACGGAAATCGAACCGAGCGAACCCGTACGCGACCAGCGACGAGGTTGCCAGCACGCCAGCGGTGTTCAGGATCACCACCAAGAACGTGTTCCTGTACCAGCGCGGAAACGGGAAGTCCTCAAAGATCGTGACGTAGTTCTCCCACTGCAGCGTCTCTGGAAAGAAGGTCGGTGGGAAAATGAACAGCTCGAGCGGGGACTTGAGCGACGAGAGAACGGTCCAGACGAGCGGCAGCGCAAAGAGGACGCTGAGCACGATGCACACGAGATAGATGATGAGCCGCTTGATGAGTTTTGGCGGAATCAAGCGCTGCGCCGGTGCAGGGAAGCGTATGAGTCTGACTGCTGCATCGTGGCCATGGATCACGCTCCCTGGTAGTAGACCCACCGTCGTGCGCTGAGGAAGATCGCGGACGTGATCGCGAGCAGAACCGCGAGGAAGATCCAGGAGAGTGCGGCACCGTAGCCCAAACGGAAGTAGTAGAACGCCTGGTTATAGATGTGCAGGATCATGAACCAACTGCCGTACGACGGACCGCCCTCCGTCGCGACGAAGGCGAGCGAGAAGACCTGGAACGACGCGATAATCGAGAGAATCAGGTTGAAGAGGATGACGGGAGAGATCATCGGCAACGTGATGACGCGGAACTTCTGAAAGATCCGGCGCCGTCCATCTCCGCTGCTTCCTCCAGATCCCTCGGGACCCCCTGCAGCGCGGCGAGGAATATCAACATCGTGTTGCCGCCGACACCCGCCCAAAGGCTGATCATCACGAGCGTCGGGATCACGGTGTCTTTCTCGGTCAACCACGCGTAAGGCGGGATGTGCAGGTCTTTGAGCACCTGGTTCGCAAGTCCGAGGGTTGGGTGCAGGAGCCACGACCAGAGGATCGCCATCGCCACCGCGGGCGTAAGTGACGGAACGTAGAAGAACGTGCGGAAGAAGGAGGATCCGCGCATCCCCTGGTTGAGCAGCATCGCGAGCAGGATCGACCCGACCAGGCCCAGCGGCACCACGAGCAGCGCAAAATAACTGGTGCGCCAGAGGGACTGCCAGAAGAGCGGATCGCCGGTCAGCGCATAGTTGTAGTTGTCGAGTCCGACGTACTTGGGCGAAGACAGAACGTCGTACTCGGTGAGGCTGTAGTAGAGCGACGCCACCAGCGGGCCGCCCTGGAACACGAGAAACCCGACGATCCACGGAGTGATGAACACGTAGCCCCATTGATCGCGCCGCAAGCGCAGGTGGCGCCGTGCGCCGGGCGTCGCCGATGCAACGCTGGCTGTTGAGCCGGCAACGGCGGCAGACTTCTGAACCTGCTGCTCTTGAAACGCCATACAGAGAGGTACCCCATCTGTTCCGGCCCGCGAGCTCGTGGTTCCGCGAGATCCGGCGCGTCATCTTGGCGTAGGCGAACGAGTCGATGCCGGCCAGGGAACGCATTTGGTGAGTGGGTGGTACGTCGTCTGGTTTGCTCAGTGCGGTGGTATTGAATGCGCTCGGAGCACCTTACGGGCGCCTGGAATCGCTGTCAACCACCTAATCGGAGCGCGGCGGAATCGAGTCGATTCGGCTCCTTTGATCAAGACTGAGGCCGAGCCCTCCTACCGCGCACACCGTGCCGTTCCCTCGACCCGGTCGTCGACTTTAAGCTGCAGATGGTCCTGTTCTTCTAAAGATTGCGCTCCGAGCTGCAGCTGCCGCGTGTCGTCGCCGACCGGCTCAGCCTGTGCTGGTACTTAGAGCTTGACGTAGCGAATGGGCTCACTAACCGCCTCGCCTTCGTGAGCCGCGACATGCGTGTCGATCGGCCCCGCGGGCAGGAGGATCGCCCCGGCCGCCGCCCCGATCGGCACCTCGACGTTGAGGATCACCGACCGGTGGCCGGCCTCGAGATGGCGGGAGCCGACGGCGGACAGGGCGTAGGCCAGGGCCGAGCAGCCGGCCCCGAGGTAGAGCGCCAGGAGGACGGATCGCGTGTCCGGGGCGCCGATGCCGACGACGGCCAGCTCGGCGGCGGCCACGGGGAGGAGGACGAGGACGCCGCCGCGCGTCGAGCCGAGCAGGAAGAGGCCGTCGCCGCGGGCCGCAAAGCCGACGCCGGCGGCGCCGAGGAGCACGGCCGTGCCGGCCAGAGCCGACCAGGCTCGGCCGTCGGGGTTTAGGGAGTCTGGCCCTGGCTGTAGCAGATTTGGCTCAGCGGCGGGCGCACTTCGAGGGTGATGGGGAGTTCGAGTTGCTCGTCGCCCCGCTGGACCGTGGCCGTGACCGTCTCGCCCGGCTCGTACAGGTAGAGGACCTCGCTGAAGGAGTTGTTCCCGTCGATCGGCTGGTCGTCCAGGGCGACGATGATGTCGCCGGGCAGGATACCGGCCTCGGCCGCCGGTTCTCCCGCAGGAGCCTCGACGATGTAGTATCCGGCCTCGACCGGCAGGTCCTGCTGCGCCGCCACCTGCGGGGTGATCGGCGCTCCGGAGATCCCGGCGTAGGGGTAGGTCACCGCCCCATGTTGGATCAGCTCGCCGACGAGGTCGCGGACCGTGTTGGCCGGGATGGCGAAGAAGAGTCCCTGCACCGGCTGGCCGGTGGCCGAAACCGGGATGCCGAGGGTGTTGACGCCGACGACCTCGCCGGCCAGGTTGAAGAGCGGCCCGCCCGAGTTGCCCGGGTTTATGGAGGCGTCGTGCTGAATCAGGTTGGTGTAGAGCCCCGAGCACGGCGAGCCCGTCGGGAAGTCGCGGTTGAGGGCGCTGACGATGCCGGCGGTGACCGTGGTCGTGAACTCACCGAGCGCCGAGCCGATCGCCACCACCGACTGCCCGACCTGGAGCGCGTCGGAGTCGCCGAGGGGCACCGTTGCCGGCACCACGCCATCGACCTGGATCTGAACCACCGCCAGGTCACTGGTCGGGTCCGCACCCAACAGCATCGCCGGGAGCGTATCTCCGCCGGCAAAGACCACCTCGAACTCCAGGCCCCCCTCGACGACGTGGCTGTTCGTGACGACGTGACCGGACCGGTCGATCACGAAGCCGGTGCCGCTGCCGACGGGCTGCGGGGCGCTGATTGCCCCGCTGGGGCCGACCACCTCCTGCAGGTTGACGACGGTCACCACCGCCGGTGTTACGTTTTGTACCAGCTCGACCGTCGCCGCCTCCGCGGACAAGGGCGGCGGGGTATCGTCCTGTGCGTCGACCGTCGTGCCCAGACTTACCGGCCCGGATGTCACCGCCATGACGGTCAGCGCGGCCACCAGGCAACGGACCAGTGACCGCCCCCAGAACGGGGTCGCTCGAGTTCGATCGACGCTATCCACCTTATCGTGCTCCTTTGGCGGTTCGGGCATGGGGACGCAGGGCCGGGTGTCCGAAGCCGGACGCCCGATTCTCTCAAACTGACGGCCACGACGGAAGCAGCAAATCCGGGTCTCGCAACTCGGTCCGTTCGGCCGCGTCGCGACAACGCCCAGGGCCACCTCGCCGCGGTGCCTGGCTGGCCGAACATGGCGCCACGCTCTTGGGCTGGTTGCCGTGCAGGACGGTGTTCGACGGTGTGCTCGGGGAGGAGTTGCGCGTCTGGTGGCAGTCACCGACGAGTACCGGGAATGGAGTCTGGGCGATCAGCGGCTCTAGCGGGCCGAAGAGTCGAACCACGATGAAGATCCACGTGCCAGTCGTTCGTCGACGTGCGCGATCAGCGGGCATGCCGCGACCGGCCCGACTGGCCCACTGGCGGGGCCTTCACAGCAGCCGCCGGTCGAATTGTCGCGCCAGTGTCGGCAGGTCGGGGACCGTGCACGAATCGTCGCCCCCTCATTCCGATCTGTGTTCTGCGGGGGCGGCGGCGGCGTCCGGCACGCCTCCTCCAGGGCGATCAGCGCGTCGGCCGGCAAGTCGGCGCCGGCCGCGCGAGGTCCGCGACGGCGCACTGCCGGGCCGACAGGCCGGTCAGGTTGACCGTGTTGCGCCAGAGCAGGTTGCCGTTGGAGGCGACGAGCGTCGCCCGGACGACGCCCCGGTCGAGTGGAGGTACCTGCTCTCCGTGCTGGCACGCTGAAGGGTGATCGCCATGCCGATTTACCCGTGCGCCCGACTGAACTTTGCGCGATGCCCTTGAGCCTTGATAAGCCGAATTACATCTGTTGACGGAACGAGCGGACCCGGATCGGGGTACGGTTCGGAGTCGTCCTCCCGTCTAGGGCTCAGGTATCAGTACGGTCTTGTACCTTTCCGGATGCCGTGGAGGGCTTGATTGATCTGGATCGGTGACCTTGGCCTGTTACCGGGAATGCGATGCCCGCTCGTTGCTTCACTCGCTTCCTAGAGAAGATGCGCTATGACTAGGCTGACCGCCGCAAATTCCACGACATTGCTGCTCGCTACCGTCCATGACCCACACGGGCGGATGCTGGCGGCCCTTGACGAGCGCGGCCCGATGCTAGAGCAGTACGGAGAAGTACTCGTCACGGCAACCGACGCAACGGACAACCGACTCCTTAGGCGTCTGGACGAGTTTGGGGCGATCATCGTGCCGAGTGGCCTTGAACCGGTCGGCGGCTCGATGCGGGCGCTTCTACGCGCCGCTGTGGCAACCGAGCGTTCGTCGTATCTCTATTGCGACTTCGACAGATGGTTACATTGGTCCGGAACGTTTCCGCGGGAACTCGAAGGGGTTCCTGCCAGGATAACGTTGGAGTTCCCGAACGCCTGGTATGTGTGTATCGGGCGGACGGAGCGGGCCTTTGCGAGTCACCCTGAGGTGCAGCGAGTGGCAGAGTGGGCCACGAATCGAGCCCTGGAGATTGCGTCGGGACGCTACCTGGACGCGACAGGGGGAGCATGTTGGGTTTCCCGCGAAGGCGCGACGGTGATCCTGCATGCATCTCACGAGGAAACGAAAGCGACTGATCTCGAATGGCCGGCGCTTATTCTGAATGCCGATCCCCTCCGTCTCGGAGGGCTGCTCGTTGATGGCCTCGAGTTTGAAACGGCCGAGTTCTACGAGCAAGATGCGCGACAGCTGGGTGGCGTTGCCGCGTGGGTCCATGCGACCTACGAAACGCCGCGGATGTGGCAAGAGCGTCTCCGGCTGGCGGCAGATTCGGTGGCTGGCCTTGCCCGTGTCCTAGGGCGCTAAAGCGCTCGTCGGAAATCTTGGTCCCTGTGTGCGCCTCGTGCCCAGCCCTGAATGAACGTGGCGAAAACGATCGGGTGTTTGCGGGAGCATCGGTGGCCGCGTTGCCCTGCCGCCCGGGGCTCACGGCCCAGGGTTGGCCCAAGGTTGGCCCGGGCTGAACCCGACAGCCTCTCCGAGGCTAGAACGCCCGGTTTCGTTAGCCTCGGAGAGGCTGTAATGGTGAGCCCGGGCCAACCTTGGGCCGTGAGCCCCGGGCGGCAGCGGAGACGCCATCTCCCGGCCCAGCACCGCCCCGACAACCCGCGATCCATTCCGCAACCTTCATGAAGCATAAAGGGCTTCGTCTGCCGTACGCCGGGGGTGCGTCCCGCTAACCACGGTCGGCGGGCAGATTTCGCCCGTCGCATTTCCGCCTGCGCTCTGCACATCCGCCGGCAAGGTTTTACCTCGAGAGCCGCGGGCGATCGTGTGACGATCTCAATGCTGCGACATCGCTCGGCGACGGCCGCCCCTGGATGTCGCTCCGGCTACGGTGCCCTCGCTCCAGTCGCCCGAACAGGCGGCGAGCACTAGGGCACCATGGCGACGGCGGTCGACGTCTGATCAATCAGGCGCGCTTTGACTCGGGGAGCCATATTCCAAGTGGGATGGGCGATTGTCTCCGCGAGACCGGACCGGGGGATTACCGACGTCAGGCTCGCACGCGTAAAGAATCGCACGTATCGAAAAAACGGCGCGATCCTGCTCAATTGTTACAAAGGGAATAATACACAATAACCAAAATAAATACACTATTATGACCGGATAGTCGGTCATAGCCAAAATTATCTATGTACGTACATTGAAGTTCGGTATTCGTGACCGTACAGTGGCTCGGCAGCCGCCCACAATGACGTGGCGAACTCCCCATCAACGCAGATCGCACCTGGCTGACGCCTCTCGGGGCGCGGCGGGCTGCCTCGGGAGAGCAACGTCGGGAGATTAGTACCGAGCGCGACAAGGGGCGGAGAGCCGACAGAGTCCCTACTTTGTCGGTCGTCCATCGTCGGCTGCGGAAGATCGGGAGGACATGCGAACTCTGGTGTCCGGGGGCGCCGGTTTCATCGGCTCGAACCTGTGCGAACGATTGCTCAACGATGGCCACTCGGTGACGTGTGTCGACAACCTCGTCACCGGCCGCATGGCCAATATCGCGCATCTGCTCGGCAATGAGCGATTTACGTTCATCAACCATGATGTAACCGAGACCTTGCCGCCTCTTCCTCGAATCGACCGGATCTTTCATCTGGCGAGTCCCGCCAGCCCGGTCGCCTACGGCCGCTACCCGATCGCAACGCTCAGCGTGAACGGGCGCGGCACCCAACGTCTGCTCGAGTTCGCGGCGCGTGACGGCGCGCGGCTGCTCTTCGCGAGCACCTCCGAGGTCTACGGCGACCCCCTCGAGCATCCGCAACGCGAGGAGTATCGCGGCAACGTCGACCCTGTCGGACCGCGGGCGATGTACGACGAGGCCAAGCGTTACGGCGAGGCCCTCACGACGGCCTTCGGCGAGACCCGGGGCGTGGAAGTACGCGATCGTCCGCATCTTCAACACCTACGGCCCTCGCATGGACCTGAACGACGGCCGCGTCGTCAGCAACCTCGTGGTCCAGGCCCTGCGCGGCGATCCGCTGACCGTCTACGGCGACGGCAGCCAGACCCGCAGCTTCCAATACGTCGATGACCTGATCGAAGGCGTCATCCGGTTGATGGAATCGACCTACCGGAGACCCGTCAACGTCGGCAACCCGGCCGAGTACACGATTCTGCAGCTCGCCCAGCTCGTGCAACGCCTGACCGGCACGAGCTCGCCGATCGAGTTCCGGCCGCTGCCGCGCGGACGATCCCAGGCAACGCCGCCCCGACATCTCGCTTGCCGTACGGCTGCTGGACTGGCAGCCGCAGGTGCACGTGTGCGATCGGCCTCGCGCGCACCATCGCCTATTTCCGGACTGCCCTCGGCACCACCGTCCCCACCATGGACGATCACCTCGCCGACCTTCCCCTGGCGCGGCCTGGCATGGATCGGCGCGCCTAGACTGCCCGATCACCCGCGAATCCGGCCGCTGACGCGCGGTCCACCGTCCATCAACAGATCTCGCGAGGGAGGGACCATGGCCCGTGTCTTGGTGACCGGCGGCGCTGGTTACATCGGGAGCCATACCGCCAAGGCGCTCGCGTTGGCAGGCATCGAGCCAATCGTGCTCGATGACCTGAGTACCGGGCACGAGAGGGCCGTCCGCTGGGGTCCATTCGTCCGCGGCAGCGCCGGCGACCGCTCGCTCCTGCGTCGTGTGCTGGAGGACTACGCCGTGGACGGCGTGATCCACTTCGCCGCCTCCGCCTACGTCGGTGAGTCGGTCTCCGAGCCGCGCACGTACTTTCAGAACAACGTCGTCAACAGCCTCGCGTTGCTCGACACGATGATGGACGCAGGTGTCGACCGGATCGTCTTCTCCTCGACCTGCGCCACGTACGGTGTTCCCAGTTCCCTCCCGTTGGGAGAGGACCACCCACAGCGGCCGGCGAGTCCGTATGGCGATTCAAAGCTCTTTGTTGAACGTGCGTTGGCGGCCTACGGTCACGCCTACGGCCTCCGCTGGGCGGCCCTGCGCTACTTCAACGCGGCAGGGGCCGACCCCGACGGGGAGCTTGGCGAAGATCACGATCCGGAGACGCACCTGATCCCGCTGGCGATCGACGCGGCGCTTGGCCACCGTCCCAACGTCGGGATCTTTGGAACGGACTACCCGACGCCGGACGGAACCGCCATTCGGGACTTTGTCCACGTCGCCGACCTCGCCGATGCCCATGTCCGCGCCCTCCTCTACCTCCTCGATGGGGGCGAAAGCACCGCGCTCAACCTCGGTACCGGCACCGGCCACTCCGTCTCGGACGTCATCGCCTCTGTCGGGGCCGTCGCTGGGCGCCTGGTCGCCTGTCAAGGTTCATGTGACGGATGGGCTGGGGCAGGCTATCGTGCTCGGGTCGATCGTCCGACCACGCCCGAGGAGCCCCGCCGTGACGCAGCACGTCGTCCGCCTGGATGAGGCCGAACGCGCCGTCCTGACCGACCTGATCGCCGGCGGCGTCGCCCCGGCGCGGGCCCAGACCCACGCCCGCATCCTGCTGAAGGCCGACCGAGGCGCTGGTGGCCCCGGCTGGGCCGACGCCCGCGTTGCCGAGGCGCTGGAGGTCAGCGTCGCCACGGTCGCGCGCGTCCGCCGGACGTGGGTCGCCGCGGGCTGGGAGGCCGCCGTCCACCGGCGCCCGCAGCCCCCGCGCCCCGCGCGGCGCAAGCTCGACGGCCACGCCGAGGCCCACCTGATCGCCGTGGCCTGCTCCGATCCGCCCGCCGGGCGGGCCCGCTGGACGCTGCGCCTGCTCGCCGACAAGCTCGTGGCGCTGGAGGTCGTCGACGCCGTGTCGCACGAGGCGGTGCGCCAGGCGCTCAAAAAAACGAACTCAAGCCGTGGCTGAAGCAGGAGTGGTGCATCCCGCCGGGGCAGGAGGCGGCGTTCGTCGCCCGGATGGAGGACGTGCTCGATGTCTATGCCCGACCGCTCGATCCGGCGCGGCCGCTGGTCTGCTTCGACGAGAAGAGCAAGGAGTTGCACGCCGAGGTGCGGGCGTCGCTGCCGCCGGCCCGCGGCCAGCCCGAACGCAGCGATACCGAGTACGTGCGGCACGGCACCGCCAACCTCTTCCTGGCCTGCGCCCCCCTACTCGGCTGGCGCGCCGTCCAGGTCACCGCGCGCCGCACCCGCGTGGACTGGGCGCACGCCATCAAGGACCTGGTCGACGTCCACTTCCCGGCGGCCGAGCGGCTGGTGGTGGTGCTGGACAACCTCAACGTCCACGATCCGGCCTCACTCTACCTGGCCTTCCCCCCGGCCGAGGCCAAGCGGCTGTGGGACAAGCTGGAGGTCCATTACACGCCGAAGCACGGGAGCTGGCTCAACATCGCCGAGCTCGAGCTGAGCGCCCTCGGCCGGCAGTGCTTGGCCCGTCGCCTCCCGGACCGGGCGGACCTCACCGAGGAGGTGGCCGCCTGGGTCGCCGACCGCAACGCCGCGACCGTCACGGTCGACTGGCGGTTCACCACCGCCGACGCCCGCACCAAGCTCGACCACCTCTACCCCACCCTCGCCCCATCACATGAACCTTGACAGGCTACTAGTACCCGTGCAGGAATTACCCCGCCGCCCCGGTGACCCACCGGCCCTGGTCGCGGATCCCCGGCGGGCCGAGGCCGTGCTCGGCTGGCGACCGCGCCATACCGAGCTGGATTTCATGGTCCGTACCGCCTGGTCATGGCGGATGAGCGCCACGCAGGGCCACCTCCGGATGGTCCGGCCGGATTCAGACCTGGCGTTGGCGAGTGACTGAGGCCATGGGTCAGCTCGTGCATGACCATCCAACCAGAGAGGCTTCGGCGCACACGGCATCCCTGGGCAACATTGGGGCGCGCGGAAAGTTCCTCTACGCCGGCGACGAGAAGCTCTACGTTCGTGGTGTCACCTACGGGACCTTCCGGCCTGGGCCGGATGGTGACGAGTACGACCCGCCGCGGTTGGGCGCGATTTTGCTGATATGGCCGCGAACGGGATCAACGCGGTTCGCGTCTATACCGTCCCGCCGACGCTGGCTCCTGGACGCCGCCCTCCAGCACGGGCTGCGGGTGATGGTCGGGCTGCCCTGGGAGCAGCACGTCGCCTTCCTCGACGACCGCAAGACGCAGACGTCGATCGAGGAGCGCGTTCGCGCGGGGGTCCGGGCCTGCGCCGGGCATCCCGGCGGTGCTCTGCTATGCGATCGGCAACGAGATCCCGGCCCCGATCGTCCGCTGGTATGGCGCGCGCCAGGATCGAGCACTTTCTGGCGCGGCTCTGCCGGGCCGTGAAGGCGGAGGACCCCGGGGCGCTCGTCACCTACGTGAACTATCCGTCCACCGAGTATCTCCACCTCGACTTCGTCGATTTCGTCTCCTTCAACGTCTATCTGGAGTCGCCCGAGCAGCTCTGAGCGCTATCTGGCGCGACTCCAGAACATCGCCGGCGACCGGCCCCTGCTGCTCGGCCGAGGTCGGCCTGGACAGCCGGCGCAATGGCGAGGAGGCGCAGGCGGCTACCCTCGATTGGCAGATGCGAACCGCGTTTGCGGCGGGCTGTGCGGGCGCGTTCGTCTTCGCCTGGACGGACGAGTGGCATCGCGGCGGCTACGACATCGAGGACTGGGACTTCGGCCTGACCGACTCGCGATCGCCAGCCGAAACCGGCGCTGCCGGCGGTCGCGGGATGCCTTCGCCGACGTGCCGTTTCCGCGCGACCTGGCCGTGGCCGCGCATCTCGGTGGTCGTCTGCAGCCTACAACGGCTCGCGCACGATTCGCGACTGCCTCGATGGCCTCGGCCAGCTCGACTATCCCGACTACGAGGTCATCGTCGTCGACGATGGTTCGACCGACGCGACGGCGGCGATCGCCGCGCGAATACGACGTCCGCCTGATCCAGACCCCGAACCGGGGGCTGAGCAGCGCCCGCAACACCGGGCATGCGAGCACGGCGACCGGGCGAGATCGTCGCCTACATCGACGACGACGCCCGGCCCGACCCGCACTGGCTCACCTATCTGGCCGTCACCTTCATGACGACCGACCACGCCGGCGTCGGCGGGCCCAACATCGCGCCCGCCGGGAGACGGGCCTGATCGCCGACTGCGTCGCGAACTCGCCCGGGCGGTCCGGTCGCACGTGCTGCTGACGCGACCAGGTCGCGGAGCACATCCCGGGCTGCAACTTGGCCTTTCGGCGCAGACGCCTTGACGGGCGATCGGTGGGTTCGATCCCGCGCTTCCGGGTCGCCGGCGACGATGTCGATGTCTGCTGGCGTCTGCAGGAGCGGGGCTGGACGCATCGGGTTCAGCCCGGCAGCCATGGTCTGGCACCATCGCCGCAACTCGCGTCCGCGACCTACTGGCGCCAGCAGATCGGCTACGGCAAGGCCGAGGCGCTGCTCGAGGCGAAATGGCCAGAACGGTACAACGCCGCCGGCCACCTGAGCTGGGCCGGCCGCCTCTACGGCAACGGCTTGACCGCCGCCGCTCCGCAGCCGCCGCCGCATCTATCACGGCACCTGGGGCGGCGCGCTCTTCCAGCCGGAACATCAGCCGGCGCCCGGGTTTCTCGCCACGTTGCCGCTGATGCCGGAATGGTTCCTGGTCATCCTGGCCCTCGCGCTGGCCAGCCTCCTCGGGCTGCTCTGGCGGCCCTTGCTCGTCGCCGGACCGCTGCTCGTGCGGCGCGGTCGGCGTCGTCGTCGCGCAGGCCGGACTGAGCGGCTGCCCGCGACGCGGTTCGCCGATGTCCCGCGGACGCGAGCCGAATCCTGGAAGCTCCGGAGCTTAACCGCCCTCCTCCATCTGCTGCAGCCGCTGGCCCGCCTGATCGGGCGCCGGCGCCACGGGCTGACGCCGTGGCGACGAACGCGGGACACCGCGCTCGCGGTGCCGCGGCCGCGGTCGGCCACCGTCTGGACCGAGCGCTGGCTGGAGCCGGCGGCGTGGCTCGAAGCGGTCGAGGTCGGCGTTGCGGCGGGATGGCGCCGTCGTCCTCCGCGGTGGGGAGTTCGACCGGTGGGACCTCTCCTACCGGGGGGGCTGCTTGGGACCAGCCGCCTCGTTCTCGCGGTGGAGGAGCACGGCAGCGGCAGGCAACTCGCCCGGTTCCGATGGTGGCCGCGATGCTCGTGGTGGGCCCTGGCGGTCCCCGCGCTCCTCGGCACGCTGGCGATGCTGGCGTTCGATGAGTCGCAGGTGGTGGGAATGGTGCTCGGCCTGGGCGCCCTTGCCTACGGGCTGCGGCTGCTCGCCGAATGCGCCGCCGCGACGGCGGCCTTCCACGCGGCCACGGCCAGCTCGGCACACGCGACCAACGGACGAATTCGATCGTCGCTGACGTCCCGCGGCCGGACGTCGCAGCCGAAGCAGCGGATTAGGTAAACGGCATGTCGCGTCTCCGATTCCTGAAGTGGAACACGATCAGGAACCGACTCAGCGCCCGCGGCTGAGTCGATAGGCACAATTCGAGATTCGGCGTGACTTCCGCCTGAACGCCAGGCGAACGACCCAGTACGCGCGGCCGTACTGGAAGTTGGCCGTCTCATCGATGGTGCTGGTCGTCCTGGGTGCCGCCGCCAGCCTGCTGCAGCCGTGGCCGCTAAAGATCCTGGTCGACAACGTCCTCGGCGATCACCCGCTGCCCGGCTTCCTCGATGTCGGCTGGGGCCCATCGCCGACGATCGCTATTCGCTCCTGATCTTCGCGGTCGTCGGCGGCCTTCTGATCACGATCCTCTTCAACGCGATGGGCGTTGGCGAGAACTACGTCAACACCAAGTCTGGACCAGCGCATGGTCCTGGACTTCAGCAGTGATCTCTTCCAACACGCGCAGCGCCTCTCGATGGCGTATCACGATCACCAAGCGCACCGGCAATCTGATGTTCACCATCAACAATTCCGCCGAGTGCCGTCGGCAACATCTTCGTGACGATCCCGGCGCTGCTTCAGAGCTTGATCACCCTCATCGGCATGTTCTGGATGACGACGCGGATCAGCATCGAGCTGGCCTTGCTCTCGATGATCGTCGCGCCGTTGCTCACCTACGCGATCCGGTACTACATGAAGAAGATCGAGCCGCGGCTATACCAGGTCCGGGAGATGGAAGGCGAATCGCTCTCCATCATCCACGAGGCGATGGCGATGCTGCGCGTGATCGTCGCCTTCGGCCGCGAGGATCACGAGTACCGGCGGTTCCGCAAGCAGGGCGAAAGCGCGGTCGGGGCCCGCGTCAAGCTGACCGTCCGCCAGACGCTCTTTTCGCTTGCCGTCAACACGACCACCGCCGCCGGCAACGCGCTCGTGCTCGGGGTTGGTGCGGTGTACGTCATCCGCGGCGAGCTGACCGTCGGCGACCTGCTCGTCGTCATCGCCTACGTCGCAGTCGATGTACCAGCCGCTGGAGGCCGATCAGCACGACGGCCGGCGGGCTGCAGGAGCAGTTCGTCCGGCTGCGCGCGCCTTTGACATGCTCGACACGCCAGCATGACGTGACGATCACCGGACGCCGCTCGACTTGGACCGCGCTCGCGGCGACATCGACCTTCGAGGGACGTCAATTTCAGCTATCGCGGGCCGCACCGACGACGCTGAAGGACATCTCCTTCGAGGCCAGCGCGGGCGAAACTGATCTGCATCGTCGGCCCGACCGGCGCCGGCAAGAGCACGCTGGTCAGCCTGATCCGCGCTTCTACGACCCGCGAGAGGGCAGCGGTCCTGCTCGACGGCGTCGACGTACCGCGAGCTCACGCTCAGAGTCGCTGCGCGACCAGATCAGCATCGTGCTCCAGGAGCCGCTGCTCTTCGCCGGCACCATCGCCGACAACATCCGCTACGGCCGGCTCGACGCGACCGAGGAAGAGATCGTCGAGGCGGCCAAGGCCGCGAATGCCCACGAGTTCATCAGCAAGCTGCCCGAAGGGATACGAAACGCAGATCGGCGAGCGCGGCGTCGCAGCTCTCCGGCGGCGAACGCCAGCGCATCGCGGTCGCGCGGGCGTTCCTCAAGGACGCGCCCGATCCTGATCCTCGACGAGCCGACGTCGTCGATCGACTCGAAGACCGAAGCGGTCATCCTCGACGCGCTGGACCGGCTGATGGTGGGGCGCACGACCTTCATGATCGCCCACCGCCTCTCGACGATCCGCAATGCCGACAGATTCTGGTCGTCAACCACGGCGAGATCGTCGAAGCAGGCACCCACGACGAACTGCTGGCATCAGCGACGGGCTCTACAAGCAGCTGCACGAGATGCAGAACGGCGCACCAGGCAGATCAAACGCTCGAGCCGGTGCTCGATCGACCGCGACCGGAGCCTGATTGAAAGGTGAACAACGCCGACGAACGCAAACCGAAGATCGTCCTGCTCGGGATGATGAGCCGAATGCCGGTCGCCGGCATGACGTGGCTCGACGATGCACTACCTGGTCGGCTTCGACGGCTCGGCTACGACCTGTACTACGTCGAGGCCCACGCCCGCACGCCGTCGATGTTGATGAGAGCGATGCGGACGACGACGCCTCGGCCACTGGCGGCCGCCTTCATCGCCGACGTCATGCGGCGGTTCGACTTCGGCGACCGCTGGGCGTTCCACGCCCTGCACGACGACGGCCGCTGTCTTCGGCCTGAGCGCAGCCGAGCTGCGCGAGCTCTACGCGACCGCCGACCTGATCATCAACCTGCACGGCGGCACCGCCCCGCTGCCCGAGCACTTCGCGACCGGCCGGCTGATCTACCTGGAAACCGATCCGGTGCAGCTGCAGATCGAGCTGTACAACAGGGATCAGGACGCGATCGACGTTCCTGGCGCCGCATCGCGCCTTCTTCACCTTGGGCGAGAACTACGGCAACCCTGACTGCCAGGTGCCGGTCCCGGAGCGCTTCGCCGTTCTACCCGACGCGGCGCCGGTGGTGCTCGACTTCTGGGAGCCAACCGGCGGCCGGCGGCGACGCCTTCACGACGATCGGCAACTGGCAGCAGAACGTGGCGCGAGGTGCGTTTCCAGGGCGAGGTCTACCACTGGAGCAAGCACCTCGAGTTCATGAAGTTCCTCGACCTGCCCGCCGCACGTCCGCAGCCGTTCGAGCTGGCCTGAGCAGCTACGACCGAGGCCGACGCAGGAGCTGCTCGAGGAGACACGGCTGGCGGGTCGGCAACGCCCTGGACTTCTCCACCGACATCGACGCCTATCGCGACTACATCCAGGACTCGCGGGGCGAATTCACGGTCGCCAAAGACCAGAACGTCCGCCTGCGCAGCGGCTGGTTCAGCGACCGCAGCGCTGCATACCTCGCCTCCGGGCGACCGGTGATCACGCAGGAGACCGGATTCAGCAACATCCTGCCGACCGGCGAGGGCTTGTTCGCGTTCGAGACCGGCGACGACGTCCTCGCCGCGATCGACGCGCTGCGAGCCGACTATCCCGGGCATGTCCGTGCCGCTCGCGCCATAGCGGAAGAGATCCTTGCCTCCGATCGCGTCCTGACGGGCCTGCTTCAACGGGTGGGGGTTGCGGGATGACCGCGTTGCCAGTAACCACCCTCGAATCACCGCCGCGCGACGTGCTCGTCCGAGAGTTGGAGGTGGCGCTGCGGCGCACTCGCGGCGACAACTGCCGCATCGCCGCCATCAGCCGCCGGCCCTACGAATATCGCACCAGCTTCGCCCTCGATCGGGTCGACGTCACGCTGGAGAGCGGAGAGACGCTGGCCCTCATCGTCAAGGACACCAGCCGGAGCACCCTCTCTCCCCAGGCCCGCCGCGCCAAGCCCCTCTTCCTCGCCAACGAGCGGCGCGAGATCGAGACCTACCTCGGCATCCTGGCCCCGGCGAATCTCGGTACACCGATCTGCTACGGCGCCTCGGTCGATCCGGCGGCGAGACATTCCTGGCTCTTCCTGGAACGGGTCGAAGGGGTCGAGCTCTTCCAGGTCGGTGATATCGCCCTCTGGGATCAGGTCGCCCGCTGGCTGGCCAAATTCCATGCCCATTTCTCCGGCCACGCGGAGCAGGCGAAAGCGCGCTCCGCAGCACCCTTACTCGTCTACGACCGGGATTTCTACCGCCTCTGGACACGCCGCGCTCGGGCATTCGCCGGCGCCTGGCCGGACGCGATTCGTGACCAAATCGCCTGGCTCACCGAACGCTACGAGCCGGTCGTCGAGCGTCTCGCGTCCCTCTCGACGACGGTGCTCCACGGCGAGTTCTACGCATCGAACGTTCTGGTCCAGGAAGGTGCCCATGGAACGCGGGTCTGCCCCGTCGATTGGGAGACCACGGCGATCGGCCCCGGCCTAATCGACCTCGCGGCCCTCACCGCCGGCTCCTGGTCCGACCAGGACCGCGCCGGATTCCTCCGCGCCTATCACGACGCCCTGGCTTCGGCCGGCATCCAGATCCCACTCGCCGGGCTGCAATCCGACTTCCTCTCCTGCCGGCTCCACCTTGCCGTGCAGTGGCTGGGCTGGGCCGCCGACTGGACGCCGCCGCGAGAGCACACCCACGACTGGCTGGGCGAGGCGATCCGGCTCGCCGAGGAGCTGCGGCTATGAGCAATGCCCCGATTCAGCATGCGCGGCGCCTGATCGTGAACGCCGACGATTTCGGCCTCAGCCCGGGCGTCAACCGGGGCATTCTGGCGGCGCATGACCACGGGATCGTCACCAGCGCCAGCGTGATGGTGCGCTGGCCAGCGGCGGAAGCGGCCGCCGCGGCCGCGCGTTCGCGCCCACGCCTCAGCCTCGGACTCCACATCGATCTCGGCGAGTGGTTTTTCGAGGGCGGCGACTGGCACCCGCTCTACGAGGTCGTCCCCACCGACGATCCCGCCACGCTCACCGCCGAGGTGGATCGCCAGCTCGCGCGCTTCCGCGAGCTCGTCGGCAGCGACCCGACCCACATCGACTCCCATCAGCACGTCCACCGCGAAAAACCGCTGGCCGGGATCGTCGCCGGCCTCGCCCGCCGGCTCGATGTCCCGCTGCGCCACCGGGACCCCGCCATCCGCTACGACGGCCGTTTTTACGGCCAGACCGGGCACGGCGAGCCGTTCCCTGACGCGATCACCGTCGACTCCCTGATCGCTCTCCTCGCCGATCTGGCGCCCGGAATCACCGAGCTCGGCTGCCACCCGGGGCTCGGTGACGACGTCGACTCGATGTATCGAACGGAGCGTACCCATGAAGTCCAGACCCTGTGCGATCCGCGCGTGCGGTCCGCCATCGAGGCCGAGGAGATCCACCTCCGCTCATTCGCGGAGATCCGCACCGGGCTTGACGTCTCGGCGGTCGGCCGGACGGCATAGCGTCGTTTTCCTGGCTTGGGAATAGGAAGGAGGAGCCGTGCACCTCACGATCTTTGGCACCGGTTACGTCGGGCTCGTCACGGGGACCTGCTTTGCCGATGTCGGCAACAACGTCGTCTGCGTCGACATCGACCAAAGCCGTGTCGATCGCCTCAACGACGGTGAGGTCCCGATCTATGAGCCCGGGCTGGCCGAGATGATCGCCCGTAACCGGCGCGCCGGACGGCTGCATTTTACGACGGACGCCGGTGCCGGCGTGCAGCACGGTGAGGTGCTCTTCATCTGTGTCGGAACTCCGCCATTGGCGGATGGCTCGTCCGACCTCAGCGCCGTCACCGCGGTCGCGGCGGCCATTGGCGCCCACATGACCGAAACGACGACCGTCGTCACCAAGTCGACCGTCCCGGTCGGCACCTCCGACCGCATCCGCTTCATCATCGAGCGCGAGCTGGTGATGCGCGGCCTCGACCTCCCCTTCGATGTCGTCTCCAACCCGGAGTTCCTCAAGGAGGGGGCCGCGATCGACGACTTCATGCGGCCCGACCGCATCGTCGTCGGAGCGGAAAGTGCCCGGGCCATCGAACAGATGCGGGAGCTCTACACCCCCTTCAACCGCAACCACAACCGGCTGATAGTGATGGACGTTCGCTCCTCGGAGTTCACCAAGTACGCCGCGAATGCGATGCTGGCGACCAAGATCAGCTTTATGAACGAGCTGTCCAACATCGCGGAGCGTGTCGGGGTCGATATCGAGAGCGTTCGCGTCGGCATCGGATCTGATCTGCGGATCGGCTATTCGTTCATCTACCCCGGCTGCGGTTACGGCGGAAGCTGCTTCCCGAAGGATGTCCGCTCTCTGGAGCGGGTTGCCGCCTGTGTCGGCTACGATGCCCAGCTCTTGCGCGCCGTCGAGGACGTAAACGACCGCCAGAAGCAGGTGCTGTTCCGAAAAGTGTCGGCGTACTTCGAGGGCCGGCTGGAGGGGAAGACGCTCGCTGTCTGGGGCCTCTCGTTCAAGCCGAACACCGACGACATGCGCGATGCGCCGAGCCTGGCCCTCATGGAAGCGCTCTGGCAGGCCGGGGCGCGCGTGCGGGCCCGTGATCCCGAGGCGATGAACGAAGCGAGACGGCGCTACCCGGAGCAGGTCGCCCGCGGCGAACTAATTCTCTGCGAGACCGAGGAGATGGCATTGGATGGAGCGGATGCGCTCATCATCTGCACCGAGTGGCGGGCCTTCCAGAGCCCCGATTTCGACGTCATCAAGGCGATCCTGCGCCAGCCCGTCATCTTCGACGGCCGCAATATCTTCGATCCAGACCGCATGGCAAAGGAGGGAATCACCTACATCGGCATCGGGCTCGGTGCCTCCATTGAGCCGATTCGACTCGACCCACTCGACGGCTTCATTCGTGAGCCGATCGGGATGGCGGTCGCCCAGACCTAGTGCCGCGCGCCGGAGCGGACACCTGGGTGCCGCCAGGCGCCGTCAGGGGGTATCCCGACGCCAGACCGGTCGTGGCATCGGTCCTGCTGGAAAAGGTGAGCGTGGAGGGCGGGGTCGCGCCCGCCCGGTACCAGATCGGAGGATGCCCATGGACCCAACGGCATTCGGCGAGATCCAGTGCCGCGTCGGCGACGAGGTACTCGACGCCGGCGAGAACAAGGTTGGCAAGGTGGTCGCCTACGACGCCCGGTACCTGACGGTCGAGCGCGGGCTGCTGCGCAAGGCGGAATATTTCATCCCGATGAGCGCCGTCAACTCCTGCACCGACGGGAAGGTCTACCTCAACGTGGCGAAAGACGACATTACGTCGCAGGGATGGGACGTCCCGCCGACGGTGCCGCCCGGATCCGGCGATGCGCCGATCCACGGGTAGCGGCGGCGGCGGCGACCACGACCCCTGAGCCATCCACGTGTAGGCCCTGAGCCCCTGAGAACGGCATCCAAGGGGCACAACGACGCCCGATTACCCACCGGGCCGCCGCTGCGTACGCGACGTCTCTTCACCGCATCGGAACCTTACGGCTCCAGTGGCGTGTAGGACGCGTCGGGGATGAGTCGCCCGCCCGGCGACGCCTGCGTCTGCGCTGCGACTCGCCTCCCGCGAACCAGTCAGGTCAGAACTACGACGCCGGTTTAGTTCTGGTGAGGGTGCCTTGGCGGGCGAGATCCAAGTTCTCGATGGTGACGCTGCTCGCGAGGCCGTCTGCCCCAATCGTGAACCTGACGGCGCTTTCGCCGTAGGCTTTCTCCCCGACGGGTTGGTAGAGGAAGACGTCGCGATCAAAGTGGCGCATGGGAAAGGCGGTCTGCTCCGGTCCTAGAATCCATCTCAAAACGAGGAGCGTGCTAACGATCGGGCATGAGGACGCTGCTAACCGACAGCCGGTGGGCCAAAATCCGACCTCTCCTCCCACCGCCGGCTCGCATCGGCCGACCCCGGGCTGACGACCGACGGACCCTGGAGGCCATCCTCTATGTCCTCCGAACGGGCTGCGCCTGCGCCGACCTACCGCCCGACCTCGGGGACGATGCCACCGCTCACCGCCGTCTCCGTCGTTGGCAGGCGGAGGGAGGGTGGGAGCGGGTTCGGCAGGCGCTCTTGGCCGAACTCGGCGTGGCTGGGCGTATCGATTGGTCGACGGCGTTGCTGGATGGCAGCTTCGCCCCGGCCAAAGGGGGGGCGCTAGCGTCGGGCTGACGGGCAAGGGCAAAGGGACTCGCCGCATGCTGGTCACCGACGCCGCCGGGATCCCGTTGGGCGTCTTGATCGCTAGTGCCAGCACCGGAGAAGTGCGGTTGGCCGAGGCAACATTGGCCGCGATCCGGGTCCCTCGGCCGCGGGGTCGCCCCCGAACACGGCCGAAGCAGGTCGTCGCCGACCGGGCGTACGACAGCTGGCCGCTTCGCCGTCGTCTCCGGGCGCAGGGCATCCGTCCTTGCATCCCGCCTAAGCGCCGACCGGCGACCTGGAAGCCGGCCCGAGGCCGGCCGCTGGGCGCGTTCCGTGAGGAGTACGCCCAGCGCTGGCCGGTCGAGCGCACCTTCACCTGGCTCGGCCATCAGCGTTGCCTGCTCGTCCGGCATGAGCGGCTCCCGGAGGTCTACCTCGCCTTCCTTACCATCGCGTGCGCCTTGCTCGTCCTCCAACGGCTGACCCGGTGATCAGCCCCTGAGCGGAGCTGACCGCGTCTGGCCGGCGCTACGATTTGCGCCCCCAGGCGCTCATCATCACGGGCGAGCCGAGGGCGAAGCCAGGGTCGGCGAGGACGGCAATGGCCCGGTCGACCTGCGCATCGGTGACCAACCCCGCGGCTACCGCCTCGGTCCGGATCTGCTGGAAGTTCGCCTTGTCAAGACGGGCACCCGGGGACCCACCGGACCAGACGGCGAAGTGGCCCTCCAGCCCGACGTCGACCAGACCATGCGCGACGAAGCGGCGGTACAGGCTGCGGCCCCAGACCGGGTCGAGACCATGCCGGTCCGCGACCTGCCGCATCGCTGCCATCATCGTGTCGTAGACCGCGTAGCCCTCCGGATCGGTCGCCGGAAAGCCGCGGTCGATAAACGCCGCGTCGAAGTCCTCAACGACGATCCAGCCTCCCGGCTTCAGGGCGGTGACCAAACGGTCGAGGGCGGTCTCGCGCTGCGGCACGTGGATCAGTCAGACCAGGCGGGCGTGGACCAGATCGAACGCTCCCTCCGGCAGCGGGTCCAGCCCCACGTCGTGGCGCCGGACCTCGACGTTGGGCCGGCCGGACGCGGCGAGCGCCTCTAGGTGGCGCGGATCGATATCGGTGACGAGGACATGCCCACGTGGTCCCACGTGCTCGGCGAGCCACGCGGCGATCGACCCACCCCCGGCACCGACCTCCAGGCAGCGCCAGCCGGGGCCGATCCCGGTCGCCTCCAGGAAGCGTACGGTGCGCGGGTCGTACAGGGCCTCCAGGCTCTGGAAGCGCTGTCCCGCCTGCGCGGCGGCGTTGTCGAAGACGTACTGGCTCACGGATACCCCCTGGCCGATCGACCACAGTCTGTTCCGGTTTCCCCGCATCTTACCGCCGCAGGAGGACCGCTGGCCGCGGGGCGCCGCTCGGCGGGTAAAATCGCGGGGCACCCCGTCGCGCTGAGGCGCGGCCCGCCCGTGAGCCACCGGCTGAGGGGTCTACGCGTGCCGGTACGTGTTTGGGTACGTGTTCGGTAGGCGGGTGAGTACGCGGTCGGGCGGCCGGCTCATCCGCGTGGTGAGGAGGTAGGGGCGTGGGGACCGGAGAGGCCCGCGGCGTTGGCGGCCATTTGAGATAGGCTCTAGCCGAAGCACCAACCCATCGTCCTCGGCATCGACCGTGGCCTCGCCGACGTAGTCGTTGCGCGTAAACGCCGGCGTACGCGTCCAACGGCGAGCGGCGACGCCGCGTCGGCGGCGGCTTGCGTAGTCCACCGCCGTGCCGTAGGTCGGCGCTAACTCCGCGCGAAGCAGCCTCTCCGTGCATGCCTCGACCCAGTCGCTTCTGCGACCCGTGCAGATGTCACCAGGTCGAGGAAGCTCGCGCGATCGCCTCGGGCACGCCGATCGGCGCCGCGTTCGTGAGGACGACGATGCCGAGCCCCTCGGCCGGGAGCAGCGTAGACCGCCGTCGCCGCGCCCAGGTCGAAGGCGCCGGAGTGGCCCAGGCGAACCCGGCCCTCGTCGTCGTAGTTCACGTTCCAGCCCAGCCCGTAGAAGCCGGCCCGGTCCGTCGCCGGGTTTCCGGCGGGGTGGCTGACGATCTGGGGCCGGTGGGTCTCGGCCAGGGCGCTGGCGGCGATGAGCTGCTTGCCGTCCACCTTGCCGCCGCCGAGGTGCAGGCGCAGCCACTGGGCCAGGTCGCGCACGCGTCGAGCTGACCCCGCCGGCCGGCGACTGGGCGTCGGGCTCGCGCGTGTACTTGGCGACCCATGCGCCCTCGACCCGGACGTGGCAGAGGGCGCGGTTCTTGGCGGCGCATGAAGTCCGCGAAGCGCGAACTCGTCGACTGGTCATGCCCAGCGGGCGGTAGAGTCTTTTCGGCGGCGAGGTCCTCCCAGGCTTTCCCGGCGGCCGTCGCCGCCGGCGACCGCCGCCGCGGTGTAGCCGAAGTTGGTGTAGGCGTACTTCGAACGGAAGCTGCTCGCCGGCTGCAGGTAGCGCAGGCGGTGCAGGACCTCGGCGCGGTCGTAGCCCAGGTCTTCGAGCATGGTCGCCGGCGTGGTCCGGCAGGCCGCTCCGGTGGCAGAGCAGGTCGCGGAGCGTGACCTCGCGCGTGACCCACGGGTCGTACAGGCGAAAGTCCGGGTCGTGGTCGATCACGCGGTCGTCCCAGGTCGACGACGCCCATCGCCGACCAGGAGCGGCCAGCGACCGTCGAGGCGATCGGCTTGGAGACCGAGGCGAGCTGGAAGACCGTGTCGGCGTCGACCGGCTCGCTCGCTTGCCCGCCTCCCGGACGCCGAAGCCCTTGAGGTAGACGACCTGGTCCTTGTAGACGACGGCGACGGCCATGCCGGGCACGCCGGTCTGGGTCATTGCGTCGTCGATGACCCCTTCGAGTTTCCCTGATCGCCGCGGTGACGCCCTCTGCGGTAATGCCCTGGATGGCACTCGGCGTAGCCTGCTGTTTGGCGAAGACGCCGAAACGAGCGCCGGCGACCGCGGTGGCGGCAAGTCCGGTCGCGCCTCCCTGTAGGACCTGACGGCGCGAGAAGCGCCGCGTGCCCATCTCGTATTACCTCCGGGTTGGTGGCGGTGTCTCATCCAGCGCCAGGTGGCGCCGATCGCCTCGAAGAGCGCATGAGCGCCCGTGCCGTAAGTGAAGTTGCCCTCGGCGTCGGCCATGAAGCTCTCCTCGCGGTAGGTCGCGACGACCGAGATCGCGATCTTCTTGGCGGGCAGGTAGGCCATGACCTCGTCGTAGCCGCCGAGGGTGGGATCCTGGCGCGAGCCACGACCCCCAATCTTGACCCGATCCCGTAGTTGTATGCCTCGTTGAGGGTGTGGCAGGACATACAGCCATCGACCAGGCGCCGAACCCGATGAGGTCGGGGGCTATCTGCGCCGCATGGATTCCGGCGACAGCAACGTCCCCTCGCCGATCGCTTCCGCCGTCGCCGTCATGTCGTAGATGTCGGTGGTCTGGACCGCGCCGTCGGAGATTGTCCAGGACGGGTTCCAGAAGGTCGTCTCCTCGTCGAACCGCGGCCGTCGGGGATGCCGAGCGTCCCGCGCCGTTCCGAAGTGAACGCATGCAGCGCCGGCTCGGGGATCGCGGCGTCGCCCAACTGGCGGTGTTGTGCAGCCCCAACGGCGCGAGATCTGCTCCTGCATGAGGGCAGCCATCGGCTTGCCCGCGATCTTCTCCAGCGCCAGGCCCAGATGACGTAGCCGTTGTGCGAGTAGTCTCAGTTGGTGCCGGGCTCGAAGAGCCGCGGCATGGACAGGCCATACTCGATCCGTTCCTGGCGGTCCCACTGCCGGAACGGGTCCTCGTACAACGCCGTGACCATCTCCTCGTTTCTGAGGTAATCGGGGGAGCCTGAGGTCATGTTGGCCAGCATCCGCAGGGTGACGCGGTCGGAATCGGGCAGGTCGGGAAGCCAGGTCGCGATCGGATCATCGAGCCCGACCATGCCCCGGTCCACCAGTTGGAGCAGCAAGGTGGCTACATAGGCAATGGCCACCGCGCCGTTGCTGAAGCGCATGTCCGTCGTCGCCGGTACACCCGACATCGACTCGCCCAGGCGGTGGTAACAACGTCCTCCCCGCCGATCGTCACCCACACGATGAGCGCGCGCACGTCGTGTTGGCCCATCGCCTCGCGGGCGATGGCGGCGATGCCGGCGGCCGGATCGCTCCCCTGGCCCGGGGCCGGGGTGGCGGTTTCCTGGGCGGCGCGGACGCGACTCGGGTGCCGAGCACGCCGGCGGCGAGCGCCGCCGTCCCGCCAACCAGGGCCGTCCGTCGCGTCAGACGGCGGGCGGCCAGCGCCTTGGAGATCGTGTCGAAGTGGGTGGCGTCCATGCATATCCTCCCAGTGAGACGGCGGTGCGGCTGGTCAGAGCGTGGGAGGATCCGTCTCGTCGAAGAATCAGTAGTCCGGAAGGTCGGTTATTCCGGCGCGGACCAGTCGTCGATCAGGTCGTCGGACTCGGCGAAGTGCCGGGCGCGCATCAGGTCGTCCCACTCTAGCAGGATCCAGACTTCGTCGGCTCGGCGCTGTTGCGGAAGATGCGCCAGCTTCTCCATCCGTTGGCGCGACGCGTTCCGGCGTCCTCGTCGAAGGCCCGTCGCCAGGTGTCGAACTCCGTCACCTTATGGCGGATGCGACGCACGCATCGCTCCCTCGTGATGCGTCTCGCCGCTCCAGAGTCTGTTCACTTATCCCAACATCTACCTCCTACTTTTGGGTACGTGTTCGGTAGGCGGGTGAGTACGCGGTCGGGCGGCCGGCTCATCCGCGTGGTGAGAGGTAGGGGCGTGGGGACCGGAGAGGCCCGCGGCGTTGGCGGCCATGGCGGCCCCCGCGCGTGTTGGGACGCCGAGCTTGACGAGGAGGCGGGCGACGTGGCCCTCGGCGGTGCGGACGCTGATGAAGAGCGCCGCGGCAATCTGGCGATCGGACTGGCCGGCCACGAGGAGGCGGAGGACTTCCTCCTCCCGGGGCGATAGCCCGGAGGAGGGGCGGTCGCTGGTCCCCCGGGGGGGCGGCCACGGGCGGCGCCAGGGTCTGCACCTCGGCGATGGCCGTCGCCAGGGAGAACCGGCGCCCGGCCGCCCAGGCGGCTCGGAGGTCCTCTTCCCCGAACGCCGCGCGCACGAGCGCCCCCGCCCGCCCGTGCACCGCCCGCTCGGCCGGTAGGTCGACTCCAACCCGGAACTGCTCGCGCATCGCCTCCGCCGCGCCCAGCAGCCGGGCCGCCTGCTCTGGCTGCCCCCAGGCTGCCGCCGCCAGCGCCGACCCGGCCAGCGCATTGACGACGACGAGTGGATCGCCCCGTTCGCCCAGCAGCGTCAGGCATTCGCGATAGGAGGCGAGCGCTCCGGCGTAGTCGTTCTCGTCACAGGCGACATCACCCAGGTCGCGCAGCGAACGGATGGCGCCGAGGACGTCGCCGTGCTCACGGCAGGTGCGCAAGGCCTGTTCGTGCCGTGCGCGCGGTTTCGAGGTCGCCGCGCTCGTGCGCGACCACACCCAGGTTCGCCAGTACCCTCCGCATGGCCGAGGCGGCGATCGCCTGATCCGGAATGGTCGCCGCCAGGCCGAGGGCCTCTTCGAGCACGCCCTCGGCCTGGTCGTAGTCCCCCCGGGAGATCGCGATCCAACTTTTCCAGACGAGGGCGCCTATGAGCGTCAGGACATCGTCGTGCTCGCGAAGGACTTCGACGCTCTTCTCCAAGAGCGCCTCGCCGCACTCCCGCTCACCCTGGACGTAGCGGAGTTGGCCCAATTCAAAATGCGCCCGGGCCCGGGCGAGGGGCGTGATGCCCTGGGGGGCGGTAAGCGCCCGCTCCAGCCACGAGCGCCCCTCGTCGAAGTGGCCGTGCAAGGACCAGAACCGGCCCAGCGCGGTTGCCAGACGCAGCAAACCATCGTGGCCGCCCCGTCGATCGAGCTAATTGAGGGCGGCCCGCAGGTTGGCGTGCTCAATCTCCAGGCGCCGCAACCCCTGCTGCCCGCCCGGCAGGAACGTCGTCAGGGGATCCCCTCCGCCAGGCTCAGACACCATTCCGTGTGCGCGCCGCGCCGGGCGATCCAGGTCGATGGCGGCAGCGAGTTCATGGCCGCATTCGAGACGGCCTGCCAAGACCGGGGCATCGCCCGCTCCGTGGTGCCGCCCCGCAGCCCCAAGCGCAACGGCCGGGTCGAGCGGCGCAACGGCACGGCCAGGCGGGAGGTCTGGGCGTGCGACGATGGGGAGCTCGACCTGCCGGCGCTCCAGGCGGCCCTGCGGGCCTGGGAAGGCACCGACAATACCGTCCGATCCCACCAAGCCCTCGGGTACGCCACCCCCGCTGCCTTCCGTACTTCCCAGTCGTTCTCAAACGTATCGAACTAACACAGCCCTGTGCGGTCGAGGCTCCAAGATGGAATAATGCCGGCACACGTCTGAACAACCCCACGCATCCGGAGGTTCTATTTGCGCGCATTGGTCTCCGGCGGCAGTGGCTTCATCGGCAGTCATCTCGTGGACGCGCTCCTGGCTCGTGGGGATCGTGTCACGGTCGTCGACAACTTTCTCACCGGTCGCCGTCAGAATCTCGCGCACGCGATAGGCAACCCCCGCCTGACCCTGATCGAGGCCGACGTTGTTGATCCATTCCTCCTTACGATCCTCGATGGACCGTACGACCTGGTCTTCCACCTGGCCAGCCCGGCCAGCCCGGTCGGGTACCGGCGGCACCCGCTCGAAACCTTGCGCGCCAATTCGGTCGGGACCGACCACCTGCTCGCCGTCGCGCGGCGCGATGGCGCCCGCTTCTTGCTGGCCTCGACCTCCGAGGTCTACGGCGACCCCCTCGTTCATCCCCAGCCCGAGAGCTACTGGGGCAACGTCAACCCGGTCGGTCCACGATCGTGCTACGACGAAGGGAAGCGCTTCGCCGAAAGCCTGGCCGTGCACTACGGCGAAGTCCACGGGGTCGACGTCCGTATCGCCCGGATCTTCAATACCTACGGACCACGTTCCGCTCCGCAAGACGGTCGCTTGATCCCCAACCTCTGCGTCCAGGCCCTCGCGGACCTCCCGCTCACGATCCACGGCGACGGTACCCAGACGCGGTCGTTCTGCTACGTCTCCGACCTCACGCGGGGGCTCATGTTGCTGATGGACACCGATGGCCTGGCGGGCGAGGTCGTCAACCTGGGCAATCCTGTCGAACTGCAGGTCCTGGCCATCGCCGCAGCGATCCTCGCCGCAGCGGACAGCAGGTCCCCGATCGAGTACGTACCGCGCCCTCCGGAGGACCCTGCACGCCGGCGCCCAGACATCAGTAAGGCGCAGCGCCTCCTCGGATGGCAGCCGAGCGTTGGGTTGGACATCGGCCTAGCGAACACGCTGGCGTTCTTCCGCGGCGAGATGAGCAGCCTAGGTCCGGGTACGGTAGCCGAAGAGTCGAGTCATCCTGGGACGGAACGGCTTGTCCGGGCAGGACCGACGTGAGATGATCCGCCGGAACCACAAATAGGCTGGCTGAACGCACGCGGAGGGTGGATGGTAGCCGGGGCCAAGGCATGGCCGAAGCGATTGGTCAACACCGGCCACATGGCGGCCCTCGCCGCGGTCGAGCGGCGCATCCCCTACTGGTCTCTGGAGCGCATCGAGCGCCTCCAGAGCCGCCGCCTCCAGTCGATCGTCCGCCACGCGTACGAGACGGTTCCCTACTACCGCCGCACCATGGAGGAGTTGGGCCTGCGGCCCGGCGACTTCCAGACGGTGGCGGACCTCGCCAAGCTCCCGCTGATCGACGCCACCACGGTGCGTCGGGATCCCGATCAATTCGCCTCGACGGCCTACGACGATCGCTCCCGGCATGCGTTCCATAGCAGCGGCAATCTGACGCACTCCGCGAAGACGATTTATTGGGACAACGCCTCCGTGCTGCGCAAGCTCCCACGCGACGAACGCGATCGCGTCGTGCTCGCCAGGTTGTCGGGAAAGCGGTGGCGAAGACGCCAACTGCATGTCCACCCGCAGACAGGGACGCGTTCCATCGTGACGGCGACAGATGCGCAGACCTGGGTATCCCGCGCCTCGTGGAGCGGCACATGCTTTCGGCCGAGGCGCCATTCGAGGTCGTGGTCGCGACGCTCAATGCGGTCCAACCGATCTCGCCCTCTCGTACGGGTCGTACGCCGACCATTTCTTCCGGCTATCTGGCCGATACCGGAGTTGCCGCCGCCCTGCCACGCGTCTGGCACTATGGCGGGGACATGCTCTCACCCGGCGGGAAGGAGCTGATCGAAGGGACGTTCGGCTGCCTCGTCCACTCGACCTATCAGGCCATCGAGACGGGCCGCATAGGCTTCCAGTGCGAGCGACGTGCATGGCTTTCCACCTCAACGTCGACCTCTGCGCAATTCGGATCGTCGATGGGATGGGCCGCGACGTAGCCCCAGGCCACCAGGGCGAGATCGTCGTCTCGAATCTGCACAATCGGGCAATGGTCCTCTTGAACTATCGCATCAGCGATTGGGGCGCGCTTGGGCGGACACTTGCTTGTGTGGGAGGTCGTTACCGCTGCTGGAGCGGCTGGAAGGTCGCCGGAGCGAGGCGATCGTGCTCGCCGACGGCCGGGTTCTTCCCGCCTTGGTCGTGGGTTCGTTCTTTCGGCGCGAACTCGACGCGTCCCTCAAGTCCCAGATCATTCATCCTGCCCGGGTGCGTTGTCTGGCGTATCGTGCCCTTTGCGGGCGCCGACCGAGAGGCTATGCGCAGCGCGATGATCGACAGGGCGAAGGAAGTGCTTGGCGAGAGTACGCGCGTGGGGGTGGAGTTTGTGACGACATTCCGCCCGCGCCGGCCGGTAAGTTCGCGCTGGTCGTGGCAGCTGAGGAATCTCTGTGACCGAGGAGTCGGTCGCCGAAACACGGCGGGCGTCCGGAGACGCCTGGGCTGGGGATGGATCCCGATACTGGGACGAGGTCGCCGAGCACTGGTCGGAGACGACACCCCAGGGCCTGTGGCGCGCACACAGCGACGCGGTCAACGAGGCACTCGTCACCAGGTGGTTGCCGGCTGCCGGCGTCGAGCGGCTCCTGAAGACCGACATCTTCGACGAAGCGATCAGCGAGGGGGTCTTGCCGCGGCTGGCGGTGCCCATGAATTCGGCCGTTGGTATCGACGTGTCCGGGGCGGCACTGGAGTCCGCGCGGTCGCGGTACCCTCGGCTGCGCGCCGTCCGCGCCGATGTCCGCCGGCTCCCCTTCACGGACGGATCGTTCGACGCCGTCATCTCTAACTCGACGCTCGATCACTTCACGTCGCCGGAGGACATAGCGATCAGTCTGCGCGAGCTGCACCGCGTGCTGAGACCCGGTGGGTGTCTGATCGTCACGCTCGACAATCGGGCGAATCCGGTCATTGCGCTCCGTGGGCTGCTGCCCTACCGCCTGCTCAACCGCCTGGGCGTCGTGCCATATTACGTCGGGGCAACCTACAGCCCGGCGCAACTGCGAGGCGCACTCATGGATGCGGGTCTTGTCGTTCTCGACCTTGAAGCCATCATGCATTGTCCGCGGGTCGTCGCCGTGACCGCGGCGCGTGTCGTGGAGCGGCGCACCGGGCCGGCGATGCAGCGGCGCTTCCTCCGCTGGCTGATGACCTTCGAGCGCCTGGCTACCTGGCCGACACGCTTTCGCACGGGCCACTTTGTCGCCGCGCGCGCAACACGGCGGTGAGGCCGCGGGCGGTGGACGTCGCGACACGCCCGCCGCGCTCCTCGACGCAGCCGGGCCGCGAGTTGGTCAGTGGAACCACGCGCGTTCTGCTCGCCGAGGCCCTGGTGCTGCCGACCGGTCTCCTGACCAGCGTCTTCCTTACCCGGCAGTTCGGTCCAGAGCAGTACGGTCGATTTGCACTGGCGGCGGCGCTGATCACGTGGATCGAGTGGACGATCACGTCGATCTTCGCGCGGGCCACGATCAAAGCCGTCGGTGACGCCGAGGACTGGCGACCCGTCGGCACGACCGCCACGCGGCTGCAACTCGTCATCGGTGGAGGGGTGGCGCTCCTGCTCTGCCTTCTGGCGGAACCGGTGGCGGCGTTCCTCGACGAGCCGGCGCTTACCTCCTTGCTGCGGCTGTTTGCGATCCAGATCCCACTCTTTTGTCTGGCTCGAGCCCATCTGCATCTCCTGATCGGGCTCGGCGGCTACGGGGCGAGAGCGCTTACCAGCGCCGGCTATTGGCTTTGCCGGTTGGCGCTGATCGTCTTGCTGGTGACGTTGGGCTTCTCGGTGGAGGGGGCGATTCTCGGCAGCATCGGCGCCAGCCTCATCGAGCTCGCCATCGCCCGCTGGTTCATCCGGCCGTCGCTGACCGCCCGTTCCACCTTTCCCGCCAGGCAACTCTGGGTGTTGGCGGCGCCGCTCTTCGTTTTCACCGTGAGCATGCGCCTGTACGGCAGATTGGATCTGTTTGCCCTCAAGCTGCTCGACACGACGACGGCTCAGACGGGCATCTACGCCGCTGCCCAGAGCGTGGCAGGGGCGCCGGGCCTCTTCGTGCTTGCCTTTTCCCCACTTCTCCTCTCGACGCTGAGCCGCACCCGGCGCTCCGGACAGCACCAGTTGGCCCAAGAACTCAGTCGCAATGCGCTCCGAATCGTGATCATCCTGATGCCGTTCGTGGGCATAGCCGCCGGCGCCGCGCCACAGATCGTGCTGCTCGCGTTCGGCCCACACTACGCCTCCAGCCACGCTGTCCTTGCTTGGTTGATCTTCAAGACGCTTGCGATCGCCATGCTCTCGATTGCGGCGTCGATCCTGACCGCGGCCGACCGGCCCGATCTGCCGGTTGCCATCGGCGTGTCGATGCTGCTGCTGGCAATTGCCGGCCAATGGCTTCTTGTCCCTCCGTTCGGGATCGCGGGCGCAGCCGCCGCGACGACGCTGGTGGCAGGGTTGGGCGCGGTGGCGGCTGTGCTGGCTGTCTACCGCGTCTGGCAGGTACTGCCTCCGCTGAAAACGCTGGCGCGCAGCGCGTTGATCTGCGTCGTCGCCTACCTCGTGACCGATGAATGGGTACGCGCCGATCCGATAATCCTGCTCCAACTGTTGGCGATGGCCATCGCCGTCGTGCTTGCATTTCTCGCGCTGGGCGAGCTGAGCGCCGGCGAGCGGGCCGCGGTGCGCGCGGCGTTGTCGGCGCGGTTGCGGCGACGGAACGGTGAGAGCGGATAAAGCGCTGTGCGAAAAGGTTGACGTTGCCTGGACGGGAACTTCGCGGCGATGGCGGGGTCTTTAGCCCCGGGCGGAGCCAACTCGGCGCCAACCATTCTTACGGGCGCTTTAGCCCCGCTACCTCCAGCTATCGAACCACATGCGCAGATCGTGTTGGCGCTCGCTGAGGGGGTAGAGCGAGTAGGTGGGATAGAAGAACGCGAACGCCAGGACGACGAGCGCCACGTAGCCGATTGCCGCCGTGCGACGCCAGGCGACACCGCTCTGGGCAAGGTGCACCACGGCCACGGCGACAGCGAGGCAACCGAAGGGGACCGCCGGCAGAAAGTGGTAGATGAACGACGTATGGGACACGATCATCCAGGGGAGCCACTGGCCGAAGAAGCCGATGACGACCACTAGGAGGGCGGGTTGCGCGTCCGCCACCAATGCCGGCAGAGCCAAGCGACCGCCGGAAGAAATGCCCAGTAGAGCAGCGGGTTGCCGTTGGCATAGGTCACGGCAATCTTGTCGCCGACGGGGACGGTGCTGTGCCACACCGGACGGAGGGCGAGCGGCCACTCCCACCAGCGGGAGGCATACGCGTGGCGCCAGGTGCCGTCGGGGTTGAGCGTTGTCGGGACGAGGCCGGGCTCCCGAACGTTCAACCGCGCACGCTGCAAATCGACGAAGTCGGCCAAACTATAGCTCTCGAGGAAGAAGGGCAGGTGGACCAGAGTCTGGATCGCGAGGGGGATCAGAATCAGACTCACCGGCACCCAGACACGATGCTGCTGGAATCCGGACACGGTGACCGGATCCGCCCTCCAGCCACGGCTGGCCCGCCATAACCGGAACAGTCGCCAGAGCACGACGCCGCCGATCAGCGCGGATGCAAACACTGCATTCCACTTGACCGCCATGCTCAGGCCGAGGAGCGCCCCCGTGGCGACCAGCGGCCAGCGGACGCGGTCGGGCGGCGCGGTTAGGTAGTGGGCGAATGCGAGGAAGGCGCCGATCATGAAGACCGTGCCGAAGATGTCGAGCACACCGGAGCGCGACTGCACGAAATAGAGTCCATCCACCAGGAGCAAGCCTGCTGTCAAGAGCGCGACGATTCGACGCCGGGTAAGGGTCAACGCGAGGCGGTAGGTGAGCGCGATCCCCATCGCCCCAAACAGCGCGGCGGCGATGCGACGGCCGAAGGGACCGTCGCCGAAGACGAACATGCCGCCGGCGATCAACTCCATGCCGAGGGGCGGGTGCGTCCACTCGAACCGGCCGGGGCGATCGGGAACGACCGTGCTTCGTAAGATCAAAACAGAATCGCTCGCCAGGCACCTCTCGCCGCTGCCGCCGGCGATAGAACAGGGCAGATCCCAACGGTAGGCGTCCCGATTGCCCTCGAGATACTCGCGGGCGGTAAAGGCGTGCACATACTCGTCGAAGGCGTAGAAGTCTGGCGTGGTTATCCGCGGGAGATAGAGCGCGAGGGCAGCGGCGAAGAGGAGAACCGGGATGAGGTAATCCACCGGAATCGCCCACGATCCGATGTGGACCGTTGCCTGATCGAGCGCAGGCGCCGATCCATCGGCGTTGATGCCAGCGGTGAACGATGGCTGTTTGGCTTGCTTGACAGGCCGCGTGGCGCGCGACCTGGCCTTCGCCTGGCGAATGGCGCGCCGGTCGGCGCGCGTCCTAGCCCGTGATCCGACCATCGTGTCCTGGGAAGCCGGCTACGCGGGCGGCCACGTCCAGGGCAGACGCGCCGCGGGGAACTCGGAGGCGCACGACTCGCTCGTGCATCAAACGCGATCGGGACATGGCACGGATCACGTTCCTGGCGATGATGAGACCGAGACGAATCGGCCGAGAGTATAGATCAGGGCAATCATATTCGAGCAGGCGCTGCTATGATACGGAAAGAAACGCAACTGGAGAAGACGCCGGCGGACTGCCCAGGGTGATGGGGTGCGGCTCGTCGCCCAGGACCGGCAGTGCGATCTCACGAGAGCCGGGGTGTGAGGGAGGGGTATTTTGGTCGTCGGCGAGCCACATCTGGCGAGGCATGCCCCTGAGCGGACGGTCAGGGTCTCCGTGATCGTTCCGGTCTGCAACGGGGGCAGCGACTTCGTGCGCTGCCTCCAGGCACTCGGGGCATCGACGGGGGACCTCTCCTGGGAACTGATCGTCGTCGACGACGGCTCGAGCGATGCGTCGGTAGAGCACGCCCGGGCGGCCGGCGCTCGGGTCCTGGCCACCGACCTGCCGCGGAGCGGTCCGGCCATCGCGCGCAACATCGGGGCGAGAGCGGCCAAGGGCGAGCTTCTCCTCTTCGTCGACGCCGACGTGGTGGTGACGCCGGCAACCATCGCCGACGTGGCGGCGGAGTTCGACGGAGACCCGAAGCTGGACGCCCTGTTCGGATCCTATGACCGACGGCCAGCCGCCCCGAACTTTGTCTCCCAATACAAGAACCTCTTCCACCACTACGTCCACCAGTCGTCGTCGCCCGGGGTAACGACGTTTTGGGCCGGTTGCGGCGCGATCCGGGCCGCGGTTTTCCGGGAGGTGGGTGGCTTCGACAGCAGCCTCTATGGGCGACCGTCAATCGAGGATATCGAATTGGGCTACCGGGTGACGCGGGCCGGTTATACCGTGCGCCTTTGCCACCACATCCAGGTGACGCACCTCAAGCGGTGGACGGCGGGCTCGTTGGTGCGCACCGACGTCCGCGACCGCGGTATCCCGTGGGTGCGGCTCCTCCTGCGCGAGCGCGTCTTCGCCATGGACCTCAATCTGCAGACCGCGAACCGCGTCAGCGTCGTCGGCATCTACCTGCTGTGGGCGGCGCTGGTCGCGATTGCGTTCTGGCCACCGGTGGCGGGCGTCGCGCTGCTGCTGGCGGTTGTCCTGCTCGTTATCAACCTGCCGCTCTACGCCTTCTTTCGGCGGGAGCGTGGCGTCCTCTTTGCGCTCGCCACCATACCCTGGCACTGGCTCTACTACACCTACAACGGCGTCTGCTGCGTGGTCGGCCTCACGCTCTTCCTGCGGGCGCGGCCCGCGGCGGAGACCCCAGGTTCCCGTGTGGACCTGGCGCCGGCGCCGGCACCCGTCGCCGATCACCCGTTCTTTGCGGAGGACTGATGATCGGGAAGCAGCTCGGGCATTTGCCGGCGTATGCGCGCACGGCGGTGGGGCTTCGACGTTTCTTGCGTAGCCCGGTTTCGTCGGCTGATGCGGAGCAGAAGGTTGCCACCGCCGTCTCTCTTCGCCGGGATCGCCTGTTAGCCCTCTTGCAGAACGGCGTCTATGGGAATCCGGGCAGCCCGTACCGGGCGCTTCTCCAGCACGCTGGGATCGAGTACGGCGACGCGCGAGGGCTGATCGACCGTGAGGGCGAAGATGGAGCGCTCCGGTGCCTGGCCGCCCAGGGCGTATACGTCACGCTCGACGAATTCAAGGGGCGCGTCCCGATTCGACGCGGTGATCTCGAACTGCCGTATGAAGAGCAGCGGTCGGGTGTCGGCTTCGCGGTTCGGACCGGGGCGACGCGGAGCGGCGGGACGCCCGGCTTGATCCGGTTCGACGATCTGGCCGAGATCGCCATGCATCGGTCGGTGATGCTCAAGGGATGGGGACACAACGAGGGACCAGTGGCGATCTGGTTCCCGATCTTGCCTGGGAGTGCCGGTTTCGCCAACATCCTCACCTATGCCAAGCAAGGACGACCGCCGGAGCGCTGGTTCAGCCATGCGCCGGTAACGCAGGGTCGTGACAACCCGGGAGCTTGGCAGACGCACGCGCTCCTCCGGACGGGCCGGCTCTTCATGTCCGGCCTGCCATCGCCTGAGTACGTGCCCCTGGACCAAGCGGAGCGCGTCGCCGAGTGGATGCTCGGTCACCTCCGCAGCGGTTACCGCTGCCAGGTCATGACCTACGTCAGCTCCGCGGTGCGCGTCTGCGCGGCGGCCACCGCCGCGGGGGCCAGATTGGACGGGGCGCTCTTTGTGGTGTTCGGTGAGCCGCTCACCGTGAGCCGGGCGGCGGCCATTGAGGCCTCCGGCGCGTTGGTGACGACAAGCTATGCGACGACCGAGACGCTCACCATCGCCGTCGGCTGCAGTGACCCGATCGCTCCCGACGATGTCCACCTGTGCCTCGACCGGGCCGCGGTGATCAAGCATCCGATGCAGGCGGGCGGACGCACCGTCGATGGGCTGCTCTTGACGAAGCTGACTCCGACCGCGAGCACGATTCTGATCAACTTCGAGGCGGGTGACACCGGGCGGCTCGTCGAGCGAACCTGCGCCTGTCCCCATGGCGCCCTTGGCTACACCCAGCACTTGCACTCGATCACCAGCTACGAAAAGTTTACCGGGGAGGGGATGACCTACGACGCGTCGGCCCTGGCCGCCGCGATCGAGTCGGTGCTGCCGGCCCGATTCGGAGGGAGCTCAACCGACTACCAGGCGTACGAGGAGATCGAGGATGACCACCTTGTTCGCCTTACCTTGTTGGTGAGTCCGCGGCTGGGGGAGATCGACGAGGGCGAGCTATTAGGGACGCTGCGCGCCGAAATGCAGCGGGGGTTGGCCGGGCATCGCCTGGCCGACCTGGTGTGGGAGCAGGCGGGGTTCCTGCGCGTCCGCCGCGCGGAGCCGATCCCGACGGCGCGGGGGAAGCTCCTCCCGTTCCAGGTGGCGCGGCCGTTGGACGGCGCCCACGTTCGCTGATCCAGCGTCGAGGACGAGCGCATGCGGATGCGGAAGCTCAGCCGGGCACAGGCGTATGCGCGTACCGCGGTTGGGCTTCGCGGCTTTCTGCGTGATTCCATCAGCCCGGACGCCGCGGAGCGGATCGTTGGCAACGCGCTGGCGGAGCGTTCGGGCCGCTTGCTGACGTTGCTTCGGGACCGGGTGTGCGGTAGCCCGATCAGCCCCTACCCGGCGCTCCTCCGTCACGCCGGGGTGACCGGCGCCGACATTGAGGATCTTGTCGATCGGGAAGGGGTCGAGAGCGCGCTGGCGCGCCTGGCCGCCAACGGCGTGTACGTGACGCTCGACGAGTTCAAGGGGCGCCGCCCGATCCGGCGCGGCAGCCTCGAATTGACCGTTGTCCCCGGCGCGTTCGACGCGGTGGGCGCCCGGGCGGGTGTGCCCGTTCGGAGCGGGGCAACGCGGAGCGCCGGGACACCGACGTTGATCCAGTTCGACGCGTTGAGCGAGGAAGCCGCCCACCGTTCACTGCTGCTCAATGCGGTGGGGTACGATCAGGGACCGGCCGCGCTGTGGCTCCCAGTCTTGCCGGGCAGCGCCGGCATCGCCAACGTCCTGCGGTATGCGAAGCTGCGGCGCGCGCCCGAGCGCTGGTTCAGCCATGCTCCGGTCTCACTCTCCCCCAGCAATCCGGCAGCATGGCAGACGCAGACGGTGCTGCGGCTAGGGCGGGTGTTCGCCGCGCCGCTGCCGCGGCCCGAGTATGTGCCGTTGAACGAGGCCGATCGCGTAGCCGCCTGGGTCATCGATCAGCTCCGCCGCGGTAACCGCTGTCAGGTCGTGACCTACGTCAGCTCGGCGGTGCGCGTCTGCGCGGCGGCCACCGCCGCGGGCGCCCGCCTCGATGGGGCGCTATTCGTGGTGATCGGCGAACCGCTCAGCGCGAGTCGAACGGCGGCGATCGGCGCCACCGGCGCGGCGGTGACCTGCACCTACTCGATGACGGAGTCGGGAACGCTCGGCTGCGGGTGCGGCGACCCGGCGGCGCCCGACGACGTCCACCTGTTGCTCGATCGCGCCGCCGTGGTCCAGCATCCCGTGGAAAGCGGCGGCCGCCAGGTGGAAGGCCTGCTGGTGACGACCCTCTCCCCGCATGCGAGAAAGGTCATGCTCAACGTCGAGACAGGCGATACCGGGCGGCTGACCGAGCGCGCGTGCGCCTGTCCGTATGGGCGACTCGGCTACACGCGGCACCTCGACTCGATCACGAGCTACGAAAAGCTGACCGGGGAAGGGATGACCTACGACGCGGCGGCCCTGGTCGGCGTGATCGAGGCGGTGCTGCCGGCCCGATTCGGCGGCACGGCCACCGACTACCAGGCGATCGAGGAGGAGGGGGACGACAAACTCGTCCATCTCACCCTGCTGGTGAGCCCGCGCCTCGGGACGATCGCTGAGGTCGACGTCATCGCGACGGTGCGCGCCGAACTGCAACGGGGGCCGGCCGGGCATCGCCTGGCCGACCTGGTGTGGGAGCAGGCGGGGTTCCTCCGCGTCCGCCGCGCGGAGCCGATCCCGACGGCGCGAGGGAAACTCCTCCCGTTCCAGGTGGCGCGGCCCGCGGACGGCGGGAGAGCGGGCTAATGGAGGCGGGCTGGCCTACCGGGGGGAGATGTTTCGACTTGGCCAATGCTATTCCTGCCGCAGGGTGCGCGCAGGAATCGTCGGGGGCTAGGCGGCGAGGTCGGAGGCGACCTACTTGTCGTTGAACAGCAGCACCCGCGCGTCGGCAACGTCCCGCGCTCCCGGCTCGCTCCAGCGCATCCCAGGCCCCGACGCCCGCGACCCGGTCAGCTCGACGCCGTCCTTGGGCGCGAAGATCAGGGGCCCGCGGTGGTTGTCCCGGTACCGTTCCCAGCACATCGCCAGGGCTTTGGTGCCCTGGATCTCGAGCACCACCTCGTCGTCCGGGGCGAACAACGCCTCCATCCGCATGTTGGTCTTCTTGCCGAACGGCGTGACCGGCTGAGAACTACTATCAACACCCCTCGGCGGCGGCGGACGCCTGGTTGAAACCCGGCTCTGAACCGACGACATCCCTGCGGGACTGGGCCGAACGGCGCGGCGCCCGACGGTGTTGATCGGCGCTCTTAGTTCCTCCCGGAACGATCCGAGCCCCGGTGGATGCGCGGATCGTCCCGGCTGAACGCTCAACCACCCAACCGACGGTTCCATATGTCTCGAGTGGCCTTGAAAAGGGGCAGGGCGCCCGCCGAGCGTGGCGCATGCCGAGCATTGAAGAAGGAGTGCCCGGAAAGGCAGAAACCTCGTGTAGACTCCCAACCAGAATGCAAAGTCGAGTCCCTTGGGATTCGTCGGTCTCCGGTGACTTTCCGGGAGGCGGACGCCGGCGGCGCGACCTCCTGCGTCAGCAGCAGAGTCGCACCGTTTCCAAGAGACTGCGTCCCGAAGCTATCGATAGGATTAGTGGCATCTGACCGCTTGGGGGACCAATGAATTCTCGGGTTCGATCGGGCTACGGCCTACTTGGAAGAGTCTTTGCCGTGTTGTTCGTCCTTGGCGCGGCGTTCGGTCCGGCGGGGACGTCCTCGGCAGGCGCCGCTCAGGGCGCAGCGGACCCGGACGTCCCTGATATACAGGCGATGACGCTGACGCCGGCGGAACTCGCGGAAGAGGGTCTGGAGGGCTACGGCCTCGGCTTCGCCGAAACGACCTTTCCGGACCAGGTGATCGTGTCGACCGCCGAAGCCCGCGGCCTAGACGAGGACGAGGTTGGCGAGGTGCTCGAGGACGCCGGTTTCGCCCGCCGCTACGACAGCTACCTCTATCTCCCCGACGAAGACGATCCGGCCGCCCCCGCCGTCCGCCAGATCGTGTCGTATGTGCTCGAGTTCGGCGACGAGGATGGCGCGGAGGCCGCCTTCGCGTTCCTGGAGGACGAGTCGGCCAGCGAGTCGGCCGAGGACGTGCAGGCCGTGGACGTCGGCGACGAGTCGGAGGCGACGCGCGATCAGGGCGAGGAGCCGGCGACGGGCGACGAGTACGCCCAGATCGACCTGACCTTTCGCCTCGGCAACCTCCACGCGGGCGTCGCGATCGTCGACTGGCAAGGCGATGAACCGGAGGTCGACGAGGTCGAAGCGCTGGCCGAGCGGCTGCTGGAGCGCATCGAGGCGACGATCGAGGAGGGCGGCCCTGGACTGGGAGCCCAGGTGCCTCGGTTGGCCGGCGACGGCATCGTGACCACGGCCGACCAGTACGCGCTGCTGGACGGCGAGGCCATCACCGGTTTCGGCGAGTCGCCGGACGACGCGAATGGCCGAGCACGTGCCGCCGCCGATGTCGATCAGACGGACGGCTACCGGCTCTGGCAGCAGTTGTTCGCGGGGGAGGACGAGCCCGACGACGACGTCTGGTACCAGGTCGACGTCTGGCGCTTCGCCGATGAGGACGCGGCGGCGGACTGGCTGGCCGGAACCGAGGATCGGGTCGAGTCCAATCAAGATTTGACCAACCTCGACCTCGATGAAGGGCCAGCGGCCGCCGGCGATGAGTCGATCGTCTACACCGTCGAGACTGAGGACGGCAGTGTCCGGTTCCAGAGCGTCGCGCTCCGGGTCGAGAATAGCGTGGCCGTTATCGACCTCTCCGGCCCCGAGACGCCCCCGGCTGAGGCGGTCGAGGCCCTGGCCGAAGCACAGGCAGACTGCCTGGAAGAGGGCGCCTGCCCCGAGCCGCTCGCAGTGCCCGACGACCTTGAGGCGTTCATCGCGGATCTGGAGGAATCCCGCCAGGGCGAAGATGGCGACGATAATGACGCCTCCGAAACCCCCGAGATCGACGAGGACGAGAGCGATTCCGCCGACACCCCGACGGTAGACGAGGATGATGCGGAGACGGCCGACGTGCCGATGTTCCGCGCCGATGCTGCTCGCACCGGTGTGATGCCCGGGGCTGGTCCGGAGGGCGATCCCGCGTTGCAATGGAGCCTCGATACGGGCGACGACGCCGATTCGACGGCGGCCGTGGTCGACGGCGTCCTCTACGTCGGAAGCAGCAGCGGATCCTTGTTCGCGCTGGACGCGGCGACCGGCGACGAAATCTGGACCTTCGCCACCGAGGGCCAGCCGATCCAGTCGTCGCCGGCCGTGGTCGACGGTGTGGTCTACGTCGGCAGTTACGACGCCGGCCTCTACGCCCTGGAGGCCGAGACGGGGGAGGAACTCTGGCGGTTCGAGACCGGTGAATCGGTCCGGTCGTCGCCCGCGGTCGTGGACGGGATCGTCTACGTTGGGAGCGGCGACGGCAACGTCTATGCCGTCGCCGCCGAAACCGGGGAAGAGGTCTGGCGCGTCGAGACCGGCGGGGAGGTCTATTCCTCGCCTGCGGTCGTCGACGGCGTCGTGTACGTGGGCAGCGTCGGCGGCGGCCTGTACGCCCTGGAGGCCGAGACGGGGGACGAGACCTGGCGGGTCGAGACGGGCGGATCCGTCTGGTCGTCGCCTGCGGTCGTCGACGGCATCGTCTATTTCGGAGTCGACCTAGGGGTCGATGTCGCGGGCGCGATCTTGGCCGTGGACGCGCAAGATGGGGACGAACGCTGGCGTCTGGAAACGACTGACCGGATCTGGGCCTCGCCCGCGGTGGTCGACGGAGTCGTCTACGCGGCCAGCAATGACGGGAACCTCTACGCCCTCGATGCAGAGACCGGGGAGGAGCTTTGGGCGTTCGCCGCGAACGCCGGTTCCTCGTCCCCGGTCGTCGCGGACGGGGTGGTCTACGTCGGCGGCGCGGACGGCGTGCTCTACGCGGTCGAGGCCGAGAGCGGCGAGGAGCTGTGGCGCTTCGAGGTCGAAGACTCAATCGCCGCGTCGCCGACGGTCGCCGACGGGCTGGTGTTCGTCGGCAGCGGCGACGACACGGTCTACGCCGTCGGGACCGAGGGGCAGTAATCAGGCGGCCCCGCCCACGAGAGCTGTCCGAGTTCCCACCAAACCGAGTCCAGGGGCCTCTTGCCAACGCCCTCCGGTGGACCTGGGGTGAATCGGGGCTCGTCAATGGACAGCCGCGCCCGAACCATCGACGGTCGGGGGTGTCTGCGGCGGCGAGGACCCCACATCGACGGGGAGGCGGGAGAGATGCGGCGGGCGCTGCTGGTCGGGGCCGGAAGCATGGGGCGCAACTGGGCGCGGGTCCTGCAGGAGTCTGAGGACGCGTGTTTGGCCGGCTGGGTCGACCTGCGGGAAGCCACCGTCAGGCAGGCGGCCGCCGGCCTCGGCCTCCGGGACGTTGCGCTCGACACCGACCTCGGGCGTGCGCTCGCCATGATCCGACCGGACTTCGTCGTGGACGTCACCGTGCCCGGTGCGCACCACGCCGTCACCCTCCAGGCGCTCGGCGCCGGGGTGCCGGTCCTTGGCGAGAAGCCGATGGCCGATAGCATGGAACGCGCCCGGGAGATGGTGGCCGCGGCGGACCGGGCGGGCCTGCTCTACATGGTGAGCCAGAACCGACGGCACAACCCCGCCCTGGCCGCGCTGCGCCGCCTGATCGCGGATCAGACGGGCGCTCTTGGGATTCTGACCTCCGACTTTTCCATCGGCGCACGCGAGCGGGGCCACCGGCTGGAGATCGCCAGCCCCCTGCTGCTCGACATGGCCATCCACGCGTTCGACACCGCCCGGTACCTCTCCGGGGCCGACCCGGTCTCGGTCTACTGCGAGGAGTTCAACCCGCCGTGGAGCTGGTACCGCGGCAATGCCTGCGCGACGGCGATCTTCGAGCTGACGGGCGGGGTGCGCTACACCTACCGCGGGAGCTGGTGCAGCGAGGGGCACCACACCGACTGGGACAGCGAGTGGCGCGCGGTCGGTCCAGACGGGACCGCCATCTGGAAGGGTGGAGACGACGTGCCCGTGGCGGACGTGGTGGTAGCGCGGGGCGGGTTCTTACCCGAGACCGAGGCGCGGCCGGGCGAGGTCGTCCCGGCTCCGTCGGGGATCGCAGGATCGCTGCACGACTTCCTGCGCGCTCTGGATACCGGGGAGGTGCCGATGGGCGAGTGCCACGACAACATCAAGAGCCTGGCGATGGTGTTCGGCGCGATCGAGTCGGCGTCGTCCGGACACCGGGCGTCGTGCCGCCTGTGGGACGGGGCGTAACGGGCACCCCGGCTCTGGACCCATTCGCGGGTGCGCCCGCGACGGGACCGGCAACGCTCGCTGGAGCCGATCAACGATGGAGCGAATTCGTCAGGCAGGTCTGTGATAAACCCATGCCCGCAGGGACGGGGATTGTCAGATAGGACTGATGGCAACAGCTCTCGTTCGCTTCGAGCTGGACCTGTACCCCGCAACGAGGGTTGATGGCGTCGTGCGGATGGTCGGCAAGACGGTCGAAGGGTCTCTTCTGAAGTAGCTCCCGTGAGCCGGACTTCTGCTTGGAACCTGGCTCCCGATATGCAGACGAGCACTGCGGTTGCGGCTGGGCCTGGGAACCCCTGGCCAACTGGATACCGCAACGCGCAAGTACGGTTTCGGCAACTAAACCCAGTGATCGGACCCGGCACTCGGCTCGTTCGCCGGTCACTGGGCAAAAAAGAGGTTAGGGACGCAGCCCAACCGGCTACGTCCCCTTGGCGGATCACTTGCCTGTAATCGACGGATCGCGAACCAGGCTGTCCGCTCCGGGAACTGGAGAAAGGACTCGTGGCCGCTATCTGCAGCCACGAGTCCATCGGCGTTTCCGGAGTCGCTCCCTAGACCACGGTTACGCCTCAGTAGAGTCCTCGCTCAACGCCTGATCGAAGAAGGAGATCACCCGCCGTTCGTACTCGGCGGGATGCTCTTTCAGCGCCTTCATGTGTCCGCCGTCGCTGATCGCCCAGACTGCGGCGCTTTCGCCGATCGCCTCGGCGTAGTCCGAATTCAGGATTTCGCCGCCCTGCCCAGGGTCGGCGTGGATGAGCAAGACCGGCCGGGGCGCGATCCGCTCGACGAGGTCGATCAGATTCCCGGGCGGCATACCGCCGGTATAGAGCGCCGTCGCGGCGGTCAGCATGGTGACGTGTGGCAGCCCAATCCACTGTTCGGCGCTCGATGGTAGGTCGGCGTACTCCTTGACTGAGCGCATTCCGGCGCCTTCGGAGACGACCGCGCGCAGGTCCTTGGTGTGTGCCGCCGTCTGCAAGAGCGTTTCGCCGCCGACCGAGAGGCCCAGCCCGCCGATCCGTTCGGGATCGACGTCGGGTTGCGCCTTGAGGAACTCCAGCGCGGCCCGCACATCGCGCTCACCCTCCCAGGCAAGCAAGTTCGGATCGCCCTCGCTCTCACCCCGGCCCCGCGAGTCAAAGAGCAGGGTCCCGTAGCCGTGGCGAACGAGCATCCGGGCGTGCTCGATCGTCTTGATCCGGCCGTGGACGATCACGATCGCCGCCCCGTTGCGGGAAGGAACGTACCAGCCCGCCAGGTCGAGTCCGTCGTCGGTCCGGATCGTCACCTCTTGGTGGGGTGCGCCCAGATCCGCCGCCGCGACCGATTCCCGCGGTAGGTGGGTGATCACGTAGGCGTAGCCTGCCGCGTAGAGCACCTGGAATGCCAGCACCACCGCGACCACCCCGATGGCGGCCCTGCGGACGACACGCCACCACCAGCGACCGTCGGTGCGCCGCGACGTCCAGATCATCGCCACCCCGACCAACACCAGCAACAATCCACCCATCGTCGCGACCAACCCGGTGAAATCGCTGCCCGAGGGTCCATCCTGCTTCGTCTGGTAGCCGGGAACGGCCAGTCCGGCCCCAAACGCCAGCAGGCCCACGCTCAACGACATCCAGCCGCGTGTCGCCTGACGAAGCCGCGGGTACATCGCGGCGAAGACGGCCAGCAAGCCCAGCATCAGGCCACCGCTGACGAGATGGTCGCCGGCCGAGGTGCCCGCTTCCGGCTGGATGAACGCGTCGTCGAACAGATGGAGCCCGACGGTCGCCAGCCCGATCCGCACCAGCGAGACGTCGTCCCGCCAGTCGAATACCGGCCGCCGGGTGAGCCGGTTTCCCAATGAAAGAGATCCCAACCGCAATGTTCCATCGCTCATGTGCGTCATTCCTTCGGATGATCGGGTTTGCCGCGATGAGCGGCTCTCGATCGCTCGATCGAGTCGCCCAATCCGGCCTCCCGGCGTGCCTTCCAGAGCGGGAGCATCCGTACCTGAATGCCCGCTGGACATGGCTCCATCCTGCTGGGCCGGATAGGCCGGCACACCGTGCCGATTACGCGTTGGACATACCTAGTGCGTCCCGCGACGCAGTATCGTTCGTGTAGGTGCTGCCTACATGAGGCGCTCGTCGAATAGGTTGGCGCCGTCTCGGGGTCGCCCGGGCCTAAAGAGCCCGGGCTAGGTCCACGAAGCCGGCTGAAGACCGGCTAGCAACGTGATCGGCCCATCACCGGCCCGCCCCGTTCCCAGTCCCGGAGGGACTTCGTAGGTTTAGCCGGGGACTTCAGTCCCCGGTACCCGTTGAGCGGGTTATCCAATGTAGGCGGCTATTACCCATAGATTCTGTACCTGGGCCAGACCGCCATATGCGTAATGCGAACAGGTAATCGGACGGTGCCCAGCCTCACCGGGGCTAGGCATCATCGTGTCATGCCCAGGGTGATCGACCCGGGACATGAGCCTCGACGGCGAACCGGAGGATGAAGATGCAGACGTCCCCGAACTCCCCACAGCCGGTCGCGGTGTATCGAACCAATCACCGATCTGTCCGTTTGCTTGCTCTACCTGTTGGCGGCGGTGCCGCGCTGTTCGCGTTCGCGTCGATCGGCGCCGTCGCGAATCACATGGAGGCCAGCGTCGAGCTGGAACCCGTGCGGGTGCTGCCAGCAGGCACGACCATCTTTGGCGTTCGCGCCCCGATCGACTCGCTGTTCGTGCCGTCGCCGTCTGCCGGCGTGCTCCTGATCGGTCTGGCGGCGCTGCTGTCGCTGGGCCTGATCTGGCTGGGACACGAGCTTGATTGGGGCGCACGTCCAATTGCTCTTGGGTCGCGGTGTGCGGCCCTTCACCGGGTGCGCTCGGCGCCGCGCCGGATGCGGTCCCAGTTGGGTATCCGCACGGTGCGCCTGGCACCGCGCCCGTCATCACAACCACTACCTGCGTATGCCACCGCCCCAACCTTCGGCCAAACGCGTCGTCGGATCGCGTAATCCGACGGGTGCGACCGCGGTCATGGAACCGCACGATGGCAATGTGGCCGGTATGAAGCCGGCCGCGGCCCCGATGGGGCAGATTCCACGCTATTGCAGTGCACTGCTGCTAAGGAGCCACACGACATGTTCCTCAAAGGACGCAAGAACACCACAGCCGCTTCCGCCGGGCTCGATCCGAACAACATCATCACCGCCCGGCAGGTCGTCAAGACATACGCCACCGGCTCGGACAAGGTGCAGGCGCTGAAGAGCGTCGACTTCTCGGTCCGCCGGGGCGAAATGGTAGCCGTCATGGGTCCGTCCGGTTGCGGCAAGACGACCCTCCTGAACTCCCTCTCCGGACTCGACGACATCACCTCTGGGCAGATCTGGCTGGAAGGCATGGATCTGGCCAAGATGGGCGACCGCGAGCGCACCACCTACCGTGCCCAGCGGATGGGCTTCATCTTCCAGGTCTACAACCTCCTCCCTGTCCTCTCCGCGGTCGAGAACGTCGAGCTGCCGCTGCTGGTCTCCGGCGTCTCCCCCAAAGAGGCACGGACCCGCTCGATGGCCGCCCTGGCTCGAGTCGGGCTGGACGGCTGGGCGAAGCACCGGCCGGCGGAGCTGTCCGGCGGCCAGCGCCAGCGCGTCACCATCGCCCGCTCGCTGGTCAACAACCCGGCCCTCATCTGGGCCGATGAGCCGACCGGCGCCCTCGATTCCCGTACCGCCCACGAGATCATGGGCCTGCTTCGTGACCTGAACCGCCGCGATGGCCTCACCTGCGTCCTCGTTACCCACGACCCCGGCATCGGCGAGGCCTGCGATCGCATCGTCCGCATGCGCGATGGACAGGTCATTGGAGAGTCCGGCCGGACCGTGTTGACCCAGGCCGCGGCGGTCGCGAACGCGGCCCTGCGCGAGCCGGCGGCGGTTGCGTAGAGCGGTGGTTGGAAGGGTCGACCGCGTGTCCCTGCCGCCCGGGGCAAAGGGTGTCGCCGTGCAGGCTCCGCCCGGGGCATAGCGAGACCCCGTCCAGGCGTCGCCCGGGGCTAAAGACCCCGGGCTGAGTGAGACAAGCCCACTAAAGGGGCTGAGCACGGAGTTGGCGTTCCAATGCCCGGCGTCCCAGCCGGCTTCAGCCGGGTTATTGGGGTCAGCCCGGGGTCTTTAGCCTCGGGCGAGGCCAACACGGTGTCTCATGACACCCCGGGCGTCACCCGGATGGCGCCCACCTTTTCGACACGTGCTCACGTCCTTCCTCCCAAACCTTCACCTTCGCGGCTCCCGCCGCTCTCATCCTCGCCCGATCTCATCGCGCCACAGAAGGGAACACATCGTCATGAACGACATCTTTGGCATCCCGATGGCCGGCACGATGCTGGTCCTCCTCGTCATCCTGGGGCTCTGTCTCCTGCGGGTGGCCTGGATCGCCTGGCGGCGCCCGGTCATCTTCAAGCTCGGCATGCGCAACATCCCGCGGCGGAAGGCCCAGACGACCTTGATCGTCGTCGGACTGATGCTCAGCACCCTCATCATCTCCGCCGCCCTCGGCACGGGCGACACGCTGCACCACTCGATGACCGCCGACACCTACAAGAACCTGGGTGGCGTCGATCAGCTCGTCGTCGCCAGCAGCGAGTACGAGGTCCCCAACCTTGACACCTCCATCCCGATCGAGGACGACACCCTGGCGGTCGTGGACGACGCGCTGGCGGGAAGCTCCGATGTCGACGGGGTGATGCCCGTCCTGGAGGCCCACGTCTCCGCGACCAACGAGACCACCAGGCAGTCCGAGCCAAGCCTGACGCTGCTCGGGGCCGATCCGTCCCGGTTCGAGGGCTTTGGTCAGCTGCGGGCACTCGATGGCTCGGCGATCGACCTGACCACGATTGGTCCGGACGGCGTCGTGCTCAGCGAGCATGCGGCCGACGACCTCTCGGCCTCGGTGGGCGACTCGCGTCACGATCTTCTACGAGAACGAGCCGCACCAGGTCACGGTGGCCGCGATCGCGGAGAACAGCTACCTCAGCGGATACCGCCGCGGTCGCGAAGACCTGCTCGAGTACGGCGGCATGGTCATGCCGCTGCCCGCCGTGCAGGAGCTGACCGGGCAAGAAGGGCTGCTCAGCGCGGTCGCGATCTCCGGCGCCGGCGACGTGCGCAACGGCTATAAGCTCTCCGACGACGTCAGTGATGCCCTCCGTCCTACCCTGGACGGCACCGGCCTTGGTGTCGACGCGATCAAGCGTTACGCCGTCGAAGAGGGCGAGAAGACCGCCGGCATGTTCACCGGAATCTTCCTGGTCCTCGGCCTCTTCTCGATCATGGCCGGGCTGCTCCTGATCGTCCTGATCTTCACGATGCTCGCCGCCGAGCGCCGCTCGGAGATGGGCATGGCCCGGGCGATCGGCACCCAGCGCAAGCAGCTCAACCAGCAGTTCATCTCCGAGGGCGCGGGTTACGCCCTGCTCGCCGGGATGGTCGGCTCCGCGATGGGCGTGGGCGCCGCGATCGGCATCGCCAAGGCGATGAAGTGGCTCTTCGGCGAGTTCGTGCCGATCGAGCCCCATGTCGAGCCGCGCAGCATGGTGGTCGCCTACTGCCTCGGCGTCACGATCACCTTCCTGACCATCATGGTCTCCTCCTGGAAGATCAGCCGGCTCAACGTCGTCGCCGCGATCCGCGACATCCCCGACGTGAGCAGCAAGAGTCACCGCCTCCGCTCCTTCGTCTTTGGCGTCGTGCTCTTCGCCGGTGGCGGATTCCTGGCGATGTCCGGTCTCAGCAGCGAAACGGCCGCCCCCTTCTACCTGGGGATGAGCCTGATCCCCTTCGGCCTGGCGCTGATTCTCCGCTCCTTCCGCGTCCCGGCGCGCCCGACCTTTAGCCTGATGGGCCTGGCCATCCTGGTGCTGTGGCTCATCCCGGAGAAGGTCGCCAACAACATCTGGGGCGAGTTGGACGGCGATATCGAGCTCTTCTTCCTCTCCGGCACTTTCATGGTCATCGGCGCGACGATCCTGACGATGCAGAACACCGACATCCTCCTCAGTGGGGTCAACAAGGTCGGTGGTCTGTTCAAAGGCGCGCTGCCGGCGGTCCGCACGGCGGTCGCCTACCCGTCCGCCGCCCGTGGCCGCACCGGTATGACGATCGCGATGTTCTCCCTGATCGTCTTCTCCCTGGTCATGATCGCCACGATGAACTCCAACTACAGCGCGCTCAACAACGGCGACGACGCCAACGCGGGCTGGGAAGTGCGGGCCGACTCCCGCAACGGCGCCCAGATCCTCGACTTCGACGCCGCCCTCGTCGATGCCGGTGTCGATACCTCCGGCATCGACGCGACCGCGGTGACGACGAACCCCAATACCGTGAGCTCATCCCTGCGCCTCGCCGGTGAGGACGAGTGGAAGCTCTGGCCGGTCATCGGCATGGACAACGACTTCATCGAGCAGAGCGCGCTCAGCTTCCAGGCGCGGGCCGATGGCTACGAAACCGACGCCGACATCGTTGCGGCCCTGGATCCCAGCCAAACGTCGCGGTGATCGACGCCTTCGCGATCCCTCAGGGCGGCTTCGGCGGAAATGACACGGACTTCGCGCTCACCGATCTCACCGCCGACGACACCACCTTCGCGCCCGTCTCCGTTGAGATGGCCGGCCCGGATGGATCGGTCCACGACGTGACGATCATCGGCATCATCGACGAGAAGGTCTCGTCGCTCTCCGGCCTCTACGCCAACCAGACGACGATCAACGCCGTCTACCCCGATGTGACTACCGTCTCCTATTACGTCTCGCTCGTTGATCCCGACACCGCCGATACGACCGCGAAGGCGATCGAATCGGCCCTGTACAGCAGCGGTGTCGAGGGTCACTCGATCGAGGACGAGATGAAGGACGCCCAGAAAGAGGAAAGCGGCTTCACCCACCTGATCGAAGGCTTCATGGCCCTGGGTCTGGTGGTCGGTGTCGCGGCGGTCGGTGTGATCGCCTTCCGCTCGGTCGTGGAGCGCCGCCAGCAGATCGGCGTCCTCCGCGCCCTGGGCTTCCAGCGCGGTCTGGTCTCCCTCGGCTTCCTGATCGAGACCGGGTTCGTCGTCGGCATGGGCGCGCTCACCGGTACGGTCCTCGGCGTGATCCTCTCCTACAACCTCTTCACCAGCGAGAGCGCTGGCGCCGCGGATGCCAAATTCACCGCTCCGTGGGGCATGATCTCGATCATCCTCACCGCCACTCTGGCCGCGGCCCTGCTCATGACCTGGCTGCCCTCGCGCCAAGCGGCCCGCATCGCCCCGGCGGAAGCGCTCCGCTACGAGTAAGCCCCATCACCGGTAGTGACTAGGCCGCTAAAATGGAGGAAAGCGCAAAAGAAACGGCCTGACATAGAAGAACGCGGTATGATCCCGGTCACGCGACAATGCGTGATCGGGATCTGCCATGTCCGGCGCTGCCCAGACCTTCACCGACCCTGCGCCGCTCGGCACGGTCGCCCGCATTGGCGGGCGGCCTGAGTCGAGGGTTTTTGCGTTGCCGCCGCAACCGCTTACCTCGTTCGTCGGCCGCGAGCGCGAGCTTGGCGCGGTGGGCGATTTGCTCCGGTCCGAATCCGTCCGATTGCTGACGCTAACCGGCCCCGGAGGGGTGGGTAAATCCCGGCTAGCGATGCGGTTGGCCGAGGATCTAGCGTCCGAGTTCGATAATGGGGTCGCCTTCGTCTCCCTCGCCGCAATAGCTAATCCCGATCTGGTGGTGGGCGCCATCGTCCAGGCGCTCGGGGAGCGCGAGGTTACCGGCCAATCGCGGTTCGACCGGCTCTGCCTCCTCCTGCGCCAGCGCCACCTCCTCCTGGTCCTCGACAATTTCGAGCAGGTCGTCGCCGCCGCGCCGGCCGTGGCGCGCTTGCTCGCCGAGTGCGCCGGCGTCAAGGCCCTGGTGACCAGCCGCGTCCGCCTGCAGGTATCGGGCGAGCAGGAGTACGTCCTGGCGCCCCTCGGGGTGCCGGTCGCCGCGTTCACCTCGATCGATGACCTGGAAGCCAACCCCTCGGTTACGCTCTTCGTGCAGCGGGCTCGCTCCGTCCGCCCGACCTTCGCTCTGGAGCGGGAGAACGCCGACGCGGTTGCGGCCGTCTGCCGCCAGCTCGATGGGCTGCCGCTGGCCATCGAGCTGGCGGCCGCACGGAGCAAGGTTCTGGCGCCCAACGCCCTCAGAGCCCGCCTCGAACATGGCCTGGACCTGCTCAGCGGCGGCCCGCGCGATCAGCCCGAGCGCCTGCAGACGCTGCGGGCGGCGATTGCCTGGAGTTATGACCTGCTCTCCCTGGAGGACCGCCAGGTGTTCCGCCGGTTGGCGGTATTCGCGGGTGGCTTCACGTTTGACGCGGCCGAAGCAGTCGCGGGCATGAGTGATGGGCGGTGGCAACCCAACGATCGCGATTCGTCGGTGTTGGATTCGATTTCGGCGCTGGTCGACAGCAGTCTCCTCCGGGAGGTCGAAGGGCTCGGTGGCGAACCGCGGTTCGGGATGCTGGAGACCATCCGCGAGTTCGGCCTCGAGTTGCTCGCCTCCAGCGATGAAGAGGAAATGGTCCGAGCCGCGCACGCGGCCTGGTTCGTGACGCTGGCCGAGACCGGAGTTGGCAACACGACGCTGCCGCCAGCGGGGTGGCTGGCCCTGATGGAGTCGGAGCATCCCAACCTGCGGGCTGCCTTGGGCCGGTACGTCGCTCACGGCGACAGCACGGCCGCGATGCGGCTGGCGGGCGCGCTCTGGCAGTTTTGGCATTTCCGCGGCCATTCTCGAGAAGGGACTTCCTGGCTGGACCAGGTGCTGGCGCTGCCAGGGGACGAGGCGGACGAGTTCCGCACTCCGGTGCTGTTCGGCAGCGGCGTCCTGGCCTGGGCGCGCGGCGATCTCGATCGGGCTCGCGCTCGCCATGAGGAAGGGCTGGCGCTGGCGCGGGCTCGGTCCGACCCCAATGCCCAGGGCCGCGCCTTGTATGGCATCGCCGAGGTGGCCAGGCTGCAGGCACGGTTCGACGAAGCGGCCGCGGCCCATCTGGAAGCCCGTGAGCTCTTCCGCGAGACGGGAGACCTCTCCTGGACGATGATCACGCTGATTGGCCAAGCCCACGTCTATCACCGCCAGGGGGATCTGGACGGCGCCCTGACCCGCACGAACGAAGCGGTGGCCATTGCCCGCCAGATCGACAATTCCATGGGAGTCGCCACGGCGCTCATCGTCGCCGCCATGGTGGCCCACGATCGCGGCGAGTTCGCCGCCGGAGCCCGGCACTGGGCCGAGAGCCTGGCGACCTCCGTGGAGTACCGCGACTGGCGGGCGACCGGACAGATCGCGGCCGGTGTGGCCGCGATCGCCGTCGCCTGTGGCGAGTACGAACCGGCAGCCCGGCTGTTCGGCGCATCCGACGCCGTGCGGACGACGGTTGGCGGCACGATTTCGACCCTGCGCGATTGGTATCTCCCTCGTCTGGAGGAGGCCAGGGCGACGCTCGGGGCGGAGGCGTTCGCGAGGGCGTGGGACTCCGGGCAGATGTTGTCTGTGGAGGATGCCGCCCGTGAGACGGCGCTGGTCGCCGAGCGCCTCCAACGAGACGATAGACCTGCGCGCGCGGACACCGCCGCGCGAAGCCCGTCCAACCAGTCCAAATTTGGTCTCTCCTCCCGAGAACTCGAAGTCTTGAGCCTGCTGGTCGCCGGGCAGACCGACCGCGAGATCGGTGCTACGCTGTTCATCAGCCCACGCACGGCCCAGGGGCACGTCGCCCACCTGTTAGACAAGCTCGGGGTGAGCACCCGGACCGCCGCCGTCACGATCGCGTTGCAAAACGCGCTGGTCGAGCCTGAAGCGGCCGAGTAGCACCGTGCCGGCGGGGGCCTCGTTCATTGGGCGCCTCAGGGAAATTCGCCCGCACGGATCGAGATTGGATCACGGATGTTGAGCGCGTCTCCGGTCGGCGACAACCGAGGGTCTCGCGGCACGATCTCCCGGATTGTCGGCCGGCTCGAATCGCGCGTTTTCGCCCTGCCGCCCCAGCCGTTGACGTCGTTTGTCGGGCGCGAGCGCGAGCTGGACGACCTGAGCGACTTGCTTCGCAGCGATGTGGTGCGGCTCCTTAACATTACAGGGCCCGGTGGCGTGGGTAAGACCCGGGTGGCGATGCGGCTGGCAGAAAATCTGGCGCCCGAATTTCCCGATGGCGTCGCCTTCGTCTCCCTCGCCGCGATTACCGATCCCGCTCTGGTAGCGGGCGCCATTATCCAGGCGCTCGGCGAGCGCGAAGTCAGCGGCAGCTCCCAGTTCGATCGCCTCTGCCTCCTCCTGCGCCAGCGTCACCTCCTCCTGGTGCTCGACAACTTCGAGCAGGTTGTTACCGCCGCGCCGACCGTGGTGCGCCTACTGGCCGCATGCGCCGGCGTCAAGGCGCTGGTGACGAGCCGCGTCCGCCTCCATGTGTCGGGGGAACAGGAATACGCCCTGCCGCCGCTCGGAGTACCGGTCGCCACGACCACGTCGATCGACGACCTGGAGGCGAGCCCCTCGGTCACGCTCTTCGTGCAGCGGGCCCGATCGGTCCGTCCGACCTTCGCCCTGGAGCGGGAGAACGCCGACGCGGTCGCGGCCGTCTGCCGCCGGCTCGATGGGCTGCCGCTGGCGATCGAACTGGCCGCCGCGCGCAGCAAGGTGCTGTCGCCGACCGCTCTGCAGGTTCGGCTCGAGCATGGCTTGGACCTGCTGAGTGGCGGCCCGCGGGACCAGCCCGAGCGCCTGCAGACGCTGCGGGCGGCGATTGCCTGGAGCTATGATCTCCTCTCCGCCGAGGAGCGCAGGGTCTTCTGTCGGCTAGCGGTCTTTGCCGGCGGATTCACGCTGAATGCGGCCGATGCGGTAGCGGCGGGCGAGACGAAGGGGGAGAACGGGAGAGCAGCAGAAGATCACCTACCCCCATTCACCTCCGTTCTCGATTCCGTCGCGGCGCTGGTCGACAGCAGTCTCCTACAGGAGGTTGAGGGGTTCCGCGGAGACGCGCGCTTCGGGATGTTGCAGACGATCCGGGAGTTCGGGCTGGAGACGCTGGCCGCGAGCGGCGAGGAAGACTCCGTCCGGGCAGCGCACGCGGCCTGGTATCTCGCCTTGACCGAGCAGGCGGAGCCCGACATGGGGCCAACCCAGCCCATGTGGCTCAGCCTGTTGGAGTCGGAACACCCGAACCTCCGGTTGGCACTCGATTGGTACATCGCCCAGGGCGACGCTGTCTCTGCGTTGCGGCAGGCGGGCGCGCTCTGGCCATTCTGGTTTTTCCACAACCATTTCGAGGAGGGAGTGAGCTGGTTGGCGCGAGCACTGGCCCTGCCGGCCGGTGCTGACGATCCGGCCGGAGTGCGGGACGTGGCCCTGCTTGGGGCCGGCATCCTAGCCTCGGTGCTCGGCGACTTCGACCGGTCCAGCGCCTGGCACGAAGAGGGCCTGGCGCTGGCGCGAACGGGCGGTGATCCAACGAACCAGGGCCGGGCCCTCTTTGGCCTCGGCGGGGTGGCTCGCCATCGGGGCGAAGATACGGTGGCGATATCCTGGCTTGGCGACGCGCTCGCGCTCTTCAGGTCAACCGGTGACCTTTCCTGGATGGCCAGCACGTTGAACAGTCTCGGTAATGTCGCGCACCGCATGGGCGATCTGGATGGGGCGGCGGCATATGGGGAGGAGGCGCTGGCCATCTCCCGCCGCCTCGGGGAGGAGTGGAGTACAGCGGAGGCGTTGGGGATCGTTGCCGTGGTCGCCTACGATCGGGGCGAACTGGAACGCGCCGCCGAGCTCTGGGCCCAGAGCCTGGAGGTGTATTCCGAGCTTCGCGATCGGCGGGCGATTGCACGCACGGTCGCGGGGCTCGCCGTCGTCGCGGTCGCACATGGCCACTACGTGCAGGGCGCCCAGCTCTTCGGGGCATCCGAACGGATGCAGGATGCGATCGGCGCCAGTCAGATCGCGATGCGGCGGTCCTGGTACCAGCCTCGGCTAGTGGAGGCACGGACGTGGCTAGGTGCGAGCGAGTTCGCGTCCGCCTGGGCGGCAGGGCAGGCTCTCACGTTGGAGGACGTGATCACCGAGGCCCGCTCCGTGGCCGAAGGGCTTCAAGCAGCCGGGATAGGCCATGCACGCAGTGGAGCCAGCTCGGGGCGGTATGGCCTCTCTCCACGTGAGGTCGAGGTGCTGCGGTTGCTCGTGGCCGGGCAAACAGACCGGGAGATCGGGGAGACACTGTTCATCAGTCGCCGCACGGCCCAGGGGCACGTTGCCCGGGTGTTCGACAAGATGGGCGTGAACACGCGCACGGCCGCTGTGACGGCCGCCATCTCGTCTGGCATCCTGGCCGATCCGTCTTCCCCACAGTGAGTGGTCGCTGCCGATTACGTGAGTAATCGGTCGCCGCGAGATTCTCGAAACACGTAATCCGATAAGGCAATCTCAGCGATGTTCTTGGGTGAGGGGCAAGGCAGGATGAGGCCATGCCCAACCGGGCGTCGAGCGGTCGACCGCTCGTTCTCTTACCGGTCCTCGGGCCGGTTGCCAAGGAGCACCGAATGTCTTCTCCTCCACCAACATGTCCCTCCTCACCCAGATGCCGTTCCTCAGCCGTCGTAGCCTTCTCCGCGTCGCCGCGGCCGTCGGCATCTCGGGAGCCGAGTTGGGCGCGCTGAATGCCCCTGGCCTGGAGAAAGCATCGGCCGCCGACCCGTTGAAGGGCCAGATCGATGCCGCCCTGGCTGACTTCGTCGCCAGCGGGTTCCCGGGCGTTGCCGTCCGGGTCGAGCAGGCCGGTAAGAACATCTACAAGGGAGCGGCCGGCCAGGCCAACGGCGAGCAGGAGGTTCCCCTCAAGGTTGCCGACCGGCATAGGATCTACCAGCGTCGCCAAGCCCTTCACCGCGACCGTCGCCCTCCAGTTGGTCGACGAGGGGGTCTTGATGACACGGTTGCGCAGTGGCTGGACGAGCCAGAGGTGGACCGGATCCCCAATGTCGAGCAGGTCACCCTCCTTTGGCCGGAATCGGCTGGGGCATGGGCGTCGTCCAGACGCCGTCCGACGCTGGCGAACGGCTGGAGGCAGGGGGCGGCGGGACAGGATTCACCGCCAGCATGATCACCTATCCCGATGACGACCTGATCGTAGTGACACTGACCAACTGCGCGGGGCAAGAAGACGCGCTGTCGACCGCCCGCGAGGAGGCGATTCGCCTCGCGCTCGCGGCCTAGCCGTTCACATCGAGGGAATTCCCATGGCTGCACGCATTGGCCCCGGCATTTCGCCGGCGGAGGACGACAAGATGATTCCCAAACTACCCCTGTTTCACCGCAAACCGACCCCTTCACGTCCGATCGCCCGAATCGTCAGCGGCTTGCTGACCCTCGCGCTCCTGGTGGCAACGATCGGCAGTGTCACCACGTTCGCCCAGGACGCCAGTCCCGTTGCGCCCATATCTGGGCTAGCCGCCCTCGGTTATCCCGAGTTGCGTCTGGTCGCGACGGATACCGGGTTCGAATCGCCGGATGAGGTTCCGGCCGGCCGCTACCTGATCGTGCTCGAGAATCAGGGAACTCCTGGCGGCCCGGCTCAGGTCAGCGACGTGAACCTGATCCAACTGCCCCCTGGCGTGCACATCGACGAGCTGAACGCGCTCTTGCTCGAAGGCGGTGCGACCCCGCCGGCCTGGTTCGGTGAGATCGTGTCGACCGGCGGCTTCTACGTCGAGGCCGGGGAGACCGGCTACGCCGTCCTCGATCTCGAGCCCGGAGATTGGTATGTGGGCGTCGGGGATGCGAACCCATTCGTCCCACTGACCGTCACCGAAAACACGAGCGCGACTCCTGGCGCATTCCCTGATCCCGTAGCGGATGTGACCGTCGAATACGCCGAGTTCGCCCTCAATCTGCCGGACCGGATTCCGGCCGGCAACCAGGTGTGGCACCTGTCGAACGCGGTCGATCAGCAGCACGCCCTCACGTTCGCCCGGACGCCCGAGTTGATGACGGTCGAGCAGGTCCAGGCGTTCGTCAGCCAGCTGGATAGCGGAACGCCTCAGGCGGGTATTCCTGACCCGGCCAGCGTCGAGATCCTCACGTCCGAACTGAAAAACCTCTCACCAGGCCGCGAGATCTGGGTCGAGTTGGAACTCGAGCCCGGGGCGTACGCGGCGATCTGCGGAATCCCTGACCCGGGAACCGGCGCTCCCCACGTCCTGCTTGGGGAGGCCGATACCTTCATCGTGGATATAGAGACGCTTCGGCGCCCGCTTGCGAATCCCGCACCTGCAATAACCTCCTAGATCGTTCCGGGCGCCGGGCGGCATTTGCCGCCCGGCGCCCGCGCATTTCGGGTAGTGTTCCAACAATATCGGTCCACAAATCAGGACAGGCACGGGGCGGCTTGGTCGCCCGCCGGCATCGCACCAGCTTTTCGGCGCGTCGAATGCGTTCCAGGAGTCGATCGGTGGCAGCATGATCCTGCAGCTGACCTCCTGGTATCAGCCCCAGCTGGATAAGGCGCTGTCAACACTGGGAGATGGAGGCATTTGGTGCCGCCTGGAACGCAGGTCGGGGACGAGACCTTTGCAGAAGCCACGGACGTTGTCGAGCGGCTGACCACGGGAATGGCTCCGGCACAGGACGGTCCAGGCCGGTAGGAGCGCGCCTCAGCATGCGTTTGGGCTGTCCCCGCGTGAGCGGGAGGTTCTGCGCTTGCTGGTGGCCGGGCAGACCAACCGGGAGATTGGTGCTACGCTGTTCATCAGTCCACGCACGCTCAGGGGCATCTCGCCCGCCTGTTCGACAAGCTCGGGGTGAGCACCCGGACCGCCGCGGTGACGGTCGCCCTGCAGAATGCGCTTGTCGAGCCGGACCCGGCCTAATAGCGCCGTGGCCTTTGCGGGCGTGGGACGTCCGGTCGATGTGGTCTGCGTTCGTCAACGGTCGTCGGGGAGAACCCCGGTCTGGATCGCGGATGTTAAACGCCTCGCCTGCCGACGGCAATCGAAGGACTCGCGGAACGATCTCCCGGTTTACTGGCCGGTTCGAGCCGCGCGCATTCGACTTGCCGCCCCAACCACTGACGTCATTTGTCGGACGCGAGCGCGAACTGGACGACCTGAGCGCGTTGCTCGGCAATGATGCCGTCCGGCTCCTCACGATCACCGGCCCTGGAGGAGTAGGAAAGACCCGGCTGGCCATGCGACTGGCGGAGGAACTGGAGCCGGATTTTGCGGACGGGGCCGCGTTCGTGCCGCTCTCCGCGGTAGTCGATCACGACCTCGTGATCGACGCGATCGCCCGCGTGGTTGGCGTCCGCGATACCGGCGAAGGTGCCCTGATCGACCGGCTGCGGTACTCGATTGGGAGCCGGCGCATGCTCCTCCTGCTCGACAACTTCGAGCAGGTCGTGGCCGCGGCCCCTGATGTGACCCAGCTTCTATGGACCTGCCCCGGGCTGAAGGTGCTGGTGACCAGCCGTGTGCCGCTCCACGTTGCCGGCGAGCAGGAGTACGCGGTCGCGCCACTGGCGGTGCCCGGTTCGCGCCCGGATCCCAATGACGGCATCGCGGAGAGCCCCGCCGTTGCCCTCTTCGTACAGCGGGCCCGTGCGGTCCGGCCGGAATTCGTCCTCCAGGATGCCAACCGCGCCGACGTCGCCGCCATATGCGCCCGGCTCGATGGGCTGCCGCTCGCCATCGAGCTTGCCGCTGCCCGCAGCAAGGTGCTGTCGCCCACCGCCCTCCTGACCAGGCTGTCTTACCCGCTGGAGGTGCTCAAGGGGGGACCGCGGGATCAGCCGTCGCGCCTGCAAACGATGCGCAATGCGATCGCCTGGAGCCACGACCTGCTCGCCGAGGAGGAGCGGATCCTGTTCCGGCGGATGGCGGTCTTCTCCGGCGGTTTTTGCCTGGAAGCGGCCGAAGCGGTTGCGTCCCAGCCGGTGGAGCCGCCTGAGCCGGGGCAAGGCGATGGCTCGGGGTTGGCCGTGCTGGATGGTCTGGCGTCGCTGGCCGACAAAAGTCTGATCTGGGGCGCGGACGGCCCACGGGGTGAGCCCCGATTCGGGATGCTGGAGACGGTCCGTGAATTTGCGCTGGAGCGCACGGAGGAAAGCGGGGAAGGGCCGGAGTTGAGGCGCCGTCACGCGGTCTGGTGCCTCGATCTTGCGGCCTCTGCGGAGCCCGCTACCCTGGGGCCGTTCGATGGCGGCAAGCTCGATCACTTGGAGACCGAGGTTTCTAATCTGCGGGCGGCCATCGGCTGGCTTCAGGAGGAGGGCGACACAGAGTCCGCCTTCCGGCTTGTCGCGTCGTTAGGGGCATTCTGGTACCTGCGCGGCCGCTTCGGGGAGGGCCGGGAACGGCTCGCGGATTTGATCGCGATCGGTAAGGATGTGCCCGCTCAAGTCCGGGCCAAGGGGCTCTTTTTCGCGGGGTGGCTGGGGATCTACAACGCCGATGACGCCCGTGCCTCCGGGTGGTTGACCGAGGGGCTGGCCCTCTACCAGCGAATGGCCGACGAAGAGGGGGTCATCGCGACCACGATCGCCCTGGGCGGGGCGGCGGAATATAGGAACGACGACCATGAAGCATGGGATCGGTATGCCGAAGCGTTGGCTCGGGCCAGAGACCTCGGCCACCAGCGACTCATTGTCTGGAGTCTGGTCAACCTGACCGATGCCGCGTTCCGTCGGGGTGATATCGAGCGGTGCGCCGCCCTTGGGGAGGAGGCGCTGGAACGCGCCGACGCGCTCCAGGATCAAGTTCTCCGCGGTTCCGCGCTCGGATTGGCTGCCCAGGCCTCTTTGGCGCGGAATGATCTGGACCGGGCGGAGCGCCTCTGTCAGGAGTGCCTCTCCCTATCGCAGGCGTACGGCTACCAGTCGGGACTCGCCTTCGCCCTTGTTGGCCTGGCGGGAGTTGCCGCGGCGCGCGGACGCGCGGCCAGGGCGGCGCGCCTGCTGGGAGCGGCAAGCGCCGTTCTCGAATCGGTCGGCATACCGATGTCGTTCAACCACGAGCAGCAGCGCCGAACGCATGCCGCCGCCCGGGAGGCGCTGTCCGAGCCGGAGTTTGCTGCCGCCTGGGATGCGGGCAGGACCACGCCAATCGCCGACTTGCTGGCTGAAGTCGACGCAGAGCTCCGAGGCCGACCGCCGCTGCTGTCCGGCGCGGAGAGGAACTGCTGTCCCTGCGCGAGGTAGAGGTCCTGCGCTTGCTCGTCGCTGGCCAAACGGATCGCGAGATTGCCGGCAATCTCTTTATCAGTCCGCGCACGGTGCAAGGACATGTCGCGCACATCTTCGACAAACTGGGGGTGAACACCCGGACTGCGGCGGTGGCCGCCGCGCTCCAGTCTGGCTTGCTGGACGATCCCCCTGGGCCACAGTGAGCGGTCGCCACCAATTGCGTGCGAAATCGATGCTGGTAGCGCTTGCCAAACATGTCATCCGATAAGGAAGCCTCGGCGATGACCCTTGGTGAAAGCGTGCGCAGGATGGGGGCATGCGCTATCGGGCATTGAGCATCAGTCGCTCGTCCTCTGTTCCGGCCGCAGTACCGGCTGCCAAGGAGCACCGGATGCCATCTTTCCCCAATTCCCTGCACTTCACCCAGATACCGATCTTCATCCGGCGCAGCCGCCGGATTGTCGGGTGTGGCGCTTACCGCGCTGCGCGGCCCTGGCTCCGGCAGCGCCTGGTCTACGGACCCGCTGGCGACCCAGCTGGAAACCAACCGAACGGACGCCCACCCCGAGTCGGGGCGGGACTCCAGGGCTTCGTCGAGCGTGTCGATGGCGGAACCGAAGTACCGCCTTTGGCGGTGCTCTACAGTGGTTTCATTCGCGCTCCTCCAAGAGGGTTATCAGCGCCGTGGCGGTCTTCAAGTGCCCGTCGAGGGCGACATTGGTCTCGCCGGTTAGTGCGCTCGTCGAGAACCTTGGCCGGTGTCGCCGCTTGCCTCGGAGTGGCTGTCCGGTTCAGTCCGGGCCAACCTTGGGCCGTGAGCCCCGGGCGGCAGGAGCATCGCGTCAACCGTTCCGACGAGCGCTCTAGGCGGACACGCCGGGACCGCTGGACACCCGAGCCCGGCGACCCCGTGCCGTGACTCCGCCGTCTTAGGCGCCTGGCGACCCCCCGGGAGATCCGACCTCGCGCCGCAGCCACGTCGTAATTTCGGGTCCGATCGGCCGGGCGACGAGACTTCCGTCACCCGGCCGATCGTTCCGCTGGTCGTATCGTCAGTCGGCCGGGCTCACCTCGGGCGCGCTCACGGGCGTGGCGACGGGCGTCCCCTCGACCCGCAGGTCGGGCAGCCAGCCCAGCCAGCGCGGCAGGTACCAGTTGCGGTCGCCCGAGCAGTGCCATGCTGGCCGGGACCAGGACCGAGCGGACGATCGTGGCGTCGAGCATCACGGCGACCGCCAACCCGAAGCCCATCTGCTGGAACATCACCAGCTTGCCCGCTGGCAAAGCCGGCGAAGACGGCGACCATGATCAGCGCCGCGCCGGTGATGATCTTCGCGGTCGATTGCAGGCCGACCGCCACCGACTCCCGGTTGTCGTGGGCCTGGCGTCGTAGTGCTCCCGGATGCGGCTGAGCAGGAAGACGTGGTAGTCCATCGAGAGCCCGAACAGGACGCAGAAGAGGAAGATCGGGACCCAGTTCTCGATCGTCGGCGTCTGCTGGAACCCGAAGACCCCGTGCAGCCGTAGCCCTTCTGGAAGACCAGCACCAGCAAGCCCGTAGGCGGCGCCGACCGAAAGCAGGTTCATGATGATCGCCTTCAGCGGCACGACCAGCGAGCGGAAGGCGACCATCAGGAGGAGGAAGCTCAACCCCAGCACGAAGGCGAAGACGATCGGCGTGTAGTCGCGGACCACCGCCTCGAAGTCGGCGTTCTCGGCCGGGCGCGCCGCCGACGAGCACCTCGCCCGGTGCATCCGCGAACGCCACGGGAATCAGCTCGATCCCGCAGGACGCCACCGCCGCCAGCGCTTGCTGGCGAACTGGCGTCGACCGGTCAGCGGGACGCGCAAGCAGCGCGAGGTCGCCGGCGCCGTTCCACTGCACCGGCTCGGCGGGGCCGAAGACCGGGTCCTGCCCGAGCGAGGCGACCAGCCGGTCGATCCCGGCCTCGACGGTCGTCGGTGCGCGGCGCCGTCGACGACCACCGCGACCGGCGCCAGCCGCCCGGCCGGGAAGTCGCGGATCAGGAGCGTCGTAGGCGGTCCTCAGGTCGCTCGGCGGCAACGACTCGACGCCCGCCTGCCCGCGGTGCAGATCGAGCGTAGGGCAGCGCGGCCGCGACGAGCAGCCCCGCGGCGAGGACGACGCTGACGAGCGGGCGGGCCATCACGAGCCGGGTCAGCCGGCCCCAGAACCCGCGCGTGGATCGTCTCGTGGTCGTACGCCGCCTGCTTCGCTGCGGTCGCGGCGTCGTAGCGGGGACGGCGGGGCCAGTCGATCTTGTCGCCGAGGATGCTCAGGAGGGCCGGCACCAGCGTCAGCGTCGCGGCGACGGCGACGACCACGACGAGGATCGCGCCCGCACCGAGACTGCGGAAGATCACGGTCGGGATCAGGAACATGCCCGAGCAACGCCAGCACGACGGTGGTGCCGGAGAAGAGAACCGCTTTGCTGGCGGTGCCGCCGGCCATTTCGATCGCCTGGTGTTTCGGCCAGCCGCGTCGTCGCTCTTCGCGGTAGCGGGAGACGATGAACAGGGCGTAGTCGATGCCGACGGCGAGCCCGATCATCGTGATCATGTTGACGATGAAGAAGGAGAGGTCCATGACCTGCCCGAGCACGGCGGTCAACCCGACCGCGACGATGATCGAGGCGATGGCGAGGACGATCGGCACCCCGGCGACGACGAGCGCGCCGAAGACGACGACCAGGACGACGAGGGCGGCCAGCAACCCGAGCCCTTCGCCCTTGACGAGGTCGCTCTCGGCGAGCTTGGTGAACTCCTCGCCGGCAGAGAGCTCGCCCACCGTCAAGACTCGAACGCCGTCGCGGTTCTGGGCCGCGACGGCGGCCAGGTACGCCTCGACGTGCGTGCTGGCGTCCTCGATGTCGCCGACGAGGGTGACCGGGATCAGCGTCGTGCCGCGATCCGGCGACACCAGCCCCTCGGCGCCCGGGGCGCCGGCGGCGACGGCGTCGTAGTAGGTGGTGGCCGTCGGCGACGACCTCCGGCAGCGCCCGCAGGTCGGCCGCGGTCTGCTCGACGACCTCCCGGAAGGCGGCGTCGTCGACGGTGTGGGTCTCGGAGCGGACGAGGACGGTCTCGGTCACCGGTTCGTCCAAACCGCCGCGCAGCCGCTCCGCGAGCAGTTCGTCGGCCCGAACCGACTCCGGCCGGTTGGTGAAGTCGCCGTCGGTCGTGAGCGCGTCGCCGAGGCCGGTGGCGGCGATGCCGACGGAGAGGACGAGCAAGACAACCCACGAAACGACGACGAACCATGGGCGGCGGGCGCTGATCCGCGCCAGGCCAGCGGTCGACAACATGGCAGAACACCCCCTTCGATCGGTATCCGCTTACACTCTCGATACGCTACGCGCCAATCAATTCCTCTTCCCGTTCGAGCCACCGCCGCGGCGACCGGTCACCGCTCCAGGGTTCGTTGGGACCACCGCCATCGTGGCCGCCCCACTCGGTGCGCGCAACGGCGGAACGCCGTATTCGGCGTCGCAACGGCGTCGGAGCCGGTCTATGCAGTTTTACGTAGGAGGAGCCGGCCGCCGGTCGGCGGAAGGCGTCAGGCTAACCCGTGCCGGAAGGCATACGACGCGGCGGCACCCCGGCTGTGCAGGCCGAGCTTGCCGAGGATGTTCCCGACGTGGGTGCGCGCCGTCCGTTCGCTGATGAAGAGCGCCTCGGAGATCTCCCGGTTGCTCTTGCCGGCGGCGAGCAGCCGCAGGACGTCCCGCTCGCGGGCGGTGAGCCCGGCGGCGGAGTCCGGGGCCACCAGAGCCGGGCGCGACGGTTCGTCGGCCATTGCCCGGCTCCCGATCTCGTCGAGCGCCGCGAAGGCATCGGCCGCTGCCTCGGCCAGCGAGCGCGCGCGCCCGACGTCCCAGGCGCCCGCAAAGTCGTCGTCGGGAAGCGCCGTCCGCGCGGCGTCGATCGCCCGGTCGTAGACCGCGCGTTCCGGCAGCTTGAACGGGTTGCCGATCGATTCCCGCTGCGCCACGGCCGCCCCGAAGAGACGGGCCGCCGTCGCCGGCCGCTGGGCAGCAACGGCGAGCATCGCCACGTTGGCCAGGTTGACCGCCAGGACTTCCTTGGAATCCATCTCCAGGTGGAGCGACAGGCTCTCCCGTTGCAGCTCGACGGATCGAGCGAGGTCACCCTGCTCGCAGGCGAACAGGCCCAGGAACGCGAGCGATTCGGCGGCGCCGTAGGCGAGGTCGCCCGCCGCCCGTTGGACGGCCAGCGCCTCGTTCAGCAGCCCGCCGGCCCGCTCGCGGTCGCCCTGGCCCCAGGCGACGATGCCGAGATGGAAGAGCAGCAGCCCGGTTTCGACCGGAGCGTCCGCCGCCCGGGCGTGGACCAGGCCATCGGCGAAGCGCGCGGCGGCCCGGTCGTAGTCGCCGGCGTCCTCGGCGACGATGCCGAGGATCGTGAGCGTAAAGGCCTGCCCCCAGCGATCCGCGGCCGTCCGGTAGAGCCCGAGGCTTTCCTCCAGCCAGGGAACGGCGCGCGCGTCGTCGGCCGCGTAGTGGGCCAGCATCCCAGCTCCGAGCAGCGCCTGCGCCCGGACCGCGGTCGGCGCGTCGTCCCCGCTCAAGAGCGCGCGCTCGAGCCAGGACAGCCCCTCCCGAAGGTGACCACGCAAATACCAGAACCCGAAGAGCGCGCCCGTCAGTCGCAGGAGGGACCCGCGGTCGCCGCTGCGGTCCAGCCAGTCGAGGGCGGCCCGCAAATTGTCGTGCTCCGACTCCAAACGGTTGATGAGGTGGGCGAAGTCCGAGCCGGCGCCGAAGGATCGGCCAGAGTTCCTCCGCCAGCGCCAGGTACCAGACGGCGTGACGCCGCCGCGTCTCCGCCTCCTCGCCGGCCGCCGCCAGTTGCTCAAGCCCGTACTCGCGGATCGTCTCCAGCATCGCGAACCGGGACTCGTCCGCCACGTCGCCGATCTGCCGGAGGAAGCTCTTGTCGAGGAGCGACGAGAGCGCGTCGAGGACGTTCGAGGGTGACGGGTGGGGCGTCGTCGCCCCGCCCCTCTCGCTCCCCGTGCCATTGCCCGACACGGCTTCGGCCGATCTCCAGCGTAAAGCCGGCGGCGAAGACCGAGAAGCGGCGGAAGAGGGACCGCTCCTCGTCGGACAGCAGGTCGTAGCTCCAGGCGATCGCGGCCCGCATCGTCTGCAAGCGAACGGGCTGGTCCCGCGGCCCGCTGGTCAGCACCTGCAAGCGGTTCGTCAGGCGGGCGGCGAGGGCGGGTGGCGAAAGCACCTTGCTGCGGGCGGCCGCGAGCTCGATCGCGAGCGGAAGCCCGTCGAGGCGGCGGCAGATCTCGACGACGGCCGGGGCCGTCTCCGCGGTCAGCACGAAGTCCGGTCGGACGCCCTGCGCCCGCTGGACGAAGAGGGCGACCGCCTCGGTCCGTTCCAGCTCGGCCAGCGGCGGCAGCCGCTCCGGGTCGGGCAGCGCCAGCGGCGGCACCGGGAACTCTTGCTCGCCGAGCACGCGCAAGGCGATGCGGCTGGTCACCAGGACCTTGAGGTCGGGGCAGGCGGCCAGCAAGGCGGTCACCGAAGGCGCCGCACCGACGACCTGCTCGAAGTTGTCCAGGACCAGCAAGAAGCGGCGTCCGCGCAGGAACCTCGCCAGCGCGTCGAGCAGCGGTCGGTCGCCGGATTCGCGGACCGCCAGCGCCTGGGCGATGGCGGACGGGACGACGGCCGCGTCGCCGATCGGGGCCAGCGGCACGAAGACGACGCCGTCGGGATAGTCGCCGGCGAGGTCCGCGGCCAGCCGCAGCGCGAGCCGCGTCTTGCCGACGCCACCCGGACCGATCAGGGTGGCCAGGCGCACGTCGGGACGGCGCAGCAGGGCAGCAACCTGCTCGATTTCGCGCTCCCGTCCGACCAAGCTGGTCAAGGGGGCGGACGGGGGCGTGCCGGCGGCCCGGTCCGAGGGACAGGGCGCGGCGAGCGGCTCCGGTCGGCGGACATCGGGTCGGCACGGAAGTCCTGCAACAGGGATCAATGCGCGCAACGATCGCCTGGAGACCTCCAGTTTAGGTCAACAGCGGTGCGGTGAACCCACGCGCCACCCGGTAGCGCCTGGGGCTCGTCAACGTATATCGACCCGCAAACGACCGCACGGTCTGTGCAAGAACGACGTCACAGGTCCCTGCGCCGCTATCGGACCCAACCGGGGGCGGTCACCAACCGTCTCGGAGGCGCCTCGGAGCGCGGTCCTCTATCTGCAGAGATCCCTTCAGGCACAGCGCTTCGGGCAGTCGAATCCCCTGAACCGGAGCGCTGCCGCCGGTCGACCTACCGACTCTGACCGACCCGCCACACTCAAGCGCCGCGGTTGGCCGCCGACATGGTGCTGTCGCCGTGACCCGCTCCCGCAGGCCGCACAGACGGCCAGTCCCGACAGGATCAGGGGACCGGTCCCTGCCAGCGTCGCGTCGAACCGCGTTCGAAGGCGATCGCCCGAACCCATCGAGCAGGTTAGGGGCGATTAAACGGCCGGCTTCCCCGGATCCCGTCCGCACCCGTCCCGCCTCACCGCCGAGAGGTACTCGCCAAAGCACCGGTGGGGAGGAACGCGGATAGATCCCTCGGGAGAGATCGCCCCGCGAGTCCCGGTGGCGGCATCCCGCCGCGTCACGGGAGTCATCCAGGTCGGCCCTGATCGGCTGGCGGTTTGGCGGCGGTCAGAGGCTTAGTGAGCTCTCCCCAGGGCCAAGATAGCTCCGGTCGAAACGCGGCCTGGAGCAACATAGCGCAAGCTGGCGGAATCACTGATTTGGCCTGTGGCGATATCGTGCAGGACGGAGCAGAGTCCTGACCCACCTAGTGGTCTGTCAACGCTCATTCGCGGGCCGGATTGGGGTGGTCGGGGCATCCGCTTGCGGTGCCCGGCTCCCGAAACGGGCGTCGCGGTGGGCAACCGGGCAGGGCTTGCCCTGCCCTACCAGATCGGCACATCACGTGTGACGGACCACTACTGGGCCGTCAACCGTCATTTGCCGTTGGGCGCGCCGTTGTCGGGGCATCCGCTGGCGGTGCCCGGTCCGAACGGGGCGCATCGCGGACGGCGACCGGGCAGGGCAAGCCCTGCCCCGACCAGATCGGCAAATCACGCGTGACGGAACTATTGGACCTGTCGTCGCGTGTGAGGCACCTTGGTGCTGTGGGCGCTACGTGCGTTGCCGAGTTGGGCGGCGAGCGAGATGAACAGGGGTGGTGACGCCATGACAGAGACCTATAATCCCCGGAACCGAGCGTCAGCGTCATACCCCTTATCTGCACGGTTTTCCTACGCGATCCACCGATAGACCGAGATAGCGCTGGACCTGCTCCGCCATCAAGTCGAGGCGGCGCGGGACAGTGGGCTCCAGGCGCGCCTCCTGATCCCCCTGACCCGGGCATCCGGAGGCGCCGCCCTCCAGGTCGAGGTGCTCCTGCCCACGCTCGAAGTCTTCGACGTCTTCCGTGAGGAGGGCGTGGGCGGAGAAGCCGGCACTCGGAACTGGGCACGTGACCTGAGCGACCTCCTGCTCGAGCCGCCAGCCGTCGAACTCCTTCGCATTTCCGCTTCGACCTTGCCGGACGAATCCGGCGCCAGCTAGTGCTGCTCGTGGTTGGTGGCCTGTCTCCACCCGGAGGGATCGACGTGACCATGCTTGCCCACCAGCCATGCCACCCCAACCGATCCGGTACCGAGCTGCGCCGGCTCCATTTCCGCGGGTTGGTCGAGCGGGCTTCCTATCGAAATCCGGAGCACGACGTTGCGGTTGCGCGCCGTCCCGTAGCACCAATCATCAGTGAGACAGGCGGGGCGCGTGCAGACGGCCGCCTCATGACCGTGATGGGTACCCTGCCCGATCTCCAGCCTGGAGAAGCGATCATGACTCGGGGCTGGTGGCAGAATGACCCCAGGCACGGCTGGCAGTTCCGGTCCCGGGGCCCACGTTGCAGGTGTCCTATCCCTGTATCTGAGCAACGGAGATCTCCATGGCCCACTTCCGCGTCCTGCTGGTCGACTGTGCGCTGGCCATGCTCATCGCAGTGGGTCTCGGCCACCGTGTAGCGGACGTCGCGTAGAGAACGTGGTCGACGATCCGCTCGGCGACATACCTTATGATGCGCTCACACCCAGCATCGGAGCACGAATGGCAGCAATCGAGTCGACTCTACCAAACGGAAGCCGGCTTGAGACTCAGCCCACACGTGCACAGACGCCTCGCTGGCGGCGATGGCTGCGGCGTGGCTGGTCGGTGTTCCTGCGCCTGTTGCTGGTGATTCTCTTCCTCGCCTGGTTTTTCGTGCTCCGCCTCGAGGAGCACGACAGTTGGCCCCCGCCCGCGGACGCCGTCAGGTCCGGCCAGGCGCAGGCGGTGACCGAGGACTTCCTGAGCCAGGATGATGTCACCATCCCCGACCTCGCCATCCCGCTGGCACCGTCCACTGCCGACTCGGTCGAGTTTTTCTCGGATGGCCCCCAGTTCTTCCCACGGATGGGGGAAGACATGGCGGCAGCGGAGTCGTCAATCCACATCCTCATGTTCACGATGACGCCGGGCGAGGTGTCCGATCGCGTCATTTCGATCCTGAAGGACCGCGTCGCGGCCGGTGTCGAGGTGCGCATGATCGTCGATCGCTACGGCGCGAAGGTGAATGACAAGTCCAAACCCATCTTCGAGGAGCTGACCGCGATAGGTGTTGAGGTCGTCGTCAACGACATCTTTCCGATCGACCGGGACGGCCTCCTCGGCGATCGCAGCTTCGACCCCTGGCAGGACGAGGTGGGCAACGCCGACCACCGCAAGATGCTGGTCATCGACGGGAAAATCGGCTGGGTCGGCGGCGCCGGCTTCGAGGACCACTTCTTCGACGGCAGCTACCACGACACCTACGTGCGTGTGACCGGCGACGTCGTTCGGCAGATGCAGCTGGCGTACCTGACGAGCTTCCATGCCCTCGGCGGTCCGAATCCCGCGTCCGGGCTCGACCGCTATTTCCCCGTGCCGGACGCTCCGGGGGCGATCCCGGCGACGTTCCTGCACAACGTGCCGGGCGGGTTCGTGCCGGGCACGCAGGCGATGGCCGAGGTGATCGAGCAGTCGCAGGAGCGGCTCGAGATCCTCAATCCGTACATGACCGACCCCGACATGATTGACCGCATCATCGACGCAGGGGAGCGCGGGGTGGATGTCACCCTGGTCCTGCCAGGCGACTCGAACGTGACGCAGGCGCGAGATGCCGTGCAGCACAACTACGGCGACCTGTTCGACGCGGGCGTGGTGGTGTATGAGCACGAGACGATCATCCACGCGAAGGTCATTGTCGCCGACAACCGGGTGGTGATCGGCACGATCAATTTCGATTCATGGGCGCTCTATCGCAACCATGAGATCGCATTGATGTTTGAGGATGCCGGTGTTGCCGACGATGCGCATCAGGTGATGGTGGCCGACGCCATCTCGCGCTCCGAGCCGGCGCAGTTGCCGGAGGGGGGCTGGAACCGGGTGCAGGACTGGTTCTGGGACAAGCTGGTGTACTTCATCTAGGAGAAAGGGGCCGAGCCCAGACCTCAGGATTCCTCCCTCCAGGGATTGTGCGACCGGCTTTCACGCGTTCTCGCCGGGGACCTGCCTGTTCTCGGGCGACATGGTGCCGGCCATAAAGGAACCCGTTGCCAACGGCGCGATTCGGACTATTGACCCCTTGGTCAACAAGGATGCCGGCGGCGAAATCCAGTGACGGACCTCGCCGACCTTCCTGAGTCGGTCCTTGCCACCTTTACTCCGATGGGTTCGGAGGTAACGGGGATGCTCTCAGAAGTGGACATCCTTGCCCTTTCGGGCGCTCTGGAGCCGAATCCGTCGGCACGGTTCAAGGTTTTCCGAGGACACTTGGGCCCGTGATATAGGGTGGTCTTCAGTGAGCGGAGCCCACTTGGATTGTCAAGGACCTATGCTGATCGCCCGAGGAGATACCAACGATGACCGACTCCGTGCGCGAGCGTTCGCCGGGACCGACTGTCCCGGACTCTGCGATCGACCCGGCCTGGCGGCGCTGGGGACCATACCTGAGTGATCGGCAGTGGGGGACGGTCCGAGAGGATTACTCGGCGACCGGCGAAGCCTGGGATTCTTTTCCTCACGACCACGCCCGCTCGCGCGCGTACCGCTGGGGCGAAGATGGGCTGCTCGGCATCTCGGACGATGGGCAGCGACTCTGCTTCGCCGTCGCGATGTGGAACGGACGGGACCCGATCCTGAAGGAGCGCCTGTTTGGCCTGACCGGCAGCGAGGGCAACCACGGCGAGGACGTGAAGGAGTACTACTTCCACCTCGACGCGACTCCCGACCACGCCTACCTGAAGGGGCTCTACAAGTATCCGCAGCGCCCCTTCCCCTACGCCGCCCTGGTGGAGGAGAACCGGCGGCGCAGCCGGCTCGAACCGGAATACGAGCTCATCGACACCGGCGTGTTCGCCGAGGACCGCTACTTCGACGTGCTCGTCGAGTACGCCAAGGCCGCGCCGGACGACATCCTGGTCCGCATCTCGGCGACCAACCGTGGCCCAGAGGCGGCCCCGCTCCATCTGCTGCCGACGCTGTGGTTCCGCAACACCTGGGCCTGGGGTCACGACGGCCGCGGGGCGCAGCTCACGGATGGGACGGCCCCGGGCGCGCCGGGGGACGAGGTCCGGTGGGTGCGGGGAATGCACCCGGATCTGGGGGAGCGCTGGTTGGCGTGCCGGGGGGGCCCGGAGTTGCTGTTTACGGAGAACGAGACGAACGCGGCGCGGCTCTGGGGCGGGGAGAACCGAACACGATACGTCAAGGATGGCATCGGCAACACCGTCGTCGACGGCCAGATGGATGCCGTCAACCCTGAGCGGGTGGGGACGAAGGCGGCGGCTTGGTACGCGTGGACGATCGCACCGGGCGCGACGGAGACCGCCTGGCTGCGCCTCTCGCCGGAACGGTCAGCTGCGCCGTTCGCGGACGCCGAGACGGTCTTCCAGGAACGGATCGCGGCGGCCGACCGCCTCTACGCGGCGCTGGCCGGCGGGCAACTCTCGGCGGACGAGGCGCTCGTCCAGCGACAGGCGCTCGCCGGGCTGATCTGGACCAAGCAGTACTACGGCTACGATGTGACGGAGTGGCTCCGCGGGGACCCGGCCGGGCCGGCACCACCGGAGGCGCGCAAGCACGGACGCAACCGGGATTGGCGGCACCTCAGCAACGGCGACGTGATCTCGATGCCCGACAAGTGGGAGTACCCCTGGTACGCCGCCTGGGATCTGGCGTTCCACACCGTCGCCTTTGGGTTGGTCGACCCCGCCTTCGCAAAGGACCAGCTCCTGCTGATGCTGCAGACGCGCTACATGCACCCGAACGGCCAGCTCCCGGCCTACGAGTGGGCCTTTGGCGACGTTAACCCGCCCGTCCACGTCCTCGCGGCGCGGGCGCTGTCCGGACGAGACCAGCGCATGACAGGGGAGGTCGATCGGGAGTTCCTGGCCCGAATCTTCCACAAGCTGCTGCTCAACTTCACCTGGTGGGTGAACCGCAAGGATGCCGATGGCAGCAACGTCTTTGAGGGCGGCTTCCTGGGGCTGGACAACATCGGGGTGATCGACCGCAGCACGGCCCTGCCGGCGGGGATGCGCCTCGAGCAGTCCGACGGCACGGCCTGGATGGCGACCTACTGTCTGGGCATGGGCTGGATCGCGCTCCAGCTCGCGGCGGAGGACCCGGCCTACGAGGACCTGATCGTCACGTTCTTCGAGCACTTCATGGCGATCGGCGGCGCCCTCAACGGCCTGAGCGAGGGCGCGCAGACACTTTGGGACGAGGAGGACGGTTTCTACTACGACGCCCTTCGTCTCCCGGACGGCCGCAGCGTGCTCATGAAGGTCCGCTCGCTGGTCGGGCTGCTGCCGATCGTGCCGGCGTTCCCGGTGTCGGCGGACATGCGGGATCGTGTCCCGAGCTTTACTGCCCACGCCCGTCGCTACATCGAGCGTCACCCAGAGCTGGCCGGCCTGGCGACCGTGCCGGGGACTTCATCCTACGGCCCGATGGGGCTGCTGACCCTGGTTCCGGAAGACCGGCTCCGCCGGATCCTGGCTCGGATGTTCGACCCGGCCGAGTTCCTCAGCCCGTACGGCATCCGGGCGATCAGCCGCTATCACCTCGACCATCCCTACGAGCTCCAGGTCGCCGGTCAGGTCCTCTCGGTCCGCTACGAGCCGGCGGAGTCGAGCACCGGCATGTTCGGCGGCAACTCGAACTGGCGCGGCCCGATCTGGTTCCCGATGAACTACTTGCTCGTGATGGGCCTCCGCAACCTGCACCGCTACTTCGGCGGGGGCTTCCAGGTGGAGTATCCGACCGGCTCCGGTGAACGACACAACCTCGGCGAGATCGCCGACGATCTCTCGCGACGGCTGATCTCAATCTTCGTGCGCGACGCCGACGGCCGCCGTCCGGTCTTCGGCGGGACCGAGGTGATGCAGACCGACCCGCACTGGCGCGACTTCGTCCCCTTCTACGAGTACTTCCACGGCGACAACGGAGCTGGGATCGGGGCCAGTCACCAGACCGGTTGGACGGCGCTGGTCGCGAACCTCCTCGACGAGATTGCGCATCGGCGCGCGTCTGCCACGCGGTCTTTATGACCGGGTAGCATCCACTGTTACCCTACGCTGGTGCCGTGTGCGCTACGAGCCGGGAGGCATGTCTCGGGACGGCTGCGCGACCATCGAAGCGGTCGCCGAACGGTCCGCGCCCGTGCATTCTCACGCCGGAATGACGCGAGGCCACCGAACGATATCGGCCGCAACCGGAAACGGGATTATCCTGATGCCTGCAATCGGGCCCGACAGCAACGAGGACGTTTCTCGCTGGTCGATGCAGCACCCGGCATGATCCGACGTTGAAAGGGTGGCAATGACAAGAAGGTCTGGACTGGTGACGATCTCGACGGTCGTCCACCAGATTGGATGGCGTGCCCTAGTAGTAATCTTGCTGCTCGGCTCTGTCGTGTCGCCCCTCTTGTTACCCAAACCTGCGGCGGCCCAAGCTCCCGACTACGCGCAGCAGTTGGCGGACAAGTACGCGCCGATCCTGATGCTCAAACAGCAAGCCGAGGACTGCGACTACGAAGGTGAAGGCTACTTCCCGACGACCGTCGACTGGGTCATGGGCAACCCGGACGTCCAGCTGAAGGCGGTCGGTGACGGCGACGCTGACGACGACCTTGTCATCAAGTCGGCGCCGACCGCTCAAGATCTGGTGACGGCCGGGCCCCAGACCTACCTTGATTTCCCTGGCGATCCCCGCAACCCGGGTTGTACGTTCGAGCAGTACTTCAAGCAGCAGGCGGCCGAACTCGGCTTGCAGCCGACCATCTACGCAAAGTACGTCTACGCGCCAACGGAGCGCCGCCTTTACCTGGAGTATTGGTACTATTTCTACTTCAACGACTGGAACGACACCCACGAGTCCGACTGGGAGATGCTCTCCCTCGGGTTCGACGCCGAGACCCCCGAAGAGGCCCTGGCGCAGGAGCCGGTCTGGGTGGGGTATGCCCAGCACTCCGGCGGCGAATCCGCCAGCTGGGACGACGACAAGCTCGCGCGGGACGGCGACCATCCCATCGCCTACCTCAGTGCTGGGTCGCACGCCACCTACTACAACGCCAATACGATGATCGGCTGGGGGGAGAACGGCAGCGCGTTCGGCTGCGACGTGACGACCGGGCCGAGCACCGAGGTACGGCCCGGCATCGTCGTGATCCCGGATCGGATCGATCCGAACGGACCGTTCGCCTGGGCGCTGTACCAGGGCCGCTGGGGGCAGCGGGAGGTGGCGATGTTCAGCGGCCCGGGGGGCCCGAACCTCGGGACCAAGTGGAACGACCCCGCCGCCTCGTTCGAGACCTGGCGCACCTCGACCCTGGTCGTTCCAGGCTCCGACACCATCGGCGTCAACACGACCGACCTCTTCTGCAAGCTGTCCGAGTTCGGTTCGCGCGCGTTCGTCTACTTCGGCTCCCACCCCTGGGCTGTTGGGGTGCTGATCGGCGGGCTGCTGGGCGTGCTGGCATTCGCCGTGTGGCGCGTCTGGCCGGCCTTCGTGGAGGCGTTGGATGTCTACGGCAACGAGCTACGGACCTTCTTGGGGATCGGGTTCTTCGCCGTGCCGATCGGCATCCTGTTCAACGGTTTCCGGATCTGGGCCTCGGACTACCCGCCGCTGGAGTGGGTCCAGCAGTACTTCGACGATTCCAACGCCGGCAGGCTGACCGCTACCCTCCTCGTCATGGTCTTCCAGCAGATCGCGATGCTCTTGCTGATCTCGCCGGCGATCATCTTCGCCCTGGGTGACATCCGTAACGGCGTCAAGCCGGGGGTGTGGCGCAGCTACGTCGGCGGGTTCCGGCACCTCGGCAGCCTGGTCGGGCCGCTCGTCGTGATCGTGGTGATGGTCGTCGCGCTGTCGTGGACCGTGATCTTGATCCCGGTTGCGGTGTACCTCCTCGTCCGCTGGCAGTTCTTCAGCCAGGCGGTCATCCTGGACAAGGTGCGCGGGCTGAACTCGCCGCTGCGCCAAAGCTGGAGCGTTACCTCCGGGAAGTGGTGGAGCACGCTGCTGATCACGCTGGCGTTCCAGTTGCTCGGGTCGCTGCCGGGACCGTTCATCGGTGTGGTGATGCTCATCATCGGCGGCGCGAACGTCGAGTTCGCGAACGGGGTGAGCAGTCTCCTGTACGCCCTGTTCATCCCACTGGCGGTGATCGGCATCACCCTGGCCTACCACCGCCTCCGGGGCGAGGCGGTCATCGAGCCCCACATGTCCACCCGGGAACGCGACCCCGGGAAGGCCGAGCGGGCGCGGACAGTCCGCGAGGAGGCGTTGCATCGCGCGGGACTCGAGACCACGGGTTAGGGCCTCACCGATCGGAAGCCACTTGGATCAATGCGTAGTTGGCCCGGGCGTCGTTTTGCGGCTCACCCGGATAGAGCTGATGTGGGCGGAAGAAGTTTCCGCCTATGATTCTCCGGGTGGCGAAGGGGGAATCGGTGGAGTGGGATCTTCTCCTGGAAGGTCGATACCGGCCGACGCCTCAGCCTGGGAGGCGGATCTCGATGACGGTCGGTGCGGTGTTGCTGGCAATCACGATCGGCATCGACGTCTTTGCCGGCGGACTTGCCTACGGAGTTGCCGGGCTGCCTCGGCAGCGTTGGGTGCTGACCGCTGCCGTCTTCTCGATCGTCGGCATCGTCCTGCTCTCCGTCGGCCTGATCTTCGGAGAGGCGCTCAGACGACGCCCCCGCAGCGCAGCGGCCGATCGTCCTGACCGCCGTCATGGTCTCGTTGGACAAGCTTGCCATCGGCATTTCGCTGGCAGTGGCGGATCTCTCGCTCCTCGAGGTGCTGATCTACGTCGCAAGCATCTGCTTCTTCGCCACCCTGGCCGGGCTCTCGGCCGGTAAACGGCTCGGATCACGCCGGGGGCAGCAGCCCATGGTCTGGCCGGGGGTCTTCGTGGTGCTCGGCGCGGTGATCATCTATCAGGCGTTGACCGGTGGAAAGGCCTACTAGTCCCTGGGCCGGACTCACCCGATCACAGTTCACGAGGGTACGCATGGTCGGATCTCTTGCGCGGAACTCGATTGGTCGACGTCGCGAGGTCCTGCACCTGCTGCTGGCGCTCGGTGTCGCCGTACCGATGCTGCTCTTCCCTGATGCGCCGGCCGGTGCGAGTTCGGCGCCGGTCGGGCCGTCCTGCACCGAAGTCGCTGTCGGAGCCTGCTCTGAGCCGGGCTCCCAGGCGACCACTCCCGAGCAACAGCTCGCCGACACCTACGCCCCGATCGTGATGCTCAAGCGGCAGGATGGGCCGTGCGACCGCAACGGCGAGGCCTTCTTACCCGCGCCGGTCGAGGTCGTCTTCGATGATCCGCAAGTGGTACTTGTCCGGGCGGAGGGTCGACCACTCTCGAACAACACCCTCATCACGACTGCTCCGTCCGTGTCCGATCTGGAGGGAGACGACGAGTCATACCATCTCGATTTCCCTGGTAATCCGCGCAATCCTGGGTGCACCTACGAGCAATGGTTCCGCGCGCGGATGGCCGGCTACCAGCCCGTTACCTACGCCAACGTCGCCGTGAGCGAGGACCGCGTCGCCCTGCAGTACTGGTTCTGGTACGTCTTCAACGATTTCAACAATACGCACGAGGGCGATTGGGAGCGGATCCAGTTGATCTTCGACGCCTCCTCGGCCGAGGAGGCGCTGACCATGGAGCCGACCGAGGTCGGCTACTCGCAGCATGCTGGGGGAGAGCGAGCGGCCTGGGACGACGACAAGCTCTCGAAAGAGGGCACACACCCAATCGTTTTTGCCGCGTCTGGCTCCCACGCCAGCAAGTTCGGGAGCGGGGTCTACCTGGGTTGGGGCGAGGACAACGCCGGGTTTGGCTGTGATGTCACCACCGGTCCCTCCGATCGCATCGAGCCCGAAGTCATCCTGCTGCCCAACGACATAACGGAGGCCACAGGCTCAATCTCCTGGCTGACTTGGCCGGGTCGTTGGGGCGAGCGGCAGCGGTCGTTCTACAACGGCCCACAGGGGCCGGGCGGGCGGGGGGTGTGGACCGAACCGTTCGACTGGCAGGACGACCGCTTGCGGGACAGCAGCATCGAGATTCCGGAAGCCCTCACCTTCGGCCCGGGTCCAACCAGCGTCTTCTGCAACGTCACGGAGTTCGGATCTCTCCTGCTCACCCGGGCTGTGGTCTACCCATGGCTCGTGGTGCTCGTGATCGTGGCGATCGTCGCCGCCGGAACCCTGCTGTTCGTGATGGGACGGCAGGTGCTCGCCTCGGCCCTGAGACTGTATTTCAGGCATTTGCACATCTTTGCGCCGCTCGGCCTGATGTTGATCCCGATCGGACTACTGGTCGGCACCGTTCAGTTCGTGTTCGTCGACTATCCACCTGGAAAACAAGTGCTCGATCTCTTCGACCGAGGCCCAGGCGGCCGGCTCGCGGTCGTGCTTACGCTTGGCGGTATGCAGCAGTTGGTCAACTATCTGATCATCGGACCGTCGGTGATCGTGGCGGTCGGCGAGATCCGGGCCGGCCGGCGACCGTCATTTGTCTCGACGTACCGCATGGTCTTTCGGAGGCTGAAGCGCCTGCTCCAGGTAGTGGGTGGCACCTTCCTGATGGTCGCGGTCCTGGCGTTATCAGTCGTTGGGATCCCCTGGGCGATCTCCCGCTCGATCCGCTGGCTGTTCGTTGCCCAGGCGGTGCTGCTCGACGACGTGCATCCGCGTCAGGCCATGACGATGAGTGAGCAGGCGGTGGCGGGGCGTTGGTGGCAAACCGCGGCGACAAGCGTCTTGCTCACGGTCATCGGATCGTGGGCGGCGCCGCTGTTCGGCATCGTCATCCTGGTCACATTCTCCCCCGCGATCTCCTACGTCAACTGGTTGAGTAGCTTGATTTACGCCGTGATGGTCCCGATCTCGGTGATTGGGCTCACGCTGCTCTATTGGCGCCTGCGCGGCGAACCGGCCCCGGCGGATGCCGCGCCGATCACGGACCCCAGCGGCCTCTCCGCGCCGGTCCCGGCGACCCCAACGGCTTAAACCTGATGGTTCGCGCTTCGAATCGCGAACCGGTGGGAAATCGAACTACAACCGCTCTATACAACCTTTGGCCGATGCCCGCGCCAAATACTTCGACGAAGATGAGGGCGCGCTGTATTTCGCCGCACGCGAGTCAGCGTGCATTCGAACCAGAATGCGAGGCTTAGAGGAGGTCTGCTGGATGGCTGAGTCGAGCGGAGCGGCGGTGGCAGTCGAGATGCCGGGCGAAGCGATCGTTCACCGATAAGCTCTTGGACGGCATCGAGCGGGCGGGCAACAAGGTCCCCCACCCGGTGATGATCTTCGTCTACCTGATTTTGCTGGTGATCGTTCTCTCCGCCGTCCTCGACCTCTTCGATGTCGGCATCACCGAAGAGGTCCTCGTTTCGGTAGACCCGCCCGTCGCGGTCGAAGGCGTGCTCAACCAGATCGAGGGTGGGACGACCGAGCCGCTCGAAACCACCATCGAGGACTGGGACGAGGAGTTCGTCATCGAGGAAGTTCGGGTCGAGATCCAAAGCCTGCTCACGGTCGACGGGATTCGGTTCATCTTCACCTCCTTCCTCGACAACTTCGCCAACTTCCGGGTCGTCGCCACCATCTTCGTGGCGATGATCGGCGTTGGGGTGGCCGAGCACGCTGGGCTGATGGCAGCGTTGATCCGCAAGCTCGTCGCCGTCGCCCCGGGCACCGCCCTCACGTTCGTTATTATCCTGGTCGGTGGGCTCTCCAGCGTGGCCACGGACGCCGGCTACCTGATCCTGATCCCTCTCGCCGGCGCTGCCTACCTGAGTGTGGGGCGTCACCCGATCGCCGGGATCGCGGCGGCTTTCGCCGGGGTCAGCGCCGCCTTCTCGGTGAATATCCTGATCGCCCCGCTCGACGCCCTGCTGACCGAAATGACCAACGAGGCGCTCTCGACCGTTGCCGGGGCCGAGCCGATCTCGATCACCGCCAACTGGTACTTCAATGTCGTCTCTACGTTGCTCTTCGCCGTCGTGATGACGGTCATCACCGCGCGCCTCATCGAGCCCCGTCTTGGCACGTATCAGCCCGAGACGGCGCCGGCCGGCGAGGGGGACGGTGAAGTGACGCCCGAGCCGGCGGCCGAAATCGATGCCGCGGCGGAATCGAAAGGGTTGCGGTACGCCAGCCTGGGCGTCCTCGGCTCCCTGATCGTCATCCTGCTGCTGACGCTGCCGTCGGGGGCGCCGCTGCGGGATCCCGAAAACGGCGACATCATCGGAAACACGCCGTTCATGGACAGCCTGATCTTCATGATCACGATGATCTTCCTGGTGGCCGGCGTCTGCTACGGCATCGGCGCCGGAACGGTCAAGACCAGTACCGACGTCATCAACGGGATCACCAAGACCTTTCAGGCCCAGGGTGGTCTTGTGTTTATCCTGCTCGTGATCAGCCAGTTCATCGCCTTCTTCAACTTCAGCCGAATGCCTCAGGTCCTGGCCGGCTGGATGGCCGACCTCCTCCAGCGGGCCGACGTCAACGAGGTCATCTTGCTGATCGGCTTCATCCTGGTCATCGCCCTAATCGACATCATCATGACCGGCAGCCTGCCGAAATGGGCCATCTTCGCTCCGATATTCGTGCCGCTGTTCGCCAACCTGGGGATCGCGCCCCAGACGGTGCTGGCCGCCTACCGGATCGGCGACTCGCCGTTCAACGTGATCACCCCGATGATGGTCTACCTGCCGTTCATCGTCATTGTGGCCCAGCGCTACCAGCGGAGCGCCGGCCTCGGCACGATCATCGCCTTGATGATCCCGTACGCCCTGATCAACCTGATCCTCTGGACCATCTTCTTCGTGCTCTGGTACCTGATAGGTATCCCCCTCGGGCCGGGATCCTCGGTCGACTTCTAGCTCGCGCCAAGCCGAGCATCGAAGGACCGAGGCGACGATGCCGGGTACATTGGCGACACGGGCAAGGTCCGGCACGGCCTCGGCTGCCGTGGCCGGTAAGGAGGCATACGTGCGATGGCCACAGCCAGTGACGCCGCCCGCCAATACTCGCGGGCGAACGGAGATCGGTTTGTTCAAGAGTTGATCGAGATGCTCCGCATCCCCAGTCTCAGCGGCGACCCGGCCCATGCCGGCGACATCAGGCATGGTCGCCGACTGGCTGGCGGCCATCTCACGAGCATCGGCGTCGACGGCGTCCAAATCATGCCCACCGCCGGCCATCCGGTCGTCTACGGCGAATGGCTGGGCGCGGGGCCGGACAAGCCGACCGTGCTGGTCTACGGCCACTACGACGTGGTGCCCGGCCCCGCTCGAGGACGGCTGGGATACGCGAGCCGTTCGAGCCGGTCGAGAAGGACGGCAAGATCTACGCCCGCGGCGCGACCGACGACAAAGGGCAGTTCTTCATCCACGTCAAGGCGCTGGAGTCGTATCTGAAGACCGGAGATGGCCCGCCGGTCAACGTCAAGTTCCTGCTCGAGGGCGAGGAGGAAGTCTCCTCGCCCAACCTGCGCCCGTTCATCGAGGCCCACCTGGACCTGCTCAAGGCCGATGTCTGCGTCATCAGCGACTCGTCGATGCGCGTCGATCGAAGAACCGGCCATCACCCACAGCCTGCGCGGCATGACCTACATCGAGATCGAGGTCGAGGGGCCGCACGACGACCTGCACAGCGGCTTCTACGGCGGCGCGGTCGCACAACCCGGCGCTGGCGCTGGTCGAGATCCTCGGCAAGCTGCTACAACCCCGATCAACAGCATCGCCGTGCCGGGCTTCTACGATGATGTCGTCGCCGCTGACCGAGACGGAACGGGCCGATGGTCGCCAAGACCGCGATCAGCGACGACGCAGTTCAAAGAAGCGACCGGCGTCCCCGCCGTCTGGGGCGACGAGCGCCTTCACCATCAAGCGAGCGCGTCTCGGCCCGCCCGACGCTGGAGATCAACGGCCTGGGGAGCGGCTGGACCGGCCCCGGCCCGAAGACGATCATCCCGGCGAAGGCATGGCCAAGCTCAGCTGCCGCCTGGTCGGCAACCAGGATCCGCACAAGATCTACGAGCAGATTCGAGGAGCTACATCGAGTCGCTCACGCCGCCCACCGTGAGGTTGAGGTCAATCTGTTGACCACCGGCGAGCCGGCGCTGATCCACTTCAACCTCCCGGAGATGCAGGCGGCGGCGCGCGCCTACGAGAAGGGCTGGGGCGCGACGCCGGTCTTCACCCGCGGCGGCGGCAGCATCCCGATCGTCGCCGACTTCGACAGCCTGATGAAGATCCCGGTGGTGATGATGGGCTACGGGCTGGACACCGACGGCCTGCACGCGACCAACGAGCATTACAGCATCGAGATGTTCCAGCGCGGCATCGAGACGGCGATCGTCTACCTGATGAATCTGGCCGCAGTTACCGACGCTGATCGCAGTCGTCAGGATGACGAAGGCGATGGAAACCACGCATTTGGCCGCGAGCTCGAAGACGCGCTCTCGTGCGCTACTGCCCGCATCGACACCGAGGCGGACGAGTCGTCGCCCAACGTCGCCCAGCACGGACAAGCAGTACGACCTGCTCAACCTGCTGGTGGACGAGCTGCGCGAGATCGGCGCGCACGATGTGGCGCTGACCGGCTACGGCGCGGTCCTGGCCACGATCCCGGCGACGGTCGAGCGCCGACCCGCCGACCGTCGCATTCCTGGCCCATGTCGACACCTCGCCGGCCTTTAGCGGCACGGGTGTCAAGCCGATCGTCCATCGCATCCTACGACGGCGGCGACATCGTCCTGCCGGACGATCCGAGCATGGTGCTTGTCGCCTGAGGACTATCCCTATCTGGCCGGCAAGATCGGCGACGATATCATCACCGCCAGCGGCACCACCCTCCTCGGCGCCGACGACAAGGCGGGCGTCGCCATCGTCATGGCCATGGCCAGCACCTGTTGCAGCGACCACGACCATCCCCCATGGGCCGATTCGGATGTGCTTCACGCCGGACGAGGAGATCGGCCGCGGCGTTCACGCCGATCTGCCGGGCGATCTGCAGGCCGACGTCGCCTACACGCTCGATGGCGCCGAGCTGGGCGAGATCGTCTACGAGACGTTCTCGGCCGACAAAGCGACCGTGACGTCCAGGGCGTCTCGACCCATCCCGGTCAGGCTAAGGACATTTTGGTCAACGCCCTGCATCTGGCGGCGAAGATCGTCGATACACTGCCGCACGTCACGCTGCACCCCGGAGACGACCGACGGCCGCCAGGGATTCATCCACCTCTACTCGATGAGCGGCACCGCTGCGGCGGCCGAGCTGCATTTCATCCTGCGCGACTTCGAGCGTGGATGGACTGCGGGCACATGGCGAGCTGGTTCAGCAGGTCTGCGCCACCGTGCAGGCCACCGAGCCGCGCGCGCAGATCACCTGCACGATCACATCCGCAGTACCGCAACATGCGCTACTGGCTGGAAGACGACATGCGCCCGGTCGAACTGGCGAGCGAGGCCTGCCGGCGACTGGGTATCGAGCCGATTTCCACGCCAACTCGCGGCGGCACCGACGGCTCACGCCTGACCGAGATGGGCGTGCCGACGCCCAACCTCTTCACCGGCATGCAGAACATCCATGGGCCGCTGGAATGGGTCAGCGTCCAGGACATGGCCCGCGCCACCGAGATGTGCGTCGCACTGGCGCGGTTGTGGAGTGGTGAAGAGCGAGAAGCGACGGCCGGATCGCACCTCGGCGAACGGACATCCCTAGAAGATACGGGACCTGCAGTGGACTGGGTGGGATGACGCGCTCGGCCGCCAACAGCGGGCGGCAACGACCCATGCGACAACACCGCCCCATCGCTCGAGCCACGTGCATAGACGGCGACCAGGATGGGAACGGCGGAGGCAACGGCGATGACCGGTGACGGCTTGAGGGGTGGAGCGGATGGGTCAGGCGATCGGCGACGTTCTGGCGGCGGCGATTGGCGTGGGCTTCAACCCGTTCGCAATCATCGTCGTGATCTTGATGGTCGTCTCGCCCACCACACGCGCCAATGGTCCGGCCTTCCTGGTCGGCTGGATCATGGGCATCGTCGTCGTGGTCGGGCTGGCCGTGCTGCTGACCTCGCCGGACAGCATCTCCGGGGAGGATGGAGATCCCGCGACGGCCTCGTATGTGATCGAGTTCGTCATTGGGCTGGTGCTGCTCTTCTTGGCCCTACACCAAGTGGAAGAAGCGGCCAACGGACGACGAAACGCCGTCGATGCCCAAGTGGATGGGCACGATCGACAAGGCGACGCCGATTGCGTCGTTGGCGTTCGGGGCGATGCTCTCCAGCGTCTATCCGAAGAGTCTCCTCTTCAATATCGCCGCTGGGACCATGATCGCCCAGGCCGATCTCTCGGTTGGGGCGGCGATCGTTCCGGTCGCTGTGTACGTGCTGGTCGCCAGCGTCGGCGTTGGCGCTCCGGTAATCTGGCACCTGGCCTCCCCGCGGCGCGCCGCGGCGAAACTGGACGGCTGGAAAACTTGGCTCATAGCCAACAACGCGGCGATCACGGCGGTCTTGTTGCTGGTGTTCGGTGTCTTGTTCTTCGGCAAGGGTTTGGGAGGGCTGATCGACTGACACCGTCATCCGGTATCACCTCGTCCGAGTGTCACGTGGCGCGGACGCGAGCGAGGGATCGGTGAGCGACGAACGCACCGCCGAAGGGCAGGCGATGGACACCGACGACGGCGTGGCCACCTCGCCGATCTCAACCGGACATCTGCCCGCACCCAACGATGTCCGGGCCCTGGTGGATGCAGCGCACGCCCGGTTCAAAGGGAACGACGACGGTGAGAACGCCGGCCACTATCCGGCGCTGGCCCTCGTGCCGCGGGACCTGTTCGGGCTCTGTGTGGCCGGAATAGATGGTGGGATCTATGCAACTGGCGACGCCGAGGTCCCCTTCACCATCATGAGCGTGGCCAAGCCCTTCGTCTTCGCCCTGGTCTGCCAAGCGATCGGGGCGGAGGAGGCGCGGCGAAAGATCGGGGTCAACAGCACAGGGTTTCCGTTTGATGCGGTGATGCCGATCGAGCTGAACGAGAACCGGCTCACCAATCCCATGGTCAATTCCGGCGCGCTAGCGGCGGCGAGCCTGGTGCCGGGGACCACGGCGGAGGCGAAATGGCGGTTCATCCACGACGGACTCTCGCGGTTCGCCGGCCGTACCCTCATCCTCAACGACGAGATTTACGCCTCGGCGTCGGCCTCCAACCACCGTAACCGGGCTATTGCCCGCCTCCTCTTCAGCATCGATCGGCTCTATTTCGAGCCGGAGGCGACGACCGACATCTACACCCGGCAGTCCTCGCTCGACGTGACGGCCCGCGACCTCGCGGTGATGGGCGCGACCCTCGCCAACGGCGGGGTGAACCCGATCACCGCGTCCCGCGTGATCGACGCGGAGCTTTGTCAGCCTGTCCTCGCTGTGATGGCCACCGCCGGCTTGTACGAGACATCGGGCGACTGGCTCTGGACGGTGGGTTTGCCGGGCAAGAGCGGCGTCGGCGGCGGGATCGTCACTGTCGCCCCGGGCAAGGGTGGCTTCGGTGCGTTTGCCCCCCCACTCGACGAGGCGGGAAACAGCGTGAAGGGCCAGCTCGCCGCCCGCTTTCTCTCCGAGCGTCTCGGATTGAGTCTGTTCGCATCCCGGCCGGTGCAATTCGACGAGCCGGCGAACCCGCGGTAGGAGACGACGGTCGATGTTCAGTCCGAACGAAATCGGTATGGCGCTTGTTGTCCTCTCCCTGGTCTTCGCGGTGGCCGCGCTGATCCGCAGATGGGCAACACCTCTGCGGGCCCTGTTTATCCCCACTGCCGTGATCGGCGGCTTCGTCGCCCTCATCCTGGGGCCTGAAGGAGTAGGACGCTTCAACGACGGGAACGGCATCTTTACGGTCGAGACCTTCGCCTTCTGGACCGCCCTCCCAGGGTTACTGATCAACGTGATGTGCGCCTCGCTCCTGCTGGGTGAGCGATTGCCGCCTATGAAGCGGATCTGGGCGATCTCGGGTCCCCACGTGATCATGGGCGGTGTCATGTCCGCGGGCCAGTTCGCGGTTGGCGGGATCCTGACCTTGTTTGTCCTCGTACCTGTCTTCGATTTCAGTAACAAGGCCGGCGCGTTGATCGAAATGTCGTTCGCCGGTGGACATGGCACGTTGGCGGGGCTGACGCCGGTTCTTGAGGAGTACAACGCCGAGGAGCTCCTCGAGGTTGGCCTCGGTCTGGCGACGATCGGCATGGTCACCGGCATCGTCATCGGCACGATGCTTGTCAACTACGCGATCAAATCGCCCTCTATTCCCATTGCACGCGACAATCCAACCTCGCCAAATGAAGATCTCGACATCGATCATCACATGCCGGGCCCCGACGATGATCTGCTTGACGAGAATCGCGGCATGACCCAGGTCACCGCGGCCGCCGTCTTCCTCGGCGTCTCGATCGCCGTCGGCATCGGGTTGCTCGAACTCTTTCGGTGGGTTTTCGACCTGCTTGGATCGAACTTCTTCGAGATGTTCCCGCTCTTTCCTTTCACCATTATCGGCGGCGTGCTCGTCCAGCTTGCCGCTGTGCGGTTTGACTTCGAGTGGGCGGTAAACCGGACGGCCGTCGTAGGGCTCGGCGGACTCGCGGTCGATGGGATCGTGATCTGTGCCATCGGCACCCTGTCGTTGGCCGCGCTCGGTGACAACCTCGGCCCGCTGGCCATCCTGGCGGTTGCGTCGGTGGCGTGGAGCGTCTTCGTCGCGATGGTGATCGGCCGGAGGCTCTTCACGAAGGACTGGTTCGAACATTCCATCGCCGAGTTCGGAGAGTCGCAAGGAAACGTGGCGACCGGCTTCGTGATGGTCGACATGGTTGACCCGGCTCGCGCGACTGATGTCGTCCGTGGCTACGGCTACCGGCAACTCCTCACGAGGCCCCTGCTCGGCGGCGGTTTCATCACCGCCCTGTCCGTGCCGCTCATTAGCGCACTGGGCCTCGAAATCTTCACGATCGCGGCGGTGGTGATCACCGTGGCAATGACGGTCTGGGGCATCCGGCGGGCGGCAACCGTTGGGAACGCCTGACGCAGCATCCCGGCGCCGATTTGCCACCTGATCGATTGGGCAAGCGACGATGACGGAGGAGTTCGAAGAACAACTGGCCGATGCTGTCGATAGCCTCGTCGTGCTCGGCGTCGGAATCGTAGAGTTAATCGCCGTCGTGCTCATCGCTCGCCTCATCCATCGGTTCGTCCGCGATCGGCTCTTGCGCCGGTTCGATTCCCCGGAGCACTCCGAGAGCAGCCAGACTGTGATCGGCGTCCTAACGACCGTCGTCGTCGGCATGGCCGGGGCGACCGTGGTACTTAGAGCGCCGATCAAGACCGTCGGGCGCCGCGCCGTTCGGCCCAGTCCCGGAGGGGCTTCGTCGGTTCAGCGCCGGGTGTCAACCTGGCGCCCGCCGCCGCCGAGGGGCTTTGATAGAAGCTCTAAAGTCGCGGCCTCTCTGGAGTCCTGGAGACACCCCAGACCCCACGTGGTTGTTCTGGCACGACCACGTCCTCTTGCCCAAGCATTCCTAACACGCGACCGGGGTTCGCCGGCCAGAGCCGACCCATTCGTCCAGATCGGTGAAGCCGGTCACCTGGCCCCGCCGTTCCCGTCGTTGGGCGCCGGGTTCTGCCTCCCGTCCGCTGACGTAACTGCGTTGTTTGAATAAAGGCAGGCCGCATAGACGCCCATTAAGCGATCGTATCCAATCCACCGGTCGCCACTTGACGATCCGATCACCGCCCATATCCTCGATCAACGCGGCGTCTGGTTCGCCTAAATGTGGGACATCGCTTGGGACTTCCGGGAGCGGGCTGGCGTCGCCCCAGCCGAGCACCGTGCACAGGGGTTGGGCTGAATCGCCGGGGCCGTGGGGCCGGTCGTACTGGCGCCAGCGTGGCGTGGAACTTGCTCGGCTGCAAGACAGCGGCGTGCACCTCAGCAGTGTGCGGGGCTCGCGACATTCCTCTGATGGCCGTGAACCGACGAGCGACGAGCGGGGCGTATCGCGGTGGCGCCCCTCAGCGATGCGCTGGCCGGTGGCACAACCCTGGAGGGCGGCACTGGGACCAAGTGTCCCGTAGGCAGAGGGAGGCGCCAGGCTTGGATCCAATGGCGGAGGCCGACTCGGCCGGACCTGACGACTCGCCCGTCACGATCAGCGTCGCCCTCCAGGTCAGTCCCGGCCGGGAGGCCGAGTTCGAAACGTTCCTGGAGGGGATCACCGACGAGGCGGAGCGCTTCCCCGGTTTCGCCGGCGTGCGCGCCTTCCGCCCAGCCCGGAGCGGGCGGAACTACCGGGTCGTGCTCAGGTTCGATAGCGAAGGAAGCGCCCAGCGCTGGCGCGATTCGGAGGAGCGCCGGGCCTGGACCGAGCGCGCCGAGCACCTCGTCGAGGCCGCGCCCCGCGTTGCCAACATCACCGGGACCGCGCAGGAGCAACCGCTCGCCCTGGCCATCGCCCCCCTGCGGGAATTCGTCCAGACGAGCATCTCCGGCATCGGGCTCCTGCTGCTGGGCACGGTGGCCGCCCTGATCATGGCGAACACCGGCCTCTCCGATGCCTATGAGCGGTTCTGGGAGGCCGAGGTCACCATCGGCTCGGCGGAGGTCGGGATTACCGCGTCACTGCGGCACTGGGTCAACGACGGGCTGATGGCGTTGTTCTTCTTCATCCTCGGCCTCGAGATCAAGCGCGAGGTCCTGGTCGGCGAACTGAGCCACCCTCGCCAGGCCGCCCTGCCCATCTCGGCGGCGGTAGGGGGCGCGGTGGTCCCGGCGCTCGCCTTCGCGGCGTTCAACGTGGGCGGCGAGGGGGCGCTCGGGTGGGGCGTCCCGATCGGCACGGACACTGCATTCTCGCTGGGGATCATCACCCTGCTGGGCGCCAGGGTGCCGCCGCTGCTCCTGGTCTTCTTGACCGCGTTCGCGATCGTCGACGACATCCTGGCGGTGCTGGTCATCGCCGTCTTCTACACGGACTCGCTCAATTTTGGGGCGCTCGGTATTGCGGCCGTGCTCATGGTGGGACTTATCGTGGCCAACCGGGCGGGCGTCCACCGATGGCCGGCCTACGCCATCCTGGGGCTCGGCGTTTGGCTGGCGGTCTTCGAGTCGGGCGTACACGGAACGATGGCGGGGGTGCTGGTGGCGATGACCGTGCCGGCGCGGTCCTGGATCAACCCAAGCGACTTCCTTCGCCGGGGTCGGGCGCTGCTGGACGACTTCGCGCGGGCGGCATCCTCGTCGGCCAGCATGCTCAGCAACGAGGAGCAGCAGCACGCGACCCAGCGGCTGGAACGGCTATGTGAAGAAGCCGAGACGCCGATGACTCACCTCGAGCACGGGCTCAACCCATGGGTCTCGATCGTGGTGCTGCCGCTGTTTGCCTTCGCCAACGCCGGGATCCCGCTGACGAGCGGATTGGGTGACGCCCTCCGCAGCCCGGTGATGTGGGGCGTGGTGGCGGGATTAGTGATCGGCAAACCGATAGGCATCACGCTGTTCGCCTGGATCGCCGTGCGCAGCGGGCTTTCGCCGCAGCTCGAAGGGGTCACCTTCGCGCACATCGTGGGCGTCGCCTTCCTGGGCGGGATCGGCTTCACCATGTCCCTGTTCATCGCCGAGCTCGCCTTTGGGGACGATCCCGCCGCGCATTTTGCCCGGATCGGTGTCATGCTCGGGTCGGTTGTCGCCGGGGTGTTGGGATACCTGCTCCTGATGCGGATCCTCCCGCCGGAGAACGAGGCGGACGCCTCAGATGGCAGCGCTCCGGCGGCCGGTCCGGGCGGCTAGGCGGTCCCTCTGGTCGGCCACAGGCCGGCACGCCGGCGGTGGCAGGTGAGGTAGGCGAACCGTTCGGCATAGGCTCGGATTCCCCGACGCGCACCTTTTGGCACCATGACCGCCTGCCCCGCCGCCAGAAGATGAGGCTGCCCATCGATCGTCACTACACCCGCCCCGGCGATGCCGACAAGCAGGACGTCGAGCTCGTCGTTGAGATGTTCGTCCACCCCTTCGCCGGTGCTGAAGACGAGCAGGTTGATATCGAGGTCGTCGCTCCGTAGCGTCCAGGCGGGTCCCCGCCCGGCGACCGACCGGGCGATGGCCGCCAGATCCACTGCCTCGCCTTCCTCCGGCTCCGCTTCCTCAGCATCGGGCTCCTCAAAGAGGTGCGCCCAACACGGCGGATCGCCCCCGCAGGATTCGTTGGTGGTCGCCATCTGTCCCTCCTGATCCCCGTCTCCGCCCGTGGAATCCCCAATACGGGGCGGGAGAACGTACCGAGGATGCTACCGCACCCCAAAACACCGTGAGTGAATCCCTGAGATTCGCTCCTGCCGCACGTCCAGCGCAAAACTGGGGACGGCCCAGCGTTACCCCGCCACATCACGACTGAACAGGGCGTCGGACACCGCTTGGAGACCGATCCTTAACAGGAAACGTTCAGGCGTCCTGCCGCTCAAAGCGGCCCGAGATCTCCCGCGGTCGGATGCGGAAGACGACGACGCGGCTGCCGTCGCTCAGGCTGCGGGATACCGGGCCCGATCCCTTGGGGGCGAGCCATGCCAGGGCCGCCTGACGGTCCCTGTCGGCGACCATCTCCTCGTACTGGCCGTTGGCGACGACGCTCTTCCAGGTGGACGGTCCGGCGATCTCGTCGACCAGAAAGCAGACGTTTGGCTGGCGGCGCATCACGTCGATCTTGTGGCCGGCGCCACTGAAAGCGTAGATGAAAGTCCCGTCGTAGGCGTAGTTGATTGGCAGGATGTACGGGCGGTCGTCGACCGTGCAGGCGAGCCGCCCGATCTGTTGCGTGCGCAAGACCCTGTCGATCTCGTCCGGAGTAAGCGTTCCAATCATGCCCGGATCCCCTGATCCTCGATCACGACATCTGCCAGCGGGCGGCGAGGCGTCTCTCCCGCCTGCATCGGGTATCCCATCCGCAGGACCATCTGTGGCCGCCCGGCAGGGAGCCATCACCGCGTAGTCGAGCGCGCTCCGGAGGATGGCGTCACCGTCGGTTGCGTCATCGTATCGGGTCGCCGTGGCGCCGCGACGTGCTTCTGTGGCCATGGTCCATCCGTGCCTTCCACGAGACCGTTCCAGCAGCCAGATCTGGCGGTGCTGGCCGCGATGCCCGAATCGTATGGCCGGGCCGGTTGCAGAGGCATGAACTCCAGCGATCGGGGCGTTGCAAAGACGTGTCGATTTCTGCTTCGGGCAGACAGCTGATCCCCAAGCACTCCACCGATAACCGTGAATTTGTGCGAGTTGTCACGAAGTTGTAACGGCCTGAGGCACGGCCGGGGCGGAGTTGTAGCGGCCTCACCTGCACCATGGTCCCAGACGATTTCGGGCCTCGAGTGGGGTCCGTCGGTGCTCATGAGGAGCCAAGGACGATGAAGACGGGTGAAGCTACTGCGATCAATCGGCGAGGATTCGTCGGTGTAATTGGGCTGGTCGGCGCCGGTGCAATCGGGACGGCGCTGGCGCCGGAGCGCGTGAGCCAGGCAGCAGTCATCGAATCGCCGCCGCAAGCCGTCGTCGCGACGGACGCCCACGCCGGCCACGGCCAAACGACCGCCCAGACGACCAACGCCGCGACCAATGCGACGCAAGACATGACCGTCGATGAGATGGACGCCATGCACGACGCGAGTGTCAAGGCGTTCCCGGCGGCAACGCAGGGCCTCGGCGGCCAGCCGCTGGACTTCGTCATGGACGGCGACGTCAAGGTCTTCGAGCTGACCTGCCAGCTCACTCAGTGGGAGTACGCGACCGGGCAGTACGTGGAGGCCTGGACCTACAACGGCGCCGTCCCCGGCCCCGAGATCCGCGTCACCGAGGGCGACAAGATTCGAGTCCTGGTGCACAACGAGTTGCCCCAGAGCACGGCGGTCCACTGGCACGGGTTGATGGTCCCGAACGCCATGGACGGCGTGCCGGGTATCACGCAGCCGCCGATCAAGCCGGGCGAGACCTTCACCTATGAGTTCCAGATTCGAGATGGCAACGCCGGCACCCACATGTACCACGCCCACTACAACAGCGCGGAGCAGGTGGTGAAGGGCCTCCTGGGCTCGTTCATCGTCGAGCCGAAGGACCCGGCGACCCGCCCGGCCTTCGACCGCGAGTACACGATCGTGCTCAACGACGGCCCGATCGGCGGGTTCAGCCTCAACGGCAAGAGCTTCCCCGCCACCCAGCCCCTGGTCGCGAAGCGGGGCGAGCGCGTCCTGATCCGCTACATGAACGAGGGCATGATGATCCACCCGATGCACCTGCACGGGATGCCGATGCAGGTCGTCGCCCAGGACGGTTACCTCCTGCCCCAGTTCTACACCTGCGACACGCTCAACATCGCCCCCGGCCAGCGGTTCGAGACGATCGTGGAAGCGACGGAACCCGGAACCTGGGCCTTCCACTGCCACATCCTCACCCACGCCGAGAGCGAGCACGGCATGTTCGGGATGGTGACCGCCTTCATCGTCGAGGAGTAGGCGCGCAGGCCATCGACACGCGCAGGACGCGCGGGAGGAGGAAGGACATTCCACCTCCCCCGCCCTTGGAACGGAGTTCGAGATGTTTCACCGGATCGTGGTCCCGCTCGATGGTTCTGAGCTGGCGGAACGGGCGCTGGAGTGGGCGACGGAGCTCGCGCGCGTTGCCACTGTCCCTATCCACCTCGTCCGCGTGATCGACCTGGGAAGGATCGACGGTGGAGGGTCGCTCGTATGGGGCCTCTCCCCTTGGGCGCTTGATCGTGCGCTCGATGAGGAGCAGCAGGCGGCGTTGGACTCCCTTGAGCGGACCAGGCAGCGGCTGAAGGACCAAGGCGTGCAGGCGTTCGCGGAAGTGCGGCACGGCAGCGCGCCAGACGAAATCGTGGCGTCGATCACGGAGGACGATCTGGTCGTCATGTCGACCCACGCGCGCGGCGGCCTACCCCGCTGGTTCCTGGGAAGCGTTGCCGAGTCCGTCGCGCGGCACGCGCCGGGGCCGGTCATGCTGATCCGGACGTTGCCGGCTGAGAAAGCCGAGACTGCGGTTGGGAGCGAGGAATCCGCCCGGGTTGGCGAGATGACCGTCGCTACTTAGTGCACCTATCAAAACCGACTGGGCGGGCGCTGTCGTGCTCAGTCCGGGGTTTCAATCCAGGGCCTCGCGGCCGAGCGAGCGGTGTTGATAGACGCTCTTAGCTGCCCTAACGCATGCAGCCTCGCGCCGGGATCGGGAGATCCAAGCGTCAACCCGGCCCGGTCATCTATCGCCCAGCCGGGTCCGACGGACGTCCGGTCACGTACCGCTGTGAGCAAAGGCGAATAGGTCCCCGTGGTGGTGACCCATTCGCCGTTTGCCCAATTCGTTCGTGGAAGGATCATACCAATGGCAACTCGGGCTCGAACGGCGACGCGACATACGCATAGATCCGCCATGCGCATCGCGGCCGAGCGTGAAGCAAAGCGACGCAGGCTCTTCCTTGCCGGGTCGGTGGCCACCGCCGCCGTCCTGGCGCTCATTCTGATCCTGCTCAACTTGCCGAAAAGCACGGGGGACGAACTGCCTGCGGTCGCCGCCGCGGCGCAGCCGTACCCCGATGTCCCGGCCGAGGGCCGCGTGCTCGGCGACCCAAATGCGCCGATTACGGTGGTTGAGTATGGCGATTACCAGTGTCCTGGCTGCGCGCAGTTCGCGCGCGACATCGAGCCGCGCCTGGTCGCCGACTACGTAGCGACCGGGTTGGTGCGCTTCGAGTTCCGTGACTACGCGTTCCTGGACGACCGCGCCGGTGGAAGCGAATCCGACGACGCGGCCGCGGCCGCCGAGGCCGCCGCCGAACAGGGCGCGTTCTGGGCCTTCCATGCCACGCTCTACGCGAACCAACATGGCGAGAACGAAGGGGCGTTCACGGAGGAGCGTCTTACTGCGATGGCCGAGGCGCTCGGCCTGGACATGACGTTGTTCCGGGAGGCGCTGGACGACGACGCCACCAGGCGCACCGTGGCCGCGATGAACGAAGAGGCGCGCGGGCTGGGGTTGCCGGGAACGCCGAGCTTCACCGTCAACGGCCGGGTCATCGAGTACGCGGGCTACGATGGCCTTTCCGCGGCCATCGACGCCGAGCTGGCCGCGCTCGAAGGCGCGTGATGAAGAAGGCGTTGCCGCATCGGGTGACGCTCCGTCTCCGGTTTGGCGGACCAACACTGAGAGCCGCCGCGGCGTGGTCGCGGTCCTGATCGTGCGGGAATTGGGCTCGCCATTGCGTTCTAGCATGCTAGGACGGTCCGGCGAGATAGTCTGGCCATCGGTGTCGATGGCACGCCTCAAGGGAGATACGGCATGACATCTCGTGACTCTTCGTCCGATCGCGGCGACAACGCAGTGACTCCTGATCTTCGAGCCGGTGTGAGGGAGGATCCTTGGGCTGACCGGCGCGGGTTCCTCAAGCTTGGCGTCGGCCTGGGACTGGCCGCGCCTCTTGCGGCTCGGTATGGCGCCGGGCGGGCGTTCGCGCAGGAGCAGACCCCAACTCCTGAGGGGCACGGCTCCACGCACGACCCTGGGTATGTCGGGTCCGACGCGTCTACCGAGGGGAGCACGGGTGCGGAGACCCCGGCCCCGGGGGCGGAAGTGCAGCCGTTCACGCTCTACGACCCGGCACTCCCTGCCGTGCAAGCCGGCACGAAAGACGTGACGATCACGGCGAAGGATGCGACCCTCTACATCGCCAAGGACGTGGCGTACGCGGGGTGGACCTTCGACGGGTCGATCCCCGGCCGGGTGGTGCGCGCCGTGGAGGGCGACACCATCAACCTGACGGTCCGGAACGAAGGGGCGATGGCCCATTCCGTTGATACCCACGCCGCCAAGACCGCGCCAGATCGCAGTTACGTGAACGTCGATCCCGGTGGGGAGTTCTCCTGGAGCTTCGTCGCCAAGGTGCCCGGGGCTTACCTCTATCACTGCGGGACGGCGCCGGTCCTGATGCACATCGCCGCCGGGATGTACGGGGCGATGATCATCGACCCGAAAGAGGGGTGGCCACCGGCGAGGGAGCTCGTCTTCGTGCAGAGCGACTTCTACCTGCGGGAAGACGAGAACCCGGTGAAGCTGCCCGACTACGTGAAGATGCTCGGGCACGGCCAGATGGACTACGTCTCGTTCAACGGCTACGCCAACCAGTACGTCGAGAACCCGATCCCGATCCGGGTCGGGGAGATGGTGCGGATCTTCGTCATCAACGCCGGGCCGAACGTCTGGTCGAGCTTCCACGTCGTCGGCGCAATCTTCGATCGGGTATGCGTCAACGGCAATCCGAAGAACCAGCTTTTTGGCCTGCAGTCCGTGACCATCGGCCCCGGTGACGGCGCGTGCGTCGAATTCACGGTCGAGGAGCCTGGCACCTACGTGGCGGTCAATCACGCCTTCGGCCACGCCGCGCACGGGGCGATCGCCCTCCTCCAAGCGACATGACCCAGATTCTTAGGAGAGTCGGGTGGCGATCCGTCTCGGCTCTGGCTGCCGTGGCCGGCATCGGCGTCGCCGGGTACCTCACCCGAACGCACTACGATCACGCGAGCGCTCGTCTGCACGGTCGGGGACTGCCGCACCGTCCAGGAGAGCGACTACGCCGACGTGGCGGGCATCCCGGTCGCCATCCTTGGGCTGGGGATGTACCTGACGGTCCTGGCCCTGGGCGTTGTCCGGTGGCGGCGGCCGCGGTGGCACGGTCCCGCGACCCTTGCCGCGTTCGCGATTGCCCTGGCCGGCGCGGTCGTTGCGGCCTACCTGACGGTCCTCGAATTGGTCGTCATCGACGCGGTGTGCCAGTGGTGCGTCGCATCGGCCGTCCTGACGGTCATCCTGCTGGCCGCCGAAGGGGCAGGGGTCTGGGCCTGGGCGGGGGTACAGCGTGATGACGAGATGTTCCATACGTCGCCGGGCAAGGCGCGGCTCGGGGAGGCCCCCTAGGAGAGCGCCGGGGGAGCTCACCAAGGAAAGATGGTCGTCACGGCGGCCCAGCGGGATGTCCCGCTGGGCCGCCGGCCAGTTAACGGCACCGCAATCCCCGTTTTGTCACGACTCTGATACGCCGCGCCCCCCGCTGCGACACCCGCTCGACGCCCCGGCAGGCATCATGGATCCGACAAGAGGTTCACAGGTGAGCACGGAACGTCCGGCGCTCACAGGCCGGGACGCGGCGCTGGCGCCGGAGTCCGAATCAGAAGGGAGCCCACGATGGGCACGTTTAGGGGACTGGAGTTCGGGGGAGTTCAGGATAGCCGCCGTGGATTCGTCCGGCGCGCCGCCGGCCTTGGCCTGGCGCTGCCCGCAATCGGCGGATTGGCCCTGCATGCCAACGCTCAGGAGGACGCGCCGGCGTCTGCCGGCCACGGTGGCCACGCGATGGTGACGTCGACCGGCGCCCTCCCGGAAGGATTCAAGCTCTACGATCCGTGGCTCGCCCCCGTCGAGGCCGGCCGGAAACAGATCACCGTCGTCGCCAAGGACGCGACCCTCCCGATTGCCAGCGACGTCAACTTCGCCGGCTGGACGTTCGACGGGACGATCCCCGGCCAGACGCTGCGTGTGGTCGAGGGCGACACCGTCGATTTCACCTTCAAGGTCGATCCCGCGGCGGCCATCGGGCACTCGCTCGATTTCCACTCGGCCAGGACCTCGCCCGACCAGAACTACCGGACGATCAACCCGGGTGAGGAACTCTCCTACAGCTTCGTCGCCGAATACCCGGGCGCCTACATGTATCACTGCGGCACGCCGCCGATCCTGATGCACATCGGAGCCGGAATGTACGGGTCGATGATCGTCGACCCGAAGGAGGGCTGGAACCCCGCCCAGGAGATCACCCTCGTCCAGAGTGAGTACTACCTGACGGACGACAAGACCGGCACGGGGACGATGACGACCGACTACATGAAGATGGTCGGCAACGGCACGATGGACCTCTGCATCTTCAACGGTTACGCGAACCAGTACGCCGAGAATCCCATCTCCGTCGAGGTCAATGCGCCGATCCGGGCCTTCGTGATGAACGCCGGGCCGAACGTGTGGTCCAGCTTCCACGTGGTCGGGACGATCTTCGATCGGGTGCTGATCAACGGCAATCCGAAGAACGAACTCTTCGGCCTCCAGTCGATCTCGATCGGCCCTGGCGATGGCGCCGTCGTCGAGTTCACGCTGAAGGAGCGCGGCAGCTACCCCTTCGTCAACCACGCCTTCGGGCATGCCTCGCACGGAGCGGTCGGCGTCTTTCTTGCGGAGTAAGGAGGATCGGACGAGCGGCTACCTGGCAGCCGCACTGGCCGGGCGCGCACGTGCCGCGCCCGGCCACCACCGTTTACCGGGGTGTTCATGGATCGTTTGAGCTCGTACATGGTGCGGAGTGCGCTGGTCTGGTTGTTGGCCGGAATCCTCGTCGGCGCGGCGATGGTGATCGACCGGGAGATTCCCGGCCATTGGCGAGCGTGGTTTATGCCGAGCCATGTGCACATGCTCTTCGTCGGCTGGTTCCTCCAGTTTGCGCTCGGCATCGCGTACTGGTTGCTGCCGCGCAAGCGATCCCCGAACCGGCCGCTGGGCTACAACGAGCGGTTCGCACTGGGCGCGATGGCGGCCCTGAACGCGGGTCTCCTGATTCGGGTGACCGTCGAGCCGCTCGAACGCGCCGGCCACAGCAGCGATGCCAGCTTCGCCGCCCTGAGTGCCGCCGCGGCATTGCAGGTCGCGGCGGTTGCCGTCTTCGTCAGCCAGCTCTGGTCCCGAGTCGGCCCGCGGATCCGGCCAAGTCCGCACGGCCAGTCGCAGTCCCAGACACCGACGCACTGATCAGGCGCCCGAACGCGGCGCTCGCCTTTCGTTTGCTGAAGAGAAGAGAAGAAGGAACCCGATGAACAGCTCCGAGAGCACCCAGATCTCAGTCACCGCCGAGGACCTCGCGCATCGCACCATTCGAGATCTCGTCGCGGAGTTCCCGCTGACAATGAGCGTGCTTGCCCCGCTTGGCATCGATCTCTGTTGTGGAGGCGCTCACCCGCTTGGGGAAGCGATCGTCCTGCACGGGGCGGACCCGGCGGCTGTGCTACCCCAGGTCGCCGAGGTGGTGTCGTCCGCACGGGAGCAGCGCTGACCGATGGGACGCTCCCTGGTACCGCTTACCATGGTGGCGGCGATGGCCGCCTTCGCCACAGCGGCGGCCACGGCTGGGGCGGTGGTGTATCGCCCGGCCTGGTGGCCGGCCGCGGTGGCGTTGGTTGTCCTCGGCGGCATCACCCCGATGATCTATGCCGTGAATTTCCGCATCGTGCCGGTCTTCGCCCGGCGGACCTGGCCGAGCCCTGGCTGGCTGCGCCTCCAGGTCGCCCTCGCGCTTGTGGGAGCGTGGATGGTCTACGTCGCCCGTCTCGTGCGCTCCGACCGGCTGGAGATCGTCGCGAGCGGGCTGGCGTTGGGTGGGGGGATTGCCTTTACCATCAACGTGGTTCGGCTGTTTCGTCAGCCCGCTGGGAAGCTCCCAGCGGCCCCGCTGCCGTTTCCCGAGCAGGCGGCGGTCGATCGGCTCGCTACCCGCTTTACCCGCTTGGCCGGAATCTACCTCCTCATCGGTCTCGGCGTCGGCTTCGTGACGAGCATTCACCGGCCAGTGACAGGCCGCTGGGAGCTGGTCTGGGCGCATGCCCTGCTGGTCGGCTTCTTCCTCTCGATGGCATCCGGGGTTTGCTACCACGTCCTCCCACGCTGGACATCCGGACGCTGGCTCGCGATCTGGCCGATCCGGCTGCATCTGGCGACCGTTGTCGTCGGGCTACCGGCTATGCTCCTAGCGCTGGCGACCTCGGACGAGCGCCTCTTTCTCCTTGCTGGGCCATTCCAGGCGGCGGGGCTTGTGCTGTTCCTGGCGAGTGTTCTTCCGTTCGTTCCCCGGCTCCCGGCGCCGATCGGCGCCACGTTTGCCGTTGCGAGTGGATTGCTCCTGCTCGGGGTCGGGCTCGGCGCGTCGTTCGCCATCGCGCCCGAGATCGGCGCGCGGCTGCGCCTCGTCCATGCCGTCCTGAACCTCTTTGGTTGGGCTGGGCTGCTCGTCTCCGGGTTCGGCTACTATCTTGTCCCGCGATTCGCCGGACGCCCCCTTCGCTGGCCAGGTCTCATCGGGCTGCAACTCGGCTTACTCGGGGGCGGCGTCGCCCTCAGCGCAGCCTCCATGGCCTGGCGCGCCTATGGCGAGGCGCCGGCGGTCCTTGTCGTCGCCGGCCAGGGTCTTGTCGCGGCAGCGTTCGTCCTGTTCGCGATTGTGATTGTGGGCACGTTTATCGCCCGGTCCCATGTGCCGGCTCCGGTCCCGTTGACTCTGTCTCCGCGGCGGGCATCGCTCTAGAACATTTGTTACGACTCTGATACGATCATCATGCGTTCCGCAACCCCTCCAGCATGGCCAATAGGCCATTATGAGATCAACGGAACCAAGCCCACTAGGAGCTTGGACGCTGAGCAAGCCCCGGCGATCTGTTGATCGCCCTGGCACACGAAATGGAGGAGTCCGTCATGTTGACCATGACCCGGACGAAAGCGTTCGTCTTAACGGCAATTGCGGCAGCTATCTACGTCGGGATGGGCATCGCCTTTGCCGACGACTACTTCACCGGCACGTTCTTCAACAGCGACGCCTGGGCCGATTCGACGGCGTTGAGCTGGCTGCTCCTGGCCCTGATCGTCGGCGGCGGCGTCTACGAGGCCGCCCGCATCCCGGACGACGGGGTGGCCCTCGAAGTCAAAGACGACGCGGGCCCCGGCCAGATCAGCGATCCGAAGTGGTGGAAGCTCCTGCTCGGCAACACCTACCTCGCCGTCATCTGGATGCCGTTGCGCTTCTTCGTCGGCCATGAGTGGCTGGCCGCCGGCGAGCACAAGCTCCGCGACGACGCCTGGATGGACGGTGGCACCGCGCTGAAGGGATTCTGGGAGGGCGCGGTCGCCATCCCCGAAGCCCCGGCCCGGCCGAGGATCACCTACGACTGGTTCCGCGACTTCCTGCAGTACATGCTCGACCACGAGTGGTACACCTGGTTCGCCAAGCTGATCGCGATCGGCGAGTTCCTGATCGGGTTGGGGCTGCTCCTCGGCGCGCTGGTCGGGATCGCCGCCTTCTTCGGGACCGTGCTCAACGTCAACTTCCTGCTGGCGGGCACGGTGAGCTCGAACCCGGTCCTCTTCGGCATCACCGTCTTCCTGGTGCTGGCCTGGAAGGTCGCGGGCTACATCGGGCTCGACCGCTTCCTGCTCCCCGCCCTCGGAACCCCGTGGCAGCCCGGACGCCTGCTGCACCGTGAAGAAACGGCAAGCACCCGTCTCCAGCCACCGCCCAAAACGGCCTAGTCCCTTACGTTGCGCGAACGGCCGGGGAGCATGTAGCTCCCCGGCCGTTCGCGTTTCCGTTATGGCATCGCAATCGCCCGCGGCAGCGTTGAGCACTGGAGATATCGTGGACGACCGGATTGAAGCGACGCGGCTCCTTGCCATCAACACCGGATCATCTAGCCTCAAAGCAGGCGTCTACCGGGCCGGTCCCGAGCCCCTGCGCGAGGCTAGCGTGCTGGTCGACCTTAACGATGGGGAGGGGGCCCGCGTCACCGTCCATGCGGCAGGTGGCCAGGCGCTCATTGACCGCCGCGAGCGCCTGGAGAGCCACGCGAGCGCGCTGGTGGCCTTACGATCCTGCCTCCAGGAGACCGATCTAGACCAGGGCATCGCGGCGATCGGACACAGGATCGTCCACGGTGGCCGCAATCACGACCAGCCGGCGCTGATCACACCCGAGCTGCTCGACAATCTGCACGGTCTCGTCCCCCTCGCCCCGGAACATTTGCCGCAGGCGCTCGCCGCCGTTGAGGCGTTGGGACGCTCGTTCCCCGGCGTGCCGCAGGTGGCGTGCTTCGACACCGCCTTCCACCGGACGATGCCGCGCGTTGCTCAGCTCTACGGCCTGCCATCCGATGTGCAGGATGCCGGCGTACTTCGCTACGGCTTCCATGGGCTGTCTTGCGAATCGATCGTCCAGCAGCTTGATGCCATGGGCGAGGTCGATGGCGGCCGCGTCGTGATCGCCCATCTGGGGAACGGGTCGAGCATGACGGCGGTTCGCAATGGCCGCAGCGTCGAGACGACGATGGGATTCACCCCGACCGGCGGGCTCGTAATGGCGAGTCGCAGCGGTGATCTCGATCCGGGCGTGCTTCTCTTCTTGCTGCGCGAGCGAGCTCTGGACGCGGCGGCCCTTGGCGAGCTGGTGAACCGGCGCTCGGGGTTGCTCGGCGTCTCCGAAACGAGCGGAGATATGCGCGAGTTGCTCGACCTGGAATCCAGCGACCCGCGGGCGGCCGAAGCCGTCGCCCTGTTCTGCTACCACGCGCGGAAGGCGGTCGGGGCGCTGGCCACCGCCCTGGGAGGACTTGATACCCTGGTGTTCACCGGCGGGATCGGCGAACACGCCGCGCCGGTCCGGGAGCGCATCTGCTCCGGCCTCGGATTCCTCAGCATCGAGGTCGACCATGAACGCAATCTGGGCAGCCTCCCGGTGATTTCACCGGTGTCCAGTCCGGTCACGGTTCGGGTGGTGCGGACTAATGAGGAACTGATGATCGTACGTCACACCGCCCAGTTGCTGGGCGCCAAAGGAGGCACTCGTGTACCAGTTTGACGTCAGGACCTCCAGCGCCGTGCCAGTGAGCGAGGACCTGCCGGCGTCGACAATCGGCCCTCACTCGCTCGAAGGACCGCTCGGGCCGGAGTTGCTCGATCGGATGCAGCGCTACTGGCGGGCGGCGAACTATCTCACCATTGGCCAGATCTATCTGCGGGACAACCCGCTGCTGCGCGAGCCCCTGCGCCCCGAGCACGTCAAGCCGCGCCTGCTGGGGCACTGGGGTACGTCGCCGGGGCTCAACCTGATCTACGTCCATTTGAACCGCCTGATCACCGAGCGCGACGCCAACGTCATCTACCTGGCCGGACCTGGCCACGGTGGACCGGCGATTGTGGCCAACGTCTATCTGGAGGGGACCTATTCCGAGATCTACCCGGAGATCGGCACCGACGCGGACGGCATGAAGCGCCTCTTCCGCCAGTTCTCAACTCCCGGAGGCATCCCCAGCCACGTCAGCGTGACGACCCCCGGCTCGATCCACGAGGGCGGCGAACTGGGCTATGTCCTGACCCACGCCTTTGGCGCGGCCTTCGACAACCCCGATCTGATCGTGGCGGCGGTCGTCGGCGACGGCGAGGCGGAGACCGGCCCTTTGGCGGGTTCCTGGAAGGGCGTCAGCTTCCTCAACCCCGCCCGCGATGGGGCGGTACTGCCGATCCTCCATCTCAATGGCTACAAGATTGCCAACCCGACGGTGCTCGGGCGGACCCCAGACGACGAGGTCCAGGCCTTCCTGCGCGGGAACGGCTACGAGGCCCATTTTGTCGAGGGCGACGATCCGGCGGCGATCCACCAGGCCTTCGCCGCCACCCTCGACGCCTGCTACGACCGGATCCGGGCGATCCAGCAGGGGGCGCGGGCGAACGGCGTGAGCGGTCGCCCGACCTGGCCCGCCATCGTCCTGCGCACCCCGAAGGGCTGGACCGGACCGAAGGAGGTCGACGGCAAACCGATGGAGGGCACGTTCCGGTCGCATCAGGTCCCGCTGGCCCGGGCTAAGACCAGTCCCGAGCAACTGGCCGAACTGGAGACCTGGCTGCGTTCCTACGAGCCGGAGCGCCTGTTCAGCCCAGATGGGAGTCTGCTTCCGGACTTGGCCAACCTGGCGCCAAAAGGAGACCGGCGCATGGGCGCCAACCCCCACGCCAACGGCGGACGCCTGGCAATCGATCTGGACCTGCCGGATTTCCGGGAGTACGCTCTGGCGCTTCCAAACCATGGCGCGATTCGCCACGAGAACACGCGCCCGCTCGGGGCCTTCCTGCGCGACGGCTTCGTGCGCAACGCCGGCCAGGCAAACCTCCGCCTCTTCTCCCCAGACGAGTTGACATCCAACCGCCTGGGGGACGTGCTAGAGGTCGAAAACCGGTGCTTCGTGGGACCGTCCGTGCCGGGTGATGACCACCTCTCCCCGGACGGCCGGGTGATGGAGGTCCTGAGCGAACACAACTGCGAGGGGTGGCTGGAGGGCTACACCCTCACCGGTCGCCACGGGATGTACGTGACCTACGAGGCCTTCGCGATGGTCTCGGCCTCGATGACGGTGCAGCACACCAAGTGGCTGCAGGAGTCGCTGGAGTTGCCGTGGCGCGAACCTGTCCCGTCGCTCAACGTCCTCCTGACATCCACCTGCTGGCGCAACGACCACAACGGCTTCAGCCACCAGGGGCCGGGGCTGATCGATGTGATGCTGTCCAAGCGGGGCACCGTGGCGCGGATCTACCTGCCGCCGGACGCCAACTGCCTGCTCTCCGTCGCCGACCACTGCCTCCGCAGCCGCAACTACGTCAACCTCATCGTGATCGACAAGCAGCCGCACCTGCAGTACCTCCCGATCGACGAGGCGGCCGAGCACTGCGCCGCCGGGGCCTCGATTTGGGCGTGGGCGAGCAACGACGAGGGGCTCGAACCGGATGTCGTGCTCGGCTGCGCCGGCGACGTGCCGACCTTGGAGACGCTTGCGGCCGCCGACTGGCTCCGGCGCCGGGTGCCCGAACTGAAAGTGCGGGTGGTGAACGTCGTCGACCTGATGACGCTGTTCCCGCCGGAGCACCACCCGCACGGGATGAGCGAGACCCGGTTCGTCGACCTGTTCACCGCCGACAAGCCGGTCGTCTTCGCGTTCCACGGCTACCAGCGGGCGGTCCACGAGATCGTCCACGGCCGGGTTCGGGCCGAGCGGTTCCACGTCCGCGGCTTCACCGAGCAGGGGACGACCACGACCCCGTTCGACATGGCGATCCTCAACGGCATGAGCCGCTACCACCTCGCCATCGAGGCGTTGCGGCGGGCAACCCGGTTGCGGCCGCAGGCCGACGCGATCGTTGCCGAACTGGAGAACCAGATCGCGAAGGCGAAGGCCTACGCCCGTGAGCACCTCGAAGATCCGCCGGAAATCCGAGATTGGACCTGGACCGGGAAATAAGTGGCGTCGGTACTCCCTGAACTCGAGGAAGGACGAATGTGGATTTCGCGAAGCTGGTCGACGATCTGTCCCGGCCGGAGGCGTATCCCGTGGCCGGCGCCGTCGGTCACAGTGATCGAAACCCACATCTCGTGGGTCTTTCTGGCGGGCGAGCGGGTCGTGAAGTTGAAGCGGCCGGTCGACCTCGGCTTCGTCGATCACACCGCCCGCCCAGACCGCCACCGTTCTTGCGTCGACGAGGTGCGGCTCAACCGGCGGCTCACCGAGGGCGTCTACCTCGGCCTCGCCTCCATCTCACCGGTCGATGGCCGCTTCCGGATCGGCGACATTGGCGACATCGCCCATGGGCAGGCGCCGGCGCTCCCAGAGGAGGATGAGTGGGGTGTCGTGATGCGGCGGTTGCCGTCCGATCGCATGCTTGACGCTCTCCATCGGGAGGGCGCCGATCTTCCCAATCTGGCCGTCCGGCTGGCCGATCGTCTCATCCCGTTCCACCTCGATGCGGGATCATGCGGGTCCGGCGATCCTGCCGCCGACAGCGCGGCCATGGCAGCGGTGGTCTCGGAAAACCTGGATCAGTTGGAGCCGTACGCCGGCGCGCCGCTCGGGAGGACCGAGTTGCGGGTGGTGTCCGAGTCGATGCGCGGATTCATCGCCGCCGAGAGCCGGTTCCTCGAGCGCCGGTCGGTAGACGGGTGGATCCGCGAGGGCCACGGAGATCTGCGGGCGGAGCACGTCTGCCTCGAAGGCGATCGGGTGCAGGTCTTTGATTGTGTCGAGTTCAGCCGCGACATCCGGTGCGCCGATGTTGCGAGTGATCTCGCCTTCCTGTTGATGGATCTGTCCCGCCTCGGTCTGGGAGAGGTGGCGGGTGAACTTGTGGAGCGTTACCGATCCGCGGGATTCGATCTCCCTGACGTGCTGCTGCGCTATTACCGCGTCCACCGGGCTCTGGTGCGGGCCAAAGTGGCCTGCATGGAGCGGGAAGGCGCACGCGAGGACGTTGCTCTCCGGTATGCCGCCGAAGCCCAGGACTACCTCCACATTGCCTCGTCACAGGCCCTGACCGTGCGGCCGGCCCTTATCCTGATGACCGGGCTCAGCGGCACAGGGAAATCCACGGTTGCCCGGGCCATGGCCCGGGCGTGCAACCTGCCGATCTTCGCCTCGGACGACGTGCGCAAACAGATTGCCGGCCAGTCTGGGCCAGCGCCGGCGGACTGGGGTCAGGGAATCTACTCCGCGGACTGGACCGAACGGACGTATGAACGGTTGCGCGGACTCGCCAGGGAGGCGCTCTCCGGCGGCGGTGGAGCGTTGGTCGACGCCACCTTCCTGGATACCGCCGCGCGGATACGGTTTGCCGAGGTCGCGGAGAAGGCAGGACGCCCGGTGATCTTGGTCGAGACTGTCTGCGATCCAGACACGGCGATCGCACGGATCCGGGCACGGGCCGAGCGCGGCGGCTCCAATTCAGATGCGAACGAGAAGATTTTTCACCGGCAGCGCCAGGCGCTCAACAATGAACCACCGGGCATCCCCGCCGGGGCCATCGTTGTCTCCGTCGACACAACCGATGACGAGCTCGACCATCTGGAGCCGGTGTTTGCCGCGCTTGCGGAGCATGGGCTGGTCAGCACGGCGTTACTGTTGGACGCCGATCAGGAGCGAATGCCTCGGCGGTAGGCCGAGATCCGAGGGAGTTTGACGTCTCTGGCGGGTGGTTCGCTGCCGTCCGGCGGGTGCCGGACCGCCAGCACAGGGACAGTCCCGTCCACCATAAGGCGCCGGGCGATGTTGCTCAGGGGCGGTGTGGCGCCCTCGCTGGCATCGCCTGTGGTGAGCACAATCACCGGGTACGTGGAGCGTCTCGCTTCCGCCAGCAGGCGCGGGACGGTTTCGCCGATCAGAACCTCTCCGCGAGCGCGCGGCCCCAGGTGGTAGCGCTCGATGGCGGCCGACAGATAGCGGGCCGCGCGGCGGACCTCCAGGTCGCTCTCGGGGGTCGGCCACAGAAATGACCCTGGAACCGGCCCGCCGCGCGAAATTGCCGTTGGGCACGGCTCGGGCCGATAGACAACCCGGGCGAGGACGATCTCGGCGTTGTGGCGGCGGGCTTCCTCACGGGCATATGGAATCGCTGCCTCGGCATGGGCCGAACCGTCGAGCGGGACGATGATGGTCTCGAACACCCCATTACTCCTGCCGAAGCCGCGTCTTCCTCGGTATAGTTTCGGGGATCGGGCCATTCGGAATCGTGGCGATGTGCGAGGTGATCGCTTCGATCGCGCAACAGGGTTTAGTGGGAAGAGTGGTGAGCCGACGCGGATTCGGCGCATGGATGCCGCCGACTGACACGGCTTTGTAAGGTTCCGTCTCCGCGTTCGATTCGCGTGCGACCCCCGGACCACTATGCTGTCTTTGAGGGCGGAGGATTCGATGTCTTGCCACGGAGTCGCAGCCCAGCTCTGGCCTCCTGGTCCGGCGCCTGGTAGGTCTGCGGAGCCCTCAAAGACGGGAGTTTTTGGATGTTTTCACGGATAGTTGTACCGCTCGACGGGTCCGGCCTGGCCGAACAGGCGTTGCCCCAGGCCATTGAGTTGTCCCACGCGACCGGGACCCCGACGCACCTCGTGCGAGTCCTTGATTTGTCGTACCTCGCGAAGGTCGCTGGCTATCCTGTACACGGCGCGTACGTCGAGATGACCGCCTTCCAGCAGGCTCTGCAGGAAGAGCACGACGCGGCCGAGACTTATCTGGCCGCGAAGAAGGAAGAACTGGAGAGCCAGGGAATCACGGTGACGACGGCGCTGCTCAACGGCAACCCGTCGTCCGAGATCGTGGCGGCGACTCAGCCCAGCGACTTGATCGTGATGTGCACCCACGGACGGGGCGGCCTGGCTCGCTGGTTCCTGGGGAGCGTCGCCGAGGGTATCGTTCGGAAATCGACCGGCCCGGTCATGCTGGTGCGGGCGTCGGAGACTCCCGCCGAGTCCCGCCTGCCGATCGAACCAACCCCAGGCATGCTTATCTGACGCTAAATCAGTGCCGGTCAGCCTCGTTGGGCGGGGCTCTCCGGTCCGACAGGAGGACTGCAATGACACGTGATACGCCGGTAGGGGATACAGGTGACGCGGAGAGTCGCGTCTACCGGCTGCTCCACAAAGACCACTACCGCCCTTCTGAAGCTGCGTACCTCCTGGGGATCGACGTCAACAGGATCTACCAGGAAGCGTTTGCCAGGCGCTTGCACGCCGAGATTGTCGGCCACGACGTTGTGAGCGTTTCCCGGGAGGCCCTCATCGCGTGGTTGAAGCGTGACGGCAATGGCGACGACGATGATATCGCCCGGTGATGAGATTGCCGGCGATCCAGATCGGGCGAAGCAGATCGTGGCGCGTCGTCGGCGTTCGAGTGCGGATGAGTCCGGCTGGCGCCACTGGCGGCTCGCCGCGACATCAGCAGGCTGCTGGGCGTTTCTGATCCTCGCCTTCGCCCTCGACCGGCTGACGGATTTCCCGGAAGCCGGTATCGCTGGGCTCTACGCCGTCTCGTATCTCTTCGGCGGGTCGATCGCCGTGTACGAGACGATCAAGGGCTTGCGACACAGGCAGGTCGGCATTGATCTCCTGATGGTCACCGCGGCCATCGGGGCGGCCTCTATCGGCGCATGGGCTGAAGGAGCAGTCCTTCTGGGGCTGTTCTCCGCGTCGAACGCGTTGGAGTACCACGCCCTGGGCCGGACGCGAAGCGCGGTCCGCGCGCTTATGGATCTCAGCCCGCAAGAAGCGACCGTCTTGCGCCCTGGTACGGGGGTAGGTGAGGCGACGGTCCCACTCGAGGCGTTGACCCTGCAGGACGTCCTGCTGGTCCGACCTGGCGAGCGGTTTGCCACCGACGGCATTGTCGAGACCGGCGAGACGTCTGCCGACCAGTCGGCGATCACCGGCGAGTCGATGCCGGTGATGAAGCGCCGAGGCGATCAGGTGTTTGCCGGCACTATCAACGGTCAGGGAGCGGTCCAGGTGCAGATCATCCGCCTGCCCCACGAGAGCACCCTGGCCAACATCATCGACTTGGTCGAGTCGGCCCAGGCCGCGAAGAGCAGGGCCCAGCGTGTGGCCGATGCCTTCGAAGGGCGCTACGCGATCGGGGTCATCACGTTTGCGGCCCTCGTCGCCCTTGTGCCGATCCTGTTCGGCCACGACCCCGGCCCAGCCATCTACCGCGCAATGACGGTGCTCGTCGTCGCCTCACCCTGTGCTCTGGTGATCTCGACGCCCGCTTCAACCCTCTCCGCCCTTGCCAATGCCGCCAGACGCGGCATCCTCTTCAAGGGAAGTAACCATCTGGAAGACACTGGTGGCATCTCAATTGTCGCGTTCGACAAGACCGGCACACTGACCGAAGGGCAGCCAAGGGTCACCGATATCGTGTCGTTCGGAATGTGGTCCGACGAGGAGGTTCTGCGGCGAGCGGCGAGTGTGGAGCGCCTTTCGGAGCATCCGCTTGCCGAGGCAATCGTTCGCGAGGCGCACGAGCGCCGCGTGGCGGTCGACAGCGCCACCGACTTCAAGGCGGTTGTCGGCAAAGGCGTCCGTGCCACGGTGGACGGCGAGGAATTGGCGATCGGAAACGAGCCAATCTTCGCCGATTTCGGTGTCGCGACTCCATCCGAGGTGACCGCTACGGCTTCCCGGCTGCGTGGCGCCGGCAAGACCGTCGTCCTGATCGGCGACCGGGCCGGTGTTCGAGGGCTCATCGCGATCGCCGACGTAGTCCGGCCTCAGGCCCTGGAAGTCATCCAGGAACTGAAGCGCATCGGGATATCCCGGACTGTGATGTTGACCGGCGACAATCGGCTCGTCGGCGAAGCGATCGCCGCACCGCTGGGCATCGATGAAGTCCGCGCCGACCTCCTCCCTGAGGAAAAGCTGACGGCGATTCGCTCCTTGATGGAGGAAGGCAAGGTGGCGATGGTTGGCGATGGCGTCAATGACGCTCCGGCCCTGGCCACCGCGACGGTCGGCATTGCTATGGGCGCGGCCGGCTCCGACGTCGCGCTGGAGACGGCCGATGTCGTCCTGATGGCGGACAGGTTGGAGGCGATCCCGTATGCGATTCAGCTCAGCCGGCGGACGCGCCGGATCATTCGCCAGAACCTCGCTTTTTCGATCGGCGTCATCGTCGTCCTGGTCTCCCTCGCCTTGACGGTTGGAATCCCCTTGCCCGTCGGCGTGATCGGGCACGAGGGGAGCACCATCCTCGTGGTGCTCAACGGCATGAGGCTGCTGCGGCCGCTGACTGCTCCGAACGAGCGGCATCATCTCTGGACGGATGGAGCGGCGCGCCTGCGAGCGGTCCTGCAGGGTCGCCCGCACGACGCGCCGCCGGTAACGACGGCCGGAGGATAGCGCGAAGGCGATGAGAGTTCGTGATATTGGTCAGGTAAGCTTTGGCCAGGTGCCGACCTTCGAATCGCTGCTTCCGGCTTCGGATGAGAGAAGGCAATAGCCACGAGCATGGATCTTCCTACCATCGTCGCTGCGCTGATCGAGCACGACCTGGAGGCGGCCGTTGTGGCGCGGGCATCGGCCGGGTTCCCGGTGGCCCTGGCAAACGAGGCCGCCAGATTCCGGGCGCCGCAGGCCAAGGTCGGTGAGCCCCTGGGATCGTGGATTGGCGACGAGGCAGCACGGGCATCCTTCGGGAGCTGGAGGCCGGCCGCTCCGCCGGTAGCGTGAAGTCCGGCCGGTGGACGCTCGCGATGGACGGGGGCGACCGCTGGATCGTGTATAAGGCCGGGCCGGCACCGGGACGCCTCCCCGGCGAGGCGGCGCTGGAGGCGGAGATCGACGAAAGGCACGCCCATGGCCCCGCGGTGATCGCCGCCTACGAGGCGGCGCTCGCGGTCGCCTCCGAGGTCGAGCTGAGCGCCGTCCTGCAGCGGATCGTCGATCTTGCCCGAACCGTCGTCCCCTCCAAGTACGCCGCCCTCGGCGTCAGCAACGAGCAGGGCCGCATCGAGCAATTCATTACGGCGGGTATCACATTGGAGGAGCGGGTGGCGATCGGGCCGATCCCGGAAGGGCACGGCATGCTCGGCGAGCTCATCCGAAAGCGAACCCCCCTCCTGGTGCCCGATATTGCCGCCGACAGTCGGTCCGTGGGTTTCCCGCCCAACCACCCTCCCATGCGAACCCTCCTCGGCACGCCCATCCTCCTGGGGGACCGTGTCCTGGGCAACCTCTACCTCACCGAGCGCCTCGGCCAGGCGGTGTATGACAGGGACGACCTCGCGGCCGTGCAGGTCTTGGCGGCCCATGCCGCGACGGCCATCGAGCGGGCCGAACTCTATCGCAAGGTTGAAGCCGCCCGCGAGCGGGCGGTCGTTCAGTTCGAACAGATCAGGGTCATCCTCGACAGCCTGCCCACAGGTGTTGCGATCTTCGGAGCCGCTGGCACGGTGGAACTGGCGAATGCTGCCGCCATCGAGATGATCTTCGGCCGGCATGCGCCACCGGGTGCGTTGCCGACCTACGGACGCGACTTCCAGATGGTACAACCCGACGGCACCCCAGTCCTTGCGAGCGAGCGACCCGTCAATCGGGCGCTGCGGAGCGAAACGGTGCGGAATCGCCAGATGCTTCTTGAGGGCGCGGACGGCTCTCGCCTGCCAGTCCTGGTCCAGGCGGCACCGCTGCGCAACGAGACGGGTGTGGTCGACCGTGCTGTCGTCGTGCTCCAGGATGTGACGCGACTGCGCGAGGCCGAGCAGCTCAAGGACGACTTCCTCTCCCTGATCTCCCACGAAGTCCGCACGCCGTTGACGTCCATCCACGGCGGCGCCCACATGCTTGCCAACATGGGCGCGGAGTTAGACGAGGAGACGCGCCGCGAACTGCTCGAGGACATCGTGGTGGAAAGCGGGCGCCTGGACCGGATGCTCGCCAACCTGCTGAATCTGACGGCCATCATGGCCGGCCGCTTTGTCGCCAACACCGAACCGGTGCTCTTTGGGCCGCTGGCCCGCCAGCAGGCGACGGAGGTGGCCGCTCGTTCGCCCAACCACACCTTCCGCGTTGATATCCCGGCGAATCTACCGCCGGCCGAGTGCGACCCAGCTCTGCTCGGGCAGGTACTCCGGAACCTCTACGAGAACGCGGCCAAGTACTCCCCACCCGGCGGTGAGATCACGACCACGGCCTCTAGCGACGGCGACAGCGTTACGATTAGGATCACGGATCAGGGGAACGGGATCGCCCCCGATCAGATTGGCAAGGTTTTCGAACGCTTCCACCGGGCGTCGACCAGTTCCACGGTTCGCGGGATGGGGCTCGGGTTGTACATCAGCAGAAGCCTTGTCGACGCACAAGGCGGACGGATCGAGGCGGCCTCGCCCGGTCTTGGGCAGGGGTCGACCTTCTCGGTGACGATGCCGATTGCCCGGGACGAGTGACGGTCGACCGGTCGATGCGACATCGATGGGAACGGCCATCCGGCTTGCACGGGAGTAACGCATGCGCAAGCACATGGTCCTGGTCGTGGACGACGAGCCCCCGATCGTGCGGCTCGTCCGGGCAAAGCTTCAGGCCGACGGCTACGCGGTGATCACCGCCGGCAGCGGCGAGGAGGCCCTGACGATCCTCGAGGACGAGCGCCCCGACCTGGTGATCCTCGACCTGATGATGCCTGGCATCGACGGGTTCGAGACGCTGCGCCGGATCAGGACCAACCACACGGTCCCCGTGATCATGCTGACGGCCCGGGCCGGCGATATCGACAAGCTGCGCGGGCTCACCGGTGGGGCCGACGACTACGTGACCAAGCCCTTCAACCCGGACGAGCTCGCCGCCCGGGTCGCGGTGGTCATCCGCCGTACCATCGGCGCCGCGCCCGCGGGCGGCGAGCAAATCCTGCGCTACCCGGGCGTGGAGATCGACCTCGAGCGCAGAAAGGTGACCGTAGACGGCGAAGAGGTCCGGCTGACGAAGACGGAATGGGAGCTGCTGGTCCAGCTCGGCGCCAACGCCGGTCGGGTGATGCTCCACGGCGAGCTGTTGAGCCGGATCTGGGGGCCGGAATTCCGTGATGAAGCCCACTACCTGCGTACCTGGATAAGCCGCCTGCGGGCCAAGATCGAGACCGACCCGGATCGGGCGGGGATCATCACCACGTTCCCGGGGATCGGCTACCGCCTGGAGTCACCTCCCGCCTAGCGGCAGAAGAAGCTCGCCGCTCCTGGTCTTGATCAGCGTGAGAGGACGCCCCGGTCGTCCTCCCGTGCTCGGTGTCCCTGAGATCAACGTTCAAAGGTCGAGTGTTGAGCCACGCCGAGCGGCTCCATCTGTTGACGCTCGGATCGGCTGAATCGCGCCTCTTGCACTGTCACGCTTTTGACGCGTCCCTCACCTGTTCATCTGCATCACCGACACGGGTAACCGGATAGTGTTGCCGTGTAGATCGCTGGTCGAGCGGGTCGAAGGCGACCACGGCGGCGCGGCGGCAGAAACGACGGTGGACGATGGCAACTTCACGAACTATAGGTGTGCAGAGCAAGGTATTCAGCGCCGTCTGCGCCGCCCTAGTGGCCGTCGCGTTCGGGCTAGGCGGGCTTTGGGGGGCGGTCGACGTCCGCGCGGCGTCCTTCGCGGCCGGCGATGCCGTGGTGGTCGACACCGACTACCTCAACCTCCGCTCCGGGGCGGACCTGTCCTCCTCGGTGATCGCCGTGCTGCCGGGCGGGTTCGCGCTGACGGTAACCGCCGGGCCGACGGCGGCGGATGGCCACGACTGGTACGGGGTCCAAACCGGGGACGGCCGGACCGGGTGGGTCGCCGGTGGATTCCTGGCGCTCGGGCAATCGTGGGGGGGCTTCGTCGCCGGCGATCTTGCCCTGGTGGACGCGGCACCCCTGAACTGCCGCACCGGACCCGGGATCGGCTACGACGTGAGCTACCTCATGCACACCGGTACCGGCGTCCAGATCCTCGCCGGCCCCGAGGCGGCCGACGGCTACCACTGGTACAAGGTCCGCACCGACGCCGAGGTCGTGGGGTGGGCGGCCGGCGAGGGGCTGGTGCCGGCGTATAGCGTCCCGGGACCGCGCTTCACGGCGGGCGATCAGGTCGTGGTCGACACCGACGCCCTCAACCTGCGCGACGACATCGGCCTGGCGACGCGCGTGATCGACGTCCTGCCGGGCGGCACGGCGTTGGAGGTGACGAACGGTCCGTACCTCGCCGACGGCTACGCCTGGTACAAGGTCCAGACGCGCGACGGGCGGCTCGGCTGGGTGGTGGGCGCGTACCTGGCGGCCGCTCCGCCCCTCCCACTTGCCGTTGGGGATGCCGTCCGCGTGATCGACGGCGCCCTCAACCTGCGGACGGCGCCAAGCCTGTCGGCGGCCGTGGTCCGCGTCATGGCCGACAGCGAGGCGCTGCTGATCCAGGGCGGGCCGGTCGAGGCCGACGGCTACACCTGGTACCGCGTCCGCAACTACGCCGGCGAGGGCTGGGCCGCCGGGGAGTTCCTGCGACTTGACCCGAAGGGCTTCCCATCAGAGGACGGGGACTGAACCGGCCTGCAGGGGTGCGGGGACGAACTCCACGAGGCAGGGCGGATGCACAATCCGCCCCTCCTCGTGCAGGCGAACTCGTCACGTATCTGCAACACGATCCGCCGCCCGTCCGACGCCCCTGACACGTCTCCCCGCCTACCCTGAAGCATGGGGAACTCTCTCGGCGAGAGCCGGGCCCCAGTCGGAGAAGGCAGATGGTCGCACTAACCCATAGTCGCCAGGGGATTGGGCAGTTCAACCCCCACGGAGCAGAGCGGGCGAAGCCAAGACGAGTGTCGTTCATCACCGTGCTGGCGCTCGTCTCGTCGACGCTCTTCGGACTGCTGCTGGTGGATGCGCTGTTCCACTCCCGCGCCACGTTCGATCTCCGGGTCATGCAAGAGATCCAGGCGATCTCCCTGCCCGGCCTGGAGCGCGCCGTGGCGATCCAGGAACTATTCACCGGATCCTCCGGCGCGATCGCCTGCTGGGCCGCTGCCATTGCCCTGTTGGCGACATGCCGCCAGTGGGTGGCGCTCGCGGCGTTGCTGAGCCTCCCGTTGGGTGGAGTCGTCAACTACGTCGTTGGCGAGTTCCTCGTCCAGCGCCCCCGGCCCGATCTGGACGTACTCATCCGTGTCAGCAGCAACCCCGAAGACCGATCGTTCCCGAGTGGCCATGTCCAGGGCGCGGTGATGCTCTATGGCTTCCTCTTCGTCGTCTCTGGCCAGATTCGCAACCATCTCGTGCGCGTAGTCGTCCGGGCCGGCTGCCTGGCGATGATCGCTACAGTTGGATTCGCCCGGGTCTGGGATGGCGCCCACTGGCCGTCCGACGTCCTCGCCGGATACGCCCTCGGCGGGCTCATGCTCGCCGGCGTGCTGGCCGCCTACCGCCGTGTCTACGCCGCGGTTGGGGACGTCCCGCTGGTCCACGCCGCGGTGGTTCCGCACGACGAGCATCTCCCGCACGCCCACGCCCTGACCAGTACCATCCTTTTCCGGGGCGACACCGTCGCCAAGATCTACAACCCCGGCTTTGTCCCACGGGCGATCTACTGGCTCGCGTTCCAGGCCCCGTTCGCGTACGAGCGCAACCTCGATGGGCTGCGGGCGGCGGTCTTGCGCCGGAACCTGGCCGGCATGCTGACGGAGCATTGGTACGGCGACAACCGGGTCTCCCATGCAGTCGGGATCGAGCGAATCGCCGGTCGCTACGCCGTGATTGGCGAGTTCATCCCGGGGAACGGCACCGCGCGATCTCCATGCCGCCCGTGCATTCCTCCACGACCTGGCGGATCGCTTCGACGCCGCCGGCTTGCCGACGTGGCAGATCGATCCCCGCCAGCCGCGCTCGCTCGGCAACATCATGGAGCGGCCGGACGGCACCTACGTGGTCATCGACCTCGAATCCGGGTTGGTTTCGCCGCTCGCCTCGCCGCGCGCCTGGGGTCGGGCCCTTCGGCGCGGCCTGGTCCCCGTCTATGACGACGTCTACTTCGACCTGACCCGCGCCTACGTCGAGCGCGAGGCCGCGGCGATGCGCGCCGTCCTTGGCGACGCCTGGGTGGCCGAGCTGTACGCCACGCTCGATGCGTGCGAAGCCGCGACGGCCGCGTGGCACGCTGGGGAGCCCCGGATCTGGAGCCGGCTCGTCGTCGGTGTCCGCTCGGGCTTCGGCGTCCGCACCTGGCCGGATCGGCTCCGGCATGCCGGCACCGCAGGCGAGGCGCACGTCCTCGCCTGGCTGAACGAGGCCATGGCGAACTGGCGGGTTGAGGGGCGATTGACCGATCGGGAAGCCGCGGCGCTCAACGAGGCCGTCAAGTCGCCGCAGTTCCAGAAGGTTATCCCGCACTTCGGCCTGTTCCTCGTCATGGGCATCCCGCTGCGCTTCCCTATCAGCGCGGCGGCACGGGTGGTCTACGTCCTGGCCAACCAGGCCGTTGCGACGGTTCGCCTGCTTGGCCGGCGGATCGATCGCCGCGGGTGGCGTCAAGCCATGGCGATCCACTCACCGCTCGTGCTGCTCCTGGCGGCGATGCCGGTGGTCGGCAAGTTCTCGTATGTCGCCGCCGGGCCCGTCCGCTCGGACCGGCTGCTGGTCCGGATTGCGCTTGACGCCGTCTTGCTCAAGCTCCCGTGGCATGTCTATGAACGCACCAGGCTGCGGCGCCTCGTCGCCCGCCAATCGCCGACTGACTCCTAGGTCAGCGAGTGGAACAGCTTCGGCACCGTTGCCTCCACATCCCCAATCGAGTGCATTTGGTTTACAGGAGGACAAAACGATGATCGCTGGCAAGACACATCTGCCATGTAAACCGATTTCGCCAGTGCCGCCTTAAGCGGCGAATGCTTACGAGAAAGTACTGGGCATGGTCTGGGGCAGCCGATCAGCTGGCGCGGGTTCCAGCTTCTGCCCGTCGTGGTCACATTTGGGATGGCCCGATTCGTCAGCTACGCTATCTGGTGGCGGCGGCTGACTCCGCGGCGCGCTCGCTCCGTCATCTGCTGATGCCGTCGCTCGGCGGCGGGATCGGCGCGGCACTCCAGGTGTTGGGATTTGTGTTGCTTGTGCTCGTCATGCGAGTCGATTGGGCCGCGGTTATCCGGCGGCGCTTCCCGCGATCACCAGGGTTGTCCAGCACAGCGACGGAATGTGCGCCGCCAGAGCCCCTCCGCGAGCCTGGGAAACCGGCCGTCGCCGCGCACCCTCGTGGCCGTGGATAGGCCGAACCGACCGGGGTCTGACCCAGCACGGCCTCGAGCGACGCCTGTTATGGAGTTGACGATGTCTGAATGCTCAATGCTTAGCCGTTCCACATACATGTCCGCCGACGAGGCCGTTCACCTCATCAAGTCCGGCGATCGGGTCTACCTGCACGAGGCGGCAATGGTGCCACACGAGTTGCTCGACGCCCTGGTGAAGCGCAAAGACGAGTTGCGCGACGTCGAAACGATCTCGCTGCACACGGAGGGGCCGGCGCCGCACGTCGCCCCGGACCTTGCCGGGCACATCCGCCACAACGCGCTTTTCGTCGGCGCCAACGTGCGCGAGGCGGTCAACGATGGGCGCGCGGATTACACGCCGGTCTTTCTGTCCGATATCCCGAGCCTGTTTACCGGTGGGGCGCTGCCGCTCGATGTGGCCCTGCTCCAGGTCTCTCCCCCGGATAACCACGGGTTCTGCCGGTTGGGCACCTCGGTCGCGTGCGCCCGGGCAGCGGCCGATACGGCGCGGCTGGTGGTCGGCCTGATCAACCCGCAGGTCCCACGCACGCTTGGCAATGCTGCCGTCCATGTCAGCCGGTTCGCGGCGCTCGTCGAGACCGATCGCCCGCTCCCCGCGATCTCCCCGGCCGTCCTTGGCGAGGTCGAACGCCGGATCGGCGAGCATGTTGCCGATCTGGTGCCCGACGGGGCGACCCTGCAGCTCGGCATCGGCGCGATCCCGGATGCAACGCTGGCGTGCCTGCGCGACCGCACCGACCTGGGCGTCCACACCGAGATGTTTTCGGACGGGCTGGTCGAGCTGGCGAGTCGGGCGTCGTCACCAACCGGCGCAAGCAGACCTGGCGGGGGCGGATCGTGACGGCGTTCGCGGTCGGCAGCCAGCGTCTCTACGACTTCGTCAATGGGAACCCGTTCGTCGAGTTCCACCCGGTCGATATCGTCAACGACACCCGCGAAATCCGCCGCAACGACAACGTGGTCTCGATCAACTCCGCGATCGAGATCGACCTGACCGGGCAGGTCGTGGCCGATTCGATCGGACCGCGGATCTACAGCGGGATCGGCGGGCAGATGGATTTTGTCCGGGGGGCCAGGCTTTCGAAGGGAGGCAAGGCTGTGATCGCCCTGCCGTCCACCGCGAAGGGAGGGACGGTCTCGCGCATCGTGGGGTCCCTAAGCCCCGGGGCGGGGGTCGTCACCTCTCGCGGCCACGTGCAGTACGTCGCGACCGAGTTCGGCGTGGTCGACCTCGCCGGGCAACCGCTTCGCCGCCGGGCAGAACTCCTCGCGTCGATCGCTCATCCAGACGTCCGGCAGGACCTGATCGCCTCACTGCGCCACCGGCACTATTCCGCGCCAAGCGCTGCGCCCCGGAGTACCCCGTTTCGCTGAACCGGACCACGCCGAGCCCGAGCGGTCCCGGGGCCGAGGCGAATGCCACGCCGATGCCCAGAAGGGCAACTCGGTCCCGGCGATGCTTGCGGGCCTTTACGCGCGGCGCTCCTCCGCCTCGGGCTGAGCCGCGAATGGGGGCCTTGGGCCGAGACCGGTCCCGATTCCGCGCGCCCAGGCGCGGATCGCCGTCCAGTCGCGGAAGTCGCCTTCGGGCGCCTTCACGACGCGGGTGGCAAGCCGTTCCACGAACCCGAGGTCGTGCTTGTCGAGCCTGCCGACAAAGACCTCATGGCCGCGTGCGCCGGTCTTGACGGTCAGGTCGGCCGCGCCGTCCGGGTCACTGGACGGGATGGGATCGTCCCAGCCGAGCGGGCCGCTGCTGAAAAGCCAGACCGGTTTCTCGCGCAGCGTCCGCTCGTACCTGGCGACGAACTCCGTCGCGTCGGGGAGCCACTTCCCCATGTAGACGGCGCTGCCGAGAATCACAGCGGCGTAGTGGTCTACTCTCAGGGAGTCGTCGATCCGGGCGACATCCACATCGTACCCCATCGTGCGCAACTCCGCGGCGATGGCCTCGGCGATCCCCATGGTGCTTTTGTGCTTGCTGGCGGCCGCGACCAGGACAGTCATGGTCAACCTCCTTTCGGACGTAGCGAAGGCATCGACCTAGCAGTAGCAGGTCGTCTCCAGTGCGAGACCGAGCGGCTCGTCGACCGCCAAGACGGTGACGTCCGGCTCGGGCTGGGAGCGCAGCAAGACGATGGGCAATCGGGCCTCGTGCAGCAGCTTGTCGGAGATGGTGCCCAGGAGCCAGTTTCGCCCGATTCCCTGACCGTGGCTTGTCATCACCATCAGGTCGCCGGGGGCGGTTTCGTCGATGATCGACGGAACGGTCGCGCCGTACAGCAGCACCGCGTCGGCCTCAACCCCTACTCGCCGCAGCGCTTTAATCGCCTGGTTCTGGATGGCGGCGAGCTCGTGCTGCATGCCCGCCAGAATCTCCTCGAAGAATGCACCGGTTTGAGCCGCGTCGTAGGCGAGCGAGGGAGGGAACGACCGTTTCGGATCGACGACGGTAACGAGCTTGACCGGCACCCCGAGTTGCCTGGCCAGGCGGCCGGCGACCGGAATCGCCTGAGCGGCCCGCAGGGAACCGTCCAGCGGAACGACGATCCGGAGAATCGTGGGGCCGAGGATCTCGCCGGCCCGCTCGCGGACCACGAGCACGGGCACGCTCGACGTGCGCACTACCCGGTCCGCGGTGCTGCCGAAGCTTTGCTCGTCGATCGATTCCCGCCCCCGACTGGCCATTACGATCAGGCTCGCGGCGCGGGACTTTGCCTCCTTGACGATGGTCCTGGCCGGGTCGCCGGCCCGGAGCACGGTCTCCTGTGTCGCGTCCGGTAGCACGGATCGCAGCCGGTCGCTGCCCGCCTGGAGAGCGGCGGCGGCATGGTCCTGGACCGGCGACAGATCAGCGGCAAGCTCGAACACGTCGCGGACGAGTGGTTCTCCCGGCGCGACGTGGAGCAGGGCATAGGCCGCGTTCGGGCCGCCGATCTCTGCGGCGAAGTCAATCGCCCTGCTCGACGGGGCCGACCCGTCGAGCGGGATCAGGATATTGGTGGCGATGTCTGCCTGTTGAGGTCCCATGGTGGCTCCCCTTTGGCGCTTGCGATGGAGGACGCGTTTGTCCTGGTCCGACGATAGGGCTTTGGCCGCGTCAATCCCGAACAATCGTTATGCCCGGCCGTTACAGGAACGTTGCGATTTCCCTCTTTGCGCTTTGGCACTCGGGGCACGGCGTGCGTTGTTGCGTGATTGCCACGAACGTCAGTGGTCTTCCGCCGCCCGTGAGACGGGTGATGGCTGACGATGGGATCTGCATCGGCAACCAGCGCGGGTTGCCGGAATTACTACCTGCAAGGTCTGGAGGATGGTCATGGAGACTACAATGAAGGCTGCTGTCGTGCATGCGTTCGGTGAGGTGCCGCGGATCGAAGCGGTCCCCGTCCCACGCCCGGGTCCGGGGCAGGTGCTGGTCCGGGTCCGGGCAAGCGGTGTCTGCCACACGGACCTGCACGCCTCTGACGGTGACTGGCCAGTGAAACCGAAGCTGCCGTTCATCCCCGGGCATGAGGGCGCGGGCGAGGTCGCCGCCGTTGGGGCCGGCGTGTCGGTCGTGAAGGAAGGAGACCGGGTCGGCGTCCCGTGGCTCCACAGTGCCTGTGGCACGTGCGACTACTGCCTGGATGGCTGGGAAACTCTCTGCCCCCGCCAGCAAAACACCGGCTACTCGGTGGACGGCGGCTACGCCGAGTACGTCCTCGCCCCGGCGGCGTTTGCCGGGAGACTGCCGGATGAGATTGGCTTTGGCGAGGCGGCGCCGATCCTCTGCGCCGGAGTCACGACCTACAAGGGGCTCAAGGAGACGGAAGCCAAGCCCGGTCAGTGGGTGGCCGTTTCGGGCGTCGGCGGCCTCGGCCACGTCGCAATCCAGTACGCGCGGGCAATGGGCCTGCACGTCGCTGCGATCGACGTCGACGACGAGAAGCTTCATCTGGCCTGCGGGCTTGGGGCGGAGATCGCAGTCAATGCCGCCACCGCCGATCCCGCGGCCGAGCTCCAGCGCCAGATCGGCGGCGCCCACGCCGCGCTCGTCACGGCCGTATCGCCCCCGGCCTTTCGCCAGGCGATCGGCACGCTCCGATCGGGCGGAACCTGCGTGCTCGTCGGCCTGCCCCCGGGCGATTTCCCGGCGCCCATCTTCGACATCGTTCTGAAGCGCCTCACCATCCGGGGATCGATCGTCGGGACGCGCCTCGATCTGCAGGAGGCGCTGGCCTTCGCCGCGGATGGGCAGGTGCGCTCGACGATCGAGTACCAGCCACTCGACGCGGTCGGCGAGGTCTTTGCCCGCCTGCGCCGAGGAGACATCAACGGACGGGTTGTCTTCTCGATCTGAGCCGCACTCCTCCTTGGAGGAAAAGGCTGAGGAGATGAACAGTGATCGCCTGGACGAGTCGCAGCCACGAACGAGACCCGGAAACTGCGGCACGACCACGGATCCTTATTCTGGTCCTGGTAGTCGTCGGCATCAACGCCGTCATCGGCGGTGTTGGCCTGATGATCAACGGGCTTGGAATGAATCCGTCGCAACTCGACGGATCCCCATTCGATAGCTTCCCGATCCCTGGGCTCCTGCTGGCGATCGTGGTTGGTGGGGCAACGCTCGGCGCTGCCTGGGCGGAATGGGCCCGGAATCGGCACGCGCCGATGGTGTCGCTTGCGGCAGGCTTCATTGTGGTCGGCTGGATCCTCGGTCAGCTGGCGATGCTGGGGTACGTCAGCCCCCTGCAGCCGGTCATTCTTGGCTGCGGGCTCATGATCGCGTGGTTGGCCTGGCACCGAACGCGATCGGACAGAAGGCCATAGTCAAACCTCCAACATCGCGATGCTGGATCGTCGCCTGGCGGGGCATTTGCCCCGCCAGGCGATTGCGTCTTCATGAGACGTTCGTCCTACTATTCGTCGGCACGGTGGCCTGGGCGTCTCTTTCGAACTCGGGGTGAAGTATCCTGGACGAGGATCGGCCGATTTCAGCGCGCCAGCGACGTGCGCGAGGGAGTCGACCGCCCGCCCCAACCTGCTCCGCCGCGCTTAGTGGATGCACCGATCGCGTCCAGCCTGATCCCCGTTTGGGCGCCCGCTGTGGGGCAGTAGATTGTTACGCCGCGACAACCCTCGAGCACCAACGGACTCGCCGCTGTGCCGCCAATACCGGCAAGGCCGGCCGTTCGGTAGCCGGTCGGCTTGGGAAGGACGCTGCTCACCGGGATACTCCCGGGATGGAGAACATATGTTGACCGACGACTATCCAAACGATGCTGAACGTGCCGTCCTCCTCAGCGCTCATGCCAGGCTCTCCGAGTACGGCGTCGTACCGGGGCCGCAGGGCTATGACGTATCGACGATCGCCGCACGTGTCTACGCCAACGGCTGGGCGTACAGCATCGATCGACTCGGCCCCCAGTTCCGAGCCGAGATTCGGCCGAGAACCGAGGATATCCACGCGTTCCACGTCGTCGAGTTGGGATGGTCGGCCGAGGTCGCCATGGCGCTGGCCCTCGTCAAGGCCCTGCCGCACATGTCCGCCGCGCCCGCACCCAGCGAATCCTGACCAATAGTCGACAGTCCCTCGGCTTGATTTCACCCACGGGAAGCCATCGCTGCCCGGCACGAAAAACCGTGACGCCGTCTCCACTGGAGACGGCGTCACGGCGTTTTCGCTCGTTCGTGCGGCGTTCCGCTCTGCGGGGTTAGCCCTTGCGCCCTCGTTGCCGCTTCTCCACCTTGCGCGGCTTGGGCGGCTTCGGCAGCTTTTGCGAGCGCTGGGGCTCAGTCGAGGTCGGGAGCTTGGTCGGGGGAGGCGTGGGCGTTACCGCCGTGTCATCCCGGGTTGCCAGGGTCGGATTGCGCATGAGAGGCACCCTCCTTCGATGAGAGATTGCACGCTCGGACGCTACGACAGGATCGAGGCGCGCCAGCGGCCCCGCGCCGTCCGGGCTGGGATGACCGGCCGTTACTCGGTCTGCGGCTGCACGTCGACCGCGCGGCGCCGCGTCGGGTTGCGGGGGTCGACGCCTTCCTCGTAGGAGACCTTCTGTCCTTCGCGCAGGAGGTCGAAGCCGGACCCGACCACCGCGCTATGGTGGAAGAACAGCTCGTCCTCTCGGGAGCCGTTCTCGGGGAGGATGAAGCCGAATCCGCGCTCGGTGCGGATTGATTGGATGGTTCCCGTTGCCATGGATAGCCCTTTCGTGATCACTGGAATGGACGACGCCGAGAAGCCTCGGGTCAATCGAACCGCTAGCCGTTCCGGAGTGGGAGGAGGGGTTTCTTCTCGACGATCGGCCGGGATCGGATCCAGGCGAGCAGGCGCGCCCGGCGCCCATCGCTCAACCAGGCCCCTGGATCCTCGGCCAGCTCCTTCAGACAGGCGAGCGCTTCGAACTGGGTGAGGCGACCGGGGCCGATGACGGCGCCGAAGTTACCGCCGACCGCGCCGACCGACGCTCGCTGTTCTACGAACAGACACCAGAGGCGCGATTCGGCCGGATCGCGCGCGAGAGAGACCCGGAAAACGCGATCGCTGATCTGGCCCTTCAGATAGAGCGCATGCCCTTCCGGCGTGCGCATCTGGGCAACGCCGAAGCTTTCGCTGGCGAATTCTTCCGAAGGCGGAAGAGGCTCGTTGAGGCCCGGGTCCGCTGGTGACGCGGTTCGCAGAGGACCACCTTCGGGGAGATTTGGGACTGCGCGCGGTGTGGAAAACTGTGCCATGGCCACCCCGGTCGCCGGTTGAGATTCCGGCGCGTACGATGGGTGGCGTCGCACGAAGGCGGCGGTGCACGGACCAATCGCGAGGAACCACCGGCAGCAGGTCCGCCGGCGAGTGCGCACCTAGTTTACCACGGACGGGATCATGAACTTCCCAGGATGAGTGTCACTTCGGGCAAGGAGTGGCGGGTGCATACGACCTCCCGGTGGAAACTCGGAGATCGGCGCCGGCTCCCCTGCTCACCCTCTGCCTCCCCGAGGAACGCGGTGACTCAGCCGCCCGGCATGGATGCGTGTCATCGCTCAACTTCTTGATAGCGGGCTTCCAAACGGTGGCATGTACGGGCTGTCGCCATTGCATTTCCGCTTCTGTGTGCCCTCCCCTGGCTCCTCCGCCCACCAGATCCAGCGCGAGCCGTCGCCGTGCGCTGGCCAGGGCGGCAGATCGCCCGTCGCTTCCAGCCGTTCCCGGGCGAGACGGGCCGCTGCGGCGTAGAGGTAGTGGAGCAGCGCCTCGAACGATTCCCCCCGTGCCGAGAGGTCGGTCCGCGCGAAGGCCTCCTCCAGGGCGGCCCGCCGTGCGCGGAAGGCGCCGGCGAGCGCCTCGGCGAGCTCCGCCAACACGGGCTGAAGGTCCCGGCGGTCGGCGGCGAGGACGACCGGGAACGCGGGGCGGTAGTCGCGTTCCGTGGGCGACCGGCGCGCCGCCCTGGGAATCGGCACCTCGCGAATCAGCTCGCTGGCGAGCAACTCCGCGACATGGCGGTGCACGGCCGGCGGCGAGAGGCCGAGGAGGTCGGAAAGCTGGACAACGCTACGCGGCCGGCGGTGGAGCGCGTTGAGGATCAGCTCCTTGGTGCCGTCGGCGAGCTTGCCCTGTTTAGCGATCGCCACCCAGGGGTCCGCGGCGTCTGGGGCAGCGGAGGCGCAGGAGCAGGCGAAGCGCAGCGCCCGGAGATCCTCGTTCCGAGGAGCAGGCTGGTCGGCCATAGCCCGTCACTCCCAACGGGCGAGACGCGCCCCGCACCGGCGACCGGTGCGCATTAGCACGTCCGTTAATGCACGAAGCGCTGCAAGTAGCGTGCCGACACACGGTCCAAGCGAAACCGGACATCCTGCAGACGATCACCCAGGAGGTGGTCGAAGCGGCAGGGCACAGCTTGTGGTCGGGACACCGCCTTGATCTGCCCAACGCCCGGCCATAAGACAGGGCGCAATCTGCTTCTGCTCAAGTGGTCCGTCACGTCTGATCTGTGCAGGCACCGCCGCGGTAGGGGCAGGGCTTGCCCTGCCCCTACCGCGGCGGTGCCCGTTTCCGGGAACCGGGCACCGCAAGCGGATGCCCCGACCACCCCAATCCGGCCCGCGCATGCGCGTTGACAGACCACTAGCCTGTGTATTCCGGCGCGTTGGCGGCAAAGCCGAGGAGTTCGCCCGCGTCGACGGTGGCGACCGCGACAACCTTGTCGGCCCCGCCGTAGTAGACGAAATAGGTGTCGCCGAGGCGGGCGGTGCCGCAGGTGAAGACGACGTTGGGGACGTCGCCCTCCAGCTCCCACGGCTCTTCCGGCTCCAGGATCGCCGCCGCCGGCCAGTTGATGACCTTGGCCGGGTCTTCCAGATCGAGGAGGACGACCCCAAGGCGATAGACCTTGTTCGGGTCGACGCCGTGATAGATCGCCAGCCAGCCGCGCTCGGTCTTGATCGGCGGGCCGCCCGCCCCGAGCTTCAAGCCGTCCCAATGGCCCGGGCGCGGATCGAGAATCTTCTGGTAATCGCCCCAGTGGATGAGATCGTCCGAGTACGCCAGCCAGATCGACGGCGGGATGCGATGGAACATCACGTACCGGCCGCCGACCTTCTCGGGGAAGATCGCCGCGTCCTTGTTGTCCGGTCCCGGGAGGACGATGCCATGCCGCTCCCAGGTGAAAAGATTCCGGCTGGATGCCATCGCCACCTGAATGCCGAGCGGTGACCACGCTGTGTAGAGCATGTGGAATGTGCCGTCGATGGGCGTTAGCCGCGGATCTTCCACCCCCCACGTCTCGGTCTCGGCTTCAGGCTCGAACACCGGGCGATCGAGCCGGGCGAAGTTGTACCCGTCCGTGCTCACCGCAAACCCGAGGCGAGAGACGTTGCTTTCCATCCCCTGGGCCCGGTAGAGCAGGACGATGGCGGCGTCAAGTAGCGTCACCCCGCAGTTGAAGACCGTCCGGCTCTCCCAGTCGCTCCCGGGGATTGGCGCCAGAACCGGGTTGCCCGCATACCGCTCCAGCCGCACGCCATCACTCATGCTTGAAACCACTCCAACCCGAACGCCGAACGCCGAACGCCGAACGCCAATTGTCACCCCTTGACGCTCCCGACCGTCAGCCCTTCGATAAAGTACCGCTGCGCCACGAAGAAGAGCGCAAGGATCGGCGCCGCCATCAGGGTCGACATGGCCATCATGTAGTGCCACTTCGGCGCTTCCCGCGAGAGGGTGTCGCCGAAGAACTGGAGGCCAAGGACCATTGGGTACTTCTCCAGCGTGCTGAGGTAGATCAGCGGCCCCTCGAAGTTGTTCCAGTTGGCCTGGAAGCTGAGGACGCCGATCGCCAGCAAGGCTGGCCGTACCAGCGGCAACATGATCTGCCAGAAGACCTGGAAGACGTTCGCCCCGTCGATTATGGCCGCCTCCTCGATCTCCCTCGGGATTGACATAAAGAACTGGCGAAGCAGGAAGACGAACGACGGTCCCCAGACGAACCAGGCCGCGACCGTCATCGGCGCGAACGTGTCAATCCGATCCACCTCGCGCCACATGAGGAATTTGGGGATCATTGTCAGGATGCCTGGCAGCATCATCGTCGAAAGGAGCAGGACGAAGAGCGTGTTGCGTAGTGGAAAGCGAAACCGCGCGAACCCATATGCCACGATCGAGGCCGTCGTCAGCTCTGCGAACATGGCCAGCACCGTCATGAAAACGGTGTTGAGCAAGAACCGGTTGAAGGGGAGTGCGTTCCATGCATCCACGTAGTTGGACCAGCGGATGGGATTGGGAAACCACTGGGGCGGGTAGACGAAGAGCTGCTGCTCGGCCTTGAGAGAGGTCGAGATCATCCACAGGAACGGCACCAGCACAATCGCAGCGCCGGCCGCGATGAGCAGGTAGGTAACGGCGCGCAGGAAGATCGGATCTCCCGGGCGCCGCCGGGGCGCGGTCACGGCCGGAATCGTCATCGGCCTGCTGCGCTCTATGGTCGCCATCGTGGCCTCCTCGTCCGTGCGCCGAGCAGCCTCAGCCGGCCTTCTCGCCTTCGTAGTGCACCCAAGCCGGCGAGGACTTGAACACCAGCAGCGTGAAAAGCAGGATCACGACGAGCATGACCCAACCCAAGGCCGCCGCATAGCCCATGTTCCGGTTCTCGAACGCTTCCTGGTAGATGTAGACGTTGATGAAGGTGCCGGCCCGGCGAGGGTGGTCGATGAAGAAGGCGACCGTGAAGGTATGCAGGGAGCCGATGATCCCCATCACCAGGACATAAAAGAGGGTCGGGCTCAACATCGGGATGGTGACGTTCAGGTATCTGCGGATCCGGCCGGCCCCATCGAGCGTCGCTGCCTCGTACAGATCCTTGGGCACATTCTTGAGCCCGGCCAGCAGGATGACGGTATTGGCCCCGAAGACGCCCCAAAGCCCCATGATGATGTACGAGGGCAGGATGAGATCAACGTCGGTGAACCAGGCGGGAGGATCCTTGTCGAATAGGGTCAGGAAGGGCTTCAAGAAGAAGTTGAGGAGCCCGTCCTGGGTGAACAGCCAGCGCCAGAGGAGGGCAGTCGCGGCGGCGGGTAGCACGGCGGGCAGGTAGTAAACCGTGCGCCACATTCCCAGGCCGCGCACGTTCTGGTTGAGGAGCGTCGCGGTGAGGAGCGCTCCGACCAGGCCGAGCGGCACATTGATGATCGAGTAGAGCAGGGTGAACCGCATCACCGGCCAGAAGTTGCGGTCGTTGGTGAACATCTCGACGTAATTGTCGAACCCGATGTACTCGGGCGATTGCAAGATGTTGTAGTCCGTGAGGCTCAGATAGAACGAGGCGACAAACGGGCCGACGTTCCAGATGAGGAAACCCAGCACCCACGGCAGAATTAGCGTGTAGCCGGTTGCGGTCTCGCGGCGCACGCCCAGGCGGCGCAGCCCGAAATGCAGGAGCAGCATCAGGCCGAGGATCGTGAGCCCGACGACGACGTAATCGACCAGGGTCTGTGCGTACCAACTGATCATGGCTCACCCTTGAGAGGACGTGGTGACGGGGCCAACGTTTCCCTATCGAAACCGCTCGGCTGGCTGGTCCGCCCGGGACTCGAGGTCCCGGGCGGAGGGATGGTTCACAACCGGCCGCGGTCGCTTGACGGTCTCCGCGTCCGGGGCAGCGCCCGTTCTCCCCCCTTCCCCCTGCCGCAGCGGGGGAAGGGGGGCCGAGGGGGTGAGGGGGCCGCTCCGGCGCGGCCAGAACCGTCAAGTTCATTTGAACCATCCCTCAGTGACGGAAGCCCCTCCGGGACTGAGCACGACAGCCGCGACTGACGTTCGCAGCCGGTTTAACCGGCTTCCGTCACTCAGCCCGGGACTTCGAGTCCCGGGCGGCAGGGGATACTGGCCAACCTGTTCGCACACGGCCTTACGGCAGCAGAGCCTCCAACTCCGGTTTCGCTTCTTCAGCCAGTTCCTCTGGCGTCCCTTCGTGGTGGTACAGCGGCGTCTTGAAGACCTCCAGGTAGGTCGTGTCCCACTCTGCCTGGTCGGGGATAATGTGGAACGAGCGCATGTCCGGCAGGGCGGCGACGATCGTCGCCGCCGACTCCGCCTTATCGGGCACGCTCGCCACGATCGTTTCGGCGTTGGCCAAAGACTGGCGGGGCGCCACGATCTTCCAGTGATGGATGCCCTCCGTCAGCGCGACGAGGGCCTGGTAGGCCTCGTCCGGGTGCTCGGTTCCAGAGAAGATCGCCGTCGAGGCACTGTAGGCGAAGGTCGCCCGGCTTTGCGGCCCCTTGGGCACGACCGCGACCTTCAGGACCGCGTTGGCGGGGTCCTTCTTGTGGGCGTAGTCGAGGTCGTCGGCGGCGCCGCCGAAGAACATCGCCACCTTTCCGGCCTTGACCATCTCACCAAAACCCTGCTCGGCGATGGTCGCTTCGGACGGCGCGTATTGCTCGTTGAAGATGATGTCCTGATAGAACTGGGCACCCGCAATCGCTTCGGGCGTATCGATGGGGCAAGAGGAGAGGTCTTCCGAGATCACATCTCCCCCCGCCTGCCAGATGAACATCTGGATCGGCGGCCAGTCGTTGAAGGCCGTGCCGTAGACGTCCTGGGCCGGGTCGGTCATCGCCGCGGCTGCCTCCTTGAAGGTGTCCCAGGTCCAGGTGTCGTCCGGGTAGGCGATCCCGGCGGCGTCGAACAGGGCGGGGTTGTAGTAGAGCATCACCGGCTGGCTGATCCAGGGCAGCGCATAGGTGCGGCCGTCATACTGGGCCGTCTGCAAGATGCCCGGGAAGTAGTCATCCAGGTTGGCGGCCGGGCTCTGATCCTCGGCCAGCCGATCCGAGATATCGAGCAGCGCCTCGCCGTCGGCGAAACCGGCGATATTCTCCTGCGACAGCCAGAAGAGATCGGCAACCGTGCCCCCGGCGATGGTCGTCTGCAGCTTGACGGCGTAGTCGGCCGGGCTCGGCTCCGAGACGATTTCGAACGTGGTCGACGCCTGATTGATCGGATCGATCACTTGTTGGAGTTCGGCGGCTTCTTCCTGGCCGGCCCAGGTCGCCAGCCGAATCTGGACCTTCTCCTGCGCCGCCGTGCGGCGGACGAACGGGGCAGCAACAGCGGCGCCGGCGCCAATCGCGGCCGCTCGCCCCAACACCGCTCTGCGGCTCATGCCGCCTGTCCGAAGGCTATCGTCCGACAACACATTCCGGGCATCGCGCGCCATTGCGCCTTCCTCCTCAGTTACACGAGTACCGGACAGCACCCGTGATGCCTTCCTCCTGCCATGTAGATCCTTTTCGCCACAGAGCGATTAGCCCTTCGGGCGATCCAGGCGCTAAGGAATAAGCATGTTGCGGGCCATCGTCTTGCGCTTGAAGATCGGGTGCCAGCTGTCAGGAGGTGCAGTTACCGATTGAGGTCAGGGTCGCCGGGAAGTCGAGGGGCGCGGGAGATTTCGTCAGCAAGGGTGGCTGCCTCCTCCACGGCCTGTTCGCGAGGAAGGTATCCACCCAGCAGCGTGGGCCTGCGCGAAAGCTTCGGTTCCCAGCGCCCTCCGGGCCCGCTCTTCCGCGCTCTCGAAGACGGCCCGCTCCGGGAGATTGATTGCCGGTCGTCCGGCCTCTTCGCGCAAGGCGTCCGCGGCCCCGAAGAGCCTGGCGGCCTGCTCAGGCTTGTCGACCCGAGCCGCCAGCGCCGCCAGGTCGGCGAAGGATGCCGCCACGTCCTCCCATACCCCGGCCCGCCAGCGAAGTTCGAGACTTTCCCGGTGAGCGGCGGCAGATCTGGCGTACTCGCCCCGCTCACCGGCGATCAAGCCGAGGTAGCCGAGGGAGATCGAGACACCCCAGGAGTCCATGGATGGTCGTTGCAACTCAAGCGCCTGTTGGCACAGCTGTTCGGCCCGCTCGATGTCGCCCATCCCCCAGGCGGCGACGCCTAGGTGCACGAGGGCGAGCGCGGCGTTCGACTCGTCGTTGGCAGCGCGGAAAAGGTCGAGGGCGCCGGCGAAGCGCTCCTCAGCCAGGGGGTAATCGCCGTGATCTTCCGCGACCATCCCGAGGAGGAGCAGGGCAAACGCGCGGAGCCACGGGTCGTCGAGGCCAGATGATTGGGTCAGGCTCGTCTCGAGCCACATCCGTGCCTGGCCGTCGTCCCCCTGGAAATGGGCCAGGAGCCCGGCTCCGACCATGGCCCGGACCCGGATCGCGTCGGGAGCGCCGGGCGCCGGATGTGCGAGCACCCGCTCCAGCCAGGAGCGTCCCTCGCTCAACGGGCCGCGGATATACCAGAACCAGGCCAGCGCCCCGGCCATACGTAGGAGCGACGCCGTGTCGCCGCTCTCGTCCAGCCGCATGAGGGCGATGCTGAAATTGCTTCTCTCCTGCTCCAGCCGGTCGAGCCAGGGCTCCTGGGCGGTCCGGCGGCGAAAGGCGTGGGCTGCCTGCTCCGCCAAATCCAGGAAGTAGGCTGCGTGCGCCCGCCGCGCCTCTGTGCCCTCCCCGCGCTCCTCCAACTGCTCGCTGCCGTACTCCCGGATGATCGTCAGCATGCTGAACCGGGGCTGATCGGCTTCCACATCCAGCCTTCGTAACAGGCTCTTGTCGACCAGCGATGAGACGCCGTCGAGGACGGAAATGGCTTCGCCGTGGCTCGTGACCTTCATCCCCTGAATGATGGCGGTCACGGCTTCCGCTGTCTCCAGCGTGAACGCGTCCGGGAAGACGGACAGCCGCCGGAAGAGCGCTTGATCGGCTGGGTCCAGCAGGTCGTAGCTCCAGGCGATGGCGGCCCGCATGCTTTGCAGGCGAGCGGCCTGATCCCTGGGACCTCCGGCGAGGAGGGCCAGCCCGGAACCAAGGCGGGCAAGGAGCGTCTCCGGCGGTAATACCTTGACCCGGGCGGCGGCGAGTTCGATCGCCAGAGGAAGGCCGTCGAGCCGGGCGCAGATCTCCGCCACCGCGCCCACGTTTTCGCCAGTGAGCGCGAATCCCGGGTTGACGGACCGGGCACGTTGGACGAAGAGTGTCACCGCGTCCGAGACGTGAGACGTGAGACGTCAGTCGGAGTGAAGTCGTCTTGCTCGCGTCTCACGTCTCGCGTCTCACGTCTCGGGGAGCGGCGCAATCGGGAACTCCTGTTCACCGCTCAAGCGCAGCGCCGCCCGGCTGGTGGCCAAGACCGCCAGCCCGCCGCAGGCGGTCAGGAGATCGGCGATGGGCGAGGCGGCCTCGGGCAGGTGTTCCAGGTTGTCGATGACCAGGAGAAACCGCCGCCCACGCATGATTTGCCCCAGCCGCTCGATAAGCGACTGGCCGCTGGTATCGCGGACGCCGAGAGCATCGGCGATCGTGGGCAAGATCAGGGCAGGGTCCTGCACCGAGCCGAGCGAGGCAAAGGCGACCTCGCCGCCATACTGCGGCCCCAGTTGCCGTGCAAGCTCCAGAGCCAGTCGGGTCTTGCCGACGCCCCCGGGGCCGGTGAATGTCACGAGTCGTGCTTCCGCATCGAGGAACAGACTGCTTGCCGCGCCGAGCTCAGCCTGACGCCCGATCAGTCGGGTGAGCGGGGTGGGCAGCGAAGAGGGTGGTTCCTCCATCCGCGGAGCGGGGCCACCGCCGGGGCGTAGCGGCGTTGATTCCCGGAGCGCCCGCACCTCTTCGTCCGATAGCCCGAGCGCGGTCGCCAGAGCCCGAATGGTCTGCCCCTGCGGGTGACGCCGGCGGCCGCGCTCCAGCGCGCTGACGGCATCCCGACTCAAACCGGAACGCTCGGCAAGCTCCTCCTGGGTCAGCCCCGCTGCCTCGCGCAGCCGGCGTAGACGGTCCCCGAATGGTGAGATGCCTGCTCCGGTCATGTGTCTGTCTTGCCCCAATCCTTCTCAACATCCTGCGTGACGGTCATGTTGCTCATTATCTGAAGTGAAGCCATGGGAAGAATCAGGGAAGATCCGCCGATCACTATAGGCGCGATGCGGTAAGGCACCGCTTGGTCCGAACGTGAACCGCCACGCCAGCTGGCTTGCTGGTGACGTCGGGCCCAGATTCGGACGGTACACGTGTCCGCAACATTGTCCGCTTTCTGTCAATGGCGCGTGTCCTGGACCCCAGGCAGATTGGGGGCAACGGCGGACGACACCAACCAGCGCCCCGAACCGTGATTGACGGCTCGGATCGCGCCCAATGCTCCCCGCCGCAGGCTAGCTGGCTAGTAGGAACTGACATCCACAAGGAGTTTTTCATGGCAACCGCGATTCGATCTTCCCTATCGCCTTCTCCGTCCGCGTCGTTCGAGGAGCGCCTCGCGATCCTTCGCGATGGGTTGGCCGGCGAACTCTCACCGCCGGCACGCCCGACTTCGATGAGGCTCGCCAGATGGTCGCCTTCGCGACGGAGCGTCACCCGCTGGCGGTCGTCCGTGCCGCGAACGAGCACGACGTCGCGGCGGCTGTTCGCTTCGCGCGGGACCAGGGGCTGCCGCTCGCGGTCCGCAGCGGCGGGCACAGCATCGCCCACCTGAGCGTCATCGACGGCGCCATCGTCGCCGATCTCTCGCGGATGAAACAGGTCCGCATCGACCCGGTGGCGCGCATCGCCCGCGTTCAGGCGGGCGCCACCTCGCGGGATCTGGCCGTGCCGGCAAACGAGCACGGCCTGGCGCTCTCCACCGGCGACACCCACTCGGTGGGCATGGGCGGCCTGACGACCGGCGGCGGCATCGGCTTCATCGTGCGCAAGTATGGGCTCGCCATCGATAACCTGCTCTCGGCCCGGGTGGTCCTCGCCGATGGGTCGATCGTCACGGCCAGCCCGATCGAGCGCCCGGACCTCTTCTGGGCGATCCGGGGCGGCGGTGGCAACTTCGGCATCGTCACCGAGTTCACCTACCGCTTGGCACCCGTGGGCACCGTCCTCGGCGGCGAGCTGATGCTCCCCGCGACCCGTGAGGTGCTGCGCGGCTACCTCGACTACGTGGCAACCGCGCCCGACGACCTCACGACCATCGCGAACCTCTCGTACGCCCCGCCCGTCCCCCACATCCCCGCGGACCGGGTGGGCGAGTTGGTGCTGTCGATCCTCGTCACCTGGACGGGCAGCGAAGAGGAGGGGAACCGGGTCCTGGCCCCCCTCCGGGCACTGGCCGAGCCGGTGGTCGACGCGATTGGGATCATCCCCTATCCCGAGATCTACCGCTTCACCGAGCACTTCGCCGTCCGGCACGGCGCATCGATCCGGCAGATGTTCGCATACGACATGAGCGACGACGTCGTCGATGCCGCCCTGGAGGCGATGGCGAATGCCTCCTCCCCCTTCAGCTTGATCCAGTTCCGCGGGCTGGGCGGCGCCATGGCGCGCGTCGACGGCGCCGAGACGGCCTTCGCCCACCGCGACAAGGCGTACTTCCTGGCGATCATCGCGGTCTGGCTAGACCCCAGCGAGGACCGAGCGGTGCACTCCGCCTGGACCGAGGCGCTCTGGGAGAAGATCCGCCACGAAGGCTCCGGCGTCTACGTGAACTTCCTCGAAAACGAGGGCAAGGAGCGTATCGGCGAAGCCTACCCGCCGCTCACCTACGCCCGCCTGGCAAAGATCAAGCGGTACTACGACCCGGAAAACCTGTTCCGATTCAACCAGAACGTGACCCCACGTGCAGGATCGGTCGAGGGCGGCTGGATCGAGGACTCCCCGTTGCCGCCCGCCGGAACCAAGCGCGACGCGGCGGAGCAGTTGACGGGCGCTTCGCCGACCGCCTGATTCCAGGAACCGTCGATGGACGTTTGACGAGCCCCGCTCGACGGGATCGCGACAACGCAACGTGACTTGGGAGGGGTTGGCCGATGCCAACCCCTCCTGTTCGTTTGGACGACCGCGGAATATGATCTGAACGTAGGCCCATCCGGAATCTCACGGTCGGGTGGCTCGAGATGCGGTGAGATGTGCGATGACACCCATAGACATTCCCGTCGTCCGCCGCGCCAGGATTGGTGACGAGCATGGGATCGCTCGCGTTCACGTCGACGCGTGGCGCGAGGCCTACGCCGGCATCGTCCCAACCGAGTACCTCGCGTCCCTCTCCTACGATGGTCGCCAGGCCATGTGGGAGCGGGTCCTCTCGCCTGACGCGGCTCGCCAGGTCGCCTTTGTCGCGGAGGTTCCCAGGGAGGAAATCGTCGGGTTCGCCAGCGGGTTCGCCGCTCCAGACGCTGGTTCACCGCGCGTCGGTGAACTCATTGACGCTGTACGTTCTTCCGGGCATGGCACCGGCACGGCCTCGGCCGGGCGCTCTTCGCGGCGGTAGTCGGCGGCCTGGGCGACCTCGGCGCCGAGCGGCTCACACTCTGGGTGTTAGCCGACAACCCGTCGCGGGGGTTTTACGAGCGGATGGGCGGCAGAGCCGGGCAAAGCCAGACGATCGCGATCGGCGGATCGGACCTCGAAAGAAGTCGAGTACACGTGGGATTGCCTCCAGGCTATCAGCCTGACGGTGTGCGGGAGTAGCCGGAGGGGCGGTGGAATTGTCGCCGTTCGCGGGTGAGCGGTGAGAAGGCTATGATCCCGATGTCGCCATCCGTTCATCCACCCAGCGAAAGGACGCCTCCCTTGACCGCCATCCGTGTCGGGATCCAGATCACCCAGCAGCACGCGACCTACCAGCAGATCCGCCGGGCGTGGCAGGAGGTGGATGCTTCCGGCGCCGACACCCTCTTCAACTGGGACCACTTCTTTCCGCTCTCGGGCGATCTCAACGGCGCTCACCACGATAATTGGACCGCGCTCGGGGCGATGGCCGAGGTCACGGAACGGGTCGAAATCGGCTGTCTCGTCGCTGCGATCGGTTATCGCAACCCTAACTTGCTGGCCGACATGTCCCGGACGCTCGACCACATCTCCGGCGGCCGCTTCATCCTCGGCGTCGGGAGCGGCTGGAACCAGCGCGACTACGAGGAGTACGGATACGAGTTCGGAACCGCGGCGTCGCGCCTCCGCGACCTCGACCGCGAAATGCCCGTGATCATCGACCGCCTCGCCAAGCTAAACCCGGGTCCTGTGCGTAACCCGATGCCGATCCTAATCGGTGGCGGTGGCGAAAAGGTCACTCTGCGGATCGTCGCCCAGTACGCCACGATCTGGAACGGACAGGCCGAGCCGGAGGTGCTGGCCCACAAGAACCGGGTCCTGGACGAGTGGTGCGCGAAGGTCGGCCGCGACCCCAAGGAGATCGAGCGATCAGCCCAGATCTTCGGTCCGCAGCTCGACAAGCTGGACGAGTACCTCGACGCGGGAATAACCCACTTCATCTGCGACGCGAAAGGCCCCGACTACGACCTCACGCCGCTGCGCAAGCTCATCGCCTGGCGGGACGCGCGGGGAGGTCGGGCGGACTGAACCGAAGGAGAATCGCCACCTGGTAGGGGCAGGGCTTGCCCTGCCCGGTCGCACTCCGTGACGCCCCATGTTGGGAACTGGGCACCGCAAGCGGTTGCCCCTACAAGACAGTCTGGACCTGAAACAGGCGAATCACGATTGACACCGACCTAGCCCTTGACTGCGCCGGACGTCAACCCGGTGATGATCTGCCGCTCGGCGAAGAGATAGAAGACGACTGCGGGGACCATCGCGATCGAGACGTAGGCGAGGACCTTGCCGTAGTCGGTACCGAATTGCCCCTGAAACTGCATGACTCCCAGCGGCAGCGTCCACTTCGTGTCGCTGTTGAGGACGACCAGCGGCAAGAAGAACGCGTTCCAGCTCGTGACCATCGTCAGGACCGCCACGGCCGAGAGACCGGGCCGGGCAAGCGGGAGCAAGATCCGGCGAAAGAACTCGAACGATGAGGCGCCGTCGACATAGGCCGCGTCCTCGAGTTCGGCCGGTACCGACAGGAAGAAGTTGCGCAGGATCAGGACGCTGACCGGCAGCGCGAACGCCACCTGGGGCAGGATGATCCCCCAGAGGGTGTCGACCAGCCCCAGGCGCCGCACTAGGAGGTAGAGCGGCAGGATCGCGATCGTGGCGGGAAAGAGCAGCCCAAGGGTGAAAAACGTGGTGACGAAATCACGGCCCTTGAACGGCATCCGCGCGAAGACGAAGGCCGCCGAACTGGACAGGGCCAGCACAAGGAAGGTCGTCCCGATCATGACCAGCAGGCTGTTGGCGGTTTGCCGCCAGAAGTCGCGCGCGCCCAGGATGTCGGTGTAGTTCTCCGTCAAGAAGGGGCTAGGCAGCGAGAAGGGGTGGGCGAGCAGTTGGCCGTTCTCCTTGAACCCGCCCGCGACCGCGACCAGGAGCGGCACGAGGATCAGGAGCGCGGCTATTACGCAGACGACATAGCGCATCCCCAGGCCGATACGGAGTGTCCCCGATCGTGGTCTGATCTCCGGTACTGCCGCCACCGCTTGACTCCTATCCATTGCCGCCTAATTGATCGGGTGTGCGTAATCGCGCCGCATGACCAGCGACTGGTAAGCCAGGGCGAACCCGAAGCAGATGACGAAGATCACCACGGAGACGGCCGCGCCGTACCCCAGGGCAAAGCGCTGGAAGCCGAACTTGTACATGTAGGTCGCCATCGTCTCACTGGCATTGACCGGTCCGCCGTTCGTCATCACCCAGATCAGGTCGAAGTACTGGAGCGATCCGAGCGCGGACAGGAAGATCGAGAGCCGGATCGTCGGGCCCAGAAGAGGGATCGTGATGTCCCACACGACGCGCAGTGAAGATGCGCCGTCGATCCGGGCCGCCTCCTCTAGATCGCGGGGAATGTTTTGCAGCCCGGCCACATACAGCACGAAGTGGAAGCCGAGGTACTTCCAGATCATCACCACGAAGACGGCCAGCAAGACGGTGCGGGTGTCCCCGAGCCAGCCGTGCCGCTCATATCCCGGGAAGATGCTGCTGAGCAGGTTGTTGATGCCGGAATCGGGATGATAGAGGAAGGACCAGACGACCCCGGTGACGACCTCCGAGAGGACGAATGGGAGGAAGAAGACGGTGCGGAAAAACGCCCGGCCCCGCATCCGTCGACCCAGCGCCAGCGCCAGCCCGAGCGCGAGCGGCAACTGGATCGCGAGCGACAGGCCGAGGATGACGAGGTTGTGCCACAGTGCCCGGCGAAAGACCTCGTCGCGGAGGACCCGGGAAAAATTGTCGAGGCCAACGTAGTCGTCGAGCGGCCCGAGCCCGTTCCACTTGAAGAGGCCGTAGTAACTGGCCTGAACCAGGGGGAAGATGACGAAGAGGGCGTAGACCGCCGCCGTTGGCAGCAGAAAGACCAGGATCGTGGCCATCCGGCGGTAGTCGCGCCGGCCGCGCCCGGCGAGCCGCGCCCCGGTCATCGACCCGGTTGCCGTGAACGTGCGCATTGCGATCTCCGCGCAGACCGCGGTGCACCGGGAACGGCGCGCCGCGGTCTCGTTCGCTCGTTAGGAGGCCAGCTCCTGCTCCGCGGAGGCTTCGATCATCTCGGCCACGTCCTCGGGGGACGCCGTGCCGGCCATCAGCGCCTGGACCGCGTCATTGACCGTCGCGCCGACCGCTGGCGGCAAATACTGGTCGTAGTAGAGCTGGAGGTATTGGGCCTTCGCCAGGCTCTCCTTCACCCCGACCAGGTTCGGATCGGTGATCGCCTCGTCGGCACCGTTGACCACGGGCAGCACCGCGATCCCCTCCGACGCGAGCATCGTCTGCACGTCAAGGCTGGTCAGATGGCGGACGAACTCGATGGCGGCGTCGGGCGCGTTGACCCCGATCGCGTAGCCGTCGCAGCCGCCCATGGCGTCGTTCGGATCGCCCGCGCCGCCCTCGACCATCGGGAAGGTGAAGAAGCCGAGGTCATCGCCCAGGCCCGTGCCGTTGTCGGACTGCTCGACCTGAGAGTTCGGCGCCCACTGCCCCATGACCTCCATCGCCGCCTTGCCGTTCCCCATCAGGGCCGACTCATCGGGGAAGGTCGCCCCCAGGAACCCCTCCTGGAACGGCTCCAGGTCGATCAACTGCTTCATGTCCTCGCCGGCCTTGACGAACGGCGGATCCGTGAACGAGCCCTCCCGCGAGTAGGCCGCCTCAAACGCCGCCTGGCCCCCGTTTCGGATCGCCAGGTAGACCCAGATGTAGTGCGCCGGCCACTTGTCCTTCCCGCCGACTGCAATCGGCGTGATCCCGGCGGCTTTCAGCGCGGAGACCGCTTCCAGGAACTGGGTCCAGGTCGTCGGGACGGTCTCGATCCCCGCCTGAGCAAAATGCGCCTTGTTGTACCAGACCCCGACCATGCCGACGTTCCACGGCACACCGTAGTTCTTGCCGTCGCTGGCGTAGAGCCCGAGCGCGGCCTGGTTGAACGTCTCGCCCCAGCCGTCGGTGGCGAGGTGCTCGGTGATGTCACGCACCAGCTCGGCCTGGGCGTACTGGTAGAGCACGCCCCCGCCCCAGCTCTGGAAGACGTCCGGCGGATCGCCCCCCTGCATTGCCGTCGCCAGCTTGGTCTTGAACGCCTCGTTTTCGAGGACGGTGATCTCGATGGTCACTCCCGGATTGGCCGCGGCGAACTCGTCGGCCAGGCCCTGCAGGGTGGCCTTTTTCGCCTCATCGGTGACGATGTGCCACCAGCGGATCGTCTCCGCGTCCTGGGCGCCTACCGAGCCCCGCCGTAATGCCACGGCTGCCGCCGCCGCGGATGTCCCCACCACGAACTGTCGACGTGTCGCGCGCATGGCTCTGGTCTCCCTCCATCGATCTGACCAACCGCAACCCGGAACGACTCCGTCCCGGTGTCCAGGAACCGCACTACGGTGCGAAGGAATAGCCGCCGCCGGCACCGATCCCATCGCCTTTCTTCCAACAGAGAACGTCCCGGTTCGCCCTAAGCACCTCCCGGCGAGCGACAGGTGTCGCGAATAACCAGGGAGGTCGGCAGGGTGATGCGTTCGCCCGGATGGGAGGGATCCTTGATCATCTCCAGGAGCATCCGCGTGGCGCTCGCGCCCATCTCGACCAGGGGCTGGCGGACCGTGGTCAGGGGCGGATGGACGCTCGATGCCGTCGGGATGTCGTCGAAGCCGACGACGGAGACGTCGTCGGCGATCCGACGGCCGCTGTCGCGGATGGCTTCCATGACCCCGAAGGCGGACACGTCATTGGCGGCGAAGATCGCGGTGGGTGGGTCGGGCAGGCCAAGCAGTTCTCGGGCGCACTCGTACGCTCGCGGCTGGTGAAAATCGCCGGCGCGCTCCAGGTCCTGGTCATGGGGTATCCCGAAGGAGGCAAGGGCGGCCCGGTAGCCGTCCAGCCGGTCCACCGCGCAGCCCATTTCGAGATTGCCGGTGATGCAGCCAATCCGCCGGTGGCCAAGCCCGATCAAATAGGCGGTCGCGTCGTAGCCGCCTTGCTGGTTGGTCGCTCCGACCGAGGGACCGCCGTCGCCGAACCCCCGGTGATCGATCAAGACGCAGGGGAATGCATGCCGCCGGAAGTTTTCGAGGTAGGCGCCCGGGTCCGACGGCAACACGAGGAGGAGCCCATCCGACAGCCCGGCGGTGACCGTCGCCACGAACGCCGATTCCCGATGCTTTCGGTGGTGGGTCGTATAGAGCATCAGGTCGTAGGAGACCGCGGCAAGCACCTCGTCGATGCCGCGCACGATTTCGCCGATGTAGCTCGAATCGAGACCGGGTACGACCAGGCTGACGACCTGGGAGCGGCCCCGCGCCAGTCCCTGCGCCTGACGATTGACCACGTAGCCGGTGCGCTCGACGGCCGCCAGGACGCGCTCTCGCGTCTCTACGCTGACGTATCCCTTGGAGTTGATCACGCGCGAGACCGTGGCGTATGACACGTCGGCTTCCCGGGCCACGTCTTCGATCGTCGTGCGTTCGCCGGGCCGGATAGTGGTCACGAGGTCTCCCCGTTGAGGACCAGTACGGGCTCCAATGCAGAAAGTAAGCAAGCGCTATCATGTTTCGCTGCTCAAGGCGAAATCGTCGTGTACTCTTTGCTCCGACGATGTGAAAGCGCTTGCAGGTCAATTAACTATCATTGTGCTTAGAGGCTGTCAAGGCCCGTTCTCCTTCGATTTCCTGCCTGCCTCCACACGACCGGAGTCTGGGCCAGGAGTGTGGCGAAGGCTCCAGCCGTTGACCGTTGCCAATGCTGAGAGGCGGCAGGCGCCTTCGATGGCCTCCGCGCGAACCCCGGCCAGGACGTGCGGGCCGAGGTTCCCACTTTCGCCCAGACTCCGAACTTCATTGCCGTCCTGACCGACACCGGTGTCGATGCGTCGGGGCATCGCCGCGTATGCGGTGACGACGAATCCTCATAACGTGCGTTCGCCATCAGATGCTGCCGGTCCCCAGATACGGCACGCCTGACTTCGCCGGGTTAGGCGGCGCTTGATCCGTGTCGGCCTGCTATATGCAGTGGTTCCGACGCGCACCCGATGCCGTGTGCTCTGGAGGAATGTCCGCCATAGAATTGGGAGGACGCTGCACGTTGGACTGTCGCCGTTACGGCAGGGGCGCAGAGCTTCATGTCGCTGCATCCATCACACGAGCGTGGGATTTTCGCACCGGCGACGCTTACCCCGTTCGTTGGCCGGGACGCCCTGATTGCGTCGGTCGCGGAGTTGCTCTGCCGCGAGGACGTCCGGTTGCTCACCCTGACCGGCACCGGAGGCGTCGGCAAGACGCGGCTTGCCCTTCGCGTCGCCCCTGAGGTCGCCGATCACTTTCCGGACGGGATCGTCGTTGTCGCTTTGGCCGCGATCGAGGACCCCGATCTCGTCGGGGCGACGATCGCGCGGGAGGTGGGGGCGCCGGGCCCCGACGACGCCCCGATTGTCGGTCGCCTGGCCGCCAGCATGGCCGAGCGCCGCGTGCTGCTGGTCCTCGACAACTTCGAGCACGTGGTCACGGCCGCGCCCGTGGTGACCGAAATCCTGGTCGCCTGCCCATTGGTCAAGGCGCTGGTGACCAGCCGGGCGGTGCTGCGCATCTCGGGCGAGCGCACGGTCGCCGTTCCTCCCCTTGGCGTACCGGACCTGCCCGACGGCATCTTGCCGCTACCGGCCGCCGACCCCGATGTGACGCTCGCGGCAGAGGCGGTCCGCCTCTTCGTCGACCGGGCGCAGGCGGTGAAGTCGAACTTTGCCGTGGGGCCGCGGGATGCGCCGGTCGTGGCCGCGATTTGCCGGCGCGTCGACGGATTGCCCCTGGCGATCGAATTAGCTGCGTCTCGCGTTGCCGTGCTGCCGCCGCCCGCGTTGCTTGCGAGGTTGGACCGTCTGCTGCCTCTCCTGACCGGAGGCGCCCGCGACCTGCCCACCCGCCAGCAGACGATGCGGGGCGCAATCGCCTGGAGCTACGATCTCCTCTCCCCGCCCGAGCAGATGCTGTTCCGCTGGCTCGCCGTGTTTGTCGGCGGGTTCACGATCGAGATCGCGGGGCAGGTGGCATCGTTCGCGGGCGATGTAGGGCTCGATATCCTCGACGGGATCGCTTCGCTCGTCGCTTCGAGCTTGCTGCGGCAGCTGGACGGGACCGGCGGAGAACCGCGCTTCGCGATGCTGGAAACCCTGCGGGAGTTCGGTCTTGAACAACTCGAGGCAGCGGGCGAATCCGACGCCACCCGGGATGGGCACGCCGCCGCGTTCGTTCGGTTTGCCGAGCTAGGCGGGGCCGAACTGAGCGGGCCGGACCAACTGGAGTGGGTCGAACGGATTGAGGCGGACCTCGGCAACATCCGCGCCGCGCTCAGTTGGCTCCAGGAGCGCGATCAGATCGACCCGGCGCTGCGTCTGATGGGGGCGCTGGGCTGGATCTGGGCGATGCCAGGTCTGGGCAGGGAAGGGCTTGACCGCATCCGCTCACTGGTGGCTCACCCAGAGGCCGAGCGGTCGCCGGCGGCACTGGCGGACGTGCTCTCCGCGGCAGGGAACATCGCCGATATCCTGGACGACCGCCCGGCCGCGCGGACCTACTACGAGCGCGCCCTGGCGCTCTTTCGCGAGCAAGGTGATCGCCAGAACGTGGCGGCCACCTTGCGCGGCCTCGGCAGCGTGGCCATCGGCGACGACGATCCGGAACGCGCCCGGGGTCATCTCGAAGAAGCCCTCGGTATCGCCCGGGAAATCGGCGATGTCTGGAATGTGGCGGCGGCGTCACACCATCTGGGGGTTGTCGCGCTGGCTCAGGGCGACCTGGCTCGATCGGTCAGCTACCGCGAGGAAGCGCTGGTCGGCTGGCGCGAGTGCGGCGGACCCTTTCATGTTGCTAAGGCCCTGCAATCCGTCGGCTGGTCGTCCCTGGAGGCGGGGGATCTCGGCCGGGCGCTGGATGCCTACCGCCAGTTTGTCGAGTTGGCCGATCCGTTGATCGACGATTGGTTGATTGCCGAAGGGCTCCCGGGGGTTGCCGGTCTCGTGGCCGCAGCCGGGGAAACCGAGCGCGCGGCCCGTCTCCTGGCGGCCGCTGCCGCGATCCGGGAGCGAATCGGCGTCCCTGCCCGGTCGGTCGATCAGCGCATCATCGATCGGATGATCGCGGCTGCCCGCGCCGCTCTTGGCGAGGACGGGTTCGCAGCGGCGTGGTCGGCCGGCCAATCACTCTCCCTCGAGGAGGCGGCCATCGAGGTGCAATCGGTGGCGACACTCATGCTCCCCACATCGCCTCCGTGGTCCGCCGCGTCGAGCGCAGCGGCGATGAGAGGGCTTTCTCCCCGCGAGATCGACGTGCTGCGGTTGGTTGCGACGGGGATGTCGGACCGCGAGATCGGCGACGCGTTGTTCGTCTCCCGGCGCACAGTCTCAAAGCATGTCGCCTCCATCCTCGCCAAGCTCGACGTGGCGACCAGGGCGGCCGCCTCGGTCGAAGCGGTCCGTCTCGGCCTCGCCTAAACATTGCTCTGCCCTCGGGTACACCGCACTACGTACATCTCCCCCATCCAGTCCGATGCCCGACCCTGGAAACTGGGAGGTCTCCCGATGCGCGGGAATCGCACGGGGTCGATGCTGTGGAGAAGCCGGATCCGGCGAACAGAGGGCGAACCGACCGGCTCCCGGTTCTGAGCGACGAGCCGGTCGAGCAGCAGAAGGAGTGCGGCCCATGCAGCGAGCCTGCCTGACGCTTCCGATCCTGCCGGGCAGGACCGGCGAGGCCCTGGGGCTGATGCGATCGATCGCGGAGGAGCGTCGCCCCGGGTACGAGTCGCTGTTGCGGCGCCTCGGGATAACCCGCCATGTCTGGTTCCTGGCCAGCGGTTCCTGCGGCGATGAGCTGGTGGCCTACATTGAAAGCGCCGCCTGGGCCGCGGCCTTCGATGAGTTGATCCGCTCACGCCAATCCTTCGATACCTGGTTCAAGGCAGTCTGGCGGAGGTGACGGGGACGGATCTGGCCGACCTCCCGATCGGACTGCCTCAACCCCGCCTGCTGTTCAGCTACACCGCTTGACCTGCTTCGTTGCATTCAACCACCAACCATGACTGAAGGAGGACCGCGCGATGACCGTTTCGTTGGGTACAAGAGCGCTGCAGGCCATTTCCGGCGGATTGATTGCCGTGCTCGTGGTGGTGGGCTTATTGGCGCCCACGGCCAGTGCCTACGCTCGGCAGAGTGATCCGGCATCAGCTGCGGTGGGGCCTACCGTTGGCGAGCGGGTGCGCATTTCCGATCCCAATGGCGAGGAAGCGGCGGCGGTCTCGGTTGCGCGCTTGGAAGATCCGTACGAGCTGGAGCTTGCCGATCCAGGTTTCCGGTACGTGCTGGCCGAGGTCGTCGTCGAGTACACCGGCAACGAAGTTATCGAGGCAGAAGCCAACAATTTCACCATTCTGGACACCCAAGGGTTCACCTACGATGCGGAAACCGCCTTCCTGCATCGCCTTGATGGCCCGGAGGACGGCGGAGAAGCGCCCGGCCAGGCGTGGGGCACTGAGTTGCTCTTCCAACTGCCGGTGGATGCCGTGCTTGCCCAGGTTCGCTTCGGATTGTCACCCCTTGTCGATCTGCGCCCCAAGCGCGTTGCCTACGGTGACGTCGTCTCGATCGCCGGGCCGGATCGCGCCGAACTCGCGACGATCTCGGTTGGGCCGCCGACAGATCCCTACGAAATCTCGGTCGACGTGACACACATCATCCTGGAGAACGAGCGCTACGTCGTCTTCCCGGTCGAGGTGACTGCGACCAGTGATCGTCCCTTCGTTTTCGATCCTGCCGATTTCTGGGTCATCGACGACCAGGGCACCATGACCCGAGAGATGCCGCGCGGCGAGTACCAGCACGATCCCAACGGACCATGGCTCCAGCCGAACGACGGTCTCCAGCCCGGAGAAACGGCGAGCGGCCTGATCAAGTTCCTGCTGCCGGATGGCGTGACCCCGGTCATGGTGGTCTACTCGCCACTGACCGACGATTCCGATCCGTTCGTCATCCTGGCGGAGGTCGACGAACCGCCACCGGTTGCAACATCTGCGCCTATTTGGTCTGCCACTCCGATTGTCGCCACGCCGGGATGCGAAGGCGTGGTCGAGTGGGCGGAAGACCTGTCGGTGCGGATTGTTCAGGCTAGCGAAGGCATTGATGTCGAGATACTGGACGATCCGGCGGCTGCCGACCCGGTGGCGCTCCGCCAGGCTGCGGCCGTGTACGACGCCCTGGCCACTGACCTGAATGCCATTACCCCGCCCCCTCCCGCAGCGGTGGTGCACGCCGAATTCGCCGCGGTCTCCGCCGAGTTCGCCGACGGGCTGGAGACGATAGCGGCGGCCGTCGAGTCCGGCGACCAGGCCGAGATCGACGCGGCCGTCGCGGCATTCGCCGAGATCGCCCTGGTCTCAGATGCCGCGTTTGTCGAGCTTGAAACGGCCTGCCCCGAGGTTGTGGACCTCTTCTAGGGGCCTTGCCTCTCCGCCAGACGGATGGGCGTGGAATATCGCCTCGCGTGGTCGGAACTGGGAGGATCGTCGCTCGGGCCGGACACGCCGAGTCCAAGCCGTCCCCGATCCGGACCACCTCGGCGGCCCGCTCAGGGTGGTTCCTCGCCCGGTGCCAGCGAGAGGATACGCTCCGCACGAGAGAACAGCAGCGGACCACAGCATGTTCGGCGCTCAACTCGAGGGACCGCGTCGCGAGGTGCGAGGTGCGGCCGGCGAAAGTCCGTACAGCAATCCCGTTCCGCATGGCACTTAACTTCAGGAGATTGGGAGCGGACGGTGCAAGCAGGGTCCATTGGAATGGATGAGGCGCAGTTGGTAGCCAGGGCGACGGCGGGGGATGTGGACGCCTTTACCGTGTTGGTCCAGCGATATCAGACGATGGCGTTCGGCTATGCCCTGGCCAATCTTGGCGATCCCCATCTCGCCGAAGATGCGGCGCAGCAGGCGTTCATCACGGCGCACCGGAGCCTGCCCAACCTCCAGCAGCCTGAGCGATTCGCCGCGTGGCTTCGGGGAATCGTGCGGTTCGAGTGCTCCCATATCCGCCGTAGCCGGCCGCTCGGTCTGGTACCGATCGAACTGGCGTCGGAGTTGCCCTCTGCGGGGCCCGGTCCGGAACGGGTGGCCGAAGACACGGAGGGGCTGACGCGGATTGTCAACGCCATCGGCTCCCTGCCTGAAGAAGAACGCGACGTCACGTTCCTCTACTACCTCCGCGACCACCCACAGCGAGAGGTCGCCGCCTTTCTGAACCTATCCGTCACGACCGTCAACAACCGGTTGCGAAGTGCGCGCAAGCGCCTCAAGAACGGAGATCTGCTCGCCATGGCGAAGGAAACCCTCAAGAACCAGGGACTGCCTGGCGATTTCGCCGAGCACGTCGGCAGGATTGTTCGCTCCCACGGGCCACTCTTCGATGCTCGGTTTGCGCCGGACCTGCGCCCGCCGGTGCTCAACGCCCTGATGATCACCGACCCCGCCACGGGCCGGACAGCCGCTGCCGAGGTTGCTCAGCATCTCGCGGATGATCTTGTCCGCTGCATCGTGCTCGACACTCCGGGCGATAGGTCTCCCACCTTTGGAACCGGCGTCGCGGTGGTCGATTCGGCAACGCCGGTCGAAGTTCCCCTCAATGCGTCCTCCATCCGGCAGGTGGTGCACGCTGTGCGCCGTGCACCTTCCTCGCACGAGGTATTCGAAACGGGAATCAAGGTGATCGACCTGCTGTGCCCGTTCCCCACCCGTGGGCTGATCGGCATCGCCGGGGCAATGCAGGTCGGCAAAATGGTGCTGGTCGAGGAGTTGATCCACCGCCTTGCCGGCTCCAACGCGCGGCTCACGCTCCTGGTCTTTGTCCAGGCTCCGGACGAGGTCACGCTGCTGCCGCGCCTGGACTACCGCACCTCGGCCGAGGTGGAGGCGATCTATCTCCCGGTGGCTGACACCGATCCTGCCGCTCTGGTGTCCGAGATCGGGGACCTCGATGTCGTGCTTGCGCTCTCTCACGTGCTCGGGAAAGAACGGCTCTATCCGGCGATCGACGCGGTCCGATCCACCTCGAAGCTGCTGGATCCCGCGGTGGTGGGGACGGCGCAGTACGATCTAGCGGTGGATCTCAAGAGTGAGCTACAGCCCGCCGGAGTTGGTGATGACACGGAATCAGCATCGTCGGACGCGGCCCGGGCGCGCGCTGCCCGGCTCCAGCGCTTCATGACGCAACCCTTATTTGTCGCGGAACCGTTCACCAAGCGCCCAGGACGGGTCGTGTCGCGTGCCAAGACGATCGCGGACGTTCGCTCGCTTCTTCGCGGCGAACACGATTCCGTACCCTACGAGGCGCTCTACATGATTGGCGCGCTTGAGGACGCCGCCTCTTTCGGGAGCCAGCCGCCTTACTGAGTACCCCGTCGACCATGTCGCGATCCGCCCCGGCGCCCCGGCGTTAAGCCGGGGCGCACTGGTTTTCGGTGGAGCCGACCGGCCGGGCTCAGGCGATTGGCTCCAGGGCTTTGGCTAGCGGCTCCAGGATCGCGGGGGAGAGCGGCGGCGGCAGGTAGAAAATCGCGAGTTCAGCCCCAGCTTCGCCCAGGGCCGCTGCGTCGGCCGCGGCTCTGGCGACGTCGTTATCGGCGTTGAGGCGGACGTGGCTGGAGAGCAGGATCTCCTTCGGGTCGCGGCCGATATCCCGGCAATGCGCGTACAGCACGTCGCGTTTGTGGGCGAACTCCACGGGGTCGCTGCCGCTGTAGTTCCAGTGCTGGGCGTACTTGGCAGTCGTCCGCAGGGTGCGCTTCTCGCCGCTGCCGCCGATGCAGATCGGGGGATACGGCTGCTGGGGACCCTTCGGTTCGTTCCGGGCGTCGGTCAGCGTGTAATAGGTGCCCTGGTAGCTGGTGGTTTCCTGGGAGAGGAGGCCGACGAGCACCTCGCAGGCCTCTTCGAAGCGGTCGCTGCGCTCCCGCCGGTCGCCCAGCTCGATCCCGTAGGCGCCCGATTCCTCTTCGTTCCATCCGGCGCCGATGCCGAGTTCCAACCGGCCGTTCGAGATGATGTCGACGGTGCTCACCATGTTCGCCAGCACGGCGGGATGGCGGTAGTGGATGCCGGTGACCAGACAGCCCAGCCGGAGCCGGGTCGTGGCCTGGGCGAGAGCGGCCAGCATTGCCCACCCCTCCAGGCAGGGACCGGCCGAGTCGCCGACGATCGGGTAGAAGTGGTCGAAATTCCACCCTGACTCAAAGAGGTCGATCCCGTCGCCCTCTTGCCACACGGCGAGCACGTCGTTCCATGTCGTGTTCTGGTTGGCGGTCTTGAAGGCAAAGCGCACGGACTGTTCCTTCCCGCGCCGGGGCGCAGCTCACGTAGCGGTCAACTCGACCGTAAGGGTATGCGGAGTTCGCGGTATGCGCGAGCCAATGTCGAGCGATTTTCCGGAATCGGTTGTTTGGTCTGTCGATTTCGGTCGTTCCCGAACGACTAGATAGTGAAAGCGGCAGATGGCCGCAGGGGAAATCATCAGGAGGGAGCACGAGATGTCCAGCATCGCACTTTCCGGATCCGTCGTCGCCAGTCCGCGCACCGATCGCCAGCGCACGGGAGCAGGGGTCAGCAAGGGGCGCTTCGCCCGGATCGCGCTGGCCACGACCGTCCTGGCCACCCTCGCCAACGTCGTCCTCTACTTCCTGGCCGACCTCTTCGTCCACTACCACCCCGACTTCGTCATCCTCCAGGATGTCTCGGCAACCATCATCACTACCGCGATCGCCGCCGTTGTCGCCTCGCTCCTCTACGCCGGACTCCTGCGCTTCACCGCCAACCCGGTTCGGATCTTCTCCGCCGTCTCGGCGATCGTCTTTGTCGTCACGACTGTCCCGGATTTCACCTACATCCCGGGCGTCGAGGGAGCATCGACCGCGCAGGCCGCCGTCCTGGTGCTCATGCACATCGTCGCCGCCAGCATCATCACCGGCATGCTGACGGTCCTCGCCCGGCCCGCGAAGTCCTGATCGGTTCACATCATATTGTTCGTACTCACCGTGTGTGATTGGAACCGAGTGACGACAGGATTGGAAATCAGGACAATCAAGGGGTCGGGTGATAGGGGAATAGCCGCCCCTGTCGCCCGGCGTTAAGGAACATGATCGTAGGGTGGATCCGACCGGGACATGGTGAAGCGTCTAGTTGACTGCTGATTTCGTGAAGGGATAGAGGGCGTCCGTCGGGAGGGTGGGCGCCGTGATCTGGCCGCCCGGGGCTCACGGCCCAGGGTTGGCCCGGGCTCAACCTAACAGCCTCTCCGAGGCTAACGGAGTTGGGCGTTCTAGCCTCGGAGAGGCTGTAACTGTGAGCCCGGGCCAACCCTGGGCCGTGAGCCCCGGGCAGCGCGAAGACGACTTCTCATCTGGGCTGCTCGCCTACAACTGGCCGCATCTCACGCAAAGCCCTCGCGGGTGGCGAGGGCAACGGCCGCAACGCGGGAATTAACGCCCATCTTGGCCATGATGTTGTCGACGTGATGACCAGCGGTCTTGGGGCTGATGAAGAGGGCGTCGGCCAGGTCGCGATTGGTGGTCTTGCCGGAGACCAGGGCGCGCAGGACTTCGCGTTCCCTTGGTGTCAGCCCGAGCGTCGCCCGGGGCGGGTCAGCAGCGAGGCTGGCGTCTTGATTCGGGGCCGGCGCTGTCGCAGTCAGGGCGAGGGCTTCGGCGACGCCAGCCGAGGTGCTCAGGGCCTTGCCGGCGGCCAATCCAGCCGCGAACGCCTCGTCGCCGAGGCTTGCCCGGGTTTCGATGAGGCTGCGCTCGTCATGAAAACCCTCTCCGCTGATAAGGGCTCCGGTCGCTTCCTGGACTCCAGCGGCCACTCCGAGCAGGCGGGCTGCTGCCGTGGGCTGACCAATACGGGTCGCGACCAGGGCGATATCGAGGAGCGTCGAGCCGACGCTGCCGACATCGCCGTGCTCCCAGAAGGTTCGCAGGCAGGCCTGGCGGAGGTCGAGCGAGCGCGGTAGGTCGTTTTGCGCCAGAGCGATCGAGCCCAAGATGCCCTGGAGCCACGCGACGCCCCAGTCAAAGCCGTGGTCCATGTAGAAGCGCAGACTGCGTTCGAAGAGCTGAGCGGCCGCGTCCAGGTCGCCTGAAATGCGTGCGATATGGCCCCTGAGTGTGACCGATGCTGTGTGCCAGATGCTCAGTTGGATCCGCTGGGTGAGGGGATCGAGGGCCGCGACGACCTCCTTGAGTTCATCGACATCCCGATTGCGCGAAGCCATCAATCCGAGAAAGAAGAGCGCCCGCGCCTGCCCAATCGAATCATCCACTTCCCGGTACAGCAGCCGGCTTTCGCGCAAAGCCGCCTCCGCCGCTGCCACATCCTGTTGCACGAACGCCAGGACTCCCAGTCCACCAAGCGCCGCCGCACGGGCCGCGGGCGAGGCGGCGGCGCCCCGGGCCAGAGCCCGGTCGATCCAGGCGCGGCCTTCGGCGATGTAGCCGCGTGTGTGGAAAAACCGCTCCATCCCCCCCGAGAGGCGCAGGGCGACATCGATATCGACGATGGGTGCATCGGGGCGGAGCAACCATCCGAGGGAGGCCCGGATGTTGTCGAGCTCCGAGCCGATGTGGGCGAGGGACTCGGGCTCGCCCGCGCGGTAGTCGTTCAGGTTCGCCCGGATAACGAGGTCGGCGAACAGGGCCGCGTGCCGACCCCTCACCTCGGCAACGTGCGCGCCCGCCTCCAGTCGCTCCAGGGCGAATTCGCGAATCGTTTCCAGCATGCGGAAGCGGGTTCCGCCATCGGGCTGGACATCCTGGAGCACCAGTCCACCGTCGACAAGGTCGGCGAGATGGTCGAGCACGCTGTCCGGGTCCACGGAGAGCGCGTCGGCCGGGGACTGCCCGCGGCGTGGCGGCGCGACCAGGGTTTCCGCGGTCTCGATCGTGAACCCGCCGGCGAACACCGCGAAGGCCTGGAGGAGGCGCTGTTGATCGGTGGGGAGGAGATCGTAGCTCCAGGCAATGGTGTCGCGGAGCGTGCGCTGCCGGTCCGGCAGATCGCGGGGTCCGCCGGTGAGGACGTTGAGCCGGCGATCGAGCCGGAGCAGGAGCGCGGCCGGGGAAAGGACGCGCGTGCGGGCCGCCGCCAGCTCGATCGCGAGCGGAAGCCCGTCGAGTCGGCTACAGATCTCTTCCACGGTCGTCAGATTTGCGCCGGTGATCGCAAAATCGGGCCGGATCGCCTGCGCCCGCTGGGCGAAGAGGGTCACCGCTGGCGACGATGGATCGACCCGCTCGGAGAGCGCGCCGGGCTGAATCGATCCTCCGCCACCGGGATTGACCGGGAGCGGCTGGATGGCGTACAGGCGCTCGCTGCCCAGGCGAAGCGCGAGGCGGCTGGTGGCCAGGACCTTCAGGCCCGGGCAGGCGGCCAGCAGGGCGGCAATACCCTGGGCCGCATCGGTTACGTGCTCGAAGTTGTCGAGGACGATGAGCGTTCGCTCCTGACCGATGGCCGCGCAGAGCAGATCGAGGAACGGGCGGCCGTCGGAGTTGCGGACCCCGAGCACGTTGGCCACCGTCCCCAGAACCAGGGCGGGATCGGCGATGGGCGCGAGTTCGACGAACCAACTCCCTCCGGGAAAGTGTGGTTGCAGGGCCGGCAGGATGCGCAGGGCAAGGCGCGTCTTGCCCACCCCTCCCGGGCCGGTGAGCGTGAGGAGACGAACACCGGGCTGAATAAGCATGCCGCTGATGGCCGCCATCTCGCGCTCACGCCCGACGAACGACGTCAGCAAAACCGGCAGTTGCCGGGCGGCGCGCTCCGAGGCGGATGCGGTTAGCGGGGCGAGGGGAGCAGGCCGGCGAAGATCGAACGGGGACACGGTGCTCATGGGCGCTTCCGGCCTGGCTCTTTACGTTATTGGGACGGCGAATTATTGTCGAGTATACAAGCTCTTCCCCACCACATGTCTCAGGCTCAGCCAGCGAAATGGGGATTCGGGCGCCTGTGCCCTCGCTGCCTGAAGCGGCCCAAGCTCGATCCCCAGTGCGGTCACCTAAACTGGGACGCTCAAACGATAGACCCAGGGCGGCCGCCGGGGTAACGCACTGGAGAATTGCTCACCATGCTTCGTTCGTCGATCCAGACACGTGTCGTCGTCTGCCTCCTCGCGGCAAGTTGCGTTGTGGCCGCGATGTTCCTGCAACCCAACATCAACGCCCAGACCACCAGGCCCGTGGTCCACGCCGGTGGCCACAGCCGCCATAGCGGAGATTCCCCTGAGGCGACCACTCCGGCGACACCGGATTCGCCCTACGCCGCCGGGTTCGACCCTGCTGCCACCATCCGCTCGCGCACCCCGGACGAGATCGGCCCGATCGAGCGCGGCGAAGGGGCGGGCTTCGCCTTGCCCGCCGAGGTCAACGGCGTGCCCGGGCCTCGCCACGTGCTCGACCTCGCCGCCGAACTCGGCCTGACGCCAGAGCAAATCGAAGTGCGTCGAAGCCCTCGTGGACGATATGCTGGACGTGGTCATCCCAGCCGGGCAACGCTACCTCGATGCCATCGAAGCCCTGGAGTCCGATTTCCGCGCCGGGACGCTGATAGAAGCCGACCTGCCCGGCCGCGTCGCCGAAGTCGCCCGCCTCGAACGCGAACTGGCGGCAGCCCACCTCGTGGCCCAGCTCCAGACCGGCGCCTCGCTGACACCGGAGCAAATCGCCGAGTACAACCGCCTCCGCGGCTACCAGTAGGAGGACACGCGTCGATCTTCACAGGATCTTCATACCCATTAGGGAACCATAGCGAGGTTCCTCGGCGTTCCCTCCATCAAGTGGGCGGTCGCCGGGTTCCGAAAAGCGCCCTTCAGAGACCGTGGACGCCCGCGCCGTCTAGCCTCGGAGAGGCTGTTCTGTTTGCCGGGCCCTGGGCCAACCTTGGGCCAACCTTGGGCCGTGAGCCCCGGGCGACGATAAGGCGCGGTCGCCCATTTCTACAGGCGCACTTACGTCAAAACGTAAAGCGGGGCAGGGCAATGTCGCGACGGACGATCCTTGTTGTCGATGATGATCCGCGGACGATCGAGATCGTCCGCCTCCGACTGGAGCGAGACGGATTCCAAGTCCGCTTCCGCCGCCGACGGCGAGGCGGCTCTGGCCGCCGTGCGCGCCATCTCCCTGGACCTGATCGTGCTCGATCTGATGCTCCCGAAGATTGACGGACTGGACGTGTGCCATATCCTGCGTACGGAACACGAGCGCGAGATCCCGATCATCATGCTGACTGCCCGTGCCACCGAGGAGGACACGTTGCTCGGCCTCGACAGCGGCGCCGACGACTACCTCACCAAGCCGTTCAGCCCACGGGAACTCTCGGCTCGGGTCCAGGCTGTCCTGCGCCGCGCCGCCCGGGCGGAGGGCACTGAGCCCGCCGCCCTGTCCCTGGGCGATCTGACGGTCAACCCTCGCACCTTCGCCGTGACCCGGGCCGGCGCCGAGATCCGCCTGACCCGGACCGAGTTCAACCTGCTTGCGACCCTGATCGCCGAGCCCGACCGGGCGTTTACCCGGCTGGATTTGATCGACCGGGTCTTCGGGTACGCGTACGATGGCCTGGAGCGGACGATTGACGTCCACGTCACCAACCTGCGCAAAAAGCTGGAACCGGTCCCCTCCAGACCGCGCTACGTGCAGACGGTCTACGGAGTCGGCTACCGGTTTGGCCAGTTAGGCGGACGGAGTGCTTCCGATGACGATGCTGCATAGCCTCCGCTTCCGGCTCATCGTGGTCCTGATCCTGGTGACCCTCGTCCCGGTGGCGACGGTCTCTGTGCTGATGCTCCGGGCGACGGAAGAGGCGTTTCGCACCTACGCGGACGAGCGATCGATCAGCGACGCCCAGGACATCGTCGAACAGGTCGGCGTGGAGACCGGCTCGCGGGTTGTGGTCGTCGGCGGATCGACCGAGAGCGTGCTGGCCGACCACCCAGCCAATCCAGGGATGTCGTATTTCGGCCAGGCAGTTGGCGGCAGCGATGCCGGCGGCGGGACGGCCTTCGGCGGTGCCGCTGGAGGCGCGGGGGCCAGCGGTGGCGTTACCGGCAGCGCGGGCGGGGCCGACGCCCCGCTGGAAACGGTTGAACTAGCGAACACGTCCGGGGCCGCCGCCGGGGGCATCGGCGTGACGACGTTCTCGACCGCAGATATCCCGGACGACGCGCTGGTGGTCTCCATTCCCGGCATCTCCGACCAGGCTTTCCTCGACGATGTCTCCCGCTCCCTCCTGATCGCTATCGGGGCGGCGATCGCAGGCACCGTCCTGATGGCGTTCTTGATCGCCCGGCACGTCGTCCGGCCGGTGGAGCAACTTACGGCCGCCGCGCACGGGATGGCGGCCGGCGATCTGGGCCGGAGGGTGACAGTTCGCTCCCGGGACGAGATCGGGGTGCTGGCCGAGGCGTTCAACTCCATGGCCGACAACCGGGCCCACCTGGAGACGCTCCGGCGCAACATGGTCAACGATGTCGCGCACGAGTTGCGCACGCCCCTCGGCAACCTCCAGGGCTACCTGGAAGTGCTGCGCGACGGCCTCACCGCGCCAACGCCGGACGTCTTGGCCGCTCTGCACGAGGAATCACTCTCCCTGAATCGGTTGGTGGCCGACTTGCAGGAGTTGGCGCTGGCCGAGGCGGGGCAACTCCCCCTGGTCCATGAGCCGATCGTGTTGGCCGACGCGGTCGTGAGCGTGGTTGAAGCGTTCGCGTCAAAGGCGGCCGCGCAGGACCTCGGCCTGGAGTTCCGGGTGCCGGAGTCGCTGCCGCTCGTGCTGGCGGACCGTGCTCGCCTGGGGCAGGTGTTTCGGAACCTCCTCGCTAACGCCTTCGCGCACACGCCGCCGGGCGGTCGAGTCTCTGTGGATGCGACGTTATCGGGGAATGACGTGGCTGTCTCCGTGCGTGACACGGGCAGCGGAATCGCGCCCGAACACCTGCCGTACGTCTTCGACCGCTTTTATCGGACCGATGCCGCCCGCGCCCGCGCGACCGGTGGGGCGGGGTTGGGTCTGGCGATCGTCAAGCATCTGGTCGAGGCCCAGGGCGGCAAGATTTCCGCTACCAGCCAGCCCGGCGGCGGCACGACGCTGACCTTCACCTTGCCGCGGGCGGATGCCGTCGCTTCGCTCCCCGCCTCGATTCCCGCCTGACGCCCTTCATCACTTCTGAATATCGACCTGGGTAGGGTGTGGATGCTCGCCCGAGGAACGGCTTCGGGGCCCAGAAGCGGGGACTTGGGGTGAGCATCGGCATGAGGCACCATCAAATTGGAGATCGATGAATGCAATTGACCAGGATTATCCCGGCGCGTGGTCGACTGACGGCGGCGGTGGCCGTCGGGGCGATGGCCCTGACGATGACGGGGCTCCATGCCCCGGGCGCGGGCGCGGCCAGCCAACTGCCCCCCGACTGCCAATCGTTCACCGTTTCCGATGCGCAGGGCGCTGCCACGGGAGCGGTGGCCGGCGAGGTCCAGACCGCTCAGATCCCCGGCGGGCAGGCCGGTACCCAGGACGGGGGCGCTCCTCAGGCGGCGACGGGTCAGGCAGGACAGCCCGGAGGAATGGGTGCCGCGTCGAACGCGCCCGAAACCGTGTCGTGTGTCGTTGACGCCGCCGGTATCCCCGGCCAGGTGTGCGTGGTGACGAATCCGGGCGCCACGGGCCAGGCCGGGTCGTCGGGGACCTTCTCCACCGCTGCGGGCACGAATGCTCAGAACGGGGTGATCGCCGGGAGCACCCAGCCGGGCGCCGGGCAGCAGGCCGTGCCAGATCAGGTTCAGGATGGCGGTCAGGTCCAGTCTGGTGGAGTGGGTCCGGCCGGCAACCAGGTGCTCAACCCCAACGAAGAGGCAACCGCGACCGCCGGCGCAGCGGGCGTGCACGGTGAGCAAGGCACCCAGGGAAGTGCGGGCGCGCCGGCGGGTCAGGCCGGGACGGGCGCTGGTGGAGTCAGCCCGGCGCAGCCCAATCAGCCGTTTGCCAGCGCGGGCGACGACGACATGGTCATCTCGACGGCGAACCCCGGTGGGACCGTCGGGGCATGCGGTGTCGGCACCGCAGCCGGCGGTAGCGCTGGAGCTGGGTCTCCTGTGGCGGGAGTCGAGAATGGCACCGCGACCGCTGACGCCGTGCCGGCCATCGAGCAGGTTCCGGCCGGTGGATGCGAGGAGACGGTCATCTCCGAGTTTCCGCTTCCCAGTGGCGGATCGGTCAAGGTGACGGTCACTCCCTGCTAAATCCCAAACACTGAGCAATATCAACACGTCGGGAACCCGGGCGGGTGCGGCATCGCACCCGCCCGGGTTTCGCTTTGTGGCGACCAGAAGCTGGGTGCAAGAGATGGGAGCCGTTTGGGCGTCGCCCGGGTTTGACGAGCCCGGGATAGGTCCACGAATCCGGCTGAAGACCGGCTGGAGTGCCGGGGTATTCTGAATTGGCCGCGAAGGTGCGGCTGGTAGGGGCGGACCTCCGTGTCCGCCCGGCCGCCGACCCCGGCGTACCGGTTCTGGCCGCGACGCCTCGCCGGGTCCGGTGCGCCATGGCAAGGACAGTAGTCGCGGCGCACGGGCCGGGCAGACACGCTGGATAGATCGGTCTGCCCCTACAGCGGGTTGCGCCGTTTCCGCTACGGGGAACGGCGACAGTTCCCTCGGCGATCTCCAGGCGCGGCCACCCTGTTCTAGATCACATGAAACGCCGTCTGCCTGCCCGCTAGGACGTGGCAGCCGTCGGCAGTGAAGGAGATGTCTTGTTCGAGCGGGAGGCGGACAACCTCGCCTCCCCAGGCGGGCGCCGGGGCCTCGACCGAGAGTTCCATCGCGTAGCAACTGTTGAGGCGGATCTCCACGTCGCCCCGGCCGGGGCAGCGCTCTTGCTCCCAGGGCAGGCCGATGAGCGGGCCGGGCTCGTGCAGATACCAGCCGGTCGAATGCGAATAGATCCGGGGGCCGGGAATGCCCGCTGCCCTGGCCCGGTCAAGCAGAAAGGCGAGGGTTTCGTTGCCGGTCTTCCCGGGGCTGAACTCTGCCATGAAGATGTCCTGCAGGCGGTTTCCTTCGGCGAGGAGATCGGTGAGCCACCCGGGCGGCCCCGGTTCCCCGGACATGTGGACGTAGGCGAGTTCCTGGTGATCCGAGATCAGGCGCAAATACGTGAGGCCGACATCGCAGTGAATGACATCCCTTGGGCGGATGGTGCGGTCGTCCGCGCCGAACTGTGCGGCGGTCGCGGGGTTGCGGATGAGCCGGAAGGACGGTTTGAAGGAGACGGCGAGGCCGCGATCGGCGCAGTGTTGCCAGTAGCGCCACATAAGGTCATCGACGGTCGTCTCGCCCGGAGTGACAGTATCGGGTCTGTAGCACTCGGCGATGATGTGGCGGGCGATGGCGCAGACATCCGCGTACACCGCCAGATCGTCACTCGTGTAGGTCGTCAGCCACCGGACGGCCAGGTCCTCCGCGGAGATCAGGCGTTCGACATAACGGGTGGGAAGATGGTCGACCAACTGGCGATGGAGGTTGTGGGTGAGGCCGCCCGCCGCCCATTGGACGCTGCCGGTGTTGATGCCGATCCGGGCCGGATCGCGCGTCTCGATCAGGTCGATCAGGATCGGCCACTGCTCGGCCTCGATCTGGCCGGCGTAGGGGCGCTGATAGAGGTCGTGCGTGTTGGTGCCGGAGATGTTGAACCGTTCGACCGTTCGCCCCGCTTGAAGAAGACGAGCATCTGGAGGATGGGGCACCAGGTGTCCATCGGGATCATCGTCGCGTAGACCGGATCGAGGTTGTCTTCCTGGCAGAGGATGAGCCAGCAGTCGATCTCCGACTCGCGCATGATCGCGGGAATGATCTCGTCTAGGCGGCGCCCTAGCAGCCGGTTGACCACCGCCGCTTGCTCCCGGACCGGCAAGACTTGGGGACCGCGCTGAGCGCCTGTCTCGTTCGGCATAGGTGTCCTTTCGACTGGTCTTGAATGACGTGTGTGCCGACCGGCCGTCGCGCGGCGCTGGGTGCGATTGCGATGCGATAGGGTAGCGCCGAGCGGGCGAGTGTGCTGGGCCAGTAGAGCGGAGGGGGCGAACAGTGACAATCAGGTTTGGGGTGGTGGGGCTGCGACGTGGCGAGCGCTTCGTCCGGGTCTGCCGGGCGGCCGGTGGCGCGACCGTTACCGCCCTGTTCGATATCGATGAGAAGCGCGTCGCGCAGGCCGCCGGCCAGATCGGGGCGCGACCCTTTACCGACTACGACGCCTTTCTCTCCTCCGAGATCGATGCGGTCGTGATCGCTTCGCCGGTGCCGTTCCACGCGACCCAATCGGTCGCGGCGTTGAACGCCGGCAAGCACGTGCTCAGCGAGGTGACCGCCTGCCAGTCGCTCGAGGAAGCGCGGGCGTTGGTGGCGGCGGCCGAGGACAGCAAGGCGATCTACATGCTGGCCGAGAACTATCGGTACCTCGACGAGGTCGAACTGCTCAAGCGCCTCCACGAAGACGGCCGTTTCGGCGATCTCTACTACGGCGCGGGCGAGTACCTGCATGACTGCCGCGACCTCTGGTACGACGCAGACGGCAACCTCACCTGGAGGGGGAGGGGGCTCCTGGGTGTCTACTGCACGCACAGCCTGGGGCCGCTGCTCTACGTCACCGGGGATCGGGTCGCGTTCGTCAGCGCGCTGGAGGTACCGGGCGGCAAGTTCGACCCCGATGTCCCCAACCCGACCATGCACCTGATGCAGATGGTCACAACGGGCGGGGTGACGCTACGGGTGCGGGTCGATCACGTCTCGCCCCGGCCTCACCAGACGGCCTACTACGCCCTGCAAGGGACATCCGGCTGCGTCGAATCCTGGCGCGGCGGCGGAGACCAGAGCAAGGCGTGGTTCGCCGACGAACACGAGCCCTCGACCGGCTCCGGCGGAGCGCAGTGGCACCCGCTGTCTGACCAGGCGGGCCGCTACATCCCGGAACGCCTTGCCGCCCCAGAGGAAGCCAGACTGGGCGGGCACGGCACCAGCGAGTACTGGATGCTGCGCGATTTCTTGGCAGCTGTCCGAGGTGAGATCACTTCCCCAATCGATGCCTACCGGGCCGTCGATTACTCCCTCCCCGGTGTTCTCGCCATTGCCTCCGCCGAGGCGAACGGCGCGCCGCAGGCCGTGCCGGATCCCCGCGAGTTCGCGTCGGCTACCTGACGCCGCCGCGTCCGATCTCCCCCCTCCCCCTGCCGCAGCGAGGGGAAGGGGGGCCGGGGGGGTTAGGGGGCCAACTCGCCGAACCGGCTCTCCCGCCATGCGATGTATGCTGACCCCCTTGACACGGCCGACGGATCGGGGCAGTAGGCCCCAATCCGATCAGCAGGAGGCGCATTGTGGCGGTGAAGTTCGGGCTGTTCGTTCCCCAGGGTTGGAAGCTGGATCTGGCCGAGATCGCCGATCCGGTCGAAAAATTCGAGGCAATGACCGCTGTCGCTAAGGCAGCCGACTCGGAGCCGAACTGGCACTCCATCTGGCTCTACGACCACTTCCACACCGTCCCGGAACCGACGATCGAGGCCACCTTCGAGGCCTGGACGACGACCGCAACCCTTGCCCGGGATACGACCCGGGTCCGGATTGGACAGATGACGAGTTGCAACGGCTTCCGCAATCCCGCCCTCTACGCCAAGATCGCCTCGACGGTCGACGTCGCCAGCCACGGCCGTCTCGACGCGGCACTGGGCGCGGGGTGGTACCGGCACGAGTGGGAGGCCTACGGCTACCGGTTCCCGGAGACGCCGGAGCGGATGCGGATGTTCCGCGAGGCGGTCGAGATCATCCACAAGATGTGGACCGAGGAGCGGCCCACGTTCCAGGGCCGGCACTACACGATCGACGGCCCGATCAACGAGCCGAAGGGGGCGCAGACGCCGCACATCCCGTTCTGGATTGCGGGCGGCGGCGAGAAGGTCACCCTCAAGCTGGTCGCGCAGTACGGCGACGCCTGCAACATCGGCCGCGAACCGGAGGGCATCCGCCACAAGCTCGAGGTCCTCAAGCGCCACTGCGACGACCTCGACCGCGACTACGACTCTATCATCAAATCGGCCGAGGCCGACATCGTCCTCATCGACGAGGGCACGAATCCGGACGATGTCCGCAACAGCGGCGCCTTCCCGTTGTTCGGATGGCCGACGATTATCGGCACCCACGATCAGGTCCGCGCCCATATCCAGGGCCTGGTCGATGCCGGCATCGACTACGTGATCGTCTACATCCCGCGCATCGCCTACGACCGCGAGCCGCTCCACCGGTTCGCCCAGGAGATCCTGCCGGAGTTTGTTTAGGTAGTACCGTCAGGTGAATGGGCGGCTCCCGATTTATGCGGGGCCTTTGGGGCGTCAGGCGTGTTCGTCTGGTTCCTTACGCAGGAGCACGGAGTATCTACCGAAACCGTAAAGTTTCGGGACGGGAACGAATGGCAGGAACTAGAGTTTGAACTGGGCTTGGAATGGGCCTGGGTTACGTCCCATTGGGAAGCCCGCGTAGCGCCGTTGGGAGAAGCCGCTAGCCGTAGTAGATAGAGGTGGAAGGGGTCGAGGGTGGGCGGGAACTGGATCCGCATCAATTGATCCTGAGCGTTGATCTTGTCCCAAACGTCGGACCATTGCAGATCCGGTACAGCTATCCGTTCAGCGAACCTCACGCATTGCGGGAAACGCTCGTCAGCGTCGACCTGGACAGCTTACGAGACGACACCCGGGGCCGCCTGGATCACCTTTGCTCAATCTTGGTTGCCCGGATTCCCGATTCCGGAACAGTGCGGATGCCGCATGCGATTGTCCCCGCGGTCATCAGTTTGGGCGTGCTGACGATTGTGATTCAGGATGCCAGGCGAGTCGATATCCCGTTAGCCCGGCTTTACTACTACGAACGCATCGAGGAAATGGGTTCGCAGGTTGAGCGGAAGGTACGGATGGAATCCCCGGACTTCTCTGCCGTGGATCGGGCCGTCTGGGAGCGATTCAAGCAGGATGTAAAGGGGTTGGCGTGGGCCGATTACCGAAACAGATTTGGACAATATTTTCGGAACTAGCCGATAAACGTCAGATGATCCTGCCAGAGTTCGTAGTGGTTCGTCAGTCGTGACATGCCATCAATACACCGCATGTGGGAGCGGTTCGTGAACCACCCTGCACCCGACGTGGTGGTGAAGATCCAGCCGCTGCAATCCAAAGGCGCTCCTCAATGCCGGTGCGGAATCCGTTTGCGGCCTGGTTTCTCACGCGGTGCCCCGATCGAGCGCGTTGAGGACCAGATTAGCAACTCGTCGGCTCCGATCCCCAGCCCGTTGTTCAAGGTCTGAGCGGATCGCGAGTCCCCTTGCGACTGCCTGACGAACCGCCATCTCGATCTGCTCCGGAGCCGTACCGGCATCCGCCGCGTCCACGATGGTGCGGGCAGGCGAGGTCAGCGTGATCCCATCTCGCACCACGGTATCTCCTGGCTGAAGGTCACGCGTGGTCGTGTGGATCCTCACTCCTGGCAGTGCCGGAGGATGCCGTGTGGACCGAGGCACCGTGAGATGAATCTCGTCGGGGATCACGTCGCTTAGATCGAGCAGATCGAGGGCGCTCTCGTGCGAGACGACCCCGCGCTCCTTGCCCACCGCGAGCCAAGCGGCCATGACCTCCTCTCGCGGCGAGGACGGATAGTCCCGGAGACGATAGACACCACGGTAGACGCGCTGGAAGCGGCCCGCGCGGACATGGTGATTGAGCAGATTCCCGCGAAAGCCGCAGGCACGCGCCTGGGTCGTCGTGAAGTACCCTTGCTGGCCGGTGGTTGCGGCAAACAGACATTGGAAGTCGGGCTGCTGGTCATTCGTGTCGTCCATAAGTTCAATAATACTGAACTTTCATGCGACATGACTGCCGTGTCCGCGTGGACACTGTTTCGTTAGTCGATCATGCCAGCCAGCTAGCCGGCTCGTACAGGGCAGATCGGAGCCCCGCCCACAGATTCCGGTACTGCTCCCACGGGTTGTCTCCCTCGGCCGCGATCGTAACCGGGCCGATCTGCTCGATACCCCGCGTCCGCCCCGCCCGGGCGCATTGCTGCATGTTCAAGAAATCGACCTCGATCCGCAGCGGCTCCTGGTAGGCGATGGCCGGAATGCCTGCCACGCGCTCCACTGCCCGTTTCGCCGCCGCTTCGATCTCGGGGCGGGTGGCGGACGGCGGGCGGCAGATGGCGGCGTTGCGGCCGCTGGCGCGCTTGACCGCCACGGTCTCGATCCCCTCGCCGAGGAAGTCCCTCGCCTCGGCGCAGGTGGTCTATCGCCCGTCACCATGATCGTGGGGATGCCAAGCGAGGCCAGGATTGTCGCGTTCAGGCCGGTCTCGCCGTGGGGCCGGTCGTTGACCCGCAGCTCGTGCACGGCGATGCCGGCGATCGTGTGCGGGTGGATCGCCTTGTGCGTCTTCGCCATCGCGTGGTAGCCGACGAAGACCGCCGCGTCGAAGGATTCGCTGTCGGCCCCTTCGAGTTGGCAGTAGTCCTTGGCGTCGCCCGTTCCTGTCACCAGCTCGGCGGCGGTGTGAAGATCCTCGATGAGCAAATTGCGCATCGGGCCGTGACCGTCTGCTACCAGGACGTAGTCCGCGCCCGCCTGGACCACCCCCTCGATCGCGGCGTTGGCGTCGCCGGTCATCAGTTGGCGACCCCGGCCATACTCGGTCTGCCCCGGCATCATCATGTCGGCGTGGACGACTCCCGTAATCCCCTCGATGTCGACTGAGACAAAGACCTTCACCGCGCCACCCCTTCTCCATGCAAACGCTCAACCGCTGTCGCGCTCCGTTCGTGATTATCCCCGTTGCAGCTCCGGATCGCGCCCCACTCGTTCGTGGACGCGAGTCTTGACAAATAGAACAAAAGTTCTATATTAGAGGGCAAGCGGCACACCCGGCAGGGGTGCGGGCCTGGGCAGCGCCCCACCTTGCCCGGCTCGGGTCCCCAGCCGTCATCCAGGCCCCAGCGCGCGCTCCCGGCGGAACCGTCCCCACCGGTTGCAGCCCCTGTCGACCCCGCTCCCCGATCCGCCCACCGTCGGGCCGGATGGGGTAGCAGCGACCCGCGGACCACTAGGCCATCGACCGCCCAAACCTGCCCAGCCGGCTTGAGCCGGCTTCCGTCACTGAGCCCGGGACTTCGAGTCCCGGGCGGCAGGGGCGACGGCGTCACCCATGGCCAACACCCCCCCTTCGCCCCACAATTATCGGGAGGAGCGGGGTAGGGGACACGCTCGGTCACTGCGTAATTCCCGGCACGACTCCTGCGTTTGCAGAACTCTCCACACCAGGGGAGATGTTGTTGAACGTGCCTGCTGATCTAACCGGTAGGGAGCGACGATTGGGAGTGTCATTGATAGGAGCCATTGGCGCCGAGCGCGCCGTGGTGTTGCCGGGGGTTCCTAGCCCGCTGGGGGCGACGTGGACCGGCGAAGGAACCAACTTCGCCATCTACAGTGAGCACGCCGCGGGCGTGACGCTGTGCCTGTTCGGGGACGACGGCTCTGAGCAGCAGTTTCCGCTGCACGAAGTCACGGCCTTCGTCTGGCATGGCTACCTTCCCGGGATTGGTCCGGGGCAGCGGTACGGCTACCGGATCTCCGGCCCATACGATCCCGAGAACGGCCTCCGCTTCAACCCGCACAAGGTCCTGCTCGATCCCTACGCGAAGGCGGTCGCTGGGGTCGTCGACTGGGATCAGCGGGTCTTCGGTTACGCGCTGGGCGACGAGGACGCGGACCTGACGATCGACGAATCCGACGATGCCGCCGGAGTGCCTAAGGGGGTGGTGATCGATCCCGAGTTCGATTGGAGCGACGACGAGGCGCCGCGTACGCCCCTCAACCGATCGATCATCTACGAAGTCCACGTCAAGGGCTTCACCGCCCGGCACCCTGACGTGCCGGAGCACCTGCGCGGCACCTACGCCGGTCTGGTGACTCCGCCCGCCCTGAAGCACCTCACCGACCTGGGCGTGACCGCCGTCGAACTCCTGCCGGTCCACGCCTTCCCGGACGACAGCCACCTGCTGGACAAGGGGCTCTCCAACTATTGGGGTTACAACACCCTCAACTACTTCTCCCCGACCTCACGCTACTCGTCGTCGGGCGACGACGGTGGGCAGGTGCGCGAGTTCAAGGAGATGGTCAAAGCCCTCCACGCCGCCGGGATCGAGGTCATCCTCGACGTGGTCTACAACCACACCGCCGAGGGCAACCACCTCGGTCCGACCCTCTCGTTCAAAGGGATCGACAACCCGACCTACTACCGGCTGGTCGCCGACGATGCCCGCTACTACATGGACTACACCGGGACCGGCAACACCCTCAACGCTCGCCATCCGCAGGTTCTCCAGATGATCATGGATTCCCTGCGCTACTGGGTGCTGGAGATGCACGTCGATGGCTTCCGGTTCGACCTGGCTTCTGCACTGGCCCGGGAGCTGCACGAGGTCGACCGGCTCTCCTCCTTCTTCGACGTCATCCACCAGGACCCTGTCCTCTCCCAGGTCAAGCTGATCGCGGAACCCTGGGATGTCGGTGAGGGCGGCTACCAGGTCGGGAATTTCCCCGTTCTGTGGGCCGAGTGGAACGGCATCTACCGGGACACGGTTCGAACCTACTGGACGGGCGGCGACGAGACCGTCTCCGAGCTGGCCTACCGCCTGACCGGCAGCAGCGACCTGTATCAGACGGACGGCCGTCGCCCGTTCGCCAGCATCAACTTCGTCGTCGCCCACGACGGCTTCACCCTGCACGATCTGGTCAGCTACAACGCCAAGCACAACGAGGCCAACGGCGAAGGCAACCGCGACGGCCACGACGACAACCGCTCCTGGAATCACGGCGTCGAAGGCCCCACCGACGACGAGGCGATCCTCCGGGCCAGGGAGCAGACGAAGCGCAATCTCCTGGCGACGCTTCTCCTATCCCAGGGCGCCCCGATGCTCGCCCACGGCGACGAGTTGGGCCGGACGCAGAACGGCAACAACAACGCCTACTGCCAGGACAACGAGCTGACCTGGATCGACTGGGACCTGGACGATCGGGACAAGGCCCTGCTCGACTTCACCCGCCGGGTGGTCGCCCTGCGTCGCGACCACCCCAACTTCCGCCGCCCCAAGTTCTTCCAGGGTCGCCCGATCCGCGGCGCGCCGGAGGCAGATATCACCTGGCACGGCTCCGACGGGGAGGAGATGGGCGACGCCGAGTGGGGCGAGGATTGGGTCCGGGTGATCGGGTTGGGCCTGGGCGGCGATGTCCTGCCGGAGGTCGATCCCCTCGGCCAGCCCGTCACCGACGACACCTTCCTGCTCCTGCTCAACGGCCACCACGAGGACGTGCCCTTTACCCTGCCGTCCTGCTTCGGCGCGGAGCGTTGGGAGCCTGTTTTGGACACGTCCCAGGACGAACCGTTCGCCATTCGGGAGCCGATCGCCACCGGCACAGCCTACGAATTGTGTGCCCGGTCTCTGGTCCTGCTGCGGCGGGTCTGAGAGCGGCCGCACCCCACAAAGGAGTCACCCGCATGACCGACCCCAAACCGCCCGGCACCAAGGGCGACACGAAGAAGACGACGGCCGATCGCTCTGGTTCAAAGGCCCGCGACATGCGCGGCCGCAACCTGGAACACGTCAACCTCTCCACCGACAACCTGAGCGGCGCCCAGCTAGAACAGGCCCGCCTCAATGACGCCACCCTGAAGGAGACCAATCTCTCCGAAGCCAACCTCGCCGGGGCGGACCTCACCCGGGCCGGACTCGGCGGCGCCGACCTGGAAGGGGCCGATCTGACGGACGCCGTTCTTCAGGAGGCGGACGTCCGCGACGCCAACCTCTCCGGCTCTGACCTGCACGGCGCCGATCTGCGCGGCGCGAATCTCACCGGAGCAAATCCCCAGGATGCCAGGTCCGTGGAAGACGCCCGGTTCGCCGGAGCGCGAGGACTCGATGACGAGCAACGTGCCGCGCTCGCCGACAATCGGGCCAAACTGGACGAGGAAGACGCTTGAACCTGGGCGGTCGCCGGTTTCTGAGGCGCGCACATGCATTGCGATTCGTCTCGCGCGGCACTCCCGGGCAAACAGGGGCCGTGCTCCGGTGAGGTCAGCGTGAGCGGCAATCGCAGGTGGGGGCACAGGATGTGCACATTGGAGCGCGGCAGGGTGCGCATCCCAGATGGTCAAAGCGGCCCAGCGACCGCGTCGCGGTCAACGGGCGTGACGTGAAAGGAGTCCTAAGTGAGCTATTCATCGTCGAAACTCACGCGTCGTCGAGTCCTCCAGTCCGGTGGAGCGTTGGCGGCAGCTTCTGCCCTCGGATTGTCCCAAAGGTCAGGATCTCGCGCCGCGCAAGGCACTCCGGCCCCGGCAAACGTCACCCCGTGGGAGCCACGCTTCACCGATGAAGTCACGCTTACCCGCTTCGGTTTCGGCACGGACAACGTCACCTCCGAGGTCCGGGTCGCGGCCTTCCAGGAGACCTACCCCAGCTTCGAGTTGGAAGCGACGACGGAGTTTGACGATCAGAAGATCCTAACCGCCGTGGCAAGCGGCGACGTGCCGGACCTTTTCTGGTTGAGCAGCGATTCGATCCAAAGCTGGGCGGCACGCGAAGCGCTCGAACCGCTTGACGACTTGATCGCCGAGGACGACCGGTTCGATATCAACCAGTTCTACCCGTCCGAAGTGGCGCGGGATCAGTACGACGGGCAGACCTGGGGCATCCCGCAGTTCGTCGATTGCCGCCCCCTGTGGCTGGATGGCGAGTCGTTTGCGGAGGCCGGCATCGATATCAACAGCGTGGACACCGCTAACTGGGACCAGTTGATGGCCAACGGTCAGGCGTTGCTCAAGAAGGATGGGGATCAGATCAGCCGCTGGGGCTTCGATCCCAAAACCGACGGTTTCTTCTGGATGTGGGTCTGGGGCAGTGGCAGTGACCTCCTCTCGGAGGACGGTCAGATGGCCACCTTCGACCGACAGGAAAACATCGACGCGCTCCAGTTCAATCTCGACATCTACAAATCGCAAGGCGGTTTCCCGGCCTACCAGGCGTTTATCCAAACGACCGGTTTCGACGGGGTCGACAACTTCTTCGTCCAGCATCAGGTCGCGTCGACGCTTTTCGAGAGCTGGCTCCTCGGCATCGTTGCCAGCGGCAATCCGGCCCACCAGTTTGCCGTGACGCCGTTCAAAGGCAGAGACGGGCAGGTCTACAGCATCACCGGCGGCAACTCCTGGGCGATCCCGAAGGGCGCCAAGAACAGGGAGGCCGCCTGGGAGTGGATCTCCTTCTTTTCCAGCCCCGCCATCTGGCTCGAAACGTCGCAGTCGATCAAGGAGCGACAGGAGAGCGAGCAAAAGCTCTACACGCCGGCTCTCACCGCGAGCCAGACGGCGAATCAACTGCTGCTGGAGCAGGTTTTCGCGCCGACGGAGAATGAATCCGTCAACCAGGCCATCCAGCTCTATCCGACGCTGCTTGGCGCGAACCGCCAGGCAGCCGCCTCGCCGGTCCTGAAGGAGATCAACGACATCCTGAGCAACACCGTGGTCAAGCCCGCCCTCACCGAGGAGAAGTCCCCGGCGGATGCCCTGAAGGAGGGTCAGGAGATGGCCCAGCAAGCATTGGACGACTTCTTCAAGTAGCACGTAGCTCTTAGCTCCCGCTCATCGACGCCCGATGGGCAGGACCGGCCGTAGGCGGCCGGGTCTGAGGGGGTCACCATCATGACCGCGTCATCAGAACGGGCCGAGGCTGCCGGCCGGGTCAGGGTGGCTGTCGACGCGCCGCGCCGTCAGCGAAGTCATTCGGTGATGGCGCGGAAGGAAGCCGTGGCCGCCTACGTCTTTATTTCGCCCTGGATCATCGGCGCCGTGGTGTTCACGTTCGGGCCGATCATCGCGTCGCTGTACTACAGCTTCACCGAGTACAACATCCTGCAACCGGCGGAGTGGGTTGGGCTCCAGAACTACCGAGAGATCGCCGACGACGACCTGTTCCGCCGGTCACTGTTGAACAGCCTCTACTTCACGGTGATGTACGTCCCCCTCCATATCATCTTTGCCCTCGCGGTCGCGCTGCTGCTCAACACCAACGTGCGGGGGTTGGGGCTGTGGCGCACCTTCTTCTATCTCCCTGTCGTCACTCCGGTCGTTGCCTCGGCCGTCCTCTGGCGGTTCATCCTCAATCCGCAGGCCGGCATCGTCAATCGTACCCTCCGCGAGATCGGCATCCCGACGCCGGGCTGGACGACCGACGCGGACTGGCTGATCCGGTCGGTGGTGATCATGGCCTCGTGGCAGGCCGTTGGTGGGACGATGGTCCTCTATCTCGCCGGGCTGCGCGGCATCCCGAGAGAGCTCTACGAGGCCGCCGATATCGACGGCGCCGGCTTCTGGTCGAAGCTGCGCAACGTCACGCTGCCGTTGCTCTCCCCGGTGCTCTTCTTCACCCTAATCATTAGCGTGGTCGGCTCGATCCAGATCTTTGCGCAACCGCGCATCTTGTTCGGCGACAGCGAAGGCAACGTCCCCAACGCCAGCCTGATGTACATGATGTACCTGTTCAACAACGCCTTCGCTTACTTCAAGATGGGGTACGCATCGGCGTTGGCCTGGATCCTCTTCCTCGTGATCCTGGTGATCACGGCGATTCAGTTCTGGGGAAGCAGGCGCTGGGTCTACTACGAGGGAGAGAGCCGATGACCGCGGCGGAGATCGCTGTTCCACGTCCGACGCTCGATACGGACACCGGGCCGGCCGAGGGTCGCCGGGGCGGGGTCCGGCGCTCATTGGTCTATCTCATCTTGGCGGTCCTCGCGATCCTGGTCGTCTTCCCGTACCTCTGGATGATCAGCGCGTCGCTCAAGCCGCTGAACGAGGTCTTCAGTCCGGGACTCTGGCCCTCGACGCTCAAGTGGTCGAACTACGCCGACGTCTTCCACGAGACCGAATACGTCTGGTGGCTGATCAACAGCTCGATCGTGACGGGGCTGGCGATCATCGCGGTCGCCTTCAGCAGCGCGATGATCGCCTATCCGTTCGCGAAGCTGAATTTCCCCGGTAAGCGCATCTTCTTCGCGATGATCCTGGCGACCATGCTCCTCCCGGGCGAAGTCACCATGGTGCCTGTCTTCCTGATCTGGCGGAAGCTCGACCTGGTCAACACGCTCTTCCCGCTCTGGGTGCCCAACCTTTTCGGCTCCGCCTTCTACATCTTCCTCATCCGCCAGTTCTACTTGACGATCCCGAACGACCTGAAGGAGGCGGCGCTCCTGGATGGCGCGTCTCATTTCCGCGTCTTCTGGACCATCATGTTGCCGCTGGTCCGGCCGGCGATCGTCACCGTGCTGCTCTTCGAGTTCGTCGCCAAGTGGAATGACTACCTGACCCCCCTGATCTACCTCAACGACCCCGAGAAGTACACCCTGGCCGTCGGCGTCGCCAGCTTCTTGAAGCAGCCCGGCCTCGAGAGCCGCTGGGACCTGTGGATGGCGGGCTCGGTGATGATGACGCTGCCCACGATCATCCTCTTCTTCCTGGCGCAGAAGCAGTTCATCGAGGGCATCGCCGCCGGCGCCGTCAAGGGATAGGCGCCGGCTCCCATTCCGGATACCGCAAGACGCTTTGTAGGGGCAGACCGGTCTACCCAGCGTGTCTGCCCGTCTCATCCGCCAACCCGGTTCGCGGTCTGGGACCGCGCCCCGCTGGCGAAGCGCCGCGTATCCGAGGCAGGGCAGACACGCTGGGTAGACCGGTCTGCCCCTACAAAGCCAACGGCCGAGCCCAAGCTGAGAATCCCTACCCCCATTCCCAATGGAACGAAGGAACGATAGGTGCATACGTGATACCGGGAGGGGCCGAAGGGTTGCCCCCTCACCGCTCTTGGTGCCGCTATGTCATCAACACACCGTTTGGTGCGCGCAGGCGAAGGAGGATTCGTCATGGTTCAGCTTGGGTATGCCATTTCCAGTGAGGAGTTCCCGCCGAATGAGCTTGTTCGCAACGCTCAGCAGGCAGAGACGACGGGGTTCTCCTACGCGCTGATCTCCGACCATTTTCATCCCTGGATCGATGCTCAAGGGCACAGTCCGCTCGTCTGGAGTGTCATTGGCGGCATCGCCCAAGCCACTTCCACGCTCACAATAGGGACCGGCGTGACCTGCCCAACGGTTCGAATCCACCCGGCGATCATCGCCCAGGCGGCCGCGACCTCGGCCGCGATGCTTCCTGGGCGGTTCTTCCTCGGCGTCGGCAGCGGCGAGGCCCTCAACGAGCACATCACCGGGCAACACTGGCCGCCGGTCTCCGTCCGGCTGGAGATGCTGCGCGAGGCGGTCGGCGTGATCCGGGAGCTGTGGGGCGGCGAGTACGTTACCCACCACGGCCGGTTCTACACCGTCGAGAACGCCCGCATTTACACCCTGCCAGAGACCCCAACGCAGATTCACGTCGCGGCGTCCGGTCCGGAAGCGGCGACCCTGGCCGGCGAGATCGGCGATGGCCTGATCGATACCACCCCGAGCAAGGAGGTCACTGAGGCGTTCGACGCAGCGGGCGGCACCGGCAAGCCTCGCTACGGCCAGATGACGATGTGTTGGGCCAAGGACGAAGAGACCGCCAAAAAGACCGCCCATCACTACTGGCGCTACACCGTCCTGCCCGGACAGCTCAGCCAGGAGTTGGCCCTGCCCCTCTACTTCGACGAAGGGTCGAAAAACGTCACCCCCGATCAGGTGGCGGAATCAGTGGTGTGCGGGCCGGACCCCCAGAAGTACATCGACAAGATCCGAGGCGTTCGCCGACGCCGGGTTTACCCATGTCTACCTGCACCAGGTCGGTCCCGATCAAGCCGGCTTCTTCGACTTTGCGAAGCGAGAGCTACTCCCGCACTTCGGCGGATAGCGCTCTGGGTCGAGCGGGGCACACCGCGTGCATTTGCGGTGGCCCTTGGCGCCTGTCGCGGGTGGGATGACGGGGTTCGAGACCAAGATCGGAAGGACAGGTGAAGAAGCTTCGTCGTGTGGCTCGTGCCGGGCGTTGTCCTGGGCATGGGAGTAGCCGGTCGTTTCGGGATTGCAGCGCCTCCGTACCGAAGATATCAGCGGCCAAGTCGTGCTGATCACCGGTGGTTCCCGCGGGCTTGGACTTGGTCTGGCTCGCGAGTTCGCCCGGCACGGCTGCCGGCTCGTGATCTGTGGCCGGGACGAAGACTCGTTGGCCCGCGCTCGCGACGAATTGAACGCCGCCGGCGCCGATGTCCTGGCGATTCCGTGCGACGTGGGCGATCAGGATCAGGTCGATCGGCTGGTGGCAGAGACCACCGAGCGCTTCGGCCCGATCGACATCTTGGTCGCCAACGCCGGCCAGATCGAGGTCGGGCCATTCGCCACCATGGCGGACGCCGATTTCGAGAACGCCTTCGACGTCATGTTTTGGGGCATCCTGCGCCCGGTCCGCGCCGTCCTGCCCGCGATGGGATCCCGGGGCCGGGGGCGAATCGTGACCATCACGTCGATCGGCGGCAAGGTCAGCGTCCCCCACCTCCTGCCGTACGCGGCGGCCAAGTTCGCCGCTGTCGGCCTGTCGGAGGGGTTGCGGGCGGAGCTGGCCGGCACCGGCGTCCGGGTCACGACCGTGGTCCCCGGGCTGATGAGAACGGGGTCGCACCTCAACGCCGAATTCCGGGGTAACCCCGACGCGGAGTACGTCTGGTTCTCGTTGGGATCCTCATTGCCGCTGATCTCAATGGATGCCGATCGCGCCGCCCGCCAGATCGTCGCCGCCACGATCCGCGGCGACGCCGAAGCCATCCTCTCCCTGCCGGCCGCCGCGTTGGCCCGCGTCCACGGCCTCGCCCCCGGCATGACCACCGAGATCCTGTCGCTCGTGAACCGGCTCCTTCCGTCCGCGCCGCCCGATGGCGGGGCCCGGGCGCTCGGGCATCAGATCGAGGCGCGGGATCCAGCCGAAGGTGCTGGAGTTGGCAACTAGCCTGGGACGCAAGGCCGCCTCTCGGTTCAACCAGGTTCCACCGCCGTTATCGAATGAAAGGGTTCATCTCATGAAGGCGCTGACCTGGCACGGCACCGAGGACGTGCGCGTTGAGACCGTACCGGATCCTTCGATCGTTGATCCGACCGATGCCATCATCAGAGGTCACCGCAACCGCGATCTGCGGCTCCGATCTCCACCTCTACGGCGGCTACATGCCGACGATGGAGAGAGGCGACGTGCTCGGCCACGAGCCGATGGGCGAGGTGGTCGAGGTCGGATCGGCCGTGACGAAGCTCAAGAAGGGCGACCGCGTCGTCGTGCCGTTCACGATCTCCTGCGGGCAGTGCTGGTTCTGCCAGCACGGCCTCTTCTCCGCCTGCGATGTCTCCAACCCGAACGCGGAGATGGCGGCCAAGCTGATGGGCCACTCGCCCGCCGGATTGTTCGGCTACTCCCACCTGCTCGGCGGTTTTGCCGGCGGCCAGGCGGAATACCTCCGTGTGCCCTTCGCCGACGTCGGGCCGATCAAGGTCCCGGAGGAGCTTACCGACGAGCAGGTGCTCTTCCTCTCCGACATTTACCCGACCGGCTACATGGCGGCCGAGAACGCCCAGATCCAGCCGGGGGATACGGTTGCGGTCTGGGGCTGCGGCCCGGTGGCGCAGTTCGCGATCAAGAGCGCCTGGATGCTGGGCGCGGGCCGGGTGATCGCGATCGACCGGGTGGCCGAGCGGTTGGAGATGGCGCGGACTCAGGGCAAGGCCGAGGTCATCAACTACGAAGAGCAGGACGTCTACGAAACGCTCCAGGAGATGACGAAGGGGCGCGGCCCGGACAGCGCGATCGACGCCGTCGGCAGCGAGGCGCACGTCCCCGGCATCAAGGGCATCTACGACAAGGTCAAGCAGACGGTCAAGGTGGAGCAGGACCGCCCCCATGTGATCCGCGAGGCGGTCAAATGCGTGCGCAAGGGTGGCACGCTCTCGATTCCGGGCGTCTACATCGGGTACGACGACAAGATCCCGATGGGAACGATCATGAACAAGGGCCTGACGATCAAGACCGGCCAGACCCATGTCCAGCGCTACCTCGAACCCCTCCTGAAAAAGGTCGTCGATGGCGAGATCGATCCGAGTTTCGTCGTGACGCATACCTGCCCGCTGGACGAGGGGCCGGGGATGTACAAGACCTTCCGCGAGAAAGAGGACGGCTGCATCAAGGTCGTCTTGAAGCCGTAGATTGTGTAGCGGAGGCAGCGGCCCACGGGCCGCTGCCTCCGGCGTTCACAGCTGCACGGAACTCCGTCTTCGCGGGCGAGAACTGCCCATTGTGGGGAGGGGTTAGTGTGCCTTGAAGTTCACAATAGTCTGTGTAAGTCAGCGATTTGGTGTGATTGGCAGTGGAAAATTCGCCGGCACGCCAAATGAACCATGGCATGTAGTGTGCATTCTGCCTTGGTGTTCGATGGCTTGTCGGGCGCGATTTTGCGGGGATAGCCAACGCATTCTCTACAGGAGGGGTGCCATGAGTGGGCAACAGAGCAGTCGATCGGGCTCGACAGCGCGGCCCGGTGAGTTTGGGACGTCCGGTATTTCCGACTAACGAATGCGGCCGACTACGGCACGAGCGCCGCCAGCGCGGGGGTCGACGAGCAGCGGCGCAAACACGGAGTGTCGAGCGGCAGTCAGGCGACGGCGTTCAGGACGTGAAGGAGGCGGCGAAGCAGACCGCCCAGGAGACCAAGGACGCCGCGATGGAGACCGCCCAGCAGATCAAGGGCGATGTCCAGGCGCAGGCGACCGAGATTGCCGGCGAAGCGAAGCAGCAGGCGGGCGAGCTCATCGGCCAGGCCAAGGAGCAGGCGACCAACGCGTTTACCCAGCAGCGCGAGCAGGCGGTTTCCGGCCTCGGCAGTCTGGCCGACGCCCTGCGCAGCACCGCCCAGAGCTTGAAGGAGTCGAACGACGGCGCCCAGGCGGGGATTGGCCAGTTCGTCGATGACGCCGCCGAGCGTCTGGCCCAGTCGGCCGATTTCCTCCGCGACAAGGACGCGAGCGAGCTCCTGCACGATGTGCAGGACTTCGCCCGAAAACAGCCGCTTGCCTTCGTAGGCGCCGCGTTCAGCGTTGGCATCGTCGCCGCCCGGCTGTTGAAGGGAACAAGCAGTGGCTCTCAGGCGATTGACCAGGCAATGAGCTCGATGTCCGAGCAGGCAGTCAACGCGATGGAGAGCGTCAAGGAGCGCGTGGTCGGCGCGACCGGCTCGTCGGCTCGTCTGGCTCTTCAAACCAGGAGCAGGGGAGTGGTTCTGGCACGGGCTCGTCCAGCAGCACCTCGGCCGCCTCGGGCTTCAATCGGATGGACGAGGCTGCCTCCGACTTCGAGGTCGGCCAGTCTGCCGGCCTATCTGGCCGGTCCGGCGCGGGAAGCACCTCGACGGGAACCTCCGGAATGCCCACCGGCGCGACGGCCGGGTATGCCCCCGAGGTTGAGGGCACGATTGGTCGGGAGGGGCAGTCATGAGCCACACCCAAGGCCAGCGTATGACCTCCGGTTCGGCGCCGGGCGCGGGCGAACCGTCCCTCGGCCAACTTTTCGGAGATCTGGCCAGAGATATCCAAACCCTGTTCAAGCAGGAGATCGCCCTGGCCAAGACCGAGACCACCCAGTCCGCCAAACGGGCCGCGATGGATATCGCCAAGCTCGTCGCCGGGGCGCTGGTGCTCTACACCGGCGTGGTCTTCCTGCTCGCGGCGGCCGTCTTTGGCCTCCGCGAGTTGGACCTTCCCTGGTCGCTTTCGGCCCTGATTGTCGGTGCCATCGTGGCCGCTATCGGCCTGTTCCTCGTCCTCCGGGCGAAGTCCGACCTGACCTCCGGCAGCCTGGCGCCGACCGAGACGATCGAGAGCCTGAAGCAGGACGGTGAATGGGCGAAAGGACAGATGCGGTGAGCGACACGCAAAGCCAGGATGTCGAGGTCATCCGCGACGACATCGAGCGGACTCGCGACGACATGAGTCAGACGATCGACGAGATCCAGGAGCGGCTTGCGCCCGACACGCTTAAGCGGCAGGCGCAGGAGACGGTCCAGGAGATTACCGATGAAGTTCTCAGTGAGGTCCGCACCAAGGCTGCTGACCTGACCAGTAGCTTGACGGATCAGATCAACGCCGCCGTCCACAGCGCGACGGTTGCCAAGACCGACCAGATGCTGGCCCAGGCGGGCGATACGGCGCGGCAGGTGGGGGCATCGCTGTGGGAGCGGATGGGCCAGAATCCGGCCCCGATCGCGCTGGCCGCGCTGGGCATTGGCGTGGCGGCCTCTCAGATCCTGCGTGGCGGAAACGACGGTCAAGCCGCATCGACGTCGAATTCGACATCGTCCAGCGGTGTGACCGACAAGGTTTCTGAGTCGGCAAGCACCGCCCAGAACGTCGCCAGCGACGCCCTGGACTCGGCGCTCCACGGCACCAGCCAGGCACTGGACAAGGCCCAATCGAGCATCGAGGGGATGAAGCAGTCAATGCCCAGCATGCCGGGCAGCGTTCAGGGCTTCATGAGCGAGCAACCGCTCGCGGCCGGTGCCCTTGTGCTCGGGCTTGGGTTGGTTGTTGGGCTCGGCCTGCCGGAAACGCAGAGCGAGCGCGAGGCGATGGAACCGGTGCGGGCGCGTGTCCAGGACGGCGTGGCGCAGACGACCGGGGCCGCGCAGGGACTGGTCGAGCAGGCCAAGGAGGCAGCGAGCAACCTGGCGACCGAAGCGAAAGATGCCGCCTCCAGTGCCGCGGCCGACGCGAAGAGCGCTGCTAAGGACATCGGAGAGACCGCTAAGAACGCCGGGAAGCAAGCGGCATCGGATCGTGGCCTGACGAGCTAGATGGTCCCGGACTAACGACCAGGAGGCGGCGCAGATTTCGTCGCCTCCTCACTTTTGTATGAGAAAGGCAACCATTCGTGATCACACGTTACGACCGAATCGCGACCAGCCTGCCTGAGCCAAAGGGGCCGAACCCCAACGCCGCCTCCGTCGTGCAGGAGCTGCTCGGCGGTAAATTCGGCGAGATGTCGACCCTGATGAACTACACCTTCCAGTCGTTCAATTTCCGTGGCCGCAACGACGATCCGGCCCGGCCCTTCTACGATCTCATCGCCAACATCGCCGCCGAGGAGTTTGGCCACGTCGAAGTGGTCACCTACACGATCAACATGCTGCTCAACGGCGCTTCGAAGCGCGGTACCGATCCCAGCGCGACCCCGCTGGCGGGCACGGAGAACGCCCGCAACTCGTACCACTTCATTGCCAGCGGCCAGCAGGCTCTGCCGGTCGACTCCATGGGCAACCCATGGACCGGCCAGAACGTCTTCTCCAGCGGCAACCTGAAGCTGGATCTACTCCACAACTTCTTCCTGGAGTGCGGCGCCCGCGCCAACAAGATCCGGGTCTACGAGACGACCGACGACCCGACGGTGCGGGCAATGACCGGCTACCTGCTGGTCCGTGGCGGCGTCCACGTCGTGGCATACGCCCGGGCGCTCGAGGTGCTCACCGGGGCGGACCTTGGCAAGCTCTTCCCGATCCCGGACATCAGCAACAAGCAGTTCCCGGAAGCGAAGAAGCTCGAGGACACGGGCCTGCACACCATCTTGTACCGGAACGGCTCCAAGGACTTTGGGCGCGTCGCCGAGGTTTGGACCGGCAATCACCCCGAGGACGGATTGCCGCTCGTCGTAGAGGACGGTATGCCGGAGGGCGCTCCGACCCCGGACCTCCCAAGCGAGCCGCAACTCACCGCGCCCGGAATCGGCCCGATTACCATGGCGGAACTGCAGGAGATGGCGAAGCGCCTGTAGTGGTCGGAACCAGCCAACTCCAACTCCAACGTTTTAGCGAGAGCAGCGCGGCCAATATGGGCCGCGCTGCTCGTTGGTTTTCTGGCTTCGACGCTGCGCCTCGATGGTCAGCCGATCGTCGCTCCTGCCGCCGCAGGCCACTGTAGACGAGCGCGGTGGTGGCGCGTTTGACTGAATGGCCATGCTTGCACGAGGAGATCAGGTTGAGACATGCGCATGGCTTTTACGAACGGACCAAGGCAGGGGAGCGGCGAGGACGCACCACGTATGTGCTCGTCGCAAGGGTTGCCCAGTTTCGCGCTTCGCCTGGGACGTCCAACCCCGGGCTGAATGACGGAAGGCCGTTCGGGGCTGAGCACTGCAAGCGGGACATCAGGATCACGGATGGGAGCATTCCATCTGTCTCGACCACCACAGACACAGCAACGCGCCGGGCCATTTGGCCCGGCGCGTTCCAGTTGATCGGTTTGCTGAGTGGCTGTTACCGGCGACGCGTCGGCGTCGTCGGCGGTCGATGGTCTGGTCGTCGACCCGGACCTCCTCGCGGCGCACCGTGCCGCCGACCCGCTCGGTCCGCGTCTCCGCCTCCTTCTCGACGATGACCTCGCCGGCCTTGCGCGCCGTCTTCTCGACGTCGACCTCCTGGCCGCGCACCGGCACCTCGATGACGCCCTCCTCGAAGGCGTCGGCGCCGACCGCGCCGGGGTCGTTGGCGTCGACCCGGGTGACCCGGACGCGCTCCTCGGTGACCGGGACGGTGACGGTCCGGTCCTCGGTGACCAGCTCCTTCTCGATGCGGACCGCGCCGCGGTCGACGTCGCGCTTGACGGCGGTCAGGTCCTCCTCGTAGACGGGCACGCGCAGCGCTTCGGCGTTGGTGCCCGTCGCGGTGCGGTCGTCGGCCGCCACATAGTCGGGCGCAATGACCTCAGACCTGGTCGTGCCCGAGGTGGCGTAGGCGTCATCAATTTCCGCCGCGTTGGTGGCGGCAACGGTATCGGCCTGCCCGTACGAGGTGTCCCGGTACGGAGTGCCAGAATCGACCAGCCCAGCGTCCTGCTGACCGTACGTCGTGCCCCAATCGGCCGGTTGCTGATCCCAGCCCTGGCTGAGGGCCTCGTCCTTGGTCACGCTGAGGTAGACCTCGTCGTCGCCGACCGAGGAAATCGCGGACGTCGGAACATAGTGGTCGGAGGGGAAGAAGAAGCCCTTCTCGACGACCACATAGTTGGGGGATACCTCGACGATCTTACCGACCTTGTCACCGTCCGACCCGCGAACGGTCATGCCGGTTAAGTCTTGGTTGCGAATGTCCATTGTTCCTGCCTCCTTGGCATTGTATTTCGTCATCGCTCCGGCCCTTGCAGGCCGGGGACACTAGTAAGGACGCAAACCATGTGCCACCCGGCAACCAGTATCGAGGCATGTAGAGGGGGATGTTGCCCTGGTTACGTTGGTATGTCATGTGTGATTCGAGCGCCAGTGCTCGCAGCCATCGGTCAATCTGTGCAACCCGGTGTTCGGAGTTCGGACGCCTGTGCATAGATTGCGCACGGAGGTAGGCCCGAATACGTACGTCGTTTGGGGACAACTCCCGCTGCGACGCCCCCAACACGCCGGCAAGATGGCTGCCTGGGCGAATGCACCACCATACCGGTGGGCCCTGCGGCGGAGCAGGGCAGTTGCCTGCATTTCGCCGGAGCGATTCAAGTCAATACGAAAGGAGTGCGGCGCTCCGATGCGACAGACCGTCTGTGCCCTCCGGTTTCGCGGCGAAGCCACCTGGGTTGGGATCGACGGCAATCTCCTTCGGATTGTGGCCCGTGCATCCGGCTGTTCGATGCGGACATGGTTCGATCGAGACGGACTCCACGGAGAGGTATGGGACGAGCCGGGCGACGAGATTCGCCTGGAATCGGAGCTCACCATCACCGGGGCCACGACCTTTCAGGAGGTCGGTACCATTACCTTCGGAGCGAGCGGAGATCGACTCCGGTTCAGCACCTGCGGCAACGGGCATCTGGAGCCTGCCGTGGAGGGAGGCGGCCGTCGCGGCGCGGCCGTGCTTCAGGTGGACGATGGTGACCAGCGGTTCGCCGATGCCCACTGCCTGATCGCATCGAGTTACGTCGTCGATGCCGCGGGCGCTACCACGATCCTTCACCTCGGGACGATCTCTTTCCGCGACGTCGGATCAGTTGTATTCGCCGACGGGATGGCGGGTCATTGATGATGTTCTTGGTTGTGCGCGCCGGGTGTGGCTACCCCTCGTCCCCGCCAAGGGTCATGTAGACCCCGAGGCCTGAGGCCAGCCCGACCAGGGCGCCGAACGACGTGCCCAAGACCCCATCGTGGGCGAGATGCCCGAACTCGCGGCCAATGGCGAGTGCCACGAGGAGCCCCAGAACGACGATCAGGATCCCTCTGAGGCGAGATCCATGCTCCGGACTATCCACGACTATCCTCCTTCCGGGAGCGGCGAACCAGTCTGTTGCCTCCACCCGGAGTGTGCGACGATGGTACCGGGTGCGGCCGGTTGGGCCGAGGGGCGTGTGGCACGGAGGGCGAAATGCGGTTCGGCGCTGGAGTCTTGATCGGCATGTTGGTCGGCGCGGTGATCTTCATCTGGATCCTGGTCCAGATCCTCCAGGTCATCTTCTAGCACACGACGCCCGGAGGCCCTGCTCAGATCAGCATTGAAGCCGAGCCTGCTACGACGACGCCTCTCCACGCGTGCGTGGGGAGACGTCGTCGGTGCGTTTCCGATCGTTCGTTGGGCGGCCGACCTATGCGACGGTGAAGACGGTGGCCATGCCGTCGAGGACGTGCGGCATGCCGGTCATAGGGTCGATGATGAAGCAGATCACCGCGTAGGAGCCTGGATCCAGGTCGAGCACGTTCCAGGTCGTGTGACCGCCGGACTGCAGGGCCGCGTAGGCGACGCCGGTGAATGAGAAGATCAGGGGCTCGCTCGCGGGCGGTGTGCCGCTCATCAGGTTGGCGAAATCGGCGACGATGGCGTCGGCGGTGGTGCCGTCGGGAACGCCGTACATCACGACGTGATGGCTGTACGCCGTGCCAGTGTTGGTGATCTCCCACAACTGCGGGCCTGCCGGGACCGGATCCGGCGAGACGATGTAGCGCAGGTCGTCAGTCATCTCCAGGGTGACGTCGGCTTCCGGGACGCGGCTTGGATCACCGGCGACCGGCGTCGCGCCCGTCCCTGCCACTGGGGAGGCCACCGGAGTGGCGGCCGCTTCCGTGACGGTCAGCGGGCTGAGCCGCATGATCTCGTTCGCAACGTCGTACTCCTCCCCTTCGGCCAGTTCTGGGTAGTACGACGCGGCAATCTGGTAGTCGCCGGGGGCCAGCTCGATCAGGAAGGTAGCGGAGACGCCCGCCTCGGGGGTGTTTCCGCCGCCGGCAAAGTCCCAACCGGGCTGGACCAGATCGTTCGCGCCCGCGTCGAGCGCTCCCTGGGTCATCTCGTCCACCGAGAGCCCGGCCGGCGGCTGCATGAAGTCGACGTAGGCGTTGTTCCCCGCGCTGACGCTCAGGGTGACGTGGTAGATGCCGGCTGGCAAGGTGTCCGGCGCCTCGACACCGTCCTCGCTGACCGCGATCTCGATGGCGGGGTAACCAAGCGCCGCCAGAGCCGCCTCATCGTAAGCCCAGTCAATCTGCTGATCCTGCGCCAGGGCGCGGTGATTCCCCGCCAAAGACCCGGTCAGCGCCATGATTGCTGCCAGAGCCACGAGTCCGATTCGACCAAACCGATGCACGCAATTACTCCCTTTCAATCCCGGCTGGTGTCTCCAACTGAAGCACGCAACCAGGTTGGCCCGGCAAAGACGCCTTTCGTCGTTGCGAAGCCAGTCTTACACATTCTGCAAGCGGTGCGAACAGACGAGTGCGTTGCAAACGCGCCGCAACGCCGGATATCGGGGAGCTAGTCAGGCCGCGCGAAGGTCCGATCCCGGCCGGATCTGAAACACGCGCTCGTGGCGCGACCCGCCCGGTCGCCCTACATGGAATCCGCGGCACCGCCGGCACCAATAGGCCCTGGCCGCGTCCCGCTGGCCATCGCGGTAGCGGATGGTGCGGGCATCGGCGGCGGCATGGGTGAAGGTGCGGTAGACCTTCTTGCAGCAGCGCCCCCGGAAGGCCGGGTGGCCGTTTTCCCCGGTGACCTCGGTCCAATGGGGGGCGGGGCTATTCCAAGTCGCAAAGATACGGACCTTGGTCGCGTTTTCAGGAGTAAGCTCCTGAGCCGAACCACGCGGGATCATCAACCTGGTCTGGCGACAACGGAACTGCGGTCTCCTCCAGTTCGTTTGTCCATCTTGGCTGCCTTTCGCGCTGAACGACGAGTGGGATTCAGGCGGTCCTGATAGCTCGCTCTTCCGCTCGGGACAGCCAATTCCGACACGCTTGCCCGAGCGCAGTAGCAGGCCTGTATCCTGAGGCAGTCGGCGAAGAATTGGGGCAGTGTTTGGGGCATCGCGTTTGGACCGATCGACACGATCTGCCTCTTTCTTGGAGCGTTGACCATTGCTGCGGCCGCCAATGCCGCGCTGAATCTCAGGGCACCGGGTCGTGTCCCCGATGCCCTTAAACACGGAGGCCAGGCGAGCGACGAGACAGTCGACGATTGACCCGCTACGATCCCAACGTCTTGGGAATCTAAGGAACCGGTATTTGGGGTGAGGGTGGGCGTGGAAGAGAACAAGCGAATGGCCCGGTTGCGGGTCGCCGTGATCGGCCTCGGAGCCTGGGGAACACGAGCGCACCTGGCAACACTGGCGGCGCGGCCGGACGTCGAGGTCGTGGCCATCGTTGAGCCTGATGCCACGGAGGCGGCCGCCGCGTCAGCGAGGTACTTCGTTCCTCGGATTGAACGAGACGCGGCGGCGCTCTGGGCGAATCCCGGGCAGATCGATGCGGTCGTGATTGCGACCCCGGTCGATACGCACCATCGTCAGGTGCTAGATGCTCTTGCCGCCGGCTGCCACGTCCTCTGCGAAAACCGCTGGCTTACGACCTTGCCCAGGCAAAGGAGATGCACCTGGCCGCCCGCGGGGCGGGTGTGGTGGCAAAGCTCGGGTTCTTGATGCGCTTCTCTCCTGTGGTCGCGCGCATGAAGGTTCTGGTGGACGAGGGATACGTCGGCGAGTTGCGCGGCTTCGAGTTTCACTCCGTCAACGCCCAATTCATCGACCCAGACCGGCCACGGCACTGGAAGATGGAGCGTTCCCGGGCCAACGGCGGCGCGTTCGCTGAGTATGGCTCGCACGGCATCGACCTCGCCCTCTGGTTCGGCGGGCCCATCTCGCAGGTCGTCGCCCACGGCGTTACCGCCATCCCCGAGCGCCCGCTGCCGGGCGGGGGTCGGGGCGACGTTGACGTGGACGACATGACCGCCTGGATTGGTGTCTATGCCAACGGCGGCGATGCAACCTTCCGGACTGGTTGGTCTTCGCTGCCGATCGGAGGGGGCGGCGTGCGCATCTACGGATCGCGTGGTTCGTTGGCCTGGCAGCCGGACCCGACGACACGCCGCAGCGAACTCCTCATCGGGGCAACGGTCGACTCGCCGGAACCAACCGTCCTCCTCGACCACACCCCTGAACATGATGCCGCTATCGATTCCGGCCCCTTCCCGTTGGGACTGTTCGCTCGCTACAACGCGGGGTTGATCGACAGCTTCGTTGGAGACATCCGCGCGGGACGAGCGACCGGCCCGACGTTTAATGATGGCCTCGAGGTGCAGCGGGTGCTGACGGCGATTCGGGCTTCGTTGGACGAGGGGCGGTGGGTGAATATTGTCCCCTAAACCCCGGGGCCACGTCCCCTTGCCGCAGCGGGGGGTGAGGGCTGTTCGGGGGGAGGGGGCGAGGTCTTAATCCGTGAAAGTCACCACTATCATCCGACCACGCCGGGTCTCGGCGTCGAGTTCGACGAGGAGGCGATCGCTGCCATCCGCCCGTGCTGAAGGAGATCTGGAAACCGTATCGAATCGTCGTGTAGCAGGGGAGCCGGAAAGACAGTGACCGTTCTTCAGGCCGTTACCACGGAGGGCGAATGCCGAGCAGCGTTGCGCGCGGCATTCCCAGGCCTGGCAATCGAGTCGCTGGGCTACCTGGCGGAGGGCTGGGACAGCACTGTTTTCGAGGTAAACGGCAGCCACGTCTTCCGATTCCCGAAGCGGTCCGGCGTGGACGCCACGCTGCGTAAGGAGATCCAGCTCGTTCCAGCACTTATCCCGACGATCGCTGTACCAATACCTGCGTTTGAGTTTGTGTCTGGACCGACCACGATCTACGCATGGCACATCGTTGGATATCAAAAGCTGGCAGGAACACCCGCTGATAATCTCGGGTGGGCACCAGATGCCGGCGCGGCAATCGCTCCAGCTCTGGCGGCATTCCTCCGGGCGCTCCATACGTTCCCCACGGATAGAGCGGTCGAACTTGGTGCACCGGCCTTCGCGCCGCGTGCCTGGATGGACCGGCACGCGGCGCTGTACATGAACGTCAGAGCTGGTGCGGAACCCCATTTGCCGGCGGACGTGTTCGCGCGGTTCGTCGCCGACTGGGAACAGATGCTGGCCGATCGGGCACGGCTCGACTTCGAGCCGATGCTGATCCACGGTGATCTGGCCATGGAGCACCTCCTGGTCGATGCCGATGGAAATTTGAGCGGAGTGATCGACTTCGGCGACGCCATGGTGGCCGACTCTGCCCTCGATTTCTCCGGGTTCCCCGACGAGTTGGCCCAGAGCGTCCTCGCCCTGTATACCGATGACGCTGCGACCCGGGATGGGATCTGGCGCCGGCGGGTGATGTACCGCCGGGCTGGTCCTCTGCATGCGATCACGGCCGGGGTGGAGTTGAAGCGAGCCGATTTGCTGTTCTCCGGGATTGATGCGCTCCGACAGATGTACGGCTAGCACAGGCCAATTTCGTGTAGTCGGGTGTTGGTGCCCGCACTGGCGAGAAAACGGTCCACACGCGGCACGCTTCTTGCCAAGAACTCCGCGCACGGGAGATCTCTGGTGCATCGTGATCACCGGTGATCCCACCATCCGCGGCGCTTGGACCACTCGCACGAGCATCTGGGGGTTCCCTATGGGCATTCGCACACGCATTGCAGCTGGCTTACTGACCGCGTCGCTGGCAATAGGCGGAGGCGCCGTTGCGGCGCAGGATTCAACGCCAGTTGGCACATCCGCGATGGGCGAGCCACTCACGCTTGACCTCATGACGGTGGATGGCGACGTGATCGGCAGCGCGACCCTGGTCGAGTCGCCAGACGGGGTCACGATCACCTTGCAAAGTACGTCGGAGGGGTCGGGCTCCGGACTGGAGCCCGGGCTGCACGGCGTCCATATCCACGAGACCGGAATTTGCGACCCATCCGGCGACACGCCGTTCGGGTCCGCGGGTGGCCACTTCAATCCCACCGGCGCCTCGCATGGGGCCTTGGAGGATACGAACAGCCACGCCGGTGACCTCGGCAACGTCGAAGTGGACGCGGTCGGCACGTTCGGCCTGGACGTGACGACAGACAAGGTGTCACTGGAGCCGGGAGTAGAAAACAGCCTCGCCGATGACGATGGCAGCGCGATCGTGATCCACGCCGGGGAGGACGATCTCCAGACCGATCCGTCCGGCGAAAGCGGCGACCGGATCGCATGCGGGGTGATCTTCGCCGCAGCCGGCACTAACGCCACACCGGCCGCAGACGGCTCCGACGCCACGCCGGAGGCAACACCGGCCACCTAGCGAGCATGGCGCCGATCCATCAGGGCGCCACCGTCCCGAGGGATCGGCGTGCCGAAGGAGTGTTGGCGGCAAGTCGGACGTCGATCCGTGGCACGACTTGATCGCTTCCGCAACCACGGAGGAATAGGAGTTCAGTCCATACCCGGCGAGCCAGGGACCAAGCCTACCGGCAAGGAGGAATACCAACCAGAGCAGTGAATACCTGCCAGGACGGGAGTACAGACGTCGCTCCGCTTCGACTTAATGCCGGAGAATGATCATGCCACAAGCCGATCTCGATCGCCGGACATTTCTTAAGGGTGCCGCTGGCACGACGGCCGCAATGGTTGTCACGGCTGCCTATAGCCGGGATCTCCTCGCCCAAGAAACCGACTACCTGCGGGAGGGGTACTCGTTCTTTAGCCCGAGCGAGGTGCCCACCGTAGAGGCTCTCGCCGAGCAGATCTGGCCCGGCGACGAGAATACGGTCGGCGGCCGCGACGCCGGCGTCGCCGTGTACATCGACCGCGCGTTGAGCGGCGCGTACATCGATATGCAGCCGGTCTACCGTCTCGGTTTGGACTGGGTCAACCAGGCAGCCAGCGACGAACTCGGTGCGAACTTCGCCGACCTCGGCCCCGAGCAGCAGGTCACGTTTCTCGAAACCCATCTCGGTATGCCGCAGACGACCACCGCCGCAACTCCAGAAGCATCCCCCGAAGCATCTCCCGCGACCGAGCCTGACAACCTCGAGGTCGAGGGCATGCCACTTCCCGGAGAAAACGCGACACCCACGGCGGGTGGCCAGGGTGGCGGCAGCACGGACGCCTTTGAGGGGACCGGGAGCGAACAATCAGGTGGCGCCACGGTAACTGGTGTGGCCATGGTCGCTGGTAGTGATCCACCAGCGATCGCAAGCGTCGACGACTTCCTCCAGATATTCCGCACCCATACGATCGAAGGATTGTTCGCGGACCCAATCTACGGTGGTAACCGCGACAGGCGCGTCTGGGCCGATCTCCATTACGGTGGGCCGTACTACGTGCACACCGAGGAACAGCAGCTGACGATGGATGCGCCGCTGGATATCCCCATCCAGAGCATCGTCGACCTCTAGCATCCGATGACTCTCTAGAGATAGAGAAGGAGCTCCCATGGCTCAGCAGGCAAAAAAAGACGTGGTCATCATCGGGTACGGAGCAGCGGCCGGTCCCATCTCAACGGAGCTCACCAAGGCCGGTTACTCGGTGGTCGCGCTCGAGCGTGGCGAGTACCGGACGACGGACGACTTCTCCGGCCGGACCTTCGACACCCTCCGATTCTCCCAACGGGGCGAGTTGCTTCCCAAGCAGTCCGAAGTTGCGTTGACCTTCCGCAGCGACCTGAACGAGGTGGCTCGGCCGACCCAGTACATCATGGCCAATATGGTTGGCGGCGCCTCGGTTCACTGGTCCGGGCAGTCGTGGCGTTACTACGAAGAAGATTTCCGGCTTCGCACCACCCTCGAGGACATGTACGGCCGGGAACGGCTTGCCTACCTCGAGGAAGACGGCGCCAACATCCAGGACTGGCCGCTCACGTACGATGAACTGGAGCCGTACTACGACAAGATGGAGTATCACATCGGCGTCGGGGGGTTCCCGGGCAACATCCAGGGCCAGATCCGTCCTGTGAACCCGGAGGAGGGGAATCCGTTCGAAGCCCCGCGGAACCGTGACTTTCCTATGCGTCCGCTGCGCGACAACGCGACGGATATCACCTTCCGCGAGGGCGCGCTCCAGCTCGGCCTGAATCCCTTCCACGTGCCAACGGCCATCAACACCGAGGCCTACACCAACCCGGACGGCCTTGAGCGACCGGCGTGCAGCTATTGCGCGTTCTGCACCGACTATGGGTGCTGGAACGACTCCAAGGCGAGTTCGCTCGTCTCGTTGCTACCGACGGCCCTCGAGACCGGCAACATGGAGGTCCGGGCGAACAGTCACGTGCTCCGGATCAACCACGAGAACGGGCGTGCGGTGAGCGTCGACTACCTCGACCTCATCACCGGCGAAATGCACACCCAGCCAGGCGACATCTTCTACATGGGTGCCTACACCTTCCAGAACGTCCGCACGCTGCTCTACTCCGGCATCACCGGTGGTGACCAGGTCGGTAAGTACTTCATGAACCGCGCCGGACCAAGCGTCAGCGCGTACTTCGACGACCGCTTCCTGAACGGCTGGGCCGGCCCGGCGGTGCAGCGACAGGGCCTCGACGATTACAACGGCGAGAACAACGCCGAAGAGAAGATGCAACTGGGCGACGAGGAGTTCTTCGTTCGCGGCGCTTTCATCGGCTCGCCGAGCCAGCGCCATCCGCTCGAGGCGTACAACATTATCCCGCCCGATATTCCGCGCTGGGGCCGCGATTTCAAGGACTACTGGCTCCAGAACTTCAACCGGATCATCAGCCTGCAGATCCTCACCGAGCCGTTGCCGTACGAAACGAGCTACATCGACCTCGACCCGAACTACGTCGACCAGTACGGCGTTCCGGTGGCGCGCGTCCAGCGCCAGGTGAAGCGGAATGAAGCTCGGATGGCCAAGTACATCTACCAGAAAGCCACCGAGATCCTCGAAGCCGCCGGCGCCGCCCGGGTCTGGGGACGTGAGACGGCCAACCCGACCGCGACGATGACGCACGACACCGGCGGGCTGCGCATGGGCAGCGACCCGTCGATGTCGGTGACGAACAAGTACGGCCAGATGTGGGAAGTCCCGAACATCTTGGTCGGCGGCGGCGCGCTGCTCCCGACGATGTCCGGCCACAACCCGACCGAGACGATCTGGACGCTTTCGTACTGGACCGCCGACGCGGTGCTCCAGAACAAGATCGACCTCTCCGACGCTCAGGCGTTCAGCTAGCGATCACGCGCCATGCACAACATGTGGGGATGGGCTACTCCATCCCCACATGTTGTGCTGTCCTCGTATGAAATGAGCCGCATGCGACCAAACCAACGTCCATTACTGAACATGTCGTTGGCCGGCGCCCGTCCGACCGCGTCTGAGCATCTGCCGAACATCACGTCCGCACTCTCGTGGCGGACGTGGGAAGAAGGAAGCGAGGAGGCACGGCGCCGCGGCGTGCCGATGTTCGCGATCGCCGAGCCATGGTGGGCAAACAGCGCGCAGCGCCTCGCCTTCCGCCTCCAACAAGACGATGCCCTGCGTCAGTTGGTGACAGACCGGGTCGTACCCGTGCTGGTAAATCCGGATGAGCGCCCGGACCTCGTTGCCACGTGGCGTTGGGCAGCCGCGGCCCTAACCGGCACGGCGGGACCGCCGTTGCTGGTCTTCCTGACCCACGAAGGGCTGCCCTTCCTGGCCTACTGCACCATGACCGTCGAGGGAGACGACGTTTACCCCTCGCTTGCCTCGCTGCTCGAATCCATTGCCGAGACCTACCCCGTCAAGGCCCACGGTCTTGGCGCGGAAGCCCGAGAGCTTGCCTCGGACGGTGCTGAACCCGTCGCAGGCGCACGTGTGGAGGCGGATTGGGACGCACTCCACCAACGGCTGGACCTACAACGTGGCGGGTTGATCGAGGAACCTAAGCATCCCCGCCCGGCGCTGCTCTGGGCCTTGCTCGATGCGCACGCCGCCGGAGACCTTCCCGGTGACATCGTTGCCTGGCTGCGAACGACGCTTGACGAACTGGTCCGGGGCGGCATCTGGGACCAGATCGATCGCGGGTTCCACCGCTGCGCGCGGAACGATCGCTGGATCGTGCCGCATTTCGAGAAGCCGATCCCGCTGAACGCCCAGCTCGCGGCGGTGTACGCCCGGGCGGCTGCCGAGCTGCAGAACGACACGTACCTGGACATCGCATCCCGCCTGGTTTCGTTCTGCATGGCGGCCCTGCGCGAGGGTGTGGATGTCATCGCCTCCGACACCGGGTACTACACCTGGACCTCGAAGGAGTTTCGGGACACGCTCGATCCCGTGCTTTTGCAAGTCGTCACGCTCCACTACGACATCAAGCCGGTTCATGAGCGACAGGCGCTCCGGCGGGTCGTCGACATGGAGCAGATGGACCGGTTCAGCCACGAGAGCGTGGACATCCTCCGCACCCGGCTGATGCGGGGACGTGCCCAGCTTCGCGCGGCACGCCTTCACCGACCCGCGCCGCAGGCGACCTCCCTGCCAGCTCTCGCCTGGCGGGCGGAAACCGTGCGCTGGCTGCTTAGGGCAAAGCCATGGTCAAACGCGATCGAGGCGTCCGCCCTTGTGCCGGCACTGGAGCGGCTGGTGGATGGCCGCCTCGATCCCGCGCAAGGGTATGCACGCGATTCAGGCGCGGATGCCTCCCCCGTCTTCTGGCTTGAGGACCAGGCCGCGCTGGTCGCTGCGTTTGTCGAGGCGCACCGGGCCACCGGGGAACGGCCTTGGCTGGACCGGGCCCGCGAGCTGGCCGATCTCCTGCTCACGAACTGGTGGGCTGACGGCGGCTGGCTGGATCGACCCAATGCTCTGTCCCTGAGCCGGGCCGTCATCGACGACGTGCTGCCATCACCGCTCGCAACTCTGTCGGAAGCCTTACGCGAACTCCATCGGACGGTAGACGCGCTCGCGTACGCGGAGCGCTTGGCCGGGGCGGTCGAGATCGAGCGGTCGCTGGCGATGCGGAGCGGGCACTGGTCGGCGCTGATTCCGTTCTGACCCCCGGGCATGTGGGGCGCGTGAGCCATCCCGCGAGGATCGATTGCTCGGCCCCGACCGCGCCGACAGGAGCCGGCGCGGTCTCCGCTCTCGGCTTCTTCGGCGGTGGCAACATCGCCGCGAACGTCACCGGCGCTCGCCCGATCCAGAGCAGCGGCCCACTTCCGCCGGATTCGCCGAGCTGGGGCAGCGGTTGGAAGGCGGCGGTGAAGCAGTGGTACAACCGGTCGACCGGCTTCGGTATGCAGGGTGAGAGCCCCGCCTACCGCGGCCACTACATGGACCTCGACCCGAACTACCGCGACGCCTGGGGGCACCCGCTCCTGCGGATCACCTTCAACTGGACCGACAACGAGCGGAAGATGGTTCGCTGGGTCGCCGACAACGCCCTCACCCCGATCGCGGACGCGATGGGCGGGACGACGGTCCGGATCGGCGGCGACATCACCGACTACAGCATCGTGCCGTACCAGTCGACCCACTGCCAGGGCGGCGCGATCATGGGGGCCGACCCGACGACCTCGGTGGTCAACAAGTACCTCCAGTCGTGGGATGTCCACAACGTCTTCGTGGTCGGGGCGGCGAACTTCCCCCAGAACGCCGGCTACAACCCGACCGGCACCGTCGGCGCACTGGCCTATCGCGCCGCGGACGCGATCATCAACCAGTACCTGGCGAGCCCAGGTCCGCTAGCGTAGATCTGGCTACCGCGAGGGTAACATAGCACGCCGCGATCCTCAACCAATGTCGACCGTGAACGCGCAGGCGGGCCGGGCATTCCTGGCCCGCCTTGGCGTTCTGGTATTCGGACCACCTCCACACGAAACCTCAAATCACCGGAAGGGCCAGCGACTGCCCAAGCAACACCGTCGCAACGCTGATACATTGATCCATCAGAATATGATGCATATGATTCGTTGATCGGCCAATGGAGGAGCCAATGACATCGGTCGGGGGTCCGATCGACGCCATCAATGCCGCCGCCAGGCGAAGCGGCGGCCTTGACCGTGACGGCAATTTTCATAGACCGATTGTCGATGTAATATATTGACATCTGTCTATGCAGTCGCTACGATGCCGCTAAGCAGGGAGGACCAACGCCCATGACCGTCATCCTTGAGCGGGCAGATGCCAATGTGCCAACCACCGATCGCTGCTGCCCAGCCGTCTCGACCGGAACTTCGGTCAGCAGGACCCAGGCGGAGACGTACGCGTCCTGGTTCAAGGCGCTGGCGGATCCGACCCGCATCCAGATCTTGAACCTCCTGGCGAGTGCGGAAGCTCCGGTCTGCGTCTGCGAGATCACGGAGCAGTTCCCATACAGCCAGGCGACTATTTCCCATCACCTCAAGGTCCTGCGCGACACCTGCTTCATCTTCTCCGAGCGGCGGGGCACCTTCATGTACTACTGGGTGAACCGCTCCTGCGTCTCCGCATTCCCTGAGGCCGCCCGCCAGATCCTCAACGGCTGATCCACCCGGCAAGGAGCGACCATCGACACACGCCTTACGTTCTCGCCTGAATTCATCGAATGTTGTCTATGGATTGCCGAAAGGACCTAACCCGATGTCTATCTCCTCACTCCCCGTCGCCGTGATTGGCGGCGGTCCGGTCGGACTCGCCGCCGCCGCCCATCTGCTCGAAAAGGGCGAAGATCCGATCGTGTTCGAAGCCGGCGACCGCGTCGGCGCCGGAGTCCGTTCCTGGGGGCATGTCCACTTCTTCTCGCCGTGGCGGTACGTCATCGACCGGGCGGCGGCGGATCTGCTCACACCGGCCGGCTGGTCTACCCCGGACCCCGAGTCCTTTCCGACCGGCGATGACCTGGCGGAGCAGTACCTCGAACCCCTGGCGGCCGTGCCGGAGCTGCGTGGCCGCATCCGCCTCGGACACCGGGTGATCTCCGTCGCACGCGAGGGCTTCGACAAGATGAAGACGGACGGACGTGAGAACGCTCCATTCGTCCTGTCGGTCCGCACGTCCAACGGCGCTGAAGAGACGTTCCTGGCGAAGGCGGTCGTTGATGCCTCCGGCACGATCGAACGGCCGAACCCGCTCGGCGCAGCGGGAACGCCCGCCGTGGGCGAGCGGGCCGCCGCGGACCGGATCGTCTATGGCATTCCCGAGGTGCTCGGCGGGGTCCGCCAGCGCTACGCGGGACGGCGGGTGCTGGTTGTCGGGAGCGGCCACTCCGCCTTCAACGTCCTGCTGGATCTGGTTCATCTGGCCGATGATGCCCCGGGTACCGAGGTAATCTGGGCGGTGCGGCGTCCGGCGAGCCGCCTCCAGACCCTGTTCGGCGGCGGGATCGACGACGCCCTCCCCGCCCGGGGCGAGCTTGGCGCCCGGGTCCAGCGGCTTGTGGAGGCCGGACGCCTTCGCATGGTCACCGGGTTCCGGGCGGCGCGGGTCACCGATACGCCCGATGGGCTGGTCGTGGCCGGACAGGATGAGGTGCTTCCACCCGTGGACGAAATCATCGTCGCAACCGGCTTCCGCCCCGACCTCTCCTTGCTCTCCGAGTTGCGCCTGGACCTCGATCCCGCCGTCGAAAGCCCATCTGCGCTGGCACCCCTCATCGACCCCAACATCCACTCGTGCGGCTCGGTGCCGCCCCACGGTGCCGAGGAGCTCCGCCACCCGGAACCGGATGTCTACGTCGTGGGCATGAAAAGCTATGGCCGGGCGCCGACCTTCCTCATGCTTACCGGGTACGAGCAGGTCCGGTCCGTCGCGTGTGCGATTGCCGGAGATTGGGAAGGCGCGCGCGATGTCCAACTTGTCCTCCCCGAGACGGGCGTCTGCTCGTCCGGGATCGTCCTCGCGGACCGCGGCGTCTCCTGTTGCGGCGCTGACGCCGCCGCGAGCGAGGCGGAACCCGCCGCCTGCTGCGGCTCGGCCGCCGTTGCGACCGCGCCGTCTGCCTGCTGCGGGGAATCGGTCCCGCGCGTTATCCAACTGACCGCGGCCTCCAAGGGAAGCTGCTGCGGATAGTGCCACTTACGGTTGACCTGGCCGGGATAGGATACTGATGACATTGACCACGCGCCCCGCGGATGTCACGGACGCCGCCGCCATCGCCCAGATCCACAATCACGGCATCGCCGAGCGCATCGCCACGTTCCAGACCACGCCGCGGACCGTGGAACAGGTTGCCGAACAACTCGCCCGGAAGGGGGAGCGCTTCCCAACGGTGGTCGTCGAGCGGGCAGGAGAGGTCGTGGCCTGGGCATCCGTCGGGGCGTATCGAGCCCACGAGTGGTACGCCGGAATCGGTGAGCACTCGGTCTACGTCGATCCTCGTCACCGCGGCATCGGCGCGGGCCGGGCGGCGCTGGATGCGCTGTGCGAAGCCTGTACCGAGCGCGGCTACTGGAAGCTCATCTCGCGTGTCTTCCCGGAGAATGCCGCGAGCCTGGCGCTCCACCAGCGGGCGGGCTTTCGGGTGGTCGGCGTCTATCGCCGTCACGGTCGCCTTGATGGCGAGTGGCGCGACTGCGTCATTATCGAGAAGCTGCTTGGCATCGCCGCGGCGGACCTCGCGTGACCGCGACGGCCATTAGCCAGCGCCAACTGGCCGCCGAGGCGATCGGCACCTTCGCGCTGGTGTTCGCCGGCACCGGGGCGATCGTGATCGACGCCGAGACCGGAGGGGGTGTCGGCCATGTCGGCATCGGGCTTACCTTTGGCCTGATCGTCATGGTCATGATCTACGCGGTCGGGCACATCTCCGGCGCCCACTTCAACCCGGCCGTCACGCTGGGATTTGCCGTCGGTCGGCACTTCCCCTGGGCCGATGTCCCGCGCTACTGGGCGGCGCAACTCCTGGGAGCGGGGGCGGCAAGTCTCCTGCTGCGGGGCATGTTCGGCAACGTGGCTGGGTTGGGTGCAACCTTCCCGCGCGGTTCCGAGCGACAATCGCTGCTCCTGGAAGCGGTCCTGACCGCAATCCTGATGTTCGTCATCACGGCGGTCGCGACCGATTCCCGAGCGGTCGGGCAAGCCGCCGCGATTGCGATTGGCGGCACGGTCGGCCTGGAGGCCCTGTTTGCCGGGCCGATCTCCGGAGCATCGATGAATCCCGCCCGCTCCCTTGCCCCTGCATTCGCCTCCTGGACCTGGGATGCTCAATGGCTCTACGTCGCGGGCCCGATGGTGGGCGCAGTAGTTGGCGTCCTCGCGTACCGGTATGTTCGCGGTGAACCTGAGCAGTCCTGTGAATGACGAACCTCCTCGGCCGTTCGGGCCGAGGAAGAACCGATTGAGGAGAAGGACATCCGTGTCGTCGTTCTCGCCGAATGGCAAGCCGAAACGCTCACTCGCCTCGCTGAAGGTGGAGCGGCGCTATCGCAACGTGATCACGTTGTTCCTCTCCGGGCAACTCCCGAACTTCAGTCACGCCCGGCACGTCCAGGTCGCCAACATCCTGCGGCACCTGCCGTTCGGGCGGGAGTTGATGCACCTCGGGCTCCAGACGATGGCCTACCGCCACTTCGTCCCGGACAAGTACAGCGCCGAGATCACGGACCGCTACTGGGACCAGCTCGACGGCACGCTGCCCGATCCGGCCGAGTTCGCCGATCTGCCCGGCGGCGCCGACGGGCAGTCCGCGTCACCATCCTGCGCCGCGCGGGAGACAGGACGGCCCGCGTGACCGCGCCAATTATGGGGCATCCTCAGCGCGTGCTCTTCCTCTGTACCCACAACAGCGCCCGGTCGCAGATGGCGGAGGGTCTGTTGCGAGCCTTCGGCGGAGACCGCTTCGCGGTCTTCAGTGCCGGTACCGAGGCGACGTTTGTCCGCCCGGACGCCATCGCCGTGATGGACGAACTCGGCATCGACATCTCCGGCCAAGAGAGTAAGACCCTCGACCGCTACCTTCATGAGCAGTTCGACAAGGTCATCACTGTCTGCGACGACGCCAACGAGTCCTGCCCGGTCTTCCTCGGCGCGCGCACTCGCCTGCACTGGAGCTTCCCGGATCCGTCAAAGGCCACCGGCTCCGCGGAAGAGCGGCGACAGGTCTACCGTGACGTCCGCGATGCTATCCGCGAGCGGATCGCGAACGACCTCCTCGGTTCGTCCTGAACCCCGTCAGTCGCGTCCGTCCCACTCGGCCAGGAACTGGGCAAGGAACGCCTCCATGACGTCGTGACGGCGGGCGGCCAGGCGGCGGGCTGAGGCGGTGTTCATCCTGTCGCGCAAGAGCAGCAGTTTTTCGGGAAAGTGGTTGATCGTCGTGCCGGTTGAGGCCTTGTAGGCGGCAAACGAGCCGTGTAGCTCCGGCTGGGTGTCGGGGTCGTACATCGGGTGCCCACGTGATCCACCATAGGCAAAGGTCCGGCCGATGCCGATTGCGCCGATGGCATCCAGGCGGTCGGCGTCCTGCACGATGGCGCCTTCGGTGGTCGCCATCGGCGTGGGCACGCCTGCTCCCTTGAAGGAGAGCGTGCCGACGATGTCGGCCACATGGGCGATGGTCTCCGGGTCGACGCCGCACTCCGACAGCCAGGCCGCCGCGGCTCGTGGGGCGGCGGTTTCGTCCCCACCGGCGAACTTCCAGTCCTCCAGATCGTGGAGGAGCGCTGCCAGCTCGATCACCCGGACGTCGAGCGCGGCCCCGGTGGCTTCTTCCTCGCGCGCAAGACGCAGGGCAAGGCGACGCACCCGGTCGGTGTGAAACCAGTCGTGCCCGCTGGCATCCCCGCCGAGGCGTTCCCGGACGAAGTTTTCGGTGGCCCGAACCACGGCGTCGGGCGCGGTGGCCGCATCTCGATCGGTCATTGGCGTGCCTATTTCGACGGTTGTGCTGCTGTAGTTAGCTGGCGTCCGCCTCTGACTCGGCGGTCGTCTGCCCGGCGACTAACTCGGTGATGCGGGCAATCTGGGCGGCGCTCAACTGCGGTGCGTCGAAGTGCTGGGTGTTCCACATGCCGCTGGAGCGGATTTCTCGACGGGCGGCGTGGCGGCCGAGCCATCCCTCGGAGGGCGGCCCCACCGGGTTGCGTGCGAGCAGGGCGATCAGCGCCGGCTCCAGCGCCTGACGCTCTTCCCGGTCGGGTACGGGGATGCAGCGCACCGAAAACCGCTCCCGGATCAGCTCCGAGACTGCTGCCTCGATGTCGTCCATGGGCGTGGGTTTGTCCCCCAGCCAAGTGCGCAGGCGGGGGTCGGACGGGTTGTTCTGGGCGAGGATGGCGCCGCCCACCTGGAGGCGAAGGTCGCTACCCCGGCGGTCGCCGGAGGCGTGTATGCCGAGTCTTCTGGCCAGGCGGCCCTCACCGGAGTGGGTCCCGACCCCGACGATTCGGTCGAATTCCTGGCCCTCGACCTGGACGGTTTCACCTAGTTCGTAGAGAACGTAGATGCCGTCCGGCGGGATATCGCGACGGGAGACGGGGAAGCGCTTCGCGGGCAGGGCGGCCAGGATCTGGTGGACGGATGCGGAAAAGGCGGCCCTGCCGGGTTGTGCCTCCCAACGAGGAGTATCGCGGGAATTGGTCGGTTCGGACATAGCGTCGGCACCTGCTCGGAGCATGAAACCGGATCACGGCTTCCAGAGCGGGCCGCGTACAGATGATAGCCCACGGCATCCGGGTTAACGGTCAAGTTGGCAACCCGGCGTCCGGTCAGCGAATGGCGGCCATGCTCGCGAGCCGGCCACCGATAAACTCCGTGGCCGCCGCGGTATCGACGTGGAGGGCGACCTGCGCCGTCGCGGGCTTGGACTCGGAGGGACGCGACATAATCGTGGCGGCGGTCGTCAGGCGGCCGTCGAGTTCAACTTCAACGTGCGCCTCCGTGAGTTCAACGATATCGGGCTTGATGATGACAGCGGCGGCCAGCGGGTCGTGCAGGGCGGTGGCGCCGCGGTCGCGGAAGCGAGGATAGACCTCGACCTGGCCGGCAACGGCGGCGTGGAACGGTGTGCCTGCCGCCCGGATGGCGGCGACCATCTCCCGATCGATCTCGACGACGGTGGTGACGTCGAGCGGGACCAGCGTCATCGGCGCGCCGGAAGAGAGGACGATGTGAGCTGCCTCTGGATCGCAGGCGATGTTGTGCTCGGCCACCGGCAGGTCCAGCCGGTTCGGATCGCGATGGACGCCCCCCATGATCGTGAGGTGCTGGAGGGCGGCGACGATGCGCGGCTCCCGCCGGATTGCCATCGCGACGTTGGTCAGGGGGCCGATAGCGAGTAGATGAATCTCGCCCGGATTTGCCATGATCGTCTCGACCAGGAAGTCGACGGCGTGGCCAGGATCGGCGTCCAATCCCTCGTCACCCGGCTCCAACAGTCCCACGCCCTCGTGTCCGGCCCAGTAGACCGGGCGGAGTCCGAGCAGCGGCGGCTCGACACCGAGCACCACGGGGCATTCGTTCTCGCGGCCGGCGAGGCGGAGAAGCCTGCGCACCATCCGCGCCCGCAAGGCGACGTCTCCATAGACGCAGGTGATCCCCTCCAGCCTGATCTCCGGGCAGGAGAGGAGCAACGCGATCGCCAGACAATCGTCGACATCGGTGCCGATGTCGGTATCGAGAATGACGCGCGTGGGCATGGGTCCTCCGGTGAGACGTGAGACGTAAGACGACATAGGTCTTCGTTGGGAGGTTCAGCGGACTACCCGGCCTGGGCCTGGATGCCGAACACCTGGGCGTGTTGCTCCAGGGCGAGCGGCACGCGTCGATCCCAGAATTCCCAGTCGTGCCGTCCTACGGTCTCTTCGTAGGTGTGGGGCAGACCGATCGCTTCCATGTGCCGGTGCAGTCCGCGGTTGTATTTCAGTAACTCGTCGTCGACGCCGCAGTCGAAGCTGATGACCGGAGGGGGGCTGGTCTGTGCGGCGAGATCGGCCCACGCATAGACGTTCGCCTCGTCGGGATCGGGGTAAAGCCCGACCAACTCGTCTTTTGGGCGGTAGGAGCCGGAATGGGCCCAGATCGAGGCGAACCGGTCTGGGTACTTCAGCCCCAGCCGCATCGCGCCGAAGCCGCCCATCGAGAGCCCGCCGATCGCCCAGGGACCCGGCCTCACCCGGAAGGTGCGCTCGATCTGCTGGCGCAGGTCGTCGACCATCAGGTCTTCGTACCGCTGGATGCCCATCCTGCTATCTGGATTGACGTTGACGGGGAGATTCAAGTAGCCGGACGTTCCACCGTCGGGCAGCACGATGATCATCGGGTACGGAGCGGCGTGCCGGACAAGGTTGGAGGAATGGAGCCACGCGGCGTGATCGTCGCTGTAGCCATGAAGTTGCATCAGCACCGGGAATGGGCCATCGCCGATCACCGGCAGAATGACACTGTACGTCGTGTGCCGCGCCAGCGCCGGGCTGAAGAAGCGAACGGTCGCCACATTCACCGGGTGTCTCCTCTGCTCAACCGACGTTACCGCCGATCTCGTCCGGCGGCGCTCATCCTACCGCGATCGATGAGCGAGGATTCCGAGCAGAACTTGGCGCAAGGAGAGCTTCGATTCCTCCGGGGACCCGCCGAGCCTGTCGATCTGACGGTCCGTCAATCGTCTACTTCAAGGAGCGATCCATCGGGGTCGCGCGCAAGCATGAGGAGTTTTCGGGATGGCAGAAACGAGCGCAGCGGGTTCACAGACGCAGTCCTGGGTGAAGGGCGTCAGCGCGATTACGCTGGTGGTCGAGGATCTGGATGCCGCCAAGGAGTTCTACGGACGGGTGTTCGATCTACCAACCGAGTTCGAGGATGAGGACTCGGCCGCCTACAAGTTCGGCGAATTGATCGTCAATCTCCTCAAGGCGCCAGCCGCGCGGGAGATGATCGAGCCGGCGCCGGTGGCCCCGCCCGAGGCTGGCGCCCGCTTTCAGTTCACGCTTCTCGTCGATGATGTCGATGCCGCCTGCGCCGATCTGGCATCGCGCGGCGTCGATCTGCTCAACGGTCCAATCGACCGGCCGTGGGGGATCAGGACCGCCAGCTTCCGTGACCCTGCGGGGCACATCTGGGAAATCACGAAGTGGTAGCAGGAACGCTTCTGCGGGGCGCAGCCTTCGCGTGACGACGACGCACCATGGTCCGGAATCAGTCTCGGATGCGGCGGCGGGATCGCTAGGGGAGCGGGTCGAGCAGGATCTCGTCTCGATCCGGGGCTTCCGGGTCCAGCCGCCAGGATTCGTCCGGATCGACCGGGGTGAGCGTCCCTTGGGTGAGGACGAGGGCATAGTGCTGGCCGTCCGCTCCGAGCGCAAGGAGCTGGGTTGGATCGTCGTTGTGTTCTCCGATGACTGAGTAGACGGTCGTCATGGCGGTTTCCTCGGGGATGCAGCGCCTCGCAATTCCTGGGGAGGACGGTTGAGCGGCGACCCTAGCGGGAGCCTTCCTGGCGCCTCCCCGTCACGCGGCACGTCGGGGTCCTTTGCACGTTATGCGCAGATCGAGTGCCACGCTTCTCCCCGAGAGTTGTTCCGGCGACCAACCGGCGTCGTCGGCCCTTCTCATAGCCGCTTTATCGCCGCACATGTCGCCGCCTCGCGCTTGCCCGTTATGGTTCAACCGGGCGCAGAGTGGGACTAAGTCAACTTCCCTTGGGAACGGTTGACCTCATGGGTCCGAATAGGTCACTTGGCCGATGTGCGGCTCCGCCTCGCTCGCTACCGTGAAGCCGGGCGCCCGGACCGGATGCCGGCGCGCCGGGGGCACTCTGGACCTGCCGGGCCGCGCCCGGATCGATCACCCGCCGCGGGCGGACCATCGTCCTGCGGTGAGCTGGCCAACGCGGTCCCCTCCGTGTCGGCCCCGGGGACGGTCAGCGATCAGGCGTCGGCAATCACTAAGGAGTACGCGTATAGGCGGAAACCGATTCGATACCTTGACGGGCACGCTGGCGACCAGCCAGTCGCGCCGCGGAGCACCACCCGGCGTTGCCGGAACGCTCGTGGCCGGTGTCCTCGGCTCCCGCAGCGCGGTCGCCCAGTTCCCGACGCAGATTCTTCGGAGCGATGCTCGCCCTGGCGGCGGATGCGCTCGGATCAAGGGTTGGGGTGCAAGGGACCTGTACACCCGGTCAGACCGCCAACAGAAAAGGTGAGTGCAGATGACCAGGCAGGACCGACACCTGCCAGGACGGATGCTTTCAACTGAAGCGCGACCCCAATAGCTGTGGCTCCGGCGGCATTGTCTGCCTCTCCGATGCGCTCTGCCGTAAGGGAGAATGTCAATGCCCAGGTCGGCGTGTGCTGGATCCGGTTCTCGGGTGTATCGATCCCGGATCCACTGTCACGACAACGACGGCGCCTACGACGACTGCATCTTCGGGCGCTGCAATACCGGTATGGGCATGTGCTTCAAGCAGTCGAGCCCCGCGGAATGCGGACCGGATGACTGCAAGGTGAATGTCAACGCATGTCCGGACCGGAGCGGCATGTGCGATTGGGCAAATCCTGTACTCCACCTCGTCAGATTAGGAGGGGAAATCTCCTGGATGGCAGCCAGGAACCGGCCCAATCCGAGCATCCATTCGCGCGGCGCCGCCCACCGGCCGAGCCTCTCGACCGCGCAGCCATCCGGACTGGTGAAGAGCCTGATGACGATCAGGCGATGCTCGTTCCTCACTACCCGGCCTAGGCCTGCCAAGCGGCAGCCCCGTGGGTCTGGGGTTGAGCAGGCAGGAAAGGCCGTTGCCGCCAACATGATCAAAGGAACCGTTCGGGCCGTCAGCGGCGGACACCCCGCCGGACTGCGCCGCTACGATTTTTGGCTACCCCTGGCCAGCAGCGCCGCCTCGACCCGGTTGCGGACCTGGAGCTTTTGCAGGATGTTGGTCATATGGTGTTTGATCGTTTTCTCGCTCAATCCCAGGCGGGAGGCGATCTCCTTGTTGCTGTCGCCACCGGCGACGAGCTCGAGGATCTGGCGCTCGCGCTCGGTCAGGTCGGCCAACGGGCTGGACGCTGACTTCCCCGTCGTAGCCGTCAGCTCTACCAGGAGGCTGGTGGCCAGTGACGGGGTGACGTAGACCTCGCCCGCCGCGACCGAGCGAACGATGCTGACGAGCTCCCGCGCGGCGACGCCCTTGAGCACGTATCCGCGGGCCCCGGCCCGGAGCGCGGCCGTGACGTCCTCTTCGTCTTCGGAGACAGTCAGCATGATGACCTTGACCACCGGGTAGGCGGCGGTGATCCGGCCCAGGGCGGCGATGCCGCCCCCCGGCATCGAGACGTCGAGCAGCATGACGTCGGGCAGGTCGGCCGCGATGGCGAGGGCGTCGGCGGCGGTGGCCCCTTCCGCGACGACCGCGATCCCCGGCTGCGTCCGCAGGGAGTGGGCGACGCCTTCGCGGAAGAGGGGGTGATCATCGACGACCGCGACGTGTACCGCATCATCCATCGCTGTCCCCTCGCTCCCCGCTCGGATGCAACGGCAAGATCGCCACCACCGTCGTGCCGGCCTGCGATCCGCCCGTCGTGCTTTCGACCCGGAACTCGCCGCCCAGGCTTTCGACCCGTTCGCGCATGCCGATCAGGCCCAGGTGTTCGCCGTCGGCGTCGATCGTGGCGATGTCGAAGCCGGGCCCGGTGTCCGACACCGTGATTCGCAGGTTGTCGCCCTCCCCGATCACGGTGACGACCTGACCGGTGCCGTTGGCATGGCGCCAGCCATTCGTCAGCGCCTCCTGGATGACCCGGTAGAGCGCGATCTTGGTCACGGTCGGCGCCTGCTCGGGGATGTCGGTTACCTGGACATCGAGCGGCAAACCTGTCCGGCGACGATGGACCCTGGCCACGTGCTCGACGGTCTGCGCCAGGGTGAGCTGGCTCAATTGCGGCAGGAGGAGGCCGGTTGAGGTCCCGCGCACGTCGCGCAGGGCCCGCCTGAGGCTGCTCTGGATCAGGTCGAGGTCCTCCAGGGTCGCGGTGTTGCCGTTGCTGTGGCCAGCAGGGTGGTCACCGTTCGATTCCGGGGGCCTGATGGATCCGGATGTGCCGTTGCCATTCGCCGCGTTGGCGGCCCGGGCGTACACGTGATCGAGTTGCAACAGCGCCAGGCTGATGTCCTGAGCCGGACCATCGTGCAACTCAGCGCTGAGGCGGCGGAGAAAGCGCTCATTCAGGGCTGTGGTCCGGGCGGCGGCCGTGCGGACGCGCTCGTTGAGGTCCTCGTTCTGGCGGAGGAGTTCGGTCAGCCGCTCGACCTTGCTGGCCAGCTCCCGCTGCTGATGGGCGATGGTGTTGCTGGCCCGCTGGACAAAGACCGCCAGGAGCAGGTAGATCGCGACTCCCGTCCCGCCGACGACCAGCCAGGAGCGCTGCTGCGCTTCGGTGACTTCCTGTTGGAGATCGTCGATCCGGTAGTAGAACTCGGCGACCGCAATGACCTCGTCGGTTTCGCGGTCGCGAACCGGGCTGTAGATCTCGAGCAAGGAGCCGGTCGGCGCGCCCGCCGGAAGGGTCTCTTCGCCTTCGGGGGAACCGATGTGTGCCGTGACATCGCCCGTCCAGGCGTCGGCACGTTGGTCGTCGATCGGAAACTGCTGCCCGACCGTCTCCGGCATGTTGCTGTAGACGATGGTGCCGTCCCGGTTCCAGACCCGGAAGATGACGATCTCCTGCCCGAGCGATGTGCCGTTCAGAAGCCAGTCCAACCGGTCTACGCCCTCTGCATCGGGGGCGGACTCGGTCGCCATCGATTGAAGCGAGCGGCCGATCAGACTGTCGACGTAGAGGGCGGTGGAGGCGGCGGTGCGGTTGACGATGCCGGATTCGATCCGGTTCGCCACCCAGAACCCGATTCCGGTCATGCCGGCGACCACGATCACCAGGCTGGTGATAAAGAACTGCTGGGCCAGGGTCAAGCGTCGCACGAGGGTCCGGACCTTATCGTTCTATCTGGCACGACATTGCGGACGTGCCATGTAGGCCGTGAAGGTGTCAAGTATCGCACTCCAAAACGACTGACCCATCGGACCTCGGTCCGGCTCGGAATAAGACCTAAGTCGGATACGGGCCCAGGACCTAGGCCCGTTTCGTCATGCGGGCTACCAACCCAGAATAGACATCCCTAGATCAGTCTTCGGGTGGCGCGGCCGGCCCCTGGAGACCGATTGTGGCGTGGGCTGGCACTGACGGTAATCCGGTTTCCCGCTGGAGGCCGACGAGGAGGTGAATGGGCAAATGAAGCGATTCTTGATGGTCATTGTCCCCGCTCTGCTCATGTTGGCCACGGTCGGCGCATTTGCGCAAGACGACGGGGACTCGACGGTTCTCGTCGCCGAGGATCCCGTCCTCGGCCCGATCCTGACCGATGCCGAGGGCATGACGCTCTACCTGTTCACCAACGACACCACCGAGGGCGAGAGCACCTGCTACGACGACTGCGCCGTGAACTGGCCGCCGTTCAATCCCGAGGGCGACCTCACCCTGCCGGAGGGCGTCGACGGCGAACTGACGAGGATTGACCGGACCGACGGCACCCAGATGGTCGCCTACAACGGCATCCCCCTCTACTATTGGATCAACGACGTGAACCCGGGCGACACCACCGGCCAGGGTGTGGGCGATGTCTGGTACGTCGTAGCTCCAGGTCAGCAGTTCGGTGATCCGCCGGTGATGGGCTCCGCGGAGGCCACCCCCGAGGCATCGCCGATGGCGTCTCCGGTGGCGGGTGCTGCGGTCATCGCCGTGGCCGAGGATCCCGAGCTCGGCCCGATCCTGACCGATGCCGAGGGCATGACCCTCTACCTGTTCACCAACGACACCACCGAGGGCGAGAGCACCTGCTACGACGACTGCGCCGTGAACTGGCCGCCGTTCGATCCCGAAGGGGATCTGACCTTGCCGGAGGACATCCCGGGCGAGTTAACTCGGATCGAGCGGACCGACGGCACAACGATGGTTGCTTACAACGGCATCCCGCTCTACTACTGGATCAACGATGAGGCGCCGGGCGACACCACCGGCCAGGGTGTCGGCGATGTCTGGTACGTCGTCGCTCCTGGACAGGAGTTCGGCGATCCCGCCACTCCGGAGGCATAGCCGGTCGACGCTCCATAACCTTGAACCTTGAATGCCGGAGATCCGGCATGCGTTGGGCAAAGGACCGGGGTGGGTGCACGTAGCAGCCACCCCGGTCTTTTGTTGTCGCGTCCGCAACATTGCAGGAGGTGTTCGATCGCGGCACTGTCGATTTGCGTTACTCCCGTTCGCCGTACATGTAGAGGACCCTGAAACACGCCGGACTGGCCGGACGTGTCGGGCCCCATAGCACACGACCTCAGGGAGGCATACCGATGGCACGCTACGCGGTCCTGCTCTATGCTCCGACTCCTGCCGATGCCGATTCGCTGACACCGGAGCAGCAGGAGGAGCACACACGCTACGGACAGGAGATCGGCGAGATGGGCGGCAAGATGTTCTTCCCCCAGGCGCTCCAACCCAGCACGATGGCGACTTCGGTCCGGGGTGATCTCGTGACCGATGGTCCGTTCATCGAGGCCAAAGAGGTGGTCGCCGGGTTTTACGTGCTCGAGGCCCGCGACCTGGATCACGCCCTGGCGATTGCCAAGCGGTGCCCGATCAACTGGCAGGGCGGCGGGGTCGAAGTGCGCCCCATCTCCTCGGGCGCGATGGAGTAGTTGCCACGTCGATGACCGCCGTCGAACGAGCCGTTGCGGAAGCGCATCGCCGGGAATGGGCCGCGGTCCTCGCCGCCACCGTTCGTGTCACCCGAGATCTCGATCTGGCCGAAGAATGCGTCCAGGATGCCTTTCTTCACGCCCTTGATTCCTGGACCCGCTCCGGCATCCCCGCCAGACCGGGCGCCTGGTTGACCGTCGCCGCCCGCCGGAACGCCCTCGATGCGCTCCGGCGGGCGCGGTCGTTTCAAGCCAGGATGCATCTGCTTGTGGAGCCCGACGTGACCGAAGAGTCGCTGCCGGTCAGCCCCGTCGTCTACGACGACCGCCTTCGCCTGATCTTCATGTGCTGCCACCCGGCCATCGCCCGCGAAGCCCAGGTCGCCCTCACGCTCCGGTTCGTCTGCGGTGTGAGCACCGCCGATGTGGCCGATGCCTTCCTGGTGCAAGAAGCGACCATGGCGGCCCGGATCACCCGGGCGAAGAAGAAGATCGCCGGCGCCCGCATCCCCTTCCGCATGCCCGAACCCGCTGAATTGCCGGCGCGGCTGGACGCGGTGCTGACCGTCATCCATCTTCTGTTCACGACCGGGCATACGGCGCCGTCCGGAGCGACCTTGACCCGGGACGACCTCGCGGAACGCGCGCTGGATCTCGCCCGCCTGCTCCGCGACTTGATGCCGGATGAGCGTGAGGTCTGGGGACTTCTGGCCCACCTTCAGCTGAATCACGCCCGGCGTTTCACCCGCACGAGCAGCGACGGGCGTCTACTTCTGTTGGAGGAGCAAGACCGGTCAGCCTGGGACCAGGGGGCGATTGCCGAAGGCAGCCGGCTGGTCACGGAGGCACTCCGCTCCGGCAACCCCGGCCGGTTCACGCTCCAGGCGGCCATTGCGGCCGTCCATGCCACGGCTCCAACCTACGAGGAGACCGATTGGGCGCAGATCCTGGCCATCTACGACCGGCTGCTCCAGGTGTGGCCATCGCCGGTCGTTGCCCTCAACCGGGCGGCGGCGGTGGGCATGGTCGATGGGCCGGCCGCCGCGCTGCGTGAGGTCGACGCCCTCGAGCGGGACGGCCGCCTCTCTGGCTACCAGTATCTGCCCGCGATGCGAGCCGATCTCCTTCGCCGTCTCGACCGCCACCAGGAGGCCGCGGACGCCTACCGGCAGGCCCTGGGCCTCGCCGACAACGAGGCCGAGCGCGCATTCCTGGCCGGCCGCCTCGCCGAAGTCACCAATAGCTAGCACGTTCTCGTGTTCTGCCCGTCGTATAAGATGTGGCGCAGTGCGGCGCATGTCGACGGCGGGTGCCTGTCGTACGTTGCCGCGATAGCACGAGACGAGCATTTCTCCCATGCCACTCACCGGAGAATATGAGCCGAGTACATCGGATTGGGCACGCAAGCAGGCCGAACTCTACGAGAGCTCCGGTGGGACGGAGGGCACCACCCTGCGTGGGGTTCCGGTCATCATCCTCACCAGCGTCGGCGCCCAGAGCGGCAAGCTGCGCAAGACCGCGCTGATGCGAGTTGAGCACGACGGGGACTATGCCGTCGTCGCGTCACTTGGTGGCGCCCCGAAGCATCCGGTCTGGTACTACAACCTGAAGAACCACCCGCACGTCGAACTGCAGGACGGCCCCGTCAAGCGCGATTATCTCGCGCGCGAGGTGACGGGTGACGAGAAGGCCGTCTGGTGGGAGCGCGCCGTCGCGGTCTGGCCGGACTACGCCAACTACCAAACGAAGACAACCCGCGAGATCCCGGTCTTCGTCCTCACCCCGATGGCCGCGGACAAGTAGGATCGAACAACCCTGCCCTCCTTCCCGTTGATCAGGCATCGGACCCAGTGGCTGGGCCACGTTCTTGCACGTCAATGGCTGGGGCACGTGCCCCCTAAGAGCCGAGAACCGACGAGAGAAGGTGGCAACTGATGAGGCTCGAAGGAAAAGTCGCATTCGTCACCGGCGCGGACAGCGGTATTGGCCGCGCAACCGCGCTGACCTTCGCCCGTGAGGGTGCCGACGTCGCCATCCATGTCTACGGCGACGAGCGCGGCGCGGAGCAAACCCTCGATGCGATCAAGGCGCATGGCCGCCGGGCCGAGATGTTCGAGGCCGACTTTACCGATCTCAACGCCGCCGAAGGGCTGATCGACAAGGTGGTCGCGGCGCTGGGCCGGATCGACGTGCTCGTCAACAACGCGGGCATGTCGGAGGGGAAGCCGTCGTCGCTCGATGTTGAGGCGGACTCGTTTACCCGGGTGATCAACGTCGATTTGATCGCCCCGTTCATCCTGGCCCGCGATGCCGCAAGGCGGATGATGGACCAAGGCGGAGGATCGATCGTGAACATCACCTCCGTCCACGAACAGATCCCTCAGCCAGGCAATCCTGCCTACTGCGCCGCCAAGGGCGGGCTCAGCATGGTGACGAAGACGATGGCCCTCGAACTGGCCGAGAAGGGGGTTCGGATCAACGCCATCGGCCCCGGCATGATCTCCACCCCGATGACGGCGGCCCGGATCAACGACCCCGTCAGGTCGGACGATGCCTTGCAGAAGATACCCATGCGGCGGCCAGGGGAAGCGCAGGAGATCGCGAATGTTGCCCTTTTCCTCGCGTCGGACGAAGCGACCTATGTGACCGGCTCGACCTTCTTTGCGGATGGCGGCCTGCGCCAGAAGGCCGGGTTGGCGTAGCGCGCCGGTGCACGGGAGGAACACTTCGTGGCAAGTCAGACCCAAGCGTTTGCGGACGAGTTTCAGGCGAACAACGCCGAGTACGTGGTGGCGGTCTCGAGATGTTCGGACGAGGAGTGGGCTCGTATCGGCGCGAACGACGAGCGCACGGTCGGAGTGATTGCTTTCCACATGGCCACGGTTCAGGGCGGGCTGGCCGGCCTTATCGAGTCGGTCATAGCCGGTAGACCGACCAATGCGCCCGGTTCGCTCGAAGAGATCGACAAAATGAATGCCGACCATGCTCGCAACCACGCCAACGTCAAGCAAGAGGACGTGGTTAACGCGCTCAGCGCCAGTGGACAGGCCTTCTTGACTCAACTGCGGTGGCTCTCCGAGGAAGATCTGGATCGGAGTGTTGGCGTGCTGGTCGGCAACGAGATGACGATAGGTCAGGTCATCCAATTCGCCGTGATCGGGCATCAGCGGGAGCACCTCGACAGTATCAAGAGCGCACTGGCCCGCTAGGCGAGCCATTCCTGGGAAGCCCAGGATCAGAACGCTGCGGCATAGAACCTGATCGAGAACCGGCGGCACTCGTGGTAATGTGCCGCCGGTTTTTGGCGTCTGCCGCCAGAGGGTCGTCTGGCCGGGCTCCGTGCCCCGCCGGAGAACGACAGCCTGCGGCGTTCTCTGCACGCACCGAGGAGGAGCGTCCATGGCCAGTACGGATTTCGCCATCCTGGACGAGCGGTTCGGGCCGCTGATCAAGATGAGTGCTCGGGTCGAACACCTCTACCAGGGGTGCCGGTGGGCGGAGGGGCCCGCCTATTTCCCAGCCGGACGGTACGTCGTTTGGAGCGACATCCCCAACGATAGGATGCTCCGCTGGGACGAAGCGACGGGCGCAACCGGCGTCTTCCGTCATCCGGCGGGCTACACAAATGGCCACACCGTCGACCGGGAGGGGCGGCTGGTCTCCTGCGAGCACGGCGGCCGCCGCGTCAGCCGGACGGAGCACGACGGCACGGTGATCACGCTCGCCGATCGCCACGAGGGCAAGCGCCTCAACAGCCCGAACGATCTGGTCGTCAAATCAGACGGGTCGATCTGGTTCACCGACCCGGCCTATGGCATCGACTCCGATTACGAGGGCCACAAGGCCGAGAGCGAGATCGGCGCCTGCCACGTCTACCGGATTGACCCTCACACCGGCGAGGTCCGGATCGCGGCCGACGACTTTGAGCGGCCCAACGGCATCGCCTTCTCCCCTGACGAGAAAACCCTCTACGTCTCCGACACCGGCAGCGCCCGAACCCGGCATATTCGGAAGTTCGCCGTCTCTGCCGACGGCAAGCTCTCCGGCGGGGAGGTGTTCGCGGTCTGCACGGCAGGCGGGTTCGATGGATTTCGGGTGGACGACGCCGGGCGTATTTGGACGAGCGCCGGTGATGGAGTCCATTGCATCGATCCGGACGGCACGCTGATCGGGAAAGTGTTTGTGCCGGAACCGGTGGCGAACGTCGTTTTCGGCGGGCCGAAGCGGAACCGCCTGTTCATCTGCGCGACGACGTCCCTCTACTCGGTCATGCTGGCGGTGAACGGGGACAAGACGTTCTAGAAACCGAGGGTGCCTGCATCAGCGGGTCCGGATTGTAGGGGCAGGGCTTGCCCTGCCCCTACAGGGTGGCTGATTCGGCGTTACGGTTCGCGCAGGCTGACAAGACGAACATGTAGCAGTCAGGAGCAGATGGCGTGGGGTTCTACGAAGAATTGGGCGTGCGACCGGTGATCAATGCCGCCGGGTCGTTGACCCGGCTGGGTGGCAACAAGCTGGCGCCGGGCGTCCTGGATGCCATGCGTGAAGCCTCCGTGGCCAATGTCCATATGGGCGAGTTGCAGGCGGCGGCCGGGAAGATCCTGGCTGAGATCACCGGGGCGGAGGCCGGGTACGTCGTCTCCGGTGCGGCGGCGGGATTGACCTTGGCGGCGGCGGCCTGCATGGCCGGGATGGACCCGGCCGCTATGGACCAACTGCCGGATACCACCGGGCTGAAGAATGAGATCGTGGTCCAGCGCGGCCACCGCAACGCCTACGACCACGCGATCCGGGCATCTGGCGCGAAGTTCGTTGAGGCCGGCTATCTCGGCTATCCGGGCGCGGGCGGGACCTACGATTGGCAGATCGAAGCCGCCATCTCCGAGCGAACAGCGGCGGTCGCCTGGCCGGTGCTTGACACGCCTGGCACGCTCTCCCTGCCGGAGGTGGCCGAGATCGCCCACGCGCACGGTCTGCCGGTGATTGTCGACGCGTCGGCGTCCTTGCCTCCGCGGAGCAACCTGCGCCGGTTCATCGCCGAAGGCGCCGATCTGGTGACCTTCTCCGGCGGTAAGGCGATCGGCGGGCCGCAGGCGAGCGGCGTGCTGGTCGGCCGCGCCCACCTGATTGCCTCGGTCGCCTTCCAACATCAGGACATGGACGTCCGGATGGCCACCTGGGCGCACCGCGAGCGGGCCGCCCGGGGAGAGGTACGCGGCATCCCTCATCAGGGCCTGGGTCGGGGCATGAAGACCGGCCGCGAGGAGATCGCCGGCTTGGTGACGGCGCTGAAGTGGTACGCCGCCGGCAGTGATGAAGAAGACGCCCGGAGCTGGCAGGCGATGCTCGATGGAATCGCCGCCAAGGTCGATGGGATCCCAGGCGTGACGCTCTCCTGCCCTCGCTCGCCGAAGCAGGTGGTTCCCTACCTCTGGCTCGAACTCGAGCCGGATAGGCTGGGCTTCCACGCCTACGATGCGGTCAATGCGCTCCTCAAAGGTGATCCCGCCGTCGCGGTCGCGGAGTCGCGCGCGGAGTTCGAGACCCTCATCGTCAACCCGATGGTGTTGGATGAGGCGGAAGCGGCGATTGTCGGCGATCGGTTGCGCGACGTGCTCATGTCCCCCAGCGGTGGAGGGGCGTAGTCATGCTGCTGCAACCGGCCTCTGGCAAGAAGGTGCTCTGGCAGGAGATGTTGCGACACGAGTTGCTGTCTGCCCTGGAGCAACGTCCGGTCGTGATCGTTCCGGTGGGATCCGTCGAGCAGCACGGCCCGCACTGCCCGATGGACGTTGATATCTCAATCCCCTACCACCTGGCGATCCGGGCCTCCGACGCAATCTCGGAGTTTCCGGTGATCGTCGCGCCGCCCCAGATGCTCGGCTTCACCCACTACAACATGGGCGAGGTCGGGACGATCACCCTCGGACTTGAAACATTCATTGCCGTCCTCTGCGACGTCTCGCGCAGCATCTGGGCGAATGGCTTCCACCGGATCATCCTCCTCAACGGCCATGGCGGGAACGAGCAGCCGACCTGGTCGGCCTCGGTCAAGCTGGCCGAGGAGGATGTCTGGGCCCTGGCGATTACCTACTGGCACATGGCCGACCCCGAGTTGCTTGCCTGGAGCGACGCGGACAAGGGCAGCATCGGCCACGGCGGCGAATGGGAGACCAGCCTGCAGATGCACCTCCGCCCGCACCTCGTCGATCCCGACCGGCGGGTGAAGGACGAGGACCGCCGGCCCTTTAGCCCAGAGATCAAGCGCTTCGCCTCCTTTCCGGAGCGCCGCCGCGAGATGGCGCACGGCGTTATGGGCGACCCCCTTGTCGCCTCCGCCGAGAAAGGCGAACGCCTGGCCAACGTCCTGGTCGAACGCCTTGTTCAGCTCTGCCGGGAGTACCACGACTCGGAGCCGCCAAAGTATCGAGAGTTCGGGAGCCATAGCGCTTAGGGTGAAGAGTGGCCGCGAAAGGACCTCACCCCCTACCCCCTCTCCCAGAATTGGGAGAGGGGGAGCGCTTACGTCGTACCCCTCTCCCACGGTTGGGAGAGGGGTGGCCCGTTAGGGCCGGGGTGAGGGCCGCTCGTCTCCCCCTTCCCCCTGCCCTCCTTAGTGCAGCGGGGGGAAGGGGGCCGGGGGGTTAGGGGGCCTTTTCCGCCCACCCCTGCCACTTCCCCGATTGCGGACTGCGCCCTTCGCTGGCACCATGATGGGGTTGGACAAGATCGAGATTCCAACGGTGGCGGCTTGGCCACGCAAATGGGAATCAACTGAAAAGGAGAGCCACGATGACGCCCGAAGAGAAGCTGAAGGAGATGGGTATCGAGTTGGCGGAGGCGAAGAGCTTCCATCCGGCGATGGCGGTCGGCATCATCACCGGAAACTTGCTCTACCTCTCCGGAACGACCCCGCCGAACAGGGATGGCAAGGTCTGGCAGGGACGGGTCGGGGAGACCTACACGGTCGAGCAGGGCTATGAGGCCGCGCGCGAATGTGCCATCCAACAGTTGGCGATGGCGAAGAGCGTGCTTGGCGATCTCAGCCGCATCAACCGCGTGGTGAAGGTTCTGGGGATGGTGAACTGCCCTCCCGGCTTCGGTGACACCCCGAAAGTGATGCACGGATTTTCCGAGTTCATGTACGAAGTCTTCGGCGACAAGGGCGTCCACGCTCGCTCGGCGGTCGGTCTAGCCGCCCTGCCATCGGACGCCCCGGTCGAGGTGGAGACGATTTTCGAGATCTCGTAGAGGTGAGCATGGCATCGTAGGGGCGAGGCATGCCTCACCCGACTGCCTGACGCGGCTTGATCGGAAGGGGAGCGCGTGATCATCACCGACGTCGAGGCGATCGTGCTCGACACCGGGAAGAACTACTCAGATCCATCGGAGGCGAGCGAGGCGCACGGCGTTCGGTTCGTGTCACTGCTCAAGATCAGCACCGACGAGGGGATCACCGGCTGGTCGGATATCGAGACCCAGCCGCACGTCGGCAAGGCGATCGTCGACGCTCCTTCGGGTGGCGCTATCGGCTTCGAATCTCTGCGGGCGGCCTTGGTTGGTGAGAACCCGCTCGAGCGGGAGCGGCTCTGGCAGAAGACCTACCGCTATCTGGCCTACTACGGGCGCCAGGGTGCCGGCATGCAGATGCTCTCTGGGGCGGACATCGCCCTCTGGGACATCGCCGGGAAGGCTACAGGGCAACCGATCAGTACCCTCCTCGGGGCGCGGTACCGGGAGAAGGTGAAGGGGTATGCCTCGACCCTTTTCCGGCCAACCCCGGACGCGATGAAGGCGGCGGTCCAGGAGTACCTCGAGCAGGGCTTTCAGGCGATCAAGTTCGGGTGGGGCGCCTTTGGATACGATCTGGCCCTCGATATCGCCCTGGTCAAGGCCGCACGGGAAGAATCCGGGGATGCGGTCGACCTGCTTGTCGATGCCGGCTGGTACGGGACGGACTACCGCAGTCCCTACAAGCCGCGTGCCCTTGAAGGACTGGATCCGGTTGGCGCACGCGCTGGAAGATCTGGGTGTCATCTGGCTTGAGGACGCGCTCCACCCGGAAAATATCGCCGGGCATCGCGCCCTCTCAGACGCCTGTACGACGCTGCGGGTGGCGGCCGGGGAGCAATCTGGAGGCTACCCAGAATTCGAGCGGCTGGCTGTGGAGGGCGGGGTCGATGTTCTGCAGCCCGACCTCTCCCGCTGTGGTGGGATCAGCGTCGCCCGGCAAATTGCCGATTTTGCCATGCGCCGTCAGATCGACTGTGTCCCCCACGCCTGGCTGACCGATCTGCTCAAAGCGGCTTCGCTGCACCTCAACGCCTATCTGCTCAACTCGATGTACCTGGAATACAACGTCTCCAGTTCGTCGGTGCTGACCAACTTCTGCACGACCAAGCTGAATATGGTCGATGGCTACATCCCGGTCCCCACCGGCCCGGGACTCGGTGTCGAGCCCGACCCCGACGTGATCGACCGGTACCGGGTGGCGTGAGATTACGGCCACAGGCTGGTCGATCAGCCCATTCAGCGGCCCCGCCTACCTGCCTTAAGATGCGATAACGGCTGAACGGTTAGCAGTCGAATGGAGAACGCCCGCATGATCGTTGACGTCCACACGCATGCCCCTCGGCACAAGACGCCGCCGCCGGAAATGCACTCCAAGCTGAGCGGGTTATGGCGGCCGGATCAGAGCGCATCCACCGCCCACACCTGGGACGATTACATCAAAGGCGTGGAGCCTGTCGACCGCGCGATCGTCTTCAACATCGCCTCCGACCCCCGGGAGGCCGTGCCGGAAACGGCCGCTGATCTACCCGACCCCGGGCGTCAACGACGACACCGCCGCCTTCGTTCGCGCCTACCCCGACAAGTTCATCGGCTTCCTGACGCTCCACCCGCACGATCCCGAAGCACTCGACGAGATCGACCGCGCGACCGGCGACCTGGGGCTGAAGGGGATCAAGTTCGGGCCGAACTACCAGAACTTCGACCCGCTCGGCGAGGAAGCCTTCCGGGTCTTCCGTCGCGCCGAAGAGCTGGGACTACCGATCCTGCTTCCACCAGGGCACCTCGCCGGTGCAATTCGCCGACCTCGACTACGCCCACCCGCGCCACCTCGACCGCGTGGCGATGACCTTCCCCAAACTGAAGATCATCCTGGCGCACATGGCCCACCCCTGGCAGATCGACTGCTTCGTCGTCATCCGCAAGCACCCCAACCTCTACGCCGACATCTCGGCCAACTTCTACCGCCCCTGGTCCTACTACAACGCCCTGCGCCACGCGACCGAGTGGGGCGTGCTCCACAAACTCCTCTTCGGCTCCGACTTCCCGATCGCCACGCCCCAGGAGACGATGGACGCCCTCTGGCGCGTCAACGATGTCATCGACGGCACAAACCTCCCGCGCGTCCCTGAGGAGGAGTTGGAGAAAATCCTCCACCGGGATAGCCTGGGATTGCTCGGGCTGGACTGATCGGTTGCGCGATCCCGGGACAGGCGCGATGCCGTAGGGCGGACCGATCTACCCAGCGTGTCCGCCCGGCCACACTTCACCAGGTACCGTGATTACAACGCCGTATCCAACCCGGAGCGTCGTGATTGTCAACCGGGCGGACAATCGGTCCGCCCCTACGACAGGGTAACGCGGCGGGATGTCCGGGACATCGTCTCGCCCCGTGCATAAGGGAGGA
>CAVRUD010000018.1:0-166908 GCA_963724285.1 uncultured Chloroflexia bacterium | reverse complement strand
CGGGTCGTCCTGGTAGTCGCGCCAGTCGGCCTGGAGGTAGTGGCCGAGGAGGTCAGCGATCCGAGGTGAGAGCCAGGAGTCGAGATGGACGCCGTTCGTGATCGAGGTGATCGGCACGATCGATGGTTCGACGCCGGGCCAGATGCCGCTCCACTGGCTGCGGGTGATCTCGCCGTGGCGGACGCTCACGCCGTTGCGCTGACCTGCCAAGCGCATCGACAGCGCGGTGAGGTTAAAGCCGTCACCGTGGCCATTGGAGTAGCGCCCCAGATTGAGGAACGCTTCGCGGTCCAATCCTAGCTGCGGCCAGAAATGGCCGAAGTACCGGTCCATGAGCTCCAGCGAGAAGATGTCATGTCCCGCCGGAACGGGCGTGTGGGTCGTGAAGACCGTGCGCTTGCAGACCTCGGTGCTTGCCTCCTTGAACGACATGCCCTCCGCGACAAGCTCACGGGCCCGCTCCAGCAAGTGGAACGCGGCGTGGCCTTCATTTGCGTGCCAGTACGACGGCTCGATGCCCAGCGCGCGGAGGGCGCGGACGCCACCGATGCCAAGGATGATCTCCTGGCGTAGGCGGTGTTCGCGGTCGCCACCGTACAGCCGGGAGGCGATAGTCCGCGTCCAGTCGGGGTTGCCGTCGACGTCCGAATCGAGGAGATAGATCGCGGTCCGGCCGACCTGGACCTTCCAGATCGCGATCCGCAAGGGGGCATTGACGTCATCGAGGGCGACGTCGATCAGGATCGGCGCGCCGGACTCGTCCTTCATCTGGACCATCGGCTCGCCGCCGCGCTCCAGGCTGGCGGTTACGTCGAGTTGCCAGCCGTCGGCGTTCAGGCGCTGCTGGAGGTAGCCCTGGCGATACAGGAGCGACACGCCGACAAGCGGCAGTCCAATGTCGCTGGCCTCCTTGACATGGTCGCCGGCCAGTACACCCAGGCCGCCGGAATAGATCGGAAGTGTCGGGTGCAGGCCAAACTCGGCCGAGAAGTAGGCGAGTGGCTTGTCGGCGAGGGTGGGGTCGTGCCGCTCGATCCAGGTGCCCCCCTGATGGCGGATCATGGCTTCATACTCGGCCACGACGCTGTCGTAGCGGGCCAGGAAGGCGGGGTTCGCCGCGGCATGTTCAAGCCGCTGCGGATTGATCCTGCGCAGGAAGACGACCGGGTTTTCCTCCATTGCCGTCCACAGCCCGGGGTTGAGCGAGCGGAAGAGCATCCGGGCCGGCTCGTGCCAGCTCCACCAGAGGTTGAACGCGATGTCGTTGAGCTTGGCGATCCGGGGAGGGAGTTCGAGCACCGCTGGCGCCTGCGGGGCGCCTGGGGTGAGCCCGCCCACGGTTGGGCTGGTCTTGGCTTTGGTCGGAATCGCAACCATAAATATTGTTCCTTGCGCATTGAGCCGGTCGACCAGATCACGCGCGGCACGAAACTCAATGGTGCGCTCGGTCCAGTCTTCGCCGGAGCAGTTGCCATACAAAACGCGCCCGTACCGGGGCGCGGTGGGTACGCTAAGGTATCGGCCAAGCGCCCGGCGCGTACCATGAGACGATCATCTCATTCATGACGTCTGGTGAGTCATGGGCACGTACGCTAGGTTCACTTACGCGGTAAAAAGCGTACCACGCATGCATCACGACGGGCGGGACAGCGCCGCTTCTACGGGCCGCTTTGTAACGGACGGACACGATGTCCACGCACCCCATTCGCCAACAGATCGAAGTAAACCCGGCGGCGACGTGGCTGACCTGGGGCCACGTGCGCTTTGTCCTCTATGGCTTGGGGATGCTGATTCCCGCGAGCTACTTTGCCGGGCGATACCCTATGCGTGGGCACACGGACGAGCTAGTCGACATCGGCAAGCTCTCCCAGTACCAGCGTCCAGAGTTCGTGTGGTACTGCCTGGGTTTGGGCGTGATGTTCATCTGCTACGCCGGGGCCGCGGTCGAATGTCGCCGCCTGCCGCGCGCCGTCGCATCGACGGCGGTCTTCGGGATCGGTGCGGCGCTGGCCGGCTGTTTTGCCTGGATGTACCCGGTCAACGCGATCGATGTCTACATCTACGCCGTCCGGTCCCGGCTGTGGACGGAGTACGGCGAAAACCCAAACGCGGTCCGGCCAGAGATCTTCTGGGAGACCGATCGCTACATGCACTTCGGCATGATGGAGTGGGCCAAGGAGGTTTCCCCGTATGGCCCGCTCTGGAACCTGGTTGCCGCCCCGGCGACGCTGATCGGCGGGGATGACATCGCCACCGCCCTCTTCGTCTTCAAGGTGATCGCGTTGGTTGCCTTGATCGCGACCGCCGGGGTGATCTTCCAGACGCTAGCGAGGGTCCGGCCCGACGATGCCGCCACCGGCGCGTTGATCTGGCTGTGGAATCCCCTGGTGCTGTGGGAAGGCGTCGCCAACGCGCACAACGACATCGTGCTGGCCCTGCCGCTGGCGCTGGCCATGGCGGCCTGGCTGAGGCGGCGGTACGTGCTGGTCGTGCCACTGCTGGTCGTGGCGGCCCTGCTCAAGTTCGTCACGCTCTTGTTGGTGCCGTTCGCGGTCATCGCCGTCTGGCGAGCGTTGCCGGACTACCGCGCCCGATGGCAGATGGCGCTGGTGAGCGCCGTGCTCTCGGTCGCGGCCTGCCTGATCGCCTTCTGGCCGTTCTACGATGCCGAGGCTGTGATCGACAGCGCGAAGCGGCAAAGTGAGTTCATTTCGACATCGCCGGCCGCCGTGATCGCCCGCTGGATCACTCCGAATCCGGTCTCAACCGGTGTGCAGGACGATCTGAAACGGATCTGCACCGGGCTGTTCGCCCTGATCTGCCTCGGCTTCCTGGTGTGGCTCTGGCGCCGGCCATCCCGGTTGCCCCGGGTCGCCTTCGAGGTGATGTTCGCGTTCTTGCTGATCGCGACGTTCTACTTCCGGGCCTGGTACCTGGTCTGGCCGGTCGCCCTCGTGGCGTTGCTGCCCCTCGGATGGCCGTTTGCCCGGCTGACGGTCTGGTGTGCAGCCGCGCTGGGAACCTATGGGGTCTATATCTGGATCTGGGACTGGTGGGGCGTGGAGTGGGTCGAGATCCGGGCCGTCGGGGTTGTCGTTACCTTCGGGCCACCGCTGGTGCTGACGGTCTTGGCGGTGGCGTGGGACGTGTGGACGAGGTGCCGTTTGGGGGCCGCCCCGGACGCACATTCCCCGGGTGAGTGAGGGAAGTCCCGTTGGGACTGAAGACGGTCGGCGCGACCGAGGCCGTCTGGCTCCTTCTCACGTCGGCCAGAGATTCATCTCCTGGGTCCAGGCTCTGGCAGGCTGTTTGAGCAGGTAGAGGATCGCCTGGGCTACGTCCTCTGGTTCCAGATAAGACTTTCCGGCGGCGCGACCAGCTTCGACATCGGACGGGGATTTGCCAGCGAAGGTGGTCGCGATCGAGCCGGGTAGGACGGTGCTGACCTTGATCCCCTGCTCTCCGACCTCGGCGGCGAGCGACTGCATGAAGCCGAGTAGCCCAAACTTGCTGGCGGCATATGCCGCCAGGTTGGCGTAGCCCTGTTTGCTCGCCCCCGACCCGACCGCGATGATCGCGCCGCTTCCCGACTCCACCATGCCCGGCAAGACCTCCCGGCAGCAGAGGAAGACTCCGGTCAGGTTGGTGGCAAGGGTGGACTGCCAGTCCGCCAGGGAATAGTCCGCGACCGGACCGTACAACCCGACACCGGCGGCGGCGATCAGGATGTCGATCGGCCCGTCGTGCGTGGATGCGGCGGACGAAACCAGACTCCGAACGGACGACTCGTCGGTGATGTCGGCGGGAATGGCGAGGGCACGGCCGCCAGCTGCTTCGACCATTCTGGCGGTCTCGTCGAGTGTCGGCAGGTTCCGTCCCGTAAGCACCGTGGTCGCGCCGGCCGCTCCGAGGGCGAGGGCCGTTGCCCGCCCGACGCCCGACCCCGCGCCGGTGATGAGGGCAACACGGCCCTGGATATCGCTCATCATTCGTATCCCTTTCGCCGATCAACCGGCCGTTGCGGGCATTATCGCCCTGTTCCATCCCGTGATGGCGCGGTAGGGGGTAAGATCGCGATGTCGGAAATGGGAATATTGGCCGGATCTGGAGGACGCCGTGACAGATGGGCGTGCGTTCGACGTCGTGGTCGTTGGGGCTGGTTCTGCAGGCTGCGTGCTCGCCAGCCGATTGAGCGAGGATCTGGATCGCTCGGTCCTCCTCCTGGAGGCGGGGCCGGACTATGGCCCCGATGCGGCCGCCTGGCCGGCCGAGGTGCGCGATTCGACCAAGCTGGGGCTGGAGATACATCCCTGGGGCTATCTCCATGCCGGCCGGCCCGCCGACAAGCCGTTCCCGCTACCCCGCGCCCGGATTGTCGGCGGCACGTCCACCATCAACGGCTGCGTCTGGCTGCGGGGCTCCGCCGCCGATTACGACGCCTGGGCGGCGGCGGGCAATCCCGGATGGGGGTTCGCCGACCTGTTGCCCTACTTCCGTCGCGCCGAATCCGATCCCAATAGGGGGGCCGTACCACGGTACCAACGGGCCGGTGCCCGTCTACCGGATGAGCGAGGTTGATACCACCCCGATCGACCGGGCCGTTGAGGCTGCCGCCGGAGCACTCGGATTCCCGAGTGTGGCCGATCTGAATGGCGCCCCGGCGCAACAGCCAAGCATTGGACCAGCGCCAAAGAACGTCGCCAGTGGGGTGCGGATGAACGCCGCGTTTACGTACCTCGCCGGGGCCCGGAACCGGCCAAATCTCCGCATCGTCCCCGACGCGCTGGTCGACCGGGTGCTGATCGAGGAAGGGCGGGCGGTTGGCGTGCGACTGGCAGACGGACGCGAGTGGCGCGGCGGCGAAGTCGTGCTGTGCGCCGGCGCCTTCGGCTCTCCGGCCGTACTGATGCGCTCCGGGATCGGTCCGGCAGACCATCTGCATGAACTCGGCATCCCGGTCGCCGCCGAACTGCCCGGTGTGGGCGAGCACCTACTGGATCACCCGGTGGTAGGCGTGTTCGACTCCCTGGTCCGGCCGGAAGCGGCACCGGCCGCCGCGACCTTCATCCCGTCCTTGATGAGAGTTCGGACCGGCCACGCGGCCGAAGAGATCGACCTGCACATCTATCACGGGCAGTACTTCGACGATGTGCGCGGCTGGATCTTTTGGCTGTCGGCCAGCCTGCAGCAAGCGATCTCTCGTGGCTACGTCCGGCTGACCTCGTCCGATCCGCACGCCACCCTCGAGATCGACCATCGCCACTTCGCCGAGCAACGGGACCTCGAGGCGTTGTGCGATGGGGTCGAGTTGGCGGTGAGGTTGGCCGCGACCGAGCCGCTGGCGGGGCTGATCGAGCGACTGCCCGGCTGGGACCAACTGGAGGGACAGGGCGGAGTTGCGTGAGTGGGTCCGCGCCAATGCCGGCACGACCTATCACCCCTCCAGCACCTGCCGGATGGGTCCGGCGAGCGATCCCGCCGCCGTCGTCGACCACCTGGGCAGGATCCACGGCGTCGGCGGTCTGAGGGTCGCCGACGCCTCGATCTTCCCGAGCGGTCCCCGGGCGAATATCCATTTCACGGTGGTCGCGGTCGCCGAAAAGCTTGCGGACGCGGTGCGGAACGAGTGCCACGCAGCCTGAGCTAGCGCTGGCCGCAGTCCTAGGGCGCGCCGTCTGGACCTTAAGCGGCGTAGTCGGCGGCGTCCTTCAGCCCGCAATCGACGTTGACGTATCCCGAGCGGAAGGGATCGACCTTGCCCGATTCCGGATCAAAGCGGTGACGCCAGATGCAGCCGTTGTCGTTGCCGAGGAGGTGAAGCGAGACCGAGGTTACGTCGGAGATCGTGCGCACCCGGTGGATGTCGGTCTCCGGCAGGAGCACGTAGAACTGCCCGGCGGTCAGCGTTCGGCGCTCTTTCAGGACGAGGTCGGCGCGTCCTTCGACCGATCCGTCGTCTTGGCGGGTATAGAACTCTTCGTCCTGATCGCCCCGAAAAAGCCCGACGAGCCCCCAGGCTAGGTGATCGTGGACGGGGGTCTGCACACCGGACGGAACGACCAGCGAGGAAAAAGCGAGGCCGCCGTCGCCCGCCCGGTAGAGGAGCCAGTTGCCGATGCCGTTGCCCATGCCACCTTCGGGGGCTGATTCCTGATAGACCTCAGGCAGCCAGGATTTATCGACCATCAGTTCGGCGAAATGGGGGCGGATCGCCTCGATGGTCGAGACGGGGTCAGGCGAGCTGCGCCGGATCTCGTTGACGATCTCGATAAACCGGCGCATGGTTGGGTTATCGACCACCCATTCGTCGTCGTGCCCATGCGGCTGCGCTGCTGATTCTGCCATTCGACGCTCCTCTCTTCCTCACGTGCGATCGCCCATATCATCCTCCGGACAGGGATCGGTTTTCTCCCCGGCCGGTCCTGTCTCTGTGCTACCCTACCGTACGGAACGCGTGCCTGTGTTCACCGCGATGTAGGGCCGTCCATCACTCCGGAGACCCCCAATGCGGAGATTCGATCCCCGCTCATCTCGCCGCCGTCGCCGCCGCCGGAATTCGTTTCCGCGCGGAACCTTCGGCCGCCGCGGCCCGAATCTGTCTTTCCTTCGCGAGCTTCCCGGCAATGTCGCGATCACGCTGGCTGGGGTGGGGCTCTACATTTTCTTCCTGGTCTTTGGCGTAACCGTCATTGGGGACAATGCCGGGCGCAGCGCGATCATGTCCGGGATCATCGTCGCCATCGCCGCGTGTGGCTATGTCTTTACCCGTCGTCAGCCATCCCCCAAAGACAAGTAATTGTCCCCAGATTCCTGTCGCCGTCGCGGATCGTGGTCACCGTGGCGTCCACCGCGATCACGCCCCGCGGGCCGACGACGAGCGGGCTGATATCCACGGCGGCGATGTCCGCCCGAAACTGCACCGCCATTGTTGCAAACCGGTCGATGACGCGGACGAGATCCGCCAGGGCGACCGGACTTCGCCCTCGCGTGCCCAGAAGCAGGAGGCGCTTCGCAGCCGCCGGTACGCGGCGGCGACGGCTGTGCCGCTGCGCAGCCCCAGGACAGACCTCGTTCCGATCGGACTTGTGGGTGATCCTCGGTTCCGCTTTCTTGAGTTCCACCGGGAATCCGATGTCCGCCGCAGGGTCGTTGGCCGGCCCCGACTACCGCGATCGACCTCGGCCGAAGGAGCGGATCAAGCGTGCCGTCCATTCCCACTCCGTCCCCAGCTGACGGGCCGCTAGAGCCTTGCACGAACAGGTTGGCGCCTCTCTGCGGCGTCGCCCGGGGCTAAAGACCCCGGGCTGACCCGGATAACCCGGCTGAAGCCGGCTGCCACGCCGCGCCTGAGGTGGAGAACCCGAACAGGGTCCCGTTGTTGCAGCCCCCTTCAGGGGGGTTATCCGGGTCAGCCCGGGGTCTTTAGCCCCGGGCGGAGCCAGGGTGGCGTCCCGATATTGCCCCGGGCATTACCGCGCCGCGGCGCCCCGCATCGGCCTCGGGCGGCGGGGACGCGGCATGCCGGTGGCCGCCGCCGTGTGCCCCGGGCAATGCGGCGTCAGCGCTAAGGGGTCCGCACTGCACGCTAGCCTTCGACGGTGTTTCCGGCCGATTCCGCGGCGGCCAGGCGGTTCATCAGGGCCGCGGTCGTCTTCGAGTGGGTCACGGGGATGACGTCGATGTCGACCAGATCGCCCCAACGAACGACCCATTCCTGGAACAGCACGGGATCGTCGCACTCCATCAACTGGAAGCAAACGTCGAAACTCGCCGAGATCCAGGAATCGACGTAGTTGAGCCCTTCTGGTGTCATCCGGCCGCGCTCGCGCACCGTCCGGTAGATCTCTGCCTGCCGCCCCGCGGCGAATCGTTCCACCACCATGAAGAGCATGCCGGTCCTCGCTTGGTCTCCGCCGATCGCCGAGCCCACCGGTGGGCTAGATCATGCCGTGCCGGACTCCGTACGCCACCGCCGCTGCCCGGCTGCCCACACCGAGCTTGCCGAGGATGTTGGTGACGTGGTTGCCGGCGGTCTTCGGCGAGATCGAGAGCGCCGCCGCGATCTCGCGATCCGACCGGCCCTCTGCCAGCAGGGCGAGCACGTCGGCCTCCCGCTTCGTCAGGATCGCCCGGCTGGACGGATCGGCTGGCCCTGGCGGTGGGCTGGACTTGGCCGAGGCGCTCGCTGGCGCCGGGGGTGCCGGCCTTGAGGCGGGGACGCGAACGCCCGTCGCGATCTCCTGTGCCAGCGCGCTGGCAACGTCGATCGCATAGTCGAGCGACATCGTCCTCCCTGCTTCCCAGGCGACGGCGAAGTTCGCGTGGGTGAGCGCGGTGGCGAGGGTGGCGACGGTCGCGGCGAAGGTTGCGGCGTCGGCTCGGGGGACGATTCCGGCATGCTCACGGAGCCGCGCGGCCGCGCCGAGCAGGGCGGCCGCTTCGGTGAGACGCCCAGCAGTACGGGCGATGATGGCAAGCGAGTAGAGGTCTTCATAGAGCCCCCAGGTGTCCTGGACCTCCCGGTTCAGGGACAAGCTCTCACGCTGGAGCCCGGCGGCCTCGACATAATCGCCGCCGGCCGCCTCCAGGTCCGCCAGCAATTGAAGCAGCCAGGCCAGCCCTCGCTTGTAATTCGATTGGCGGATCGTGGCGATCCCTTCGGCAAGGTACGCCCTACCCTCGGCGAGGCGACCCAGGCGGAACGCCGCCAGTCCAAGGTGCCCAAGCGCATTGCTCGTCCAGACTGGATTCCCGAGTGCGCGCGCTCCAGCGAGTGCCTGCCGCGAGAAAGCGATTGTGCCGTCCATGTCTCCCGAATAGCGGGCAACCAGGGAGAGCCAATGGAGTGTGCGCACCTGACCCATGCGATCGCCAAGGTTCTTGTAGATGCCCAGCGCCCGCTGAAGATGCTCTTCCGACTTCACCAGTTCGAGCGCGCCCCAGGAGATGAGGCCGCCCGCCTCCAGAGCCGGAGCGAGGGCATCCAGCGGAATCGACTGGTCGACCTTCGCCAGGAGCGAGTCGATGCGCCGGCCGCCCTCCGCGACGTGCCCGCCGCCGACCCAGAACCACCAGAGCGAGCCGATGATGCACAACCCGATCTCGGGTTCGCCTTCCTCCTCCGCCCAGTTCAGGGCGGCACGCAGGTTAGGCAGCTCCTCCTCGAGCCGCGCGATCCACGTGGGCTCGTCGTCGCGAAAGAAGCAGCCTTCACCCTCGGCGGTGAAGCGCTGGTACCAGAGGGCGTGTCGGCGCCGGGCTTCGGCTAGCTCACCGTGTGCTTCCGCCTGCTCCCAGGCGTACTCGCGCACCACTTCCAACATCCGGAAGCGACGCTCTTCCTGGGACGTCTCTTCCGAGCGGAGCAGGCTGTTGTCGACCAGGGCGGCGACCGCGTCGAGCAGGTCGGCCGAGAGGATCTCGACCAAAGCGCGCGGATTGACGCCCTCCGCCCGGCGGGCATCCTCGACTCCCCGGCTCACCTCTTCGGCCGCCTCGAGGGTAAATCCACCGGCAAAGACGGCGAGGCGCCGGAGCAGCGTCTGCTCCTCCGGTATGAGGAGGTCGTAGCTCCAGGCGATGGCATCGCGCATCGTCTGATGGCGCAGGGGTAGAGTCGCGAGCACCCCGGGTGAGCAATTGGAGGCGGTTGCCGACGCGGGCCGCCAGGGCAGCCGGCGAGAGAACTTTTGTCCGGGCCGCGGCCAGCTCGATCGCGAGGGGCAGGCCGTCGAGCCGCCGGCAGATCTCGGTTACCGCCTCCGCGTTTTCCGGGGTCAGGACAAAATCGGGCCGCACCGCCTTGGCGCGATCCACGAATAGGGCCCCGACATCGCTGGCGAGGATAGCCTCTGGGGTGGGCGTCGGGCCGTCCGGCCAGTCCGACGGAATCTCCAGGGGCGGCATCGGGAACTCGAACTCGCCGCTGAGGTGGAGCGGCGCCCGGCTGGTGACGAGAGCCTTCAGGCCCGGGCAGGCGGAGATCAGGCGAGCGATATCACCTGCTGCCGCCAGCACTTGCTCGAAATTGTCCAGCACCAGGATGATGCGCCGATCGCGAATCGTCCGCACCAGCAGATCGTGCGGTCGCTCTCCGGCAATCTCACGGGACCCCATCGCCTTGACGATGCTCGAGAGGACCAGATCGGCGTCGGTGACCGCGTCGAGGGGAACAAAGGCGACATCGCCGTAGGTTTCGCGGTCCAACTTCCGGGCAATCTCTGCCGCCAGGCGCGTCTTGCCGACGCCGCCGGGGCCCGTCACGGTCACCAGCCGGGTGGCAGGCAGCGCGAGCAGATGGAGGATTGCCTCGATCTCTCGGACCCGTCCCAGGAACGAGGTAAGGGGCACCGGAACGCGGCCGCTGATCGGCGGATCGCCTTCGTCCACGCTCACGTCAATTAATTGAATCGGCGCGTCGTCGCCCCATTGGGCGCCCGCCTCCAACGCTCCCATGCCCTGGTCTCCACTTGCGCCCGAACGAACCTGACGATGATGCGTCTTGCTCGTGCGTGGCGTCAAGCGTTTTCGCCTTGGAGTGCATCAAGACCGCGCTTGGCCAGTTGTCTGGAGATGATGTCCTTCTGAATTTCGGTCGTCCCTTCCCAGATCCGATCGACATGTGCGTCGCGCCAGAGTCGTTCGACTGGGTTCTCGCGGACATAGCCACGGCCGCCAAAGACCTGGACGCAGCGGTCGGTGACGCGCCCGGCCAGTTCGGAGGCGACGAGTTTGGCGACCGACGCCCGGCCATGGGCCAGCTTGGGATCGGATCGCGCAACGAGAGCCCTACTCCGCTCCATTCCCGGGGAACGTTCGGAGCGAACAGCCCCGATTGCGGGCACACGTCGCGGATCACCCGTTCCAGCGCCGGCGGTACGCTCCCGGCAGACCCCTCGACCGCCCAATCGAACGGGATGAGGGCATCGACGAGCGCCTTCGCCCGCGATCGGATGGACCCCAAGGCCTACCTCCAGACGTCACGGTGACGTGCCCCTGCATTGTCGACTCGGGCGGCGGGATCGTCTGCGGGCTCTGGGGGGCAGATTCGGACGGAGGATCGTCCACTTCCCGGCTGGGTTCCGCTCGTGTACCGTGATCGAAACGCACGAACGTCGATGCTCGCTTGGAGGACCGACCATGCCCCGCGATCTGCCCGTTGGCAATGGCTCCTTGCTGGTCAACTTCGGTACGGGGTACCAACTGCGCGACATCTACTACCCCCATGTCGGTCAGGAGAACCAGACGCAGGGCGAGCCGAACCGGTTCGGTGTTTGGGCCGACGGCAAGTTCGCGTGGCTCTCAACCGAATCCTGGCAGATCGACCAGCGATACGAGCCGGAATCTTTGGTCACTCGTGTGGTGTGCACCCACGAGCGCCTGGGGATAGAGTTGGTCTGTGCCGATTGCGTTGATGTTGGGCGCGATATCTACCTGAAGCGGGTCGAGGTGCGAGATCGCACGGGCGTGGCCCGGCAGGTTCGCCTCTTCCAGCACCTGGATCCCCACCTCTGGGGCAACGCGATCGGGGATACGGTCTTCCTGGAGCCCGATCTCCGGGCCTTAATCGCGTACAAAGGACGCCGAACCTTGCTCCTCGGCTGTCAGACCGCCGAGCACGACGGTTTCACCCGGTGGGCGACCGGCCAGTCCGAGGTTCACGGCCGCGAGGGAACCTGGCGCGATGCGGAAGACGGCGAGCTGGGCGGCTACCCAATCACGCAGGGATCGGTCGATTGCGTCGGCGGCGTCGACCTCTCTGTCCCCGCGCACGGCAGCGCCACAGCCCACCTTTGGATTACCGCCGGTTTTCGGTACGACGACGTGGTCGCGTTGCACGACCTCGTCGTGCGTCGTGGCCCGGAGAGCTTCATCGAGCGGACAATGGCCTACTGGCGATTGTGGGTCAACCGCGACGAGGTGGGCTATTTCCGCGATCTCCCCTCTGGTGTAGTCCGGCTCTACAAGCAGAGCCTGCTCATTCTGCGCACCCAGATCGACGACGACGGGGCGATCATCGCCGCAACCGACCTCGATATCCTCCAGTTCGGGCGCGACACGTACGCCTATATGTGGCCGCGAGACGGTGCTTTGGTCGCTCACGCGCTCGTTCGGGCGGGCCATGGGCGCACGCCCAGGCGTTTCTTTGAGTTCTGCGCCGAAGTGATGACGCCTGGCGGCTTCCTGCTACACAAGTACAACCCAGACGGATCGCTCGGCTCCTCCTGGCACCCCTGGATTGCGGCCGACGGGACCAGGCAGCTGCCGATCCAGGAGGACGAGACGGCGCTGGTCCTCTGGGCGCTGTGGGCCCACTTCGGACGGTTCCGGGATGTCGAGTTCGTTGGTGGACTCTACCGGAAGCTCGTTGTGACCGCAGCCGACTTCCTCTGCGAGTTCCGTGAGCCGCACACCCGCCTCCCCGCCCCATCGTATGACCTGTGGGAGGAGCGCCACGGGATCTCGACCTACACCGTGGCCGCGGTGGTGGCTGGGATCGAGGCAGGTGCCAACTTCGTGGCCGCTTTTGGCGAGCACGACCGGGCGGCTCGCTACCGGGCAGAGGCGGCCGCAATCCGCGCGGCGGCCCGCAAACACCTCTTCGACGCCGACAAGGGCCATTTCTCGCGGATGATCAACGTTCGGCGTGACGGCACGATCGAACGGGATTCCACGCTGGACGCCAGCATCGCCGGGGCGTTCCAGTTCGGCCTGTTTCCGCCTGATGACCCGGCGATGGCCTCGACGATGGAGGCGTTGGAACAACGGCTCTGGTGCCGCACCGATGTCGGCGGCATGGCCCGGTACGAAGACGACTACTACCACCAGGTCAGCCAGGACCTCAGCGCCGTCCCCGGCAACCCCTGGTTCATCTGTACCCTGTGGCTGGCCGATTGGTACGCCGCCCGCGCCCGCACCGCTGCCGATCTGTCTCGCGCGCGTGAGTTGCTGGAGTGGGTCGTCGGGCACGCCCTCCCCAGCGGCGTCCTGGCCGAGCAGGTCCATCCCTACACCGGCCAACCGATGTCGGTCTCGCCCCTCACCTGGAGCCACGCCGCCTTCGTCGAATCGGTCAACCAGTACCTGGCGTGCTTGAATGCGCTGGATCCAGTGCGGAGGTGATCGCAAAAGCCCCCTAACCCCCGGCCCCCTTCCCCCGCTCCTCCGTAGCGCGGCAGGGGGGAAGGGGGAGAACGTTGGCGGTCGGCGGGAACAGTTGGGACGGTGGTCTCCGACGTAGGGGCGGACCTCCGTGTCCGTCCGGCCGCAATCCGGAACGCAACGGATTTAGAAGCCCCGTTCCCGACGTGAAATCGGTTGGTCGCCAACCGGGCGGACACGAAGGTCCGCCCCTACAGCCCTGTTGCCCGTCGCAACGGGGATTAGGGGGTAATTTCCGGATCCCTCACCCCCAACCCCAGCGCCTCGCGTGCCTCCGCGACGGTCGTTAGTGAGCCGGTCACCAGGACCAGGCCGTTCTGTCCCGCGCGGTCGATCGCCAGGTCCAATGCCTCCGAGACGGTTTCGGCGAGCGCGACGCGGGAGCCGGAGTCTGCGATGGCTGCGGCGACCTCCGTGGCGGGGAGGGCGCGGGAGCTTCTGGCCTGGGTGGCGATGAAACCGGCGGCGGCGGGTTGGAGGGCGGTGGCGAATGCACCGGGGCGTTTGTCGCGGAGCATGCCGAGCACGATCCAGGCCCGGCGACCCGGCTCTTCTTCGACCAGGGTCCGGGTAAGCGCCGCAGCAGATGCGGGAGTGTGGGCTCCGTCGAGGATGACGTGGGTGCCGTTCGGGTGCGATGCACGCTCGAAGCGGCCCGGCCATGTCGCCCGTGTCAGGCCCGCCCGGATGGCTTGTTCCTCGACGACGATGCCGGCGGAGCGCAGTAGCCAGAGGGTGCCAAGTGCCGTCCCGGCGTTTTCAACCTGGTGGGCGCCCGCCAGCCCGACCCGAAGTCCGTCGAGCACACCCCACGGTCCTTCGGCGGCGAAGTCGCGCCACGAGCCCCGGACGCGCCAGTCGCGGCCACCGATAAGTATCTCGCTGCCGTTCTCCTGGGCGATCCGGGAGATGACCGCCAGCGAACTCGGGGACTGGGGTGACACGGCGACGGGTCGTCCAGGCTTGATGATGCCGGCCTTCTGAGCCGCGATCTCCTCGATCGTGTCGCCCAGGACCGCCGTGTGCTCCAGATCGAGGGCGGTGATCGCAGAGACAAGGGGATCGACGACGTTTGTCGAGTCGAGGGTGCCGCCCAGTCCGACCTCGACCGTCGCGAGTTCGCACCCGGCGGCGGCGAAGGCGTCGAGCGCCATCGCTGTGGTGAGTTCGAACGCCGTCACCTCGCCCAGATCCGGGCGATCCCGCTCGAGTACTTTGGCAAGGCCGATTGCCCGCTCGGTCAGCGCCGCCCAGGCCCCTTCCGCAACCGGCACTCCGCCGACGGCGATGCGTTCGCGGAAGGCGTGCAGGTGTGGCGAGGTGTAGCGCCCGACCCTGTAGCCCGCCGCTGAAAGCATTTCGCCAATCAGGAGACTGGTCGAGCCTTTTCCCTTGCTCCCCGCGACGTGGATGATCCCGAAGCGCCGTTGCGGGTTGCCCATCCGCTCCAGCAGTGCCGCGGTCCGCTTCAGGCCGACGGCCGCCGCGTCGTCGCCCCAAAACGGGTTGCTGATAAAGCCCCGGTCGTAGCCGGACCGTTCCCAGATCGCGCGCAGGGCGTCCTGGTAGGTCCACACCGGTTCGATCTGACTCACCGGCCGGCTGTCCAGACGTGTTGCAGCGCGCGGAAGTCCAGCAAGACGATCCCTTCTTGCTCGATCAACTCACGGGTTGCCGGCGCGACTGCAAAGTCGTAGTCGGCACGGCGGATCTGCCAGGTCTCGGGTTCCAGCGCCTGCGCTTCGGCGTCGCCAAGACTGGGATGGACCGCCCACTCCGTAAGGCCCGGCGGGAGTTCCTTGAGAAGCTTGGTGAACCAGGCTGCCTTTTCGGACGGCGCGTACCGGTAGCTATCGAGCACGGCGTGATCGTGGACGGGAAGTCCGTGTTTTCGGCAGTAGGCGGCGGACTCGGGCAGGTGGATGCGCATGGCGAGCCCATGTTCCTGCGCCAGGCGAAAGGTCAGTTCGAAGATGTCGGGCCGCCCGCCATCGGCCAGGCAGTGCCAGTCGAGATGGGTCGGTCGGAGGCCGGCGGCGAGCACCGTGTCGATCTGCGCCCGGAACTCGACTTCGACCTCCTCGATCTTAGCCTGGGCGAGCATGACCTTCTGGGCGTCGTACTGGAACAGGTAGCCCGATTCGTCGACCAGGGTCGGAACGGCGGATTTCGAGGCGACCGGTCCCCAGCGGTAGATATGGAAGTCGGTGACAAGGGTGAGATGGACCCCGAACGGGATGTCGGGATGCTCGCGCAGCAATTGCATCGCCTGCGGCGCCCACGGGCAGAGCGTCATCAGGGTCGTCGAGGTGACGACTCCGTCGAGAAGCGATTGCAAGATGGCCTCGTTGTTGGCGTGGCACATCCCAAAATCGTCGGCGTTGAGGATGAGCAGTCGGGCGTCTTCCGGGTAGCCGAGCAGGGCGTTCGTTGAGGAGGGCTTCGGGTCGGAATTCATCAACACCTCATGGCGATACAGCAAACTGGCGGTGTGGCGATGAGCGATCCGTTGGATGCTGCACTGTGCGTGGTGAACAGGGAAGACGAGGGCGCACCGGCATTCGACATCCATAGGGTAACGCTTGTCACATGGACGGGGCAGACCTGATGGTCAGGATCGTCCTCGGAATCCTGGTCGGCCCTTTGGCTATTCCGTGAAGCAGGCGGATAATGCCTCCCCGCATTCCCGTGGGTAAGGGTCGACCGTTTGCACGCCGGGGCCCGCTGGTATGCACCTGCATCAGGAGACGTCCGTGGCTCGACAACGCCGGGTTCGGTGGTCCTTCGTCACGCCGCTGCTTGCGGTCTTTCTCGCGCTCTCCCTGTTTGCGCCGACCCTCACCCTCGCCCGGCTATCTGAAGATGCCGTCGTCCACGGGATCAATCCCGCCGACATGGATTTTTCGGTCGATCCGGGGGAGGACTTCTACCGGTTCGCCAACGGCGGATGGCTCGATCGAACAGAGATTCCCGCTGACGAAGGCGCGTACGGCGTCTTCAACGAACTCATCGATCGCACCCGTGTCCAGCTCCTCGCCCTCCTGAGTGACGTCGCCAGCAGCGATGATCTTCGGGAAGGCTCAGACGAGTGGAAGGTGGCCGAGATCTACCGTCAGGGGATCGACATTGATACCCGCAACGCCCAGGGTATCGATCCGATCCAGCCGATTCTGGACCGCGTTGACGCCATCCAGACCCTCGAAGACTTCCACGAGTTTCAGCAGACCGCGGAATTTTCCTGGCTGACCGGGCTGTACTGGATCTACGCCGGCCCGGATTTGGCCGACTCATCGGTCAATGCAGCCTACCTCTCCGGTTCCTTCCACGGCCTCCCCTCTCGGGATTACTACATCGAAGATGACGAGGGCACTGCCGAGGTTCGCGAGGCGTACATCGAGGTTTTGGCCGAACTGCTCGGGTATATCGGGTACGACGATGCCGCGGCGGCGGACGCTGCCCAGGCGGTCTTTGAGCTGGAACGGGCACTCGCTGAACCGACCCTTACCCGCGAAGAGCAACTGGATGCGTCCCTCTCCTACAACCCGACGCCGGTCGCCGAGTTGGCCGAGCGTTACCCGCTGATGGACTGGGATGCCTACCTGGCCGAACTCGGGCTGACGGGTATCGACACGATCGTCGTGGCCGAGCCGCGTTACCTCGATGCCCTGGAAGGCATCGTGAGCACAACCCCGATCGAAACGCTCAAGGACTTCGTCAAGATGGAAGTTCTGTGGAGCTTCGCCAGTTTGTTGGGTGAGGACATCGGCGAGACCGCCTTCTCCTTCCGGGGCGGAGTCCTCTCCGGCGTAGAGCAGCAGGCTCCCCTTGAGGAGCGCGTGCTGGACGTGACCAGCAGCATGCTCGGCGAAGCGATCGGCCGGCTGTATGTCGAGGAGCACTTCCCGCCGGGGGCAAAGGAGCAAGTCACCGAACTGGCCGAAGCCCTGATCGTTGCCTTCCGCGCCCGCCTCGAAGCCAATCCGTGGATGTCCGAGGCGACCAAGGCCGAGGCGCTGGCGAAGCTCGATGCCCTCGGGATGAAAATCGGGTATCCGGATCGCTGGCGCTCGTACGAGGCGGTTGAGATCGCCGATTCCTACGTCGGCTCATTCCTCAGCGCCGTGAACGCCGCTACCCGCCACAACCTGGACCAGGCCGGCAAGCCGGTCGACACCGAGGAATGGTTTATCCCGCCGCAGACGGTCAATGCCTTCTACAACCCGACCGCCAACGAGATCATCTTTCCGGCGGCCTTCCTCCAGCCGCCGTACTTCGACTACCAGGCCGATCCCGCCTCCAACTTCGGCGGCCTCGGCTTTGTGATCGGCCATGAGATCACCCACGCCTTCGACCTGCAGGGATCGCAGTTCGACGCCGATGGAAACCTCCGCAACTGGTGGACGGATGCCGATCAGGCGGCCTTCGACGAACTGAACCGGCGAGTGGCCGATCAGTACAACGCGATCGAGGTCTTACCAGGCATCAACATCGACGGTCAGTACACCGTCACCGAGAATGTCGCCGATCTCGGCGGCGTTCAGGTCGCCTACGATGCCTTGCTGATCTACCTCGAAGCCCGGGGAGACACCCTGGCGACGCCTGGAGCCGAAGGATCGCCCGCCGCCACACCCCTGGCCACGTTGGTAGGTGGGCTCGATGCCACCCCGGACGGTGGCGAGGTCGCGCTGACGCAGCAGCAGCGCTTCTTCGTGGCGGCGGCGACCGTTTGGCGGGAAGAAATCCGGGACGAGTCGTTGGAAACGCGGGTCCGCGTTGATGTCCATGCGCCCGCCGCGCAACGTGCGACGGTCCCGATTCAGAACATGGACGAGTTCTACGAGGCCTTTGGCATTGAGCCGGGCGATCCGATGTTCCTTCCGCCAGAGGAGCGGATCACGATCTGGTAGGGAAGTCCGCACAAAGGACCGTAAGCAACGAGCCCGGCGCTATTGCGCCGGGCTCCGTCATTCTCCGGTATCCTCCCAGGACGGCAGAGCAGGCGTGGTCGAAACGCCTTCGCGCGCTGCTGGCGGTCAGCGCTCGCTTCGGACCCCGGAGGATCATCTCAATGCCCGCCGCAACCGACCAGTCCCTCATCGCCCGTCGTGAAGATGTCGTCGACACCGTCCATGGCGTGCAGATCCCCGATCCATACCGCTGGCTGGAAGACAGCCAAAGCGCCGAGACCCGTGCCTGGACCGATGCCCAGAATGCCCGCACCGCCGAAATCCTCGACGCCGCCCCGGGGAGGGCAGTGCTGGAGGCCCGCCTGAACGATTTGCTCCAGGTCGGTGCCGCCGGATCGCCGGCCAAGCGCGGCGACAGCGTCTTCTTCGTTCAGCGTTCCGGCGACCAGTCCCAGCCGGTGCTCTACGTCCGGAATATCAGTACCGGCGAAACCAGGGTGCTGGTCGACCCGAACGCGATCGACACGTCCGGGCTGACCGCCCTCGACTGGTGGGAGCCATCGCCGGACGGCGCGCTGCTGGCCTATGGCACCTCCGAGCGAGGCGACGAGTGGAGCACCCTCCAGGTGCTGGAGGTCGCATCCGGCGAGCGCCGGCCGGACAGGATCGCCCGGGCCCGATACTCCTCGGTGGCGTGGCTGCCGGATGGCTCCGGCCTCTTCTACACCCGCTACCCGGAGCCGGGGACGGTCCCAGCCGGGCAGGAGCACTACAACAGCCACGCCTTTTTCCATGAGCTCGGGAGCGATCCGGCCGGCGATCCTAAGGTCTTCGGCGAGGGCCGCTCGCCCCAGGACATGATTGACCTCACCCTCTCAAAGAACGGTCGCTGGTTGGTCGCCAGTGCCTTCCAGGGCTGGGTCAAGAGCGAGGTCTACGTCCGCGATCTCGAGGCGGACGGATCGGACTTCGTGCCGATCGTCGTCGGCAAGGACGCCCTCTTCCAGAACCCGAAGATCGACGGCGACCGCCTTCTCCTGCTCACCAACTGGAAATCTCCGAACTATCGAATCGTTGCGATCGATCTTCCAGACGGAATCGGCTCCGATCCCGACCGGTGGGCTACGGTGGTGGCGGAGCGCGCCGACCGGGTGATCGATGGGTTTGTGCTGGCCGGCGGCGAGATCGTTACCGACGAGCTGGAGCGGGCGTCCTCACGGCTGCGGCGCTACGGCCTGGATGGATCTGAGTTGGGAGGTTTCGATCTGCCAGGGCTGGGCACGGTCGCCGGGATTGCCGGGGAGCCGGACAGCCGGACGATCGTCATCGGCTACACCTCGTTCGTGGTCCCTCCCCAACTGCTTTCGTACGACCTGGTCAGTGGCGAGCGCTCCGTCTTCGCCGCGCTTCCGCCTGCGCCGGACTTCGACCCAGACAAGTTCACGGTCGAGCAGGTGACCTACCCATCCAAGGATGGCACCGAGATCACGATGTTCCTGGTCGCGCGATCCGATCTGCCACGGGAGGCGATCGCGCCCACCATCCTGACCGGGTACGGCGGGTTCAACATCAGCCGGACGCCCGGCTACCTCACGGCGATGATCGCCTGGGTTGAGCGCGGCGGGCGCTACGCGCTGCCCAACCTGCGCGGCGGCGGCGAATACGGCGAGACCTGGCATCAAGCGGGGATGCGGGATAGGAAGCAAAACGTCTTCGACGATTTCCACGCCGCGGCCGAATGGCTTATCGCCCAGGGCCTGACCGACCCGGATCACCTCGGTATCGCCGGCGGCTCGAACGGCGGGCTTCTCATGGGCGCGGCCATCACCCAGCGGCCCGAACTGTTCCGGGCCGTCTACTGCGCGGTGCCACTGCTCGATATGGTGCGCTACGACGAGTTCAGCATCGCCAAGCTGTGGGTGCCCGAGTACGGCTCGGCGTCGGACGCCGATGCGTTCAAGTGGCTCTATGCCTACTCGCCCTACCACCACGTCAGCGAGGGGACCATGTATCCGGCGATCCTGTTCACCTCTGCTGAGCAGGACAGCCGGGTCGATCCCCTCCACGCCCGCAAGATGGCGGCGCTCATGCAGCACGTCGTCGCTCCGTCCGAGGAGCGGCCGATCCTCCTGCACATCGAGCGCGACGCCGGCCACGGCGTCGGCAAGCCCCTGCACAAGCGTGTTTCAGAAGCGGCCGATCAGCTCAGCTTCTTCGCAATGCACCTGGGGTTGGGCTGGGCGGACTGAGGTGGACCGGACACCGAGTTCGAGAATCGGGCATTGTGGTGGAAGGTGAAGGGCGCATGCCATGCGCCCCTACGAGCCGGGCGGATAATTGAAAGGTCGTAACCTTCGTAGGGGCAGACCGATGTGTCTGCCCGGCCACGCAGAAGTGGCGTTCCCTGGTCGAGACGTGGTTCCAGAAGGCGAGCCGGGTTGGCAGGCGGGGAGGGCAGACACACCAGTCTGCCCCTACGAGGGGCGGGCCGTTTCTACGGGTGACAAAACTTTGGGTCCAAGAATCTTTACCGTGATTGAACGGCGGTCGCCATCGTCAGGGCGTCGCTGAGGTTGCCGTAGCGCCATTCGCCGGACGCGCTCTGGTGGAGGAGGTGGCAGCCGTCGAGGTCGGGGTCAGTCTCCGGATAGTCCCTGCGGAAGTGGGCGCCGCGGCTTTCCAGGCGGCGGGACGTCGCGGCGACGATTCCAGCCGCGGCCAGGGCCATATTGCGCACCTCCAGCCGGGGACGGTCGAGGCCACTAGATTCGGCGATCGAATCCGCGATGGCTGAAAGCTCGCGCCCGGCGCGATCCAGACCGTCCGCGTCGCGGACCACGGCCACGTCGCGGCTCATCGCCCGCCGGATGCGCTCGCGTAGGGACGCAAGCAGCGCAGGGTCTTCTGCATGAGCGTCCGCATCGAACGCTGATCGGGCTACCTGATCCCCAATGGCTGGCGGGGTCAGGAAGGCAGATGTGGCGATGCGGTCGGCAGCGGCCAGGCCGAAGACCAACCCTTCAAGGAGCGAGTTGCTGGCCAATCGGTTGGCGCCGTGGACTCCCGTGCAGGCCGCTTCGCCCAGGGCGAGGAGACCGGGTAAGCTCGTCTCTCCGGTAGAGCCGGCGACGATCCCCCCCATGAAATAGTGGGCCGCCGGGGCCACCGGGAGGAGATCACGAGCCAGATCCAACCCTCTGCTCGCCAGTTCCCGCGCGATCGTGGGGAACCGAGCCCGAGTTTCACCGGCGTCGAGGTGGCGCAGATCGAGCCAGACGTGGTCCGTGCCGTCGATTCCCATCTGCCGCTGGATCGAGCGAGCTACGACATCGCGTGGAGCCAGTTCGGCCAGGGGGTGGAGCGCAAGCATGAACCGATCGCCGTCCGCGCCTCTCAGATAGGCGCCTTCACCTCGGACAGCCTCGGAGACGAGGAAGGGCGTCGCGCCCGGAACCGCCAGGACCGTCGGATGGAACTGAGCGAACTCGAGGTCGGCCACTGCGACCCCGGCCCGGATCGCCATCGCGAGCCCGTCGGCTGTCGCCCCGGCCGGGTTGGAAGTCACCGCCCAGAGTTGTCCGGCGCCGCCTGCCGCCAAGGTCACGATCGGGGCGTGGAAGAAGACCGGCTCAGCGCCATCGCTTAGCCTAGCGACTACCCCGGCACAGCGGCCGTCAGAGACCACCAGATCGAGCACAAATGCCCCGGCGAAGACGTCGATGTCGGGATTGGCCCGGACCTGCTCGACCATCGCCCGTTCGATCTCAGCGCCGGTGGCATCTCCCCCCGCGTGGAGGACCCGGCGCCGGCTGTGGGCCGCCTCGCGGCCCAGGAGGAGGTCACCCTGGCCATTGGAGGTCGCTGCCCGGTCAAAATGGGTGCCGATGTTGAGTAGCCAGCGCACGGCCGCTGGACCGCCTTCGACCAGGGTGTGGACCGCGTCGGGATCGCATAACCCGGCCCCTGCGGCCAGGGTGTCCATCTCGTGCAGCTCCGGGGAGTCGTCGGCTCCTACCGCCGCGGCCAGCCCGCCCTGGGCGTAGCGGGTATTGCTCTCGCCGAGGACGCTTTTGGTCAACAGGGCAACTCGAAGCCCTTGGGGCAGGCGGAGGGTGAACGCCAGCCCAGCCACCCCGGCTCCGATGACGACGATGTCGTAGGCGTGCCGTTCCAGGCCGGCTGGGGAAATCGGGGTTGTGATCGCCGGAGTGTTGAAGAGACGGTCGGCAACATTAGGTGGCTCGTTCATGGGGGTTAGTGTATCAGAGACACGAAGTCATGTCCGGCAATCGCTTTAACCGACGCGGATGAATCCTCGGTCCGTGACCCGCGCCTCGGGGATAACCGACAGGGCCATGAAGGCGAGGAGTCCGAAGGGGGATTCGAGGGTACTCCCCATGCCGCTCGCCGTCTCTTCAAGCGACTTGTACGTCGCCGCCACCTCGGTCAGTGGCCGGTCCGAGAGGAGCCCGCCGATCGGGAGGGGCAGGTGCGCCAGGACGCGCCCGGCGGCGACGGCGGCCAACCCGCCCTGGGTGTCGGCGACGGTGGCGATCGCCGCGAGGATGTCCGCGTCTTCTACGCCGACCGCGACGATGTTGTGGGCGTCGTGAGCGATGGTGGAGGCGAGGGCGCCGGATTTGAGCCCAAAGCCGTGGACGTAGCCGACGCCGACGCGGCCCGTTGCTTCGTGGCGTTCGACGCAGACGAGCTTGAGCAGGTCGCGTCCCGGATCGCTGACGGCCCAGCCGTCGACGATGGTCGGCTGCACGTCGATTGCCCGGGTGACGATCTGCCCCGGGATGAGGTCAACTGCCTGCCCGGCGCTCTCCGGAGCAAGACGAAGGTCGGTCAGGCGCAGGGGGGCCAGGTTGACCGAGTCGCGCAGAGCCCCGGGCACAACCATTTCCTGTGGCAGGGGTGTGAGCAACTCCCCATCCCTCGCCACGACGACGCCGTCGTAGATCGTGGTCGTCACGTTGATCGCGCGCAGGTCGCTCAGGATCGCCAGATTGGCGCGGTAGCCGGGAGCGACCGCGCCGAGGCCGTCCAGCCGCCAGTAGTCGGCCACGTTCCAGGTCGCCATCCGGATCGCTCGGACCGGGTCCAGCCCTGCCGCAATGGCCTGGCGGAGGATGTCATCGAGGTGACCGCTGTGCAGGAGCAGATGGCAGTCGCGGTCGTCGGAGGCAAAGCAGCAGCGGCCATACGACCGGTCGTCCACGAGCGGCAGCAGATCGAGCAGGTTGTGCTCGGACGATCCTTCCCGGATCATCACCATCAGGCCGGCCCGGAGCTTTTCGCGTGCCTCCTCCAGCGCGGTCGACTCGTGGTCCGATCCCGGACCGGCCCCCGCGTAGGCCTGGAGGGCGTGTCCATGCACGCCGGGGGCATGGCCGTCGCGGCGGCGGCCGACCGAGAGACCGACCTTGGTGGCCAGGCCGTGGTCGGCTGCCAGGACCCCAGGGAAATTCATCAGCTCGCCGAGGGCGACCGTCTCCGGCCAGGAGAGCATCTCCGCGATCTCGGCGAGATCGAAGTTGGCACCAGGGCTCTCCATTGGGCTGGCGGGAACGCACGAGGGGGCGGTGAAGGCCACGTGCAACGGCAGGCTCGCGGTGGCGGTCCGCATCGCGGCGATGCCGGGGAGTCCGGCGACGTTGGCGATCTCGTGGGGATCGGTGACGACCGCGCCGGTGCCGCGGGGTACAACCGCCCGGGCGAATTCCGTCACCCAGACGAGCGCGCTCTCCAGGTGAACGTGGCCGTCGATGAAGGACGGCGCCACGAACTGGCCGCGGATGTCGATCGTCTGCGCGGCGCTGGAGTAGTCGCCGACGCCGGCGATCCGGCCGTCCGCGATGGCCACGTTCGCCCGGAAGACGGTGCCGCCGAAGACGTCGACGACCTCACCGCCGGCGAGCAGAAGGTCGGCTGGCTCCTGGCCGAGCGCGACCCTGAATCCTCCTGGCCCAGGCCGTCTCGTCGAACGCCGCATGTGCGCCAAGCCCGTTCCCGTTCGCCATCCCGCCTCCTCGCAGCTTGAACTATTGTCGGGTTTCGCGGCTCAACTATGTCGTTGCAAGTGATTCCCGGTTTACCACCTGGTAGGGGCAGGGCTTGCCCTGCCCGGCCTCCTGGTCGGGAACATGGGCAGGGCAAGCCCTGCCCCTACCAGGTCGAACGCACCGGCAAATACGAATGACACACCTTTAGTCAGTTACCTGGCGTTCGACCCGCTCCAGCAACTCAACCAGTTCCGGCAGCCGGGCGCGCACGATGGCGCCGGCCTCGTCGGCCCGGGCAGGGGGAATCAAGAAGCGCGCGGAGACGGCGATGCCCTGCTCCGCTTCGTCCCACATCGCGCGTTGGTGTGGTTCCAGCATGCCGCGGGAGACCCGGACGAGCGCCCGCTGGACTGCCTGCTCCATCCTGCGGCGGCGCCAGGGGTTTCGACGTCGGCGAATAGGCCGGGGGAGGATGTCCATAGCGCGAGCACCAAGCCGCCGAAGCCGACCCAGGCGTCGATCCGGCCCGCTTCGTCGTCGGCGGCGATGGTCCACCGGTTCTGGTCGTCGACGGTGCTGTAGGCATAGAAACCGGCATCGGTCAGCGCCTGCTGCACCGGAGACAGGAGCTGGCGGGCCTGCGAGATCGCGCCGGCCCGGCCCATTGAAGCGGTGAGATCCGCTTGCACCTGGTCGTTGAGCAGACCGGCAGAGTAGAGCGGATCGATCAGGATCGTGGTGTATTCCCAATCCGGATAGAGTGACAGCGGCTCCGGCTCCGGTTGATCGTCGTCCTCGCGGTCGTGGCTGGAACGCCCGCGGTCGTCATCGTCGTCCTCGCCGGAAAGTGGCAGGGCGGCGACGTCGTCTACGTCGAGCCCGGAAAAGGCGTCGGGATCCTGATCGACCAGACCGGCCAGCTCGTCGAGGATGTCTTCTTCCGAGGGGCTGAAGTCGCGTCCGTCAAAGCCGCGCCCGTTGCCGCCCTCAAACTCGCTATCGTCCCTGTTGTGCCGCCCGTCCACCAGATGATCCCTGTCCTTGATGCGCCCGGCGCCGTGCCCGAGTGGGAACGCCGCGGCGGTGCGCCGGTGTTCGGCAATGATGATGCCACGAGCGGCCGGACTTGCGACAACGCGGTTGACGCTGCTGGACCGCCTGCGGGATCTCGTCTACGCCCCAGTCGCCGGGGAGATCGCCGCGCCTGGGGCGTGTGCGCCCTCCCTGGTTGTCGCGACTCAGATGCCTCGGCGGTCCCTGCACGATGCGCTCGCGCATCTCCGCGAATGCGCCGGGCCGTCCGGTTGTTCCGACGATCCACCAGGTCACGCCTGCGTCCGCCCACGCCATGATGGCCGCACGCACCTCGCTCGCGTCGCCGGTGGGCAACCTGGCGGCGCGAACGACGTCGAACGGGCCGGGATCCGTGCGGTGTTGCCGAATGTAGTCCAACATTGCCCGCTGGTCGCTGAGCGTCATCTTGCCCGCCCCCTCCGGGCAGACACCGTCCCAGCGCGCGGCCCGGCGGAAGGGAGCCGGACTGCGCGGCCAGGTGCCCGCGACCCAGATCGGAATCCGTGGCTGTTGGACGGGCGGCGGCCAGAACACCGTCCGCTCCAGACGGTAATGCTGCCCGTCGTAGCTGGAACGGCTTGCCGCTCCACAGCCCGACGAGGATGTCGAGCCCTTCGTCCAGCTTGCCGGCCCGGACCTTCGGATCCGGATCCTCCCCGAACCGCGCGAACTCGTTATCGGGGGGAAAGCCGAGCCCCACGCCGAGGATCAGGCGCCCGCCCGAGAGGTGGTCGAGCGACACGGTCTCCCGGGCCACCTTCCAGGGACGCCGCCGCGGCAAGGCCGTCACCAGCGGCCCGAAGCGGATGTGGTCGGTCCGCATGGCGATTGCCGCCAGGGCGATCCAGGGATCGACGACGGGTCGCTTGGCCCTGGCGTACAGGATGTGGTCCCAGAGGAAGAACCCATCCCAGCCGGCCGCCTCAGCCTCGTGTGCGAGGTCGGCGATGGCCCGTATATCGTCGAAATCACCGAAATTGGGGACATGCACGCCAAAGCGCATCACTTCCTCCGTCGCGATTAACGGCAAGCAGCGTAGGCGCGTGAGGCGGATTGGTCGGCGCGACCTGAGTAGCGGCGGTGGCCGGCTCGGGGGCGACGGCGATGCGGACTCTCTGGCCAGTCAAGACGATGACCCAGGTTCCCAGCGCCGCGAGTGCTGCGATGCCGACCGCATAGGCCGCCACGCCGCCGTAGCCGCCGACTTCGTCCGGGTTGAAGAACGGGTAAGGATACCAGTCAACGATCGGGCCGCGGATCGTTGAGTAGATCAGGTAGGCGGACTGAGGCACCAGCCAAGAGGGTAGGGCCTTCCGCCAGGTCAGGGCGGTGGCCGGCGCTATAGCGCCGGCCACCGCCTCTTGTTTGCCATTCCGGCACTCTATTTCGCGGGTTTGGGCTTGGGAATCAGCCCAAACCCGAGATGTGCCCTGCGATACACGGGGGCGTCGCCGGCCGAGAGCGAGCCGGAAAACGCGAACCGGCGGGGCCTGGCTGGGGCCGCCGCCGGTGTCGATTGGTGTGGGAAGTGGGGAAGGATGGTGGGAAAGGAAGGGGGGTGTTGGGAGCGCCCGGATTGGCTGGTGGGCGGCTGGCGAGCTGGGTCGATGTCGTGATGCTGGCCGCCGGGCAGTGGTGAATGTCCGGGCGCTTTCGGTGGGACTGGCCACCGGGCGAAGGAGCGGATGGTCTAGGCGCGGATGACGTGGGTGATGGACATGGCTCCGGTCCTCTTTCTCGGTGGCCGCGCCCGTCGGGGTCGCGGTGGGCTTCTCGTTCCGGGTCCGGGGCTCGTCCCCCGACCACGACCCTATGATGCCCGACCCAGCGCCCCACAACATCGGGAGAACGCCTCATTTTTTCGGGAAGCCACCGCGTTCTCCCGAGTAACACCCTAGTCGGTCTAGGGTGTTTACCCTAGGGTTGGTCTGGGGTGCCGGCCTGATGCTGGGTCGATATTGCGGACGGGATCACGAACCGGGACCGTTCGAGTGAGGGAGTTGGGTAGGCCGGCGACACGAGGAGAACGTCCGCCGCGGCGGCGAGGGCGATGAACGCGGCGGCGATCCCCAGGGTGGGATCCGGGCCGATCTGCCTGATTCCCAGTCCGGCCAGAATCGACCCAACCACGATCCCCAACCGCGCGACGGTCTGGAGCGCACTGCCCACCCGTTCGGTTGAGCTTCCTGCCTGCTCGGCTGCCTCGGGCATCAAGGCATGCCTGGAGGCACTCCCCATCGCGGTGAAGGAGGCAAAGAGCACGGCGACCAGGAGCATCGTGGCGAGGGGGATCTCGGACACCAGATTGAGGAGAGACATCGCGGCGACCGTAATTCCGCCCACGATGCCTGCGGCAATGCTCGCCGGCTTATGACCAATTTGGGCGGCGAACGTGTTGCCGGTAGGATCGGTCAGCAGCCAGGGAAAGATGAGGCAGGTCGCCGTCAGGCCGGTCTGAGACAGCGAGCCGGTGGCGGTGTAGACGGCCCAGGGGATCGAGATCGTGGCGATTTGCCGTCCGAGGAGCGACACGCCGGTCGCGGTGAACAGGGCGGCGAGCGGCAGGCGCCGCCGTTCGATCGTGGCGACAAACCGAGCGGCGACTTCGAGGGAGACGGCGGGCGTGGCGGTCACGGGCGTTGCTCCGGACTGTGGTGATGGTCTCACGCGAACCGGTCAGTCGACATCGAGCGGCTCTTCAGCAGGCCAGTTCCGTGGTTTAGCTTGCGAGCCGGGAGGTACTGGCGGCGGGGACAGACTTCAGGTTGGCGCGTGGGCGGGCGGACCGCCGATCGGCAATTGCCTCTCCGGCCGAGATCAGCGCGAGACCGAGGGTGCGACGGACACTTGCCAGGAATCTGGGTGTGCCGCGGGTGGAGGCCTTGCAGTACCGCTCGTTGCGAAGATCTTCCTGATGGGCTTCGGCGATAGCCTGGAGTTCGATGGCGCTGTGATACATGTCGATCCTCCTTGATCTCGAACGGCCTAATGGGTGGCGGACGACGGGGAATGTTGGCGCGCCGGGCGGTTACCGGGCCCTGATGGGCGCGGTTGCGGGACGGTGGACTGTCTACGGATTAGCTTTCGGCGGAAGCTCCGTCGAGACGGCGCATGGCCTCGTCGATGTCGATCTCTCCCCGCTCAAGGGCGGCCAGGACAGCCAAACGGTCATCGGCCTGGGCCGTGGAGCTGTCCGGCTTCGCGGACCCCTCCGGCGGGTAGGAGTAGGTCGTGACGCCGTCGCCGTTGAGCGATGCGGACATCTCGTCAGCCAGGCGGCTGAGAGCGTCACCCTTGGACTCCGACTCGGCGACGACCGAAGGGATGTCGCGTCTGACCGGTCTCCTCGCTGGTCGTAGCTGGGGCGCTGGACTGGTCGGATTCAGCCAGGACCGGAGTCGGTGGTGTCGGTGGAGTCGGTGGCGTTGGGGGCGTCGGCGGAAGCGGTGGGACGGACGGAAGTGGCGGGACTGGAGGGGTCGGTGGCAGCGGTGGAATGGGCTGGATAGGGTCGGTCGCTTCAGCGCGTACAGGCGGCGGCGTGGATGGGATCGGCCGGGTAGCGTCGTCTGGGCCGGTCGTCCGGGGTGCGGTGTTGCCTTCTGGCCGGCGGGAGAGCGTGACGTTGGCGTCCCCGGAAACCGTCCGGGTGGCGATCTCAATGGCGTTCTTGGTCTCCGGTCCGTAGTGCCAGGTGCGGCGGTTGATCTTGCGCGCCCCGCCGGAGACATTCAGGTCGCCGGAGACGGTCTGGAGTTGGATCGAGACGCCGCGGTCGAGCAGGTGCCCAGGGGCGTCCAGCAATAGATTGACGTCGCCGCTGACGGCATCGATCCGGTATGGGCCGTCGCCGATGAGGGTGGTGGCTAGGTTGACATCGCCGCTGGCCGTGTGGAGCACGTACTGCTCCAGGGAGCCCTCATTGACACTGAACTCGCCGCTGGCACTGCGTGCCCGGAGCGTGCCGGTCGGCTCGATCACGGTGATCTCGCCGGAAGCGGACTGGACGGTCAGGTCGCCGCTCACCCGCCGCAGGAAGATCTCGCCGGAGGCGGTAGCGGCATCGACGGCGCCGTGGACCTCCTCGATCCGGATTTCACCGCTGGTCGTGTGGGCCTCGACACGCGATTCGACGCCGGCCGCGGGGATCTCAATCTCCAGGTTCACGGTTCCTCCCCGGCCGAACGGGAAGATGTCGCGCAGCTCGTGCTTGATGTGGTCGTCAAAGTCGATCTGCCAGGAGCCGAGGAGTCCGCCCTTACTGAATTGGCCCTCGCGGCGCCGGAAGATGTCGTCGGTGGCCGCGCTGACCGCGCGGGCCGCCTCGCGGGCGGCGCGGCGGGCCTCGCGGCTGGCTTCGCGGGCGGCGCGGCGGGCCTCACGGGCGGAGCCGCGACCTTGACCGCGGTGATCGGTGCGGACCTCCAGGCGGTTGTTGGCGTATTCGATCCGGATGCCCTCGACCTCGTCATCGCCGTCGGATGAGGTTGCCCGGACGAGGATGTCGTTCCGCTGGGTGCCACGGATAGTCAATTCACCGTTGCGGTTGTGGGCGATGACCTCTAAGGGGCGCGACGGGTCGATCGAGAACTGAACGGGAAGGTCGCCGGTCGAGTCGGGGTAGTGGATTTCTGTCATGATCGTGGTCCTCTTGGTCGGTGCGACAGCTGGTCGATTGACGGCATGGCCTAACTCATTCGACCAGGATTTCGACGCGCTCGTTGCCGTCAACGACATCGATCAGGTGACCCTGGAACCCGGTGCGGACGGCTTCTTGGAGGTCTTCGACGGCGGGAACACGCCCCGGCGCCACCCGCCTGGCCAGTCGGTAAGCGGCGTCCAGGAATCCGAGGGGAATGGTGAGGTTCACCCGTGCCTTCCCCGACTGCGTGTCTGAGACGCGGATCCGGAGTTTCGGTGCCTCACGCTTGCCGCCGTTCGAACGAGGTCGGATGTCCTCGATCGAGCCGGACTCCGGTGGGGTCGACGCGGACGGTGACCGATTCACTGAGGGATACGCGTCGAGGGCGTCGAGGAGCTGATCGGCCTCATCGGCGGTGATTTCGTCGTTCTCCAGCAGCCGGAGCACCTGCAGGCGTTCGTCGGCGTCGGAAACGGTTGTGATCGGTGTGGTTGGATCATTCGGCGCGGCTGGGGCGTGCGGGGCGCTCGGAGCGCTCGGGACGTCGTGGTTGCTGGCGTCGGTATCGGTAGCCGAGCTCATCGCAGCGTTCCTCCAGGTGTCGGTGCGTACCGGCTAGCGGTTGCCGCGTTCAGAGAGGGCCGACAACCGGCGGGCGGCTTCGTCGGCGGTAATGTTCTTGGCGCGAAGCTCTTCCAAAATCTTGCGGCGGTCCTCGCGGGCGGGTCCGGCCGGGGCTTTCGGCTCGGTGCCGTCGTCGCTGGCGGTGAAGCCCATCGCCCGGAGAGCGTCATCGAGGCGGGCGCGGACGGTCGGGTAGGAGATGCCGAGTTCGCTCTCAACATCCTTGATGATGCCGCGGTTCTTCAGGAAGACCTCGACGAAATCAAGCTGCTCCGGGGAGAGCCGGCCGAACCGTCCGAGGCGGAAGCGGCCGTCGATGCCGGTGTCGCAGGCCTGGCAGTGGAGCCTGGTAACCGTGAGTTCGTCGCCGCACACGGGGCAGCGTCCTATCACCGTTGGGATGGCCACGGTGGATCTCCTTCATCTGGGGTGTGGAATGGGTATCGAGCCGTTCGCCGAGGGTTGGCTGCCGACGGATCGCGCCGGAATGGAGTCCAGTGACTCGTCTAGAAAGAATCTAACCCATACCTTGATATTTGTCAATACCGATTCAATAAAATCAATATCGACCTTGAATGCGACTGCGTGCCGGCCTTTTCGGCGTGCTGGTGGCCTGGTTCGTGGGCGCCATCCGGTTCGCTATACTGCGCGATATCGGCTATCTGGGACGCGGAGGCAGGAACGTGGCACGAATCGGGGTTGGTGACGAGGTCCGGGTGACGCTGCCCAAGGGCAAGAGCAAACGCGGTGTTCCTGGCGTCAACGTGATGTTTTTCACTTCTATGGAAGCGCGGTTCGAAGGTGCGGTCGGGACGGTCATCGACATTAATCCACGCGGCCCGTACGGTCTGCCCGTGGTCCTGGTCGATTTCACCACCCACAAGAACCGGGTGGCGATCCCGTGGCAGAAGCACTGGTTCCGGGACGAATGGCTGGAACATGCCTCCACGCCCGCCGATCCGACGGCGGTCGATCGCACGTCCAGTGCGACCGGGCAGGCGCAAACGGCCGCGGGAATCGCCAGTTAGGGACATCGCCACGCCTCGACTCAACCGCAGCTCCCGAGTGATCGACGCCCGCACGCCCGGTTAGGGAGGGAGCGCGCGATGCCGAAGCGCGGAGCCAAGTCGGAACGGACGATCGCCTACCACCGGTACCTGAAGGCCCTCGAGCGGGTGCTCCGGCCGATGGGCAGCCAGGTGGATGAGTCGCTGCTGGACGAGTCCGCCACGGTCCTCGGGCTGCTGGTCGATGGCCAGCTCGACCTCAGGGGTCAGCACGAGTTGGGCGCCGTCTATGAGTTCGCGCTGTACGAGATTCGGCGGGATGGCGAGACGGTCATAGAGCGCTACGCCCGGACGCACCCTCCCGATCTGAGTTCACGCGAAGGCCGCCTCTTGCGGGCCCTGGCGGAGGCCCGGATCTCCGTCTTCCTCATCGACGGGGTGGAGGAGGGCGTCGGCATCCAGGTCCATGACATGCTCGGTGGACCGCCGACCTTCGTCGCGGAGGAGGCCTACGGCAATCCCCTCTTCCTCGGTGAGCGCTTCGCCGGGCGGCTGGCGACGGTTGACGATGTCACCCTCTCGATCGGGGGCTTCATGCCCCTCGATGTGATGGCGATGGAGGAGATCCTGTACGACCTGGTCGAACGCTTCCCCGGCCGCCCGGTCGATGCCCTGCATACCCTTTCCGGCCAGGACCGGACGGATGCGGCGGTCATCATCGCTCGGGCCGGGATGGAGTCGATGGACTGGCTCGCGGAGCAGGTGCTCGGAGATGCAATGGCGCTGGAAGAGGTGGACGACGCGGCGTCCGGCGACGCACTCTTGCCTCCTCGGCCAGCTCAATCGTCGCGTCCGAAGCGCATTCGGCGGTAAGGCGCACGTCGTGTATCGCGGGTTGGTCGAACCGCCGTGCCGACGGACGCCAGGTTGAAACCTGGCGCTCAACCTATGAAGTCCCTCCGGGACTAAGAGCGCCTATCAAAACCCTCGGAACACGTGTCGTCGTTCTCAGCCCTGGAAGAGCTTCGTCGGGCTCAGCCCGGGGTTTCAACCCGGGGTGCGGCGGCCTCTAAGGACGGGGCGGATGGACCGCCGAAAGGATCAACCTCGGAGAGGTTTCGTTGGTTTAGCCCGGGATTTCAATCCGGGGCACGGCACGGGCCGGTCCTTATCGCGCAAACGCCCGGAACGGGTTATCCGTGATGAGACGCTCCACGGTTGATTCGGGGATGCCGGAGTCGATGAGCTTGGGCAAAAAGGTCTCGAAGAGGTAGGTGTAGGGACGCGGAGTGCCGCCCCCGGGCTGAGCCGGATCGTACCAGCCGCGGTCGTGGCTGAGGAGCAACTGGCGTTCGAATCCGGCGTTGATCGCGCGTCGAATCAGGTCGATATAGCGGTCGTCGGACCCGGGCTCACCGATGGTGTCGTACTCGATCCAGGCTCCCTGGGCGGCGAATTCGTGGTGGATCGCGGTATCGGCCTCCATCTGGGTGTGGATCCAGATGAACTGATCCGGCCGGGCTCCGGCGCCTTCCAGAATGGCGAGTTGCTCCAGTGCGACCCGGCCGCGGGCCGTGTGGCTGCCGACGGTGGCACCCGTCGCGGCGGCGGCCGCTCCGGCCGCGTGTAGGACTTTCGCCTCGGCTGCCGTGATGCCGTCGTCACCGGCGCTGACCTTGATCCAACCGGCCTGAACGCCGGTGCCCTCGATCTCGCCGGTCAACTCGCCAATCATCCATTCGCGCAGCTCATCCTCGCTGGCGTCGTGGACCCAGGGCGGCATCCACGGCTCGCGGTAGACGCCGGTCGGAACGACGATGGGGAAGTTGGTCGCCTTCGAAACGGCCAGGATCAGGTCAGCGCGGCGCCCGACGCCGATCCCGCTCGGCTCGACCAGGGCCGTGACGCCGAGGGCGCGGATGCGCTCGATTTCCGGGGCCATGAGGCGGACGACATCGGCGGCGTCGGCCTCGCCGTACCCGGGTTGGTCCCAGGTACGCAGGTCAACGAAGACGTGCTCGTGCGGCAGGATCCTGCCGAGTTCTTCCCGGGATTTTGGCCCGAGCGTCGTGATCAGGTGCGGCATAGCAACCTCGCTGGCGGAATCGTCAAGCGCCTTCCCCGTGTCCCGGGCCGTGAGCCCCGGGCGACCCGGAGACGGCGTTACTACCCCTCCGGAATCGCCACTGCGATATTGACCCGGGTAACCGTCGTTTCGAAGTTCAGGCTGGCGTCGAAGTCACTCGCGATTCGAATCGCTTCGGTCCGTCCCACCTTCAACACGATGAAGGTCGATTCCAAGGTGTCGGTCGCGTATGGAACCGCGTCAAGCGTGGCGCTGTCGTACCGAAAGATGCTCAGGGCCGAGAGCGCGCCGGGCGCCGGCGGCAGGTAGTAGCTGTCGGCGTACGTCTTGTCGCTGGGCATTAGGGGATCGATGGCCGCGTTGAGTTCGTCGTCCGAGACGATGCCCGTCTCGAAGGCCACCTCGAGCGAGACGACGATCCCGCCGCCAGAATCTTTCGAGCCGGAGAACGCCACGTAGTACATCCCTCCGTCGAAGGCGTAGGCGCTCAACTCTCCCCAGACCGGACTGAGCATGTCGATCGGATCACCGGGGCCATGGATCGCCTCCCAGGCTTCCCGGGAGATGCCCAACCCGCCGGAGTCAAGGTGTTCCTGCGACCGACCTATGGCCGGGTGCGCAAGCGCGGCCCCGAAGATGAGCGCCATGAGGAACAACGGTCGGAATTGAATCGGCGGCATCTGACCCTCCAATGGTGACGGACCGCGACCGCGATGTCCCGGTACTCTTCAGACGCTCCCTTCGTCTCCCTCGTTCCCCTCCCCGTCTTCCCGCAGGCCCGCCTACCGTTGCAGCACCCCGCCCGCGTCGGAGGCCAGCACCGCTTCGACCTCGGCCCGGGTGGTCGCCAGGAAATCGCCCGGCATGGTGTGCTTGACCGCGGCGGCGGCCGTGCCCAGCGAGGCGGCGTGGGTCATGTCGGAGGGATCGTCGAGGTAGGCGGCGAGGAATCCGGCGGCGTACGCGTCGCCGCCGCCGAGGCGGTCGACGATCTCGACCTTGCGCCAGGGGCTCTCGCCAATCTGGCCATCGGCCCCGAGGGCGATGCTGGAGAGGGAGATCGACCGGCTTGCCTTGCCCTTCTTCCGGGTCAGGACGACGGTCTTGACGCCCAAGTGCTCCTGGGCCTGGCGCATGATCCCCTCTGCCTCTCCGTCGAAGCCGAAGAATGTGCGCAGGTTACCCCGAGAGGCAAAGAGGATATCGGCGCGGGGCACCACTTCCTGGAAGCACGCCCGTGCCTCATCCACCGTCCACAGCTTCGATCGGTAATTGAGGTCGAACGAGACGGTCAGGCCCGCATCCTTGGCGGCCGTCATCGATGCCACGGAATCCTCGCGGGCGCCGGGTCCGACGGCAGGCGTGATCCCGGAGATGTGGAAGGCCGATGCACCGGCGAAGAGGGATGGCCAGTCGAAGTGCCCGCCCTGGCTGCGGGCGATGGCCGAATTGGCCCGATCGTAGGTGACAGACGAGGGGCGGGGATCGGTCCCTTCCTCCAGGAAATAGATCCCGGCCCGTCCCTCGATTTCCGGCACCCAACGCACCCCGGAGATATCGACGCCACCGCCCCGGGCGCCGCGGGCGATTGCCCGGCCGAGCGCGTTGTCCGGGAGCACCGATATCCATGAGGCCGAAACGCCGAGGCAGACCAGGCCGATCGCGGTATTGAGCTCCGCGCCGCCGACCGTTACCCCAAGACTGACCGCCCGTTCCAGGCGGTCGTTGCCGGGCGGGGTCAGGCGGAGCATCGCTTCCCCGAACGTGACGACCTTCTTCTTCCGGACGCTCACCCCTGCAGTTTCTGTCGCCGCGCGCTCCGTCACGGTGCCTCCCTCGTCGTGGTCATTGCTGGCAATGTGATCCGGGCCACGGCGGAGCCGCCGCGGCTACTTTGCTTTCTATCTTGTCTATCTTGCCAGACTTCCTCGAATCGAGGGGTCCCAAAAGCCTACCCGCCGGTCACCGATCCAGCGCGGCGATCGAGTTGGGCGGCAGCGTCACGGGTCGGCGCGAGCCATCCGGCATCGTGATGTCACGCTCCAGTACCTCGTGGCCGTGGTGGAGCAGTACAACCTGGTTGTTGAGCTGGGCGATCTCATGGAGGTTGCGGAATGGATCGCGGTTTCTCGGAGCGTCGCCGCGCCCCGTTCTCGCCCGGGCCGTGAGCCCTGACTTGTACCCACATCTCCAAAACCGCTTCGATTCCGCCGGCAGACTGGGGAACATCCGGCGGCATCCGCCAGCATCGCCCCCGCGTTTGACGTCCAGGAAAAGCCGGCCGTATGGGCGTTTTCCCGTGGTTACGGGCATCTTTCGACCGTCCGATTTCAGGGTCCGAGATGTGGGTACAAGTCAGGCCGTGAGCCCCGGGCGGCCGGGGAGACGCCGTTCCAAAAAACCGCGATCCATTCCGCAACCTCCATGAGATCGCCGTCGAAGCGCGCCCGGCCGAGGCCAGAGCAGTTGCACCGGCCAATACGCGGTGTCGGCGGGCGGCTGAGGACCAGATCATCCCTGCCCGTTCGGTTGACCGGTATCGCCAATGACGAGCGGACCGGATTGTCACAGCAGACCAACGTGGACCCCCTGGGAACGCTCCCGCCGGCGGGAGCGCCGGTGCGAACGGACAATCGTTGTGAAAAACGCTTGACAACTTGTAACGCTTCGTTGTCTTATCCACCCGCAAGCTGCAAAGCACCGTAGCTTGCCGTAGTGGAGGGTGCTTCAGGAGCCGGGAGCGGCCCCTGTAGTCGAAAGTGGTCGGGAGGAACGTTGCGATGGCGCGCGTTATCTTCGACGGGGTAACCAAGCTTTACGCCGGGAACAGTCAACCCGCGGTGAGCGAACTCAACATGGAGATCGCCGACCGGGAGTTCCTGGTATTGGTTGGACCCTCGGGTTGCGGGAAGTCCACCGCGATGCGGATGGTCGCCGGGTTGGAGGAGGTCTCCGGCGGGCGCATCATCATCGGCGACCGGGTCGTCAACGACCTGCCGCCGAAGGATCGCGACGTAGCCATGGTCTTCCAGTCGTACGCGCTGTACCCGCACATGACGGTGCGGGATAACCTCGCGTATCCCCTCAAACTGCGCAAGGTCCCCAAGGCCGAGCGCGAAACTCGGGTACGGGAAGCGGCCCGGACGCTCGACATCGAGCAGTTCCTCGACCGCAAGCCCAAGGCGCTTTCCGGCGGTCAGCGGCAGCGCGTCGCGCTTGGCCGCGCAATCGTGCGGAACGCCGATGTCTTCCTCATGGACGAGCCGCTGTCCAACCTCGACGCAAAGCTGCGCGTGCAGACGCGGGCCGAGCTGATCAAGCTCCATGATCGGGTGCAGACGACCATCATCTACGTCACGCACGACCAGGTCGAGGCGATGACGATGGGCGACCGCATCGCGGTGATGAGCCTCGGCGTCCTGCAGCAGCTGGCGACGCCGCAGGAGCTCTACGACCGGCCCGCCAATAAGTTCGTCGCAGGGTTCATCGGCTCCCCGTCGATGAACTTCCTCGACGTCACTCTCCAGGGCGAAGGTGACAAGCTCTACGCGGTGACGCCGAGCTTCAAGATGCGCGTGCCGGACGCTGCTGCCCGCGGAATCTCCAATTACGTCAATCAGACCATTACCCTCGGCGTGCGGCCGGAGCACCTCGTCGAGCGCTCCCGTCTCGACGGCAGTGCCCCGCCGGACGCGACCATCCCGGTCACGGTCGACGTGGTCGAGCTCCTCGGCAACGAGATCTTCGTCTACCTGACGAACGGCTCGACGGTCTTGACCTCCCGCATGCCACCGGACGTCCGGCTGGAGCGCGGTAAGCAGATCGAGGTCGCGGCCGAGCCCGACAAGCTGCACTTCTTCGACCCGAAGACCGACGCCGCGATCCGGTAGACGGGTAGGCGGCAAGCAGACGCAGATAAACGAGAGGAGGCCGGGGTGACTGCCCCGGCCTCCTCTCGTCTGTTCGTCTCTATGCTTGCCGCCTTGCCGCCTCCGTTAGCGGAAGATGTCGCGCAGGGGAAGACGGAACCCGGGGAGGATGGCGTCGCCGTCGAGTTCGCTATCCTCCTCTATCGTCATCGGGTCTCGTCCAGGTGAGTAGACCACGATCGTGCGGGCGAGCGGGTCGACCAGCCAGACGAGGGCGACGCCGGCACGGAGGTAGCGCTCGATCTTTGTCGTGATCTCCGCCTGCCGGTTTCCCGGGGACAGGACCTCGACCACCAGATCCGGCACGACCGCGTAAAAGCCCGACTCGATATCTCCGGTGGGAAGCCGTTCGGACCTGACGAACGCGCCATCGGGTCTCAGGACCGAGAGGGGCTCCCTCATGATGATGAACGCGGTGTCGGACGTGTAGAGTTCGCCGAGGTTCCGAGCTAGCACAAAGTTCCCGACTCGCAACCCGAGATCGAAGCCGACCCGCCCGTGCAGTCTCCCCACGCTCTTCCGCTCCCGCAGCTCCCCGTCCAGGATCTCGTAGTCGTCGATATTCAGTTCGACGAGAGCCAGATCGGCAGCGGTAAGGCGTCTGGTTGCGATCATTTCGGCGGCTCCGCGTTGTCGGGAGAGATGTTGGTTGCCATTGAGGCGATCATAGCATTCGACGGGTTGCCGGCATGACGGGCGGCAATAGAGAAACGAGAGGAGGCCGGGATACGCTCCCGGCCTCCTCTCGTCTGTTCGTCTCATTTCTGGCCGTCTAGCCGTCTAGCCGCTCTTGCCGTCTTATCCCTCGGTGATGGCCTCGGGCTGGACATCCGGTGCGGACTCGGTGCCGCCGACGCGGACTTTGATCTGCTTCGGGCGGGCCTGCTCGACCTTCGGCAAACGCAGGCGCAGGATGCCGTGCTCGAAGGCGGCGTCCGCCTGGGCGGAATCGACCTCGAACGGGAGGGAAATGCTGCGCTGGAAGGAGCCGTAGGGCAACTCGTGCAGGTACCAGGTCGCTCCCTTGCCCTCCTCGGACGCGGCGGCGTTGTGGATCTGGCCAGTGATCGTGACGGTCCCCTGATCGACCGTGATGTCAAGATCGTCCGGCCTCAGGCCAGGGGCCGACGCCACAATGACCACCTCATCGCTGGTGGCGTAGACGTCGAGGGGGATGGCAACGCGGGTCGAGTTGCCGTTGGTCCCAGACGACCACATGGTGCGGAATGGCGAGTTGACGACGCTCTCGGACAGAAGCCGGTCCATGGCTTCCCGAAGGCTGACGAACTCACTCGCGGGCCAACGAGACAGCGTGCTCTGACTCATCTTACGGACCTCCGTGTATTACAAGCCCCCTATATCTCTTCGATCCGAGGAGCCTCCTGTAGGCGGAGCGACTCTCTTGATCGCTACGCAAAGACTATAGCATGGCGACTCAATGGAAGTCAATAGACTTGCTATGTTCTGTATCAAGATGCCGGCTACGGGATTGGTGGCAATCGTCGATCCTGACCCGGTTCGGCGGGGTCGGAAGGGGAGCTGCCCAGGTCGCCGGTCGCGAAATGCCCAACGGATTTCCACGAAATAGAGGGTGTTATCTTGCACCAAGGCCATGCCAGCGGAAATTGCCAGCACCCGGTTTGTCCCCACCCGGCGGGTCCAGAGTTCGGTGCAGGTGGCCCCATCTAAGGCATAAACTCGGTCACTGTAAGTAGCGTATGCTACAAGTCTGTTTGCTGGGCCACGATAGTGGTTGGCGTCACTCCAACGACTTCGCCCCGGATCTGGACGGTTCAGCAGGAGTCGCCATCAGCACAGATCAATCCGTGAATGGTGTCGCCAACGGTCTGCGGGGCGTGTAGATCCGGCCGGTCTATTGCCAGCGTCGTTGTAGATGCGCCTCACTTGGCCGGGGCATTCATCAGGCCGCAGGTGGAATCGACGTTGTAGGACTCGGGGCAGACGGCCTGGGAGCAAGGGCGCTCACGCAAACAGGGCCTCCACGTCGGCAGGTGTCGTCTCCGCCGCCTCAAACCAGAATCGCCAGAGTTCGTCCAGTTCCTGCCCGGATGCCGCTTCGAGGGCGGCCTCGACGTCCACCGGCTCGGCGATACCGAAGCCAAAATCGGTGGCTAAGGCGGCCAGGGCGGTCCGAAAGGCGTCGTCGCCGATCGTTTCGTCGATTGCGAAAAACCCGAGGGACGACTTCGCGTAGGCGATGGTGCTCCGGCCGGTTTGTCCTTCGGCGATGGGGAGATCGGCAACCTGGTCGCCACTGGCCTGGAGAAGGGCAATATAGGGCGCGGCCAGGGAGGCCCTCAATGCCGCGATGGCGGCGTCTCGGCCGGAGGTGGCCTCGATCCAGAGGATGGAGACGTAGTTGGTCAGCCCCTCCAGGAGAAAGGTGTGGTCGTTGGAATTGAACCCGACCAGGCCGCCCCACCACTGGTGCCCGACCTCGTGGGCGACGATCGAGGAGAACCGGACCGGATCGTTCGGGGCCAGCACCCCCAGCAGTCCTGGTCCATCGAGGTAGATGATCCCCGACCAGGACACGCCCAGCGCCCCCGCCAGCGGCGCCGCGATGATGTCCAGCTCCTGGTAGGGATAGGGTCCGAACCACGACCCATACAGGTCCAGGGCGGACACGGCGACCTCGAGGGCGGTCTGCCCGGCGGTTTCCTGGCCGGGACTGACGTAGGCCCTGACGATCGTATCGCCGGAAGTGGCTTCCAATGCGACATAATCGTCGTCCGCAATGAGCGAAAAATCGCGCGCCGGCCCCGCGACGAAACGGCGTGTCTCGGTTTCGCCGTCCGCACCGGCGTCGACTTCGATGCCGCTAGTGACGAGGATCAGGTCGGTCGGGGCGTTGACGGACACGTCGTAAAGTGCCGTCTCGGCAAAGGTCGGATCGCCAAACGAGGTCGGCGCGTCGATGCGCCAGCCGCGATCGGGTTCGTAGCCGGCCAGGCTGGGGTACCAGTCGCTGAGTATCCATGTGCCGGCAAAACTGGAGCGGCTCAAGATGCCGAAGCTACCCTGGGAGTCGGCCGGCACCACGGTCGTGAACGTCATTTCGATCGTTGCGGTCGCGCCGGGATCGATTGGGCTACTCAGAGGGACGCGCAGCACGGTGTCGGAGGCGGAGAGTTCACCGGTCGCCGGCTCGCCACCGACGGTCAGATCGGAAACCGTCAGCGATGCCTCGTCGTAATAGTCCGCGTTGGGGAAAAGGCGGAAATAGACCTCGCTCTGGGGAACGCCGGACGAGTTGCGGTAGACCACCTGCTCGCTGCCCGAGATCGTGCCGGTTGCGGGATCGAGCGTCACCGTCAGGACGTACTCATCCAGCTCGTCCTTGGTGGTTGCCAGCGTCTCGTCACGCACCGCCGGAAGGAGATCGGCCAAGGAGCCGGCGTCGGACACCTGGGCAGCGGCCTGAGGCATCAGCGCTGTGGGGCCAACTGCGAGGAGGAGCAAGAGGGCGGCAAGCCCTATCCGGCACAAGAATGTCCGGCGCGGCGCAAACAATGGTGTGCTCTCCTCTCGAACCACCGCACGCGAGTACTACCCTGGACATCTTCAATAGCGAAACCGCCTGGACGCCCGGGGAATCGTTTGGTGATGGTACCGCTTTGCTCGATCTCGAATGCGAGGGACTGTTTGGCGGTAGGCGCGACCGGTGGCTACGGCGTGAATTGGCTGCGTAGCCACTCCTGCGCCGCGCCGAGAACCGGGTCGTCCTCGGCGCCCAGCCGGGCCCAATCGACCGGGATCCACGTATCAGGATTGATCGGCCCGTCGTACGTCTGCCCGCCCCTGTCCGCGCCAAGCGACGTGGTGAGCAGGAGCAGGGCGCCGTCCTCCACGACCGTATCGCTGTTGGAGGTCGGAATGCCGAACGTCGGATCGCCGAAGATGCGCGTATTCGGTCTGCCGATGAAGGTGAGGAGTGTCAGCTCTCCGGAACTCATCGTGAGTTCGCTGGAAAGGACGGCCACGGGGCTATTGGGCCGGGCCAGCCGGTAGGGAGCGGAAACCTGCGTCCACGCATCCTCACCGAGGTACGCCGCGCCGTTCCGGTACGACCATTCGCAACTCCAGGACGGCGCGACAAAGGACCCGAGCAGACCTTCGCCGAGAATCGGGCCAACACCGGCAAGCATTGGCCACATGTTGCCTCCTTCATTGCGTCGGAGATCGACTATCCATCCCCGCGCTCCTGCCCGTTCCAGTTCGGCGATGTGCCTGTGGACCGTCGTCGCGTACCCAACGGCGGCGTCATCGCGCAGCTGCGTCTCGGAGATATCCAGGTAGCCGATCCGACCGGGGAGGAGGCGTCCGCTCGGCATCGTGACGACCGGCACAGGCTCAGACCTAAGGTCGTGTTGTATGAGGGTGCCTGTTTCACGCATGTGAATCGTGGCCCTGACAGATGGCGCTCGCAGCGCGATGCGCAACTGTCGATGATCGAAATGCTCAACGGCTATACCATCGACCGTCGCGATGCGGTCGCCTGCCTGGATACCGATGCGCTCGGCGGGGCTGCCGGGGAAGACCCGGGCCGCGACGCCGTGACGTGTCGCGACTATGCCGGTCGTCGCCGCAAGTCCTCCGCGAATCAATTGCATCTGATCGGGCCTGATGAGCGCGCTGTGACGGTCATCGAGTCCGACGAGCATCGCGTCGATGGCGGGATAGACGTCGGCGGTTTGGACACCACCGGCGGCGGCCTTGAACGCATTGCGTCGGACCGTAGCCCAAGCGATTTGGTCCCGGCGCACCGACTGTTCTTCTGCGATCGTGAGTACCCGTGCGAGGTAGTCGGAAGCTTGCGGTGACATGTCTGGCTGGTCTGTCATCCTTTCGGCTCCGCATCTACTCCGGTTTGATCGGGGACCTTGCCGGGGTTGCGGCGGCCGCGTGCACCGGCGTGGTGACGATGGCGGCGATGCGCACCTGGCTCGCGGGGATCGACCACGGCGCCATCGACGACGGCCCTACTTGGGAACGTCGCCTGGCGTTCCCATCCTTGCGTCAATCACGGCGCGATACGGCACTTTCCACTGGCACACTGACGTCTTGGTGGGGCGCCGTCCGCCGATCATCGATTTGCGGAGGTGTCCTTCCATCCAGGCGAAGCTGTCCGGTTTCGCGGCCGGTTGCCCAGGATAGCAACCAATCCGAGGCAAGCTGGATCCGGTTTCGCCAAGAGGGAATCGCGGCGAGGTAGTAGAGGTGCCAGAGTAGCCAGGCAGGGAAACCGGAGAAGGTGAGACCTTTGACCTCCGCCACCCCGGTTCGGTTCCCGAGCAGGGCCAGGTGACCGCGTGTGACGAAGCGGAAGGGACGAACCGGCTCACCTCGTAGTTCCGCGGCGATCGTCCTGCCCACGTAGCGGCCCTCGTGGCGTGCCGCCTGGGCCGTCGGAGGAACGCCCCCGCCTGTCTCTGGATCGGTTGCCCAAGCCGCGTCGCCGACGACGAAGACGTTCGGATGGGTGTCGATCCGAAGCTGTTCGTTGACGAGCACGGCCCCGTTCCGAGCCTTTTCAACTGGGAGAGACTGCACGAGCGGCGGAGCGGAGATGCCCGCGGCCCAGAAGAGCGTGCGGGCGGGAATATCCCCCGCCGACGTGTGCACGACCTCCGCGGTCGCGCCGGTGATGGTCACTCCGGTCAGGATCTCGATGCCCTCACGTTGAAGGACGCGCCGGACCAGTTCCGAGGTCCGGGGATCGCTCATCGGGATCAAACGGTCCGCGCGGCCGACCACGACGATGCGGACCGGTTCGTCAGACAGCCAGGGGTATTGGGCCAGCAGTCCCGCGGTGAGGTAATCGTGGATGGTGGCGGCGAGCTCGATCCCCGTGTCTCCGCCACCGCCGACGACAAAGGTCAACCAGGCCCGGCGTTCCTCTGCATCGGCTGTCTGGTGGGCGGCTTCGACCGCGTCGATGATGGTGTTGCGGAGGTCCACGGCGTCCGCGGGAGAGTGAAACCGGCGGCCAAAGGTTCGCAGACCGGGCAAGTCTGGCACGCTGGTGACGCTCCCGAGTGCGAGGACCAGGTAGTCGAATGGCCGATCTCCCGCGGACGTGGAAACCATCCGCCGGTCAAGGTCTATCCCGGTGATTTCGGCATGCAGGATGTGGAACTGGCGGCCCCGCTGGAATGACCGCAGCGGGACGATCACGTCGTTGGGGCTTGCGCGGCCATCGGCGACGGTCCAGAGGAGGGGCGTAAAGAGCAGGTCATTGTTGCGATCCACGACCAGGACGCTTACGTCGCCAGCGTTGCTCGCCTTCCCGATTTCCTTGTCGATCGTCAGGGCGGTTTCCAGCCCCGCAAACCCGCCACCCAGAACCAGCACCTTCGTTTTTGCGGTGGAGTAGGCGGCACCGGAATGGCTGATGTGTCTATCCCGCCGTGCGCGTAAAGACTGAGCAATTCGGCGTACGACAAGTAGGACTCCGGCCGCCAAGGCCGCGCGTCGGGCAGCACGAACAGGAACGGCCCTCAACTGAGGCATATAGCTCTCCAATTTCCTGAATGTTGGCCGGGGAGGCCCGCGGCGGCGGGTCGGGCGAACATCGCCGCACCGCGCGATATCGGGACAGGTCGTTGACGCGCACGATTGTCCCGGTAGGTGCGGTGGTGATCGAATTGCTGAGGATCAGTCGCAGCACGCGGCGTGCCACTGGACTGAGCGGGTGAGCCAGGAGCGGCGGGCTCTGTTGTCGCCCGTTCGTGCGCCTGCCCCTGAGTGATTCTGGCGGATACGTATTCTGGAATCCGTAACCTTTCGGAGGTTGCGCGGCCCGCTGACCGGGAAGATGAGCCAGAGAACGAACCCTGTGCACGATGCAGGTTCGTCGGTCTTTTCTCCGAGGGGCGTCCATGACTTCCAAAGACACCACCGCTGCACCGTTCTTCCGTCGCGTGATCCAGTCGTGCCGGAGGCGCAAGAGCTGGAAAGTGGCAGACACCACGGGCGCCTCGTTGAGCGGCAAGATGCTGCTTACCCGGGCACTCGTCCTCCGGCAGCTCCTGCGGGGCGGCATCCTCGACACAGCGGAGCAGCATGTCGGCGTCCTCCTGCCGCCGTCTTCCGCGGCGGTCGCCGCCAACCTTGCCCTCTCCCTCGACCGGCGCGTCCCGATCAATCTCAACTACACGCTCAGCCCCGAGATGCTCAATGCCTGCATCGCCCAGGCCGGTATCCGTCGTGTCGTGACCAGCCGGCGATTCCTCGGTCGGCTCGGAATCACGATTGACGCCGAGTTGATCATCCTCGAAGACCTCCGTGAGGCTCCAACGAAGCGCGACAAGGCGACCGGATGGCTTCAGGCACATGTGCTCCCGGTCTGGTTGCTCATGCGCTTGCTCGGCCTGCACAGGGTAGCGGCAGACGATGTGATGTCGGTCGTGTTTACGTCGGGCTCGACCGGCTCCCCGAAGGGCGCCATGCTGACCTACGCCAACGTGGCCTCGAACGTCGCCGCTGTCGATCAGGTGATCCAGCTGCGGCCGAGCGATGTGTTGGTCGGTGTCCTCCCGTTTTTCCATTCATTCGGGTATACGATCACGCTCTGGACCTTGCTGGCGACGGATGTTGCGGCCGCCTACCACGTCAACCCACTGGAGTCCCAGGCCGTCGGACGGCTCTGCCGGGAGCGACGCGGCACGATCCTCCTGGCAACTCCGATGTTCCTGCGCACGTATGCGCGACGTTGCGCTCCGGAGGATATGGCGTCGCTGGAGGTCGTCGTCGCCGGCGGTGAGCGGTTGCCGGCCGACGTCAGCGACGCCTTCGAAGCGAAGTTCGGTATACGGCCGGTCGAAGGATACGGCGCGACTGAAACGTCGCCCCTGATCGCCTCGAACGTGCCGCCTGGGCGGGGGATGGGAGATCCACACGCGTCCGCCCGGGAGGGGACGGTGGGTCGGCCGGTGCCGGGTGTCACGGTCAAGACCGTGGACCGCGAGACCGGCGCCGTGCTCGGTCCCGACCAGCCAGGAATGCTCTGGGTGACGGGCCCGAACGTAATGAAGGGGTATTTGGACAGGCCTGACGCGACCGCGGCGGTCCTGCACGATGGCTGGTACGTCACCGGCGACGTTGCGACGATCGATGCGGACGGCTTCATCTGGATCGTCGGCCGGGAGAGCCGCTTCGCCAAGATCGGCGGGGAGATGGTCCCTCATCTCATGGTCGAGGAGGCGCTGACCTTGCTGGTCGGTGTCGACGACGAGGGTATGCAACGGGTCGTCGTCACCTCCATCCGCGATGCATCGACCGGGGAGCGGCTGGTCGTCGTCCATACCTCCCTGGAGCAGGCGCCGGGGGAGCTTTGTCGCGGGCTGGCCGGGGCCGGGCTGCCACGGCTCTTCATCCCGTCGCCGCGCAATTTCGTGCCGGTCGATCACCTGCCAACGATCGGGGTCGGCAAGCTGGATATGAAACGGATCACGCAGATTGCGCAGGAGGCACGGGGCCGGACTCAGTGACCCGACGTTCGGGTCTGAGCCACGGTCGGTGGAGCGGCAAGACCGGTGGACGCCGGGTGGCGGCACGGTCGGGGAGCGTGGACACGCGACGGTGGGGGCTTGTGCCTGTCCTTTCGCTTCGCTCGTCCGGAATCGGCAACATTGCGCGAGCCTGGCTGAACCTGCCAACTATCGGCGTTCAACTAGGGACAGGTCCGATCGGATCTCACCGACCGGATCTCCGGCGAAATTCTTGACTTGGCCACTATGGGCCTCGCGTAACGCGGCCAGGACTGACGCTTCGACGAGTTCGAGTTGCTCGAAGACGGCGACTGTCGCCGCACCCAGCCCCCTTGGCGACCCCCCGGCATCGGTGATTGCGATGCCCAACTGGTGCTCCGGTATGGCAAGGCAGAGGAGTCCCTCGGCGCCGAGCTTGGCGACGATGTGCCCGTCTGTGAGCCGCATGAGATCCGTGTCGAGGTTGCCCTCTCCGGCGATCATCTCGGGATAGGCCGTCATTGCGCTCCTGACACGCAGCAAAGCATCTCGCAGGGCCGGAGGACCGATCCATTGAGCGTGATGTGGATCGGCGAGGACGGCGTACGCGCGAGCGAAGGCATGGAGCGGTGCGCCAAACGTCGGGATTCCGCAGCCATCGGTGGCAAGAATCAGGGCGCTATCAGCAATCCCCGTTACGGCCGCGATTGTGGCGAGGACCTCTCGTTGGAGGGGGTGATCAGGCGTGTGGTAGGTCGCGGTTGGCCAGCCACGGTGCTGGCAGGCGGCAAGCATCCCGGCATGCTCGCCGGAGCATTCGCACTTGATCTGCGTTGGCGGATCCAGGCCGAGCTCAACCTTGGCCTTCTCGGACCCATCCACGGGTGGCGAGTAGCCGCAGCGCAAATCGGACTCTCCGATGCCGGCTTTCGCGAGCATCGACGCGACGACCGCCTGGTGGTGCGCGGTCCCGTCGTGTGATGCGGCGGAGAGGGCAAGTTCTTCCGTCGTAAAGCCGAATGCGTCCGCGGCCCCGCTCAACACCAACGGCATGGCCTGGAAGGGCTTGGCGGAGGAGCGGAAGAAGAGGCGGGTCCCTGGGTCCCCCGCCCAGGCAACCGTCTTCGCCGATTCATCAACCACGGCGACCGAACCGAAATGGACGCTCTCGATCAGGGCTCCGCGCGTAACGTGAGCGATGGGCACATGCACCGTGTGACTCCAGTTGTCCGGGTATGTGGCAGCAGGGGCGTCGAACCGTGATTGGGGCGCAACGCCTAGATAGGCCGTCGCTCGTTGAGGTCGAAGAGCCGACCGGCGCCGAGGACGTGGAGCGAGCTGTCGACCACCGTCAGCACCTCTCCGGGTTCGATATCGAAGTAGTTGGACGTGGCATTGCGGCCGTCGATGATCGTGACCATCCCGGTCCCGACGATTTCAAGGATGCCTTCGCGGGTGATCAGCCCTGCGGTATCTTCGTCCAGCCCGATACCGATGAGGCCAGGGTTGGAGGCAAATGCCGATAATAGACGGCCTATCCGACCACGTTCGCTGAAATGCTGGTCCACGATGACGTCCTGGAGCAAACCGAAGCCGGCAACAACCTCGACCATCGACTTGCGGGCGGCCGCGTCGTTGCTGTTCCCGGCCAGGCCGGTTCCGCCCAACATGACATGGGCAGCTACGATCGAGGCGCCGGCGCTGGTGCCGGCGACGACCACTCCGTCGGCGTTCCGATCCCTAATGCACTCCATGGCGAGCGTCCCCACCAAGAGCTCCACAAGTCGGTCCTGGGAGCCCCCAGTGATGAAGAGTCCGCTGGCGCTGCCCAGTAGTTCCAGCGTCCCCTGGCTATTCGCGTCTGGTCGCTTCTTGATGTCTACTACCTCGACAGAACTCGCGCCCAACTTGCCAAAAACCTCAATGTAGCGCTGTCCCATTTCTTCCGGTTCTTCGGACGCGGTCGGAACCACGACGATCCGGGCCTTCTTGCCGCCAGCAATGTCGACGAACCGGGATAGGATCGTCTCGTTGTTGCCATCCTTGTCTTCTGCGCCGCCGATCGGCATCACTGGACCCTGGCGGACCCGTCGCACCGGCGCGGACGCAACCGGGGCCGAGATCGCGCTTGACTCGTCCGACTTACTCATTGCCACTCCTCCATCCAATTGATGCCTATGCTGCCGTCCAGATCCGCGGTATTCAAAAGCGCGCAGCAGCGCATTCAGGTAGCGCTTTTGGAATGATCTCTTTCGGCTCCTTTTCGAGGGCTAGAGCGGTTTCCACCCCGGCAAACCCGCCACCGAAGGATGAGGATCCTGGTTTCCGGGGCCCCGTAGGCGGCACCCGTGTGACTGACGTGCCGATCACCGAACCGGCGCGCCGTCTGAAGAGCACGGCGAACAACGGCGCCAGCGCCAACGTCGAATGCTGCCGTTCGGTCCACACGACCTACGTTACCGTTGAGCCTCAGCATCGACCCTCGGTCCTGTCACCGGCGCCAGCGCCGTATGTTGGTTGGCTATAAGGTCATCAGGCATCACGCCACCGAGCGAGCGGCGCGATCGAGCTTCGCTCGTTGCTCTGTTCGGGAGCGACTGTGTCGCGAACCTTGCTGACGAGGGGTGCACACGGCGTGCTAGGCGCGTCGCTCACGCGGCGACAATGCCGCACGGTTCTGGTCCCTTAGGATGACTGACCAGTCGATCGGTGAGGCCTGCCAGCGAATGCCAGTGGGCCAACAGGTAGCAGCAGGCCGAGACTCTCTCGCCTCGGCCTGCTGCGTTCCCGGGTTCCCGGATGGATTTAGCTACGCGTCGAGCGTTAGTCGTCGACGTGGTGCCGGCTGCCGGCCTTGGCGAGTCCCCGGCTGAGCATGTATCCGATCGTCAGGGCAGCCACCAGCGTCCACGCCTGATCCGCCGCGAAGTTGTCGGCCTCGTTCGCGGCGTAGAGGACCCCGACGACCGCGAGGACGAAGGCCCACAGTTCCGTCGTCTTCAACGAGAGCTTGGTCTCGTCCCAGCTGTCGTGGTGCGTCACCGGAATGACCCGCTCCGTCCGAACATCGTCTACGCGTGTTGCAACCATTTCGACACCCCATACCTAGAACGCCGCTTCTGCGGCTCACTGCCCCTCACCGGCCAGACGACCAGCGCTTGCCATAACAGAGGCAAGTGGTGTGCCACGCTTCACATGCTTGCGGTGTGACTTACTCATCCACGTGCCGACCGAATTCATCGGCGGAGCACGCAACCCACCGGAATAGCGTATAGATGCGCGTGCCACCGCGGGCACGCATCGTCACCTGCAGGCGTGGCATCCAACCTGCATCCCAGATGGCCAGCAGGATTCAAGCACCTGCACCAGCCGCCGGGATGAGCGGCGGCGATTCCAATCCCCTTCAAGACGCGAAGACGGACCGATGAAAGCAACCATCGGCCCGTCTTAGCGTGCCCGTGAGCCCGAGAATCGGGCGCGGGCTTAATCCCAACGTCCCCGATGCCTGACGCTTGCCGAAGCCATCGGCGAGACGGTCCACCGTCGCCCATGCTACCCCTACGCCGACTTGACGGGGTAATACGGGTGTTCCTTACGTGCAATTGCGGGGAACTCCGGAGCGAAAAGCCCCAGTGCTGGCGCTAGCCTAAATCTAGCGGGCCTCATACGCCCCGGAGGGCCAATGTCAGCTTCTTCCCTCCCTCTTCTCCTCGTGATCGCGCACGACCCGGACGTGCGGGATTTCTACCGTTCGCTGTTCGAGCATGACGGGTGGGCCGTTGCGGCGGTCCCCACGCCTGATCCCACGTTGGCGTGGGTGCGTGCATATCAGCCGTCAGCGGTGGTGGTGGACGTGTCGTCCGAGGCTCAGGCAGACCCGAGCGTCGACTACGTTCGCCGCTTGCGCGACGACCGCACAACGGTCGATTTGCCCGTGGCGTTCTGCACGTCCGCGTGTGAGGTGGCGGAAAGCCGCAGGGAGCTGATCGCACTGTTGGGGGCAACGCTTCTGTCCACGCCGTTCGATCTCGAAGAGCTGCTTTCGGCCCTTCCTCAACCGTCCCCCCGGCCTTCGGCGGGACGCTCGAATGGCCGCCACATTGGCGGCCACTAGCCGGCAACCGACGCCGGAAATACGGGGTTGTATCGATGCTCAGTAAGGAGAGCCGGTCCGAATTGCTGGCCGGGGCCGGCCTTGCCACCGGCTCGCAGGGGTTCGATCTCGGGGCGCTCGAGCGGTTGGCGGCATCCCGTGGCTGGGTCTGGACAACGACCCCGGCCACCACGTATCAGGGTCGGCCCGGCCGATGGCGGGCATCCGTCTTTGTTCCCGCGGCAGTTACGGGCGCACGCTCGTGCGTTGCGAAGGGATCGCGGGCAACCGGCTCGTCGGAGGCCGAAGCTCTGGAAAAGGCGCTGGCAACCGCACTTGCGCGGGAACGATAGCCCAGTTTGCCGCCGGGCCAGGTAGGAACGGCTCCTGGAGCACGCCGAAGATGAAGGGTGCAATTGACCGTGACGCCTCCGCTCTCATTTCGTGACTTTCCCCGGCTAAGGGGCCTACGCACGATCAACTGCGGGCAAAGCCGCGGTGAATTGGGCGGAAGCCCGGTGTTACCAAATGAACTTGGGCCGATATTGTGATGGCTTGAGGGCCTCGAACGCCCCGGAGGTCGTATGGATCAGAATTTCATCCCCACGGTCCTGGTCATCGAAGACGATGCGGATCTTCGGTCCCTGTACCGCGACGTGTTTGAGGGAGAGGGCTGGAGCGTGGCCACGGTTCCCACGCCGGACACAGACCTGAGCTGGGTGCACATCTACGCCCCAGAGGCCATAGTGCTGGACCTGGTCTACGGGGAAGATACCGACTCGGGGATGCGGTTCCTTCGCCGGCTCAGAACCGAAGATTATGGTGCGGCAATTCCGGTGGCGATCTGCTCGGGCTGGCAACGTCTGCTCCAGCGTCACGAGAACGAAATTGCCCAGCTCGGGGCGACGGTGCTGGCGAAGCCGTTTGACCTCGGCGACCTCCTCCGCGCTGTCTATCGACCTCCTTCCCGACCGGCGTAGTCTCGAATACGGAGCCTCCAGATCGCTCACGTCGCGGCTCCGGGCACAGACCCCCGCGCTGCGGCTCCCATCTTTCCCTGGAGACGGGCCCGGGCGCCTCAAGCCCCGCGTCCCGTCTCCCCATGCGTCTGGCACGACAGCGCGTGGATGCGACCTGCCTGACCCCCCGGCCTGTTCCCGGATCGCGCGTGGCGCCCCTGTTCATAGTCGTTGGCACGAGGGGTCCATCCCTTGTGGTGAGCGGTAGATCGCGGTTGGGCCCGGCCGACATCACTACTGGCTCGTCGGGGCGTCGAGAACGATGCCGGCCAGGTGGCCTGACTGGTATGGGCAATAGCCCACCAAGGAGGAACGCCAATGAGCGACCGAAGTAGCGAGCGCGGTTGTGCATCTATGGATGAGGAAAAGCAATGCAAGATCGCCAGCAGGGGAAGGGGGCCCTCCTGCTACAGGGTCACGACCTCCCCGACGGACAACACCCGGACCGTGGGTCCGCCGCCGAGTCGGATGAGGGTGCCTTTGAATTGTTCGGGATCGAGCGTGGCGCCGGGCCCGAAGCTTTCAGGAGCCCACATGTTGTAGTGGTTGGGGATGACGACGGCGGGCTGAGTTTTCCAGGCAAGGAGGGCGGCTTCGTCGACGTCGAGGTTGCCGCCGACGCCGTTGATCGGGGTGATCATCACCTCGGGCGCGTCTGGGCCGGGCGGGAAGACGCGAGCATCGTACTCGGTGTCGCCGACGTTCCAGATCGTGCGGCCGCTAAGCGTGAGCAAGAAGCCGATGGCGTCGGGTGCGGGCGCTTCTGGGGTTTCGTGGCGGGCGAAGGTCGCCTCGATGCTGACATCACCGATGTCAACGCTCTCCCCGGCGGAGAGGGAAATTGCCCGCTCGTTCGGCCAACCCCAGGACGTCGAACGAACAATGGAGGCGAACGAGCCAACCAGCGTGACGCCTGGCTGGCCAATGTAGTGCTTGACGACTGGCAGGTCGAGGTGGTCCTCGTGCCAGTGGGTGCTGAGGAGGATGTCCGGCGCCCAATCCGTGTAATCAAACGCGGGTGGCACAATCCGCTTCAGACCCCACATCATCTCCGCGTAGTCGGTGAGATAGGGATCGAGGAGCAGCGTCGTACCCCGATCGGTCTTGAAGAGGTACCCGGCCTGCCCCAGCCACACGCAGGAGACGGTCCCAGGGCCGGGCGTTTCATTGACGAATCGGGTGTGCCAATCGGGTTGAGGCATGACGTTCTAGCTCCCTAACCCCCCGGCCCCCCTTCCTCCTGCCGCGGCAGGAGGAAGGGGGATTGGCGGCGCGCGTCTACTGCCGGGGCAGTAGGTAGGGGCGCATGGCATGCGCCCTTCTCAGGTGGGCGGGGCTTCGCGGTTGCAAACCCGGCTCGGAACTCCGGATGCGGAGCGCCATTCCAGGGTGAGGCGGCGTGGTCGGCAACCGGGCGCATGCCATGCGCCCCTACGGCCGTACATCCGTGCCTTACACCACCCTGTACTTCTCAAACACTTCCTGATTGATCTCGATCCCCAGCCCGGGCCCCGTCGGGATGACGATGCAGCCGTCCTCGTCGAGCTGGACGCGGGGTACGACGAGATCCGTGTTCAGTTCAGAGCCTTCGCCGGGGGCGGGGGTCTCCTGGAAGAGGCGGTTGGGGATGCTGGCGTTGATGTGGACCGAGACCGTGCCGAGGATGCCGGAGGAATAGTGATGCGGGACGATCGGGCGGCCGTGGGCGGCGGCCAGGGCGGCGATCCGCATCGTCTCGGTGACGCCGCCGGCGCGGGAGACGTCCGGCTGGAGGACGTCGACGTGGCAGCGCTCGATCAGGTCGCGGAACTCGTGGATGGTGGCCATCTCCTCGCCGGTGGCGATCCGGACCGGGGAGCGGTCGCAGAGTTCCCGGTAGCCGTCCATGTCGTCGGGGTGGAGGGGCTCCTCCAGCCAGAAGACGTCGTATTCGGCCAGCATGTGGGCCCGGCGCAGGGCGGTGGTGTGGTCCCAGATCTCGCCGCCGCTGTCGTAGGCCCAGCCGACATCGACCATGATCGGGGCGTCCGGGCCGACCGCGTTGCGGATGCCCTCGACGTGCGCCCGGTCCGTCTTCTCGGCCTTGCCGAAGTCTTTCCAACCGAACTTGAAGGCGGTGAAGCCCGCCTCTTTAAAGCGGGCTGCCTTCTCGCCGGTCTCGACGCCGTCGGCCCCGAAGAGGGCGGAGGCGTAGGCTCGCACCTTGGCGTTGGTGCTTCCTCCCAGGAGGTCGCACAGGGGGCGGCCGAGGGCCTTGCCCTTGATGTCCCAGAGGGCGATGTCGATGCCGCTGATGGCGTGGATGACGGCGCCGCGGCGTCCGTAGTAGATCGAGGCTTGGTACATCTTGTGCCAGAGGCGCTCGACGTCGAGCGGGTCCTCGCCGATCAGGACCTCGCGCAGGCCAACCATGACCGAGTGAGAGCGGGGCGCCTCGACAATCGCCTTGACCACGGTTGGGGCGGAGTCGGCCTCGCCGATGCCGGTGATGCCCTCGTCGGTGTGGACGAGGACGACGGCGGTGTCTTGGGTCCCGTTCGCCTCCATGGCGATGCTTGGGATCTTTAAGTCGGCGACCTCGACATCGGTGATCTTCACGCGGTGGATCCTCCGGACGTATAGACCGACAGTCGGGATGATGCTCGTTCGTACGCGATTCGGGTGAGGCGGACGACGGACGGGATGGGCGTCTGGAGGTGGACCAGTAATCCGCGCGGCCCGGATTCTAGCCGATTTGGAGTGATATCCAATGGCCGCAGAAAATGGTCCAGAAGCTCGACCCGGTACGCCCCGTGCTGGTTCGGCAGGAGCGTCAGGAGCTCGGGCGCGATGGCGTTGATCAGGTAGACCTCGTCGAACGCGCGGGTCAGCGGCGTCACGCCGGGGAGGGATTCGAAGTACCCGACGAATGCCTGCCGCTCGGATTCGATCCGGACGACGGCCGAGGGCGGCATGAACCCCAACGGGCGAAGCTCGCCGAGCATCAGCGCCCGCTGTGCGATGCTCACTGTAAAACGTCGAGCCACCGCCTGATCCCTTCGAGGTGGTTTTCGGGGAACCGCCGGAGGTCGATCGAGATCGCCGGAACCCCGGCGAGCACGACGCTGGCGAGGTGCCGCGCCACGATCTCGTCCGACTCGTCCGGGGACCAGCAGGTGCAGCAGGCGTGCGTCAGCACCCCTCCCCGTAGGCTTGGGTCACGACGACCTCGCGCCGGTTCTTGTCGTAGTCGAAGGGAGCGTCGGCCGGCCACAGGTGGGTCAGGTACGGCTTGTTGTGGATGTTGGCGTGGCTGCGGCGGTAGATCAGGAGACAGTCCGGGTCGGCCTCCCTGGCCGGCCTGAGCGCACCCGGCGAGATCGCGGTCCACGCCTCGCCGTTGGTGTCGTAGGCGTGGTCGTGCTCGGCGGCGCAGGGCGCGTCGACCGGCAGCGAGTCGACGAAGTCGTACCAGAGGCCGCCGAACCCGAGATCCCGGCACCATGTGGCGGGCCGAGGAGATCGATATGGTCGATCGCGGCCGGCGTCCGGGGGCAGAGGTGGTCGACGTCTCCCTTGCGCCAGGCCGTTCCCGTGCGCCTGGATCGCCGGGACGAGCTCGTCCCGGTTCGGCGCATCGCCCGCCCGAGCCAGGGAGGGACCAGTGGGCGACCGGGACGAGGCCGGCCTCTTTAATGGATCGATGACGGCTTCGAAGTCTGGAAATCGCTCCCGGTTCGGATCGTAGGCGCCCTTCTTCGACGACCCAGTCGCGCCCCGTGTTCCAACCGGCATCGAGTTGCATCGTCCCGAAGCCCAGCTCCTTTGCCGGGCCGATCTGCGACAGGATGCTCTCCTGGTCGATCTCGTTCTCGAAGGCGTACCAGGAGTGCCACATCGGCAGCAGGGCGCGTTCGCTGATCCTGTTGCCGGCGAAGGCGCGGACCTCGTCGACGTAGGCCGCGTACCGGCCCAGGGTCGCGAACCAGTCCTCGTCCGCCGTCGAGACGAAGATGCCGTCCCGGATGACCTCGCCCTGCTGCACGATGCCGTCGATGCAGGGCCGTTCGAACTGCACGCTGTAGACGTGGCTCGTGAATCCGGCCTCCGCCTCCGGCGACGATCGGCCCATCTTGCCGGTCATGCGGGTCTCGATGGCGGTGTCGGCGAGTCCCGCGGTGAACGTGTTCCGGCCGTCCGCGTTCAGGCGCCATGACCAGCGGGTCGTACTGACGCCGCCGAGCTGAGGCAGTCGATGGTCCAGGGCAGGTCGACGAAGACGCTGTTGGCGGCGATGCCGCTGGTCGGCCAGACCCGATACAGCGCCACGAGCGACATCTGGTAGCGGATGGTCAGACGCCGGAGCGTTACCGGCTGGCCGTCGGTCCGGCGCAGGTCCCAGCCGAGGGTGCTCACTGCCTCGGTTCGGGCTAGCGCGGATCAGCCCCAGGGTGTAGGGGCCGGCAACGTCGCCATCGCCGCTTGGCTCCCAGTGCTCGATGGGCGGATCGAGCTCGAAGTCGATGGCATAAGTCGACGCCCTGTAGTCGTTCCTCGATCGTGGCCATGGTCTTCCTCCGCGGCGCGTTCTGACGGCCGGTTTCGTGCGCTACCCCGCTAACCCTTGATCCCGCTGAGCACGACGCCGCGCACGAAGTACCGCTGCGCGGCCATGAACAGCGACGATCGTCGGCAGGATGCTGATGCAGCTCGCCGCCATGAGCAGCGGCGTGTCGGCGTAGTACTGACCGATGAAGTAGGAGATGCCGACCGTCACGGTCATCAGGTCGGTGTCGTTCAGGTAGATCAGTGGTCCGATCAGGTCGTTCCAGCGGGCGAGGAAGATAAAGATGGCCAGCGTGGCGAGCGCAGGGCCGGAAAGCGGCAAGAAGATCTGCCAGAAGATGCGCAGCGGGTTGCAGCCATCGATGCGGGCCGCGTCGTAGAGATCCTGCGGCACGGTGAGGAAGAATTGCCGCATCAAGAAGGTGCCGAAGGCGCCGCCGAACCAGAAGGGGAGGATCAATACGAGATGGGTGTTGATCCAACCCAGCTCGCGAAAAATCAGGTACTGGGGGATCAGGGTGACCTGCGGTGGGATCATGAGGGTGGCCAGGAGGAGGAGGAAGAGGGCGTTCCCGCCAGCGGAACCGCAACCGGGCGAAGGCAAACCCGGCCATCGAGGTCGTGAGCAGTTGGCCCACGACGCCCAGGATGGAGACCTTGAAACTGTTGTAGATGAAGCGAGCGAACGGAACCTGCTCGAACACCTCCCGATAATTCGACCAGCGCGGGTTGGCGGGAATCCACTCCGGGGGAATGGCCTGGGATTCGGGCAGGTTTTCAGACTGGTCGAGATCATCCAGACGAGCGGCATCAGCATGGTCGCCGCCCCCAGCGCCAGAACCAGGAAGGCCAGCGTCAGTTGAGCCATGCGGCCCAGCGATCTCCTATCTTCTCGACGAGGCACCCCCGGAGGGATCGCGGGTTGTGCCGCGCGCGCGGGATCGACGGCTGCCATCGTGCTCTCTCCTCGCTCGTCTACAGGTCGTAGTGGACCCAGCGGCGCTGGAGGCGCCACTGGATGAGGGTCACGATAAGAACGATGGCGAAGAGCACGTAGGCGATGGCGGAGGCGTACCCCATCCGGAAGTCCTGGAAGCCACGCAGGAAGATCATGAGCACCATGGTGAGGGTAGACTCAAGCTGGCCCGCCGCCCGTCAGGATGTAGGTCTGCTCGAAGACCTGAAACGACGAGATCACGGAGAGGATGACCACCAGGAAGGTGGTCGGAGAGAGGAGCGGCAGCGTGATATTCCAGAAGCGCTTCCAGGCCGATGCGCCGTCCAGGCTGGCGGCCTCGTAGTAGTCCTGGGGGATCGCTTGGAGGCCCGCCAGGAAGAGGATCATGTTGTAACCGAGACTCTGCCAGACGCTCATGATGACCACGGCCGGCATTGCCCACTCTTCGCTCGTGATCCACGGGACCCGGTCGATGCCGACCAGGGAGAGCAGGTAGTTGAGGATGCCGACCTGCGTGTTGTAGATCCAGCCCCACAGGACGGCGATCGAGACCGTCGACGAGACGATCGGCAGAAAATAGACCGTCCGAAACGTCAGGCGGCCGCGGATCGGCTGATTGAGCGCGATCGCGAGGCCCAGCGCCAGGGCAACACCAAGCGGGATCGTGCCGGCGACGTAGGCGGCGGTGTTGCGGAGCGTCTTCCAGAAGAGCTCGTCGTGCATCAGTTCGTCGTAGTTGCGCAGGCCGACGTATTCCGCCGGCGTGACGATGTCCCATTTGAAGAAACTGATCACGAAGCCGGCGATGACCGGCCCGAGGACGAGCCCGAACAGGCCGATGTAGGTCGGGAACAGCAGGACGTGCGCCCAGGGGGCGTCGCTGTGCCACCATCGCTTGATGGCGCGAGCCACCGGTCCCGTTCGGCCGGCCCTCGCGCTGTCATCTCGGCCGGCAAGATCAGCGTGGGCCACGGCATGCCCCTTCGGATGACGAACAGACGGAGGGCCGGGCCCCAGTCGGTGCCCGGGGCCCGGCCCTCCGTCGCGAGCAAACCGGGCGACGCTACTCGTCGCGGCTGAGGATCTCGTTCACGGTGGAGTCGACCTCGGCCAGACCGTCGGCGACGCTCGTCTTGCCGTTGTAGATCTGCGTGAAGATCTCGCCTGCCTCACGGGTCCACTCGAACCAGGAATCGTTGAACCCGTAGCCGGTGCCAACCTCCAGGAGCTCCTGGATCAGCATGCCGTAGCTGGCGGGCTTCTTCGCCGCTTCGCCCGAGATGTAGGTTTCGGACAGGGCGTACTCCTGGGTGACCGGCAGGCCCGTCGCCCCCAGAACTTCCTGGGCGGCGGGCTCGAGCGTGGCGTACTTCAACCAGGCCCAGGCGGCTTCGACGTTCGGGCTGTCCGCCGGGATCGCGATCCCGTCCGGCGCCGCGTACGCGCCCCGCGCGTGGTGCTGCGGTTGAGGAACCACGTCCCACTCGAACTCGACATCCCGATAGGCGGGGATGTTCCAGGTTGCGGAGGGATGGAGCGCGATCTTGCCGGACAGGAAGAGATCCTGGGCGACGCCGCCGGCCGCCTGGGGGACGTCTTCCGGCTTCGGGGCGACCTTATGGGTCAGCGCTAGATCGGCGATGAACTGGACTGCTTCCTGGATGCCGGGATCGAGGAAGTTGCTCTTGGTCAACGTTTCATCGAGCGGGCCGGTCGCGCCGGCCTGCATGAACTGGGCCTGGTGGAGCTGGCCGCCGGGAAGGCCGGAGCCGTAGACGCCCGCGCCCTCGTCGGTCACCTCCTGGGCGATGCCGAGCCAATCGTCCCAGGTCCAACCCGCCGTTGGCATGGGGATGCCTTTGGCGTCGAGGAGGGTCTTGTTGACGTAGAAGGCCGAGCCGACGAAGCGCCACGGCAACATGTAGATGCCGGCGCTCGGGTCTTCCTTCGGCCAGCGGCCCTCTTCGACCAGGTTCGGGAAGAACTGCTCCAGCGGGAACCCATCCCGCGCCGCCAGGGCGCCGAGCTCGGTGAGTTGCCCCTTTTCGGCGTACCCGTAGACCAACCCGACGTGCATGCCGCAGGCGCCCGGCGCATCGTTGGCGGCGAGTTGGGTGTTGAGCTTCTGCCAGTACTGATCGAACTGGAGCGGCTCGAACTTGACCTCGACGTCGGGCGAGACGGCCTTGAACTGCTCGATCACGCTCTCCCAGGCGGCGATGTCGGCCTGGCCGAACCAGATGGGGAAACGGATTTCGCCTTCGACCGCCGGTGCGTCCTGGCGCGCGGCCGCGCTCAAGCGGCCCGCGTGGGCACCGCCGAGGAGGGCCGCACCGGCCAGGGAAGCGCCGGATGCCATGACCTGGCGTCGAGTCTGTCCGCGAGATCGCCGCAGTGCGTCCATCGCTTCTCCCTCTCTTCACATGTCAGCTGTCATACCGGTATGATCGATATGGTAGTCTGGAAGTCGAACCGCGTCAATACGCAACGCGATCGGGTCGACAAGCCCGAAGCGCGGGCCGGCCGCGGCTACACTTCCCGGTCGGCGCGGGCCGCGTCGGTATGGGGCCAACCCGGGGGGACGATCCGGCGATGGGTGAGACAGCGAGACCCGAACCGGTGATCGGAAACGGATGGGAGACGCTGCCGGGCGGCGACCAGGGGAGACGCGGCCTTCTCAGCGAACGCGTCGCCTGGCAGATCGAGCGGCTCATCGTCGATCAGCAGAAGCAGCCCGGCGACCGCCTGCCGTCGGGGAACGAGCTGGCGGCCGGGTTCGGGGTCAGCCGCACCGTCATCCGCGACGCGCTCGCGATGCTGGAGCAGCGCGGTCTTGTGCAGTCCCGGCCCGGGAGCGGCGTCTACGTCCACGACGGCAGCAGCGCCGCGCTGGCCGATGTTCTCGGGCAGATGCTGCGCCAGAACGCGATTTCGGTCCCCGAGCTGATGGGCGCCCGTCAGTTGCTCGAAGTCCACAACGCCCGCACGGCGGCCGGACTCGCATCCGAGGCCGACCTCGATACCATGGCCCGGTCGATCGATGAGATGCGGCGGGCACACGGACCGATGGGGTTCGTCGACGCCGACGTCGCCTTCCACGAGGGGTTGGCGGGCGCCGCCGGCAACCGCGTCCTCGCGGCGTTCCTCCGCAGCCTCCGGCCCGTCCTGTTCAAGGGCATGCTGGTGGGAACCAGCCTCGACGGCGCCCGCGAGGCGGCGGTGCGCGAACACGGCGCGTTGCTCGAAGCCGTGGCGGCGCGCGACCCGGAGTTGGCCGAACGCCTAATGTCCGAACACCTCAGCCGCAGCTACCATGAGTTGGTGCAAGCCGGGCTCGCGGCGATCGGCGGCGAGTTGGCCGGCGTCAACTCCTGAGCGGCTCCGACACCCGCCGCTCCCACGAGGGGAAGATCCGACATGCGACATCTCGGACCAGACGATCGTGCCGCCGCGGACGCGTTCTATCGCGGGATCGGGAATCCGACCGCGAAGGCGTTCCTTGATCTCCTGATCGCTCACCCGGACGAGCGGTTCGATACGGCGGCCATCGCCGATCGACTTGGCCTGGCGGACCACCGGGATGTCGCTCGGGCGACTTACGCCATGGGACAGGCGCTGGCGGCGGCCGGGTACGCGCGGCCGTGGACGGAAGCGCAGCAGGGATACGCCATGGCAGCGGAGACCGCCAATCTGTTTAAGTCGGGTTCTTCCGCATAAAGGTCTTGACATTCCCCTTGGGGAAGACCTTAGGGTATGGTGTATGGAGCGCCCCCTCGTTCCCATTGGTCAGTTTGCTACCTGGACAGGGCTCTCTCCGAAGGCGTTGCGCCTCTACGCGGAGAGCGGATTGCTCTGTCCGGCGCGGACCGATCCGGACACGGGGTATCGCTACTACCGCCTCGATCAGGTTGAACGAGCGCGGATGATCCGCCTGCTGCGGGCAGCCGATATGCCCTTGGCCGAGATCCAGTTGTTTTTGGACGATCCGAATGTGGCGGGATTGGACGCGCACGAGGCCGCCCTGGAACGGCGGCAGGCCGAGCGCACTCAGGTCCTGAAGTATCTCCGCTGTATCGTCGATTACGGAGACACGGCGACGCAGCACGATGTCCAGATTAAGCGGGTACCCGCTCAGCACTACGTCAGCCGCAGCGCCACGGTTGCGGTCGCCGACGTCGAGACGTTCATCACCTCAACCTTCGCGGCGTTGAAACAGCGAGCAATCCCGGCCGGCCCCCCCTTCGCGCTCTATCACGGCGCCATCCACCACGAGTCCCACGGCGAAATCGAGGCCTGTGTGCCCGTCGCCGCCAGTGATATCTCCGCCACGGAGAGCGATGCCGAGTTGCCCGCCGGTCTGGTGGCGTACACGCGCATCCAGGGACAGCGTTCCTTCCTCCCACTTGTGTTCACCGCGTTCGACGCGGTAGCGGATTGGGCGAGGCAGCAAGGTCATGAACTTGCTGGCCCGCCCCGCAAGATCTATCTCCATGACTTCGACACCGGGCAGATCCCGGCGATGGAGGTTGCCTGGCCGCTGCGGTAGCGGCACCGTTGAGGCGCGACAGTCGATCTGATCCAGCCGTCGAATGCTTGAGAGGCCGGCCATCGGGGCCGGTGCTGGCTGCTGCGTGCCGGGCGGTGGGTCCGGCGATGGGTTCATCGGGAGGTCTGGTGGTCATGGCAGAGCAGAACGAGCGCAAGTTCAGCCGGTTGTTCGAGGAGTTTAAAGCCGGCGGTGTCACCCGCCGGCAGTTCCTGGAGCGGGCAGGTGCGCTGGGCATGAGCCTGCCGCTGGCGGCGTTTGTTGCTGGTTCGGTCCGGCCAAGCGGAACTGCCGCCAACGTCCTGCAGGCGGCCGCCGCCGTTGCCCCAGATGCCGGTATGGAGGGGCGAACCCGCGGTCAGGGCGGCGAGCTGAAACTCATCCAGTGGCAGGCTCCTACCCTGCTCAATCCCCATGTCGCGACCGGCACGAAGGACGCCCTGGCGGGCTGCCTGGTCGTTGAGCCGCTGATGAACTACCTGCCCGACGGGACGGTGATCCCTCGGCTGGTCGAGCAAGTTCCGTCGTTCGAGAACGGCCTGCTCAAGGACGATCTGACCGGCTTTACGGCGACCCTGACGTCCGGCGTCTTGTGGAGCGATGGCACCCCGTTCACCACGGCCGACGTGGTCTTTACCCACCAATGGGTGACGGCGCCGGAGAACGTCTCCGTCAACATCGAGTTCTGGCGCCCGATCCAGAGCATCACCGCCGTCGACGAGCTCACCTTCGAGGTGGCGTACGCGACCGGCAATCTCAACTGGTATGCCCCGTTCACCGGCACGTCCATCGGATACATCCTGCCGAAGCATGCGCTGGAAGGCGGCGCGGCGGCGGCGGCGGCCTTCAACCAGGCCCCGATCGGGACCGGGCCGTACGTCGTCACCTCGTTTGCGCCGAACGATCAGGTGATCTACGAGGCGAATCCCAATTTCCGAGACCCAAACAAGCCCTTCTTCCAGTCCATCAATCTCAAGGGCGGCGGCGAAGCCGCCTCGGCTGCCCGGGCGGTTCTGCAGACGGGCGACTGGGATTTTGCCTGGAACCTCCAGGTGGAGCCGGCTGTTCTGGAAGAGCTCAAGAACTCCGGTGGGCAGGGGACGATCCAGGCGGTTCCGGGCTCCCAACTCGAGCGGATCAACATCAACTTCTCCGATCCCTACACCGAGGTCGACGGCCAGCGCTCCCACAAGGACACGCCGCACCCGATCTTGAGCGACCTGGCGGTCCGCCAGGCGATGTCTTTGGCGGTCGACCGCGAGACGATCTCGACCCAGTTCTACGGCGACGGCGAGCCGCCGACGGCCAACGTGGTCAATGGCATCCCGGCGTTCATCTCTCCCAACACCTCGTTCGAGTACAACCTCGATAAGGCGAAGGAGACGCTGGAGGCCGCCGGCTGGATGATGGATGGCGACATCCGCAAGAAGGGTGACCTCGAACTGAAGCTGACCTACTCCACCTCGATCAATCCGGTCCGCCAGAAGACGCAGGCGGTGGTGAAGCAGGCGCTGGAGGAGATCGGGTTCGAGATCGCGCTGCAGCAGATCGATTCCGGTATCTTCTTCGACGGGTCGCCGGGCAACGAGCAGAACATCGGCCACATGTACGTGGATTTCAACATGTACACGAACGGTCCCGGCTCGCCTGTGCCGACCGACTTCTTGACCGCGTGGTATGCCGGGCCGGACGGTGTCAACATCTCCCAGGCCGCGAACGGCTGGAACTCGCAGAACCGGCAGCGCTACTTCAACGCCGAGTACGACGCCCTCTACGACCAGTTGCGGGCGACGGCCGACGCCGAGCAGGCCGCCCAGATCATCATCCAGATGAACGACCTCCTGGTGAATGACGTCGCCGTCATCCCCGAGGTCAACCGGGCGGCCGACAAGTACGCCATCCACAACCGGCTGCGCAACGAGAACGTGGCGCTCAGTTCCATGGAACTGGACTACTGGAACGTGCTGAACTGGAACACGGTGGAGTAGAGACGTGAGTCGGGAAGGCGGGGGCGTTCGTCTTCCGCTAAGGATCGATGCCGCTCCGTCCTTCCCAGTCATCCCGAGCTTGTCGAGGGATCTGGAAGGGCACGAGGCAACGACGAAGCCCCGACCTACGAGAAAACGGCATCGTGCTCTCGGAGACGGCGGCAACCTCGGGGCTCCGTCTCCATCGAGATCCCTCGGCAAGCTCGGGATGACTGGGAGAGGGCGGGGCTGCACCGGGGCGCCGTGGCTCCGGACGACTCACGTCTCACGTCTTGATTATTGGCTCAGGTTCGGCTTGGTTAGGAGGAAGAGCATGGGGATCGCCAGCGCTGTCGAGACCGATCTTGACGTTCTGACCGAGCTGAATCTGGGCTACGTACGGTCGGTCCAGGAATCCGATGTCGCCTGGTTCGCGGAGATGCTGGCGGAGGACTTCCTGTGCAGTAACTCCGACGGCAGTCTCTTGGATCGGGAGGCGTTCCTGGAGCACACCGGCCACCCCGTTTCCATCTCCGGTCTGGAGGCGCACGATGTCAACGTGCGCCTCTTCGGAGATTTCGCGATCATCCACGCCCGCACGACGTTCAAGCACGCGGACGGCAGCGCCGGCGCCTCACGGTACACGGACACCTGGCAGAAGCGGGACGGCCGCTGGCTGGCCATCGCCGCGCAGGTGACGCGTTCCTAGTCCTCTCCCCACTCACGACTCACGTCTTGCGTCACTATCAACTCGATCCGGAGATCGGCGCCGACCGCCGCGGCCGCGCGGGCAAGGGTGTCAACCTGTACGCCGGTGTACCCCGGATTCAACACGCGGTCCAACTCCGCCCGGCTGGTCCCCATCCGCTTGGCCATCTCGACTTTGGTGATCTTCTTGGCCTTACGGCGCTGCTCGATCTGCCAGGCGATGACGCGCTTCTTGGCCTGGATGGTCGACTCTTCCAGTCGTCCGGGACCTTCCGCCCGCAGGAAGTCCTCCAGGGAGGAACCGATACGCGGATGATTGCTCATGCCTCAATCTCCCTCTGCCGTCGTACCGCCAGGTCTAGCGCCGCGTCCGGGGTCTTCTGGGTCTTCTTGATGATGGCGTGCAACATCACCATCTCGTCACTGCGGATGCAGAAAAATATCCGGGCGATTCGTCCACCGTTCAAACTCGACCGGATCTCCCATAGGCCACGCCGCGAGGTGATCGGGCGGCACAGTGGCAAGCCCACCGGCCACCCGTACTCGGCGGCTCTCAGGTCATCGCAGATGATCTTCCGATCTTCGGCACTCAGCGAGAGCAACCACTCTCGCACCGGTTCGGTGCCGTTCGGTGACTGGTAAAACCTGACCGCCAGCCGTTTCATCCTGCTGCAATCTCACCGTCATTCTAACGGTGTTGTGTCCTACTTGTATCATATTTGGTACGTTTCGACTACGGTACTGCGGGACGAATCTGGCGTGCTGGCGCTCTCCGCCCTCCTCTCTCTTGCCGAGGGGTAGGGGGAGGCGCTCAGGGATTTGTTCTGCAAGGAAGCGACAGGAGAAGATGAGATCAGCTTGCTAGCGCCCCGGCCCCCTTCCCCCTGCCGCAGCGGGGGACGAGGGGTTAGGAGCTCGCTCCCCTGTGCTGGTGGCGAGGTCGAGTCTGGGCTGCTGATGCTCCTCAAGGGCCTCGCATGGCCCGTATCTTGCCGGAGCGGTTGGGCCAGACCGGCGACGTTGCCGGTCTGGCCCAACACGGCAAGGAGGGCAACCATGTCCGATGACCACAGCCCCGGCGACCGCCGCCAGCCGTACTCCGATCAGGGCGGCCCCGCGGGTAGACACGCCGAGACCCACGACGTGCGGCGCGAGGCCCACACCAACCCGAAGGGCCCGGAGCCCGTCGACGAGAGCTTTGCCGAGCAACTGGCGCCGCAGATCACGGGAGGGGGCCACGAGGACGAGAGCAGCCCGGCCGCCGAGGACAAGGTGCTGCACGGCAGCCTGCCCGAGCTCGATGACGCCGAACTGGACCGTCTCTCGATCCTCGATCCCGGCACCCGGCTGGAGCAGGGCGGCGTCTACCTCGATCTCAATGACCTGGCCAGCGGTCCGTTCAAGGCGATCGGGGGGCAGGAGGCCGAACGCATGAACCGCCTCGTCGCCAAGCGGGACACCGACTACGAGCTCTGGAACCGCCTGGCCGGCGGTCACCAAGAGCCGGAGGTCGAACGCCCCTTGGCCGAGGGATAGATCCTCTCCTGGTCCTGGAATCGCACAGGCACGGTGGATGATCCAGGCCGCGTGACGCTGGCGATGCCGCGTCGCGCTCGTTCGGCCTGCCCGGGAAGACGATCCCATTTGTCATCTTGAGCGCGGTCATGGATCTTGGCCAGGTGCAGCCTTCTTTGGCGCCGCTTGACTCTCCCCGTATGGGAAGCCCTAAGGTGAAGGTCATGGATCATTTGGTTCCCATCGGCCAATTCTCGAAGCTGACGTGGCTGTCCTCCAAGTCGCTCCGCCGGTATGCCGAGAGCGGTTTGCTTCCGCCCGCCCGGATCGACCCGGATACGGGCTACCGGTATTACCGGCTGAGCCAGGTCGAACGTGCCCGGCTGATCCGGCTGCTCCGGATGACGGACATGTCGCTGGCCGATATCCAGGACTTCCTGGAGGATCCCAGCCCGGAAGCTCTGCTGGCGCACGAGCGATCACTGGCGCGGAAGCAGGCCGCGCGGGAACGGGTGCTCCAGTATCTGTACCGGCTCTTTCCGCCCGCGGAGGTCAAGATGGCGCAAAGCACGTGTACATCGGACACGGTTTTCGAGGTCAAGATGAAAGAGGTTCCGGCTCTGACGTTCGTGAGCCGGAGCGCGACCGTCTCACTGGGCGAACTGGCGGGGTACATCTCCGATTCGATCAAGGGTCTGGCCGCCGAGCATGAACCGGTCGGCCCGCCGTTCACCATGTTCCACGGTCCCCTCAACGAAGACACCGACGGACCGGTCGAGGTCTGCGTGCCGGTGGAGGCCACGGTGGCGGGACACGAGTTACCCGCCTGCCCGGTGGCCTACACGGTGGTCGAGGGCCCGCAGACGCAGACGCCGGAGATCATGGCCGCCTTCGACGCGGTCGCCGTCTGGGCCAAGCAACAGGGTCACGAACTGGCGGGCGCCCCGCGCGAGATCTATCACACCGATGTCGACGGGCCGGAGACGCAGCGCTGGGAGATCAACTGGCCGGTACGTTGACGAGAGGCGGGTAGGCGGGAAGGACGAAGAAGCTCCTCCCGCCTTCCTGCCTTCCCGCCTATACGTAGGTCCCGATCACCTCGCGCGCCTCCAGGTGGGCCGTGATCTCGTCGCGCGTCCGCCACACCGGCCGCAGCTCGCCCTTTGCCGCCAGCGCCAGTTGGTCGCCGGCGTGCGGCGAGTCCGGCTGGCTGGCGTTGCCGTAGGACACGAGCGCCTGCGCCCGCACCGGGTCGGCGAACTCGACGGCCGCGATGTACGAATCACCGCCGTCGACGGGCAGCGGCTCGCCGGCGTCGAGCATCGGCCGAAGTCGACCTGGAGCACGCGGAAAACGCCGAATGGATTCCCCAGGAAACCATTCGCCGGCTCGTCGATGGGGCCACCTTGCAGCCGGGCCACTTCGCCCCAGGGCACGTCGAGCCGGCCGAACGAGGCATCGACCTCGTTCGCCGCGTCGATCAACGCGCGGACCGCCGCCACGGGGTCGGCCAGTCCGGCGGGCGTCGTCAGCGGCGCGGCCGGGTCGGGCGGCGTCGCGAAGAGGTCTGGGGACCGCTCGACGCCGACCCCGAACGTCCAGAAGGCGAAGAGGAGGACGCCGGTGCTGTCCGGGTTGGCTTCGCGGTCCCAGGCGGCGAGGACTTCGGCGGCGCGCCCGGCCGTCTCGTCGCCGGAGTCAGCCGCGGCGGCGATCAGGTCGTCGAGGACGCGGTCGGCCAGCTCGAACCGGGACGAGTGCTTGAGCTCGACCATCTGCTCCAGCGACATCGCCGGGTGCTCTTCGAGCATGCGGATGCTCCGCATCTCCCGCCAGGAGAGCTCACGCGACGCCATGTCGGATGGGTAGGAGTCCGGGTCGAGCTGGAGCGGGTAGGTGGTGTACCAGGGAGCGCTGTTGCAGTTCTGCACCCAGCCGCCGGGCGGATCGACCACCCGCGGCAGGTCCTCGTACGGGTGGATCTCCGTCCAGAGCGTGGCCGAGGTGTCGCCCGGCACCGGATCCTCGACCAATCCTCCACCCCGGCGGGCCGGACCGGCACCTGGCCGTTGAACAGGCTGAGGACGTGGCCGTCGCGGTCGGCGTAGATCACGGTGAAGATCGGGACCTGCAATCGCCGGAGCGCGGCCTCGAATTCCGCCAGGTTCGTCGCTCTGCCCATCTCCCACCATTGCTCCAGCGCCCCGGCGGCCGACGACCAGTCGTCGACGGCGGCGATCCGGATCGCGAGGAGTTCGCGCTCCATGTCCACGACCGGGCCGTGGACCGAGCGGCGCACCTCTAGCGTCTCCTCGTCCAGGGTTCCGTCCTCCTGTCGGACCCGGATCGTCTCGGTGCGGATATCGAAAGCGCGGGTGGCGCCGTCGAAGCGGTAGCCGTCGCCGTCGGGGGACAGGCGGTAGAGGTCGGCGCCATCGAGGGTGTTGACCGTATGGGTCCAGCCCAGGTAGTCGTTGAAGGCGATCGCCAGGACAGGGATGCCGACGAGCGTCGCCCCGTAGGCATCGAAGACCCCGGGCGCCGAGAGCTGCGCCTCGAACCAGGTGTGCTCCCCGCTCCACGGGAGGTGGGGGTTGGCCAGCAGCAGCGCGTGACCGCCCGCCGTGCGCGACGGCGCGACCGCCCAGGCGTTGGAGCCGCGCTCCGAGTTGCCCAGCAAGACGTCGAGGACCTCGCTCTCGCCGCCGATGAACTGGAAAAATATCCGCGCCACGTGGGCCAATACGTCGGCGCCGGTGACCGGCAGCACCGCCGCGCCCATCGGCGCCAGCCGCTCGGGGTGTTTGGCGGCGTAGGCGTTGATCCCGGCGGCGAAGGCGTCGATGTTGGCGCGGAAGGCCGGCGGCTGGGTGTCATACCACGCCGCGCCCCGACGGTGGAGGCCCATCGTCCGCACGATACGGTCGATGGCGAGGGAGTCGGGGCCGAAGGATTCGGCGCTCCGTCCGCGCGCCTCGGCGTAGAGGCGCAGTAGCAGGTCGCCGTGGGCGTGCGCCTGCGCCCAACCGAAGCCGAAGAAGAGCCCGGGGGCATCGGCGGCAAAGATGTGCGGGATACCCCAGGTGTCCCACAGCACCTCAGCGGCGGCGGCAGGCGTCTCCGCCGGCGCCGCGGGCGTGGCGGGCTCGGCGCTCGCGGGCGCCGGGCCGACGGCGGTGCCGACGCCGAGGGTGGCGATTCCACCGCCGGCAAGGCGGCGTAGCAGGGTGCGGCGGGTCAGGGCGTGCGTGTGAGTGGATGAGGTCAGAAATCGAGGTGGGACCATCAGGGATTCCTTTCAAGCAAGCAGTGCCGTGAGCCAACGTAGACGGCGCGGATCGCGGCCTGATCGCGGGACTGTCGCGAATGTGTGGTGTCGAGACCGTGTCCTGTCCTAGTGGACTGTCACGGCTGAGGTGCCGGGGTGCGCACCCGTAGGGGCGAGGCATGCCTCGCCCGGGTGCCGGCCGCCCGGATGCGAGGATCGAAACGCCGCCTTGGGAAGAGGGCGATGCATGCATCGCCCCTACAGCACCACACGGATCAGCCTTGACACCACCAGTGCTGGACAGCGCGACCGCCCGCCTCTATCATTGTACTAGTGTAATAGTGAATTAAGTCAACCCTCGGGAGTGCCCATGATCGAATTCCACCTCGACAGCCGCTCCGGTGTCCCGCCCTACCTCCAGCTCGTGCAGCAGGTGAAGCACGCTCTTCGTGTCGGCATCTTGCGTCCCGGCGACCAGCTCCCAACCGTGCGCGACGTCGTCGCCGGCCTGGCCATCAACCCCAACACCGTCGCCAAGGCCTACCGCGAGCTCGAGCTCGAAGGTCTCGTCGGCGGCCGCCCTGGCCTCGGAACGTTCGTCCTGCAGGGGCTGCCCGGTCCCTCGGCCGGCGACCTCGCCTCCCTCCGCATCGATCTCCGCCGCTGGCTGCAGCGCGCCGCCGCCGCCGGCCTCGACGACGAGAGCGTCCTCGCCCTGGTCACCGCCACCCTCCGTGAATCACCTCAGGAGAACGTCGCATGACCGCAACACCCTCTATCCAGATGACCGGCCTCGGGAAGCGCTACGGCAAACAATGGGCCCTGCGCGACTGCACCCTCCGTCTCCCAGCCGGCTCGATTGCCGCCCTCGTCGGTCCCAACGGCGCCGGCAAGACGACCCTGATCCAACTCGCCGTCGGCCTCACCGCCCCCACCGCCGGCACCATCCGCGTCTTCGGCGATGCGCCTCGCCCCGGCACACCCGCCTCGCTGGCGAGGATCGGCTACGTCGCCCAGGATCACCCCCTCTACCGCCGCTTCAGCGTCGCCGACATGCTGACGATGGGCCGCAAGCTCAACGTCCGCTGGGACGACGACCTCGCCCGGCGGCGCCTGACCCGGCTGAACATCCCGCTCGACAAACCGACCGGCAAGCTCTCCGGCGGCCAGCAGGCTCAGGTCGCCCTGGTCCTCGCTCTCGCCAAGCGGCCGGAGCTGGTCGTGCTCGACGAGCCCCTCGCCTCGCTCGATCCCCTCGCCCGCCGCGAGTTCCTCCAGACTCTGATGGATGCCGCCGCCGAGGACGGCCTCTCCATCCTCCTCTCCTCCCACATCCTGGCCGACCTCGAACGCGTCTGCGACTACCTCCTGATCCTCTCCGGCGGCATGGTGCAGATCGCAGGTGGGATCGACCGCATCGTCGCCTCACACAAGCTGCTCACCGGGCCGCGCAGTGACCCCGCCGCGGTCGAACGGGTTCACAACGTCGTCCACGCCCACGACACCGAGCGTCAGACCTCCCTCCTCGTGCGTGCCAACGGTCATCTCTTCGACGCCTCCTGGCAGGTCAATGACGTCGACCTTGAGGAGATCGTCCTCGGCTATCTCGGCCGCCCCGCGGTCGCCGCTCCCGTGCTCCTGACTGATCCTCGCCCCGAACCCCGCATGGAGGCCCTGGCATGATCTGGCTCACCTGGCGCCAATCGCGACTGGAGTCGCTGATCGGTGGCGTCGCCCTCGCTCTCGTCGCCGCCTGGCTGGTCTGGACCGGCCTGGAGATGACCTCCGCCTACGATGACCAAGGTCTGGCGGCCTGCCTCGCCGCCCAGACTCCCGACCAGGCCTGCCGGATCGCCCTCGGCGACTTCGTGCAGAGATTCAACGACTTCCGGGGCATCAAGATCGTGCCGCCCCTATGCCTGCCCTTCCTGATCGGCCTGCTGCTGGCCGCGCCGACGGTGCTGGACTTCGAGCAGGGCACCTACCGCCTCGCCTGGACCCAGGGCATCACCCGCCGTCGCTGGCTGGCGACGAAGATCGGGGTCGGGCTGGCGGTCTCGGCCGGTGTCTCCGTCGGGATGACCGCGCTCTGGACGTGGTGGCGCGGCCCCCTCGACGCCATCAACGGGCGTTTCGACGGAGGCGGCTTCGATTTCGAGGGCATCGTCCCCACCGCCTACACCATCTTCGCCTTCGCCCTCTGCCTGGCCGCGGGCACCATCCTTCGGCGCACAATCCCGGCGCTGGGGATCGGTCTCGCCGGCTTCCTGGGGATCCGCGCCTTCGTCGCGGGGGTCATGCGGCCGAACTATCTCGATCCAAAGACGCTCACCTGGAGCCCCGGCGACCCGGTCCCGGCCGCGGCTGAGTCCCAACAGATCGCAAACAGGGATTGGATCATCCGCGACAACTATGCCGACTCCGCGGGCAACGTCATCTCGGGTGGCAACGCAGCGTTCCGTGACTGCGTGATTGAGGCGGGGGACAAGGTGGGAGGTGCGGTCGACTCCTGCCTCGCCGAGCAGGGCATCGTGAACTCGGTCGTCTACCACCCCGCCGACCGCTTCTGGACCTTCCAGTTCATCGAAACCGGCATCTTTCTCGGCCTCACCGCCGCCCTCCTCGGTCTCACCGCCTGGTGGGTCACCCGACGCATCGTTTGATATGGGGGAGAAGCCGGAGAGAAGGACCTCACCCCTACCCCCGAAAGCCTCCTAACCCCCCAACCCCCTTCCCCCGCCGCGGCAGGGGGAAGGGGGAGACGAGGCGCCGTTGATCTGTAGGGGCGCATGGCATGCGCCCGGCTGCCAACCGCGTCATACCGTTGGGCAGGCGGGGTACCGACCGCACGTCCCCGGATCGGGGTGGCAGGCGCGTGGCCCCGCCCAGGCGGGAAGGGCGCATGGGATGCGCCCCTACAGGCGTGTGACGAGGCCGCCGCGTCTCCTCCTTTCCCCTGCCGCATCGGGAGAAGGGGGCCGGGGGACTACGGAGTTATCACCCGTTCCGCAACCGCGGGATCACGTCCCGGGCGACCTGGCGTAAGACCGGCAGTTCTTCCGGCACCCGTGGCCAGGGGATCTGGAAGTCGGTGATTCCCTCGGCCCGGTAGGCGGCGACGTTCTCGGCGAAGGCATCCACGGACGAGAGGAAGTTGCGGGCAGGGCTGATGCCGCGCATGATCTCTCCGCGGGGCCGGCCGATGGCGTCGCAGGCGGAGTCGAGGGCGCGGTTGCCGGCGCCAGCCTCCTCCGGGGTGCCGCGGGCGTTCCAGATGTCGGCGTGTTTGGCGGTCAGGCGGAGCATCCGGGGGGCGGACGCGCCGATCAGGACCGGCATTCGGGGCCGCTGGAGCGGCTTCGGCTCGAAGGGGGCGTCCAGGATTTGGTAGAAGCGGCCGTCGTAGGTGGTGCGCTCCTCCGTCTGGAGCAGATCCCAGATCTCCAGCGCCTCGGCGAAGCGGTCGACCCGCTCGCCGGGGGAAGGCAGTTCCCACCCGTAGGCCTCGTGCTCGCGCTCCAGCCAGCCGGCGCCCACGCCGAAATCGACCCGGCCACCGGACATGTGGTCGACCGTGACCGCCTGTTTGAGGAGGAAGGCCGGGTTGCGGTAGGTGTTGCCGCAGACCATCACCCCGAGGCGGATACGTTGCGTGACGGTCGCGAACCCGGCCAGGATCGTCCACGCCTCGTGGGTGGGGTCCATCACGTCTTTCAGGCCGTAGAAGTGGTCGACGACGTTGAGGCCGTCGAAGCCGAGGGCCTCGGCCTCCTGTGCCCGGGCCATCAGGTCCGGCCAGGTGGCGCGCTGCCCAAGGACGAGGCTGAATCGTAGGGGGTGATGCTCCGTAGCCATGCGTGTGCGCCCTCCTATGCCGCGCGTGCGGGGATTGTCCGGCAGGGGGGTGCGGCTGGCAATACCGGCCATGATGGACTACGAGGGCCGCATGGATTGCGGCCCTGGGTCACACCTTATCCGATGTGCCCCGCGCGCTCTTCATGGCGAGACCCACCGGCACTTCCCGATTGGCTGAGCTATCCCCCACCAACGGGGCGACCGAATCCGGCCCGTAATAGATCTCCTGGCTGCTATGCGAACGGTAGTAGGCTGGGCGGCGGTCCTGGAGCAGGTTGAGCCCGAAGAACTCGCGGGTGCGGGCGCGCTCGAGCCCGGCATCGATGTCGACGGTCGCGACGGCGAGGCCTTCGGCGTATCCCGTGTCGGCGAGGATCTTGCCGTTGGGCCCGACAATGCGGCTGTGGCCGTAGTAGTTCGCCGCACCGGGCGTCGCCGGCCGCTTGACCTGGTTGGAGCAGATCAACCACATCTGGTTGGCCAGGGCGCTGGAGCGGCTGAAGAGGTCGTAGGTATAGCCATAGTAGTCTGTCTCGGGGTCGTCACCCTTCATCGGCCAGGCGGTGGTGAGCGCCGCGATCTTCGCTCCCTTGAGGGCAAACTCCCGTGTGACCTCTGGAAATGCCAGGTCGTAGCAGATGAACATGCCGACCTTGCCAAGCGGAGTCGGGAAGACATCCAGGTGATTTCCGGGGCTGAAAACCGGCCACTCGAACTGGTTGTGGAGCTTGCGGAATACCCCAAGCACGCCCGAACCGTCGACGAGGACCGCGCTGTTGTAGACGATGTTGCCGTCCATCACTCGCTCGGCCATACCCGCCTGGATCAGCATCCCGTGCCGTTTGGCAAGCAGTTGGAGCTTCCGGGTTGTCGGCCCGGGGATCGTCTCGGCGGTTGCCCGGAAGTAGTCGATCTGCTCGTTCATCTCGGCCGAGCCGAGGCCGCCTGAGGCGAGAAGGTAGCCCTGCAGCGAGACCTCGGGGAACACGAGGTAGGTGACGCCCTGGTGAGCGGCCTCCTCGATGAATGCCTCGTACGTGGCCCAGTTCGCGGCGACGTCGTGGCTGCAGTGCATCGACACCGCCGCGATCGTCGTCTCACGGGGGATCGGTTTGTCGAAGGTGGGCATAGGGCGATTCTCCTTGGGCGAAGGCGGTTGGATGGAGCGGGTTAGAGTCATGTTGGAAAACGGTGATCCGGCCTCCCCGTCGCCGGGAGCTAAAGACCCCGGGCTGACCCCGATAACCCCCCTGAAGGGGGCTGCGACGCCGGGGCGGTGATCGGATCTCTCCGCCGCTCGAGACGGGGGCAGCCGGCTTCAGCCGGGTTCGTAAATGTAGCCCGGGGTCTTGAGCCCCGGGCGACGCCGGGACGGCATTGACCGTATCTACCGGGCGGCGCCTGCGCGGCATGGACCATATCCACCGGGCGACGCCGACACGGCGTCAGCTTTTCGCACGGCACTCTCACCCATCCTCGTTCGCATCACCGTCTTATCCGCCCGGCGGTTCCGCGATCCGGTAGCCAGCCGGCGGCTCCAGGCCGAGCAGGTGACGGACGAAGTAGTCCCAGCGGCGGCGCAGGAAGTAGGGGTCGTTGTCCAGCCGGTGGGGTCGGTTCGGGACGATCAAGAGTTCGAAGTCCCGGTTGGCCTTGATCAGGGCGTCGACGAAGGCCAGGGTGGAGGCGGGGTGGACGTTCTCGTCCATCTCGCCGTGGACGAGAAGGAGTTTCCCGACGAGATTGGCCGCCAGGCTGCGATTCGCCTGCTCGTCGTAGTGCGGGCCGACCTCTGGACTCATGTACCGCTCGACCCAGCTGGCCTTGTCGAGCCGGTGGTCGTGGTTGCCGGCGGAGGAGACGCAGACCCGGTAGAAATCGGGGTAGGCCAGGATGGCGTGGGCGGAGGCGTAGCCGCCCGCCGAGTGGCCGTAGATCCCGACCCGGCTGAGGTCGAGGGCGGGCTCGCGGTCGCCGAGTTGGCGGATTGCCGCGATGTGGTCGGGCAGGCCGGCGTCGCCAAGGTTGCGGTAGCTCACGCCGTGGTAGGCGCGCGAGCGGCCCGGCATCCCAAGGCCATCGACCATGACGACCACGAAGCCGAGTTCGGCGATCGCCTGGGCCTGCCAGAAGCCGGAGCCGCGTCCTGCCCGGAAAGGGTCCGTGAACGGGGTCGCGTCGGTGAACGTCGTCGGCGCGACGTTCACCTGCGGCCCGCCGTAGATATAGTCGATCACGGGGTAGCTGCCACCGGGATCGAACCCGGACGGCCGGACGACGACGCCGTAGACGTCGGTGATGCCGTCGCGCGCTTTGGCCGTGAATCGCTCCGGCGCGGTCCAACCCGTTGCCAGAAGTGGCGTGATGTCGGCCCGCTCGATCTCCATGATCAGTTCGCCGGTGGCCGAGCGCAGGTGCGCGACCGGTGGGGTATCGGTGCGGGAGAAGATGTCGACGAAGCGGGTGCCCGTCGGTGAGAACCGGACGGTGTGGTCTGCGTCCTCCGGCGTCAGGAGTTCCGGCTCGCCCCCATCGAGGCCGACTCGATAGAGGTGGTTCAGGTACGGATCGCGGTCCGGTTCGCGGCCGACCGCCATGAACGCCAACCAGCGACCGTCCTCAGTCGACGTGGGCGATCCGCGAGACGTTGAAGGCGCCAGAGGTTAGTTGCCGGATCTCCGCACCGGTCGTGGCATCGACAAGATAGAGGTGGCCCCAGCCATCACGCTGGGCGTACCAGATGACCTGAGACCCATCTCCGATGACGCGGACATTGACGTCGGCCCAGTAGAGGAACGGGTCGATGCCGCGGTCGGTTCGCTCGGTAACGACGCTCCTGGCTGCGCCGGTCGACGTGTCGATGGCGATCAGCTCATAGCTGCGCCCACCACGCTCGCGGAGGAGCAGGAAGAGTTGCGATCCGTCGGCGGTCCACCACAACGAGGAGTCCTCGAACGGTGCGCCGTAGTACATCGTCGGCAGCGGGGGCCGCTGGACCTTGACACCGGCATCGCCGTCGACCGAAAAGCACCAGACCTCCGTGAGCGGGACCTCGGCGTCGCCGGGCAGCGGGTAGGCGTAGGAGTGCAGACGGGGGCGAGTGGTGCCGTCTTTTGGGACCGACTGGACGAGGTGCAGGTACTTCGCGGGGCGCTCGTCGATCCGGCAGCTCAGGAATCGGCTGCTGTCCGGCGACCAGTGGACGACCGGGGGATCGGGCTCCGCCAGCCCGGCCGAGGCCAGGGGCGACCCCAGCGTCGTGCCGTAGGCGTATCCCGGCTGTCCGTCATCGGTCAACCGCCGCTCGGTGCCATCGGGAACAGCGCGTAGCCAGAGGTCATTGTCCCGAACGAACGCCTCCCACCGGCCGTCGGGCGAGCGCACGACGTCGGGGTCGGGTGCCGGCGTTGACTCACCTGGCGCGCAGGTGTCGTCGCCCACGGCGTAGGACCAGGAACGGCCTCCGGAGGAGAACGTTACGCGCTCCGGGTCTTGCTGGAATGTGAGGTCATGGAGATCCAAACGGTCGGGGTCCACGGGCGCCGACATCGCTCGGCTGAGCGCCGCGGCGAGCCGGACGTGGTCGAATGCGGGGCGTACGGTGGTTGCATCCGGATCGACCCGCCGGTAGCGGGGCCCCTCGGCGGTCTCGCTCCGGAACCAGAAGCCATCGCCGCCGTCGATCCATTGGGGATCGATCCCCATGCCGAAGGTGAGCTGGGCGGCGTTCCAGGGGAGGAATCGCTCGGCGCGGGCGTAGCGTTCGGCTGGCAAGGTTTGGTTGAGTGCGGGCTGGGTGCCGCTAGGACTGGGCACGATGTGGTCTTCTCCACGAGAGCGCGTTGCGAAACGGTTGGCGCTGGCGCCGCTGCCGCCCGGGGATGATAGAGGTTGCGGAGATAATCTGGTGGTTCTCGGCGTCGAACCCGTGGCGCTCCGGGGTGTGCCCCACGGTGTTGCGCCGGTCGTCGTAGGGGAGGGTCCGGTGCCCTCCCACGGCCGCCGGGCCGGAACGCCGTCGATGGGAACGCGGGTATGCCCTCCTGTCGGGCATCGGGAGGGCACAGGACCCTCCCCTACGCCGGACGGGCGACCGACCTCGTCGCCATGCACAACGATGGGGCACACCCCCGGCCCCGCCCGGGGTTCAAAACCCCGGGCTGAGTGACGGAAGCCGGCTCAAGCCGGCTGGCACCTCGAGACGCCGTGTTCTTCTAGCCGGCTGATGGACGAGGTTGCGGACGAGACGAGGCATGTCCGACCACGCTTTCAGTCGGTTTAACCGACTTCCGTCACTGAGCCCGGGACTTGAGTCCCGGGCGGCAGGCAGCGCGGCGTTGCCTCCGTCCCGCGACGATGGTTGCACCGCGCCTCTGCCCTCGACGTAAGCCTTGTCCAACTCGACGATGCGGCCGGCGTGCGTCAGGCGGTATTCCTTGAGCCGGGGCTGGATCGCGTGGACCGTCTCGCGGTGCCACATCCAGACGGTCAGCTGGTTCTCGTAGAAGAGGGTCTGGGCCCGCTTCGCGATCTCCAGCCGCCGGGTCTGCTCGCTCTCGGTGTCGAACTCGTCGGCGAGGGCCTGGAGTTCCTCACGAACGGGGATAAGGTCGGGCGCGGTTGCTTCGTCGATCTGGTTGATCGACCAGTAGTCCGTTGGTACCCAAGAAGCTTGGATCGGGCTGGTAGATGCAATAATCGCGCCCTGCTGGTGGTAGGAGATGTGCCAGGGCCCCTGATTCTCACGCCACTGGTCTAGCATCGCGTTCCACTCCAGCGTCGTGATCTCCGTATCGATCCCAACGACGCGGAGTTGCTCCTGGAAGATCTGATTGAACAGCCCCCAGTCAGTGAAGTCAGTGGAGAGCAACGCCAGGCGCAGCGGTTGGCCGTCCCGCTCGCGGATACCGTCGTCGCCCATGACCCAGCCGGCTTCGTCAAGGAGGGCGCCGGCCTTCTCCGGGTCGTACTCGATCAGAGGGATGTCGGGGTTGTAGAAGGGGGAATTGCTGGTCACGCCACCGTTGGACTTCTCGGCGAAGCCGAACAGGACCGCCTCGATGATCGCGTCCCGGTCGATCGCGTGGGCCAGCGCCTTGCCGGACCAGCAGTTCGTCGGTCGGGGACTGCGAGAGGTTGATGCTCATCATTTCGGAGCCGGGAGAGACGCGGTTCTCAATCACCATCTCGAGGTCGGTCATCGCCTGGACGTCCTTGGGCTGGACAAGGATCGCGTCGACCGTCCCGGCTTCCATCTCGATCAGGGCGACGGCGGCCTCGGGGATGATCCGGACCTGGACGGTCTCTAGCAGGGGCGCCCCGTCCCAGTACTCCTCATTGCGGGAATAGGTGATCATGGCGCCAGGTTCGTACGAGGAGAATTTGAATGGGCCGGTCCCGACCGGGGCCTCGCCGAAGCGGTCGCCGAGTTCGGTGAAGGCGGTCGGGCTGACCTGGAGGGCGCCCCACTGGGCGAGGCCATCGTAAACGAAGTTGGGCCGGGGCCCACTGAGGACGATCTTGATCGTTAGGTCGTCGATGACCTCCATGCTGGTAACCGGCTCGAAGGTGGCGAAATAGGTGGAGTCCGGCATGTCCAGATGGCGCTGAATGTTGAACTTGACGGCCTCCGCGTTGAACGGGGTGCCATCGTGGAAGGTGACGTCAGGGCGCAACGTGAGCGTGTACTCCAGGCCGTCGGCGGACACGTCCCAGGTGAGGGCCAGACCCGGGATCAGGGTCTCTTCCTCATCAAAGTTCACCAGCCGGTCGTAGAGGAAATTGACCCCTTCCCAGGTCGGCCAGGTCGCGTTGGTGAGGTCCCACGAGGCCGGGTTGGCGTTGGTAACGATGGTCGCTGTGCCGCCTGGCTCGCCCTGCCGCCCGAAGGCGGACGGGGCATACCCAACCCCGCCCAACGCGCCGGCGGCGGCAGCGCCGCCGGCCAGGACGCGGAACAGGTTGCGGCGGTGTAGGGGGATCCGTCCGGGGGTGGGGGTGCTGGCGTGGTCTGACATGGGGTGACCTCCATTGGATGAGCGACTGGACGGTCGAATGCCGGGACTACCAAGGCGACGGGCGATCGCGGGCGGGTGGCTCCTTTCCGAATGCGGCCGTTCGCATTGAGCGGTTCATCACGTGCGGGGATCGAGCGCGTCACGAAGCGAGTCGCCGATGAGGTTGAGGGAGATGACGGTCAGGAGGATCAGGAGGCCGGGGAAGACCATCAGGTGGGGAGCTTCCCGGAGGTAGTTGCGGCCGACGCTCAGCATCGTGCCCCACTCGGGCGTCGGGGGTTGGACACCCAGCCCGAGAAATCCCAGGCTGGCCGTCGTCAGGAGGGCATCGGCCAACCCGAGGGTCGCGTAGACGATGATCGGGCCGACGCAGTTGGGCAGGAGGTGGCGGGCAATGATCCGGGTTCGGCTGGCGCCGACTGCCGTGGCCGCCTGCACGAACTCCTCGGATTTCAGCATCAGCACCGAGGAACGCACGATCCGCGAAAGCGTCGGCGTGCCCCAAATCGCGAGGACCAGGATCAGGTTGAAGATGCTGGGTCCGACGATCGCGACGATCAGGATGGCGAGCAGGATCCCGGGGAAGGCGTACATGATATCGATCATCCGCATGGTCAGGGTGTCGAGCCAGCCGCCGAAGAACCCTGACAGTAGCCCGATGATCGTCCCGAGCAGCAAGCCGCCCGCCGTGCCGGCGAAGCCGATGAAGAGTGAATACCTGGCTCCCCAGACCAGCCGCGAGAATTCGTCCCGGCCCAGTTCGTCGGTGCCAAGCCAGTACTCGGAAGACGGGGACGCGAGTCGCGTGAGCAGGCTTTGTTCCCGTGGGTCGTACGGGGCGATGACCGGTGCCAGGATCGCGACCATGAACACGGTCGCGAGGAAGATCGCGCCGATCAGCGCGAACTGGTTCGTGGCGACCTCGTGCATGACGCGCCGAAGCTGGCCGCGGCTCCTGGGAGGCTCCGCTGCTAAGGGCGACTCGCGCGAGGTGCGCGGGATCGCCTCGCTGAGAGGTTGCCGGACTGTGGTCTCAGTCGTCATCGCGGGTCCCAGTCTCCGTCCGTCATGCCGCCGCCTGCCCGCGGGCCGATAAGCTGACTATTCAAAGCGGATTCGTGGGTCGAGGTAGGCGATCAGGATGTCGGTCAGCAAGTTGCCGAGGACGAAGGCGGTCGCGATGACGAGCACCGATGCCTGGACGACGGGGAAATCCCGACCGTTGACGCCGTCGACGAGGTAACGGCCGATGCCCGGTAGGGCGAAGACGGTCTCGACGATCACGGCGCCGCTCAAGACGAAGCCGATGTTCAGCCCGAGGATCGTCACGACGGGCACGAGTGCGTTCCTGAAGGCGTGACCGAGCATGACGCTGCGCTCCCGGACCCCCTTGGCCCGAGCCGTGCGGACGTAATCTCGGTTGATGACGTCGAGCATGCTCGCCCGGGTGTAGCGGGCGAGGGCCCCTGCCGTCCCGAGCGACAAGACGAGGACGGGCATGATGAGGTGCTTGATGCCATCCCAGCTCAGTGGGGTCGCCCCTAGGCCAGACGGTGGGAGCCAATTGACCTGAATCGAGAGCAGCAGGATGAGCGAGAACGCCAGCCAGTAGCTCGGGATCGAGACACCGACCAGCGCCAACAGCATTGTGATGCGGTCGATCCAGGTGCCCCGGAAAATGGCCGAGACAAGTCCGAGCGCGATTCCCAAGACGGTCGAGACGAGGAGGGCACCGATGCCGAGCCGCAAGGTGTGTGGCAGCCGGGCCTTGAGATCGTTGCTGATCAGCGTGCCCTCGCGGAGCGATTCCCCGAGGTTGAGGGTCAGCAGGTTCGCGACGTAGCGACCGTACTGGACGGGCAGCGGGTCATCGAAGCCGTACTTGTCGTTGATCCGCTGCTCGAGCGCGGCGCTGTCCGCCGGGGGCAGGTCAGGCGGGATAAACAGGGAGGCCGGGTCGCCGGGCGCCAGCTGCATCGCGAAGAACACAAGCGTGACGGCTCCCAGGATGGTCGGGATCGCAAGGGACAGTCGCATCAGAATGTATCGCTGCATCTGGCTCCCCCGAGGAGTCGGATCTCGAAACGAAGAGGGCGGCCGATTCCGAAATCCGCGGCGCGGCGGCAGGTCCTCTTCGACGAAGTCAGGGGGTGATAGCGGCGGTGGCACTGGGGGCCCGCACAAACGGTCGTCGTTCGTCAGGGGACGTGTTTGTAGCACGGGGGGACAGGCTGGTCAATAGTGGCAGGATGCCGGTTCAATCTGGCGATTGGGTGTGTTCGCCAATCGCCGCCGAGGAATTGAGGGCACGCCGACCCTATGATTCACTGATTCACGGGCTCAAGGTCACCGGTCCCGTGGCGTGGCCAGCTCGGGGTTGGGCGGCACGTGGGGTTAAGGAGCGGGGGATGGATGAGCAGGCAGGGCGGGGAGCGGGACAAGAACGGGCGCGGCAGCAAACCGCCGCGTGGAGCGGGCCGCACGCCGGGGGATGGCCCGGTGAACTCGACGGCATCCTGCGGGGGCTGACCGGCGGGTTTCTCATCGGCATCCCGCTGATCTATACGATGGAGATGTGGCAGGCGGGCGAGATAAGATCGCCGGCCAAGCCGCTCGTCTTCCTCGTCTGTGCTTTTGCCCTGAATCTTGCCTTCGTGAGCTTCGCCGGCTTCCATCGGGCCGAACCTGGATCGGTCCGGCCGGTCGGCGATGCGGTCGAGGCCACGGCCCTGGCGATCGTCGCCGCCACGATGAGCTTGGCGCTGCTGCACCAAATCGAATGGAGTACGCCTTCGAACGTCGCGATCGGGCGGATCGCGGTCATCACCTTGCCGATCAGCGTCGGAGTCTCCATCGCGAATCACCTGCTGGGGCGGCGAGAGACGCGCACGGGAGCGGGCGAGGACGAGCGCGACGAGCCATCATTCCCGAGTCCCAGCCGGGCGGTCGCGCTCGACCTTGGCGCGGCTTTCGGCGGCGCGTTGTTCCTCTCGATCAGCATTGCTCCGACCGACGAGATTCCCCTGCTGGCGACCGAGATTCCGGTTGTGTACCTGCCGTTCATCATCCTGTTTTCCCTGGCGGTGAGCTACGGGATCGTCTTCGTGGCCGGGTTCGGGGGAGAGGAGCAACGGCTGCGATCGACCGGGGTGTTCCAGCGGCCGATCACCGAGACGGTGATCGCCTACCTGATGTCGCTGGTGACGGCGGCGGCGCTGCTGGCGCTCTTTGGCCAGATCGACGCTCGAGACGGATTGGGCGCTGATCTATGCCCAGGTCGTGATCCTGGGGCTGCCCGCGGCGATCGGCGGGGCGGCGGGGCGGCTGGCGGAATGAGCGAATGCGGGTGGAAGGGCGGCGAGTATGGGTGAGCGGGACGGCCGGCGGTCCGGCGGCGAGGACCAAGAAGAGCGGCCCGAACAGCGGACGGTGGCCGAGTGGACGACGCTGGCGATCAGCGCGGTGGTCGTTCTGGCGCTCATCGGGGCGGCGCTGGCCGAGATCTTCCTGCGGGACGACCCCAGCGGCGCCGTCGTTGCCATCGAGCTGGCGGTCGACCAGGCCGAGGTCCGCGATGGCCAGACCTACATCCCGTATGAGGTCCGCAACGACGGCGCCGATGCGGCCACCGACATCGTCGCGATCGTGGAGTTCACCCAGGGCGACCAGGTGGTCGAGGAGACGACGGTCGATATTGCCCTGCTCGCCAGCCACGACGTGGCCGAGGGCGAGATCGTGACGACGCTCGATGTGGCTGCGCATACGGTCGAAGCCCGGATCAGCGCGGTGCAGTTGCCGTAAGGAGCCGCCCGGGGCTCACGGCCCAAGGTTGGCCCGGGCTCAACGTCACAGCCTCTCCGAGGCTAACGGAACCGTCTCGTTTCAGCCTCGGAGAGGCTGACTTTCTTAGCCCGGGCCGTGAGCCCCGGGCGGCCCCAAAAGGCGGCCAGCCGTTCCAACGGGCGACCTATGCCGCCGACCTGCGGGCGATCGGGCCGAGATGGGCCGCGGCGGCCTGGGCGGCGGCTTCGCCGGAGCGGATGCAATCGGGGATGCCGATCCACGGTAGGCGGCTCCGGCCGCAAAGAGGCCGGGATGGGCGGCGAGCCGTTCGTCGATGGTCACCAGGCGATCGGGATGGCCCAGGGTGTACTGCGGCATTCCCTGGAGCCAGCGCGATACCCGGGCCAGCACCGGCGCCGCGGTGATCTTGAGGGTTTGGCGAACTTCGTCCTGGGCGAGAGCGATGAGGTCGTCGTCCGATCCCGCCAGGGATTGCTCCTGACCAGCGCGGCCGATGAAGGCACGCAGGAGGGTGTAGCCATCCGGGGCGCGGCCGCGCCACTTGCGCGAAGTCCAGGTGCAGGCCAGGACCGAGCGGTTGGCGATGCGGGGAACGATGTAGCCGTAGCCGTTCAGCGGATGGGGAACGTCGTCGTTGTGGTAGGCGACCGAGACGGTCGCGGTCGAGACGTGGGGGATCTGGCCGAGGATCGACGACGCCAGCGGATCGAGCCCACGGAGGAGATCGGATGCGGCGAAGGCTGGGATGGCAAGGATGACGGCGCTGGCCTGGAGCGATTCCCGGCCATCCAGGGTGAGAACGTAGTCACCCTCCGGGCCTGGCATCGCGGCAAGGCCGGTGGCATGCCGCCCGGTCATGATGCGGACGCCGTTCTCATGCAGGCGAGTCTCTAACGCCTGAACGATCTCTGCCATCCCGCCGATCGGCGAGAGGAAGGCCGACTGGCGTGCGGAACCGGATGGAGGTTTTGGGGCGGCGGCGCGGGCAGCGAGGACCCCCTTGATCAGGCCGCCGTGTTCCAGTTCTCCCGTGCGCAGCTGGGGGAAGGTGGCGGCCAGGCTGAGCTGGCGGCCGTCGCCGGCGTAGATCCCGGCCATGAGCGGTTCCACCAGCCGCTCGAAGGCTTCCCGGCCGAGGCGGCGGCTGACGAAGTCGCCGAGGCTCTCGTCGTGATCGGCGTGGCGGGCCGGAATGGCGTAGTCGAGGGCGAGCCGGGCTTTGCCTCCCGGCGAGAGCAGGCGAGATCGGAAGACAGGCCCGAGCTTGGTGGGAACGAGCCCCGTTAAACCTTCGGGGAGGGGGTGGAGGCGGTTGCGGTGGTAAACGAAGGCGCCTTTGCGGGCGGGATCGGTCCCTTGTAGGTGGCCCGCGAGCCCGAGTTCGGTGCAGAGGGCGAGGGCTTGCGGTTTGGCCGAAAGGAATGAGTCGGGGCCGCCTTCGATGACGAATTCGTCGATCGTCTCGGTCTGGAGTTTGCCCCCGAGGCGGGTCTCTCGTTCGATCAGGGTGATGGACTGGCCGATGTCAGGTGGGAGAAGGGTCGAGAGGCGGTAGGCGGCGGCGAGTCCGGCGATGCCGGCGCCGATAACCACGACGCCGGCCTGGTTCGTCTGACCGGTGGATGTGGTCGGCGTGGTCTTGGTTAGGGAATGGCGCTCCGTCATGACGAGCGGTCGCCTGAGGTCGCAAAGGGCATGGTGAGTCGTCCTCGTCGCGTCGTTCGGTGTTGGTCGCCGGCCGCGAACGGCGGCACCGCGGTTCGTGCGGCAGGCACCTTAACACGAGTACCGCAATCGGCGCGATGTGGTGATGACTGTTTTGTGATGGAGGTATGCTTTGAGGGAGAGGTGGGGAGACGGAGAGACAGCCCCCTAACCCCCAACCCCCTTCCCCCCGCTGCGGCAGGGCGAAGGGGGAGTCCTTTCCAAGGCTCACCCCGTGACCAGCGACAGCCCTCACCCCGGCGCTGCGCGCCACCCATCTCCCGGGCGCGGGAGAGGGGACGATGCCCGCGCCGCTGCCCGCGAGAGCGCTCCCCTTCCCCCTGCCGCAGCGTGGGAAGGGTTTGGGGGTTAGGGGGCTCTTCTGAGGAGCTTCCTCATGCCGACGCAGCCACGGGTGCCCTGGTTGACGCCGGGGACGGCGTTTCCGGTGACGACGACGGTGCGGGATGGGCTGTATGACCGGATTCCGCTGGGGGAGCCGGAGACGGCCCTGATGGCGACCCGAGCCTTCCTGCGGATGGACAGGGTGCAGCAGTTGGGATTCGTCTCCCGGGTGTGGCCGGGCGCCAAGCACACCCGCTACGAGCATTCGCTCGGGGTGCTGCACGTCACGCGGGAGGCGGTCGCCCATCTCCGCTCGCGGGAGTCCGGGGCCTGGATCACCGATGAGGATGCCCGGACCGTCTGCGCCGCGGCGCTGCTGCACGACATTGGGCACTACCCGTTCTCCCACGCGATCGAGGAGCTGGGGTCGCCGATCTTGCCGCACGAGACGGTCGGGCGGCGCCTCATTGCCGATCCGGACGGCGAGATCGCGCCGATCCTGCGGGAGGCGTGGCAGGTCGATCCCGAACGGGTCGCGGCCATGATCGACCCGAAAGGCCGGGATCTGCCGCCGGCCGACCGGACGCTACGCGGCCTCCTCTCCGGCCCGCTGGATATGGACAAACTCGACTACCTGCCCCGCGATGCCCGCGCCTGCAGCGTGCCCTACGGAGGAGTCGATACGGCGCGGCTGATCGATGCGCTGGAGATCTACGGGGGGGACAAAGCTGACGCTTTGAGGGGGACAGCCCTGCGGGCTGAGGGGGAGAGGGGGAGAGAAGGAGAACGCCCTGTCCCCTCCCCCTCTCCCCCCTCAAGGCGATAGCCTTGTCTCCCTCAACGCGTAGCTCTGTCCCCCTCGTTCCGTATCGTCGTCGGCAGCAAGGGGGTCAGCCCGCTGCACTCGCTGATCAACGCGCGGCAAGAGATGTTCGACAACGTCTACTGGCATCACACCAACCGCGCCTGCATGGCGATGCTCCTCAGGGCGACGCAGGAGGCGGTCCTGGCGGGGGCCGTGACGCCCGAGGAGCTGACCGGGCACGACGACGCGTCGTTGTTGGCGCTCTTCTCCGGAGCGGAGATGCCGGCCGAGACGCGGCGGCTGACGGAGGCGCTGAAGGACCGGCGAATCCATAAGCGGGCGGTCGAGTTCAGCGCCCGGGCGGTGGAGCTTTACGGGCGATTAGGAAACCTCTACTTCGATCCAGGGGCGCGCCGGGAGGTAGAGATCCGACTGGCGTCCCGGCTGGAGACCCACGTGGGAGCGCCGGTGCCGCCGGAGGCCGTCCTGATCGACATCCCCAAGCCGGAGAAGTGGCGGACGGAGGTCTGGATCAGGTTCGAGCAACCGCCGGTCGGGTTTGGGGAATTGATGCCGTGGCGGGAGGTGGTCGGGCTGGGCGACGAGGACTTCAAGCGGTACGAGGAGCACCGGCGGCTGATCCGGATTGTGACGGTCGAGCCGTATCGGACCGTCGTGCAGGCGAATTGGGAGGATCTCGTGCTGCCGTTGCTGGGGGGAGTGGTTTAGCCGTCAGTCGTCAGCACAATGTTGTGGGCAACGGCTGACCGCGGACCGATGACGCTCGGTAGCTGACGGCTGATTGCCACCCACTTTGGTACGCTTGTGGGCATGGGTAACGAACCGCCTCGCCGCCGGGTGCGGCGCGCCAAGCAATCGCGCCCGGTTGCGCCGGGTATCGCTGCGACGTCCGCCGCGGCGGAGCGGCATCTTGCGCCGCCTCCGGAGGAGGTGGGTGAGGCTGCTCCCCTGAACGTTGTGGCGTCAGAGCCGGCCGATGGGGCCGATCCGCGGGTCGAAGCGGAGGCGGGTGCTCCGGTTGCTGTGCCGGAGGTTTCGCCTCAACGTTCGACGGACGAAGAGGACTGGGACGCGGAGGCGCTGCCGGATTCCACCCGGGACGGGGCGTGGCTTCCGGCCGGGATTACCGTGCTGGTCATGGTGGGTTTGCTCATCTGCGCCGGGTTGGTGCTGATCGCGGCGGGGAAGAACTAGGTCGCCTCGGACGTCGCCTGGGTATCGACACCACACGACATGGGGCACAAGTCGTCATATGGACGACGCGACCAGTGGGTCTGCGTCTCTGTCTGCTGCCTTTTCCGGTCCCAATGAGGCGTTTGATGAAGAAAGTGGGCTTCCTGATGGGTGAGGAGATCCGGGGTGAGCCACGGGCAAGCCGGTTGCGGATGCCGGGAGGCTATCTGCAAGCTGCCGAAGACGATCCCCTGGTCCCCTGGTCGGCGGTTGTTGAACGGCTGGAGCGGGCCCAGACCTACTGGCTGGCGACGACCGGGCCGAATGGACGGCCGCACGTGGCGCCCGTCTGGGGTGTCTGGGTGGATGGGGCGTTCTACTTCGACGGCATCCCGACGGCCAGGTGGGCGCGCAACATGGCCGCAAATCCTGCCCTTGCGGTGCACCTGGAGAGTGGCAGCGATGTCGTCGTTCTCGACGGCGACGCCTGAGGATGTCGAGACCGTCACGGACGCCGGTCTGGCCACTCGGATCGTCGAGACGTGGGAACGGAAATATGGGGGCGCATTGCCTCAACCCGCGACCCGGGGCATCTTCAGGTTGCGGCCGCGCTCCGCACGCGGCTGGACCCGCTTCCCCAACGATGCGACGCGGTGGGACTTTGGCGGTCGGAGCAAAGCCCCCTAACCCCCCCGGCCCCCTTCCCCCTGCCGCAGCGGGGGGAAGGGGGAGAACGTGGCGTAGCCGGATGCCCCTCTCTTCCGCAGAGGAGAGGGGGTAGGGGGTGAGGTCCGTTATTTGATGCCCAGCAGCGCCGCCGGCGGGTGCGTCGTCGCCCCTTCCGACGCCTGCGTCACAAGCGCCGCGTACTTCGCCAGCACGCCCGTCGTGTAGCGCGGGGCGGGCTGGGTCCATTCCGCCAGGCGGGCGCGGATCTCCGCGTCGGGCAGGTCGACGTCGAGGCGGCGGTTGGTCGTGTCGATCTTGATGGTGTCGCCCTCGCGGATGGCGGCGATCGGGCCGCCGACCATCGCCTCCGGGGCGACGTGGCCGACCATTAAACCCTTGGTGGCGCCGGAGAAGCGGCCGTCGGTGATCAGGGCGACGCTGTCGCCCAGGCCCTGGCCGACGATCCCGGCGGTGATGGCGAGCATCTCCTGCATGCCGGGGCCACCGCGCGGACCTTCGTAGCGGATGACGACCACGTCGCCGGGGTTGATCTGGCGGCTGTAGACGGCGTCGAGGGCGGCCGGCTCGGAGTCGTAGACGCGGGCGGGGCCGGTGTGGGTATCGCGCTCGTAGCCGAAGAGTTTAACCACCGCTCCGTCTGGGGCGATGTTGCCCTTGAGGATGACGAGGCCGCCGCTCTCCTTGATCGGGTTGTCGACGGCGCGGATGACGTCCTGGCCGGGAGTCTCCACCGCGGTAGCGGCCTCCTGGGCGAAGGTCATGCCGGAGGCGGTCGGGAGGTCGCCGCGGAGCCAGCCGCCCTCGATCAGGCGCTGGGCCACGACGGTGGTGCCACCGGCCTTGTCGAGGTCGGCGGCGGCGTAGCGGCCGCCGGGGGAGAGGTCGCAGATGAGGGGGGTGCGGGCCGAGATCGTGTCGAAGTCGGCGATGTCGAGTGGCACCCCGACCTCGCGGGCGAGGGCGAGGAGGTGCAGCACGGCGTTGGTCGAGCCGCCCGAGGCGGCGACACCGGCGATGGCGTTCTCGAAGGCCTCCCGTGTGAGGATGTCGCGCGGGCGGACGCCGCTCGCCAGGAGCTGCATGATCAGGGCGCCGGCCTTGCGCCCGATCTCCATCTTGCGCGGGTTGACGATGTCTCCCCGGGTGGCGAGGCCCTGGGCGAGCTGCTCCTCGGAGACGGCGGGCGGGGAGGCGGTGCCGAGGGGGGAGAGGCCGAGGAACTCCATTGCCATCGCCATGGTGTTGGCGGTGTACTGGCCGCCGCAGGCGCCGTGGGAGGGGCAGGCGTGGTCCTCGACGAGGAGGAGTTCGGCGTCGTCGATCTTGCCCGCCTTGTAGGCGCCGATGGCTTCGTAGACGTGGCGGACGGTGGCTTCCTTGCCGTGGACCTCGCCGGGGAGGATGGTGCCGCCGTAGATGAGGAAGCCGGGGACGTTCAATCTGGCGAGGCCCATCGAGAGCCCCGGAAGGGTTTTGTCGCAGGCGCCCAGGCCGATGACGGCGTCGAACATGTGACCGCGGCCGACGAGCTCGACCGAGTCGGCGATCAACTCGCGGGAGATGAGGGAGGTCTTCATGCCTTCGGTGCCCATGGTGACGCCGTCGGAGATGGCGACGGTGTTCATCTCCATGGGGGTGCCGCCGGCGGCCTTGACGCCTTCCTTCACCGCGTGGGCGAGGGTGCGGAGGCCGAGGTTGCAGGGCATGGTCTCGATCCAGGTGTTGGCGATCAGGACCATGGGCTTCTTGATGTCTTCGTCGGTCAGGCCGATGCCCTTGAGCATGGCCCGCGCCCCGGCCCGCTCGACGCCGTCGAGGAGGTGGCGGGACATGTGGCGCATGTCGAACGTGCCGTTGCCCTTGTGGCCGTTGCTGCCGTTGTCGCTCATGGTCTGTCTCCGGTCCCCGGGTGCCCGGTGGGGGCGTGAAGCTGGTCTGGTGGTAAGGGGGCAGTTTCGGCGGGGACGGAGGAAATGGCAAGGGGGAGAGGAGAAGGCCTCACCCCCTACCCCCTCTCCTCCGTGGAGGAGAGGGGCCGTTGCGGGGCGCCGTGTCCGGGTTTGGGCAGTCGATGGCCTAGTGTGGTGCGTTTACCAACGCGTTTTCGCTGCGACGCCAACCACCTGTTGGGGTGGAGAGCGGAGCGGGAGTGGCCTGGGCGCGCTGCGACCTGCGAGGAGGGCCCTCCGGGAGCGAACTTGTGGGGACTGGATAACGGCTGATGTCCGAGCCGGGCGAGGTGATGCGCTGCCCAGGCCCGCACCCGCGCCGGGTGTGCCGCTTGGGATCAGTATAGAACATTTGTTCTTATTCGTCAAGTGCGGTTTGACGGCCATAGGACGGCAAGGCGATCATGCAAGGAGTACGTACAGATGGAGGTGGAGTATGGGGCGGCGGAAGGCGAGCGGAGCCGGGCAGGTGGCGTTGCCGGCGGTCGGGGCGCGGGATGAGCATTTGGATATTGGGGCGCTGGAGACGTGGCTGTGGGATGCGGCCTGCGCGGTGCGGGGGGCGACGGATGCGCCGAAGTTCAAGGATTTCATCCTGCCGTTGATCTTCTTCAAGCGGCTGTCGGATGTGCTTGATGATGAACTGGCGCGGCAGATCGAGGAGTTCGGGGACGAGGAGATCGCTCGGGAGGTGATCGAGGCCGACCACGCAGGACGCGTTTGCGGGTGGGGGCGGCCGTCGATCGCGGGTTTTTCTATTCCGGTGCGTTCAACTGGCACGCGGTGCGGAATCACCCCGGTGGATGGGTCGTTGGGGGAGTTTGTGACGACGGCGATGCGGGAGGTAGCGAAGCTCAACCCTGACCTGCAGGGCGTGCTGGATGTGCGCGACTACAACGAGCGGCAAAGCGGGGAGCGGACGCTGGGGGACGAGCGGCTGGCGGCGCTGATCGAGGTGGTTAGCCGGCACCGGTTGGGGTTCGAGAAGCGGAGCCCGACATCCTGGGGCGGGCGTATGAATACCTGCTGCAGGAAGTTCGCGGAGGGGCAGGGGCAGAGCGCGGGGGAGTTCTACACGCCGTACGCAGGTCGGGGTGCTGATGGCCCGGCTGATCGATCCGCAGCCGGGGAGCGAGGTCTACGATCCGGCGTGCGGGTCGGCGGGATTGTTCGATCAAGGCGCGGCTCATCTTCGAGCAGGAGCATGTGCCGGGACGGGCGGGTGCCGAAGCTGTACGGGCAGGAGCTGAATCCGACGACGTTCGCGATGGCGAAGATGAACATGTTCCTGCACGGGTACGCGGACGCGAAGTTCGCGATCGGGGACACCTTCACGCGGCCGGGGTTCAACCCGGAGGCGGGCGGGAACACCGGGGCGGGGGCGGTGCGGCGGTTCGACTACGTGGTGGCGAACCCGATGTGGAACCAGGACAACTATCCAGGAATCCTTCTATGAGAAAGACACCGTTCGGGCGGTTCCGGTACGGGGCGGCGCCGCGGTCGTCGGCGGACTGGGGGTGGGCGCAGCACATCCTGGCGTCGTTGCAGGCGAACGGGCGGGCGGCGATCGTGCTGGACACGGGGGCGGTGTCGCGGGGGTCGGGGAGCAAGTCGGTCGAACAAGGAGCGGGAGCTTCGTAGGGCCCTTTGTCGAAGACGATCTAGTGGAAGGGGTGGTGCTGCTGCCGGACAACCTGTTTTACAACACGACGGCGCCGGGGATCGTGCTGCTGCTCAATCGGAGCAAGCCGGCAGAGCGGCGGGGGCAGACGATCCTGATCAACTCTCTCGCGGCACTTCGTGAAGCGGAAGCCGAAGAACGAACTGACGGACGCGGGGATCGATGCGGCAACCGAAGCGTTCCGGGCGTGGGAGGGGCGGCCGAAGCTGAGCCGGGTGGTGGCGATCGAGGAGATCCGGGCGGCGGACTACAACCTGAGCCCGTCGCAGTTCGTGGACGTGGCGGATCGGGTGCAGCACCGGTCGCTGGCGGAGATCTTGGCGGATCTCGCAGTGGCGCGGGAGGAGCGGGAGCGGGCGGATGCGGACTTCGAGAGCGTCCTTAGCAGGCTTGGTATTGCCGTATGACGATGCTAGCTCCGTCGGGGCTCGTTGAGGACTTAGAGGAGGACGCCGCAACGGATCGTCTCCAATGGCCCATGGTGCGCCTTGGCCTGGAACTATCTGGTCAGCTCACAATGCGGAACGGTTTTCCGTGCGGCAACAACAACGACGAGGGTAGGGGGATCGCTCAGCTTAGGCCAATCAATGTCTCCTCAGACGGACAAATTGAGCTTTCGGCGGTGAAATACATCGAGCCGGGTAGAGACGTTTCTGGCTATGCGCTCCGGCCGGACGACGTCATTTCAATAACACAAATAGCCAAGAGCTCGTAGGGAAGACCGCGCTTTGGGACCTGTACCTTCCTGATGTTGTCCTTTCCAATCACATGACATATCTTCGTATGGTGCCGGATAGTGAACTTTGTCCGGGATTACGTTGCCTGGTACCTGTACCGTCAATGGACGATGGGCTTGTTCAATCGGTTGCGCCAGCAGCACGTCGCTCAGGCGAGCGTCAGCCTAAACGGCTCCGCGATGTGCGCATCGCGGTTCCGCCGTACTCGGTGCAAGTGGCGATCAACGGCGTATTGAGCTGTATTTGCAGGGCGATGGACGCGAGAAGACAAGAACTCGCCTTTGAACGCGAGCGCAAAGCCGCCTTGATGCACCACCTGTTCACGCACGGGACGCGGGGGGAGGGGCGGACGCTGCGTTCGACGATGTTCGGGACGTTCCGGCCGATTGGGCGGAACTGCGGTTGGACGAGGCAGCGCATGTACAGTCCGGGGCGACTATGGGGCGCCGGTTCAACGGTGGGAAGACAGTCAAGCGGCCCTATCTGCTCGTCGCGAACGTGCAGGATGGTTTCTTGGACCTAGCGGAGATGAAAGAGATCGAGGTGTTGGAGACCGAAGTCGACCGATATCGTTTGCAATCCGGTGACGTTGTACTGACCGAAGGCGGAGACTTTGACAAGTTGGGGCGTGGATATCTGTGGCGAGATGAGGTGCCGGATTGTCTGCATCAGAATCACATATTTGCAGTAATGGCGCAGCGCGAGATCGTCTCTCCCGAGTTCCTAACGTTCCTGATCCAGAGCCACTATGGGAAGGCGTATTTTCCTATCGGTGGCGCACCGGACGACGAATCTGGCATCGATCAACAGCACGAAGTTGAAGGTGTTTCCGCTGCTCCTACCGGAACCAGATGAGCAAGCCGAGATTGTTGCCATGCTGTCGGCATGCGATGAGAAGATCGGAACAGCTAGAAAAGGAGTCGAAGTTGTTCGACGAATTGTTCCGGGCGATGCTCGACGAATTGATGCGGGGTGGTCCTGATTGAGCCGCTTGCGCTTCCCAACTGTATCCCCAACCCTGTCCGATTGATAGATTTCGTCGCTAAAGTGTGTAAGTCCAGTGATTCATGTCCCCTTCTTTGCCTCTGCGATTCAAGCAGCATCACAGTCCGACTCGGGCTCGGGAGTGGATTGGGGAACGCTTATCCCGCTCTCAGTCGGGTTGATCGGGGGGTGGGTGACTGCGTTTGGAGTCGAGTTTTTTAGGGACCGCACCGAACAACGCAAGCAAGAGCGGCAGAATGAGCTCGAAGCGATCGAACGCCGTGACGAACGGATGCGACAGGCAATCGCAGATTTTCAGGAAGCACTTTCTGCACAATCACTTTGGCGCGCTGCGAATTTCGATGCTCCGTAGCAACCCTGAGGTGGCACAACGGTTTGGCTTGGCCGCTAACTCGCCAATAGAGACGGAATGGGTGAAGACATTAGAAGCGTCCATTGGCCGGATCTCTATCCTCAGTGCCCGCATAGGGGATGACACTATCGTGATGCATATCAGAAGGATGGGCGAACTTACGAACGCGTTTCACGACAAGAACATCTCGCGCACAGATGCCGCGAACGTCGCGACTTCCATCACGATCGAGTACCACGCAGCGAATCTCAGGGCCGGAGCCCTTTATCGCCAATTGGTATGACCCCACGGTCGGCAGGAACGAAATCTCAATGTCATACGGTAACTGATAGCGGGTCATGCTGGAGATGGGATCGAAGTCGATGTCGACGTCAGTGAGTACGATGCCGGGGTGCTGGGCGGCGGCGGCGGGAGGGCATCGGGGTTGGGGGACGTGATAGGATCGTGACATGGTAGCGACGACAATAGAACTGCCGGTTGAATTGCGGCGGGCGCTTGCGGCGGCGGCGAGGGAGAGCGGGCGGGACGAGGTGGAGATCGTGCGCGAGGCGATCGAGGCGTTCCTCGGTGCGCAGGGTCGGCCCCGGCCGGTATCGGCCGGGATGGTTGATGATCCCGGGCTGGATGGACGCGATACCGAGGATTGGTTGCGGGCGAACTGGCGCCCGCAGTGATCACGCTCGATACGTCCGGTCTCTTTGGCTACCTCAACCGGCGCGATACGGACAACAACCGGGTCCGGGCAGCTCTTGACGCGGAGCCCGGGCCATGGATCGACCCGGCGCTCAGCCTGTGCGAGACGACGTACCTGCTCGAACGCCGGTCGACAATCGAGGTGATCGATGCGTTTCTCGGCGATCTCGACCGTGGCGCCTTCCGCCTGACTGCGGCGAACAGGACATTGCCCGTGTGCGCGATCTGATCCATCGTTACGCGGACCTGCCGCTCGGCGTGGTCGATGCCTCTGTTGTCTCGTGCGCGGAACGAAACGGTGGGAGGGTGCTGACGCTCGATCTTCTCCCCTCCGGCGTAGTCTCCCGAGAGGGGCCTCTCGTTCTCCTGCCGCCGTCTCCGATCGGTTTGGTCGGCCGATTCACTCTGCTCTTCGCGCCCTTTCGTCTTCTCATAAGAGCCAGCGAGCCAGCTAGTGATGCCGAAAGAGCATGCAGAATGTCCGAGTGCACCGCTGTTCAGTACCCTCTCTTGAAGTACGCCTTCCACTCTCGTTGCGAGTTCGTGCGTCCTTTTTTGGCCTTAGTGTTGCGTGTTGGGGATGCTCTCCGTTCAATTTTAAAAAAAAAAAAAAAAAAAAAAAAAAAAAAAAAAAAAAAAAAAAAAAAAAAAAAAAAAAAAAAAAAAAAAAAAAAAAAAATATATATATGCGACCATGCAGAGCAACCGCGATGCGCTGGCTGGCTGCGCGGCGAGGATCGTGTTCGTGCTGGCGAAAATCGCGAGCGTAACGTCGCGCTGATCGACTTCGAACACCCCGACGCAATGTCTTCCAGATCACCGACTCAGTGGGGCACAAGGCGCTGCTGTACCGCAACCGGCCGACGTCGTCTTCCTTATCAACGGCATTCCTATCGCCTTCGCTGAGACCAAAGCCGCCTATCAAGCCGAATGGCATCGAAGACGGGTCACAGATCCGCCGCTACCACCGCGAGACTCCCGAGTTGCTCGCCGCCCCTCAACTCTTCGATGTCACGCAGCTTTTCGATTTCTATCTATGGCGCGACCTGGAGCACTGCCGCGGAAAACCTCGCGCGTTGGAAGGACGAGCTGCTCAGGCAATCGACTACGAGCAGAGTGGTCAAGCTTTCTTTGACCGCGAGCGCTTCCTCAACGTGCTGCGCGACTATATCGTCTTCCTCACAAGGACGACGAGCTCTCGAAGATGATCCTGCGCCAGCACCAGACGCGGCGGTCGAGAAGGTCATCGCGCGCGTGTACGATCCAGTCAAGCGGCGTGGCCTCATCTGGCATACCCAAGGTAGCGGCAAGACGCTCACGATGATCACTATCGCCGCCAAGCTCCTGCGCATGCCCGGCGTTCGACAAGCCAACCGTGCTTATGCTCGTCGACCGCAACGAGTTCGAGTCGCAGCTCTTCATAACATCGAAGCCTATGGTATCGCGCACTGTGGAGGTCGCGCAGAGCAAACCGATCTACAGCAAATCCTGCGGTCGGACTATCGCGGTCTTATCGTCTCGATGATCCACAAGTTCGACGATGTGCCCGCCAACCTCAACGAGCGCGAGAGCGTCGTCGTGCTCGTGGACGAGGCCCATCGACCACCGGCGGCGATCTCGGCAACTATCTGATGGCGGCGCTGCCGAACGCGACCTACATCGGCTTTACCGGCACACCGATCGACCGGCTCAGCCAAGGGCAAGGGCACCTTCAAGGTCGTTCGGCACGGACGACGCGCAGGGGCTACCTCGACAAGTACTCGATCGCGCGAGTCGATCGATGACGGCACCACGCTGCCGCTGAATTACGCGCTCGCGCCCTACGGATCTGCGCGTTGATCGGGAGACGCTGGAGCAGCGAGTTCCTCGCGCTGGCCGACGCCGAGGGCGTCAGCGATATCGAAGAGCTCAACGAGATCCTCGACCGCGCCGTCGACCCTGCAAGAGCTTGCTGAAGGCGCCGGAGCGGATCGACGCAGATCGCCGACTTCGTCGCGCGAGCACTTCAAGGAGAACGTCGAGCCGCTGGGCTTCAAGGCCTTCCTGGTGGGCGTCGACCGCGAGGCGTGCGCGCTCTACAAGGCGGCGCTCGACAAGCACCTCCCACCGGAGTATTCGGCGGTCGTCTACTCAGCCGGGCACAACGACTCGGAGCTGCTGCGGGCGCACGCATCAGCGACGAGCACAGCGGAGAAGCACCTCCGGCGAGGCTTTCATCCAGCCCGGATAGGTCTGCCGCAGATCCTCATCGTGACCGAGAAGCTGCTCACCGGCTTCGACGCGCCGATCCTCTACTGCATGTACCTCGACAAGCCGATGCGCGACCACGTGCTGCTTCAGGCGATCGCCCGTGTTAACCGCCCGTACGAGGACGACGACGGGGCTGACGAAGCCGTTCGGGTTCGTGCTCGACTTCGTTGGCATCTTCGAGAAGCTGGAGCGGGCGTTGGCGTTCGACTCCGATGTGGTGGCGTCGTCGATTCAGAACATCGACGTGCTGCAGAACGCTCTTCGGGACGCTGATGGCCGAGCAAGGGGCCAAGTACCTGCCGCTGACGCGAGGTGGGACGACAAGGCGAAGGAGCGGGCGGTCGAGTTCTTCCGGGGGAGCGAGGAGAAGACCGCGTTCTACGGCTTTTTCACCAACCTGCAGAACCTCTACGACATCCTTTCGCCGGATGCGTTCCTGCGGCCGTACGTCGAGGACTATCAAGCGCTGGCTGGGCTGTATGGGCTGCTCAAGAGCGCGGAGAGCGCCTACGTCGACAAGGAGTTGACGCGGAAGACGCGGGCGCTGCTGCGGGAGGCGGCATCGACCTACAGCGTCGAGACGCCGGAAGTCATTCACGCGTTGGGGCCGGACGAGTTGGCGGCGCTCAAGTCCAGCGGGGCCGGCGATACGACGAAGGTGCTCAACCTGCGGAAATTGTTGGCGCAGACGGTGCGGGTCGAGGGGATGGCGAAGCCGTTCCTGCGGTCGATCGGGGAGCGGGCGGAGGACCTGGCACAGCGGTATCAGGATCGACACATGGAGACGCAGCAGGCGCTGGCGGCGTTCGAGCAACTGGCATTGGAGTATGTGGAGGCGGATGCGGAGCGGGAGCGGTTGGGGCTGGACGCGAACGCATACGGGATCTATGTCGAGTTGAAGCGGCTGAAGCCCGATCTCGATCCTGCACAGGCGATGGCGGTTAACGAACTCTTCGGGCAGTTTCCGGATTACGTGTGGAATGAGCAGCGCCGGACGCGGTTACGGACGGACCTGTACAAGGTCCTGCGGCCTGTGCTGGGGACGAACGGAATGGTGGGGGCGGTCAACACGATTCTGACGCTGCAACGGGTATGACGGAGGAGGGACAGGGCGCAAACCTAGCGTGGGCGGACGTGGACGATCTGCGGTGGGCGGTGCGGCATTGGGCAACGCGGATCGGAGTGCGCGTAGGGCAGATCCACGTCAGGACGATGCGGACGAAATGGGCTTCGATGTCGACCGGTGGGAGGTTGACGCTGAATGCCGAGTTAATTGAGCTGCCACAGTCGCTCGGTGAGTACGTGATCGTGCATGAGTTGGTGCACTTGCTTGCGCCAAATCATGGGAAGGTCTTCAAGAGTTTTCTGCTCGCGTATTTGCCAGATTGGCGGGAACGGGAGCAGAGATTGCAGGCGCTAAGTGGGCCGATTGTGGTGCAAAGGAGTAGAGAAGAGAACCCGGAATAGCGGCGGCTCTGAAAATGGTATGAAAGTAGATAAGCAGTTTCGGCGGTGACGGGGGAGAACGTCCGGGAGCGTGCGCTGGGGCCTGGAAGACGGCTGGTGTCCGAGACGGGCGGGGCGCCTGCTAGCTGCCCAGGCCCGCACCCGCGCCGGGTGTGCCGCTTGCTCTGATCATATCAGAACAAATGTTCTTTTCAATTGGGATGGTACTGGGCTCAGGCTACGTCTCTCCAAGCCACTGTTCGAGTTCGCTCCTGCGCCCCGAGCATTCCAAAATGGATGTCGAAGAACCTACGAAGCTGGTCTGGTGGAATGGGGCAGTTTCGGGGCGGACGGAGAAATTGGCAAGCACCCCGGCGTTCGTGATCCGGATTTGGGCACGCGTGACGGTTGGCTTGAGATCGAGGTGGCCGCTGGGATTCTGACGAACGTGGAGAATGCGGCCCACGGCGACTCCTCAGAGCTGCTCGGTAGAGGCGAGGACGTCTCGGAGTTCCAGGCGGGCGGAAGGAATGATCAAAAGTCGCCGCCTACGGGCGGACATGTGGGCTCAGGACATCGCCCCGGCGGACGGCTGCCTCGGCCTCGCGTTCGATTTCGTCCATGAGGTCATCGGTGCGTTCGACCGGCTCGCCGCTTGCAAATCCCTCACGGATGAAGGCGCGCAGGTGGGTCTGGCGGGCGCGTTCCTGTTCGGCGAGGAGTTGGATTCCTGCGTTGATGACGTCATTAATGGATGTCGAAGAACCAACGCGGTCCGACAGGTTTCGCCATGATGACTCTGAGACGATTTTCGAGACGAGCGTTACCGAGCAAACCTGACCAATAGACGCAGCAGACGCAGCCGTCGTTGTAGATCCCGAGGTCGTCCTTGCAGACGACGTTGCTGCATTGGGCCTGCGCGTTGGTCACTGTCCGGAGGCCGAGTGCCCCTGCCGCCCAGCGGTCGCTCCGTTCAGGGCCGAATGGCGGGAGAGCTCCCCGGTCAAGGCGCGAGATGGGTTGTTGAAGCGGTTTCCGTCCTTATGAAGCTCCTTCGTAGCAGTGGGGCGGCTAGACGTCGAGGTTCTCGCGGCGGCCCCAGCCGGAGCGTTCGTCGACGAGGTCGAGGCGGCTGAGCGTGAGCTCGACGACATCGTAGAGGGTGGGCTGGATGAGCGTCGGTAGGGTCGGGTGGAGACTTGGCCAGGTGCCAGACGGGCAGAGTTGTGCTGTCCCGCGGCAGGCAAGCCAATGTCCGGCGTTGCCTGGGACGGCGGGGACAACGAGGAGCGCGTCGGCGTTTGCGACCAGGCGGATGTCGATCTCGGCCCAGCGCGGCACGAGGCAGGTGACGGCGAGACCTTGGCTGCGATACGTGACGGGCATGGCCCAGGTGGCGTCCTCGCCGCCGAGGGCGAGGACGCCGACCTCATGGGCGGCGAGGAATGTGGTTAGGCGATGGCGGAGCTCGCCTGGCGTACCGGGTGTTGCCCAGCCGGGATCGAGGGCCATGACCGCCTCCTGGGGCGCTCTCAGACGTTCCGTTGCTGGCAACTACGCCACGCGGGAGAGTTGAGGCGTGGCCTGGTTCACGGCAGCGTCGATGCCGGGTGTGGCCTCGGCGCCACCACTGGGTACTTCGGCGGCGGCAGGTCCCCCGGTGACAAGCTCGTAGCCAATCCAGGCGTACGCGACGGAGAAAACGACGGTGCCGAAGATGATTGCGGCGCCGCCGGTCTTGCCGGGTAGCCCACCGAGGACGAGCAGGATTGGCGTGCTGAGGACAGAGGCGAGGGCAGCGTAGCGGGCGAAGACCTTCGCTCTCCAGGTAGCGATTCCGAAGAGGAAGGGGCCAAAGACGAGGAAGAGGCCGGCGATGGCGTTGAAGGTGCCGCCCGCGCCACCTTCGATCTTATCGGCCAGATCAGGGCCGATGGGGTTGACGACGAAGGCTTCGTACCAGGCGCTGGGGGCGATGCCGATCAGGCCAATGACGAGAACGACGAATCCGATAAGGCCGAGCCGGCCGGCGCGGAGAGACTGCCGAAGATAGGCCCCAGGGAGACCGAGGACCATGATGATGCCGCCGATCATGAAGGTGATATGGGCTGCCTCCCAGGTCGGCTTGGCCTGGGCGGAAACCGAGTGTTCGAGGGGATGCATCAGGTTGCCGACGGCAAAGAGCAGTGAGCCCAGTACGAGGGCGAGGCCGCTGAGGCGGTAGAGGGAGGACGCGGACATTGGTAAGGACTCCTTTGGATGCTAACGCTGGGCGCGATGGTTGCTGAACGTCCGTCCGGCTCGGGTCGGACGGACAAGTCGAGCGTACGGAATCCGTTGCCACGATGCGTCGCTCGATGGAGCTATTTGGATGCGGTTAGAGGACTATCCGGCGTGGACAGGCGCAAAAATCCGGGCCGTTATGCGATGGATGGGCGGAGCAACGGCCTCCGTCGCTGGTGGAGAGACCCTCCCTGAGAGATTGACGCCGTCCCCCTACGTCGCCCTTTCCCCGATTAGTGTCCTAGACGATGCCAAGCTCACGGGCACGGGCCGCAGCCTGGCCACGTGAGGCGACGTCCAACTTGGCGAGAATGCGGGCGACGTGGATCTTGACGGTGTGGACGCTGATGAAGAGTGCGTCGGCGATGGCGGGGTTGCCGTCGCCGGAGGCGATCAGGCGGAGGACCTCCAACTCGCGCGGGGTGAGCCCGGCGGCGGTCGTGACCGACGACGAGTCGGCGGGGTCCGCGATGGCGGCGAGGATCCCGGCGGCGACCGGAACCGCGACGCCATGTGCGACGGCGAGGCGCATAAGCGGGACAACGATGTCGGGCGATTCCCAGGCGGCCGGGCCGGGCATGCCTTCGCGTTCGGCGGCGGCGAGGACGGGCTTCAGCGTGGCGAGCGCTTCGGTGGGGCGCCCGTCGTCGAGTAGGAGACGGGCAAGCGGGAGGGCGGCGAGGCCGTACTGGGTGGTCTCGGGACTGCTGGCTTGGGTACCCACGGCAGCGCGGAGGTCTGCCTCGGCGGCGACGCGATCGCCGGCGGCGATGGCGAGGAGGCCGCGGAGCAGTTGGCGTAGCAGGGGAGAGCGAGGCCACTCCCCCGGCTCGGCCTCGGCCATCTGGGCGTGGATGGCGCGGGCCTCGTCGGCGCGGCCCTGATGGATCCGGATGCGCGCGAGCGGGTAGAGGAACGAGGCGCGCCAGGCGCGAGAGCTGGGCAGGTTGAGACCGTGGCTGAGGGGCCCCTGATAGATCCGGTCGAGGCAGCGGTCGGCGGCGGCATCGTCGCCGGCGAAGGCGTGCAGGCGCGCGAGGAGGAGCCCGGCGGTGACGCCGACGACATCGACCGCCGGCGCGTCCGGCCCGCCGAAGCGGTCGTCGAGAGCCAGGGCGTGCTCGCCGGCGGTGATGGCCGCGGCGCGGTTGCCGTGCCACAGGTGGGACCAGGCAACGGCGGTGGAGACGAAGGCATGGGCGGGGCCGGGTAGTTCGCTCCCGCGGGCGTCGACAAGGTGAGCGAGGCGATCGATAGCGGCGGGCCCGCCCGGCAGGGAGACGAAGCTGGACTGGATCTGAGTAGCGACGAGGCGCAGGGCATGCGGATCCTTGGCAGCGGTCGCGGCGTCGAGGGCGGCGTGGAGCGCGGGCACGGCGCTGGGCCAGTCGCCGGAGAGGAGGCTTAGCCAGGCGCGATTCAGGAGGAGCTGGACGCGGGACCGTTCGGGCAGGGGGCCGGCGTCGGCGCGATCGAGGTGCGCACGGGCCGTGGCAAAGTCGCCCATGACGATGAGGCAGGAGGCGAGCAGAACCAGGGCTTCCCCCTCGCCGGAGCGGTCGCCGGTGGCCACGTACGCCCGGTGGGCCTCCTCCAGGGACGTTTGGGCCGGGGCGATGTCCCACCGGTCCCAGGCAGCGACGCCCAGGAAGTAAGCGAGCCGGGGGGCACGGCGGCGGACAGAATCCGGCAGGACGCCAATCCAGCCGCGGAGCGTGTCGACGGCGCCGCCGTCCAGAAGGTCGTCGCCGATGTGGACGATGCTGGCAGCGGCGGCGTCCCAATCTTCGGCTTCGAGGAGGTGGGGAATGGCGCGGATTGGATCGGCGGTGGTGGCTGCCCGGCGGTGAAGGTCACGAACGGCTTCAGGCGATGCATGGTAAACCAGGCGGCCCAGAAGGAAGGCGCGAAAGAGGTCGTGGTAGCGGTAGGCGGTATGGGCGGGGTCGAGTGCGATGACGAAAAGGTTACGGGCGTGGAGGTCCTCCAGGACCTGCCCGGCGTCGGCGCGGCCGGTGAGGGCGGCGCAGCGGGCAGGTGTGAGTTCGGTCAGGATGGCAGTCTGAAGGAGGAAGGTGCGGGTGGTGGCAGATTCGGCTTCGAGCACCTCAGCGGCGAGGTAGCCGTAGATATCGCGGTCGCTGCCCGCAAGGTGACCGAGGAAGGCATCGCGGTCGGGGCGGCCCGGTAGGCGAGCGAGGGCCCCGGCGAGGAGGGTCAGGCCGGCGGCCCAGCCCTCCGCTCGCTCATGCATGAGACGAAGTTGGTCGGGTGCGAATGGGACGGGGACGGCGGCGGCAAAGAAGGCGGTCGCTTCGTCGGGGGTGAAGCGCAGATCGGCAAGGCGGAACTCGGCCAGCTCCCGCCGGGCCCGCAGGCGGGCGAGGGCCAGCGGCGGATCGTGGCGGGTAGCGACGACAAGGTGGACGTAGGGCGGCATCCGCTCCAGGAGGTAGTCCAGGAAGAGGTAGGGAGCGTGGGAGGAGACGACGTGGAGGTCGTCGAGGACGATTGTGACCGGGTGGTCGAAAGCGCTGGCGAGATCATTGACGAGGACACCACCGATTCGACGGGTCTCGGCGGCCGGGTCGCCCAGGCTGGCCAGCAGGGCGCTGGTGGCCGCACCGAAGGTTTGATTAACTCGCCGGAGCGCTGCCAGGAGGCCGGACAGGAAGCGGGAGAAGTCGTCGTCGTCGGAATCGAGCGAGAGCCAGGCGACGGCGATGTCGGGTCGGGCGATTGGTAGCGCGGCCAGGAGGGTCGTCTTGCCATAGCCGGCCGGGGCAGAGACGAGGGTCAGGCGGTGGTCCGTGACGGCCTGGGCGAGCGCGCCGACGAGGCGCGACCGGGCCACGGAGCCGGGCCGGGCGATCGGTGGCAGCAGCTTGGTCTGGACGACCCAGGCGGTCGGGTCGCTATTGATGGGAAGCGGAGCCATGGTTGGCCTGTGTGGTCGGACCGACGGTCGGGAGGCAGGACGGCGGGGCGACCAACGGTTGTGGCGGGACCCGGGGCGCAAGTATACGGATGGCCCGTCCGTCTGCGCGACGCCGCGAAGCGGCCAGCCCCCGGACATTGATGTGGATTGTCGATCCGGGCGAGTCTCGTTCGACTAGAAGGTGGAATGCTCCGGTGTTGGGCCGGACGATGCATTCTGCTCAGATACTGAGAATGGAAAGGTGAGGACACGATGGGCCAGAAGGTCACCCCGTTTCTGTGGTTCGACAACCAGGCCGAAGAGGCGATGAACCTGTACGTGTCGGTCTTCAAGGATTCCGAGGTCCTCTCGGTCAACCGCATGGGCGAGGGCAGTGCCGGCGAACCGGCACCGGTGATGACGGTCTCGTTCAAGCTCAACGGGCAGGAGTTCGTGGCCCTGAACGGCGGACCGGGTCACTCGTTCACCGACGCGGTTTCGTTCGTGATCGACTGCGCCGATCAGGCCGAGGTGGACTACTACTGGGAGGCGCTGACCGCAGACGGGGGAGAGCCGGGTCCCTGCGGCTGGCTGAAGGACAAGTTCGGGCTGTCGTGGCAGGTCGTGCCCCGCGCCCTGCACGAGTGCATCGGCGGACCCGATCCGGAGGGGGCGCAGCGGGCGGTGCAGGCGATGCTGAAGATGAGCAAGCTCGACGTGGCCGAGTTGCAACGGGCGTATGCCGGGACGTAGCGGCGTTCGGCGTTCGGCGTGCGGAGCGATGTCGTCGTCGGCGCACGTCCGATCAGCCGCGTGCGCGTTCGGAGTGAATCAGTCCAAAGGAGCCCTAGGCGATGCCGTGGCGGACGGCGAAGGCGGCGGCGGCGGCACGGGAGGGGACGCCGAGCTTGGCGAGGATGTTGGCGACGTGGTTGGCGCCGATCGCCGAGCAAGGCGATCAGTTGGGCGATGAGGGAGAGACTCCCGCGCTCCACGACGCCGAATGCGCGGGCGATTGCGGCCAGGACCAGGTCGGGGTCCGTGATCGGCGCCAGGGAGACGACGGCGATCCCGTCCGGGAAGGCCGGTTCCGCGGCGCTGGCGACCGCGAGGGCGAGGCGGGTCTTGCCCACGCCGCCCGGACCGAGGAGCGTGACGAGGGGGACCTCGTCCCGGGCCAGGAGGGCGAGGACAGCCGCCACCTCGGCGCCGCGGCCGACAAGCGGCGTCCGCACATGGGGAACGCTCGTGAATTCGGCGTGCAAGGATTTCGTCGACATTGCCAGAAAACACCAGGGTGTTCAGGCGGTGGCAGATGAGGTTGTCGGGGACGCTCGGATCGCTGCCACGATTATGCGGACGCCGCAGAGGGATCACTGCCAGTGCCGGGATTGATGGTGACGACAAGGAGCGAGAGCGCCGAAGTGCCATCGTTGCCATAGCTGGCCGTCGCGCCCGGAGAGATCGAGATTCCGGCATCCGGCGCAAGCTGTTCCAGGCCGTCGGCGCTGGTCATGCCCTGGCCGGGGGATTGGATCCAGGCTCGGCTTGCCTCGCCGGTGAGGGTTACCGTCAGCGTGCCTGTGTCCACCACCAGCAACTCTGCGCCCGTCGTTCGATGCGGTGCAAATGCCGCGCCCGGCTCCAGGGTGACGCGGCCGATTGCGACCGAGTGCGGTCCTGACCCCGTGATCGTGCGCGCGCCAACCGCGAGCGGCACGATGGTGACGCCGGTGGACGGCGTCTCCGGGGCTGCCTCGGGCTCTCCGATCGCCGCCGGCCATCTGGGTGCATCCAGTCGCGCGACCAGGACGGTCGCCGGCGAGGCCGTCCTATTGCGCATGGTGACGGCGGTTCCCACTGCGACGGTGAGGACTTCGCCGGGCGAGAGGGCAGTCTCGACGTTATCCATCGCCACGTCGACGGATCCGATTTCGACCAGCATGACGGCTGGTCCCTGCCAGTATCGTGGGCGATCGGTGGCGCCAGGAGCGAGGGTGACGCTTTCGAGGGAGGGGATCAGGTCCTGCTCCGCAGGCACCGTCAGCGAGGTGGATACGAGGAGTTCCGTTGCCGCGCGCCCGTGCGCGTCATCCCAATGCTCGGCGATGCGGCCCGCTTCGATGCGGAAATGGTCGACAGACGGCCACGGTGGCGACTCGGCGAGGGGCATTCCGAGGAATGCTCCGCTGGTGTTCCCGGCGAGGTCAATCCAGGCGACGACGCGTTCGCCCTCGATGATGAGATCACGGGGCGCCAGGCTGAGACCGGGGTGGGTCTGGCGCAGGGAGGCGAGATAGGCCAGGAGGCCGTCGCGGGTGGGGGAGAGGCCGGGCCGGGCGGAGTGGTCGACGAAGTCCGGGGCGATCGCATCGCGCAGGGGGGCCTCGTCGCCGATGCGCAGCATGGTGTCGACCGCGTCGTAGAAGCGCCAGACGGCGGCTTCCGCGCCGGTGTTGTCAGGTTCGGCGGCGATGGGATCGAGCGGAGCGAAGAGCGCATACGCCTGGCCAATCCAGGCGCCGGTGAGGATGGCGAGAACGCAGGCGATTGGAGCGATGGGACGGCGCATGAGGCCATTTCTCCGTTTGGGTGCTCCTCTTGGACAGATGTGCCGGCGGGCGAGCTTTGATCCCTACCGGCATGGACCGATCCTGCGCGTGACGATGGCGGAGGACATCAGCGAAACCACCCGATTTGGGACGCATGCTCTGAGGGGGTCTACGCGAAAGCACGTAGGCCACACACGGGTAGACCTGAGGTTCGCCTAGCCCGGATTATTCATGGGCGCCGTGGCATCCATGACGCCGTCTGGGCGTCGCCCGGGGCTAAAGACCCCGGGCTGACCCTGATAAGCCGGCTAAAGACCGGCTGGACCATTCGCGCCAGAGGCGGAGAAATCCGGTCGAAGCCCCGGAGTGGCAGCCCCCTTCAGGGGGGTTATCGGGGTCAGCCCGGGGCTGAAGACCCCGGGCGGAGCCAACGCGGCGCTCCGCATCGGCCCCGAGCGACGCCGGGACGGCGCCGCCGTTCCCACGCGGTACCCGTGAATATCCAGGCTAGGTGAGATTGAGGCGGTGGGCGACGGCGGCGGCCTCGGTGCGGGAGGCGGCGCCGAGTTTGGCGAGGATGCTGGTGACGTGGGCCTGGGCGGTGCGCGGACTGATGAACAGCGCGGCGCCGATCTGCTGGTTCGACTTGCCGGCGGCCAGGAGGCGCAGCACGTCTTGCTCTCTCGTCGTGAGCCCGGCGGTCGCTGAAGGGCGGCCTCCTTGGGCTGCGATGGCGATGGTGATCGCGTCGTCGAGGGGCAGGGCGCGGCCTTCAGTCCAGAGGCGGGCGGCAGTCTCGGGGTCGGGAACGTGGTGAAGCACGGCAGTCCGGCGGTTGTCCAGGGCATCCCGCAGCGGTTGGCCAGCACCGAAGGGGTCGTTCGCTCGTTGCCAGGGCTCTGGGAGGCCAAGGGCGCGCTGACGGTCCATGGTCTCCAGGTCGAAGTGGATGCCGGCCGTCTCGTGCAGCGCCTCCGACGCGCCGAAGAGTTGGGCCGCCTGTTTCCAACTGCCGGCGGCGGCGAGGGCGCCGGCGATTCCGCCGAGCGCGTAGACGGTGGCGCGTGTGTCGCGGAAGTGGTGGGCGTGGGTTAGGGCATTCTGGTAGGTGGCGAGGGCGGCGGCGTGGTCGCCGCGGGCGCGTGCGACGTCGCCGAGGCCGGCGATGGGATGGCTGGCAAAAGGATGGCTGGTGCCGGGGGCGAACCCAAGGGCGCGTTGCCGGTCGAGGGCCGCGTTGAAGTGGGCCTCTGCCTGGTCGATGTCGCCGCGGGCGACGGCAATGTTGCCGAGGTGCCCGAGAACCGTACTGGCGGCGAGCTCAACCCACAGGTGCTGCCCCAGGCGGGGAATCAGGGCCAACGCCGCTTCCTGGTAGGCTGCGGCTCCGTCCAGGTCGTTGAGTCTGAGGGTAATCAGCCCGGCTGAGGTCAGGCCACAGAAGGTGACGTAAGGATCGCTGGCTGGGTGCAGGAGAGAGCGGCCTTCCGTGAGGAGTTCGAGTGCCCGTTGCTCGTCGCCCGCCATATGGACCGTGATCCCTAAGTTGATGAGGCCTTTGGCAAGCGATTCCGGCTTCGCGGCGCGCCCGACGGCGACTGCCCGTTCGAGCCAGTCCCTGCACTCACGCAGGTGCCCGCGTATCAATGACCACGGGGAGAGTGCGGACGCGAGCCGTAGCAGGCGTTCGGCGTCGTTCTGCTCGTGGAACCGCGTGAGGACAGCCCGGAGGTTGGCGTGCTCGGCATCCAGCCGGGCCCTGACGCGCTCGCCGTCCGGGAAATACCGGATCGGCTCTGACCGTTCGGCGAGCGCCAGGAAGTAGGCCGCGTGGCGCTGTCGCGCGGCATCGCGCTCGCCGTGCGCCGCCAGCCGGGCCGCGGCGAACTCGCGGACGGTCTCAAGCATCGCGTAGCGGGTCTCACCGTAGGGGGTTTCCCGTGGTGTCAGGAGGCTCTTGCCGACGAGGGAGGACACGATCCCTCCTCCTCTGCTCCGTCCCTCCTCCCCTGCCACGGATTCGGCGGCGTCGAGGGTGAAACCGCCGGAGAAGACGGAGAGGTGGCGGAAGAGGGTTTGTTCAGCGGGATCGAGGAGGTCGTAGGACCAGGCGATCGCATCATGCATCGAGCGGAGGCGGGGTGGTTGGTCGCGCGGACCATCGCTCAAGAGTGGCAATCGTTCCTCCAGGCGCTGGAGGAGGAGGGCCGGAGAGAAGGCCGCGATCCGAGCGGCAGCCAGCTCGATGGCCAGGGGGAGGCCGTCGAGGCGGCGGCAGATGGCCGCGACGGTTTCGCCGTTGGCGGGAGTGAGCGCGAAGCCGGACCGTGCCGCCGCAGCGCGCTCGACGAACAGCCGCACCGCCTCAGAATCGCGCAGGAGATCCAGCGGCGCAGGTCGGACGGGATCGGATTCGGGGAGGGTCAATGGCGGGATGGCAAGGGCGTGCTCGCCGGAGAGACGGAGGGTCGAGCGGCTGGTGACGAGGACCTTGAGCCGTGGGCAGGCGGCGAGCAAATCGGTCACGAGCGGGCCGGCATCGAGGACCTGCTCGAAGTTGTCGAGGATCAGCAGGGATCGCCGTCCGCGAAGGTGGGCGACGATGCGGTCTTCGATGGACAGACCTTCAACCTCTCGTACGCCGAGCGCCGAGGCGACGCTGCTGACGACGAGGGCGGGGTCGCGGACGGCGGCGAGCGCGACAAACCAGATTCCGTCCGGGAAGGAAGGCCGGATGTCATGGGCGACGCGGATCGCAAGGCGGGTCTTCCCGACGCCGCCCGGCCCGATCAGCGTGACGAGCCGGATGACATCGGCCAGAACGGCGTCGCGCAGGTCCGCAAGTTCGCGCTCCCGGCCGATGAACGAGGTGAGCGACAGGGGAAGGTTGTCGAGGGGCGCGATCCGCCCCTCGACAGTCCCGTTCGGAAACGGGTCGCGAGGAGTGCACATGCGGTTCACCCGCTCTCATTGCTGCGGCAATCGTGTGCACCCATGATGGCGAGCCGCGGGACGGGCGTCAACCCTGGGCACGCGGCGGACGAGAAGCGGCGGTCTCGATTTGGCGATGTGACCGGTGCTACGAGTCGAGGGTAGGCGGCTCGATCGCGCGCAGGATGCCCCGGTCGGAACCGAGGTAGACGAAGCCGCTGGCCGGGTCGACGGTGAGGGGGGAAAGGGACTCGCCCAGGGTTTCGGCCTCGAAGATCCAGCGGGGGGCGCCGTCGGCGGCGGCGAAGGCGAAGAGGCCGGTTTCGGCGTGGAGCGTGTAGACGGTGTCGCCGGAGACCACGGGAGCGTAGCCGGGCGAGAGGGTGCTGCCGACGCTGTGCCAGCGCTCCTCACCGGTGGCGGCGTCGAGGGCGAGCAGGCGGGCGTCGGCGGTGCCGGCGAAGACGAGGCCATGGGCGATGACCGGCGAGCCCGCCATGCTCCGGGCGGCGGTCTCGCTCTCGTTGTCCCCGGAAGCGGGATCGGGGCCGTAGGTCCACCGCTCCTCGCCGGTGGCGGCGTCGACGATGCGCAGGACGCCGTCGGCGCCGACGGCGGCGACGATGCCGAGGTTGGCTGAGGCCGACGGCGAGTGGACGGCCCCGGCGGGCCCGAGGCTCAGGCGCCAGCGCTCCTGACCGGTGGACGCGTCGAGGGCGAAGAGGGTGCCGGCGTGGTTAGCGACGTAGACGATGCCGTTGGCGACCGCCGGGGTGGTGTCGACCCAGTCGCCCATGTCGACCCGCCAGCGCTCCTGGCCGGTGGCGGCGTCGAGGGCGTAGAGGTGGCTGTCGCGGTTGCCGATGTAGAGGGTGCCGTCGACGATCGCCGGGGCGGCCTCGTAGGTGCCGCCGGCCGTGGCGCGCCAGCGCTCGACGCCGCTGAGGGGATCGACCGCGAAGAGGATGCCGGTCAGGTTGGCGACGTAGACGAGATCGCCGGCGACGACTGGACCGGCGGAGGCGCCGCCGAGCGGGGCCGCCCAGCGCAGGCGGTTGGTCTCCGTATCGACGGCGACGATGCCTTCCCCTTCGGCCGGGGCCATGTAGACGATGTCGCCGGCGGTGGAGAGGGCGGGGGGGGCGGTGACGGCCTGCTTGACGCCGGTGTAGCGCCAGGCGACGAGGCCAACGGCGTCCGTGCTGCCGTTGTCCGAGTTGTTGTTGTTGATCTGGTAGATGGCACCGAAAAAGGCGGGGATGAGGGTGACGGCGGCGATGATGATGGCGGGCCAGGGCATGGTCCGCTTCTCTGTGACCGGATTCGCTGGTTGTTTCGGGGCCGGGGCTGGCGGTGAAGATGATAGATGGTCTGATGCCTGGGCCATGGATATCCTAGACGGACTGCGAGGGCAGCGGCGAGTCGTGTCACGTTCAGAATAGGAGAGAGGGGCTGTCTGGGGGTAGGGAGGAATGGGCAGGGGGGCCGGAGTTGGGGCCGGTTCCACGTCGCCCGGCAATCATAGTGATCGCGCTATGCGATCCCTCGACCGCGGTCCGGCCGCGAGAGGGCTGACTCGGGCGCGTGGGCGCGTGCGAGCAGGGCCGAGCCGGTTGCGATCGAGCGGGAATGACCGGAGGAGTCGATCCAACCGAGATCAAGTGCATCGGCGTAGCCGGTGCCATTGGCGGCAACGAGATCGCGGACGATCGCCAATGCCTCGGATTCCGATTCAAACGTACCGATCATGTTTCCGGATTCGATGTCCCAAAGATCGAACGTACCATCCATCTTGGTCTCCTCACGCCATCGCATTGATGGTGACAAACTCAATCTACAGGATCAACGCGAGCTACGCACGCCACGAGGTCGGCAGCCTCCGCCCAGCTGGTGTAGTGGCCCGGATTGCGCGGGCTCGTTCGCTGCCACCTGGCTGGAATATCGTCGCCGATCGAGAGCTCCGCGATATAGACGCCAAGAAAAGGCCGGTCGCGAGCTTGACGTTGGGCATGATGCCGAGCATCGAATTCCGAGAGTCCCGCCCAACGATCTTGCTGATCGGCTGTGAGTGTTCTGGTCGGCTTCCGGCCAAGTGCCGCGTTCGACATGAAGTCTTCCCGACTCGGCCTCGCGCTCCTGACGATGCGGTAGAACGTCTGAGGCATCCAACCTGCTCCGAGACCGTTGATTGGGGTTTCACGTTAGGTCTGAGCGCTGCCGGACTCAAGCAGGTCGCGGGCGATTTCGGCGGCGCGGGCGGTGTCGTCGGGGGCGAGGGCGCCGTCGAGGACGAGTTCGCGGAGGTAGTCTTTGACGACTGCTATCCAGCGGCCAGGGGGGCGGCCGAACATGGCCATCAGGGCGTCGCCGTCGAGGGGGCTTCTAAACTCGGCGAAGGCGCGCTCCGCTTCGAGGCGGGCGAGGTGCTTGCGCAGGGCATCGACGCGGGCGGCGGCGATCTGGCGCTTGAGCTCGCGGCCGGAGGTGACGTCGGCGGCGGCCAGGTCGAGAAGGTCGGGGAGGATTTCCCCGGCTTCGAGGGCAAGGCGGCGGACGGCGCTATCGGTCCAGTCCGATTCGTAGGATTCCGGGCGGCCGTGGAGCTCAACCAGGCGGGCGACGGCGGTCTCGGTCGTCCTGTCTGCTTTGAGGCGACGGAGGATGCGGCGGGCAAGCCCGGCCCCGGCCGCTTCGTGGCCGAAGAAATGGACCTCGCCGGCGGCGTCGACGGTACGGGTCTGCGGCTTGGCGGCATCGTGGAGGAGGGCAGCCCAGCGGACATGGGGCCGGGCCGGTGCCTGGACGACGACCGCCTTCGTGTGGGCCCAGAGATCCTTCTCGCGGTGGATCCGCCGGTCCTGGTCGGCCGTGGATTGGGCCAGCCCGACGAGTTCCGGCAAGGCGACGGCGAGGAGGCCGGTTTCGGCGAGGGCCTCCAGGCCGTAATCGGCGTATGGTCCGACGAGGAGCCGGGTGAGCTCGGCCAGGATACGCTCCTGGGAGATGCGCGTCAGGCTGCCGGCGTTGCGCGCCATGGCGGCTTCGGTGGCGGGGTCAACTCGGAAGCCGAGCTGGGAGACGAACCGGGCCGCCCGCAGCAGCCGGAGGGGATCCTCCTGGAAGCGCTCGTCGGGATCTCCGACGGCGCGGAGGACGGCCAGGTAGAGATCGGCCTGGCCGCCGAAGGGGTCGACCAGTTCGCCGGTGCCGGCATCGGCGGCCATCGCGTTGACGGTGAAATCGCGGCGGGCGAGATCGTCCACCAGGGTGCCACCAAGTTTGACGGCGGGCTTGCGGCTGGCGTCCGGGTAGTGCTCCGTCCGGTAGGTGGTGATCTCGACCAGGATCCGGTCGGCGTCGTCGCCGAAGACAAGCCCGACGGTGCCGAATTGCTGCCCGACGAGGTAGGACCCGTCCGCGCCCGCGTCCAACCCGAGGCGTTCGGTGGTCTCCGGGGCGGCGGAGGTGGCGAAGTCGAGGTCGGTCGGCGCGGGGCGGTCCGCAAGGAGGGCATCGCGCACGACGCCGCCGACCAGGTAGAGCTCTTCCCCGGCAGCGGCGAAGACAGGCGCCAGCCGGGCGACGATCTCGGCCTGGGGAGCCGGCAGGGCGGTGAGGATGGTTGTCCCGGATGCGGTGGACATAGCGGACCTGGGTTGACCTCGGTTGTTGATCGCGTGGTGACGCGGCGCGAAACGGCACCTCCTGAGTCTAATGGACGGGTCAGCGTCGCGCCGAGACGGGGTGCGCCGCACGGTTTTGCGCCCGTCGTCGTAGGGGAGGGTCCCGTGCCCTCCCATCGTCCGCAGGACGATAACGACGCGCACGCAACCCCGGTATGCCCTCCTGCGTCGGGCATCGGGACACGTTGGAGACACGGGACCCTCCCGTACGACGGACGGGCGACCGACCTGGTCACCATGCACAACGATGGGGCACACCCGCCGAGACGCGCCCGGCGGCGCGGGCTATGATCGGGATCTATCCAGCTTTCCAGCTATCCAAAGGATGCGAGAGGATTGCCCCGGTGCACATTTTCCTGGAAACCGAGCGATTGATCCTACGGCGATTCACCCTGGACGACGTCGACAACCTCTGCGACCTCAACAGCGATCCCGAGGTGATGCGGTACACGACCGGGGGGCTGCCAGTGCCGCGTGACGAGATCGAGCGGGATTTTCTGCCGGCCTACCTAGCGTACTACGAGCGGTACGAGGGGTACGGCTTCTGGGCGGCGATCGAGAAGGCCAGCGGAGACTTCCTGGGGTGGTTTCACCTCCGGCCACACTCCGGCGAACCGCCGGACCAGCCGGAGCTGGGCTACCGGCTGAAGCGGTCGGCCTGGGGCAAGGGGTACGCCACTGAGGGGTCCGCGGCCCTGATCGACAAGGGGTTCGCCGAGTTGGGGGCGCAGCGCGTGGTGGCCTCGGCGTACGGGGAAAACGTGGCGTCGCGGCGGGTGATGGAGAAGGTGGGGATGCGGCTGGTGCGGACGTTCCGGGTGCCGCCGGAGGAGATGGACGAGGTTGCCGGGATCGATCCGGCGCTGTTCGATGGGGACGATGTCGAGTACGCGATCACGAGGGCGGAGTGGAAAGGGCGGCGGGAAAGCCCCTAGGACGGGGCGTCCGGATCCGGGGTTGAATCCCGGATCCATGTATGACTTAGGGCACCTATCAAAACCGGCCGGTCGGCGGCTCCACCCGGGACTGATTGAGGTTGCGGAATTGATCGCGGGGTTTTTGGAGCGCCGCCGTTCCCCCTGCCGCCCGGGGCGCACGGCCCAAGGTTGGCCCAGGGTTGGCCCAGGCTGAACCTCACAGCCTCTCCGGGGCCAGGTGGTTGGTGCGGAAGGCGTTAGGGCGGGGAACTAACGCGCGCGTGGGCGTCGGCGAGGTCGGTCAGGCCGGGTTTGCGTCTCATGCGGAGGCCAGGGTGGGGGCGATGGTGTCATTAGAGACACTGGGAAGTCGGCGCTGAGCGGGTCTGCCCCGGTGATCCTGGAACCCAATGGGCTCCAGGATCACCGGGGCGTAATGGTGCGACGCTCCTCTGCAGTTAGGCGCCAGCCGGGGCGATGTTCTGGTTGACGCGGAAGAGGTTGGTGGGGTCGTAGGTGGCCTTGATGGCGGCGAGCCGGTCGTAGTTGGCGCCGTAGGCGGCCCGGACCCGGTCCTCGCCCTCGTCGGCGGCGTCCATCATCATGTTGACGTAGGCGCCGCCGGCGGAGAACGGGTGCGTCGCCTCCCAGTAGGCCCGCGTCCAGGCGACCAGCGCCGGGGTGTCGGCCGGGTCGGGGCTGACCCCGACGATCACCGCGCCCCACGTGGCATTGCGGTAGTTCCAGGCGGTCGCCTCCGGGGCGACCCGGCCCGCGGCGCCGTCGACGGGGTAGAGGTGCATGGTCGACTTCCAGGTCGGCAGCGTGCGCGCCGAACTCGACGTGGCGCGCGATCGCCTCGTCGGAGAGCTCGTCGACGAAGTCCGCCTTCCAGTACCACTGGTCTCCAGGTGGGTACAGCCCGTCGAACATGCCCTGCAGCGCCGGGTGCGGTATCGGGCCGACCCAGTCCAGGAGCGGCGGGCCGAACTGCTGCCGGATCGGCGCGAAGGTTGCCTCGGCCTGGTCGAGCGGGCCGGTGGAGCACCAGACGATGCCGCACACCGTCTGCCCCCGCAGGTGCTCCGGGAAGGGCGCCGCCGGGGGCACGGTCAGGAAGGCGAAGAAGCCGTTGAGCTCGTCGGGCGCCGCCGGGAGGAAGTCCCGGTACCAGCGCAGGACGTCGGCGGCGCGCTCCAGGGGCCAGAGCATCGGCCCGGCGTAGACGGTGTCGACCGGGTGGAGCCGGAAGAGGAACGAGGTGACGACGCCGAAGTTGCCGCCGCCGCCGCGCAGGGCCCAGAAGAGGTCCGGGTGCTCGGTCGCGCTGGCCGTCACGAACCGCCCGTCGGCCAGCACGACGTCGGCTTCGAGGAGGTTGTCGATCGCCAGGCCGCAGGCGCGGGTCAGGTGGCCGAGGCCGCCGCCGAGGGTGAGGCCGCCGACGCCGGTGGTGGAGATGATGCCGCTGGGGGTGGCGAGGCCGAAGGCGTGGGTGGCGTGGTCGACGTCGCCCCAGGTGCAGCCGCCGCCGACGCGGGCGGTCCGGGCGGCGGGGTCGACCCGGACGCCCGTCATGGGCGCGAGGTCGACGACGAGCCCGCCGTCGCAGGTGCCGAGGCCGGGGCCGTTGTGGCCGCCGCCGCGGACCGCGAGGAGGAGGCCGCGGTCGCGGGCGAAGCCGACGGCGGCGATGACGTCGCCGGCGTCGGCGCAGCGGGCGATGAGGGCGGGGCGCCTGTCGATCATGGCGTTGAAGACGGCGCGGGCCCCGTCGTAGCCCGGATCGCCGGGCTGGATCAACTCCCCCCGAAATTCGGTTCGCAATTGATCGATTGTCGGCGCCTCGATGGTCGCGGTCATGGGGTTCGCTCCTTTCGATCCGATCGAATCTGTGCTCACCGACGATTGGGTCCCGGGGTCATTCGCCTGAGCGACACAAGCTCAAGCGGCGATCCGCTTGTCATGAACCCGCGGCCCGCCGAGCGGCGCGGGGTGCGGCCGGCAGTCGAACTGGTCGAGCCGGCCGACTACCTCCGCCTCGCGTCCCTCCCCTCCGAAGAGGAGGAGGAACGCGGCGGAGAGGAGGATCAGGAGGAAGACGACGATGGCGAGCGCCGCGACGATGGCGTCTATGGCGAGGGTCCTCCTGATGGCCTGGTACGCGGGGATGAGCCGCGATGGTCGCGATCACGCCGCGGCCGGCCGGTTGGGACGGGACGAGAACGAGAGGCGGGTAAAGGTGGCCAGGAGCGGGCCGACGGCGGCGCGGACGCGGTGGGCCAGTGACGGCCCGGCCGCGGCCTGATCGTCGCCGGACGCCGACCGGATGAGCCGATACGTGGCGGCTTCGCGGTGGAACTCGGCGTTCCGCAGATCCTGTAGCTGGCAGACGGTGTACGGGTGCGGACCCATGGCGTGCTCCTTTCGATCGGGGGTACTGGGTTCGACGTCTCCTGAGGACACCTCCAGCATGCCCCCCGCGAGCGCACCGTACATCCGTACCGGTACGGATATGCGGGTACGGAGAATCCGCCCGCTCCCTGCGCACAAGTACGGATCCGGCCGGGCGGACCGTCCCTGTGACCGTGTGCACGTTGAGCCGACGGAACGCCGGCCAGCTCAGACCAGGCCGAGGCGAGCGGCGGCTTCGGCCGCCTCCCAGCGGGTCCGAACTCCCAGCTTGGCGAGGATGTGCTCGACGTGCGTCTCCACCGTGCGCGGACTGACGAAAAGCGCCTCGGCGATCTCCGCGTTGGCGCGGTGTTGGGCCAGCAGCCGCAGCACATCGACTTCCCGCCGCGTCAGGCCCGCCGGGGCGGTCTCGGCCACCTTCTTAGCCGCGAGCTGCGTCCCGAGAGCGTCGGCCCGGGCGAGGGTCGGCCCCGCGCCGAGCGGCGTGCAGATCCGGTGGACGTCGCCGAGGTGGGCCGCGACGTCCTCCCGCTTTCCCGCCCCCAGGCGCAACTCCGCCAGCGCGAGCAGCGTCAGCGCCCGTTCGAAGGGCAGTTCCCCGTTGGTAGCGAGATCAAGGGCGATCGCCAGGTTGGTCTCGGCTGCGGCGTGCTCGCCGGCGGCGGTGTCCAACTCGCCCAGGAGGCGGTGGGTCGCCAGCCAGACCAGCGGCTGCCGCGGGTCGTCGGCCAGCCCCAGCGCCTCGTTTGCCGCTTCGCGCGCTCGCACGGCGTCGCCGCCAGCCTGGTGGTAGCGGGCCCAGGCCAGCCGCCCCTCGGCCTGCCCCAGCACGCTCCCGCTCCAGGCCAGCCAGCGGTCGTGCGCCTCGAGCCAATGGCGGGCCGTGGGCAGGTCGCCCGCGTCGAGGCAGAGGTCGGCGGCGAGGCGTTGGAGGAAGAGGCCCTCCTGGTGGATGATGTCGCCGGGCTCGGTCGCCGGCCCGTCCGGAAGGAGGGAGCGGATCGGGGCCCAGGCCCGCTCCGGCTCGCCGCGGTGGCGGGCGAGGACGGCGAGCGCCGTCGACATCTCGCGCCGGAGGTAGGTGTTGCCGGGGACCGGGAGGTCGGCCAGGATCTGGTCCGCCTCGTCCCACCGCCCGTCGAGGACGAGGCAGCCGAGCCAGGCCAGGCGTGGCGAGACGTCGGGGGGGAGCGCGCCTCCGATGCGGCGTAGCGTCGCCTCCGCCTCGGTCGCGATCCGGCGCCGGTTGGCGGGGTCGGCCGCGCCGTAGGTCATCGCGACGTCTCGCAATTCGCCAAGCAGCGTGAAGGCAATCAGGGCGAAGTGGTCGACCTCTTGGAACATCTCGCGGCTCTTGGACCATGCCTGGCGTGCCTCGTCGGGCCGGCCCAGCGTCGCATAGGCGATGCCGAGCCCGTGGTGGGCGAAGGCGACGATGGCGTGGACCCAGCCGCCGAGGCCGGGGGCGGGACCGACCGCGGCGACGAACCGCTCCGCCATCTCGGCCGCGGCGGGGTCTCCGGCCGAGGCCAAGAACCAGGGATAGACGCAGGAACGGGCGTCGAACCCGGCCGCGTAGAGCCGATCGACGACGGCTTCTTCCCCGGCGAGATCGGAGCGGATGGCGGTGGAAATTATGTTCGCGAACCACAGCCGGATCCCGGTGTAGGTCTGTGCGACATCAGGCGGGCGGGCGGCGAGCGCGTCGAGGCCTTTCCGCATCTCGGCCAGTCCGGCCCGAAACTGGTCCGTGTAGCAGAGGTGGACTCCGCGGATGTGCTGCACCTGGGCGGCGAAGACGGCGTCGCCGCCGCGTCGGGCGAGGCGCTCCGCCTCGTCCAGGGGGAGGATGCTGCTGGCGGGGTCAGAGAAGCGCAGGAGGTGGCCGACGCGGAAGACGAGCTCGCGGTGCGTCCGTTCTTGACCTTCGACGCCTTCTAGGAGGGCAGCGGCGGCGCGAAGCCGCTCGGATGCCGTAAGCCAGGCGTACAAGCGTTGGGCCCGATCACCCGCCGCGGCCAACCACTCCCAGGCGCGAGGATCGCCGGCTTGCTGGAAGTGGAGGGCGACCGCGTCGGGATCGGCCCCGGGATCCGCCGCGAGCGCCTCAGCGACCCTGCGATGCCAGAGGCGTTGACGGGGCGGGAGGAGGCCCTCGTAGAGGGCTTCCCGGGTGAGAGCGTGGACGAAGCGGACGTGGGTGCCGACCTGCTCGGCTTCGAGCAGGTGGGCATCGACGGCCCGCTCGACGATCGTGAGGAGGGCGTCTTCGTCGAGGCCGGCCAGCGCCGCCCAGAGACCGAGGGGAACCTCCTGGCCGATGACGGCGGCGATCGCGAGGGGGAGGCGGGTGTCTTCGCCGAGGCGAGCGATGCGGCCGTCGATGACCTGGCTGAGCAGGGTGGGGACGACGACGCGGGTGAGCTCGCCCAGGGAAGATCGGTCTTCGCCGGCGCGGAGGAGGCCGTCCTCCTCGAGGGCGCGGAGGAGCTCGACGGCGAAGAAGGGGTTGCCGTCGGCGTGGCGCTCCAGGTAGGCGACGAGCCGAGCGGCATCGGGGTCGGAGAGGCGATAGCCCGCGGCGACCAGGGCGTGAAAAGCGCCCATGTCGAGACCTTTGAGATCGAGGCGGAGGCCGTCCGCCTCTCGGACGAGGGCCACCAGGTGCTGGAAGAAGGGGTGGCGTGGGGCCAGTGCGTCGATGCGGTAGGTGGCGACGAGGAGGGCGGGCCACTGGTCGAGGGAGACGGCGATGTCGCGGAGGAGGTCGATACTGGCGGGATCGGCCCAGTGGACGTCTTCGAGGAGGATGAGAAGTGGGTGGGCGGCGGCGAGTTCGCCGAGGTAGCGGCGGACGTCGGCGAAGAGAGCGGCCTGGTCGGTGACGCGGGCGGGAGCGCCGCCCGCGAGCGCGGCTGGGGGGTCGGGCACCGGTTGCCCGGCGGGGATGCGCTCGAAGGCGTCGCGCCAGGGACCATACGGGGGAGCGTTGCTGCGGTCGTAGCAGTGGCCGGCGAGGACGCGGACGCCCTGCGCCTCCGCCGTACGGACGAGGTCGCGGGCGAGGGTCGTCTTGCCGATGCCGGCCTCGCCGCCGAGGAGGACGAGGCGTCCCTGGCCGGCGACGGCGGCGGCGAGCTCGTCGCGCAGGCAGGCTTGCTCCCGCGCCCGGCCGGCGAGGACGGGGGCGGGGGAGCGGGGGGGTAGGGACCGCGTGGGGGCACGGTCCGCGGGTGCTGGGATCCCGTCCATGGCGATCCTGATGGGCTGGGGCGACGATGGGTGCATTGTACCGGATCGTCACCGACGCGCCATCGCGCGGGAGGACGGGCGCTGTCGTGACCCCACTAGCTCTCGCGTCCCGGTGTCCCGATGGACGTCTCATCCGTTGGGATTTCGAGCGGCCGCGTCACTGCGGCCACGAACGACGGCGGCCACGCTTCGGACCGGCCGCGGGGCGTGCCGTGTTAGGCCGCCCCGGGGGCCGGTCCGGAGCTTGACGGTGTCCAGGACCGGGCTCGTCGGCCGGTCGGCTGAACTCGACGAACTCAATGTCCTCTTCGACCAGGAACCTCCTCCCGGTCGGCATACGTCACCCGGATCGATCCCTTGACGATGTAGCCCTCGTGCGGGCAGGAGCAAAGGTGGTCCGGCAACCCCCGCAGGAGCGGGGCGAGGTCGGTGCCGGCGGGCAGCGAGATGAACATCGACGACGTCCACCCCAGTCGGCGCCGCGGAGCGTGGACGGATCGACCCCGAAGAGGATCGGGAGGTCGTCGCGGGTTGCGCGCATGATGTGCCTCCTGTTCGAGTGCGGATCCCCGGGATGGACGGCGGCGCGACGGGTCGTGGGACGCCCGGGCCGGGCGCGATCGTCCGGTAGGGCGTACAGATCGGTCCGATCGTGCGATCAGGCGATGTGGACGCGGCGGGTGATGTGGCCGTTGCTCTCCCAGTAGGTCGTCTTGCCGGCCAGGTGCGCTTCGTCGGGCGCCGGCTGGACCTCGCCGTCGGCGGCGGTCGCCCGCGAGGTGACGGTGTGCTCGCCGGGTTCGGCGTGCGCCCAATCGAAGGTCCAGAAGACCCAGGCGAAGTCCTCGCCCTGGCCTTCGGTGAGGGTCGCCGGTTCCCACGGGCCGTCGTCGATGCGGACCTCGACCCCGGCGATCGGGCTCGCCCCAGGCGGCGCCCATGATCTGGTAGTCGCCGCCCTGCTTGGTCACCTTGGCGGGGGCGGACTTGAGGCGGCCCTGCCCGACCGAGGTGAAGGTCCAGACCGTCTCGCCGTCGCGGGTCTCCTCGCGGACGGTGACGTAGTCGCGGGCCATGAAGTGGCCCTGGTAGCGGGCGTCGCGCACCTCGATCCGGGTCAGCCACTTGACGTTGGCGATGCCGTACCAGCCGGGGGCGATCAGGCGCGCCGGGAAGCCGTGCAGCGGCGGCAGCGGCTCCCCGTTCATCTCGTAGGCGAGCAGGTTGTCGGGGTCCATCGCGTCGGCGAGCGACATGCTCCGGGCGAACCGCTCGGTGATCTCGACCTCGCCCCGGACCTGCGGCCCGGCGTCGGCCCCCCAGAAGACGACCTCGACGCCGTCGTCCTGGACGCCCGGCCTCCTCGAGGATGGCGGCGAGCGGCGTCCCGGCCCAGGTGGCGTTGCCGATGCCGCCGTTGAAGAAGGGCAGCCCGGTGTTGCCGGAGCACTCCATCGTGAAGGTGACCTCCTGGCGATCCCGCGCCTGGAGGTCGGCCAGCGTCAGGGAGAGGGGCGTGTCGACCAGGCCGCTGACCTCCAGGCTCCAGGCGGCTTCGTCGAGGTCCGGCTGGTCGAAGTGCTTGATGACGAAGAAGTCGTCGTTGGGGGTGATCCAGGCGTCGGCGTCGAGGGCTTCCCAGTCGAGCTGCTGGACGATGACCTCCGGCACCGGGTTCTCCGCCAGCTCGTCCAGCCAGGGGACGACCTCCCCCGCGACCGGGGTCTGGAACGCGTGCGCCGGCCCGGACGAGGCGCAGCACGCTCAGGCCGCCGACTGCGGCCCCGCCGCGGAGCACGAACGAGCGCCGGGAAAGCTCCGATGATATCATGGGTCGATCCTCCTTCACGCTGAGTGGCCGATAGGAACAGTTTGGGGCGGTGAGCGGAATCGCACATCGGCAGAACCGCGTATTTCTTGGGGACGGGTGATGGGTGGGTTGACGTGCGCGCTCGGCTCCACCGGTCACACGACCGGGGGTCGAGCACTGTTCCTCCAAACTGCGCTGGCCACCGATTCCCGTCCGCGTCGGCGTGGGCGACGGCCGGGCGCCTTTTTGTCATCCCGCCGCCACTCGATCCGGAGGAGGGCGCCCGGCCGCCCGCCCGCGCCGGGGTCGACGGCGGGGTAGGTGAGGTAGAGCGCCCCGTCCGGGCCGAACCCCAGCGCCACCGGGTGGTCCAGCCCGTCCGCGACGAACCCGGTGCTCCCGGCTCCGGGTTGCCGGACGATCCGGCCCGTGCCGAGCTGGATGCCGGCCCGCGCCCCCATGAGCCGTGCGCCGACGCGGACCAGGGCGACCCCGGCGCGCCGCCGCATGGCCGCGCGGACAGGCGGGCGGGCACGCGCCCCCGCCGCCAACCGCGAGCCCGGCCATGCCATCCGGTCGGGGCGCGCGATCCGGACCGCGTGCAGCATCATGCGTCCCTCGAGATCCGTCAGGTCGATCACGGCCGCGTCGCTCCTTGGCGGCCCTCGGACCGCCCCGATCCTGGGTGCGGACGGCTCCGGGCCGGTTGCCGCGCGACGGGTCACCCGCCGGGTGACGACACGGGACGATCCCTCCTCCGAACCCGCCTACCGGTAGAAGTACGGGTCGAGGACCGAGACCCGGGTGATCCGGTCGACCGGGAGGCCGTTGCGCTCGGCGGCCCGGCGGATCGCCTCCGGGTCGGGTCCTTCGTAGACGCAGAAGCTGGTCTGCTTGTCGTCGCTGACGTAGGAGTGGAGCCAGGTGACGCCCACCTCGCCCGTTGCGATCGACCATCCCCAGGCAGGTGGCCGCTCCCTCGGTCGTCATGGGGATCGCCAGACCATCGGGGAAGGTCCGTTCGACCAGATACCGCGCCATGCTCGCGCCTCCTTGGTGAGACCCTGGCCGGATCGTCCGGCCACCACCATCATGGGGGCGCGGCCTGCGGCGCTCATCGGGAGAAGCACCTATCTTGGCGGCGGCGGCTCCCCATTTTGGTCGAGGGCGCCGAGGCGGGCCGCCGCCTGTACGGCCTCCGAGCGCGATCGCGACCCCAGCTTCGCGAGCGCGGCGGAGACGTGGTGGTCGACGGTTTTCGACGAGAGGGAGAGCCGTTCGGCGATCTCCGCGTTGCGGAGGCCGGCGGCGATGAGGCGCAGCACCTCGACCTCCCGGGCGGTGAGGCCGGCCGGGTTGGCGCGGGTGGCGGGCCGCGGGCCGCGGGGGATGTCGTGCGCCCCGAGCTCCCGCAGCCGCCGCGCCGCCGCGGCCGCGGCCGGACGTGCACCGAGGCGCTCGAACTCGGCCAGCGCCTCGCGGACGGCCGGCTCGTCCCCGCCCTCGGCCAACGCCCGTGCGGCCTCGTAGGGGCAGCCCAGCTCGCGCCAGTGGGCGGCGGCCGCCGCCCACTCCCCCCCGATCTGCAGCGCGAATGGCGAGGCCGCATCGGGAGGCGGGACGACGAGATCACCGGTCCGCCACAGCCAGTACGCCACCTCGCCGATGCTCCACCGGAGCCCCTGCCGGACGACCAGATCGAAGACAGCCCGGGCCTCCACCCGGGTCCGCTCCCGGTCGCCGGCCAACCAGGCCGCCTCCGCCCGCGCGGCGTGGATGGAGCCGACGAACTGGAGCGGGCCGTGCTGCGGCGAAAGCGCCAATGCCTCGTCGAGGATGGCCGCGACCTCTGGATCGCCGCGCCGCGACCGAACCCGGCCGAGCGCGATGAGCGCCTGAATCCTCAGGTACAGGGGGGGCTCGAACGAGGCCAAAACGGCGCCTGGGGCGGGGGTATCGGCCGCACGGGTGGCGGCAGTGGGGACGCGAAGGATGGTGGCGGCGAGGTGCGTCGCCTCCGTCCAACGTCCCTGGAAGAGGCGCGTGAGGGCGAGCCAGGCGACGGCCCAGTCGTGCCACCTTCCGGGAAGGTCGTGCTCGGTCGCGTAGGCGATTGTCTCGGTGAGGTAGCGATCCGCCTCGACGAACCGGAAGGACTCGCAGTGTCCAGACCCGAGGTCGGCCAAGGCGTGCGCCACCAACCCGTCGTCCCCGTCCTCACGCGCGAGGCGGAGGCTCCGCTCGAGGTCGGCGCGGCCCCGCTCCACATCGCCGCCAACCAGCCGCGTCCCGCCAAGCGTGTTGAGTCCCAGGATCAGCGTTTGGCCGTCGCCGATTCGCTCGGCCAGGCTGATCGCGCGCTCACTCCAGACGACCGCCTCGGCGAGAGCGCGGCGGGACTTCCAGAACTCGGCAACTTGGTGGTACACCCGCGCGTGCGCTGGGCCTTCCGGCGCCCCCTCGAGGGCCGCGAGTGCGGTGCTGACCAGCCGCTCCGCGGCGGTACTGTGTTCGACCGTGTCGAGGGTGATCGCCAGCCATCCTAGATGCTCGGCCTCCTTCAGACGGTCTCCGGTGCGCCGTGCGAGCTCGATCATCTCCTGGCGCGGGCCGATCCCCGCCGGGCCTTGGTCGGCAAGGTCGGAGACCTCGGCATACGCCTCCAGGAGCGCCAGTCGCTCCTCGTCGGGCAGGTCCCCGCCGAAGCGCAACGCCCGGGCGTATTGCGCCACCGCTTCCCGGTTCGCCCGCAGCGCCGTCGCCTGCCGTGCCGCGATCGGCGCGTAACGCAGCACCGCCGGCCCGTCGCCCGCTGCCTCGGCGTGGTGCGCGAGCCGCGCCGGGTCGCGCCGCTCGATCGGGGCTGCCGCCAGGGCCGCGACCACCCGGGCGTGCAGGGCGGCCCGGCGGGGCGGGGAGATCGCGTCCAGGACCGCTTCCCGCGCCAGCTCGTGCCGGAAGGCGAGGGCGGGTCCCTCGGCGCGGAGGACCCCGACCGTCAGGCACTCATCGATCGCGTCGAGCGCCGGTGCCGCGACCTGCTCAAGCAGGGCGGGGTCCACCGGCGAACCGATCACCGCCGCCGCGTCGAGGGCGGCTCGCGCCGGGGCCGAGAGGGGGGCCACCCGGGCGAGCACCGCGTCCCGCACCGTCGCCGGGATGCCGCCGCCGGAGGCGAGCACCTCCGTCACGAAGAACGGGTTGCCTCCGGTCTGGCGGTGCAGCGCGGCCGCATCCAGCCCGCTGCCGGCCGCCAACTCGCGGACCGCGCCCGCCGATAACGGTGAAACTCCCATCCTCCGGACGTCCGCGCTGGTTGCCAGCGTACCGAGCGTGACCCGCAGCGGGTGGGTGGGTCCGATCTCGTCGTCGCGGTAGGTGGCGACGAGCAGCGCCCGGGTCGACCCGATCCGGCGCCCTAGGAACTTCAGCAGGTCGAGGGTCGCCTCGTCCGCCCAGTGGACGTCCTCGAACACGACCAGGGCCGGCGGGTTCCCGGTTCCAAGCGCGGCGAGGACGGCCGCGAAGACGTCGCCCCGCCGGCCGTCAGCCTCCAGCACCCGCCGCACCTCGCCGCCGAGCAGGTGAGCGATGTCGGTGAGGGGAGCGAGTGGACGCGGGGTCGAGAGCGAGTCGCATGCGCCGACGACCACCCGCAGACCACGATCAAGACCGGGAGCGGCCGCGGCGAAGGAGCGGACGACGGCGGTCTTGCCGACACCGGCCTCGCCGCCGAGCAGCACCAAACGACCGTGCCCCGCCGCCGCGTCGCGGAGGAGGCCGGTGAGGTCGCCAAGGAGACCCGCGCGTTCGAGTGGTTCCATGGTCGCTACGATAGGCTCGCCGCCCGTGGGCGGTCAATGGATCCGGGGCCGGGCCGAGGCACGTGCCGAGTCCGACGGCCGGGTAGGTGAGAGCGGGGCGCGATCGCCAACGCCTGTTCCGCCGAGGAGGTCGATGCTGGCGGGATCGGTCCAATGGACGTCTTCGAGGAGGACGAGGAGTAGTGCCGGCAGCGGCGAGGTCGGCGAGGTAGCGGCGGACGTCGGCGACGAGGGCGGCCTGGTCGGTGACGCGGTCGGGAGGCGAGGGCCATCGTGAGGGGGCGGAGGCTCGATCGTCATGGGCTGGCCCGGTCGCGGCGAACATAGAGCGCCGGGTCTTGAGGGCCATCGGGCGGGCGCCGATCCTTCGGGATGACTACGTGCTCACCCGGCGGTGCGCATCCGGGCGGTCGAAGAGTCCGGATTTGAGTTCCATGCCGAGGCCAGGGCCGGGCGGTGGGGCGATGGTGCCGTTGGCGACGTCGGGGAGGGCGGTGGCGACTTCGGTGTACCAGCCGGTGTAGAAGGCGCGGACCGACTCCTGGATCAAGGCGTTGGGGGCGTTGATCGAGAGGTGGGTCGAGGCGACGAGGACGACCGGGCCGGTGCAGTCGTGCGGGGCGACGGGAATCTGGTAGGCCTCGGCCATGGTGGCGATCTTCTTCGCCTCGGAGATGCCGCCGACCCAGGAGATGTCGAGCATTGCCACCCCGACGGCGCCGCACTCCAGGGCTTCGCGGAAGGACCAGCGGCCGGTCATCGTCTCGCTGATGGTGGTCGGGACGTGGGTGCTGGCGGCGAAGTCGGCGAGGGCGTCCATGTTGTCGGCCTTGATCGGGTCCTCGAACCAGAAGGGCTCGAACTCCTCCAGGGCGTGGGCGATCCGCTTGGCGGTGGGCAGGTTCCACAGCGAGTGGAACTCGACCATGATGTCCATCTGCATGCCGACGGCCTGGCGGATCTTGCGGAAGGGCTCCAGGGCGGTGTCGAGGTCGGCGTTGGAGATGTAGGTGCCGTTGGAGGCTTCGGCGTAGGGATCGAACGGCCAGATCTTCATGCCGGTGATGCCCGATTCGAGCAGGTCGACCGCGAGTTCGTCGGCGCGGTGGAGGAAGGCCTCCAGATCCTCGTAGGGGCCGACCTCTTTGCCGTGGCCCAATCCCCAGTTCTCGACCAACTGCTGGGGTTTGGCCCGGACGTAGTAGTAGCCGGCGCAGGTGTTGTAGGTGCGAATGCGGTCGCGAAAGGCCCCGCCGAGCAGTTGGTAGATCGGCTGGTTGGTGACCTTGCCGAAGAGGTCCCAGAGGGCGATATCCAGGGCGGAGTTGCCACGGGTCTCGGCACCGGAGGAGCGGTAGCCGAGGTAGCCGTAGAGATTGCGGGCGTGGAGGTCGATCTGGAGGGGATTTTTCCCCAGGAGATACGGGGCGAGGGTCTCGTGGATATACGCTTCGACCGCCTGGGCCCCGAAGAAGGTCTCGCCGAGGCCAATAAGACCTTCGTCGGTGTGGACCTGGAGCCAGAGCAGATTCGGGAATTCGTCGAGGCGCAGGGTTTCGACTTTGGTGACGATCATGGGGGCCTCCGGGGAGACGTGGGGCATGGGACGTGAGTCGTGAGAGTAGCCGAAGTTTGGGTGTTACGCTGGGGCTGCCGACGCGTTTGATCGGTGATATCGTTGAAATTGGGCGCGTGTCACTAAGAGGAGCATGAGATGGCGGAACTTGTGCTGCACGAGTTGGATGACGAGGTGCAGGAGCGGCTAGAGCGGCGGGCAGCGCGGCATGGCCACAGCGTCGAAGAAGAAGCCCAGGAAATCTTGAGCGAGGCGGTGGCGGGTGAGGAGGCAGTCGAGGGGAGCGTGACTGAAGGGCTGGGCACGCGAATCTCCAGGCGGTTTGCGGGACTGGCCGGGCCGCCGTTCGTTATTGAGGAGATTCGTACCGCGCCAATGCGACCGTTTCCATTTGAAGAGTTCTTGAATGATTGGGACGAGGACGAGGACGACGAAGTAAGTCGACCGCGGTGATCGTGCTCGATACGAATGTGCTGTCTGCCGTGATCCCGCAGGAGCCGGACAGCACTGTGGTCGCGTGGCTGAATGGGATCGACCCGGCGGAAATCTGGATCACGGCGGTGACGGTGTTCGAGATCCGGCTCGGGCTCAGCCTGATGCCTGAGGGACGACGTCGGCGGTTTCTAGAGGCGGCGTTCGACGGGGTGCTGAACGACGATTTCCGAGGACGGATCCTCCCGCTCGATGAGGCATCGGCGCTGGAAGCAGGCACGTTGTCCGCGGATCGGCGCAAACAAGGGTTCACGGATGACTTGCGTGATATCCAGATCGCCGGCATCGCGCGTGCCCACGGGGCGGCCGTTGCAACGCGCAACGTTCGTCATTTCGCAGATCTGGGGCCACTTGTGATTAATCCATGGTCGACGGTTCTAGATTGACTCTGCGGCGGGCACACGGCACGGCCCCGGACGAGTAGTGTCCGGGGCCGTGCGAAAGCTTTCGATTGAGAAGCGAGGTTCGCCGGTCGGTCAGGATCAGCAGAAGGTGCCGTCTTCGGCGTAGCAGAGGAAGTCGTCCATCAACCAGGTGCCGTCTTGCTTCACGAGCAGGTAGTAGTTGATCTCGACCGGAAGCGGATCGTTGAAGGTGTCGACGATCACGAATGCGCCAGCCCGGTTATCGCCCAGCACCTCGATGTCGAGGACGGCGAAGAGGGCCGTTTGCTCGGCCGCCGGGACCGGGGCGGGCGTGCCTTCGGACGGAGGGGCCATCAGGTTCGCAAGGTCTTCCGGGGGCATCAGGCGCCGGAGGAGATCGTCGGTGTAGAGCGCAAAGGTGCGCGGGAAGTCGTTGGCATTGAGGCAGGCCCACTCCATGCGGATGGCGGCGGTGATCGCGGCGGCGTCCTCGGGGCCTGCTTGGATCCCATCCGGTGCGCCGAACGGCACGGTGGGCGGCGTCGGCGCGACCCCCGTGACCGGCGTCGCGTTGATGACTTCCAGCGACTCGGGCGAGCGCGGAGCGACGGTGCATTCGGTAGGATCTGGGACATCTCGTCCGGCATCGGAGACTGCTGGAGTGGCCTCCTGGGCAAAGGTCGGAACTCGGCCGGCGGCCGTGACGGTGACGAGCAGGAAACTGACGAGGATGAGTGCTATTCCGCGGCGCATAGGGGTTCCTCCTAACGATGATCCATCAGTCAGATCAGCGAGCAGGTAGAGCTGCTGCACGTCGCTGTCCACCTGGGAGACGACCTGCATCACCTCCGCGTCCGCCGGAACGGTGACGGTCAGCCTCGTGGTCGGACTCGGCGAGCGGCGGAGGCGCTACCGGTAGCGCCTCCGCCGCGCCTCCTCAGCTCGCGCCTCCGCCGCCGCTCGCATCTCGGCCGCCCGCTGCCGCGCCGCCTCCGCTCGCGCCTCGGCCGCTGCCCGCGCCTCGGCCGCCCGCTGCCGCGCCGCCGCGCCACGATCACGCGGCGGCGCGGTGGTCGGTGGGGCCGTGGTCGGTGGCGGCGTGGTCGGTGGCGGCGCGGTGGTCGGCGGCGCGGTGGTCGGCGGCGGCGCAGTCGTCGGCGGCGGCGCAGTCGTCGGCGGTGCTGTGGTTGGTGGCGCGGTGGTCGGCGGCGGAGTCGTTGGGGTCGCCCGGACGCACACCTGAGGACCCTCGAGGGGGTTGACGGAGGTGTCGCACACGAGGCCCGGGCAGCACGTGCCGCAGTTCCTGCACCCGACGCCCTCGGCGTGGCAATACGCCTCGCAGATGTTGTTGACGCACTGAGCAAAGCACAGACCGCCAACGCACTCGAAGACGTCGCTGCAGGGACCGCCTATGGGTTGGAACTCGCAGTACGTGCTTCCGCTGTTGGGATCCGTCAAGCACCGACCGGTACCGCTCCCGCAACATTGCGCGTCGGAGGTACACAGGTCTCCAGCGTCGAGGCAGGCCTCCTGGGCGCCGGCCCCGCCGCGGGCACCGAGCACGCTCAGCGCCGCGCCAACTGTCCCGGCACCGATCAGCCGGAGGACGCTCCGCCGCGACTGCCCACGCGCCAGCGAGCGCGTCCATCGATCAAAGCGCTGTCCGTCCATGGTGCTTGCCTCCATCAGCATCATCGCCAACCTGTCGGGTGGAATATGGTGTGCGGTCCAATAGTACCATACGTCCTAGGAATAATGGCCTAGCCCAACGCGGTCGGACTGGGGCACCAGACCGTGGTTTCTACCGCCTCGGGCGGTCCAGGCGGGTGCCACGACCTAGACCGCGCGAGCGCGGCGCCCGAGGTCGTGGACCCGTTAGGCGGACCAACCGGCAGGAGGTGATGCTTGATCTCATCCGCAAGGTGGCACGCCTGCGCGGGGAGTACTGCGAACCGAACCCTGCCGCTTGGTACTGCGCGGCCTATGGCGCCCAGCCAGATTACGGCCAGCTCCTGGCCAGAGCGCTCCAGGTGTGGGTTTAGGGAGCTGCACCCGGTGCACCCCCGAGTTGCAACGGCGGGCTGTTCCTGCGCAACGCGCATTCCGGTGTCACGCCGTCGCAGGTAGGTCTCAAGCATCCCCACGCCGACAATCACGATGACATCGCCTACGTCGCCTTCGCCCACCTCACCGTCCACCAGGCCCTCCCGCGCTCCTGGCCATCGTCTAAGAGTCCACAACAGGCCCTAGGCAGCGTGTCAGGCAGTCGGTGTCGCCGCGTCTGGAGTGCCGGCGTCCGGCGAGGCGGAGGGCTCGATAACGGCTGGCTCCTGGACGACGACCCGGATGGTGGCCTGCAAAGGCGCGGAGCCGTCGCCGAAGTCCGAGCTGCCGGCGATGACGTATTCGCCTGGCGGGAGAGGGGCAAGGATCAGACTGTAGCCGACGGCAACCGCTTGGGCCGGCCCGGCCGGCACGCCGAAGAAGTTGTCCTCGGGGAAGTTCATGGTGAAGAGCGGGGAGGTCGACCGGTACCGTTCGAGATCGGCGACCTCCTGGCCGTCGATGGTTGCCGATACGGTCATGGCCTCGATGTTGGCGGCGGCGCAGGCGGCAAGTTCCGCTTCGTCGCGGCCGAAGAAGGGCGGTGGCTCGACGGTCGAGCATTCGGCGCCGCCGAGGCCGACGAAGACGGCGACGCCGGTGGGCACGACGCAGGTGATGACCTCGGGTGGCTCGGGGGTGAACGAGCCGGGCAAGAAGAAGACGGGGCCGTGCTGGCCGTAGCCGCACCGTTCCCCCGCGGTCTCGTCAAAGTTGGGGTTGGCCGCCTCGGGGACGCTGACGGCCCACTGCCACCACCGGCCGGACCACTCGCCGAGCGTGGCGCCGCCGACGAGCGCGTCGGGCGGCAGGATGGTCACACCCCCAGCTGCTGGTGTGGCGTCCTGGGCGGCGGATCGGCCGGCGATCCCGCCGATGGCGGAGAGGCAGAGAACAGCAAGGATCAGGGAACGGACGACGGCTCGGTTCATGGAATCCTCCCGAAGATTGGATCGGCCGGCCGAGTGGCATGCCGAGCGCCGCCGCGGTGAAGCGAGGCTGAGCCCACCGCGCCGCAGCCACCTGGAGACCTCACCGCGCCGCCACACGGTGAGATCAACGGATGCCGCGGGTGGCGCTCAGTGATGCCTGTATCGATCATGCCGGGGAAGGCGTTGCATGCCTATTGGTCATCTGACCAATTTCGGAGGGCTTGGGGCCGTGGGATGCTTAGAGCGGCTAGCAAAACCTCGGGTCGGCGGCGGACGCCGGGTTGAAACCTGGCGCTGAACCGACGAAGTCCCTCGTATAGTCGTAGTGGTCGTGGTGTCGTCGTCCGTGAAGTCCCTGGATCTGGCGACGGTCGTGCCGGAGTGAGGACGCGACGCCACCGCCCGGTCCCGCGGCGACGCCCTCGAACGGTTCCTGGGGCTCACGGACGCCCGCATCAACGAGGCCGAGGGTCGGCGCGGTCGCCGGGCAGCCCCGGACAGCGACGAGGATGCGGACAGGAGGCGAGGATGGGCGAGCCGGCGCGCTTCCTTGGGATCGACGTGGCCAAGGCGTGGTTGGACGTGGCGGAGGTCCCCGGCGGCCGGAGCTGGCGGGTGGCCAACGACGAGGCGGGCTGGCAGCGGTTGATCGCCGAGCTCGGCGGCGGCGGGGCGGTGCTGGTGGGGGTGGAGGCCAGCGGCGGCTACGAGGTCGGGCTGGTGACGGCCCTCGACCTGGCGGGGGGGGATCGCCCCGGTGGTGGCCAACCCCCTCGCCACCCGGCGCTTCGCCCAGAGCCTGGGGCGGCGGGCCAAGACCGACCGGATCGCCGCGGCGATGCTGGCCGAGTACGGCGCGCGGATGCGGCCCACGCCGCGGCCGCTCCCGGACGCCACCGCCCGCACCGTGCCGGAGTTGGTGGCGCGGCACCGCCAATTGACCAAGATGCTGGTGGAGGAGAAGAACCGCCGCCACCAGGCCTCGCCGCTGCTGCGCCCCGGGGTGGAGGCCCGCATCGCCTGGCTGGAGCGCCCGCGGGCCGAGGTGGACCGCCTCCTGCAAAGCGCGGTGGCCGCCGACCCGGCCTGGCGGGCCCGGGTGGCGGTGCTCGACAGCGCCCCGGGGATCGGGTTCCTGACCGCGACGCTGCTGGCGGTGGGGGTGCCGGAGTTGGGGAGCTGCACCGCCAAGGAGGTCGCGGCCCTGGTCGGGGTGGCGCCGTGGGCGGCGGAGAGCGGCCAGCACCGCGGGCAGCGCCGCATCGCCGGCGGCCGGAGCGCCGTGCGCCACGGCCTCTACGAGGCGCTGACGTCCACGGTCCGCTGCGACCCGACCTTCGGGGCGCACGACGCGCGCCTCAACGCCGCGGGCAAACCCCACAAGCTGGCGATGGTGGCGTGCATGCGGCGCCTCCTCGGCATCCTGACGGTGATGCTGCGCGACGGCCTCACCTGGCAGCAACCACGGGTCGGCCAGGGGCACTTCTTGGGACTCCCTCCTTGACATCCAACACGGTTACTCCGGGACTGAGCACGAACCCGGCGGCAACGGCGGGTTTCAATAGACGCTCTAAGGCAGACACATCTCCGCCACATGCGACACGCCCCCGAGCCCCGGCATCGGGACCTCGTGGCGCGGGCATGGTTACGGCCCCCCTCTTCCCAGGTTGGCGATCAGCATGGTGATCCGCCCCAACACGCGCTCCACCCGCGCGGCGGGCAGGAAACCATGGTAGGGCGGCCAATCCACCAGCCAGGACCTGAGTTCGGTCCACGCGAGGGCGTGCGCAAGCTGCTCCGGGTCGATCCGAACGTCCCCCGTGGTCCCCAGGCCGGCGCCATACGCCTCTACCATCGCGTCGTACGGCGGCGAGGCGTCGGTCGCCGCGAACGCCCGCTGCCAGAGGAACGAAAGGTCATCCACCCCGGGTCCCAGGCGAACCCCCTGCCAATCCGCCCAGATCCACATTCCGGCCGGGCCCCGAAGGAGATTGCCGGTATGGCAATCTCCGTGGCAGAGCGTCGCCGGCAGCGTGGTCATCCGCTGCTCAAGGTCCGGAATCCTCTCCAGGAGGCGTTCCACCTCCCGGCGGGACTGGGCCACGGCTTCGCGCAGATCGTCCCGCTTGCCGAGTGCTCGCCACTGTCTTGCGGCTTTCTGGCAGTCGGCGACCGTCACCTGTGGCTTGGGCCGAAGCCACCCGGGAATGACCGGCTCGGTGGCTCTGCCCCAGAAGGTGGCGTGGAAGCGGCCTAGCTCCCAGGCGACTTGGGCAAAGTCGTACTCCGTCCAGCGATCGGGCGCGGGCGACGGTTCGGAGGCGGCGAGGAGCAACACGACCCCCTCCGCCTCGTCGAGATCGAGGCCGAGCACACGCGGAACCGACAATGGAACGTGCGCCGCGAGATCCCGGTAGAAGAGGGCCTCGCGGCGCGCCCGCCCTATCTGTTGCCGATGCTCGCCCGGCAAGGTCACCTTGAGAACCACGTCCGTGCCGGCAAGGTCCAGGCGGTAGACGGCCGACCCGGAGAGGCCGCCGGCCAGGATGCGGACGTTCGTAGACGCGGCCACCTCCTGGCCGAGCCGGCGAAGCGCGGCGCCAACGTGCGCCTGATGCCGCATAGAGTCGCCCATCTCGATCTCGCCGCTCCACGAATGTTCGCCCAAGATCCAGGATGTAACGGTATGACGCGGACATGACCTCACCATCAAATCCCGGTGCCCTGACCGACGCGCATCGCGGCGTGGCTATTCGCGAAGCTGACGGATCGGTGACGCCAGCATGATCAGGACGCCTCCGCCTGCGATCGCCGCGCCGACCACGAGCGTCGGGGCCAGGCCGATGCGTTCACCGAGGAAGCCGCCAAGCACGGCCCCGACCGGCGCCATGCAGAAGATCAGGAAGCGCCGCGCGGCGGTGACCCGACCGAGGAGATGGACCGGCGTGATTCGCTGCCGCAAGCTGGATTGGGTAATCCCGAACAGCGAGAACGCAAGCCCGCTGAGCGCCGCGCTGGCCGCCAGGGTTGGTCGCACCCACGGCGTGAAATCCGCGGCTGGGATCGCGAGCATAGAGACCACCTCGAGGCTCGCACCACCGATCATCGTGGTGCCGATCCCGAACCACCGGGCACATCTCGCCGCGAGCGCCGCGCCGACGAGGGCACCGGCCCCGGTCGCGGTCGAGATGATCCCGATCGTCGCCGGGGAGAGCCCCAGGTCGCGGGTGAGGTAGAGGATCAGGACGGTCTGCTGGACCGCTCCAGCGACGACGATCACCCCCATCGAGACGGCGAGGGTGGTGAGCAGCGGCGTATGGACCAGCGCGCGCAGGCCCTCCCCGATCTCGGCCCGGAGGCTGGGGCGAGCCCGCGCCCGTCTCGGCTCGGGCTCGCGACGGCCGATGCCGCCCAACGACCACGCCGAGGCGAGGTACGAGAGGCAGTCCCCGATGATCGCCTTGGGCGCGCCGACCGCCTGGACCAGGGCGCCCGCGAAGCCGGGCCCGACCAGGGTCAGCACCGAGTCACTCATCGCCAGCTTGCTGTTGGCGTCGACGAGCTGTTCGTGGCGCACGATGGACGGGAGCACCGCGACCGAGGCGAGCGTAAAGACCAGATTCAGGAGCGCACTCCCAAAGGCGACGCCCCAGAGCAGGGCGAACGACAGATGCCCGCCGATAGCAGCCATGGGGATCGCGGCCAGTAGGACAGCGCGGCCCAGGTCGGCCCCGACCAGGAGCGGCCGGCGCCGGCGGCGATCGACCCAGGCCCCAGCCACCAGCCCGAAGAGGAGATCCGGAAGCTGCCCGGCCACGACGAGGGCGGCCATCTGCCGGGGCGTGGCGTCCAGGGTGACGGCGGCGGTGAGCGGAATCGCTAACCCCGTGATGCGGTTGCCGATCCCGGAGGCCGCCTGCGCGAGCCACAGCCGCAGAAAAGGGCGATTGCGCCAGAGGCTCTCGGGGAGCGGGGAAGCGAGCATCGATCACCGCCGGGCAGCGTACGCTATCGCACGAGGGACGAGGCACAGGTTACGTGGTAATGGGGCGAAATAGTAGCGGGTAACGACTATCGGCCGGCTTCCGAATTGCGACGGAGATCGGTTAACGGTCGCTGGTGCGAACGGCCGCGCCGTTGCCGAAGACTGGAAACGCCGGTACGCTCGGCGACGTGGCGCAAGGGCACGCGGCGAAGCCTGTGTCGCCATCTCTCGTCGCCCGGCGACGCGGGAACGGCATTGACTTGTGCGACGAGTGTTCAAGCGCGTGCCGAGGGGGAACATATGGACGATCGCGCCGCTGCCCAGCCGACGATCCTCCTTGTCGGCACCGGGCACTGGGGGAATCCCGGGCAAGACCTCAAGAACGTCGAGTTCGACGATATGCTCGCCCCCGATCGCCAAAGCGAAATCGAGGACTGTCTCACCCGCCTGGCGCGCTTCGCCCCCGCCAAGGTCGCCCTCGAAATCACGCTCGATCAGGTGCCGGCAATGAACGAGGCCTACCGCCGCTACCGCGAAGGCGAGTTCGCGCTCACGGCGCACGAACTGCACCAACTCGGCTTTCGCCTGGCGGCCATGGCCGACTGCTCAGAGGTCCACGGTATCGACTGGCACGACGTCGACCGCCCGATCCCCTGGGAACGTGCCATCGCCTACGCGCTGGAGCGCGGGCAAGAACACCTTGTCTCCACGCTTACCACGGCCCTGGGGGAGACTGCCGAGGACAAGGCGGCCGAGAACGGACGCATCCGGCAACTGAGCGTGCGGGACCACCTGCTCGCCACGAACACGCCGGAGGCAATGGCGGCGAGCCACCGCGTCTACATGGATCTGGCCCAGGTCGGGGAGGGCGACGACAGCTGCATCGGCGCGGGGGTCGTCCTGCGCTGGTACGAGCGCAACATGATGATGTTCGTCAACATCGCCCGGATCGCATCGGGCCCGGAGGACCGCGTCCTCGTCGTAGTCGGCGGCGGCCACCTGCCCCTGCTTTCGCGCTACCTCCGGGACGCGAGGGCATTCCGGCTGGAGCACGTCGGGGACTACCTCACCCGAACATGCTCCGTCATACCGCTCCGACGTCCGTTGTCCGGCACGTCGTGACCCGCCGGGCCAAGCCACGGGGAAGGAGTCTTGATGGAACCAGACGCAAACCCCTGGGACGAGCACGCGGACGTATACGCCCGCTTGATCTCGGCCCGCGAGCCCGGGTACCGGGTGCCCGGGACCATGCTGACCCGTGTACTCGACCTTCTGGGCACCCTCGATGGGCGCGCGGCGCTCGACGCCGGCTGCGGTGAGGGACTGCTGGCTCGTGCGATGGCCGACCGCGGCGCGCGCGTCACCGGGATCGACGCGTCGCCCCGCCTGATCCACCACGCGCAGGTCAAGGATCCCGCGAAGCTGATCGACTACCGTATCGGCGACCTGAGTCGTCCGCACCCCGAACTCGCCGGCCACTTCGAGGCCATCGGCAGCTTCCTCGTCCTCAACGATGTGCGCGATCACCGCGGGTTCGCGCGCACCCTGGCAGACCTGGCCAGACCCGGCGCTCGTCTCGCCTTCGCCCTCAACAACCCATACTCCGCAGTCGTCCGCGAACATGTGCACGACTACTTCGACACGACGGCGATGGGGACCTACCACGGCCTCGGAACCCTGGGGATCGCGGCGCGCTACTACCACCGCACGCTCGAGGAGTACCTGGACGCCTTCCTGGCGGCCGGCCTGCGGCTCGCCACGCTCGTCGACATCCCCGAGACCGCCGGGCGGGACTGGCTACTCCCGGCCCATTGCCGGTTCCCGCTTTTCATGATCCTCGCCTTCCAGAAGCCATAGCTCAGGCACCGGCCGGCGGCGCGAGCGGTGACGATCCGCTCCGAGACCGGCACCGTTCGGCAAGCTGGAGCGACCCACACGTCGAGCGCGGTGGCAGAGCGGGCGCCGTCGCTATGCGATCTGCAGCACGATCTTGCCCGTCGTCCGGCGTTGCTCCCCCATCGCGTGCGCCCTGGCGGCCTCCTCCAGCGGGAAGACCGCCGCAACCTCCGTGCGCAGTTTGCCGGCCTCGACCAGTGCGGAAATACGTTCCAACGCCGCGTAGTCTGGCTCGACCAGGATGCCCTGCACACGCACACCGCGCTCGGCCGCGGCTGCGGTAACCGCGTCGTCGAACGCCCCACCTTCGCCGACCAGGATGCCGCCGGGGCGCAGGGCGGCGATGTGGCGCAGGGCTCCCGCTCCCCCGATCATATCGACCACGACATCGACATCCCGCGCCACCTCGGCGGGATCGACCCGGGTGTAGTCGATCGGCTCGTCCACCCCGAGCGACCGCAGGAAGTCGTGCTTCTCCGCCCGAGCGTTCCCGTAAACGTAGGCGCCACGCGCCCTGGCCAACTGCACCGCCAGGTGGCCGACCCCGGCGGCGGCATTGATGAGCACCCGCTGCCCGGCCCGAACCCCGGCGACATCCAGGTTGAGCTCGGCGGTGATGGCGGCCAGGGGCAAGGCAGCCGCCTGCACGAAATCGAGGTTCGACGGCATGAGGGCAAGCTGGCGTGAAGGCGCGGTGACGTAGTCGGCATAGGCACTCGCCGCGCGTGGAAACCACGGCATCCCGTAGACCCGATCCCCTGGCTTGAACCGGGACACGCCAAAGCCGATCTCCACCACCACCCCAGCCACATCCCATCCGACGGTCCAGGGGAGTGGACCGAGAACCTCGGAGACGCCACCCCCGGCTCGGGTCCACCAGTCGACCGGGTTGACCCCGGCGGCGTGGACCCGGACCAGGACCTCGGTCAGGGTCGGCTCCGGTCGGGGAACCTCCTCGATCCGCAAGACATCCGGACCACCAAACGTGTATTGACGTATCGCGCGCACGGGGAAATCGTCCTTTCCAGCGTTCTGACTCTTAGGCAGTGCGACACGGTGCGTCTCCGCTACGGAGGCGTCACGTCGACCTCGTTCCATCCTCCCAGCCGGGCTTCCCCCTGGCAATCAGGTACCGGAAGGTGCTATAGGTACCCCATGGATACCATTATCCTCCCGCACCGCGGCGATGCGTATGACCGCACCTGCCCTTGCCGGCAGGTGATCCACCTCATTGGCGACAAGTGGACCGTGCTCGTCGTCGATTCTCTCGCCGACGGCCCGAAGCGCTTCGGTGAGCTGCGCCGGAGGCTGGACGGCATCTCGCAGAAGGTGCTAACCCAGACCCTGCGGGCGCTGGAGCGGGACGGCCTCGTCTCGCGCACGGTCTACCCGCTGCCCCTGGCGGTCGAATACGCCCTCACCCCACTGGGGGCCACCACCGTCTCCTTGCTGGAAGCGGTCCGCGACTGGGCCGAAACCCACCTGCCCGACATCGAGGCCGCCCGCGCCGAATACGACGAACGCATTCGCGCGCAGACCGGAGCGACGACGGACATCGCGGTTCCCGCCTGAACCTGCGCCGGAGCGAAAAAGGAGCGGCCCCGGCGAGCTACCGGGGCCGCTCCTCTTGCATCGGATGGTTCCTACGCGGCAAGTTCCCCGATCATAGCGTTGCGGGCCTGCTCGCAGCGGCGGCAAGGTCGATGAACTGATGGCACTGTGCGATCAGTTGGAGTCTTATTTGACCAATGACGAAGTCAGCCGGAGCCGTCTCCTCAATGCATTGGTTGAGGAATCGTTAGCGCAGGGGACACAAATCGCGGTCGGTCCTGATGCGGGAGCTGACCAGAGACTGATTGATCTGGGTACCGCCGCCCAGGTGTCGCCCGGGGCTAAAGACCCCGGGCTGAACCCGATAACCCCCCTGAAGGGGGCTGGAACAACGGGGCTGTGCTCGGAGCTCTCCGCCGATCGAGACGGGCGGCAGCCGGCTTCAGCCGGGTTATGAGGGTCAGCCCGGGGTCTTCAGCCCCGGGCGGAGCCAAGACGGCGCCCCATTCTCGCCGTGGCCGACAAGGCGCCAACGCCCCTCAGCCCGACGAACGCATTACGCCCGGACCAGCAACCCCCCATCGACCGGCAGCATCGCCCCCGTCACCCAGGCGGCGTCGTCGGAGGCGAGGTAGCAGACGGCCCGGGCGATGTCCCAGGGCGTGCCGGGCCGGTCGATCGAGAGGCCGGTCGAGCCCTGCGGCTGCCCCTGCCAGTGCTGGCGGTTGATGTCGGTGTGGACGCCGCCCGGCAAAACCGCGTTCACCCGGATGTTGTGCGGGCCCAGGGCGATCGCCATCGAGGAGGTCATCGCGTTGATCCCGCCCTTGGTGGCGCAATAGTGGACCTGCTCCGGACCGCCGACGTGGGCCGAGACGCTGGAGACGTGGACGATCGCCCCTCCGCCCGAGATCGCGCATCACCGCCGCCGCCGCCTGGCTGGTCACGAACGCCCCGTACAGATTGGTCCGGTGCGTCCGGTCCCAGTCCTCGTCGGTGATCTCCCAGAACGAGCGGAACGGGCAGATCCCGGCGTTGTTCACCAGCACATCGACCCGGCCAAAGGCCTCCACCGCCGCCGCGACCAGCGCCTCGGCCTCGGCCCGCACCCCGATGTCGGCCTGGACCGCCAGCGCCTTCCCACCCATCCCCTCGATCTCGGCGACCACATCGGCGGCGGCATCGGCGGCCTGGGTGTAATTGACGACCACGGTCGCCCCGTCCCGGGCCAACTCGGTCGCGATCCCGCGCCCGATCCCGCGCGCCCCGCCCGTGACGATCGCGACCTTCCCAGCGAAGCGCTGGGGAGAGGGTGCTTCGGTGACGTTGGCGGGCTTGGTGGGAAAGTCGATCACGGCATCATCCTCCTTGGTGCTCGGCGTCCGGCGTCCGGCGTCCGGCATCCGGCGATCAGATGACGACATCGATGCCGGCCCGAGCCATCCCACCCTGTCATCCCGAGCTTGCCGAGGGATCTCGATGGAGACGGCGTACCGATGTCGCCACACGGTTCGAGAGCACGATGCCGTGTTCCCGCAGGCCGGGGCTTCGTCGGTGGCACACGCCCTTCGAGATCCCTCGACACGCTCGGGATGACGAGGTGGGGAGGCTCGGGTAACGTCGGACGCCGGACGCCGGATGCCTGGACGCCGGACGCCGGACGCCGTTACTCCCCTAACCACTCCTCATTCACCTCGACCCCGACCCCGGCAGATCCGACGGCGCGATGAAGCCGTTCTCCGGCAGGGGCACGCCGCTCAGGTATGGGTACAGGGAACGCAGCGGATCCGTATCTCCCGGGTTTCCGATCACGACACACTCGGCCCAGGGGGTATTCACCTGGGAAGCGACCAGATGGACCGCCCACGGCTGCAATCCGCCCGCGTGCGGGATCACATCCAGCCCCCAGGCGGAGGCCATCGCCGCGATTTTCCGAGTTTCCGTGATCCCACCGACCCAGTTCACGTCGGGCTGCAGGATCTGGCAGCACCCCCGGGTGATCAGCTCTTTAAAACCCCAGCGGGTGTACTCGTGCTCGCCGGTGGCGATCGTGGTGGAGTGGATGTGCTGGGTCAGGAAGGCGTAGCCGTCGTAATCGTCCGGCGGCAGGCACTCCTCGATCCAGCGCAGGCGATACGGCTCCAGGTGGCGGGCCATCTGGACCGTGTACTCGACGTTCCAGGCCATGTAGCAGTCGAGCATGATCTCGGCGTCATCCCCAACCGTCGCCCGGGTCTCCTCGACCAGGGCGATGTTGCCCTTCATGCCTTGCCACCCGTCGGCTGGACCGTACGGCATCGCCAGCTTGAACTTATTGAAGCCCAGCGACTTGTACCGGGCAACATCGTTGCCGGTCGAGTAGGCGGGCAGGGGGTCATGCACCTTGCCGCCCAGCAGCCGCCAGAGCGGCTGCCCCGTCGCCTTGCCAACCAGGTCCCACAGGGCGGTATCGACCGCGCTGATCGCCATGATCGGCAGGCCCTTGCGCCCGTAGGGCAGGGACGAGCGGAACATCTGGTCCCAGAGCAGCTCGATGTTGAACGGATCCTGCCCGGTGAGTAGGTTGGCGAAATGCTCCTCGATCATCTGGCGGGCGGGGGCCGGGGCGGAGCCGCCGATGCCGACCAGCCCATCGTCGGTCTCGATCCGGACCAAGACCTCCGGACCCCACTTCGCGCCCCAGGAGGACCGCCGATCCTTGTAATTGGGGTAGATCGACATCGGATTCGCGACCAGCGACTCCGAGAGCCACGACGCTTCCTGCTTGGCCGACGCCGGCGCCACGATCGGCGTCGCGGTGACACGGGTGATCCGCATGTGAGCAACTCCTTTGTTCGATCCGCCGTCCGACGCGCAGACGTGAGACGTGAGTACAAACGCCCCGATCCAGCCCGATCTCGAGCTGGTCGAGGGTGCCGGGAGTGGATCGCGGCAATCTTCGCGACATCCTGATTCCGAACGCCGAACGCCATCCTTGACCCTGCCCGGCCGGGATGATATGCCTAGCCCAGAGAAAAGTGAACAGGAGTTCATCCTTGCGAACAGTACGCGGCCGGGGTCGTACTGGGACTGAATGGATAGGCCCATGAACGGGGCATCGCCGGCATCCAGACCACCGCGGACGCGTCGGAGCGCGTTCCGGTGAAATCGGCGGCCCGGGTGCTCGATATCGTCGAGGTGCTGGCAGCCGCCCCCGGGGGGTTGAGCTTCACCGAGATCGGCCGCCGCCTCGATCTCCCCAAGAGCAGCCTGCACGGCCTGCTGGCCACCCTCTCCGGCCGCGGCTACATCGGCTACGACGCCGAGCGCCACGTCTATTCCCTCGGCATCCGCGTCTGGGAGCACGGTCAGGCATTCCTCCGCCACCAGGATCTGCTCGGCGAAGCGCACCGGGCGATGGAGATCATCGTCCGCGAGATCAATGAGACGGTCCAACTTGCGGTCCTCGATGGCCTGGAGAATGTCTACCTCGACAAGGTCGATTGTTCCCATCCCGTCCGCCTCCAGTCCGAAGTGGGCAAGCGCCTCGAAGCCCACGCCACCGGCCTGGGCAAGGTCCTGCTCGCCTTCCTGCCGCCGGAGGAACTCGAAGCCCGCCTCGACGGCCACACCCTGACCCGCTTCACCCCGCAAACGGTCACCGACCAGGCGGCCCTGCTGCGCGAGCTCGAGATCGTCCGCCACAAGGGGTTCGCCGTCGACGACCAGGAGTACACGCCGGGGCTGGTCTGCGTCGCCGTCCCGATCCGGGAGCAGGGCGGCAAGGTCGCGACGGCGATGAGCGCCTCCATCCCGATCATGCGGGCCAGCCCGGAGCAACGCGCGACGGCGCTCCAGGCGCTGGCCCGGGCCAGCCTCCGCCTCTCCCATCGCCTCGGCCTGCGCGAAGACGACCCTCGCCTCGTCGCCCTGACCCGCGTCACCCCTGAGATGGTCATGAAACGGTTCCGCCGCCAGGAGTAACAGGGTGAATGGCGACTGGCTCGATGCGCCGTCTCCTCGTCGTCCGGGGCTAAAGACCCCGGGCTGACCCCGATAACCCCCTGAAGGGGGCTGCAACGCCGGGGCCGTGTTCGGACCTCTCCGCTTGTCGAGACGGGCGGCAGCCGGCTTCAGCCGGGTTATTGGGGTCAGCCCGGGGTCTTTAGCCCCGGGCGACGAGAAGACGGCGGACCCCTTTGCCACCCCGCACGGTCCCGTCCTATGTTTCCAGGAAAGCGGGTAGGATGCCGCGCACCAATATCGTGCCCGTATGAAGCACGCCTTGAACGATCGACACCACCGCCAACGAAAGGAGCATCGCCGTGGCACGCGTCGCATTTCGTCTCTGGGTCAAGCCGGGGAAGCTGGAGGAGTATGTCGAGCACCATGCCGCCGTCTGGCCCGACCTGCTGGCGGACATGAAAACCGCGGGCATCCGCAACTACAGCATCTGGTCGGACGACCTCGAACTCTTCGGCTCCTACGAGTGCGACGACCCCGAGGCGGCAGCCGCCTTCCTCGCCTCCAGCGACGCGAATGCCCGCTGGCAGGAGTTCATGAAGAACTACCTCGCCACCCCCGTCGACCCCGAAGCCGGCATGCCCAGCCGCCAGATGGTCGAAGTCTTCCGGATGGAATGATGGAAGAATGACCTCACCCCCTACCCCCTCTCCACTGCGGTGGAGAGGGGCGTCAGGCGGCGTGTTGTCCAAAACCTAAGGCGCGTAAAGAACGGAAACGGCATACGAGTACGCCCCTCTCCACTGCGGTGGAGAGGGGGTAGGGGGTGAGGTTCTCCCATGTTCGATCTCACGGGCAAAGTCGCCCTGGTCACCGGCGGATCGCGCGGCATCGGGCGGGGCATCTGCCTCCGCCTCGCCGAAGCAGGCGCCAAAGTCGTCGTCAACGCCCACTCAATCGAGTCCCGCGACGAGAACGCGGCCGATGTCGTGGCCGCAGATCACAGCGAGCGGCGGAGAGGCCATCGCCGTCGCGGCCGATGTCTCGGTCAAGGCCGAAGTCGAGGCGATGATCGCCGAGACGCGTCACCACCTTCGGCAGCCTCGACATCCTCGTCAACAACGCCGGCATCTGCCCCTTCCACGAATTCCTGACCATGCCGGAAGAGCTGTGGGACCGGGTCCAGGACGTCAACCTGAAGGGCGTCTTTCTCTGCTCTCAGGCGGCGGCCAACCAGATGATCACCCAGGGGAACGGCGGCAGGATCGTCTCGATCTCGTCGATCAGCGCCCTATGTCGGCGGCGGGATGCAGACCCACTACACCCCGACGAAAGCCGGCGTCCACTCCTTCATGCAATCGCTGGCCATCGTCCTCGGTCCGCACGGCATCACCTGCAACTCCGTGCTCCCCGGCACCATCGAGACCGACATCAACAAGGAGGACCTGAGCGACCCGGAGAAGCGGGCCTACTTCGGCAAGCGCATACCAGTCGGCCGCCTCGGCGCCCCGGACGACATCGCCGGCCCCGTCGTCTTCCTCGCCAGCGAAGAGGCACGGTATGTCAACGGCGCCGCACTGCTGGTCGATGGCGGCCTGTACGTGAACTTGCAGTAGGGGCGGTAGCATCCGACCATGGAGGAGGACGCGCGGAGCTTTCTGGAAAAGGCACGTGAAAGCCTCGCATCCGCCGAGACTGACCTGATCGCGGGTCGCTACAATAGTTGCGCAAACCGCTGCTACTACGCATGCTTTCAGGCGGCAGTTGCCGCGCTTATCAAAGCGGGTGTACGCCCTGGTCGAACATGGGGGCACGACTTCGTCGGGGGCCGCTTCGCGGGGGATCTGGTCAATCGCCGGCATCAATACCCGTCCAGCTTCAAGAATGTCCTGCCCGAACTATCTTCCTCCACCGGCAGACGGGCCGACTATGAATCCAGCACGATCAGCTCGGACAGTCGCCGAACGAGTCACTACGACGCACTCACGACTTCGTAGACGCCATTCGCGAAAGTTCGTGATCCATGGTGCCACGCTGACGATCTGCATGAATGAACCGCGATACTGACCGCCGTTGCCGAACTTAAGCACCTTGTGCTGGAGCGCTATCCCGGCGCGGAGTTCGATGTCTTCCCGAGCACCAACGTCAACGGCGTCTACATGCGGATTTTCGTCGACATCGATGACCCGGGCGATGTCAATGAGGCGATTCTGGACCGTGTGGTCGAGATGCAGATTGACGAGGGTCTCCCGATCTACCCAGTTGCCGTTCAGCCAAGTGGCACGTTCTGGCGAAGTCCACCTCGCGGAAAGTGCCGCCAACACCGCCGGAAGTACGACGGGCTAGTCCGGGAGCGATCAAGTCCGTATGGGGAAGCATGCCGACCGCATCGTCGACGTACGCGCCTACGTCCCGCTCGGCGGGCAGGAGGGCGGCGACTACCACGCCCGGGGGGCCAACAAGGCCAGCGGCGGCGCGGGCCACTGGCTGGTCGATTCCCTGATCGCCACCCCCATGTCGGGTTACCCGGAGTACAAGGCGCAGCGGACGAGTTGGGGGATCGACGCGCTCGGTGGGCTGGTGGTCGAGATCGAAACGGCCTCCGGGCTGATCGGCACCGGCATCTCCCAGGGCGGCGACGCCGCCGCCTTCCTGATCGAGCAGTCACCTGAACCGCTTCCTGATCGGCTCCGATCCGCGCGATGTCGAGCGCATCTGGGACCAGATGTACCGCTCGACGATGTACTACGGACGCAAAGGCCTCGCCCTCTTCGCGATCAGCGCCGTCGATCTCGCCCTCTGGGACCTCTGCGGCAAACTCCGCGACGAGCCGGTCTACCTCCTCCTCGGCGGCGAGACCAAACCCTCCCTGCCCTGCTACTGCACCGGGATCAAGCCCGGGCGCTACAAGGAACTCGGCTTCTTCGGAGCCAAACTGCCCCTGCCCCACGGCCCCGCCGACGGCCAGGCGGGCATCGCCGCCAACGTCGCCCTGGTTGCCGCCGCCCGGGAAGAGGTCGGGCCCGAATTCGAGCTGATGCTCGACTGCTACATGGCCCTGACCGTGCCCTACACAATCGCCCTGGCGGAGGCGCTCCGCCCCTACCGGGTAGGTTGGATCGAGGAACCGCTCCCGCCGGACGACTACGACGGCCACGCCCGGATCAAGGCCGCCTGTCCCTGGCAACGCTTCTCCACCGGCGAGCACGAATCGACCCGCTACGGCTTCCGCGAGCTGATCGCCCGGCAACTGCGTCGATATCCTCCAGCCGGACCTGACCTGGGTGGGAGGAGTCACGGAAGCCCGCAAGATCGCGGCAATGGCCGCCGCCTACGACACCCCGGTCGTCCCCCATGGCAGCGGCGTCTTCTCCTCCCATTTCCAGATGGCCTTCACCAATACCCCGTTCCAGGAGGTCCTGGCCCTCAGCCCGGACGGCAACGACATCGTCCCCGTCTTCGGCGACCTGATCCAGGGCGAGCCGCTACCGGTCAACGGCACAATCCGCCCGCCCGACTTGCCCGGCTGGGGCATCGAGGTCGATATGACCCGGCTGCGTCGGCCGTATCTCAGACGACAAGAAGTGATCGTTCTGGACAGCTTCTGGCCATTGCCGAAAGGCAATGTGACGACCTCGCCGCCCGGGGCGACATGGGAACTCTCCAACCCTTGCCCCGCGTACTATCCTCGACGACCACGCTTCGACCAATGACCCGGGGCAACCCGCAAACAATTTGGGCCCGAGGCGGGATTCCCGCCTCGGGCCCAAGTCATCATAAGCAGCGCTACTGCCGTGCCGCCTGTGCCGGCGGCGTCGGCTCCCCCAGGGTCAGCATGAGTCGGTTGGCGTTGGCGAAGAAGCTGGCGTAGTTGATCACGTCCAGGATGGTGAGGTCATCGAAACCGAGGTCGCGCAGGGGGCCCAGGTCGGCCGCCGTTAGGCTCTCCGGATCCTTGGTCACCTTGGCGGCCAGGTCGACAACCGCGCGCTCGGTTGCGGGCAGGTCAGCCCCGAGACCGTCGTCCAGGAAGGTCTGGGCCAGGTCGCGACGTTTGGAGAAGTTGGCGTACATCCGGGCGTGGACGGAGGCGCAGAAGACGCAGCCGTTGATGCGCGAGGTTGTCGTCGCGCCCAACTCGCGCCAGGCGGACGGCTCGGGATCGGTCGAGGTGTAGACGTGGCGGTGGACCTTAGCCCGGGCTCGCAAGCGCGTCCAGGTCGTTGGCCAGGACATTGGTGTAGTCGGAGTTGGGGCCGGAGCCGACGGCCTCCTCAACCTGAGGGCGGATCTCCGGCGAGAGGTCGGTGTCGGTGGCGCGGTCGACCCAGGGCTTCCAGCCGAGGAAATCGAGCGTCCAGGTCTCGCGCAGCGTGTCATGCTGGCTCGGGGCGTTGGTGGCGGTCATCGGGCTTCTCCAAAGGCGCGCAGGCCGGCGATCAGGCGCAACTGGTAGGAGACGAAGGCGATCGTCTGAGAGAGGGAGAGAATTCCGGCGGGGCTGAACCCCGCGTCCTTGAGAAGCTGGATATCGGACGCCTGCGTATCGGCGGGGCGGAGCGTAACCAGATCGGCCCGGCCGATCGCCGCGCCGAGCCTGGTGCCGTCGTCCCATGGGGTGCCGACCGCCTTTGCCCGGGCAATCAGGGCCGGGTCTGCGCCGTTCTCCTGGGCGAGCCGAGCGTACCAATCGACCACCGCGGTGCTGCCGGTGTGCGAGGCGACGCGGATGGCGACCAGGGCGCGGTCGACAAGCGGGAACTCCGCCGCTGATCGGTCCGACGGGGCGAAGATCGCGAGGTAGTACGCCTGAAGTTCGTCCGCGAGCTCCGGCTTCTGCGCCCGGAGCGCGGCGATCCGTCCGGACGGATCGCCGCCGATGATCTGATCGATAACGTCGGCGGTCGCTACGGCTGAGTCAGTCATTGATTTCCTCCATTGCACGAACCTTCGTAGGGGCGGACCGGTGTGTCCGCCCGGTGGCCAACACCCAAGTACCGCGTTGGGAACGGCTTTCCCCATGCGTTGCGCCGGGGATTGCGGCCGGGCGGACACACCGGTCCGCCCCTACAACGGGTATTGGTCCGGCACGTACCGCTACGCCGCGACGGCCGCCGTCGAGCGGGCCGGACGCCAGCCCAGGGCCGGGCGCGACCTCGGTGGCGATCAGTTCGATCGCCTCCAGGGTCTGCTCCAACGAGGGCAGGCCCGGCTGCACCTGACAGATCAAGTCGGTTATCCGTGGGAAGAGCGGCTCGGCACGCAGGCTTTCGATGACCTGATCGGGCGAGCCGTGGTGGATGTTGTGGTGGCGGAACAGGCTCGGCAGGTCGTCCGCTACCGGCCGCTGCCCGGCCTGGGCGGCGTTCTTCAGCGACTCCTCCAACCCCGCGCTGAGATCGCGGTAGGCGATGTCGGGCCGCCGGGAGGGATAGACCGTCCGCGAGAATCCGAGGCGCGGCGCCACCCCGACCGGCAGCTTCTCGATGTAGCGATCGACCAGCGGGACCTGGACCTCCGGCGTCGGGCGGCTGCCGGCCCCGATCGCGATCCGGGAGAGCAGCAGGCCGCTCCCCCGCTCCGCCGCCTCCTCGACCCGGTCGAGCGTCGAAGGCGCTTCCCAGATCCGGTCTACGCAGACCGTTGCCGGGCGGATTGAGCACATCGCCCGCCTCGTTGACCGGCTTCCCGTCCAGGGCATCGATCAGGCGGCCGATCCCGGCGTCGTAGAGTGCCCGGCGGTCGGCTCCGTCACGGTCGAACGTGGTCAGCACGGCCGGACTGGCGAACCCTGTCCCCACACCGAGCTGCAGGCGACCCGGGTAGAGCGCCTCGAACGTGGCGGCGTCTTCCGCGACCCGCACCGGGTTCTCCAGCGGCAGCGAGATGATCGCGGTGCCGACGCCGATGTGGCGGGCCCGTTCCGCCAGGGAGGCGAAGAAGACGAACGGGGAGGCCAGACCGCCGTGGTGGCCGAAGTGATGCTGGGCCACCCAGCCGGTATCGAATCCGTACGACTCGGCGGCCGCGAAGATCTCCAGCGTCTCGGCGTAGATCTCCGCCTGAGGTCTGTTCCCCTGGAGATAACTGAAAAAGCCTAGGCGGAACGGGGAATTGGAGGTCATCCAGTCATCCTTCCCAGGGACGATGCCGGCGCATCGATCGGTGTCAATCGGCGGCCACGAGTGTCGGCGCCACCATTCTGAACCACTCGCCCGGAAATGGCTTGCGGGTTTTGGAGCAGGTTCAAGATCGGGCAGGCCCGCTCCACCGCCTGGTGCAGTTCCGCGATCTTGTCCGCCGGAGCGGGCGAATCGAGGTGGACGGTGTAGGAGATGTTGTGCGGGAAGACCGGGACGTCCTCGAACCCGGCCTGACCGGCGCGGTAATCGATCTCGGCGGTGACGTCGACTTCGAGAGAATCAAGCGGCACTTCCTTATCCGCGGCCTGGATGAGGAAGATGTGCGTCAGGCAAGATCCCAGAACACCCAATTGGAGCTCGGGCGAACCGGGGCCAAAGTTGAATCCGGCGAAGTCGGGCGGGGTGTCGGCCAGGATCTGGAAGTCGCGGATCCGGATCCGTCGAACGCCGGATCGGCCCTCGGCCGTGACGTGGGCGGCAAGCTGGAGTGGTTCGGTCGGTCCGAGCCCAGCGGCGACCTTCGCCCGCCGGTTGAGAATGGCCTCGCGCTTGTCGGCGAGGTAACCACGAAGAGCGCTCATCGGAACTGTCCTTTCCTGGACCGGGCCCGGCGGGCACACGCCACGCCGCGCCCGGTCGTCAGGTGTTCAGAGGCCGAACAGGGACCAGCGACTGTCGCGAGCGACTAGTGCGAAATCAGGTAGACCGTCTCCAGGCTCGGGGCGTAGGCAATCCGCTGGGTGAGGCCCCGGACCCACGGCCGGTAGGCAATGATCGTCTGCTGGTCGAACAGCGGCGCGATCGCCACCTCGTCCAGGCCGATCGCCTGGGCCTGCTTGTACAGGTCGATCTGCTTCTGGGGATCGAGCTCCACCTGACCCTGATCCAGGAGAGCATCGACCTCCGGGTTGTTGTAACTCCCGTGCTGGGTCGCCTGGATCGTCCCGGTCGAGCCGATCGTGCGCCGGACCATGTAGTTCGGGTCGCCCGTCGACCAGCAGTTGTTCGAGATCGCGACCTGATACTCGCCGTTGTTGAGCGCGTCCGTCACCGCCGCGGCCTCGAGCTGCTTGAGCTCGACGTCGAAGCCGATCGGCTGGAGGATCGCCTGGAGATACTGCGCGATCAGCGGGTAGGGCCAGCCAAGCAGGTTCTGGCCGGGCGGGTTGAACAGCAGCTCGATCTTGACCCGCTCCCCGCCGGTCGCCTCGCTCAGGAGCTGAGTTGCCCGCTCGGCGTCGAACGTCACCTGATGGGCGGGATCCTCGTTGAACCACTGCGTGTTGTACTGGAGGATGACGCCCTTAGCAGGCACGCCGTAGCCGTACAGCAGTTCCCCGACCAGTTCGTCCCGGTTGATCGCCAGGCTGAGCGCCTGGCGGATGCGGACATCGTCGAACGGCGCCGCCGACTGGTTCGTGACGAGGTAGGTGTTGCAGGCCGTGTTGTATGCCTGGACCACGTACTCGGGATCGTCGCGGATCTCGCCGGCCTGGGCCGGAAGGACGGCGCCGAGCTCGGCAAGGGCGTCGACTTCGCCCGACTTGAGGGCGGAGAGGCGCGAGTTGGCGTCCGGATAGATCTTCACCGTGACCTTCGTCAGGGTCGGCTTCTCGCCCCAGTAGTTCTCGTTCCGCTCCAGCACCGCGTACTGATCGCGCTGCCAGTCGACCAGCTTGAACGGACCGGTCCCGATCGGCAGGCCGGTGAAGTTCGAGTTCTCGTCGAACTGGTTCTCCTCGAACTGGGCGCTGTAGTGGTTGGCGATCGCGTAGGGAAGGAGCGGGCGCGGCGTCGCATAGGAGATCGTCACGGTGTACTGGTCGACCGCGGTGATGGCCGTCGGCTCGCCGTAGATCTCGGCGAAGTTGATCCCGCCCAGGAAGAGCGACGGCCGGCCGGACGACGCCCGGGCGTGCTCGATGCTCCCGATCAGCGACGCCGATGTGTACGGCGTGCCGTTGGAGAAGACGACATCCTGGCGCAGACGGAAGGTCCAGGTGAGGCCGTCCGGGCTCAGTTCCCAGCTTTCGGCCAGGCTAGGCTGCAGGTTGAAGTTGTCGTCGTACTTGATCAGCGGCTGCCAGACCTGAAGGCTGGCGTGTGCGAACCAGAAGTCCTCCTCGCCGTTGACGAGATTCCGGTTGACTCCAAGCGTGATCTCCTGGCTATCGGCCAGGGTTTCTCCTTCACCAAGCTGGATGTATGAGGGAAGAGGCTCTTCCTGGGCAAAGGCCCGGGTCAGGCTGGGGACAACGACCGCCAGCGCCAGCAGCATGGCCAGCAGCAATCTGGTCCGGGCGGGAAATCGGGGCGGGTGAAGGGCAAGGGTTCGGGACATTGGCGTGTGCTCCTGGAGGATAAGGCGGTTGGACGGCTTAGAGGAAATCTGACGGCGAGGCGCTCCTTTCGGTGCTTGGGTTCATGGTTGGACGGGTGGAAACGGCGTTACGCCTGTAGGGGCGGACCGATGTGTCCGCCCGGTTGCCCGTCCAACGGGTATCGACTGGTGCAAACGCCTTCTCCGACCCCGAATCAATGCGGTCGGCAGCAGGGCGGACACATCGGTCCGCCCCTACAGACGTGGTGGAAACGCGACGAGCCTGTTCATGAAGCGCGATCACCGCCCCACATCAACCACATCCCGAATGGCATCCCCCAGAAAATTGCTGGCGAGGACGACGGCCGTGATGCAGATGCCGGGCGCGAAGACGAGCAGCGGATACTGACCGAAATACTGGCGGGCCTCGTTCAGCATCGTGCCCCAGTCGGCTGTCGGCGGCTGCACGCCGAGCCCGAGGAACGAGAGGCTGGTAATGGTCAGGATCATGACGCCGAGATCCAGCGTCGCCAGCACGGCGACGGTCGTGATGAGGTTCGGCAGCAGATGCCGCCCAACGACCCGGAAGGGCTGGCACCGATACTGACGGCGGCCTCGACGTAGACCTGCTCGCGGACGGCCAGCACTGCCGCTCGGAAGATCCGGGCATGCCCGACCCAACCGGCCGCGATCAGCGCAAGGAGCAGGCTCGAAGTCCCCGGCCCGAGCACGCCGAGGATCGCCAGGGCGAGGAGCAGGCTGGGCAGGGAGAGGAGGATGTTGAGCACCTGGGTGATCACCAGGTCGACCGCGCCGCCGAAGTACCCGGCCACCACGCCGAAGAACAGCCCCAGGGCCACCGTGCCCAGCATCGCGATCCCGGCCATTGTGAGCGTCTTGCCGCCGCCGTAGATCAAGCGAGAGAGGTGGTCGCGACCGAGCTGATCCGTCCCGAGCAAGTGGTCGCTGCTCGGGCCTTGCAGGGTCTCGGTCATGCTGATCACGTTCGGATCGTGAGGGGCGATAGCCGGGGCGAAGAGGGCCGCCAGGATGGCAAAGGCGAGCACCCCGCCCGAAAGGAAGGCGAGCCAGTGTTGCCGGATCGACTTCCACGGAAACCGGCGCCGTTGCCAGGAAAACCGCCGTTCTGGCTCCGACCGCGCCGGGGAGAGCGAGATCGCGCGGCTTCCGGTAGAAACGTCGAGCATGGAGGAAGGTCCTTTTGGGAGCCCTAGGCCGCTAGGAGCGCCGTGATGCGCCGAGCCTGATCCGGGGATCGAGGGCGACGTAGGAGAGGTCGGTCAGCAGGTTGATCACGACGAAGAAGACACCTGCCAGGAGGACGTAGGCAGAGATCACGGGCAGATCACGGGAGGAGATGGCGTTCAGAACGGCACTGCCCATGCCGGGCCAGGAGAAGATCCCCTCGATGACGATCGCCCCGGCCAGGATCTGGCCGAACCGCAGCCCGAGGATGGTCAATATTGGCAACATCGCGTTTGGCAGCGCGTGGCGGAGGGCGATGATGACCTCGTTGAGGCCCTTCGCCTGGGCGGTGCGGACATAGTCCTGGCGCAGGACCTCGATCGTGGCGCCGCGGGTGTAGCGCATCATGCTGGCCGCCGGTCCACAAGCGAGAGCGATCACCGGCAGGATCATGTACTTCACTCCGCCATACCCCGCCACGGGCAGGATCTTCCAGCGCTCCCCGACGTAGACGATCAGGAGCAGGGCGAGCCAGAAGGACGGGATCGCGGCAAACAGGAGACTGACGAAGCGCCCGGCGAGATCGATCGGGGAATTGGCGAACCGGCCGAGAAGGATCCCCAACCCGACGCCGGTGACCGCGGCCACGACGAACGCCGCTACGCCCAGCCGAAGGGTCGGAATGATCCGCTCTTTGAGGATCGTGGTCACGGCGCGGCCATCGAGCGACGAGCGGCCGAAATCACCCTGGAGGACATTGCCCACCCAGGTGACGTAGCGCACCGGGAGGGGATCGTTCAGGCCGAGTTTCTCGCGGTAGGCGGCAACGGCCTCCGGAGTCGGATCCTGCCCGCCCGCCTTGAGCGCCAGCAGGGCCGGATCGCCCTTGGCGGCCAAGCTGAGGAGAAATGCGGCGAGCGTCAGCAAAACGAGGGTCGGTACGGCGGCCGCCAGGCGACCCAGGAGATAGCGTGCCATTGCGCGATATGCCTATCGGGTGGTGAGGGACGCCCGCGAAACGGACGCGCCGTCGGTCGATAGCCGGACCGCCGCCTCGCCCGGTGAGGTGGCGGTCCAACGCTGCTCCGCTGCAGACGATCGGGGTCGAGAGGGGGAGAAGGAGGGGAGCGCGAACGGGAGCCGGGGCTCAGCCGTCCGCGAGGGGACACATCTCCCGGCGGGTACACCATCGGCGACAGGACGCCGCGCTGCCGGGAATGCGTTTGGAGGAGGGTACGGGGTGGTGAAGAGAGGTCGCTCATCTGTCAGGATCCCCTGCCGGAATTAGCACCAACCCGACGCGGATCGGGCGGTTGCTGGAGCATCATCGGGCCGTTCCCTCCGCTCCTCTGGATGAGTCGACGCCGGAAGTCCGACGTCCCCTGCATAATTGCAGAAGTTGATCAATTAGTCAAGAACTCATCTGGCCGTGTGCCTAACCCCACCGCCCGCGGGCAATCTCCTCCGCGATTCGTGGCCACGGCCACGCTTCACGTGACATGTGGATAATGGCCCTGCGAAGCCCGTGAAGTGATGGAGGGTCACCAGTGACGATGGAAACAGAAGCGGTAGCCCAGGGCCGACGACGGGTCCTGGGGTGGGAAGGCTGCCTGAATAGCCGGGATCTGGGCGGATACGCGACAACCGACGGGCGCGAAACGCGCTGGGGCGAGGTCGTCCGCTCGGATCGCCTGGGAGACCTCACGGACGCCGGGCAGGCGGCGCTGATGGCGCACGGCATCCGGACGATCATCGATCTGCGGAGGCCGAACGAGTTGCGGCTGTACCCGAATCCGTTCGCGGACCCGGCTCACCTTGGCGGCCATGGGATCACCTACGTCAACATCTCATTGGTTGATCCCGGAACCGGCTCGCGGGAGCATTTCGCAACCCTGGCCGACGACTACATCGATATGCTCGACACGTTCGCGCCAAGCATCGCCCAGATCATGGCGGCGATCGCGGACGCACCGGCCGGCGGAGTCGTGATCCACTGCATGGCCGGGAAGGATCGGACGGGGATCGTTTCCGCGCTCCTCCTCGATCTGGTCGGTGTTCCGCGAGAAACAATCGGGGCGGACTACGCCCTGACGGCAGAATGCCTGCGCCCGGCCGAAGAAGCGTGGTTGGCGGACGGTCCGGGGACGCGGGCGGAGCGGGAGGCGCTCCTCATCAAGTACGCCCCGACCGCAGCGGTCATACTTGCGGCGCTCGCGCACCTCGACGCTCAGTACGCAGGCACGGAAGCCTATCTACGGAAACACGGCGTGACCGAGGACCAGATTCGACGGATCCGAGCGCGATTGCTCGGTCCGCTAACCTGACGGTTGGTCGATCGTCGCGAAGACATACCGGCTGCCCTCGGGATCGAGCCCGATGATATCGACCCGGTTTGAGTCCGGTCCTGCGTCCTGGGGAACGACAACCGTTGCGGCCTCGCCCGCCTGGAGCGTGCCCGACTGCCCATAGATCCCCTCGTAGGAGATGCTGCCGGTCACGGCGAGGATCAGCATCGTCCGGGTGCCGCCGACCGGGCGGCGCTCAGCCTCGTTGATCTCGTAGGCGGTGGCCCGGATGACCAGATCGGACGTGTCCGCGGGGAGTTCGAAGGCATCCCCCGCGAAGAGCAGGGTATCCCCACCCGGATCGGTCACCTCGTCATCCGGAACCAGCGCGATCCGGATATAGGGGACGGTTGCCTGGGTGAGGCTCTCGCGCCGGGTGGTGCTGTCCTCGATCACGTAGAAGATCTGGCCGGGGTTGAACCTGGCCACGTTGCCCGTATCGACGTTGGTGGTCAGGAGCGGATCGGAGATCGGCACACCGAACCCCAACGCCCGAACCTCGTTCCCCGCCTGGCCCCTCGGTTCAGCGACATCGCGCACCACCCGCCAGGCTACCATCCGCCCGATCGACTCCGGAATCTCGCCCTCGGCGCTCCCGGTAACGTACGGCGGCTCGTTGAGGGGGACGGCCACCGTCTCCCCTTCCTGGGCGCGGGCCTGCTCCGACACCACCGGCCCAACGCCGACCATGACGAGCAGAACAGCACCGGCAATCGATGAGCCGGGCAGTCGTTTCGACGAGAAACCTGTGACGCCTGTGTCGAAGCGTGCGGGTCTCATTGGCCGGCATGATTCCCTCCTGAGAGATGGCTCTGGACCGGCAGCGGCGCCGGTCCGTCTCTAAAACGCCCCTCGGCCAGAGCTCGTTTCCTGGTGCGGATCACACGAGGCAGCGCGGGCCATCCTCCGGCGGACCGGTTTCGCCCCCGACGCGGCTGCCGGTCCCAGTCGTCAGGGCGTGTGAGGAGAAGAGGAACCCAATATCTACTCCTCCAACGGCCGAGGGGCTATTTCGCGGCCTCGCTTTTCATTCCCGCAGAAAACCCAAGGCCGCTCGGACCTGCCACGGACCCCATGGTGCTCGTTAGCTGTCTGCCGCTCGGGCTGCGCCCGCACACGCGCCGGTCTAGAGCGCTGTGCGAAACGGTTGCCGCTGCCTGGGCGGGACCGTCGCGGCGACGGCGGGGCGTCGTCCAGGCTCGCGCCCGGGGCTGAAAAGGTCGTCACGCTGGCGATCTACGGCCAGTGGACGCGGTTCGGCTCCGAGACCGCCTTCTATGGCCACCTGTGGCGAACGCTGCGTCCCCTCTTCCCAACCCTGCCGAGCCACGCCCAGTTCAACCGGGCGATCCGCGCCCACCACGCCGCCGTCGCCGCGGTCGCCCTGGCCCTCGGGCGCTCGTTGGCGGTCGGCGACGACCGCGCCTACGAGGTGGTCGACGGCACCGGCTTGGTCACCCGCAACGCCAAGCGGCGCGGGCGGGGCTGGCTCTGGGGCCAGGCCGACGTCGGGAAATGCACCCGGGTCGGCTGGTACGAGGGGGCGCGGCTGTTGGTGGCGACCACGCCGGCCGGAGCCATCACCGGCTGGGGGCTCGGCCCGGCCTCCACCAACGACCGCGCCCTGGCCGAGACCTTCTTCGCCGCCCGGGCCGACCCCCAGCCCGGCCTGCCCGGGGTGGGCGCCCCGACCAGCGACCGGTATGTGGCCGACATGGGCTTCAGCGGGCTGGCGTGCCAGCCGCATTGGGACGCCGCCTACGGGGCGGTCGTCGTCAGCGCCCCCCAGACCGGGAGCAAACGGGCGTGGTCCAAGCCCTGGCGGCGGTGGATCGCCGGCATCCGCCAGGGCATCGAATCGGTCAACGACCGGCTGCTCTTCGTCTGCGGCCTGGACCGGGAGCGGCCCCACGCGATGGATGGGCTGCTGGCCCGGCTGGCGGCGGCGGTCGGCTTGCACAATTTCTGCGCCTGGCTCAACCGCGCGCACGGCCGTGGCCTCCTCGAATTCGCCGACCTCGTCGATTGGCCCTGACCCCATGACCACCCCACAACTCACAACAAGCGTTAAAGACCCCGGGCTGACATGAAGATAACCCGGCTGAAGCCGGCTGCCACCCGTCTCGAGAGGCGGAGAGATCCGACCTCACAGCCCCGGCGTGGCAGCCCCCTTCAGGGGGGTTATTTGGCTCAGCCCGGGGTCTTAGCCCCGGGCGGCAGGGGAACGCGGCCAACCATTCCGACGAGCGCTTTAGTTCGTGTTGGCTCAGGTTGTGATTGTGCTCAATACAGCGGATTCGGTCGATTGACGAAGCAGTTGTTGCGAAGCTTTCTTACGGAAACGCAGTGCGCAAACGTGAGTTGCATGTTCTGCAATGAGCGTTTGAGTACTGTGAAATGTCGCGCCGGATAGCTACTTACGTTGGCCAAAGCACTAGCCGTTAAGTACTAGCCTGAATGTGTTGACATTGCCATCTCATCCCCTACCATGTGATCGATTGCAGTAGCCAAAACCGCACCGATCGGGATCCATCACGGAGCCCGGCTTCGTCGCCGTCCGCCTGCCACAACGTGGCAGGCGGAATACGGTCTGCTTGGCGTGCGGTGCCGCAACTCGGCAATCGCCGTTCAATGACAGAGAAGGGGTAGGTCGACGTGGACAGTTCCAAATTCGATGCCCTGACCCGAACCCTGGCAGGGCCACGGACCCGAAGATCGCTCGCTCGAGCGCTCATAGCAGGAGGTGCCGCGGTCGTTGGGGGGCGCTTCGGTCGAGCCTCGGCGGAACCGCAAGACAAGGTGACGATCTGTCATTTCACCGGCAGCAGTTCGAACCTATATGAGATCATTTCCGTTTCCGGCAATGCCCTCAGCGAGCACCAGCAAGAACACGGCGACTTCATCTTCACCGACTGCTGCCTGGATTCGGAATGTACCGCCTTCGCCAACAGCTTCTGCGATAGCGGGGCCTGTTCATGTGCGCCCGATACCTGCGGAGATCTGGGCGTCGAGTGTGGTGTATGGGACGACGGTTGCGGCGGCCAGGCACAGGGATGCAGCGAGTGCACGGCATTCCCGAACAGCTTCTGCACCGATGACGGGCAGTGCGACTGCGCCGCTCTGACGCAGGACGAAGCATGCGCCGGAGTCTTCGGCACCGTGTCAGACGGTTGCGGAGCAACATATTACTGTGGTTGCGCCGCTGCCGTTATCTCTTCCAGCCCGACCGATGCAACGGCCCCAGTGAACAGGGACGATGACGTGCGGGTCCAGGTGAACGGCACCACCGTGTATATAGAGAACAACGGCTTCGCCGGCCCGTCTCAACTCATAACGCTTGGTTCTGTGCGGAATGGAGACACGATCAACGTGGTTGCCTGGGATCCACAATTTGGCGATCGCTGGCTGATCGACCCGCTGTACCTCCACTGTCCGGCTGACAGTCGGTCCCAGACACTCGACAGCGTTGGCTTCTTCCAGGATGTTGACGACTTCCAGACTGCCCCGCTGCCGAATGGCGGCTTCTACAACAGGAACTTCACCGTCGCGCTCTGAGACCCGGCGCGGTCTAGGCAGGAACATTCACAGGGGCCGGGATTCGTCCCGGCCCCTGTGTCGTTGTTGGCGTGAAAGGCCCGACGGGACGGTGGCCGTTTGGAGAACACGTATCCAGTGTGAATGGCAAAGATCCAACCGGCGGTGCAGGGAAGGGGATTCGGAGTTGGAGGGTGCACTGTGGCAGCCTGACGTCGCGTGCCGATGATCGCTTGCGTCAGCGCCGACACCGAGGCGAGACGCGGAGGTCGTGCTGCCCGGTACTGGCCCCGTCCGAGGATGGTCGAGGAGACCGAGGCCCTCCGCCATGAGGCGGTGGGTGACATGATCGAGCCCAACGCGCGATTCCCCTCGCTCTCCGATCCGGCCCGTCACCGTGAGTTCTTCTGTTGGACGTGCAACCGCATTGAGAACGCATCGGGTTGGGCTTCAGCGTCCGGTGTATGGGTTGTCCTCGATCGGCGTGACGTAGGGGCGCGGTTCGGCCCGCTGGGGGCGGGCGGTATGCCTGGCGACTCCACCGGCACCGGGGCGGCTCCCGACTGCCGGAGGAGGTCCGCGGTCCGCGCCTGCACCCAGGTCTCCGTCACCCGGTCGCCATCGATGCGGATCACGAACGCCCCGGCCTCTTCGTAAGGCAGGCCGGTCGGCGCCAGCCCCGCGAACGCGCCCAGCGAGGTCCCGCGCAGGGACCACCGCACCGTGACGCGGTCGCCGATCATGTCGACCCCCTGGACCGTCAGCACCATGTCGGGGAAGGCGCGCCGGTACTCGGCGGCAAGGAAGCGCGGGCCGGCCGAATCGACCACGTCCGGGCGGCCGGTCACGTGCAGGACGTGGTCGAACGCCATCACGTCGTCGATCGGGCGGTCGTCCTCCCACCGCGTAAGCCCGTCTTCGCCGTCGTAGGCGCCACCAGTGAATGGGATGGAGGGCTGGGTCAACGCAGCCACCGCCCGCTTTGCGACGGCGATGGGATCGGTCTCGGCGTTGGCGCCGCCCGGTCTCGATAGATCCGACGATGCCGACGACCACGACCAAGACGATGATATGGCGACGAAGGAGAACGACCATGGATGCCTCCGATGAGCGATCGCCGGCGCCGCTGGTGGGCTATTCCGCGACCGGTGCGGCTCCGCCAAGCGGCGTCGATCCCAGGCGTGAGCAGGGCCGTGGCCGCGTAGGCGGTGCCTGGCGTCGACGTCCCGACCCTGACGTTACAGAAAAAGCGCGCCACGCCGCCGGGCAGGGCGAGCGTGGCGCGCTTCTGGCTCGGCTGTCCGAGCCCCTAGCAGCTGCCGCCGGTGATGGTTACCGGGCCGCCGGCCGGGATCGCCGCGCAGGCGGTGTTGGTCCCCTGGCTGGCGGCGCTGTCCGGGGCGGTGCCGGGGTCGTCCCCGTCGGGGAAGTGGCGGGGTGTCCCTTTCGCCAGATCGTGGCTCGTGCCGACACCGCCACCCGGCGGGATGACCGTGATCTCGTGGGCGGCGGCGGCGCCGATGCTGCCGAGGGACAGAGCGGCGAAGAGCGCGAGGGCAAGGAGGACGCGCTTCATGGCTTGGTTCCTTTCAGGTGCTAAGAGGGCCCGACGGCGACCCATCGGCTCGGTGCCGACAGAGCCTAAGGAGGCACTGGCGCCCGAGCCGGTGGAGCCGACAACAATGCTTCCGGCGTTGACGGCGGCGGCCGCGGCGATCTGCCCCTCGTCGCGACCGGTTCAATCGCGATCAGGTTGTATGGATGAGGAGCGGGATGCGGACCGAAGCCGGGTTCCAGACCGTCCTGGAGCACATAAGGGGCTACAGCGACGATACCTTCCTGGCCGCATCGACGCGATGCTGTCCTATCGACGGATCATCTGTCCGCTATGTTGCTATCGACTCCGGCACTGCCAGGTGCATCCGCTCTCCCTGTGCCGTCGTCGGGATCTCGGCCACGATCTCTCCGGTTGGGTCGCTGATGGTGATGACGTAGCGGCCCGTAAAGCTGTCCCCACCGGGGTCGAGCGTCTGGACACCGCCCACCGTCACCCGTCCCAGGAACGTGCCGCGCTCGTCTCCGGTCAGCACCTCGAAGGTCAACGCCGCCGACGTCTCATCCGTCGCCTCCCAGACGCCGTTGCCCGCCGACTGAAAGACGACGTTGTTCGGTGCACCCGGCGCAGCTGGCTGGGTGATCGGCCCCTCGTGGATCGTCACCCCGTCCGCCAGGAAGCTGGAGAGGACAGGGAAGGCACTACCGTCGGGATTGGTCACCACGACCCGCCACGTTCCCACGAATCCCGACTCGGCGGTCGTGACCTTGGCCGGTTGCGTGTCTGCCTCTTCCCCTTGTGCCACCGAGGCAATGACCAACGCGGCGAGTAAGACGATGCCACAGACTGCTTGTGATCGCATTGAGGCGCCTCCCAAATCATGCCGTCGATGTCGCTCGATCAGCGAACTCCGCCGATCTCGACGACATGATCTGGCCTCACGGGATGGCCGACATCGGAAGAAGTACGGTATTTGCGGCAGGCGGACGGGGGAGCTAGATCAGGCCGCGGCGTGTGGCGAACACCGCGGCGGCGGCGCGGTTCTCGACGTCGAACTTGGTGTAGATGCTCGTCAAGTGGGAGGTGACGGTGCGCCTGGCCACGAACAGCGCGTGCGCGATCTCCGCGTCCGTCTTGCCAGCGGCAACCAGGTGTAAGACCTCCAGCTCGCGTCGCGTCAATCGACCGTATGGTTCGGAACGGTGGGAGGGATCCGCTGGCATGGCGGACCCGATCACCGCCGGCAGCGATTCCGCCAGGGCGACCGCTTCGTCCCCGGTCAGCGCGCGACCCGCCGCAATCAGCCGGGCGTATTCCTCATCACCCAATGCCGACTGAACAGTGGTCACCAGATCCGCGCGATCGGACACCACGACCACTGTTCTCGGCAGACCGGCTGGCTCGGTCATCACCTCGGCGGCACCGAGCAGGCGGGCAGCCTCTGCCATCAAGCCGGCAAGCACGGTGAGTTGGGCAAGACCGACTAAACCGTCGGCTGTCGCTGCTGTGTCGCCCGTTTCCCAATACAGCCCGATGCCATCGCGATAGTGCTCAGCCGCTGTGCCAACGTTGCCTTCAGCCGCGGCTACCTTCCCCAGGTTGTTTGAGGCGATCCCGATCCCCCATTTGTCGGCCCGGTTACGCCAAATGTGGAGTGCGTCGTCGAACGCGAACCTCGCCTGATCAAGGCGCCCAAGGGCGAGTGCCGCCGTGCCCAGGTCGGAAAGGAGCATGGCCATAGTGTGCGCCGCGAAGGGCATAACCGGCAGCAACGGCGCCAAAATGACGCGCGCAGCGTCGAGGAGCACGATCGCCTCCTCAGGGCGCCCCTCGGTCGTCGCCGCCCGCGCCAAGGCGACCAGCGCCGCGTGTTCGAAGAACGCCGAATTTGCCGCTCGGGCGAGGGCAAGGCCGGCTTCCCCGAGGCGCCGGGCAGCGGCAACGTCGCCCAGTCCGAGGGCGAACGAGCTGGCCGCGTACGAGAGCTCCGCCTTGATCTCGTCCGACCCATCCCGCATGGCCAGAATCTCGGCTAACCAGGCCAAGGCACCGGTACGCATCCCGCGCACCATCCAGTATTTCCACGATGCCCGCGCCAGCCGCAGGGCCGTATCCGGCTGACACTGGTCGATGGCCCAGCGGAGCGCCGCCTGCAGGTTTGCGTGCTCAGTGTCGAACCGACGCAAGATGCTTGGGCCGTCCGGTCCCTCGATCCGCGGCCGCCAGGATTCCGCCAGCGCGAGGAAGTGCGCAGCGTGTAATCGGTGCGCCGAGTCCAGATCGCCGCTGGCCGCCAGAGCATCGAGGGCAAACTCGCGGATAGGCTCCAACATGGCGTACCGAGATTCCGTGTCGTCGTGGTGACGGAGCAGCAGATGGTGGTCGAGCAGCGCGGCAACCCCGTCGAAGGCGTCGCCGCCGTCTGACGTCTCGAGCGCAGAGATCGCCTGGGCGGCCGCCAGGTCAAATCCGCCGAGGAAGACGGCGAGGCAGCGAAAGAGCGTCCGCTCCTGCCCGGTCAGCAGCTCGTAGCTCCAGGCGATCGCATCGCGCATGGTTCGCTGCCGCGCCGGTGCGTCGAGGGGGCCACCGACCAAGAGCGGCAAACTGCGGTCCATCCGGCCCAAGAGCGTCTGCGGAGGCGCGTGGCGGACCCGCGCCGCGGCCAACTCAATAGCGAGTGGTAGCCCGCCGAGCCGAGCGCAGATCGCGGCCACGGCCGGCGCCTGCTCATCCGTGAGCACGAACCCATCCCAGCGGGCCCGGGCCCGATCGGCAAAAAGCCGGACGGACGGAATCGCCGCGAGGTCGTGCGTGGGCGGGAGCCGGCGGAGGTTGGGCAGGGCGAGGGGCGGGACGGCGAATTCGTGCTCGCCCACCAGGTTGAGGGTCCGCCGGCTGGTTGCGAGCACCGAAACGGCTGGAGCGCACGCCAGGATCTGCGCGACGTGGGTCGCCGCCGGTAGCACGTGTTCAACGTTGTCGATGACCACCAGACCGCGGCGGTCGGCGAGGAACGTCGCGATCGCCGCGGCGGATGACACGCCTGCGCGCTCGGCGATTCCCAGTTCGTGGGCCACCACGGTGGCCACGACGGCAGGATCGCGCACGTCGGCGAGCGGCACGAACCACACCCCGTCCGGGTAGACGTCGGCGAGTTCTCGCGCCACCTCAAGGGCGAGCCGGGTCTTGCCCACGCCGCCCGGGCCGGTCAGCGTGACGAGCGCCACATCGGGCCGGAGGTGCAAGGCGCGAACGGCGGCAATCTCTGCCTGCCGGCCGACCAGCGACGTACGCGTCCGGGGGAGCGCCGGTGCGCTTGGTGCTGCCCGGTCGGAGAACGGGAGGATCCTGGGCCTGTAGTGCTGCGTCGGGACCTGAGGTGTGGCGGCGATCCCGCCCCGCCTGCGGTAGCGGTCGAGTTCAGCAGGGGTGATCCGGTAGACGCCGGCGTGCTTGGTGGCATGCAGGTCGCCCCGGGCGATGGCGCGGCGGATCGTGCGTTTGTCGACGCCCAGCACGACAGCGGCCGAGGTGGCGGACAGGAAGCCGTCCATATCCGCAGCCTGCCCGGTGTCCGGTGTCCGGTTTGCCGCCTGCTTGTTCACAGCAGGCACAGCATGGCAGACGCCCGGTTCCCGCACAAGCACCCAGGTCGACACGCCGCCGGGTGCCAAGCCCGTCATCCACGTCTTCGTGACGCCACCGATCAGCGCCAGTCCGCGCCCTGTTTGCTTGACCACTGGCGGAGTCCCGACCGCCGTGAGCGGCGACGCCAATTGATGACGACATCTACCTCAACATTTCGCGCATCGACAACGAGCGTCTCTCCGATCGCAAGCCCGGCGAGCCGTCGGCGGTTGTTGGAGCAGGGGCCTATTCACGCGGCTGAAACGAATGTAGGGGTTCCGTTCCGTACGTACCGTCATCATGCCCTCCCGCGCGACGGATCTGGATCGGCGCCATCACCGATCCAACCCTAAAACGCCTTCTGGCAACGGCACGTCTGTTGGTCAGGTCACCACGGGAGGGTTCACAACCTCAAACAGACGGAGTACTCTGGGGAACCGGGCTGGCTGGCACCCGTGACGCGCTGGCACACGACATGCTGCGTTTTAATCGACACCTTCTACCCGCCGCGAAGACGTCGGACAGCGGGCAACGTTGCCCATCCGGCGAGGAGGGACCCCGATGGAAACCGACCGCAGCACCGCGCGCGACTACGTTATCAGCCGCGAAGGCGAGGCGCTTCTGGCGGCGGATCTCAAGGACGAGATGCAACTCAATCCCGAGTGCGCGAACGACATCCTGCTCGTTGAGTCCGAGCCCACCTCGAGCGAGTTCAACGACATCCACCTCGCCAGCTACACCGACGACTGCGCCACCGACGCTCGCGAACAGATCTCCCACTAGACCTGGTCCCGGGCCGGCCAACCTGCCTGACTCACGAGGTACGCCCACGAAAACGACGAACGCCCGGGACCGCATGCGGTCCCGGGCGTTCCGTCGTATGTCTTGAGCGTTGAACGAATAGGTTGGTGCCGTCATGGCGTCGCCCGGGGCTAAAGACCCCGGGCTGAGCCGGATAACCCCCCTGAAGGGCGCTGCCACGCCGGGGCTAGGATCGGTACGCTCCGGTTCTCTCCGAGTCTCGAGACGGGTGGCAGCCGGCCTTTAGCCCCAGGCATTGCCGCAACGCGGCGCTCCGAATTGACCCCGGGCGATGGGGACGCGGCGCGCCGTTGGTCGCCGCCTTGTGTCCCGGGCAACTTTGCCGTAACCAGGAGGTTCCTCCAGGGGCGGATCGTCGGCCGTCTGGGAGATGCCTCGTCCTCCAGGAACCGTCCAGGCGGATGTCTGGCATACTCGCCGGAGTCGCGCTGTGCCTTCGCTGCACCATCAGGAGACGATCACAACCGTGCGCTTGACCTTTCTCGGCACGGGCACCTCGAACGGCGTCCCGATCATCGGCTGCGATTGCCCCGTCTGCATGTCAACCGATCCGCGGGACAAGCGCAATCGCACCTCCGCCGTCATCCACGACGACGACGACCGCATCTACTTGATCGATACCGCGACCGAGCTTCGTATCCAGGCGCTGGCCGTAGGGCTCAAGCGGGTCGACGCGATCCTGATGACCCACGCCCACGCCGACCACACGGGCGGCTTCGACGACCTGCGCCGGTTCAACGAGATCCAGCAGCAGCACTTACCCGTCTTCGCCAACCCGGAGACGGCAGCGGTCCTGCGCGAGCGCTATGCCTACACCTTCCAGGATATCTTTCCGTTCTATGGCGGCAAGCCGGACCTGATCCTACATGAGGTCACCGGCCCGTTCAGTGCCTTTCCGCCCGACGGCCGGGTGATCGTCCCCATCCCGGTGATGCACGGCCGTCTGGCGATCATCGGCTACCGGCTCGGCGAGATCGCCTACGTGACTGACGTCAAGGCGATCCCGGAGAGTTCCATCGATCTCTTGCGCGGCCTGGATATCCTCGTCCTCAACGGCCTGCGCGCCACGCCCCACCCCACCCACATCAGCATCCCGGAAGCGGTCGAGATCATCCAGGATCTCGCCCCGCGCCAGGCCTATCTCATCCATCTCTCCCACGACGTCAGCCACGCCGAGGCGAGCGAGATGGTGCCGCCAGGCATCGACATCGCATACGACGGGCTGACGGTGGAGACGGGCTAGGCGGGGCTTGATACGGTCAGGATCCCGAGGGGAGCGGGCTCGGCGTCTGCACGCCAAACGGCTCAAAGTCCCGACGGTTCATCGTGTAGACGGGCAGATTGTCACGCAGCGCAAGCTCGACGAGAAAAGCGTCGACGAACGCGACGCGCTGCTCGCCTCCCCATCGATCGAGTGCCCGATCCAGGACCGTGACATCAGAGACGATGCCGGGCCATTGGAGAACCGACCGAATGTACTCTGCGATCGCACGTCGATCGGCGAATACGCGAAATCGCATAAAGATGTACGTCAACCCATGCACGACGAGCGGGTGGACTTCGACCGAAATCGATCCATCCCGAACGCCGTCCAGAAACGCACGACACTTTGCCGACCCCTCGTCAACCAACAGTGCGTGAACGAAGACGTTGGTATCAACCAGCCCCTCATTCATCCTGATGGAACCGTTCCCACCATTCGTCCGCCGCGGCGTCTTCGCCTTGGCGGATGATCTCCTCCACTCTAAGGCCCTCGAACGAAACCAACGAACGGCCGTAGGCAAGCCATTCGTCGAACGAAAGGGCGGCGAGTTCGTCGGCATCTAGCGCCACTGGGTGGTCTGCCACGTCAATCCGGTCCACTGCATCTGGCCCGGGCACCAGTGCCCGGCCGGTGGCTCCACGTCCTTCACGATCTCAATCCGGACTTGGTCTCCAGGCTGGATTCCGGCCAGTTGGATCTGACTCTCCGGAAGTCGTACGGAGCCATCTGCTTCGACAGTCGTCGTGATCGTCACCTTGGCGACCATGCCTCTACTCCCGCGTCATACTGGCTGCGTCTGGTAGGTCGGACCGTGAAACTGACCGCAACCGTCCAGCAATAATGCTGTTCACTTAGGGGTACGTCAACGCGATGCCGAAGGTCATCCCCTTCTACGGCGCCAGCGATCCGGCGATGTTCGAGATCGAGCGCCGCTGCATGGACCGGGACGGCATCGTCGTCGGCCGGATCGATGAACTGCTTCCGGACGGGCTGATCCTTGATGTCGGCGCGGGCGATGGGTTCACCGCCATGCGGCTCACCCGGCCCGGACGGACGGTGATCGCCCTGGAGCCAGCGGCGGGCATGATCCGGAAGGACCGCCGCCTGCCCTGGATCCGGGCCGCCGCGCCGGACCTGCCGATCGCGGACAGGTCGATGGCGGGCGGCTACGCGACCTGGGCCTTCTTCTTCGCGGGTCTGCCCGGCATCGATGCCAGCCTGGAGGCTCTGGACCGCGTCGTTCAGGCAGGTGGGCCGATCGTGATAGAGGACAACGCCGGTGCCGACGAGTTCCTCGATCTCGCCCCCAACCCGACGGCCTTCGCGAGCGATCACGACTGGTGGCGCACGCGTGGGTTCTCCGTCGAGATCGTGCATACGGCGTTCCGTTTCGACACCCTCGCCGAAGCCCGAACACTCCTTGGGTTCTACTTCGCCGAACGGGGCCGCGCGAACAGAAACTCGAGCTCAGCTACAACGTGGCGATCTACCGGCGCGAAGCCCGATGATTGTGGAATCGATACATCGATGTTGTCGCTTGCGGCGAATACAGCGGGGACCGGGATGACAGGCGCACAGGCGGACGTTCTCGTGATCGGCGGCGGCATCAGCAGGGGTCGCCACCACCTACGAGCTAGCGAAGGCAGGGGCGAAGGTCACGCTGCTCGAACGGGGCGAGCTCGCCAGTATGGCCTCGGGATGGACGCTTGCCGGGGTCCGGCAGTCCGGACGGCACCCGGCCGAGCTCCCCCTGGCCACCGCGGCCGTTGACCGCTGGATGACCCTGGGCGCCGAACTGGACGCCGATATCGAGTACCGCCAGGATGGCAACCTGCGCCTGGCGCGCACCCCGGAAGAAGTCCCCGTCATCGAAGGGGTGGTGGCCACCGGACGGGCTTCCGGTCTGGACCTCACCTTCTTGCCGGATGGCGCTGCCGTGCGCGCGGTAGCGCCCGGGACTCTCTGACGAGATCCTGGCGGCATCGCTCTGCCCGACCGACGGCCACGCCAATCCAACCAAGACCGTGCACGCTTTCGCCCCGCGGCGGAGCGGCACGGGGCGACGATCCGCACCGGCACGACGGTGACCGGCATCACCATCACGGGCGGCAAGGTGACGGGCGTCGTGACAAGCGACGGCCAGCTTGCCGCCGATACCGTCGTGGTCGTGGCCGGGTGCCACCCCGGCGATCTCCTGGCGCCACTGGGACTCGATGTGCCTGTGCGCATCGGCCACGTCGCCGCCGTGCAGACAACCCCGGTCGGGATCGAGCTCAAGCAGGTACTGGGCGTGGCCAATGCCGACCTCGCCGGGCGGCAGCAGGTCGACGGTCGTCTCCGCTTTACGGCCGGCGGCACGGCCTGGCCATTTGCCCTGTCCGACCTGGCGAGCGGCTACGACGCGGTCCAGCCGCTTGGGAACGAGATTGTCACCTTGCTCCAACGGGCGGCCCGAGTCGTGCCCGCCATCACCGAGGTCCGGATAGCCAGGGTCTGGGGCGGCCTGCTCGACATGACCCCAGACGCACTGCCCGGTGATCGAGCGGGCACCGGAGTACGACGGATTGGTCGTCGCGGCAGGCTTCTCCAGGGCATGGCTCCTGCCTTGGCCCCGTGACCGGCCGGATCCTGGCCGACCTCGCCCTCCGCGGCGAGACCTCCCTGCCGATCGAGCCGTTCCGCCGCTCTCGATTCGCGAAATTGGGATGGAGACGCCAGCCGCACCGACGCTGCATGGCTGACGGTTGCGCACAATGCGAGTGAGTTCGCTACACTGGACTCCGGTTGGGGCCATCCATATCAGAAGTACGTTCGTAGGAGAAGGAGGAACCGCCACGAAACCACAATGGCGTGGTTCGACGGGAAGTGCCGGGGCGACGTGCCAACCGGTTCTCGAAACTTGGTGTTCAACCACCACTTCACAGAGGGAGACGCAATGAAGCACCGACGATCGTTGATCGCTGTTCTGACGATGGTGATGCTCCTCATGCCGGCCCTCAGCCTGCGCGCGTCGCAGGCGAACGCCCAGGATGGAGAGCGGCAGACCCTCCGCTTCGGGGTCAACGCCGAGGGCCTGGCCACCCTCGATCCCCATCTTGCTTCCCGGCACCCAGGACCGGACCGTTGTCGACATGGTCTTCAATGGTCTCGTCCGGTACAAACCCGGCGACGCCAGCGTGATCGAGCCCGATCTCGCGACCACCGTCCCCGAGCCGGTGGACGAGGCGGGGACGCAGTCCTGGACCTTCACCCTCCGCGACGACGCGATGTGCCACCCGACGGCCAACTCCGAGGCCTACCCGCTCACCTCGGCCGATGTCGTCTTCTCCTTGCAGAAGGCCGCCAATGCTGAGACCTCCGGCTCCGCCGGAGAGTACACCGGGATGACCTTCGAGGCGGTCGATCCGACCACCGTCAAGGTCACGGTCGACACCCCCCTCTCACCGACCCTCTTCCTGCCCAAGTTCACCAACTACCAGGGCGGCTACGTCATCTTTCAGCAGGCGTACGAGGCTCTGGGAGCCGATGCCTTCAAGACCAACCCGGTCGGCACCGGCCCGTTTATGTTCAGCGCCTACACGCCG
>CAVRUD010000017.1:0-71731 GCA_963724285.1 uncultured Chloroflexia bacterium | reverse complement strand
ACTTCAGTCCCGGGTGGAGCTTCGCCAAGATCGAGGACATCCAGAAAGTCCTCCAGCGGCACGGAATTGACGTTGCGATGGTGGACCATCTCGCGGTGATCCGCGACCAGCAGCCTCGGGAGCCAAATCACGTTCTGCCCGCGGGTGTGTGGGTCGCGGTGGTCAAGCTGAAGATCAACAAACCTGGCCGCCATGGCCTCGCGGACGGCCGGGACTGGATACGTCACGGTATCCAGAAGCTCACAGCCTATTCAGTGGACCTGTTCGCCATCGATCAGCACCGGTGCCCACTCGGCTGGTGCCCCGCGCGAAGGCAGCGTCCCAGTCGTGCTCTCAGGCAATCACCGTCCTCGCCTTCAATCTCCTCGGCGACGGCCCGCGCGACATCCTTGGCCCCCGCTCCCGCCAGCGCAGGTAAAAAGCCCCCTAACCTCCGGCCCCCTTCCCCCCGCTCCTCCGTAGCGCGGCAAGGGGAAAGGGGGAGTACCCATGCCCCTCTTGGACATGGTGCTCCGCAACGGCCCCTCTCCACCGCAGTGGAGAGGGGGTAGGGGGTGAGGTCCTCTCTCCGAACGCCGAACGCCCTACCACACAAACCTGGAGAGAACGACATAAAGCAACGCCAGGAGCAGCAGCAATGCGATTGGGGCGACCACATTCCGTAAGAATGCCTGCCGACGGGCCGCCCGCGACAGCGTCTCCGCCCAATCCCGGCGCTCCGCCACGAACCGGGACATCGCCCGGTCGTCTCCCAGGATCGTCGCCCCCTTTGTCCGGTTGCACTCCCGGCACGAGGTCACCAGATTGGCGAGCTGGTCGCCGCCGCCGCGCGATACCGGGAAGACATGGTCAAGCTCCAGGCGTACCCCCCGGCCCCGCCGTCCGCAATACCGGCAGGTTTCCTTATCGCGTCGATAGATCTGCTGGCGAAGTCCGCTGGGGATCGGCGCCCGCCGGGGTCCACGGGGGCGTCGGCGCCGTCGGCGCCGACGCCAGGAGAAGAGCCAGCCCGCCAGCACGAGCGCGACCGTCCCCACTGCGCCCGCGATCCAGCGCCAGTCGTCCCACCACCATCCGGCGACGCCCGCCGCGAGCGCCACCAGCACGATGGTCCCCAGAGCTCGTCGCCGCGTCATTCATCCCCCTCGTTCGGTGGATCAGCATACGCGCTTGAGCCCGCATCGGTCCGAAGCAGGCCGCTGCTCGACGGCGAAAACCCGATAAGGTACGGTGTGCGGTCGGAAGAAGAACCTGACCGCCGCATCGCCCGTCCAGTCCCCAGTCCAGGAGGGACTTCGTAGGTTCAGCGCCAGGTTTCAACCTGGCGTTCCCCCGACGTTGGAGTACCTGCATGACGGATCCGAAACCCCAGATGACTGTCCGCGAGCGCTATCTGGCTGCCGTCGCGGGTGAGCCCGTCGACCGGCCGCCCATCAGCCTCTGGCGCCAGTTCCCCAACATGGATCAAAAGGCGCAGGATCTTACCCACGCCACCCTCCTCTGGCAGGAGGCCTTCGGGTTCGACTTCGTCAAGTTCATGCCGGCGGCGGAATACCCGATCATCGACTGGGGCGGCAAGAGCGAGTACGACGGCGCCCACAACGGCACCCGCACGATTATCCATGTCCCGATCGGGACGGTCGACGACTGGGGCACGATCAGGCCGCTCTATGTCCAGCGCGGCTTCAATGGGATCGTGCTGTCCGGGCTGCGCGGCGTCCGCCTCGATCTCGGCCCGGTCATCCCCCTGCTACACACGATCCACAGCCCCCTCACCGTGGCGATGAAGCTCTCCAACAACCGCGTCACCGAGCACCTGCGCGCCAACCCGGACGCCGTCCACACAGCCCTATCCGTCATCACCCAGGTGACGAAGGACATGGTCAACGCCGCCTTCTCCGGCGGTGCCGATGGCATCTTCTACGCCACCCGCGCCGCCGACTTCGACCTCCTCGACGAGGTTGAGGCCCGCGAGTTCGGCCTCCGCTACGACCTGGACGTGCTGGCGGCCGTCGCGGATCGCGGCAATGTGCTCCTCCACATCCATGGCAATGCGCCAATGTTCGACCTCGGCCTTCACTACCCCGCCCAGATCTTGAACTGGCACGACCGCCGGGCCGCGCCCAACCTCGGCGATGGCCAGCGCCAGGCGGGCCGGTGCGTCGCCGGTGGGATCGACGAGACGACGATCGCAACGTCCACCCCGGAGGAAGTCGCCGCCCAGGTGCGCGACGCCATCGCCCAGACCGGCGGCCGTCACATGTTCGTCAGCGCTGGCTGCATCATCCCGCCGACCACCCCACCTGAGAACACCCAGGCCGCAATCGACGCGGCCCGCGCGGCCAACGACTCCATGTCATCCTGAGTAGTCCGTCCAGGGTGGATGTCGGGTTGTAGGGGCGCATGGCATGCGCCCTTGTTCCCACCGCGAACGTTGGTGTCCGGCAACCGGGCGCATGCCATGCGCCCCTACGGACACGCCACCCGGACCATCAGCGCTGGACAGACCACTCAGGATGACGATTACTCACGTCTCACGTCTCGGCTATCCTGGCGCGCGGTCCATGGTGACTCGCGGCCTGTCTCACCGCCTGAGGAGAACCGGAAAAATGTGGATGTTCGATCATGAGGCGGTCGAGCGGCTGGCCATCGGCGCCGGGATCCTGGGCACCGGAGGCAGCGGCAATCCGTACCTCGGGAAAATCCATGCCCAGAAGCACATCGCCAAGGGTGCCAGGATCGAGTGGCCGGTCTGGCGGATGTCGCCGATGGCGCCCGCGTGGTCTCCGTCGGAGGTATGGGGTCACCCACCGTCGGGATCGAGCGTTTGCCTCGCGGGGACGAGTGCCTGCACGCGCTTCGGGCATTGGAGCGTCACCTCGGAACCGCCTGTACCCATTTGATCGCGGGCGAGATTGGGGGCGCCAACGCGATGGCCCTGCTCCCCGTCGCGGCGCAGATGGGGTTGCCGGTGATCGACGCCGACGGTTTGGGCAGGGCCTTCCCCGAGCTGCAAATGGACACCTTCATGATTTACGGCCTGCCGCCGTCGCCAGCCGCATTTGCCGATCCTTTTGGGCAGACGAAGGTGCTCGAAGGGATCCGCGATCCGCACACGCTGGAGCGTTACGCCCGGGCCGTCACAAACCAGATGGGCGGCGCGTCGGGCGGCGCGTTCCCGCTCCTCTCCAGGACGGACGCCAAGCGGACGGCCATCCCCGGGACCTTCTCGCTCGCCGTTGCCACCGGTGAGGCCGCCCTCGATGCCCGGGCTAACCTGGTCGATCCCATCGATGTAGCCCTGGCTGTCTCCGGCGGCGAGCGGCTCTTCACCGGCAAGATCGTCGATGTCGCCCGGCGGATGGAGGGCGGGTTCGCTCGGGGTGTGCTCAAGCTGAGCGGCACCGGTACGGATAGTGGTCAGGAACTCCGCCTCGATTTTCAGCACGAAAACCTCATCGCTCGCACCGGCGACGGCCGCGTCCTGGCGGTGGTCCCCGACCTGATCTGCGCCGTCGATGCCGGCACGGCCGAGCCGATCACAACCGAAGTCGTTCGCTACGGACTCCGCGTCGCGGTTCTGAGTATTCCCGCCCCCGCCCTGATGAAAACGTCGGAAGCGCTGGCGGTCGTCGGGCCAGCGACGTTCGGCTACGGCGATGTTCCGTATCTGACGCTTCCCGGCTCGTACGGGGAAGGCGTTGGCACCGGTCTGAACGCTGTTCAACTCGCCTAATGCGCCCACCGAACACCTTGGCCGGTGTCGCCTCTCGCCTCGGAGATGCCGTCCGGCTGAGCCCGGGCCAATCCTGGGCCAACATTGGGCCAACCCTGGGCCATGAGCCGCGGGCGGCCGGGGACACGCGGCCAACCGTTCCGACGAGCGCTCTAGTGGAGAGAAACGTGGCCGGGGCGAGTGGATCGCCGTCGACTACACGGATCACCGCCGCTTGAGGAGCCCTCCGCCGTGAACTCCCTGCGCCTGAGTCGTCGTCCGTCCTTCCATCGTGCCGCCGTCTCACTCCCCGGTATCGCTGCCCTCGCGCTGGTGGCGGTTTCTCCTGTCGCCGCTGAAGGCCCGGCCGCAGGCGGTGTGATCGGCATCCACGGCCGCCTGTGCGATGTCCCGCCGGTCCACCCACTCGATTGCGGTCCGGCCGAGATCGGCGCCCTGACCCTGTTGCCCGCCGACCGCAACACCGACATCCTGCCGAAGGATGAAGCGACGATCATGCCTGACACCCTTCACTGGGGCGACCAGCAGCCTGTTCCGTACAACCGCAAAGACGCCCAGTAGACAATCATGACGACGGGCGGAGACGTTATCGCCCCCGCCCGTCCATCTATCTCTCGGTTCTCGGTTCTCGCCCCTACGGGATGCTAGTCACCGACTCGCAATTGTTCTGGGTGTCAGTACCAGAGCCGCCGCTGCAGGAATCGGTGTCGCCCTGGCCGTCGAAGAAGTCGTTGCCCGAGCCGCCGGACAGGGTGTCGTTGCCGGCGCCGCCCCGGACCTGGTCGTTGCCGGAGCCGCCGTCGGCGCTATCGACCGCCTCGTCGCCCCAGAGGCGGTCGTTGCCGGAGCCGCCGTCGATCACATCGACGCCCCCGCTACCGCCGGGGCCGAAGACGTTGGGATCCAGGAGGGTCGTGTCGTCGCCGGTGCCGATCATGCCGTCCGGACCCGGATTCGCATCGCCACGGTCTCCGATCAGGTCGTCGTTGCCGGAACCGCCACTGATCGAGTCGGAGCCGCCGCGACCACAGACGACGTCATTGCCGCCGCCGGCATTGATGACATCGTCACCGGCCGATCCGATGATGACGTCGTTGCCGCCGGTTCCCTGGATGGTTCCCGCGCCAACGATCACGTTGAACGCGCCGGAGTTGACCGCGTTGACGCAGATCGGCTCATGCACCGCCAGCGCCGCCCGCTGACCGAACATCACCGCGGCGATCAACGCAATGATCGCAACCGCGCCTACACGTCCGAGTTTCATGTGCCGCATCGTACGTCTCCCTTCGAGTGTCCCATCTGCGATAGCGCGCACCCGTGTGCCGCCCTACTCGCTAATAGGCCGTCCGAAGCGTTTTGGATTAACCCTGGAGCGTGCGCGTGTGTCGCCTGCGTTACCAGACCGTCTCGACAACCTGGGATTGTGTGATCGCCGAATCGCGGGAGATGAGTGGCAGGCCAAGCTCAAGCGCCGTCGCGACGATGATCCTGTCCGGCATGTCAGGCACGGCCGCACGAGGAACGGAACGAAGCGCCAGCGCCGTCGCCCGATTCAAATCGGCAATCATGTACGCACTGTCATCGCGGCCCGCGTGCCACAGTAAGCGATCGAGCGGTTCGGCTGTCAGCCGGCCACGCTCGATAAGGTATGTCATTTCAACCAAGACGATGCTTGGCACATGGACGCGTTGCAGTCCATTGTCGACGTCCGCAAGGATGCCCCTCGCTCTGTTGGACAGGCGAGCATCGTCGGTCAAGTGCCAGTAGAGCGCGTGCGTATCTGCAACGTACTCGCTCAAAAGTCGCGCTCCCCGAAGCTCCCCCACATCTCCCGTCGAACCTCGGCTATCTCCTCTTCGCTGATGTGAACGCCTTTCCAAAGGCCGCCAAGCTTCACTGGCCGATACGGCGTCTCGCGCAGTCCTTGATCTTCCCGTTTGAATCGCTGGAACTCTACAAACGAAGCGACTTCCGCCAGTGCCCTGGTTGGAAGCGTCTCCAAATCCTCGATCACCTGCCGCAGTATCTCGTCGTGCTTCCGCTTTGTACCCATTGACCAAGCTCCCAAAACGACCGATGTCTCCCCGATTCGACGGCATCCCCCGCACTTTACACCGTTCTCAATGATCCCAGAACGGCCACCAGTCGCGCCCCCTGTCGTTAGACCCCCCGCGCCTCTCCCAGTCCGGCACGTGTGCCAATTGGACAACCCGCCCCTTGACCTGCCGAACATTCGTGCTATCCTGGTCCCTGCCCCGTGTACGTACACCTACCAAGGAGCGGGATGCAGGTATGGTTGCGACCGTCGAATCCCCCACCACGACCGGCAAAACAACCACGAAGAACCGGTTCATCTGGTACGACCTGATGTCGACCGACCGCGGCACCTCGCTCGCCTTCTTCAAAGGACTGTTCGGTTGGTCCACCGCCGATGTTGAGATGGGTGAGATGGGAACCTATTCCGTCCTCGAAGCCGGTGGCGCCTCCTTCGGCGGGGCGATGAGCATGGATCCCTCCCACGGCCACCCCTCCCACTTCATCGGCTACATCGCCTGCGACGACGTCGACGCGGTCGCCGCCCGCGCCCCGGAACTCGGCGGCAACGTTCCGTATCCCCCGATGGACATCCCCGGGATCGGCCGCTTCGCGGTGCTCCAAGATCCCATGGGCGCTTACGTCTCCGTCCTGAGCACGCTGCCGATGACGCTGCACGCGCCGGAGGCCGATGTCCCCTATGGCTGCGTCTCCTGGAGCGAGCTCTCCAGCGACGACCCCGAGAAGTCCGGCGCGTTCTATTCCCAGCTCTTCAACTGGGGACAGAAAGCATCCTGGGTCGCCGAGATGCCTGACTACACCATCTTCCTCCAAGGCGGCTCCATGCTGGGCGGTCTGATGAAGTCGGCCCACGAAGGCATGCCTTCGTCGTGGCTCTTCTACTTCAACGTCGAAGACATCGACGCCTCCGTCGCCAGAGTGGCCGAACTCGGCGGCACAATGGTCACCGAGATCATGCCGGTGCCGAGCATCGGCCGGATCGCGATCGCCGTCGACCCGACCGGGGCCACCTTTGCCCTGATGCAGGACGAGACGTAGGAGCGTTCCGCCCACTTCGAGCGCCTAGCAAAACCGTCGGGCGCCGCGCCGTTCGGCCCAGTCCCGGAGGGACGTCGTCGGTTCAGCGCCAGGTTTATGGAGGTTGCGGAATAGATCATGGATTTTGGGAGCGGTGCTGGGAAGGGAACGGCGTCTCCCCTGCCGCCCGGGGCTCACGGCCCGGGCGACCAGGGGAGACGGCGGCGCTCCGAGAACCCCGCGATCAATTCCGCAACCTCCATCAACCTGGCGTCCGCCTTAGGAGCGGGCCGATTGCCAATGGGAGCGCGGGCCGTTGTTACCCCCGGCCCGCGCCCTGTGGCGACGCCCCCGCGCCAGATCCCGGATCACGATGGACGGTGATGCGATCGTGAGAATAGAACGTATGTTCTATACTGGTGGGTGTCTGACGCTCGAATGTCAGCAAACGCACGCGGAGCGAGGAGCGAGAACCACGAATGGTCGCCACCGTCGACAGCCCCACGATCACAGCCGTCACGAGCCGGTTTGTCTGGTTCGACCTCATGTCGACTAACCGGGACATCTCCCTGGCGTTCTTCCGGGACCTGCTCGGCTGGACGACCTCGGGAACCGGCCTCGAGTCCGGTCTCTACCTCACCCTCTCCGCTGCAGGTGTCCCGTTCGGCGGCGCGGTCCACATGAGCCCCGAAGAGGGGCATCCGTCGCATTTCATCGGCTACGTCGCGTGCGATGATGTCGATGACGTTGCCGCCCGCGCCCCTGGGCTCGGCGGTGCGGTCGCCTACCCACCCATGGACATCCCTGGCGTCGGCCGGTTCGCGGTCCTGTCCGATCCGATGGGGGCGCACTTCTCCGCGATGACCCCGTTCCCGGGCACATCGCAGTCCCCCGAGACCTGCGTCCCCTTGGGCGGCGTCGCCTGGAATGAGATCGTGTCCACCGATCCGCGCCGGACCGGTCAATTCTACGAGCGGCTGTTCGGTTGGACCTGCCGGCCGCCCCTGTCCCCATTGACTGCCGCCATGGCGGACCCAACTGTCCTGACGCACGACGGCAAGATGGTCGCCGGACTTTCGAACGCCTCGCACGACATACAGCCCTCGGCATGGCTCTTCTATTTCCTCGTCGAGGACATCGACGCCGCGGTCGCCCGGGTGCCTGCCCTCGGCGGCACGATGGTCACCGGCATCGAGACGATCCCGAACGACTGTCGCTTCGCCATCGCCCACGAACCCACCGGCGCGACCTTCGCCCTCTACCAGGAGGAGTCCAGGCACTGACCTGGCACCTGGACCGCAGGAAGTTTCTCGGAAGGCGCAAACCGTAGGCTGCCGTCGGTCGACCAACGGGTCGTCACCGTTCCCATTCGGGCCACATGCCCTGAAGGCAGCCTTGAAATGTCAATCAGTCGCCGGACCTTCATCACCTCCCTCGCCGCCGTTCCCGCCATCGCCGGGCTGGCGGCCGGCGCCCGCCTCCTCTCCGACGAAAACTCGTCCCCGCCCCGCGTCGTTGCCGCTGGGCCTGAGCCGAGTGGGGCATGGACCTACCGGGGCGATAGTGCCCGCACCGGCCAGATGCCCGGCCCCGGCTGGGACGCCGCTCCGGTCACCCGCTGGGCCGTTGCGCTCGGCGAGCCATCCTCGTCGCCTCCCGCCGCCGTCGACGGTACCGTCTACGCCGGTTATGGCAGCGTCGGCGACAGCGGCGTTGTCGCGGTCGACGCTGCCTCGGGGGCTGAGCGCTGGCGCTTCCCTGCCCTCGGCGCCGTGACGACCGCGCCGGCAGTCGTCGGGGGGACCGTCTTCGCCGGTAGCTCCGAAGGCCACCTCTATGCCCTGGACGCCGGCACCGGTATCCTCCGTTGGCGGTTCGAAGCCGAGGGACTCATATCCGGCTCTCCGGCCGTGGCCAACGGTCTCGTCTACGCCGCCTGCGACGCGGCCAAGGTCTACGCCCTCGATGCCGCCACCGGTGACCTCGTCTGGCGCTTCGACCGCAAGCTCGGCCCGACGGTTGCCCCCGCCGTGGCCGGCGGTCTCGTCTTCGTCGGCGGTGGCGATTTGGAGTCCGATGACCCTGCCTTCTTCGCGCTCGACGCCGCCACCGGTAAGAAGCGCTGGAGCAAGAAACTCGGCTCCTGGGTCGTCGCCGCCCCAACTGTCGTCGACGGTACCGTCTACGTCGCCTCCAGCGTCTACCTTGGCATGAACGGCCCCGCGGTCGTGGCCGGCTACGACGCCGAGAGCGGCGACGAGCGCTGGCTGATGGAGCAGGAGGACTCGGTCGGCGCTCCCGTCCTCGTCCAGGGTGACACCGTCTACATCACCACCGAGCTCAACGCGCTCCTCGCCATCGATCGGGTCACCCTGACCCAGCAGTGGCGCTACGCCGACATGGCCGACGGCGACTTCACCCCGGACCCCTTCTCCCCAGTCGTCGCCAGCGGGCTCCTCTACGTGCCCACCATCCGCGCCGCTCCCTCCGTCTGGAGCCAGGGTCTCGCCGCCCTCGATCCCGCCACCGGCGAGGCTCGATGGACCTGGGCCGGCCCCGATCCGGACGCCAACTACACCACCCCCGCCGTCCTCGACGGCGTCGCCTATACCGCCAGCACCGATGGCCACCTCTACGCCGTCGCCGCCCCGGCGAACGGCGCGGCGACCCCCATCGCTGGCTAACCGCCCGGCGCAGAAAGCAGAAACAGGAGCGTGCCCCGAAAACGGCACGACCGCTCGTAGGGGCGGACCTCCCTACCCAGCGTGTCCGCCCAGTCGCCGACCGACTGTTTCCCGGTTGGAAACGCTGTCCCCCACCGGAAACGGCGCGAACGGGGACCGGGCGGACACGCTGGGTAGGGAGGCCCGCCCCTACGTGATTCGTCGACGCGGCCGAATCGCAACGCGGCACCGTCCAGCCGGTTTCAACCGGCTTCCGTCACTCAGGGATGGTTCAAAACCGGCCACGGTCGCTTGACGGTCTCCGCGCCCGGGGCAGCGCCCGTTCTCCCCCCTTCCCCCTGCCGCAGCGGGGGGAAGGGGGGCCGGGGGGGTGAAGGGGCCGCTCCGGCGCGACCAGAACCGTCAAGTTCATTTGAACCATCCCTCAGCCCGGGACTTGACGTCCCGGGCGAACGGGAAGGCGGCCTTGCTCCTCCCCATCGACCACCGTGACCGCCGCCGCCGCGATCCGGCCCATCAGAACCTCCGCATCGTAGACAGCATCGAACCCCTGGGTCATCACTCCGATCGCCACCGGCCCGTTCCGGGTCTCGATCACACCCGCGTCGTGGGCGACGTCCCCGACCGTGCCGGTCTTGCCGGCGAAGACGTAGGAGTCCGGGAGCAGACGCGGAATCCGATCCCGGTGCTGCTGCAACTTCAGGGTCGCTCGCATCGCCGCGCAGCTCTCGGGCGACGCCGCCCGGTCCTGCCAGATCGCCACCAGCAGGTCGGCCAGGTCGGCGGCGCTGGTGAGGTTCTCCGGCAAGCCGGGCCCAGGCATCCGGCCGAGAAACCGCCGATTCAGGGCCATGTGGGGCAATCCCAGGTCTGCTACCGTCGCCTTGATGTTGTCCAGCCCGACCAGGTCGATCAGCATGTTTGAAGCGGTGTTGTCCGAGATCGAAATCATCAAGTAGGCCAAGTCGCCGACCGTGATTCGGAGCCCGTCCTTCATCCAGGTGAGGATTCCGGATCCCTGCACTTTGACCGCGGGCTCGACCGCCACTTCCGTGTCCAGGTCGATGCGCCCCGCGTCGACCGCGCGGTAGAGCGCGACCAGAATTGCCAGCTTGATCGTGCTTGCCGCAGGCAGGACAGTCGCCCCGTCGCTCTCCCATCGCTCACCCGTGCCGAGGACCCGCACCGACACTCCGACCGTGGTGCTTGCCGGCGCTTCCGCGACCACCCGTGCGACCGCGTTCCATCGCCGTTCGTTGTCCACGCTACACACCCTCCCGTAACCGGCTGGCCCATTCGCGCGTGGTAGCATACGAGATCGACCCGATCGCGGCGTTCGGCGTCCGGCATCCGCGACAGAATGCCGTGTTCCCGAACGCCGAACGCCGAACGCCGAACGCCGAACGCCGAACGTGTGAGCATTGCATGAGCCAGGGCCGTATTGCGCGTGCCAGTCGCAGGTATCCAGATCCCCGTCGCCGGGCGATGCGATACGCATACTCCAAGCACGGGCGTCGATACCGCACCCTGCCGCCCCACCTGCTCCCCGGGATCACCCGCACCCGTAAGAAATCGAACGCAAAGCTGTGGACCTGGGTCATCGCCCTTTCCGGCGTGACCATGGCCGGCATGACCGTCGCCTTCGCCCTCTTCCTCGTCTCGACCGTCGCCGCCGTCGGCGCCACCGTCGACGAGTACAACGACCTCAAGGGTGAGCTGCCCGACGCCGCCGGGATCGCGGTCGACAACCCCCAGACCAGCCGCATCTTCGACCGCGACGGCAACCTCCTCCAGGAGATCGACGATCCCGCCACCGGTTGGCGCTCGTTCGTCCCGCTCGATCAGGTTTCGCCCAACCTGATCAACGCCACAGTCGCCGCCGAGGACGCGACCTTCTGGGATCACTTCGGAGTCGAGCCGCTGGCCCTGCCCCGCGGTGTCGTGATCAGCATCTCCGGCGAGGGTTCGTCCGGCGGCTCGACCATCACCCAGCAACTTGCCCGCGGCCTCTTCCCGGAGCAGGTTGGCTTCGACCCGCTCGATGGCCTGGGGGCCGATCTCTACACCCGCAAGGTGAAGGAGGCGATGGCCGCCGTCGAGCTGGAGCGCCAGTTCAGCAAAGAGGACATCCTCACGATGTACCTCAACCTGATCTTCTACGGCGAGCGCTCCTACGGCATCGAGGCGGCCGCTCAGACCTTCTTCAACAAGCACGCGAACGAGCTCAACCTGGCCGAGGCCTCGATGCTCGCCGGCATCCCTCAGCTCCCGACCGAGTACAACCCTCGCTACAATTTCGACCTGGCCAAGCAGCGCCAGGAATACGTCCTCAATCAGATGGTCAAGTACGACTACATCACCCGAGAGGAGGCGGACGAGGCCTTCGCGGTTCCGCTCGATCCCCAAACGCGCACCAGCGAGATCAAGGATTCGCCGCACTACGTCCAGTACGTCCGCGAGTACGTCGTCGAGCACTACGGCGAAGAGGCGCTCTACAGCGGCCTGCAGATCACGACGGCCCTCGATCCCGAGCTCCAGGATCGGGCCGAGCAGCTCGTGGCCGAGGGCGTCGCCAGCATGAACGCCTACCAGGCGTTCAACGGCTCGATGGTGATCATGGTGCCGTACAGCGGCGAGGTCATCGCGATGGTCGGCTCGGCCGACTTCAACGACGCCCTGATCGAAGGCCAGAACAACATCGCCACCTCGCTCCAACAGCCCGGCTCGGCGATGAAACCGATCGTCTACGCCGCTGCCTTCGAAGCTGGCTGGAACCCGGGCACAATCGTGATGGACGTCCCCTATAAGCGTGAAACGGCGGGTATCCCCTACGAGCCCCAGAACTATTCCGGCCTCAACTACGGCGCGGTCACGGTCCGGACCGCCCTCTCCAACTCGCTCAATATCCCCGCGGTCAAGGCGGCCGAATACGTTGGCGTGCCAGGGGTGATGGACGTCGCCCAGCGGATGGGCATCACCTTTCAGTTCGGAGCCGATCAGTACGGCACCTCGATTGCCCTCGGCTCGGCCGAAATCCAGCCGGTCCAACTGACGAACGCCTACGCCACCATCGCCAACAACGGCAAGTACGTTCCGGCCAACCCGATCACCAAGATCGAGGACAGCCAGGGCAACGTGCTCTACGAGCTCGACCGCGAGAAGGTCCTCGACGACGCCCAGCAAGCAATCTCGGCCGAGCACGCCTACCAAATCACCAGCATCCTCACCGATGACGCGGCCCGGTCAATGGTCTTCTCCCGCGGCAACCTTTTTGAACAGACCCAGGACGACCTCGATCGACCGACGGCCGCCAAGTCCGGCACCTCGAACGAATGGGTCGACACCTGGACGATGGGCTACACGACCGACGTTGCCATCGGCGTCTGGGTCGGCAACACCAACAATCAACCCCTGGCCGAAACCGACGGCATCCAGAGCGCCGGGCCCATCTGGTCGAAGATGATGCGGGAGATCCACGACAACCCGGAGTTCAGCGAGCTGCTCCTCGGCCCGAACGAGCGCCGGATCAACCCCGAGTTCCCCCGCCCCGACGGCATCTACCGCGGCGAGCTCTGCGCCGCCACCGGCCACCGCGCCACCGGCGGCGGGTCCACCCGCTCCGAACTCCTCGTCCGGGGCGAAGGCCCTGCCCTCCGCTGCGACCAACTCTCCGAGTACGAACGTAAGGAGCTGGAAGAGGCCCTGCAGAAGCTGCGCAACGGCCAGGGCCGCTTCACCGGCGACGCCTCCGGCAGCATCAACCGCTACGCCGACGCGGTCGGCGTCCAATCCTCCGGCCAGTTCTACCGCGGCGACGACCGCCGCGAAAACATCCAGGGCGAAGGCGGCGGCTAGGGCCATTGGCAACAGGGCGCGATTCATCGCGCCCTGTTGCCCGGCGAATGTCGGAGACGTAACAACCCCCGTAGGGGCAGACCGATGTGTCTGCCCGACTCGTCCGCCAACCAGATTCGCATCCTGGAACCACGTCTCTCCATCGAAACGCCGCGTATGCGATGCCGGGCCGACACGCTGGGTAGATCGGTCTGCCCCTACGAGGGTTGCGCCGATTCGGAATGCGATCTCGGGGGCATGCCCATTGCCGTGCCGACCAAGAATGATTCCCCAGGCAGAATTTTCTTAGGTTGTGCGGTTGGCCGATGGGGCCAGCCGACATAAGGGGGACGGGCATTGCCCGTCCCCCTTTGCCATGAGCGATTGAGGTCCGAATTGGGCGATTACGTCGTCTTGCGCCGGCCCCGTGGTCGGCCCGGCCCGCGCGGGGTAGCCGATTCTGAGGATTCGCCCTCGGAAGCGGCGACATCGGCGGTCGCGCTACGGCGGCGACGGCGGCTCAGGCGGGTGCGTGGGCTGGAGGCCCCTTCGGGCGGAGTAACCTCGCGCCATTCCACCGGGGAAGAGAGCACGATCGACGCTTCGCACTCCGCGCCGGCGGCGCTCAGGTCGTCGATCAGGGCTTCCAAGGCACCCGGATCGGCGATGTGGACCTTGAGTTGGAAGGTCGCGTTGCCCGTCACGCGGTGGCATTCCGCGACCGAGGGTTCGTTGTTGACGCGCTCCAGAAAGGACGAGTAGTCGGCCTGATGGACTTTGGCGGCGATCATTGCCGTCAGCGGCCGTCCCAGCGTGGCCGGAGATACCGTCGCGCGGTAGCCCGAGATCACCCCCCGCTCTTCCAGGCGGCGGACACGTTCGATCATCGCGGGGCTGGACAGCCCGACACGCTCGGCCAGCGCCTTCATTGTCAACCGGCCGTTTGCCTGGAGCTCCGCCAGAATGCGCTCGTCCAGCAGGTCAATGGTCGTACTCACGTCCCCTCCTCATCCGTCTAGGCGCCGCGGGCACCCCATCACCCCCGGAATCCCCACTCCGGTGTCGCCACGTGGGACACGACAGCATCGACCACACATTCCAACGCTATATTCGGCCTCAGTGGCGAATGTCCGATATCGTGAGTCTATCGCCGCATTCTATTTGTTGCAAGCTAGGCTAGCCTGCCATCTCCGTTGACACCGTACGGTCACGCATCAGTACACCGTCACTTGATTTAAATCCGGGACTGTGCAGAGAACCGGCCAAAACGTCAACCGGCCGGGGTGACGTTCTTGCCACCCCGGCCGTTGAACCGCTCTGCCTGATTGAGTGTCCGCCCCGGTCGTTAGCGACCGTCACCGGAGACGAACGGCAGCAGAGCGACGTGGCGGGCGCGCTTGATGGCGACCGTCACCTGACGCTGGATCCGGGCCGAGTTTCCGGTGCGCCGCCGGGGCAGGATCTTGCCCCGGTCGTCGAGGCAGCGCCGCAGCCGGGCGATATCCTTGTAATCCACGATCTCGTTGTCGTCGAAGACCGGCTCCTTCCGCCGTCCCGGCGGCCGGCCCCAGCGGCCACGTGGACGGCCGCCTCCGGCGCCGCCGCGTCCCTCGCGGTCCCCACCGCGAAAGCCGCCGCTACCTCCACCAGGTCCGCGTCCCGGGCCGCCCGGGCCTCCAGGGCCGCCGGGCCCTCCCGGTCCGCCTGTTCCACCGGGCCCGCTTGGTCCGCCCGGCCCGCCAAATCGGGAGCGTGGTTGCTCGTCGCCGTCTCGTTCCTGGTCGCGGGGGTCCGCCATCGTGGGTTGCGCTCCCGTCTTCGTCATCTCGTGACCGCCAGTTACTGGCGGGAATGGGCTCGCCGCCCAGAACGCGGAATAGTACACCGAACCCTGGCGCTCGGTGACTCGCCGGCAAGCCACCCCGCCGAGCCGGGACGGGTGCCGTTTACAATCGTTAAGAGCGCGGTGCCGGTCCGGCGGGCGCGGAGGTGCCCGGTGTCGCTCGACCGGCGAGCACACTGATTGGGGGAAACGATGGCGGCCGCAACGAACGGGTACGGGAACGACGGACCCATCGTCAGCGTGGGTTGGCTGATGGAGCACCGCGCCGATCCCGATCTGGTCGTCATCGACCCGCGCCCGGCCCACGAGTACGCGGCTGCCCACCTGCCCGGCGCGGTCCACGTGGATGTCTATCAGCCCGAACTCAAGGTGCACGACTCCAGCCCCGCCGAGCGGGATCGGTTTATTGCCGCGGCGGCACGGGCGCTGGGCAACGCCGGGGTTTGCTTCGATCCGGAGCGGAATGGAAACGGGTCGCACCAGCGTGTCGTCTTCACGGAGGCCATCAGCGGAACCCTGGCCGCCCGCGGTGTCTGGATCCTCGACCTCCTCGGTCATGGTGGCGGCGCCCTCCTCGATGGCGGGCTCTACGCCTGGGTCAACGCCAGCGGTGAGCTCACCCGGGCAGTGCCCGAGGTTGCTCCGGCGAGTTTTACCCCCGCGCCGGTGTACGACCTGCTGCCCGCGGCGGACGAGATCCGCGAGGCCGTCGCCGGGTCCAGATCCAACCCTGCGGACCCAGGGGCGATGGCCGTCCTCGACACCCGGGCTGGAATGGAGTACGCCTCCGGCACGATCCCCACCTCCGTCCATCTGGAGTGGACCGCGAATCTCGACGCCAGCGGCGCCCTGCGCCCGCCAGAGGAATTACTCCCGCTGTACGCCGAGGCCGGCCTGGACCCGCAGGACGAGCGTCCGGTCGTGACCTTCTGCGGCAGCGGTTACCGGGCGGCCCATTCCTATGTCGTGCTCAAGGCGCTGGGCTTCCAGCGCGTGAGCAATTACGCCCCGTCCTGGGGAGAATGGGGCAGGCGGCCCGATCTTCCGACCGAGCAGCCGGATCGGCCGCTCCGCGATCCGTTCAGATAGCGGACAATCCCCAATGCCCCCCCCTGGCAGCCCCCGTGCGTTAGGCACCCAGCCGAGCGGAGACGACCAGATGCGCGCAACCCTTCACGGTGTCGGCAACACCCGCAACGACCTGGACGCTCGCGAGACCGTGCTGGAAATTGGCGCGGCGGTCGTTCGCCATGGCTCCGGTGGCGGGATCGACATCGATTTCGGCCCGGCCGACGGCCCCGCGCAGATCCGGTTCTTCCTGTCCCAGGCCGAGGCCCACAGACTCACCGGCGCGCTGCGGTCGGTCGCCCAGAACGGTGCGGAGACAGTCATCTTCTCCGACGATTAACGTGCGCCGCGAAAACACGTTCTGTGGCCATGCCTAGCCTCGGAGAGGCTTTCCTGGTCGGCCGGGGTCGTCAGCACTGGGCGGCCCCCAAGACGCAGCCACCCCGTCGCGGAGAGTGCTCTCAGCTAGCGCCATTTTCGCCCAAGGCGGTGCTATTGTTTCCCGTACACTCCAGCGTGGGCGCTGGGCGACCAGGGGCCGGCCACGAAGCCGTGCCAGCACGATAGACCATCGGGAAACGGGGTCGGGGATGGCGGACCGGGACGCTCAATACGAGACGCATGGCGCGGTAGGAAGAGCCCGGCCAGGCCTCGGCCACGCTGAGTGGGGTGGACCGCCCCCGCTCCAACTCCGCCGGGTCGTGATTACCGGCATCGGGGCCGTGACCCCCCTGGGCGGCACGGCCGAGGAGACCTGGTGCCGCGTGGTCGCCGGGGAGACCGGAATCCGTCGGATTGAAGGGCTGGAGCCGGGCACACACGGGTGTACAGTCCGTGGCGATGTCGCCGACGAGTCCATTTCCGACCGGTTTCTCGTCGCCCTCGGTCCGAAGGTGGCCCGCAATACCTCCCGGTTCAGCCGCATGGCCATCGAGGCGGCAGGGGAGGCCCTGATCGATGCAGGTCTGATCGACGAGGACGGCGATCCGCTGCCCGGCGCCGATCTCACCGACGGCGGCACCTCATTCGGAACCTGCCTGGGCGGCACCCACGACGACCTGATCCCGGCCTACGACGTCTTCCGCGATCGGGGGCCGAACCGGGTCCCGGCCCACCTCCACGTCATGTTCCCGCACAACCTCGCGTCGTACGCCGTGCAGTCCCGGTTCGGGCTGTACGGGCCGAGCTCCACGGTCGTGACCGCGTGCGCAACCGGGTCGCAGGCGATCGGCGACGCCTTCCACGCGATCAAATATGGGCGGGCGCCCCTCATGGTCGCCGGCGCCAGCGAGTCCGACGAGCACCCGTTCTTCCTCGCCGGATTCACGGCGATGCGGGCCCTGGTGACCGACAGCAACGATGATCCGGGCGCCGCCAGTCGCCCTTTTGATGCCAGCCGGGCCGGATTCGTCCTCGGCGAGGGGGCCGGAATGCTGGTCCTCGAAGAGCGCGAGCGAGCTCTGGCCCGGGGTGCGCGGATCTACGCCGAGATCCTCGGGTACGGCACGTCCAACGATGCCTACCACCCGATCGCTCCCCAACCGGAGGGACTGGGGGCGGCCCGGGCCATCCGCGCTGCCCTGGCCGATGGGGGCGTCTCCCCGGATCAGATCGACCACGTCCAGGCCCATGCCGCCTCGACCCCTGCTGGCGACCTGGCCGAGGCCCGGGCCATCTACGCCGTCTTTGGCGAGCGGGCCGCTCGGATCCCCGTTACCTCCATCAAAGGGGCGGTTGGGCACTGCATGGGTGCCGCCGGCGCAATCGAGACGGTTGTGGCGGTTCGCACCTTGGCCGAGCAGTGCATCCCACCTACGCGCAACTACCGGACGCCCGATCCGGAGATCGGCCTGGACATCGTCCACGGTTGCGCCCGGCCGGCCGACCTCGACATCATCACCAAACATTCCTTCGGCCTTGGCGGCCAGAATGCGTGCCTCGTCCTCGGCCGCGCAAATCTGTAACGGTTCCCCCCGAGGCGAACCGCCGCGCCGCGCCCGGAACCAGAGATGGTTCCAGCCGGTCTTTAGCTGGCTGTATGGACCTTAACCGGGGTCATCAGCCTCGGGCGCCGCCGTTCCCACGGCGCCCATGAATCATCCGGGCTAGAAGACGCGCTCGTTGAAAAGGTGGGCTGCTCTCCGGGTCGCCCGGGGCTCACGGCCCACCTTTTCAACGAGCGCTCTAGGTTGTGCTGTTCTCCCAGCGGAGCAGTTTGGGGTTGTCCGTCTTCGGCAACGGAATGCCCAGCGATTTGGCGTAGGCAAAGAACGCGGCCACGACTTCGGTGTCCCACTGCGTGCCGGCCCCATCCCGCAGAATCAGCAGAGCGTCCGCGCCGCTCAGTGGATCGCGGTACGGTCGCTTGGAGGTCAGCGCGTCGAACGTGTCCGCCACGGCGATGATCCTCGCCCCAAGCGGAATCGTCTCCCCCGCCAGCCCAGACGGGTATCCCTGGCCGTTGTACCACTCGTGGTGATGGAGCACGTACGAGGTTAGCGGTCCCGAGGTGGAGAACCGGGAGACGATGTCGGCGCCCAACTGTGGGTGGAGCCGCATCTGGTCCAACTCCTGCGTGGTCAGCCGATCGGTGTTGGAGAGAATGGCGGAATCGATGCCGATCTTGCCGACATCGTGGATGCTTCCCGCCTTGCCGACCTCCTCCGCCTCTTCCATCGTCAGGCCCAGACGCAGCGCAATCGCCCGGCTCGTCTCGCCGACCCGGATCGAGTGCCCGGCGGTGTAGGGATCACGGATCTCGACCACCTCGTTCAGCTTCATCAGCGCCGCGAAGGTGTCGGTCTTAAGCCGGGTGGCGTGCTCCAGGGCGCGGTGCAGAAGGATGAACGGGACGGCCAGCAACGGCAACGCAACCGGGGCATGGACGGCCACGATAGCGCCGATCACACCGATGCCGGCCAACGAGGCTTCGATGGAAAAGTCCTCGCGAATGTTCTGGAGCCAGACCCGAAGCGGGTTTCGCTCCTGTTGCAGAGCGGCGGCGATCGAGACCAGGGCGTAGTTCAACAGAAAGCAGAACGCGGCCGTCAGGACGATCGCCGGAACGTTCCCGATCCCCCCGACCGATGGGCCCAGCCACGATCGATCGCGCAACTCGTTGAAGAGGAGCGCACCGGTGGTAACCGATAGGCCGAACTGGCCGATATCGAACGATAGTTCCAGGCGATCCGACGGTCGCCGGAAATTCCCGAGCCAGATCGACGCCATCGCGATCACGCCCGGGAGCGCCAGGGGCAGGCCTAACACAGACACCAGGAAGACCGGCCCGGTGACTGAGATCAGGGTGCGGGACCGGAGCTGCAGCGGATATCGGGTCGCGATTGCTCCGAGAATGACCAAGACTGCGGCGATTAGGAGGCTTTCGGCCGTCACGCCATCCAGATTCGCGATCGCTACTGAGAGGGCGATGAGAGGGCCGATGATGGAGACGGCAGCGACGTACCGCCGCAACGCAACACGGAGTCCGGGGAGCCCGCCTGAAGTGGCGGAGTCCGGACTCCCGTCTACTTGCTGAATTGAAGCGCGATCCGAGACGACTTGAGACATCGCGCCTCGCGAGGGTCTGTCAGACTAAACCGTCGTCGACACCCTCACCTGGGCGTTCGTGGCGCCCACAGCGCTGGCTGTGACGACTCCGGCGTAGGCCGGAACGATCTCGACAAGCGCCGGAAGCGACCCCGTCGCCGGCACGTACGCCGAGACCATGATCTGGACACCGCTTGACGTTACCCGCAGCCGGCTCGACTCAACGATCGTGACCGTCTCGCCGTATCCAAATCCGGCGTCGGTCCAGAGCAGCTCGGCCGACACACCAACCGGAACGCTGACGACCACATCGGTCGGTCCCGTCGCCTGCTGGAAGATCTCCTCCGTGCTGGCAATGAAGATGTTGACCGTTTGTCCGTTGATCGAGACCGCCGGATCGACCCTGCACCAGTGGATGGAGGCCGTCGCGTCCGGCGCGAAGACTGCAAACAAGCCAAGCACAAGGACCAGTGCGGCCGCGACGCTGCGAATTCCGCCCTTCTGCTGGATCCATGTGGCATCATAGTTCGTCCGTCGCACGGTGTCATGCATTTTTAGCATCTCAATTCCCCCCGTCGCCTGCTGAAGGTCCCTCCGGACGCCCGGAGTGGCCGTACGCGCGTTCCCCCTGTTTGGGATGCACGGGTCACGGATGAAGCACTGTAGTACATAAGTACGAAGGTACTAAGGTCCCTGACGCAACGGGTAGCCGTGCGGATAGCACCAGTATGGCACCATCGCCTCATTTAGGCACGACTATCGACGGGCGATTTTCCAATGCATCCCCTTATAGATCGAAAGCCGAACAGGATGACGACTCCAGGCTGCACCACAGACGAAGCGTCGTCCGGAACTGCCGGCTCGCCGGCCTCCCGCCAGGTCGATCGCCTGATCCGGGCGATTCTGGGTCTGGCGAACTCTGCCGGGGTAGCCTGGGGCATTTGGAGGCTCGGTGGAGGCGGATCTGTGGCGAGTGCGGCCGGGTTGCTCGCCGGGATTGCTACAATCGCGTTCTGGCTGATCTTCGAGACGCCGGGCGATCCCGGCGGCGGTTGGCTTGGGCAGGTGGCCGTGCCAGGTCCCGTGCGCCTGACGGGCGAGCTGGTGTTGCTCGGCCTCGCGGCGACCGCGATCTGGCTCGGTGGTTCCCGGGCAGCTTCGGAGACGCTGCTGACCGTGGCCGGTTTGCACCTCTTTCTGTCCTGGGAACGTGCCGCCTGGTTGTGCGGCCGCCGGGCAACGGGAGATCAAGGCACAGGTTGACGTGGCCGGCAGGCCGGGTCAGATGGGCAGGCGCTCATCCGCCTGGATGGTACTGCCGTTCGATATAAGGGGGGACTGCTGCGTGAACGGGATGGCTAGGACGCGCGAACTCCTCGAGAACCTTGGGCTTCCGACCGGTGATCGGTACGATCACCCGGCCTCCGACCAGCGATTCCCGGACGGAGGTCAGTACCGGATCGAGATCCCGTCGGTCGAAGGACCAAATGCCCTACGGGCCGTCTTCGAGACGGCCGACACCCTGGGCGTGCCCGTTCACCGGGTCAGCCAGGGCAGCGGCGTCATGCTCCTGACCGACGCCGAGTTGGACGAGATGGCCGCCCTTGCCCGGGAGCGCGGCGGGATCGAGATCAGCCTCTTCGTCGGTCCGCGGGCCGGCTGGGACACCGGCGCGATGGCCTACTCCACCGCCGGCCGAATCGTCGCCCCCAAAATTCGGGGCCAGGACCAGCTCGTGCACGCGGTCGAGGATGTGCGCCGGGCCTGCGAGCACGGCATCACCAGCGTCCTGGTCACCGACGAAGGGCTGCTCTGGACCCTCAATGAGCTGAAAAAGGCGGGCGACCTCCCGACGGAGTTGATCCTCAAGGGCTCTGTCATGCTCGGCTCGTCGAACCCTGTCTCCATCCGTCTCCTGGAGCAGGCCGGCCTGACGACGTTCAACGTCCCCAGCGACCTCAGCCTGGCCCACCTCGCCGCGATCCGGGCGGCCACCACGATGCCGATCGATCTCTACGTCGAAGTCCCCGACGACATCGGCGGATTCATCCGCCACTACGAGATCGCCGACATCGTCCGCGTCTGCGCCCCCGTCTATTTGAAGTTCGGCCTGCGCAACGCTCCCAACATCTACCCCAGCGGCACCCACCTCGAAGCCACCGCCGTCGCCCTCACCAAAGAGCGCGTCCGCCGCGCCAAACTCGGCCTCGATGTGCTCCACCGCCTCGACCCCGACGCAGTGATGTCTCCGCTTCCGGGGCAGTGATAGGCTTGGGGTGTCCCGCCATCAGTTCGGCGGACAAAGGAGCGTGCCCATGACAACACCCACCGCAGAATCAGACCTCTTGCTCGATCCCTGGGAAGCAGGGATCGACGAGGACGAAGCCCAGCGCCGCCGGATCGCCGCGAGGCAATCTCTCATCGCCTTGCTCGACGAGTGGATCGCGGAGGGCGAGAACGCAACGGAAGAAGAGCGCCGTATCGCAGAGCAGGAGTGGGAAGAACTGAAGCGTGCCCTGGATGAAGACCGTTTGCCGGGCAATAAGCTCTTCCCGTGAGTCGGATTGTTGTCCTCGACTCCGGACCCTTGGGGCTCCTCTCGATTCCGCCCGACGATTGGGAAGCGCTCCTGTGCGAACGGTGGCTTCGCGGGCTCACTGCCGCGAGCGTGGACGTTGCCGTTCCGGAGATCGTTGACTACGAACTACGTCGCGAATTGATCCGACTTGGCCGGACCCGTTCGTTGCGGCGCCTCGACGCGCTGCTCAGCCATCCGAGTACCTTGTATGTCCCGATCTCGACGGCAGCCATGCGCCTAGCCGCCTACCTCTGGGCGGAAACACGTCGCGCCGGCCGTCCAACCGCCGACCGCCACGCCCTCGATGCCGATGTCATCCTCGCTGCTCAGACCCGCTTACTCGCGGACGATGGCCACGACGTCATCGTCGCCACAACCAACGTCCGCCACCTCACCCGCTTCGTCCCCGCCGCCGAATGGGCAGCCATCACCGCCTGATTTCAGATCCACCTGTCGAATCCTGCGCATCCACTCGGAACAACCAACAAGACACCTGCAAACCCCGTACACTCCGGCCACCGACCCGTGGCCTTCGGAGATGCCTTCCCCATACCAACCATCAACGACAACATCGACAAGTACCTGCTCCAAGACATGCGCGCCACCCGATCCGAATCGACCCATGCCGACATCTGCGTCGGCTACTTCAACCTGCTATCAGAGCGATGCATATCGATCGCATTCGAAGACGATGACGAAGAGCGGTAGATGAATCGAGACGCCCTACCACGCGATATCTAAACCCATCATCGACGAGATCGACCGCGTCCTCGCCGAACACTACGGCTTCACCCCCGAAGAGCTCGACTTCATCATCAACTACGACATCAAGTACCGCATGGGCCGCGACGCCGGGGAGGCCGAGGACAACGCATAGACGAGCGCAGGTCGCCCAGTTCCCCAAGTACCGTAAGGACCAACCCCATGAAGATCACCAATGACCCCGATGCCGACGCGCTGATGATCCGCTTCAAAGACGCCCGCATACAAGAGAGTGACGAGATCACCCCCAACGTCATCGCCGACTTCGGCGACGACGGCGAAGTCATCGGCATCGAAGTTCTGTCCGCCTCCCGCCTCATCACCGACCCGCGCACCGCCATCGTAGAGATCTTCACCGCGGACCCTCCACCCCAATGACTTCTCGGCATGTACGGGCACTCGCGCCGGAGATTGCCGTATGATTGACGACGGTCCACAGCGGCCGATCCGGTGGTCGCAGCACGCCGTCGACAACCTCTCCGAGCGGCATCTCACATTGGAGGATGCCGAACGGACACTCACGGACCCCGACGCGACAGCTCCTGGTCGTCTGCCCAATCGCACCGTCTACATGCGCCACTACCACGACACCTTCAACGACAAGCCGATGCTGATGCTCGTCGCCGTCGAAGACACCCCGACCGAACGGGTCGTCCTCACCGTTTACCCGACCTCCCGTCCTCAGCGATACCTGCGAGGCGTCACATGAACATCAACTACGATGTCGAAACCGATATCCTCACCATCACTCTCCGCAAAGCCACCATCCAGGAGAGCGACGAAGTCGGACCCGATGTGATCGCCGACTTCGCCGAAGACGGCACCATCGTCCGGTTCGAGATCCTCGGCGCCTCCCACCTCGTCGACGACCCCCGCCGGGTTGCCCTCGACATCACCACCCCCGCACTCGCCGTCCGGTGACACCCGACCCGGGGAAGGCCGATTCCGCCTTCCCCCACACCATCGGCGACCCCGCCATCCTCCACTCCCCCGCCCCCAAACTCGCCCTCTTCTGCTCCGTCCGCTGCCCCGGCGCCCTCATCCTCCAGGCCTACGACCTCGCCCGCACCCTCCGCGACGCCGGCACCATCGTCGTCTCCGGCTTCCACACCCCAGTTGAACGCGACGTATCTGACCCTTCTCCTCCGCGGCTCCCAACCCGTCATCCTCTGCCCCGCCCGCACCCTCACCCCCTACCGCATCCCACCCGCCTGGAAAGCCCCCATCGCCGCGGGCCGCCTCCTCCTCATCTCCCCCTTCGCCCCAACGCAACGCCGCCCCACCTCTCCCCTCGCCGCCGAACGCAACCGTTTCGCCGCAGGACTCTCCACCCAAACCCTCATCATCCACGCCACCCCCAACGGCGCCATCCACCACCTCGCCCAACACCTGCACTCCTCCGGCATCCCGATCTCCACCATCGACCATCCCGGCAATGCCCACCTCATCGAATCCGGCATCTCCACCTTCACCCCTTCCTCTCCGTCCCCCACCGCTTGACAAGAACAAATGTTCTGATATGATCCACCCAAGCGGCACACCCGGCGCGGGTGCGGGCCTGGGCAGCGCCCCACCTCGCCCGGCTCGAGACCAGCCGTTATCCAGTTCCCAGGCCAGTGCGCTCCGCGCGACGTCCGCGCGTGCAGCCCGCCCAGGACACGCCCGCTCCCCGATCGCGCCCACTTGGGGCGGATGGGGTCGCAGCGACAACGCGCTCACGAACGCACCCCACTAGGCCATCGACTGCCCACCTCCTACCACCACAACGCAAATAGCCCCCCTCTCCCAGCATTGGGAGAGGGCGGTTAGGGGGTGAGGGCCGTTCAGCGGGCCGGGGGTGAGGTCCGTTCTCCTTCGCCCATCTGCTATCATCCGTCAGTTGCCCGGCGGTACCCTCACCGACCGGCTCCTCGCATTCCCAAGAAGGCAGGTCCAGGCGACACCTCATGACGATGACCGACGAACGCCCGAATCCTCTTGCCAATCGCACGGGCGACCTTGCCCTCGTCTTCCCCGGACAGGGCAGCCAGTTCGTCGGCATGGGACGAACGCTGACCGACCAATCGGCCGCGGCCCGGCAGGTTCTGGACGAGGCCGATTGCGTCCTCGGCTTCCCGCTCTCCACCCTCTGCTTCGATGGCCCCGCCGAGGAGCTCGAAGACACCTACAACTCCCAGCCCGCGATCTTCGCCGTGAGCGTGGCCGCGCTGGTCGCTTTGAAGGAGCGCGTCGCCGCCGAAGGTATCTCCGGCGGATCACTCTCGCCAACGTTGCTCGCCGGGCACTCCTTGGGCGAGTTCACCGCCCTGGTCGCCGCCGAGTCCCTGTCCTTTGCGGACGCACTGCGCCTCGTGCGCGAGCGCGGTCGCCTCATGAAGGAGGCCGGCACCGAGCGACCCGGCGGCATGGCCGCCGTCCTCGGCCTCGACGACGCCGCACTGAAAGAGGTGGTCGCGGAGGCGAAGGGCGACGACGTCCTTGTCATCGCCAACGCCAACTGCCCCGGACAGACCGTCATCTCGGGCGAGCTCGCCCCGCTGGAGCGCGCCGTCGACCTGGCCAAGGCGCGAGGCGCCAAGCGCGTCGCCCGCCTCGCCATCACCATCGCCTCGCACTCCCCCCTGATGGCCGCGGCGTCGGAGCGCCTGCGTGCCCTCATCGCCGATGTGCCGATCCTGACCCCGCGGGTGCCCGTCGTCGCCAACGAGTCGGGTACGCTCATGAAGAGCGTCGGCGATATCCGGCGGGAACTGGCCCACCACGTCGAGCGCCCAGTCAACTGGACGCACACCATCACCGTGATGGCCGGCGCCGGCGTCTCCACCTTCGTCGAGGTCGGGCCGGGCCAGGCGTTGGCCGGCTTGATCAAGCGCATCGACCGCGACGTGACGACCTTGCGACTCGAAGATTTCGGCCTAACCGCCAAGTAACACGGCGTTCGGCGTTCGGCGTTCGACGTGCGGATTCACGCACCGATCACGTAATCCCGAACGCCGATCGCCGATCGCCAACTCCGGGAGGATCTATGACACGTGTGGTCGTGACGGGAGTGGGCGCGGTAACTCCGCTCGGAATCGGCGCGGAGGCGACCTGGGAAGGTCTGCTCGCGGGCCGGTCCGGTGTGCGCCATATCGAATCCTTCGACACCAGCAATCTCGTCGTAAAGATTGGCGGCGAGGTCGTCGGGTTTGACCCAAAGCAGTTCATGGAGCACAAGCTCGCCGGGCGCATGGACCGTTTCGGCCAGTTCGCCGTCGCCGCCACTCGTGAGGCGCTCGACCAGGCCGGTCTCGAAATAAAGGATGAGAACCGCGACCGCGTCGGTGTGATGGTCAACACCGGTGGAGGCGGCGTCCCCACGATTGAGAAGGACGTCACCACCATGGTCGAGAAGGGGCCGGGTCGGGTCAGCCCCTTCCTGATCCCGATGTTTGCCCCGAATATGGCCTCCTGTCAGGTCTCGATCGCCTTCGGCATCCGCGGCCCGTCCGTCACCTCGGTCGCCGCCTGCGCCGCCGGCGTCCAAGCCTTCGTCGACGCGGTCTACATGCTGGAACGTGGCGAAGTCGATGTCGTCATCACCGGGGGCACCGAAGCCGCCCTGACCCCCGTGTCGATCGCCTCCCTCTACAACATGCGGGCCCTTTCCCGCCGCAACGACGACCCTGCCGGCGCCAGCCGCCCGTTCGATTCCGGCCGCGACGGCTTCGTCTTCTCCGAAGGCTCGGTCGTCATGATCCTGGAGACCGAGGAGCATGCCGCCCGGCGCGGGGCCAGCGTGATCTGCGAATGCTCCGGCGGCGCCTACACCTCCGACGCCTTCCATATCACCGCCCCCCGGCCAGATGGCTCCGGCGCCGCCATGGCGATGTCCCGGGCGATGAAGCGGGCCGGGGTCGCCCCGGCTGACGTCCAGTACGTCGCCGCCCACGCCACCTCGACGCAGATCGGTGATATCGCCGAGACCGACGCGATCAAGTCAGCATTCGGCGACCATGCCTACAAGCTGGCGGTCTCGGCCAACAAGTCGATGGTTGGCCACCTGCTCGGCGCCGCCGGCGGTGTCTCCTCCCTGGGCTGCGTCATGGCCATCCGCGACGGCAAGGTCCACCCGACCATCAACCTGACCGATCCCGACCCCGCCTGCGACCTGGACTACGTCCCGAACGTCGCCCGCGACCTGGACGTCTCCGTGGCCGCCGCCAACGGCTTCGGCTTCGGCGGCCAGAACGCCTGCGCCATCTTCAAGAAGCCGTAACTCCGTCCTCTACGGCGTCCGGCGTTCGGGAACATTCTCCCCCTTCCCCCCGCTGCGGCAGGGGGAAGAGGGCCGGGGGTAGGGGGCTCATTCCGGCACGGAGAACCTTCACCGGGCCGGTTTACCGTGCTAACGTTCACAGTGGCGATCGATTACGCATATGGAAGTCGTGTTGGGCGCCGGTGAGTACCCAGGTCCACGGCGCTCACGTGTGGCGCTCCCAACGACGGCGATCGACGGAAGCTTTGGGATAAATGATGGCGACGCTGCCAGACGACGAGGCCGTAGCTGGCCGGGCGCTCCATATCAGCTACGTTGCGGGCGACCCGACTGCCTCCAGCGAGATCTTCCTGCGCTACTACGACCTGCTCAAAGAGGACCTGCGCTCGTACATCGCCCGCAAAGGGCTCTTCCTGCAGAACGGCGAGATCGACGAGGTCGCCGACAATGCCGCCCTCCAGGCCATCGAGACCTATCTCCGGAAGCCGGAGACATACAATCCCGACCTCAAATCCCTGGGCGGCTACCTTAAGATGTCGGCCCAGGGCGACTTCTTGAACCTCCTGCAGCGCGAAATCAAGCGAGAAGCGGGCAATCAATCCGGCGTTGTCCGATTTGACTTCGAAAACTGGAACACGTTTGCACACGAGGATACGGACCTCGTGGCGGAGATCGAGGACGCGGCAGCTGCGAGTGAACTCCTTGCGTTTGCCCAGTCCTGCGCCAAGAACGACGAAGATCGGACCGTGTTGGCATTGATGCTGAAGTTCGAAAAGAGAACCGGAGTCTTCGCCGAGGCGCTGGGGATAGCCCACCTGTCGGAGAAGGAACAGCGGGTCCAGGTCAACAAGATCAAGGACCGGCTGAGTAAGCGCCTCAAGCGGGGATACCGCGGAGGGTCGGCAGATGGATCCGATGAGCCAGGAACACCTTAACCCGGCCGAGCGCGCCGAGCGCTTCCGCCGCACCGCCGCTGGAGCACGGAAGCTCGCCGCCCGCCTCGAGGACGACCGGTCCATGATGGCCTGGGTGCTGGCCCAGTACCGTGCCGTCGAGGACAAGGACGACCGACTCATGGCCCAAACGCTCGATATCGACGCGTTCCGACTGCCTCATCTTGCCCTGTGCAAACGGCCCCGCGAAGAACGCTTCCGGGCCGATATCGACGCGATCGCCGAGCACATCGGCATGGACCCGGCCCCCCTGGCGGAGGTGGTCCGGCTGGTCGATTCGCTCGACGCGTTCGGCCAACTCCAGACCGGGCAACGGAGCCGGCTGCTGGCCGCCGCCCGGGACCGCGCCGCCGAAGATTCGGCCGAGTACAACGCCGCCCCCATGGACCCGTTGCAGGATGATCAGACCGGCCCGCAACCGGAAGCGCCCGCCGGCGAGGATGACAACGGCGAGAATCCCCGATGAGCCCGGGTTGGATCACGTCCGCCGCGAACCTGTTCTGGTTCCAGGCAGGAGAGCCGCCGCCGTTTCCGCGCGACCTTGGCCGCGCACTCGCCTACGCCCTCCCCGTCTCCCGTGTGGTGCTCCCCGGATTAACCGTGGCGGCCGTTGAAGCGTGGCTTTCCAAACACCGCCCTGATTTCCAGTTCGAGACCGAGCAGCGGGCGCTTCGGGGCTGTCTGGTGGCCTTCCGCGGGAGCGGATTCATCTTCGTCGATGGCGCGGACGACGCGGCGGAGCAGCGCTTCACCCTCGCCCACGAGATCGCCCACTTCCTGCTGGATTACCACCTCCCGCGCGAGAACACCCTGCACCGGCTCGGGACGTCCATCCTGCCGGTCCTCGACGGCGAGCGGCCACCCGCCCAGCACGAGCGGATCGACGCCGCCCTGACATCGACCACGCTGACCTACTACGTCCACCTCTTCGACCGGGGCCGCTCAGATGCCGTCGTCGATCTATCCGAGCGCCGCGCTGACGAGCTCGCGTTCGAGTTGCTCGCCCCGGCCGCGGACCTCGCCGCTCGTACCGGGGCGGACGCGACCGTCGAAGATGTCGCCAGGTCGCTGGTCGATGTCTACGGTCTGCCCGTACATACGGCAACTAGGTGCGCCAGGTCCTGGATGCGGCAGCACCGTCCGGCCCCGTCGAACTTCGCCTGGTTGCGCCGGTGACGGCGCCGTCCGGTGGGACTGGCCAATCCGGAGATCCTGATCGGCCGGGCGGCTCCGTCCCGCCGAACGCCTTCGAGGAGATGTTCGGCGAGCCCCTCGCGCAGACGCTCGATTTCTCGACCTGGGCGTCTGGCGTGCAGCTCGGTGGCCTCTATGGCAAGCTGGAGGAGGAGATCTCCGCCGCGCAGACGGCCGAGGAGCCGGTGCGCGCGGCGATCCGGGAGGTCCTGTTTCGGCAGGTCGGTCAGCAGGTCGGTATGCCCGACGATGCCGGCGTCTTCCAGGCCACCCCCGACGATCTGGCCCTCGTCCACCAGGGCCTTCTGTTTCGTGGGGCCGTTGAAGCCTGTAACGGGATTGCCGTAACCCACGATGCCCTCGCCGTCTCCATCACCCAGGTCGGGGTCTGCCTCGTCTCCTACCGGGCCGAACTCGGCTCCTGGGTCCACCGCCTGTTTCGCCGCGACCTCCGCGCCGTCAGCGATCCTGTCGATGCCGCGATCGAGGTCATCACGGGGCGGAACCGAGGGACCCAGATCGGCGGGAGTGAGCGGCTGAGCGACCTCGCCCGCCGCGGCGTAATGGCCTATGCAGAGCGGGCTGCCCTGCTCGACGGTAGCACCGCGCCCTGGCGGCTCGGCCATGGCAACCCGGTCGCCCTGGAGCTGCTCAACGGTTCCGGCAGCATGGAGTTGCTCGATGCCAGCCTCGATCTCCTGGAGCGTCTTCTCGCACAGCATCCCTGGTTCGTCTTCGTTCCCAGCGGCTTGAACGAACGCGGACTTCTCACCCTGGCGGATGCGCTCAGACCCCTGGAATACGCGATCGTCGATCACATGACCTCGCGCATGGTCGCCGTGATCAACGCCAGCACCTATGAAAGCGGGTACGCGGAGCGAGCCCGCGATTTCGCCTACGCCCGCGGCAAAGACATCGTCATCGGGATCTACCGCGCATCGGCCATCGGCCCGCCCCGGATCTTCTACGCCCACCGCGACCACGCCCACGAGGCCGCCTTGATCGCCATGGCCGACAGCGCCCTCCACGAGCACCGGGCCTTTCCCACACTGCTCGAATTAGCCGACGCCGTCTGCCGCGCCACCTTCGGCGCCGGCGACTTTACCGAGTCCGTCCGCCAGGCCTACGCCGGCACCGGGCAAACGAACGCCTTCTACGAAGAGCACGGCAGCAGACGATAGGGCCGGTTAATGTGCGTTGGCGCCGCCCGGGGCTCACGGCCCGGGCTCAACGTTACAGCCTCTCCGAGGCTAGAAAGCCCGACTTCGTTAGCCTCGGAGAGGCTGTCCGGTTGAGCCCGGGCCGTGAGCCCCGGGCGACCGGGAAACGCGGTCACCCATCATCCGCGAACCCCTCACCCATCGGAGGTTCTGGACATGACCGACCAGTCCGTATCTGACCGGCCCGCAAGCCGCCCCGTCCCCACCGCCGCCCGCGACCGTCTCGCCGCGACCGTCGAAGAATCCGGCGGCCTCTGGCAGGAGCCCGCGCCCTACGTCGGATCGGTCGGACGGACCATGTTCGACAGCCCCAGCTCCGAGGACAACTCAATTACGGTGCTCCTCCCGAAGGACGGTCTGCATGCCCTGCCATCGCAGGCCCTGGTCCGGATCGACAGCCAGCCGGACGGCCGCCAATACCTGGGCGTTGTGGTCAAGGGCCCTTTCGCCGAGCCGGACGGACTGCGCGCCGACGCCCCGCTGGTTGTGACGACTACGGTCCACGGCGGCATCTTCATGCCCCGTTACCACGGCCGCATCCAGGTCGAGCTCATGGGCGAACGCGTCGACGGCGTCTTGCAGCCGCCCCGGTTTCGCCCGCTGCCCAACAGCCCCGTCTTCGCCCTCACCGAAGCCGAGACCGGCGCCGTCCTCCGCGTCGGCGGCGACATCCGGCTGGGGCTGGCCGTGGGCCACGACAACGTCCCGGTCGGCGCGCCCTCCGCCCAGAAAAGTGTCCTCCCGCGGCACACCGGCATCATCGGCACCACCGGCGGCGGCAAATCGACGACCGTCGCCGGCTTCATCTCCCAGGCCCAGGCCGCCGGATTGGCGATCGTCCTCCTGGATGTCGAGGGCGAATACAGCTTCATCGACGAGCCGACCAGCGATCGGACCATGCGCACCCTCCTCCAGCGCAAAGGCAGAACGCCCGAGGGTGTCCCCGACACGACCCTCTACCACCTTGTCGGCCGGGAGACGGCCAATCCGGGCCATCCCCGCTTGCAGCCGTTCAGCCTCCGGTTCAGCGACCTCTCACCCTACGCCGTGGCCGAGATCGTCGACCTCTCCGATCCCCAGGCGGAGCGCTATTGGCTCGCCTACGAGACGACCCGCAAGCTGCTCGAAACCCTGGGCATCGCCCGTTCGGCGCCGGAAGACCTCGACGAGTTCGAAACCGGCTACCCCGGCATGACCCTCGACCACCTGATCGATATCGTCGGCGCCTTCAACGCGGTCTTGGGCAAAGGAGAGCCCGTCTTCCACTCCCGCGATCTTGGCCCGCACGCTGCCGCCGTCCTCCGTGAGGTGGACGCGGCCAAGATCCGGACCTCGCACCCCAACTCCTGGCGCTCGCTGCTGAGCAAGCTCGGCCGGCTCCAGCGCCTCAGGGTCTTTGACAACCCGCGCGCGCAGCCCCTCTCCTACGCCGACATGCTGAACCCTGGCATGGTCAGCATCGTCGACCTCTCAGACACCGACTCGCCCGACCTGAACAACCTCGCCATCGCCGCCATCCTGCGCGGCGTCCAGGAGGAGCAAGAGCGCCTCTACGCCCGAGCGGAGCGGCAAGGAAGACGCGGTGCCCCGCACCCTGGTCATCATCGAGGAGGCCCACGAGTTCCTCGGCCGCGAGCGGATCGACAAGATGCCCCACCTCTTCGCCCAGGTCTCGCGCATCGCCAAACGCGGCCGCAAGCGCTGGCTCGGCCTGGTCTTCGTCACCCAGCTCCCCCAGCACCTCCCCAACCAGGTCATCGGCCTGGTCAACAACTGGGTCATCCACAAGATCGCCGACTCCGGCGTCATCTCCACCCTGCAACGCTCCGTCGGCGGCATCGACGACAGCCTCTGGCGCCGCCTCCCCAACCTCGCCCCCGGCCAAGCCATCGTCACCTTCACCCACATGCACCGCCCGGTGTTGACGGCGATCGACCCGGCCCCGGCGAAGCTGCGGATGGTGGACTGACACATCGTGGCAGCCACTCGTAGGGGCATCCGCTTGCGGTGCCCACGTCCCAATCCGGGGCGTCGCGGCTTGCAACCGGGCACCGCAAGCGGATGCCCCTACAAACCTGTCAACGATGGGCGACGCCAAACCGTTGCAGATTGTTAAAGTCGTATTGGTTGACGGAACAGAGGAGACGGCACATGGTCCGAGTCTCGGGATGAGAATCGGTCTACGAAGTCGCAGACCAGTGGCGGGAGCGCTGCCTTGCTGACGACAAATCCCTGCTTTGGCCGGAGGATGAGACATGGACTCCTGAAATCCTGGAGCGCACACGGGGTGTGATGGACCCGCTTGTCAGCGCTCGAAAAACGACCGGCGGCGACATGGAGAAGGCATTCGATGAAGAGCCACTTCCTGTTCGGCGGGCTATCGCCGACGCGGTCGCGGTATGGGATCTTTGCCCTGGAAGAATTACCACAGTGCTCGCAAGGGCTTCGTATCTTACGCGGTATCTTGGACCAGTGAGCGACCGGATCTTCGACTGGTTGCAAGAGCAATCGATGAGAAATCGGTAGACAGCGAAGCAGAGTTGTTTCTGCCTGGGTATCAGCTTCAGCGCGGCGCCCATCTTCGATTCATTCTGGAGTTTCCGCAGGCAGATAAAGCTGGAGGGCGTTGATCCGTTCGACGGACATGCCACTCACGGCTGGCGAATTCAGTCCTGCTAGAACACAGGAAGTCAGAGTGCGAGAAACATGGTCTCGCATCTCCTATTCCCAGATCTACTTTGAATCTGTGTTCAACAACTGGGCCAAAGAGGAGGATCGTCCAGTCACCCGAGTTCGCTGACTACATTGCTGGTTCGACCGTCTGGACGAGCAACTTGCCGCAATCCGCGGCTGCGCTTTCGCGATCGCCTCAGTCGACTGACTTTGACTTCTACGATGCCGACGTTCATCAGCTTTGGCGACACGATCCTCCGGCCACGACGCACGGCAGATGTTCAGTTACTGGTGGGTGAATCAAGGCAAGTCCTACGCAACTGAGCGAGACGGTGGTTCCTCCACGCTGGCGGGATCAATATCAAGGGGTATCCGATACTCAGAACATCAGCGAATGAAGTTGATGAGTGACAGGTGACCTGGTATTGCATTATCACGCGAGCGATGTGCATGCGATCGAGCCGTGGTTACGGAACCAATCGCGGACAAGACACAGTGTGTCCGACCTCAGAGTGGAAGTTGAATATCACCCACTCCATCACCCGATCCCGTATTGGCGAATTCCCCAAAGATCTCCGTCCCCTTCAACCGGGCCATTCAACAAATCAGGCGGAATGAATCAAGGATATCTCTATGCGCTGATCCGCATGGGTGATTAGATTGCTGCAACGATTCGTCCGATATTGCCGGATGATTGCCAGATGCGTCCTATCCTCAGGGGTCGCGACTGATCCAATCGGCAAGCTCGATAAAGCACCTCGATCCAGCGACTTGAACGTGCCACCCATCTCGATGCTGCCCGATGCTCGACGAGATCGAATCCCTCCTCCTCGACAAGAAGCAGATCATCTTCGAAGGCCCGCCCGGCTCCGGAAAAACCTTCCTGGCAGATCTGTTCGCCCGGTACTTCACGGAGAACCCGCTGGAGGGGGAGCACGACGAGCGGATCGAGGTCGTGCAGTTCCATCAGTCGTATGGGTACGAGGATTTCGTGCAGGGAATCCGGCCGGTTACCGATGGGGAGGGGCGGCTGCAATATCGGGTCATGCCCGGGATCTTCTTGCAGCACTGCGAGCGGGCTCGGGCGAACCCGGACAAGCGCTTCGTCCTGATCATCGACGAGATCAACCGCGGCAACCTCTCCCGGATCTTCGGCGAGCTGCTCATGCTGCTGGAGTACCGCGACAAGAAGGTGCGGTTGCCGTATGCCGCAGGCGATGGCGCTGGCGGAGCAGTCGCATCTTGCAGATCCCACCGAACCTTTACCTAATCGGGACGATGAACTCGACCGACCGCTCGCTGGCGATGATCGACTACGCCCTGCGGCGGCGATTCTTCTTCTATCGCCTGCTGCCCGGTGGTCGATGGGCAGGCGACGGTGCTCGAACGCTGGCTGGCGAGTCAGGACTTCACGGCAGGACCAGCGGAAGCGGGTGCTGGCATACTTCGTCCGGATCAACCAGGAGATCGGCAAGCAGCTCTCGGCCGATTTCCAGATCGGCCACTCGTACTTCATGGTCGCTGACATCGCCGAGCAGGCGGGTCTGGATCGCGTCTGGCGGCGGGCGCTGCGGCCCCTGCTGGAGGAGTACTTCCATACCGCTCGCGGGGCGGACGAGATCATCGCGGCACTGGAGCCGCCTTCATCGCCGCCGCCGGCAACTGCCAGGACGCGGTGACGACCCAGACCATCTCGACGACAGCGGACGAATGAACCAGGAAACCGCCGATGCCACGGCCAATCGTGCTGAACGAGTACCAGGAGACCTGGGTCGATCTCGACCCGGCCGACCTTGCCTACGTCGAGCAGGTGCTGAAGGACCGCGTCTCCGTCTCCCGGCCGTTCTACGGCGGCGGCTACCTGCTCAACCCGAATCAGTTCGCCGGGATCGTCGTCCTGCCCTCCGGCCGGCGGATCGAGTGCCGGCCCAAAGTCCCGATCGGCAACTTCTTCGTCATGCTCGCGGTCGCCTTCGATCTCGATCCGGACTTCCTCGCCGAGACGACGACCTACCAGCGCATCGACGAAGTCTTCGAGTTCGTCATCGCCTACTTCGCCGAATTGGTCGACCGCCGGATCAATCGTGGCCTTTACCGGTCGTACGTCGAGCGGGAGGAGAACCTGCTCGCCGTCCGCGGCCGGATCGCCATCGGTGAGGATGTCCGCCGGAACCACATCCTCCGCCACCGCACCTACTGCCGCTTCACCGAGTTGACCTGGGACATCCCCGAAAACCAGATCGTGCGCCAGGTGGCCCACATGACCGCCGGTTGGGTGCTTCCGGCCGGCCCTCCGCGATGAGCTACGCCGGATCGACCGGATGCTGGCCGAGGTCGCGCCCGTGACCCTGCCGGCGAGCGCAATCGACCGGTTTACCTACGGCCGCCTGAACGACGACTACCGCCCGATCCACCGGCTCTGCCGCCTGTTCCTGGAGGGCTCGAGCGTCTCCGAGGAGGCCGGGGTCTTCGACTTCCGCACATTCCTCTTTGACATGAACGCCCTCTTCGAACGGTTCGTGACCCGCCTGCTGGAGATCCAGTCGCCATCAGACCTAACCGTCAAAGGCCAGGTCCCGACGACGCTCGGCTCGAAGAACGAGGTGAAGATGTTCCCCGATATCGTCCTCGGGCGGGCCGGTCGGGCGGTCGTAGGGATCGACTGCAAGTACAAGCGGCTGGATTCCGGGCAGTTCAAGAACCACGACCAATATCAGGTCCTGGCCTATTGCACCGCCCTCGATGTCACCCGCGGGATGCTCGTCTACCCCCGCCACGAGCAGACGCTGGACCAAACAATACGGGTACGCAACTCTGAGGTCCTGATCCGCCAGATCTCGATCGACCTCGGCGGCGACCTGACAGCCTTCACTGCCTCCTGCCGCCACTTCGTGGACCGGATTGTCGCCTGGTCGCGTCCGGAACCAGCGCCGTTGGCTCGTCCGCCTGGATCCCCGTCCGTCGCTATATCGGCAACAAACTGAAGCGCAGAGGATGGGTCAAGTCGAAAAGAAAGTCCCTAGCAGGACCCCCTGTCGCCGCCGGGTACGTGCTCGGTCCCGGAGCGATCGTGTCGGGTGTCGAGGGGTCGCCGCCGCGGCGGCCGCCGGCGGGGTCCCGGGGCGGCCGTCACGGACCACCGCGGTGGGGACGGTCCGGAGCGGATGGGCGCACGCCACCCGGGCCGCCGTCTTCCCTGCCCCGCCCCCTGGCGGCGTCCGCCGCCCGGCCGATCCCCGCGCTGGCCCGGCCTGGTCGGGGACGGGCGCGGCGGCCCCGGCAACCGTCCGGGCGCGGGCGGGGGAGCGGGCGGCCGCGCCGCGGGCGCCGAGGCGGCCCCCGGCGGCCACGGGGCGTCCGGGCGGCGCCGCCCGCCCAGCGCCCCGCCCCGTCGGCGGGGTACCGCTGCCATCCACGGGACCTCGTCGGTTCAGCGCCAGGTTGCAACCTGGCGTCCGCCCCTCCGGAATGATGTGGGGTCACATCCGAGATTCATAGGATGCGCTCATGAGCTTCTTGATAACCTTTTGCGGCTTGGGGAGGCCGCTGTTGAGGATTTCTTCGATGGTTTCGTCGATCGGGTAGTCCAGGCGATGGATCGCGGCCCGCCACTCCTTGTTCTCTGGATCCCAGTCGAGGATGCCGTAGGCGGAGCGCAGGTCGCCGTCTTTCGGATTGCCGACCGCCGAGACGTCGACCAGCAGGATGCCGTCCACATCGCGCACGTAGCAGATGTGGATGTGGCCGAAGGCGATCGCCTTCGCCCGAGTGTCGCCGATGGCCTCCTTCAGCTCGGCATCGCTCCACGACGACGGGTCGAGCCGATCGACGAGATTGTGGGGATTGGCGTGGACCACCAGGAGATCATCGTCCGGCGACGCCCCGCCCGGCGGTGTGATCCGGTGGGAGAACGGGAGCGACGCCAGATAGTCAATACCCTCGGGGCCGATCTGATCGACGACGAAGTCCATGCGGTCGCCGCGGGCCCCGGTGACGATATCGTCGTCGGTATTCCCTGTCAGGACCGTCCAGCGCGGGTCGCTGGACTTCCCCTGGAGGATCGCCAGCACCTTAGCCGGGGCCGGCCCGACCTCGCACAGATCGCCGGCGACAACGATTTGGTCCAGGGGCTCGTGGCGCTCCAGGTCAGCGATGACGGTCTGCAAGGCAAGATCGAACCCATGGATATCGGACATCACCGCGACCCGCATCGACCTGCTCCTATCGCTCCGGCCCGGCCTCGCCCAAAGATCTCGATCCTACCACGCCGATTGAGACACCCCGGTCATCCGGCCCGAACCGGTTGACGGGTAGAGTAACCCGCACGCATCATGCACCTAGAGCCGGTGTTCTGCGATCGGACCCGATTTCCACGGCCGCATTCGCAGCGTAGTGATGAGGTAACCGAGCGCACCAGGCGCGACGATTGCCTCAGGCTTGGACAGGCAGATCGTGACCAGCGCGCCGTTCGCCACACACGAGATCGCGGAGGAGGTGGGTGCGTCGAACGCGCTCACCAACCTGCCGCTACCTCCAGTCCCCCTGACGCCAATCCTGGGCCGCGACACCGAGCTGGCCGCGGTTGGGGATCTGCTGCGCCGCCAGGATGTGCGTCTCGTCACCCTGACCGGCCCCGGCGGCGTCGGTAAGACCCGGCTGGCGCTGCAGTTGGCCAGCCTGCTCCGGCCCGACTTCCCGGGCGGCGTCGCCTTCATCTCCCTGGCCCTCGCCCGCGACCCCGTCGTCGCCCTGTCGATGATCGCCCAGGGCCTCGGCCTGCGCGAAGAAGGCGACAGCGCCGCTCCAGGAGCGACTGGTAGCAGCCCTGGCCGGCCGCCAGGTCCTGATCGTCCTCGATAACTTCGAGCAACTCGTCAGCGCCGTTCCCCTGGCCTCCCAACTGCTGACCGCCAGCCCGGACCTGACGCTGCTCGTCACCAGCCGAACCACCCTGCGCCTGCGCGGTGAGCGCGAGTATCCGGTCCCGCCCCTGTCCCTGCCCGACCCGCGCAAGCTCCCGCCGATCGAAGAGCTGGCCGCCACCCCGGCAGTCGCCCTGTTCCTCGATCGCGCCCAGGCTGTCCGCCCGGATTTCGAACTGACCGCCGACAACGCCGCGCCGCTCGTTGCCATCTGCCACCGGTTGGATGGCCTGCCGCTCGCGATCGAACTGGCCGCCGCCCGCGTCAAGCTGCTGGCGCCGCCCGCCATGCTTGCCCGCCTCGGCAACCGCCTCTCTGTCCTGACCGGCGGCCCCCGCGACCTGCCCGAGCGCCACCAGACCCTGCGCGACACCATCGCCTGGTCGCACGAACTTCTGACCCCCGACGAACAGATCGTCTTCCGTCGGATGGCGGTCTTTGCCGGCGGCGCCACCCTCGAAGCCGCCGAGGAAGTCGTCGGGGGAGAGATGGAGATGGACTCCTCCCCCTCCCCATCACCGTCCCTCCCCCTGCACCCTCCGTCTTCGACGGGCTCGCTGCCCTGGTCGATCACAGCCTGCTCCGCCAGGGTGAGGACCCCAGCGGCGATCCTCGCTTCCGCATGCTGGAAACGATCCGCGACTATGCCCTCGAGCAACTGAAGGGGAGCGGCGAGGCAGACGACCTGGGCCGCCGCCACGCCCGCTGGTACCTCGGGCTGGCCAAGGAGGCCGAGGTCGCCCTGGTCGGGCACGAGCAGGCGGCCTGGCTCAACCGGCTCGATGCGGAACTCGACAATATCCGCGCCGCCCTTACCTGGGCGATCGACAGTGGGGAGGGCGAAACCGCCCAGCAGATCGCCTGGATGCTCTGCGGTTTCTGGGAGGGCCGCGGCCACCTCTCCGAAGGGGGAGGATGGTTGACCCGGGCCCTCGCCGTACCCGGCGCCTCCCAATCAACCCGGGCGACGGCCCTCTCGATCCTGGCGACCATCATCCGCCGCCAGGGCGACTATCGCCGGGCGATCGAACTCAACCGCGAAAGCCTCGCCATCTGGCGCGACCTCGATGACCGGCCCAGCATCGCCGCGACCCTGACCAATCTCGGCATCCTCGCCCTCGAACAGGGCGACTACGAGCAGGCCACCTCCTTGCAGGAAGAGGCCCTGGCCATCTTCCGCGGCCTTGGTGACCCGCACGACCTGGCAGCGACGCTCAACAACCTCGGGCTCGTCGCCCGCCGCCAGGGCGACCTCGCCAGGGCGCAGGATCTCTACACCGAGGCCTATTCGACCTGGCGCCAGCTCGGTGACGAATCCCGGGCGGCGATGGCCCTCAACAACCTGGGTGTCGTTGCCTATGGGCAGGGCGACCGGGACCGGGCAGCGACCTACTACGAGGAAGCGCTGGTCCTCTGGCGCCAGCTCGGCAACCCGGGCGGCACCGCCCTCTCGCTCGCCAATCTCGCCGAGGTCACGCGCGACCGGGGAGATGCCGCCACCGCCGGTCGCCTCTACGCCGAAAGCCTCGCCCTGCGCGTCGACGAAGGGGATCGTCGTGGGATCGCCGAGTCCCTGGCCGGGTTGGCGGGCCTCGCCTCATCCGGACCTGCCCCCCTCGCGACCATGGCGGTCCGGGCCTTCGCCGCGGCGGAGGCCCTCCGGGCAGCGATCGGCATCTCCCTGTCCCCCTCCGACCAGACCGCCCAGGACAAGGATCTCGCCCGGGCCCGGTCAACGCTCGGCGCCGACGCCTTCGCCGCCGCCCAGGCCGCCGGCCGGACGCAGCATTTCGAGCAGATCGCCGACGAGGCCGCCGACATCCCCGCCCAGCTTTCGGCCGCCCCGCCACCACCGGCGGCCCTCCCCGACGCCGCCGCCAAGGCGGGCCTCACCAAGCGCGAGATCGAGGTCCTGCGCCTGCTCGTCGAGGGCATGTCCGACCGGGAGATCGGCGAGGGGCTGTTCATCAGCCACCGTACCGCCATGACCCACGTCACCAACATCCTCAACAAGCTCGGCGTCCCATCCAGGACCGCCGCCGCATCGTTCGCGGTCCGCAACGGGCTCGTCTAAGAGGCGATCACGCCAGATTCCCCGGATGATCGCCAGTTCGATGACTGCGCCCCCGTTAGCAACGGATCGGCCATCATCCCTCCTGGCTGGCGGGCGGCGTCATCGCCGAAGCTTCATCTCCAACCGCCGAGATCGCCGAGACGTTGCTCGGGGCGGCGCCGCTGCCAGGGCGAGCACGTCCGGTCCGCCCTCCGCCAGGGACGAGGCGATTCGCCCCTCGGCGTCAATGAGCACGGCCGACGGGGTCCCGCTCGCGCCGAAGGCCCGGCCAACCCCGAAGCTCGTGTCGAGGGCGATCGGTGCTTGAAGACCCATCGCCCGGTTGTCCTCCACGGACCCGGTCGAGACGAACAGCATCCTTGGCGCCCCCTTCACGGGGTCGGACTCCAGGGCCTTGAAGGTCGTCGAGCATCTGGCTGCAATAGCCACAGCCGGGATTCCAAAAGAGGAGGACCGTTGGTTCCCCGCGGACTGATGCGAGGGTCAACGGATTACCGGAGAGGTCCGGCAGTTCGAAGTCGGGAGCCGGGTCCCCAACCGTGCGGCGCGGCCACCGCCGCGCGATCGGCAGCCACGCCCGTTGGAGTCGGGACCTCCCCGCCGGCCAGCGCGAAGACGGCGGAGGCGCCAACCGCAACCGGGGAGGCGATCCTGCCCTCGGGGTCGATGAGGACCGCCGACGGCGTCCCGCTCACGTCGAACGCGCGCCCTGTCGCGAAGCCCTGGTCCAGGAGGATCGGAGAGCGAATGCCCATAGCCCGGTTGGCCTCCACGACCCGGTCGAGACGACGAGCAGCCGCGGCGCTCCCGGGGGGCGGTTGGCCTCCCAAGTCTTGAGGTCGTCGAGCATCCGTTGGCAGTAGCCGCAGCCCGGGTTCCAAAAGAGGGCGAGCGTCGGAGCCCCACGGAAGTCGGTCAGGCTCACCTCCCGCCCGTCCAGATCGGGGAGGGTTAGCGCGGGGGCGAGAACGCCCCCGGCCGGCTTGGAATCGACCGCCGGTGTCCCACCCTGAGCGCCGCGACCGTTGGCGCTTTGGCTCGCGACATGCACAGGAGCGGGGACCGCTGCCCCAACCGTCCGCGTCACGAGGGTTCTGATAGCCTCGGCGCCGAGGGCAAGATGGCTGCCGATGGTGCCGCCCGGCGAAACGACTACCGCGGCCGGCGTGCCGTTCGCCCCGTAGAGCTCGGCGATTTCACGGCCCTGCTGCAGGAGGACGGTGGCGATCCCGTGCTCGGCGGTTTTGGCGCGGTTGGCGTCCGGCGTGCCGCTGCTGAGAACCGCGACGGTGAGGACGGGGGCGTGCTCTCGCTGCCACCGCCCCAGGTCAGGCAACAGCGCGTTGCACGGGCCGCAGGTGGGATTTGTGAAGACGAGCAGCACCGGCTTCATCGCGGCCCGGAGGGCATCGAGCGTCTGCGTTTCGCCGTGGAGACCGACGAGGAGAAAGGCCGGGGCGGGCGCGCCGATCGGCAACCCGGGCTCGTCCGGCGCGGCAGGCTCCGCCGCGATCGCCATCGCTCCCGACCCCACCCCGCGGGCATCGAGCCGGGCCTGCAGCTCGTCGAGGCGGACGAGCAGTCGCCCGTTCTGCCCAAGCAGGTGGACGAGCGTCCAGCCGATGGCGGCCAGCGCGGCGGTGCCGAGCAGCGCAACGGCGAGGCCGAACGCCGCCGCGCCGGAGAGATCCTCCGCCCAGGCGACGGCGCTACGCCCGGCGTCGGGCCGGCCCTGCCAGACGATGAAGCCGGCGACAGCCGCCAGACCGGCGTTGCGCGCCAACGTCGTCCAGCCCGCCGGCGCCGAGTGGAGCTGACCGAAGCAGTGGCAGTCCGGGTGCTTCCCGCGCGCCATGCTGGCGCCGACGCCGGCGACAAAGAGGAGCAACAGTGCCAGCGCCCCGACCGCGCCCCACCAGGCCGTGGCCGTGGGCACGAGGGCGACGGCAACGCCGAGTTCGGCCAGGGGCAGCAGCACGCCGAACGGGCCCGCGAGCCGAGCCGGGACACCGAAGTCGCGCATCGCCTGGCGCGAGCCGCGGAAGTCGGCGAGCTTGGCCACTCCAGCGACGGCGAAGACAGCGGCGAGCAAAAGGCGGGCAACGAGGAGCGCGACATCCATGGGGGGGTCCTCTGCGGATAGTGGCCGGTTGCGTAACCGCCCGGTCGGGTGACGGCGTCAATCATCGGGGCGGGGCCCCATAACCTTATGGAATCAATCGTGTCCTAACATACTCGCTTATCTCTCAAGATGAACGCCGTATCCAGATAGCGCTTGCCGTCGGACCGATGCGCTGGGTCGTCCCCGGCGACCGTCCTTGGCGGGACGGAGCGCCGATAGAGCACTGACGGCCAGGCCTCGCGACCCGGCCATCCCCGTGCGGGCATCGTTGTGCACTCCGGCGCAGTCCTGGGACCGGGGTGCTAGATCTGGTCGGCCCGCAGCTCGCGGGTGACGCGTCGCCTGGCCCCGCGCCGCGTCCTCGCCGTGGCGGGTGCCCGTCGCCGTGACCGGCGCGGCGCCGTCGTCTTCGACCGCGTGCAGCTTGAAGTCCCGGATCCCGCGGCCGAGCCCGCTTCCGAGTTCCGGCAGCTTGCCGGCCCCGAAGATGATGATGACGATCACGAGGACGATCGTCAGTTCCTGCCAACCTAGACCCATCATTGTCGTACTCCACGGTCGTCGGGGGCGTCCTAACGGACGCCCGTGCGCTGCGTGCCACTCCCAAGGCGGAAGCGGGAGGGGGAGGCCCAAACCTGCGCCTCCCCCGAAGCGAGATCGATCCGAATCGGTGGTGTCTGCGGGTTCGCCGACAGTGGGAGCCGGCACCTGCCGACCGAGCGCGGCCCGTCCCGTGACGTTCGTCCGTTGGCGGACGTCCGTGCGTGTGCCGGCGTACTGAGCTCCGCGTTCGGCGCCTACTGGACACATCGCCGCACGAATAGTAGGGCCTGAAGGGGGCCCGCTCGCCCAGTTTGGGCGAGCGGGCACCCGTTCAGGTGGAGTTCTAAGAGGGTGACCGACCTCCCTGGCCGTCTATCTCCTTCCGCGATTGCGGACGTCGCGCGGGATCATGTCCCGAGCCACGGCCGGCGATTAGACGTTCCGGCAGTTCACCACGGTCCCGCTGTAGTCGCAGATGCTGTCGGTCGGGCAGCACTTGAAGCCCTTGCCCGTGGTGCTTGGGCAGTACGTCGAGTGCGTGCGCCTCGGGCAGAGCGGCACGCAAGACCCGTTCTTACACTCGAAGCCGGCCGGGCAGCCGACGCAGATGTTGTTTACCTCGTCGCAGGTCAGGCACGAGGCCGCGCTGCATGTCGGCCGGCCGCCGCTGCAGGTGCCGTCCGCCTGGCAGGTCTCGCCGGTGGTGCAGAAGAGCTCGTCGTCGCAGGGGTCGCCCACGTTGGCCGGCTGCGCCTCGCAGGCGTTGTCCTCCTCGTTGCAGACGCCGACCAGGCACTGGTCGTCGAGCGCCGAGCAGTCCGTCGGCGCCGCCGCCGGCGCAGACGCCGGCCGGCTGGCAGGTCTCGCCGGTGGTGCAGAAGAGCCCGTCGTCGCAGGCGTGCCGTCGTTGGCCGGCTGGGCCGCAGGCGTCGTGTCCGCGTCGCAGACGCCGCGCGTGGCACTGGTCGTCGAGCGCCGAGCAGTCCGTCGGCGTCGCCGCCGCCGCAGGTGCCGTCCGCCTGGCAGGTCTCGCCGGTGGTGCAGAAGTAGCCGTCGTCGCAGGCCGTCGCCCACGTTGGCCGGCTGCGCCTCGCAGGCGTTGTCCTCCTCGTTGCAGACGCCGACCGTGCACTGGTCGTCGAGCGCCGAGCAGTCCGTCGCGCCGCCGCCGCCGCAGGTGCCGTCCGCCTGGCAGGTCTCGCCGGTGGTGCAGAAGAGCCCGTCGTCGCAGGTCGTCGCCCTACGTTGGCCGGCTGCGCCTCGCAGGCGTTGTCCTCCTCGTTGCAGACGCCGACGAGTGCACTGGTCGTCGAGCGCCGAGCAGTCCGTCGCGCCGCCGCCGCCGCAGGTGCCGTCGCCTGGCAGGTCTCGCCGGTGGTGCAGAAGAGCTCGTCGTCGCAGGCCGTGCCGTCACGTTGGCCGGCTGCGCCTCGCAGGCGTTGTCCTCCTCGTTGCAGACGCCGACCTTGCACTGGTCGTCGAGCGCCGAGCAGTCCGTCGCGTCGCCGCCGCCGCAGGTGCCGTCCGCCTGGCAGGTCTCGCCGGTGGTGCAGAAGAGCCCGTCGTCGCAGGTCGTGCCGTCGTTGGCCGCCTCGGACCGGACAGGGTCGTGGTCCTCGTCGCAGACGCCGGCGGTGCACTGGGTGTCGAGCGCCGAGCAGTCGCGGGCTGTGCGCCGCCGCAGGTGCCGTCCGCCTGGCAGGTCTCGCCGGTGGTGCAGAAGAGCCCGTCGTCGCAGGCCTCGCCGACGTTGGCCGGCTCGGACCGGCAGAGGTTGAGGTCCTCGTCGCAGACGCCGACGGTGCACTGGGTGTCGAGCGCCGAGCAGTCGCGGGCCGTGCCGCCGCCGCAGGTGCCGTCCGCCTGGCAGGTCTCGCCGGTGGTGCAGAAGAACCCGTCGTCGCAGGTGCTGCCGTCGGCGACTGCGGTTGGTAGCAGACGCCGGTGGCCGGGTTGCAGGTGCCGACGCCGTGGCACTGGTCGGGGGTGGGGCAGGTGACGTTGGCGCGCCCCCTGGGTGCAGACGCCCGCCAGCAGGTGTCGGCCGTGCACAGGTTGCCCGTCTCGCAGGTCGCGCCGTCCGGCTTAGTCGGGTTGGAGCAGACGCCGGTGGCCGGGTCGCAGGTGCCCGGAAGGTGGCACTGGTCGGGAACCGGGCAGGTGACTCCTATGCACCTGTTGCATGGAGTGGCCTGACAGACGTCGTTACAGCAGATCGGCGCATCGCTGCAGCAGTTCGCGTTGCTGGCACAGGTTGTTCCGGCCGGCTTGCAGCAGTCGGATGTCCCACTGGGGCATACGCAGAGGGGATTGGACACGCCACCCGCGAGGCAGCAACAGTCGAACTCGTGCCCCGCGCCTTGGTGTCCCCCTCCGTTGCCGGTCGTCTGACAGTTACCGCCGTCCTGTCCTGGCGGGCAGTGGCAGATCTTGTTGTCCGGGCCGCCTCCGCCTGGGCAGAGCGGCCCCGCCTGCGCCAGGACCGTCTCGGCGCGTTTGGCGCCGAATACCCCGGCAAGCGCGGCGGCCGCGCCACCCGCGGCGACCTTGAACAGTCGACGCCTTGAGCCCGTAGTTGCCAGTCCTCTGGCTAACTGGTCAAACTTTTGATCTTCCATGGTCCCTCCCGGGATCGGTGTTTTCCTCCCTCGCCCCGCCGTGGCGCGAGGGAATCGCGTTGTTGGGTGTCATCACCTCCTTCCGGTACGCCGCACCATCTCGGTGCGGGCTCTCAGCGCCGCCTCCCTCCTATGGGTTGGTGCGCCCGCCAAACCGCCGATGCAAAAAGAACGAGGTCCCGGCGCGCATTCGCCGGGACCTCGTTCGCTGCGGATTGAAAAGTTCTGGAGTGACAGGCGGAACAGGAGCACGCGGGCCCGAAGCGCGCGACAACTGCGCGACCCCTCGTCGCCTCCGCGGCGGAGCGGCTGGGCAGAACGCGGCGAAATCTCGGATCGATCGAGGCAGGAAGGGACGAGACCGTCCCCCGTGAGCTGCGGAGCCGGGCGCATATCGGAACCTCCCAGGCGCTCCGGGCCGGCCGTTGTTCGGCGCGGCTCAGTTAGCCCTAACGGGCCAGGACTCCTTGGGGGTGCCAATATGTAGCCTGGGGAAGTAAAATGACCCCGGCACATAGGCGATCCCTAACGGGAAAGTCCTGCCAAGAGGACGCGAGCGGGGTAGCCTGTGGGAGGATTCGCCCCGCTCACGTCTGCAATTCGGAAGCATGTCATTATGCGCGATAAACGGTAGAGCCGAGTGTTGCCCGCTGGTTATCTGTGCAGGACTTTTATAGTACTTCCTTCTTACAATCTTGACAACATATACTCCTAGTGGTCCGGGTTGTCAATTTCTTTTTTGAAGCAATGTGAGAAATGGAAGCATGCGCGGGATTGCCTGCGCCTACCCGCGCTCGGTTGCACACAAGACATCCCCCTTTCAGGCTAGTCCCTGGGTGACTCGTAGCCCTGGTCGAACTCCTCGTGCGCTCCGCCGAGACCGGCCTCACCCGGTCCGGGACTTGGCACACCGCCCCATTCTTGATCGTGAATGGCCCTGCCGAGGCGACGTGTCCTCCATGGCGACGGGCGTCGCATGTCGTGACGTGGATCGAGGAGGCATCAGGGAAATCCAGGGGCCAACGACGTGAGCATCGAGTTTCGGCGAATCGGCGTCGTCCGGACAGAAGCCGAGGAGATCCCCCGCCACTGGAGTGTCTCTCATGTGGACGGGACGCTGGTCATCGATGCCGAGTGGGCGGACGGGCTGCGCGATATCCGGCCCGGTCAGCGGATCGTCGTGCTCTTCCACTTCGATCGCAGTCCGGCCTTCACGTCCGACCACCTCGTGCAGACCTCGGGCTCGTCCGGTCAGCCGATGGGCGTCTTCAGCATCTGCTCGCCCGTCCGCCCCAACCCGATCGGACTCTCCGTCCTGGACGTCACCGGCATCGACGGGCCACGAATCCACGTCCGCGGCCTGGACATGCTGGACGGCACCCCCATCCTTGATATCAAGCCACACATCGAACCCGGCGGCGACTAGCGGCACGCGCTAGAACCCTCGTACGCACCCCTTTCGCCTTCGAGAGGCTGTCCGTCTACCTGTCGAACTGGTTCAGCCCGCAAGGTAGGCTGGGCAGGGGCCGCCAGCCCCGGGCTGCGCCGTTCCATGGCCTCACAACCCCCGCTGATCCCCTGATTAAGAGCGCCTATCAAAACCCGCCGTTGCCGCCGGGTACGTGCTCGGTCCCGGAGCGATCGTGTCGGGTGTCGAGGGGTCGCCGCCGCGGCGGCCGCCGGCGGGGTCCCGGGGCGGCCGTCACGGACCACCGCGGTGGGGACGGTCCGGAGCGGATGGGCGCACGCCACCCGGGCCGCCGTCTTCCCTGCCCCGCCCCCTGGCGGCGTCCGCCGCCCGGCCGATCCCCGCGCTGGCCCGGCCTGGTCGGGGACGGGCGCGGCGGCCCCGGCAACCGTCCGGGCGCGGGCGGGGGAGCGGGCGGCCGCGCCGCGGGCGCCGAGGCGGCCCCCGGCGGCCACGGGGCGTCCGGGCGGCGCCGCCCGCCCAGCGGCCCGCCCCGTCGGCGGGGTACCGCTGCCATCCACGGGACCTCGTCGGTTGAGCGCCGGGTTGCAACCTGGCGTCCGCCCGCCTCAGCCGCGCGGTTTTGAAGTGCCTCTAAATCATTTCATCGTTGCTTCGTTCCTGACATCCGGACGCAACGCGGTGCTCGCCCTCGAACCCCGCGCGGGAACGGGCGGTCCGCCGCCACCGCGATCAGAGCGAACACCGCACCACGGCGGGCAGCCGACCAGGTACGTCCGGATGCCAGTCGTTCGTCTTGAACAGAACATACGTTCTGCTATGATGCGGGGTAAGCGGCACACCCGGCGCGGGTGCGGGCCTGGGCAGCGAGCAGGCGCCCCACCTCGCCCGGCTCGGGTTTCCAGCCGTCATCCAGGCCCCAGGTCACCTGCTCCCCGGGAGATCCCCAGGTCCGAGCCCGCCCAGGACGCTCCCGCTCCTCGATCTCCCCCGCCGGGGTGGATGGAGTCGCAGCGATCTCGCGGTCCCGCATCGCACCACACTAGGCCATCGACTGCCCAAACCGCCCCACCTCCTTCGGGGACTTAGATCGCCTATCGAACCTCTGCCTGTGCCCAGCCGGTCTTCAGCCGGCTTCGTGGACCTAGAGCGCCCACCGAACACCGTGGCCGCCGTCGCCGCTCGCCTCGGAGAGGCTGTCCGGTTCAGCCCGTGCCAACCCTGGGCCAACCCTGGGCCAACCTTGGGCCGTGCGCCCCGGGCGGCCGGGGACACGCGGCCAACCGTTCCGACGAGCGCTCTAGTCCAGGGACTTTTGCCCCGGGCGGAGTTGCCCGCCGCGCGATGGAGGGCCACCCTGAGTACGCCAGGAGTCGCGTAGAACGGCGACTGGCCCAGCCCGAAAGCGATGGGACGACGCTCGGAACAGAACGCGGCCAAGACGCGGCGACCCGTCGCTAACCGTATCGGCGTCGCTCACTTCGTCGTGTCACCGGTTGCAAACCGACCCGTAGGGCGCCGGATCGCATCGAAGGAGGGTCATAAATCGGGTCCATCTCGGAAAATCGTTGACAGCAGGGCCCCGGACACGGACACTCGGGGTCGCAGCCACAGGTCAATCCGAGCCGTTCGGGTTGGGCGTTGTGGTGCCTGTATTCGGGAAAGGGAGGACAACGTGCGTCGTCTCTGGATACTTTCCCTCGTCGTCGGAACGTTGGTCGTTCTCGGGAGTTCGGCGGTCTCCGCCCAGGAGGCCACGCCGGCCGCGGCAAGCGCCCGCGAAGAATTCGTTGTGTCCCCGGCAGAGTGCGTGATCAACACGCTCTTGCCGGGGGTACTCAATGCGTTGGCGACACCTGCCGCCGAGGCGACACCTGCCGTCGATGCCGCCGCCACTCCGGCCGGAGATTCCGGCGAGACATCGTTCGCGGTCCCCGGCGGTGACCCGGCCGATGCCGAGACCGCCACCGCGGTAACCGCCATCTTCCGGCAGGCTGTGGCATGCGAGAACGCAGGTAACCTGGCGCGCTATTTCTCGCTCCTGACCGAGGGCGAGCTACGCGGGCGATTCTCAGCGGAGGACGTTGCCAACGCGATGGCTGCCCCGGGTCGGGAACTCCCTGCCGAGGAGCAGACGGCCCTGTACGCGATCCTTGACGTCAACATCCACGAAGACGGCCGCGTGGGCGCCTTCCTCGTCGTCGACACCGTGGAGAATCCCGATCCGGTGGAAGTCGTCTACATGATCGCCACCGAGACCGTTGCCGGCTGGCGCATCGACGACATCATCACCTTCGACCGGGAAGGCTCCCGGCGCTAGAAGCCTGCCCGGCGAGTCGGCACGCTTGCCGATCGCGGAAGACGCAGCCGGGAGAAACGACAACGAGCGGGCCGGGCCGGGGGATCGATCCCCCGGCCCGGCCCCTTGTATTTGCCGGCACAGGTAACCGATCACCCTTGGCTCGCCGACTCCTCTTCGGGCAGTGAGGCATCGGGCAGGAGGCGCATCACCCGGCCGTGATCGACCACGATGTGCGGCTCGTCCTGGAGGAGGCGCTGGTAATTGCGCCGGAACTCGTTCCCCTGCTCGGTCGAGACCAGCACCGAGCGGACCTCCGCGCCCATCGTCTTTAGATCTTCGTCGCCGACCGCGTCCTGTCCATCGAGCCGCTCGTCGATCCCGACGATCAGGACGGTCATCGGGCGCAGCCAGGCGAAGAACGGATCACCGGAGACCAGATGGAAGAGGGCAACCTCGTTGGCGACCGGACCGTGCGCCGCTTCGTAGCGGGTGCGCTCCGCCACGATGATCGCCTTGTGCAGGCGCAGGAGCTGGTCGCGGACATCCCGCAGTCGCCCCCATTGCGCCGTTCTCGGTGCCCTTCGCCGGACGCTGTCGGTCATGGATGCTCCTTGTCCATCTTGTGGTGCTTCTCGAGTCTAGCCATCCCGGATCATTGCTGGTCTCGGCCAAAATGGCGTAATCCGCACAACCGGGGCCCTGGACCTACCCCGGCATGCGTTGCCGAGACCTCCACCCGCTAATGACCCGGCCGACACCAGTGCCACATGTCCCTGCTGCGGTATATGGATAATAGGTGTACCCTACCGACCGCGGGTCGTGGGCGGGCCTGAGAGCGCGGGGACTGATTCCGGTGGACAATCTGACGCGAATACTTGGCTACATCAGGCCCTACAAGGGCAGGATGGTCGTTGCATACATTTGTCTCTTCTCGGCTCTTGCCATCCAGCTGATTATCCCGTTCGTCCTCGCCGACGCCATCGACAACGGGGTCGAAGCCCGCGACTCCGGCTATCTCCTCCGCTCTGCCCTAGCGATGATCGGTCTCGTGATCCTCCAGGGCCTGTTCACCTTCGGCCGCGTCTTCCTGATCACCTCCGTCTCTGAGCACGTCGGCTACGACATCCGCCAGGAACTGTACAGCCACCTCCAGACCATGCCCTTCAGCTACTTCGACCGGGCCCAGACCGGCCAGCTGATGTCGCGGGCCACGGAGGACATCAACAGCATCCGGGTTATGCTCCAGGTGAGCCTGCGCACGATTCCGCTCATGCTGGGCACCTTCATCGGCGTCACGATCGTGCTTGTCCGGATCGACTGGCTGCTCACCATCGTCGCGGTCGGCAGTATTCCCTTCCTCATGGCCGGGGCTATCCGCTACGAAGCCGGTATCCGCCCGCTCTTCCTCCGGGTGCAACAGCAATTCGGCGTGATGACGAGCGCTCTCCAGGAGAACGTGGCCGGGGGCCGGGTCGTCCGCGCCTTTGCCCAGGGAAAACAACGAAATCGCCCGGTTCGAGGCCGAGCTTTCCGAGTTGTTCGGCCGGAACCTCGACACCGCCCGGCGCTGGTCCTTCACGTATTCCCTCCTCCTGGCACTTTCCGGCGCGGGTCTGGCGGCCGTCCTCTGGCTCGGCGGGTACCGTGTCCTCTCCGGGGCGATGACGATCGGCACCCTGGTTGCCTTCAATCGCTACCTGATCCTGGTCGCCGAGCCGATCCGCTGGTTGGGCTTCGTGGTCAACCGGATCGCCCGGGCACGGGCGTCGGCCGAGCGGATCTTCGAGATCCTCGATACCCGGCCGAAGATCGCCAACCGGCCGGGAGCGGTCGACCTGAAGCAGATCGCGCGGCGAGGTCGTCTTCGAAGACGTCACCTTCCGGTTTGCCGGAGCCCGGCGGGACGCCCTCTCCGGCATCTCGTTCACGGCCCACCCCGGCGAGACCGTGGCGATCGTCGGACCCACCGGGGGCGGCAAGAGTTCAATCGTCAACCTGATCCCGCGGTTCTACGACGTGACCGCCGGCCGGGTGACGATCGACGGCCACGACGTGCGCGACGTCACCCTTCGCTCGCTGCGCTCTCAGATCGGGATGGTCCTCCAGGAGACCTTTCTCTTTGCTGTCACGATCGAGGAGAACATCGCCTACGGCCGGCCGAACGCGACCCACGAGGACGTGGTCGCCGCGGCGAAGGCGGCCCAGATCCACGAGTTCGTCGAAACCCTGCCGGATGGATACCGGACGGTGGTCGGGGAGCGCGGCGTCTCGCTCTCCGGCGGCCAGAAGCAGCGGATCGCCATCGCCCGGGCCATCCTTCAGGATCCGCGCATCCTGATCCTGGACGACGCCACCAGCTCGGTCGATAGCCAGACCGAGGAAGCGATCCAGACGGCGATGCGGACCCTCCTCAAAGGCCGGACCGCCTTCGTCATTGCCCAGCGGCTGGATACCGTGCGTGATGCCGACCAGATCTTGGTCCTGCAAGAGGGACACATCGTCGAACGCGGCACCCACATCCAGTTGCTCCAGCGCGGCGGCTTTTACCACGAGCTCTACGACCTGCAGCGCAAAGTCCGCGGCGAAGAGGAGGCCCTGGGCGATGCCGAGATCACGGCGACGGTCGAAGATGCCACGGTGCTAGCGGGGGATGGATAGCGGTGATTGACGTCTGGGTGCCGACTTGCCGTCTGCCCACCGCGAGCCATGAAGGGACTTTGGGGCGCCTCGCTTCGGCCTCGCCCGGGGCCAAAGCGCTCGTCGGAAGGGTTGACCGCGTGTCCCCGGCCGCCCGGGGCTCACGGCCCGGGCTAAGAGTCACAGCCTCTCCGAGGCGAGCGGCGACGGCGGCCACGGTGTTCGGTGAGCGCATTAAAAACCCCGGGCTGACCCGGATAACCCCCCTGAAGGGGGCTGGAACGCCGGGGCCCTGTACGGATCGAAGCTCTCCGCAATCTCGAGACGGGCGGCAGCCGGCTTCAGCCGGGTTATCTGGCTCAGCCCGGGGTCTTTAGCCCCGGGCGACGCCTGGACGGCATCGCGCTGTTTGCCCCAGGCGACGCCCAGGCGGCATCGCGCTGTTCGCATCGGGCGCCGCGATAACGGCGCCTCGGAAACCACTGTTCACGGAGAGACTCCAACGAAGATGCAACACGTCGACCCCGATGATCTTCTCGGAAAAGCCTATGACAGCCGCATCGCCAAGCGGTTGTTCGGCTACGTGCTGCCCTACCGCCACCGGGGCCTGGCGGTCATCGCCCTGACAATCATTGCCACCGGAAGCGATCTCATGCTTCCGGTGCTCTTCGCCCGGGGTGTTGATGTCGTCGCCGGTGACGACGGCTCAATGCGGGCGCTCAATATCGTTGGGGCCGCGTTCATCCTCACGCTCATCTTCCGCTTCCTCGCGATGTGGGGCCAGTTCTACCTGACGTCCTGGATCGGCAACCGGGTCGTCTTCGACCTGCGCAATGCGATGTTCCGGCACCTCCAGAAGCTGAGCATCGGCTACCTGGAAAAGCGTGGCGTCGGCGCGATCATGACCAGGATCCAGAACGACGTCGCCGTCATCAACGAGCTGTTTGCCGACGGCATAGCCGGCATCCTCGCTAATCTGCTCGTCCTGGTCGGCATCGTGATCATCATGCTGATCACCGACTGGCAGCTCGCCCTGCTCGCCTTCTGCATCCTCCCCGTCATGGCCGCGGTGATGATCTACTGGCGGCGGCGGGCGGTCGACACCTACCGCGCCACCCGCCGCACTATCGGCATCGTCAACGCCGACCTCGCCGAGAGCATCGCCGGGGTCCGGGTGGTGCAGGCCTTCACCCGGGAACAAAGCAAGCTCGACCAATTCACCGGCTACAACCGAGATAACCTCAAGGCCACCGTCGATGCCGCCCGGCTCTCCTCGATTCTGCTGCCGCTGGTGCTGTTCATCGGCTCGGCCGCCACGGCGACCGCGCTCTACGTCGGTGGTCGCCTGACGTTCGACGCCCACCTGACCGTCGGTCAGCTGGTGTTGTTCATCGCCCTGATCGACCGGTTCTTCGAGCCGATCCGCGACCTGAGCCAGCAGTACACCACCCTCCAGGCCTCGATGGCGGCGGGCGAGCGCATCTTCGAAGTGCTCGATGTCGAACCCGAGATTGAGGATCGCGAAGACGCCTTCCCGCTGCCGCCCATCGTCGGTGATGTGCGCTTCCGGAACGTCACCTTCGGGTACGGCGCCACGCCGGTCCTGCGCGATATCGATCTCCACGTCCCAGCGGGGCAGTCGGTCGCGCTCGTCGGCGAGACCGGAGCCGGCAAGAGCTCGTTCATCAACCTGCTCATGCGCTTCCACGATGTCTGGGAAGGCGCCATCGAGATCGATGGCCACGACCTGCGGTCGGTGACCCAGGAGTCTCTCCGCTCGCAGATGGGCATCGTGCTCCAGGACACCTTCCTCTTCGGCGGCAGTGTCCGCGAGAACATCCGCTTCGGACGGCCGGGCGCGACCGACGCCGAGGTGGAGCGAGCGGCCCGGGAGGTCGGCGCCCACGCCTTCATCGAGCATCTGCCGGACGGTTACGACACACCGGTTCAGGAACGCGGCACGGCGATCTCGGTCGGGCAGCGGCAGTTGCTTTCGTTCGCCCGGGCCCTGCTGGCCGATCCGCGCATCCTGATCCTGGACGAAGCGACGAGTTCGATCGACACCCAGACGGAACGCCAGATCCAGGCCGCCCTCCGCCGCCTGCTCCAGGGCCGGACCAGCTTTGCCATCGCCCATCGCCTCAGCACCATCCGGGAGGCCGGTTTGGTGGTCGTCCTGCGCCAGGGCCGCATCGTCGAGACGGGCACCCACGACGAACTCATCGCCCGCGGCGGCTACTACGCCGGTCTCCACGCCGCCCAGTGGCGCGGCGAAGACGCGGCGGACTAACGAAGAGGACCTCATCCCTACCCCCGAACAGCCCTCACCCCGGCCCTAAAGGGCAACCCCTCTCCCAGCATTGGGAGAGGGGGCCGGGGGTGAGGGCTGTTCGAAGGTACGGGGTGAGGTCTCCTTTAGCCCGGAAACGGGATCTCAATGGTTACGGAGACGATGTCTCCGGCCCGAATGCCGACCCGCTTGCGGACCTTTTCCCTGAGCGGCAGGTCGTAGCAGTTCCGCTCCTTGCGCGGAAACATCGAGGACTCCCAGGTGAAGTCGCCGATCGTGGCGTTGACCGGAACCGTTCCCCATGGGTTAAGCGACGTACCCACAAGATCGAGGATGTCCGCCGACATCTCCGGGGGAAGCGAGACAAAATAAACGGCATTGGGATTGTTGTAGAACCAGACCTTGCCCTCGAACTCATAGTGCAAACCGGCGGCTCCCGCGGGCATTTGTCTCCCTTTCTAGACTCTCATGTACGTCTGACTAGAAGCGCTCGGTCAGGATAGGCGAGATCGGGCGGTCGTGAGCCAGCACTGCACACCGGCGTGATCAGTACTCAGGTAACGGCACGAGCGATCACGCGTCCTATCGCCAATCGATCCTTTGAGCGCCTCTCAACCCGTGGGACTACCTCCGTCCGTTCTCAGTCCCGGAGGGACTTCCGAGAGGTAGCCCGAGATGTCAATCCCGGGCGGCACCAATACGGTGCAAACATTCGATAGACTCAATGGAGGACAATGTGCCCCACCCCCTTGTCCAGCAGTTGCGGTTTGCCCGGAGCGAGTTCGTGCGCGCCTTCGAGGGCGTGACCGAAGAGGAAGGGTTCCGCCGGTTTCCGCCGATCAACAGCCTCGGCTGGATGGTCGGGCACCTGGCCTCGCAAGAGCGGCGCTACTGGCTATGGCGGGCACAGGGGCGGGACTTCATGGCGGAGCTCGACGGGATCGCCGGATACGGCAGCCCAGCCTCGACGCCGTCCATCGCCGAGATGTGGGCCGCCTGGCGGGCGGTGACCGCGAAGGCTGATCCGTGGCTCGACGAGCTGACGACCGCATCGCTCCAGACCCGTATGGTCATCAACGGCCGGCCGCACGATGAATCGATCGGCACAATGGTGCGGCGGGTGACCTACCACTACTTCTTCCACATCGGGGAAGCCCAGGCCGTACGCCAACTGCTCGGGCATACCGATCTGCCGGAGTTCGTTGGGGACATCGAACCCGAAGCCCCCTACGTCCCGGAGACCATCGCGGCCAGTTCGTAGCAACCTCGTAGCCAACGTCTACGAGACAGGAATCCCCTCGATCTCGGCCTCCTGCGCTCGCACCCGCGCCCGGATCGTCTCCAGATCCTCGATCCTGCTGGACTCGCCGTCCTCGAAGACGGTCTCCAGCAGATCGTTGGCGGCCGCGTAGCCCGCCGGGTCCAGCGTCTGCAGGACCGTCGTGTAGGCGCCGTCGCGGCGAACCAGCTTCATTCGACCCACCTTCGAGCGCTTGCTCAGGTCGGTGACCGGCGTCTTCGAGATCGGGCGGACCTCGCCGTCGACCGTCACTTCGGACGCCTTGAAGGCGAAGCCGAAGGTATCGCGGTTGACCTTCTGCAAGAGCCCGCCGCCGGACCCGACCGTCAGGTTCTCCGCCGCCCAACCGAGGTCGACGATCCGCTCGTAGAGCGCCCCGATCGACCGATATTCCATCCCGTCCCCCTGGATCACCCTGACCTGCCCGTCCAGCACCCTGAAGCCCGCCCCGTTCGTCGTCGTCCCGAAGCGGCTCCCCAGGGCCTCCAGGCACCACGGGACGACCTCCAGCGGGTCCCCGGAGTCGGGCCGGATCACCAGCGTCCCATCGCGGCCGGCGACCGCCTCCCGCAGCGTCCCGCCCCAAAGGTGTTCGACCGCGTTGAAGACATCGTAGGTGTCGGAGACGCAGGCGATGGTGCCGGTCGGAAAGGTCGCGAGATGGTGGGCGAAGGCCGCCTCCTCTCCGTCGTGGCCGAAGGCGCAGATGACGGAGTGCTCCGTCGCCGGGATCGAGAAGGCCGGCATGTCCGTCCCGTAGAACTCCCGCAGCATCCTGATCCCGGCGACGGTGTCGGTTCCCTGGAAGGAGAGGAGGTGGGCGGCGGCCCCGATCGCGGCGGTCTCCTCGGAAGAGCAGCCCCGGTAGCCGAAGTCGTGGCACATGAAGTCCGGGCTGCTCGCAACCCCGCCGGAGCGGGCGAGTTGCTCCCTGATCCGCTGCCGGATGAAGAAGGATTGGGTCGCGATCGTCGTCGGGTACCAGACCTTGAGGAGCAGCGTCTCGAAGAAGGTCACCACCCAGGGGAAGTCAGGGTCGGTGCTCTCGACGGTCATCAGGACGTTGTGCGGTGGCACCAGGGTGCCCTCCGGCACCGCTTTGATCCGCAGTGGCAGGCGGCCATCGTGGGTCGCCACCAGGCGCCGCCAGGCATCGGCCGGAAAATAGTCGTCCCGCCCGAAGTGGGCGGTCCAGAACGCCTCCGCCTCATCGACGTCCTCCGGCCGGACCACCGCCCCTGCCAGGTAGCGCTGACGGTAGTACTGCTCGCCGAAGAAGACCGTCGCCGGGAACGGCCCGCCTCGGGCCTCGGCGTAGGCGTAGAGGTTGGTCATCCTCGGCGGGTAGGAGCGGGCGTGGCCCGCCTTGTACGAGTCGGTCATCAAGAGAAGGTTCACGCCGCTTTCTTCCCCGCCCGCCTCCGTCGCTCCGCATCAGCGCTTCCAAGAATACTCGTTACCCGGGACCGCATACCGGCTGATATCCTGGGACGGCATCACCCTTCGTATGGGCAGACCGAAGTGTCTGCCCGGCCACGCATGCGCGGCGTTTCCCTGTCGAGACGCGGTTCCCGAACGCCGTTTCCGCACGCGGACCCGTTTGGCGGGCCAGGAGGGCAGACACGTCGGTCTGCCCCTACCAGACGCACCGCCGGGACCAATACCGACCACCAGGGTGTTCAGGCGCTCGTTCGCCCCGCACGTCCGGCGCAATCGGTTTCGACCCGAAACGAACGAATGGTTTAGGAGCATGACACCGGCATGACTAGCGTGACCCAGGAAGACGTCGCAACGTTCCCCACGACCCGGCCGCAATCGGTGGTGGTCGATACCTCGGCGAGCCCACATGCCCGGTTGCGGCCGGTGCCGGTGGCGGCGGTCCGGCTGACGGACGACTTCCTGGCGCCTCGGATCGCCAACAACTGCGCGGTGACGATCCCCTCGCAATTCAAGCTGCTGGAGGACACCGGCCGGCTGGAGAACTTCCGCCGGGCGGCCGGCAAGAGCGACGCCCCCTTCCAGGGGATCTATTTCAATGACTCCGATGTCTACAAGTGGCTCGAAGGAGCGGCCTGGGCGCTGGCCTCCGGGCCGGAACCCGAGATCGAGGCGGCCGTGGCGACCACGGTCGCGCTCATCGCCGGTGCTCAGCATCCGGACGGCTACATCAACACCTATTTCTCCCGGGATCGCGCCGGCGAGCGCTGGACCAACCACGACCTGCACGAGATGTACTGCGCCGGCCACCTCTTCCAGGCAGCGGTCGCGCACTACCGGGCGACCGGCGAGACGACGCTGCTCGATGTCGCTTCCCGGTTTGCCGACTACCTGTGTGACACCTTCGGGCCGGAAGACGAGGGCAAACGCTTCGGGATCGACGGCCACCAGGAGATCGAGCTAGCCATGGTCGAGCTGGGCCGGGCGACTGGGCGGCGGCGCTACGTCGATCAGGCCCGCTACTTCATTGACGCCCGGGGCCACCAGCGCCTGCCCAATCCCTACGACGGCCGCTTCGAGAAGTGGTACCACCAGGACCATGTGCCCATCCGCGAGATGGACATCATGGTCGGGCACGCCGTCCGGGCGGTGTACTACACCTCCGGCGCGACCGATCTCTGCGCGGAGGACGGCGATCCCGCCCTGAAGGCGGCGATGGAACGCCTGTGGGAGCGGATGATCTCCCGCCAGACCTACGTCAGCGGGGCGATCGGCGCCCGGCACGAAGGCGAAGCGTCTGGTGACGACTACGAACTGCCCAACGCGCTCGCCTACGCCGAGTCCTGCGCGGCGATCGGCAGCGTGATGTGGGCCTGGCGGCTGCTGGCGCTCGATGGGGATGGGCGCTACGCCGATGTGCTCGAGCACACCCTCTACAACGCCGTCCTGCCCGGCCTTTCGCTGGAAGGCGAGGAGTACTTCTACGAGAATCCGCTGGCGAACGACGGCGATCATCGCCGCCAGGCCTGGTACGACTGCGCCTGCTGCCCGCCAAATCTGACGCGGACGCTGGCATCGCTCTCCGGCTACGTCTACTCGACAGACGACGACGACACGATCTGGGTCCACCTCTACGCTGCCGGGAACGCGGAGATCACCCTGCCCGGCGGCCAGACCGTTCGGTTGGCTCAGGAGACCGGCTACCCCTGGAGCGGCGACATCGCAATCCGGGTCGAGGCCTCGGGCCATTTCGGCCTGAACGTGCGGATTCCTGCCTGGGCCGAGCGCGCGACGGTATCGGTCAATAACGAACCGATCGCCGGAGCGCTCACGCCGGGTTCATATGCCGAGATCCGGCGGACCTGGGCCCCGGGGGATGTCGTCCGGATTGACCTGCCGATGGAGGTCCGGCGGATTGTGGGTCACCCGGCGGTGACCGAGAACGAGGGTCGGGTGGCGCTGATGCGCGGGCCGCTGCTCTACTGCCTGGAAGGGGTCGACCTGAACGGAGCGACACCGGACGACGTGGTGCTGTCGCCGGAGGCGATGGTCACCGCGGTCGAGCGCCCAGATCTGCTGGGTGGCATCGTTGCGCTGGAACTCCAGGCGGACATCGAAGCGCCCGATCCGGGGTGGAGCCGTGCGCTGTATCGGAACGCGAATGAGGTCAATCGGCGAGTAGCGTCCGCGACAACCGTGCCCGCGATCCCGTATTTCGCCTGGGCCAATCGCGATCCGGCCCCGATGCGCGTTTGGATCAGGACGCACTATTCGTAGCGTCGATTCTTTCGACATCCCCCAAAAGGCACAGACACGTTGTGGTACCGATGGATTTGACGCAAAACCGTCGCGACCCGCTATGATTCTGATACACGAAATTCAAACCACTTCTGTTGCCCGCTCCGTGCGGGTATGCCCTGTTGGGGGAATGAATGTCGGTGGCTGCCCGGGAGGAGTGCCCGGTATCACTAGGGTCGAACGACGGCTCCATCAATTCCGTCCCGCCGGAAGCGGCGGCGTCCGGGGTCGCGCGGCAGTTCGGCCGCTCGGGTTACCCGTTCAGTGACGGCTCCGATGCGCTGCTGCGCACGGTGACCAACAGCCTCCCGGTCCTCATCTCCTACGTCGACGCGGGCGAGTGCTACCGGTTTGTCAACGAGACCTACCAGCAGTGGCACGGGTACGCGCCAGCCGAGATCGTTGGCCGCCGCATGGTCGATGTGCTCGGCGACGAGGCCTACGCCCCAATCGAGCCGCATGTGCGCCGCGCGCTGGCCGGCGAGCAGGTGACCTACGAGCGCAACGTTCGTTTCCGCAACGGTGGTTGGCGGACCATCCGGGGAACGTATGTCCCCGACATCGCCCCCACCGGCGAGGTTCGAGGCTTTGTCGCGCTGGTGGAGGACATCACGGCGCAGGTCCGGGCGACCGAACGCGGGGCCCGGCTGCAGGCTGTGTCGGCCGCCCTCTCGGGGGCGCTCGGACCGGCCGAGGTGGCCGAAGTCGTGGTCGACGAGATCCGGCCGCTCCTCGGCGCCAATCTCGGGGTCGTGGCCGCGATCTCCGACGACGGGCGGTAGTTCATCACCCTACGGGCCGTAGGCTATCCGACCGACGTGACCGAGCGTCTCACGACGGTGCCGGTCGATGCGCCCTCGATGTTCGGCGAGGTCGTGCGCTGGCGTGAGGCGATCTTCGTCGAGTCTGGAGCGGAGCGGGCGGCGGCCTACCCGTACTTCGGCAAAATCCCGGTAGATGGCGGGAACGGAGCCGCGGCGGCGATGCCCCTCCTGTTCGAGGGGCGGCCGATCGGGGCGATCGGGTTCGGTTTTCCGGAGGACCGCCCATTCAGCCCGGAGGAGCGCGACCTCCTCCTCACCATCGCCGATCTCAGCGCCCAGGCGCTGGAGCGGGCCCGCCTGCATGCCGTGGAAGCGGCATCGCGGGAGGCGATGGAGGCGGCAATCCGCCTGCGCGACGAGTTTTTGGCCAGCGCCTCGCACGACCTGAAATCGCCCCTGACGGTGATCAAGGGGCGGGCCCAACTGGCGGCGATCCAGGCGGCCCGGATTGGCAACACGGACGGGGAAAGGATCGCCGAAGCGCTGGCGACGATCCAGGGCGCTGCCGATACCATGGGCGGCCAGATCGACGAGCTGCTCGATGTCTCGCTGATGCGGGTCGGGCAGCAGTTACCGCTCGATATCCAGCCGGTCGATCTCGTGGCGCTCGTCCGTGAAGAGGTGAACCGCTGGCGCCCGCAGGTGCCCGGGCACAACGTCCGCTTCGTCGCCGAGGTGACAGAGCAGGAGATCTCTGTAGATGCGGCCCGGCTGCGGCGGGTCCTTTGGAACCTGTTCACCAATGCCGCTAAGTACAGCCCAGGCACCGAGGAAATCGCCGTGACCGTTGCCGTGGATGGCGGTGACCAGCCCGCGCATCCTGGCTGGGCGCTCATCCATGTCCAGGACCATGGGATCGGCATTCCGGAAGCCGATCATGAGCGGATCTTCGATCGTTTCCACCGGGCGGAGAACGCTCTTGGTCGAGCCAAGGGGACGGGGCTGGGTCTTTCCGGGGTCAAGCATATCGTCGAGTTGCATGGCGGCTCGGTGAGCGTGGCCAGCGTTGAGGGGAATGGCAGCACCTTTACGGTGCGGCTGCCGCTGGGGCAATGGACGAGCGGTTACTAGCCCTGCGAGCCGAAATTGGAGCGATCGGGCCGCTGGCCGAGACCACCCTGATCATCACGCCGGGAGTGGAGCCGTACCTCGTTCTCCGGCCGGAGGACATGGACGCGCTGCTCGATGGCGCTGAAAGCGACCCCGAACAACATCTGCCGTACTGGGCCGAGCTGTGGCCGAGCGGGATCGCGCTGGCGCGGGCCATCGCCCGGGAGCCGGATCTGGTCCGCGGTGAGCGGGTGCTGGAAGTCGGCAGCGGGCTCGGCGTGACGGCGGCGGCGGCCCTGCGGGCGGAAGCGGACCTGATCGCGGCCGACTACTCCCCGGAATCGTTGCTGCTCTGCCGGTACAACACCCTGCGGATTGCCGGGCGCGAACCGGAGACAGTTCAACTCAATTGGCGCCAACCGACCGACGACTTCCTCGCGCTTGCCGGAGGCGGGTTCCCGATCGTGCTCGCGGCGGATGTCCTCTACGAGTCGCGGGACGTCGAACCGCTGCTCCGATTCATGGAGCGAACGGTCGCTCCGGGCGGTCTGCTCTGGCTGGCAGAACCGGGCCGCCCGCCCGCCGCCCGCTTCCTGACCGCCGCCGACGAGGCCGGCTGGAGCCGGGCGAGCGCCACCGCCGACGGCCCCTGGCCAGATCCAAAGGACGCCGGTGTAGTGGTTGGGCTGCACCGGATGTGGCGGAGATAAGTGGTGAAGGACCGCCGCATTGGGGCCGACCAATGTCCATGATTCAGCCGCTTGGTCGCCCGGGGCTAAAGACCCCGGTGTGTAGCCAATAACCCCCTGGGGGCGAACACGACTCCCCATCACATCGAACGTTCTCAGCCGCTTCAACCGGATCAATACCCGGGTCTTTAGCCCCGGGCGGACCCACGCGGCGCCCCTTAAACCCCGGAGTACCCGCCCAATCAACCAGGAAGACACTGACGCTATTCGCCTGCCAACAACGCTGCCGCCGGGATCATGAGGCGGGTGGCGGTGTGGCTATCGAGTTCGATGCGGGAGTCGTTTAGGGTGAGGACCATGGCAAACCAGCGGCCGTCGCCGCGCTGGAGGAGCCAGGTGTGGTTGAGGACGCCGGTCTCGTAGCCGCCTTTGTACCCGACATAACTCCACACGCGGGCATCGAAGACGACACCGGGGTCGGTCGAGAGGATGCCGGAGATCGGCTCTAGGCCGGGCTGAGTGGAGCGCTCGTGCAGGGAAGCCAGGGCGCGGCAGAGGTCCGCGGCGGAGGCGAACCACTCGATCGTGTGAATCCTGCGGGGCGAAATCCAGCTCAAGGTATCGGTCTCTTCGAGGGTGGCAGCCGCGGGGTCGACCTCGTTCGCGAGGAAGGCACGTTGGGCGGCGTCGTCGGCGTTGAGATAGCCCATGGTGGCGAGGGGGCCGAGCTTGACCTTGAAGGCGAACCACTCCCGTGTTGACAGGAGGGGGACGTTCTTCTCCGGGGCGGTGTGGCCCATCGCGCGCATCTCGGCTTCGACGTTCTCGCGGCCGAGGCGGTCGATCAGGTGGTCGGTGGCGGTGTTATCGCTGGCCGCGATCATCTGCTGGGCGTAGACCAGGAGGGGGTACGTGGTGCCGTCCGGATCGAGGCGCATCTCGCCGGAGGGGAGGCTCCGCAGATCGTCCTGGATGGCGAGGGGCTCGTCCCAGTTGGCCTCCCGGTGGGCGATCTGGTCGACCAGCTCTCCCAGGACATAGAGCTTGAACGCCGATCCGATCGCCAGCGGCTCGTCGGAATGCAGGCCGTGAATGGGCGAACAGGTGCCGCCGTCGATCTCGGCGGTGAGGAAGGATGCATCTCGGGCCAGGGTCAGCAGGTCGGCGTCCAACTCGGCCCATGTGGACGGCGGAACCGCCAGCGGGGCGGGGTAGGCGACCGGGGCGAGGTAGAACTGGGATATCTGGTGTGGAGGGAGCGGGTCAACGCCGATGGTCAGGCGCCAGTCGTCGATTGCATCCGTTGTCAGGATGACCACCGCCCGGTGGGGATCGCTGACACCCTCGACGCGGGCAAGGCCGACCGGGGCCAGAGCAGTCGAGAGATCCCGAATCGTCGTGATGAGCTCTTTTGTCGGGAGGGCATCGAGGTAGTCGGGTGCAAAATGCTCCGCCGTGCGGATCGGCCCCAGGTTCTTGGCGCCCGAATTCAGCTGGCCGAGGATCCAGCCGAGTTGCTCTCCAACGGGGGTGTTGGGGATAGCGGCTACGTGCGCGGGAATCTCCGCCCGGAAGTCGCTCGCCGAAGCGTCCAGCCGGAATGGGACCAGCGGCGCCAGCACCAGGATCAGGAGAATGGCGATGGCAGGCGTGGCCTTGCCTATGCGGCTGGGTACGATCGACATGGAGGTCCTCGAGATTGCGCAACGGTGCTATCTGGGAAACGTTTCCGGACGGATCTCGGTTTCTCAGGATTGCGCAATCGCCGAGGCTGGAAGCGCAAGTGAGGATAGCTGTATACAATCCGGCCCCATCGTCGTAACCGCGACGTGTGGCCGAACGTGCCGTGGACAGTTCCTTGCTGACGGCCGACTGCTGACCGCTACCTGCTGATCGGAGGATGCGATATGGGTGAAGAGCACCAGGGCGATGGCCAGGACATCCACGGGACCGCTCGCCTCGACCGACCGACTCCGGCATGGTACGACGACGCCAAGCTGGGCATTTTTGTCCACTGGGGCCTCTATTCGGTCCCTGGCTGGGCGACGACGACCGGCACGCTGGACGAGGCCGGGGACCGGTTCGACTGGGTGACCTGGTTCAGCGAGAACGCCTACGCCGAGTGGTACCTCAACACCCTGCGCATCCCCGGCAGCCCGACCGCCGAGCACCACAAGGCGACCTACGGCGATGCCCCTTACGAGGCGTTCGCTGAGACCTTCAACCGGGAGATCCAGACCTGGGATGCGGCCGCATTCGCGGCGATGGTTAGCGACGCGGGCGCGAAGTACGTCGTCCTGACCTCCAAGCACCACGATGGCTTCTGCCTGTGGCCCAGCCGTGTGCCCAATCCGGTCCGTGGCGACTACCACGCTTCCCGTGACCTCGTCGGGGATATGGCCGAAGCCGTCCGGGCTGATGGGCTGCACTTCGCGACCTACTACTCGGGCGGCCTTGATTGGACGATGCACTCCGAGCCGATAACGCACGTGCACGAGGTCGGTGGAACGGTCCTCCAGGATGCGACCGCCGCGGCCTACTTCGATGCCCACTGGCGCGAGTTGATCGAGCGCTACGGCATTTCCATCATGTGGAACGATATCGGCTACCCCCGGGTGTCGGAACTGCCGCAGATCGTCGCCGATTTCTACGAACGGACCCCCGACGGGTTGGTAAACGACCGCTTCCAGCACCAGCGGGAAGACGGGACGCGCTACTACCTGGTGCCGCCGGACTACGTGACGCCTGAATACAGCAGTTTCTCCACAATCCGGCCAGACAAGTGGGAGACGTGCCGGGGGATCGGTTTCTCGTTCGGCTACAACCGGCAGGAGGATGACCGCAACTTCATCCCGGTCGATGAGCTGATCCGGTTTTTCGTCGATGTGGTGAGCAAGAACGGCAATCTCCTGCTCAACGTCGGACCCTGCGCCGACGGCAGCATCCAGGAAGGCCAGCAGGTCCGTCTCCGAGCCCTGGGCGCCTGGCTTGGCGTCAACGGCGATGCGATCTACGGGACGCGGCCGTGGACTGTAGCCGACGGTACGTCCTCGGCCGGTATCCCGGTGCGATTCACCCAGAAGAACGGCGACCTCTACGCCACCCTGCTCGGGCAGCCCGCGCCCGGAACCCTCATGATCGAAAACCGGGCCGCTGGCGAGGGAACAACGGTCGAACTTCTCGGGAGAGGCGCGGTGTCTTCATCGCGCGTCGATGGGGGAATCCAGGTCGAGATACCGGCGGGCCTGCCGGAGTCGCCGGCCCACTCGCTCCGGATCAGCCCGGCGCCCGGGTGGATTGGCGGATCTTAGTGGCATCCGGGGTGGTGGAACGCCATCTTGGGCATCGCCCGGGGCTGAAGACCTCGGGCTATTCCAGAAAAGTCGGCTTATGGAGGTTGCGGAATGGATCGCGTGTTGTCGGGGCGGTGCTGGGACGGGAGACGGCATCTCCGCTGCCGCCCGGGGCTCACGGCCCAAGGTTGGCCCGGGCTCAACGTACAGCCTCTCCGAGGCTAAGAGCACGCCCTTCGTTAGCCTCGGAGAGGCTGTCGGGTTCAGCCCGGGCCGTGAGCCGTGAGCTTTGCCCACATCTCAGTGGCGACAAGGAGTCGCGCGAAAAACGTGCCGGCATCTCGGGAACATCGCGGCGACGCGCGACACCAACCAGGGTGCCCATTTCCCCGGAATACCGCGCCGTTCTGGAGATGTGGGTAAAGGTCACGCCGTGAGCCCCGGGCGGCGGGCGGCGCGCGGCGCCCAGGGCCACCGATGCCCCCGAAAACACCGATCGTTTGCGCCACCTTCATCAGCCGGCTGGAAAGAATAGCGGGTTTTGGTATGGCGGCCGTGGATCGCTTGGTAGGGGCAGACCGGTGTGTGTCCGCCCGGTTGCCGGCCGCCCCGTCACCGTCTTGGGACGCCGTTGCCGGAGCGGGACGGCGCGGGTGGTCGCCGGGCGGACACACCGGTCCGCCCCTACGCCCAGTTAGGCCGGGGCCTCCAAGGTGTAGTGCGGTTGGGAGCCGGTCTTTAGCCGGCTTCGTAGAGGTAGCCCGGGGTCTTCAGCCCCGGGCGAGGCCTGGGCATTGTCCCATTGTCCCCGGGTACCGCCAACTCGATGTCCTAGTTCGACACATCTGAGAATGACTGGGAGGAGGGGGAGGCGGACGGGGTGGCGTAGCCCAGGGCTTGGTGGGGTCGGACGGCATTGTAGTGGACCTCCCAGTCCCGCAGGGCCGCCTGGAGGGCGGGCAGGTCCAGGTCGCCCTCGTAGCACTCCCAGACCTCGCGCCTGGCGGTGCCGTTGAGCCGTTCGACCCGGCCGTTGAGCTTGGGGCTGCGCGGGGGCAACACATAGAGGGCGATGCCCTTGGCCCGGCATGCCGCCTCGAACCCGGCCATGAACTCGCTGCCGCCGTCGACCTGGATCGCTCGGAGGGGGACCGGCATCCGAGCGATGGGCTCGTCGAGGAAGACGGCGGCCGTCCCCGCAGAGGCGGAGGCCCGGACCCCGACCACGGCGCAGCGGCTGACGACGTCGATCGCGGTGAACTGGCGCCGTTCGACCCCGGGCAGGGGGCGCAGGTGCATGGTGTCGAGCTGGATCAGGGCGCCGGGTTCGGTCGGCTGGCGTTTGTCCTTGGGGACGCGGGTGGCGTAGGGACGGACCGATCTCCGCGGGCGGACCCGCACCGCATGGGGCTCGCGCAGCAGGTTCCGGCGCCGGAGGCTGCCCAGCATCCGCCCGATCATCGAGGCGCTCAGGTGATGCCCCTGCTGCGCCAGCAGGACCCGGAGCGGCTCCTTGCCCATGCGGGGGTGCGCCTGCCGCAGGGCCAAGACCGCCCGCTCCTGGGCCGCCGTCCAGGTCGCACGCCGGGTCCGGCGCGGGCGGCGGGAACGCGGCTCCAGGGTCGTGAGATCGTCGGGCCGAAACCGCCTGCGCCAGCGGTAGATCGTCGCGACCGGGACCCGGAAGGCGAGGGAGGCCTCGCGCACGCTGGTCCGGGCCGCGTGCTCCAGGCAGCGCAGCCGGTAGTGGGCCTCGGCGCTGAGCACCGGGGCCGTGGGGAGGTGGCGTTGGAGCCGCACCGGCACCTGGCGCACGACCCGGAAGCCGCCGCCCATCCCAGCCTGGCCCATCCGCCGCCGGTTCCGCTTGCTATGCTTGCTCACGAGGGGATCTCCTGCACCTTGGGCGACTAAGCACCCCCAAGATACCCGGGACGATCCTCTCACTTCACCTCCGCCCGATCCTCACATGTGTCTGGACTTCCACACTCGACGCACCCATGGAGCAGCCGTTGCCTACCCTGCCGGAGACTTCGCTGCCCCAATTCGGGCGACAATCCCGGCAATCAGGACCGTCAGGACCGCGAGGACAATGAACGGGGCTTCGGCTCCTGCAAGGTCGGCCAGGGCACCGGCGGCGGCTGGCCCGAGGACCAGGCCGACGTCGCTGCTCAGGCGCATCAGGCCGACGGCCTTCCCGCCCTGACCGCCAAGGTGCAGGAGTTGGTCGCCGGCGGCGATGTTGCTGGCCACCGCGCCGACCGCGTAGATCGCCATCGCCGGTGCGACCCAGAAGAGCGACGGCGAGGCGATCACGAGAGCATCCCGGCCGCGACGACGCCCAACGACACGGTCAGGACCCGCACACTGCCCCAGCGTCGCACGAACCGCCCACTGGGCAGGGCGGCGGCCAGGTGGGTCAGGTTCGTGATCAACAGCAGCGTGCCGATGCGCTCTGAAGATGCGCCGAACTGCTCGTCGGCATAGAGCGGCAGGCCGACGACGAAGATGCTGTAGTTGCCATAGACCAGCAGGTTCGCCGCCAGTGCGGCGGCCAGCGTACGCCTCGGAGTTGGCGATGAACTGGTGACCGGGGCAGGCTGGGCCGAAGACGCCGACGCGTGATCCTGGGATTGGGCTCCGGCGCAGCGCGTCCGGGTGGCGATCGCGGTAGCCGTCAGAACGGACGCGAGGCCGGCGGACAGCCAGTAGATCGAGCGCCACCCGGCGTTCTCGGCGAGCAGACCGCCGCTGATCAGCCCGAAGGCGCCCCCCACCCCGGAGCCGATGTTGAAGATCGTCATTGCGGCGCCATCACCGGGCCGGGCACGGAGGGTGGAGAGCAAGGCCGCCAGGACGAGCAGCGATACGCCGGCCCCCTGCAGGGCTCGGGCGGGCAATAACACGTACTCGTTCGGCGCACTTGCGGCGAGGATCGATCCGGCCAGGAGGAGGATTCCGCCCATCCCGGCCGTTGTGCGGGCTCCGACCCGGTCGGCGAGGAAGGCCGCCGGGAAGTTGGCGACCAGGCGACCGGCGAAAAAGACGGATAAGATCAGGCCAGCGACAGTATCGCTGAGTTCGAGGTCGTCCTGGATCTCCGTCAGGGCCGGGGATGTGATATCGACGCACCAGTAGGTCAGGACGAAGGTGACGACCGCCAGCGGAAACGGCAGGAGTCCCGCCCCGCGAGATCTCTGCCTTTGTAGACGTGAGACGTGAGACGTGATAGCGGAGCATTCCCTTGACGCCTGTCCGTCACCTTCACGCCATTATTCCGTCTCTATACCCACGTCTCACGTCTCACGTCTCACGTCTCTCGATTCACTGCACCTTCCCTCGGGCCGCGATCGTCCAGGCTTCGGCCAGGTGGCCCTCGTGCATGAGGAAGAGGCGGTCCTGGAGGTTGACCGTCGGGCAGACGTGGTTGGGGATGACGGAGACGCGGTCGCCGACTTGGAATCCCGGCTCGTCCGGCGGCAGCTCGATCACGCCGTGCTCCTCGCTCAGGCGGACGATGGTGGCGCGGGGGTGACCGACGATGTAGCCGTGGCCGGGGTGATTCGGAGCCTTCTCCAGGGAGACGGTTTTCGAGCCGGCGTCGATCACGGCCCGATCCGGGGCGGGGCGGCTGATGACCGTGGCCAGGATGCGGAGGGCGCAGTCCTCCGGCCCGATCCTGCCCCACTGCATGGTGCTGACGTCGTTGAAAACGTAGGTGCCGGGGCGCATCTCGGTGACACCGGGCACGGTCGGGGTGAAGGTGGCGGCTGGAGTGGAGCCGACGCTGACGACCGGGAGCTCGATCCCGTGTGCGCGGATCGCCTCGGCGGTCTCGACCATTGCCTGGCCGGCCGCCGTGGCGGTGGCTTCGATCTCGGCGGGGGAGACGGTGTGGGAATGGCCTTCGTGCGTCATGATCCCGATCAGGCGCATCCCTTTGACCCTGGCAAGATCGAGCGCCAGGGAGACTGCCTCCTCGCCGGCGCGTACTCCAGCCCGGTTCTGGCCGGTATTGACTTCAACGTAGATCTCCAGCGTGCGGCCCGCGGCGATCATGGCGCGGGAGAGAGCCGCCGCGGCCTCGCGGGAGTCGAGTGCGACAATCATCCGTGCCTTGTCCATCAGGCAGAGCAGGCGCTGGATTTTGATGTTGCCGACGACGGGGTAGGCGAGCAGGATGTCGTCGACGCCGCCCGGGAGATCATCACCTCTGCTTCGCCCAGTTTGGCGCAGGTGATCCCGATCGCGCCCGCCCCAATCTGCAGCCTGGCCACCTGTGGAGTCTTGTGCGTTTTGATGTGAGGCCGGAGCGCTACGCCGACGCTGGTCGCGAAGGCGGCCATCTCGGCGATGTTGCGCCGGAGCAGGTCTTCATCGACCACGAGGCTGGGCGTGTCGAGGCCGGCCAGGTCGATGTGGGAATGGGGTGCCAGGTGGGCGGCTGCGGCGGTCATCGGCGGGCGTCTCCTGACCAACGCGGGTTAAGCGCAACCCGGATTCCCAAAAGGAGACGGACCCGGACGGGACGGGGAGTCAAAGCTCCCGTTCCCAGTACCGGGCTTCCGCCGTTGCGTGGTCCGCTAGTATCGCAGGTAGGGCCGAGTCGGAGACAGCCTCGACGTTTGATTTCGTACTAACACAGGAGAACATCAAATCCGGCGCGACGGTTCCATTCGTCGAGCCCTGCGGTTCATCCCGGACCTCGTGCCCAAGGACCCGCAACGCCTCTCCACGCGCGAGGAGCGGACGGTGATCTGCCGGCAAGCCAACAGCCGGTGCGTGAGTTGCGGCAGGGAGATCTCCTTAGAGGCGATGCACGCTGATCACATCGTTCCCCATTCCGCATTCCTCTGGCGAGCCAATAGGCGGCGATCTTGGAGCGGTAGGTGGCGGGCATCCCCGCCTCACGGCAGCGCTCCGGCCAGGTCCTGGGTGATCGTCTGCTCAGCTGGTTGATCCGTAAGATCCGTTCGATCTGGCGGCCGGGCCACGGTGGCCCGGCGACAGCGTGTGCGGTGCGGCTTGACGGACAACGCGCCTACTGCACCACCACGAATGTCTCGACGGTGTTCCCACCAGCCAGGCGAAACCGCAGCACGTACTTGCCTGGATGGCGCTCGGAGGCCTCGAGCAGGGTCACTCTGATCGTCCCGCCGGCGCGCGGCGTGCGACCCGGCAGGCTCGGGTCGAGCGCGGCGTCGAGGTCGATGACGACGTCTGTCGGCCTCCCCGTGACCAGACCAACCGGTACCACCGGAGCACCGACTATCTGCCGCACGAGTCCGGGTTCTGGCGGCCCGCCCGCTTCGTCGCTGCTGGTGGTGGCGGCCGCTGGCGCTGTCAGGAGAAGCGCAACGAGGAGATAGGCGAGCAGCGCGCGGAATGGTGATTGCCGGTCCATTGTGACGCCCTCCTTCACCTACATCGCTACCGCCGGCATAGGCCCTAAGGAAGGCCGAGACCCGTGGCCATGACCGACTGCGGGTGATGGCCTAGGACGCGCACGCTACCGACGCTCGAATACCGCCTGGATCACCGTGATCCTGTCCTCTTCCAGATTGCGAACCTGGTTCCGGAACATGGAGCCGAAGTCGTCGCCCATCAGCAGGTGCAGGCCGATGGATGGCGGACCGCCCTGGCCGGCCGCGACAAGGCGCTCCCGGAAGAACGCCAGGGACGGCGTCGACACGTCTTCCCATGCCACCTCAGCGAAGCCGGTCTCGGCCAATAGCGCCCGTATGGTGGCTGCCGGCCGGAGGAAGCTGATGGCCGTGGTTGCGAGCCCAGGGCACGGGGAAGTGGGATCAGCTGGAGCGACCCGGCCATGATCTCGTGCATGGCGAACCCTGGCTGCCGGGACGCAGCACCCGCCAAATCTCGGCGTAGAGCCGTTCCTTGTCGGCGATATTCATCGAGCTGCGCCGCGTCCAGACCACGTCGAACTCTTCGTCCTTAGAGAAGGGCATATCCAGCGCGTTGCCATGCCGGAACCCGATCCGGTCGCCCAGGCCGGTGCGCACGGTAAGCGCCTCCCCGGCGCGGCAGTACACCTCGGTCAGGTCCAGCACCGTCACCTGGCAGCCGAACTCGCTCGCCAGGGTGCGGGCGGGACCCCCAAGCCCACCGCCGACGTCGAGCACCCGCACGTCGGCCCGCAGGCTGGCGAGCTGCGCCAGTTCCCGCGTTGCCTCCCGACCGCGACTGTGGAATTCGGTGGCCGGTGCGAGATCCTCGGGGCTGAGGCGGTCCGGGTCCTTTCCAGTGGCGCGGACGGCGGCCAGGATGATTTCACCGAGATCGCGGCGACCGTAGTGCCGGTTCACCGCGGGAGCGTAGGTATTCGTGGTCATCGTGCTACCTCCCGACGTGCTTTCAGGACGGGTCTGCCCCTAGCCGAGGTAGAAGGCATCCCAGGCGGAGATAAATCTTGCTCGCCTTCATGTTCCCAGGCTATCGGCCGCTCCCACTCCTGGCTAGTA
>CAVRUD010000016.1:0-88531 GCA_963724285.1 uncultured Chloroflexia bacterium | reverse complement strand
CCTCCGGAGAATGTACCAGGGCGCACACCGACCTCCCGCCTCGTGCTCAGTCCCGCAGGGACTTCCGTCACTCAGGGATGGTTCAGATCCGGCCACGAGCGCTTGACGATCGTCACGCCCCCTGCCCCGCGCGTCTCCCCCCTTCCCCCCGCTGCGGCAGGGGGAGGGGGGGCCGGCGCCCCTCCCGGACAGTTTAGGCGAGCCAGGTGAAGGTCCAGCCGTCGGCGGTGGGGCGGAAGGGGAGCGGCGGGCGGCGGACGGGGCGGTCGAGCTGCTCGGCGAGCCAGGCCCGCCCGATGCGGACCACGCTCAGGTCGCGCCGGTCGGCGCGGTCGAAGCGGCGGCGCTCGCCGCGGCGGATCGCCCGCAGGCCGAGTTGGGTCGCCCACCAGTACGCCAGGTGCAGCGCCAGCAACAGCCGGTCGAAGCGCGCCGGGTCGGCCACCTTGCTGGCCTCGATCGCCCAGCCGCGCGTCTTGGTGTCGGCGGTCGCCTCGGCGTGGGCGCGGCGGCGGTACCCGCGCGCCCGCGCGGCCCCGCCGGGGCGGGTCGAGGCCAGCACCCACGGCTCCGCCTGCCCCCGGTCCCAGCGGATCGTCACCGCCATCGGCCGCCAGCCGTCCCCCTTGAACAGCTCGGCTGGCCCGCTCCAGCGTTGGCCGGGCCCGGTGACCAGATCCCAGCGGGAGCACCCGCCCCATTGGGCAGGCGGGCGTGGTGGCCCTGGCGGGCGTCGACGCTCAGGCGGAAGAGCGCCTCCCATCCGAGGGCGCGGCAGGCGTCGACGATGTCCTGGCGCTGGGCAGGCCGCGGTCGCCGACCACGGTGACGGCGCAGTCGGGCGGGAGAGCGGCGGCCACCTCGGCGAACATCGCCCGCAGGGGCGCGATCTGCGGCTGCGGCCACGCGCTCCTGCTGGGGCAGGACCCGCCAGGCCACCGGCAGCACCCGCTTGCGGCAGACCAGCCCCAACGCCAGCACGGTGAAGCCGCCCCGTTCTGCGGCGTCGGGTCGAGCACCAGCAGCACCCCCTGCCCCGCCCGGCTCGCCAGCAGGCCCGGCAGCAACCCCCGCCACAGCCCTCGGCGACGACGACGGCCGGGTTGGCCAGCCAGCGGCGCAGCCGCCGCTCGGTGCTGGCGTCGGCGGCCGCCACCGGCAGCGCTCGCCGCCATGGCCCGCGGCAACGCCGCGCTCCCCGCCCAGAGCAGGCCGAGGGCGAAGAGCGCCAGCGGTGCGGACCTGCGCGTGGCCCGGACCCGCGGGCAGCAGCGCGCCCACCTCGGCGCGTCCAGGTCGTGCAACAATCGCAGGCGGGTCGGCATCGCGGGCTCCTTGCGCGGTCGGCGATTCAGCACCACCGAGTGTCGCAAAGATCCCCGCTTGTCGACCCACCACCGCCCAAACTGTCCGGGAGAGAGAGAGGGGGGCCGGGGGGGTTGGGGGCTCGTTCCGGCGCCGACCGAGACTGTCAAGCACGTTTGAACCATCCCTCAGCCCGGGACTTCGAGTCCCGGGCGACGCCGAGACGTGGCCACCATTTGCCGCACCAAGTCCGGCGCTACGGCCGCGCGAACAGTACCGAGGCGTTCTGCCCACCAAACCCAAACCCGTTCGCAATTGCCGCGCGGACCGGCATCTGGCGGGCGGTGTGGGGGACGTAGTCGAGGTCGCAGTCCGGATCTGGGTCGTCGAGGTTGATCGTTGGGGGGACCACGCCGTCCCGGATCGCCAGGACGCAGGTCACCGCCGCCAGCGCCGCCGCCGCACCGAGCAGGTGCCCGACCAGCGACTTGGTCGCGGAGACGGCCATCCGGTCGGCGTGCTCGCCAAAGGCAGTCCGGATCGCATTCGTTTCGGCGATGTCCCCGACCTTGGTGCTGGTCGCGTGGGCCGCCACGTAGTCGACATGCTCCGGCGCTCAGTCCGGATCGCTCCAGGGCGATGCTCATGGCGCGGGCGGCCTGGGCCCCGCTCGGATCGGGGCTGGTCAGGTGGTAGGCGTCGGAGGTGGCGCCCGCGCCCGGGGCGAACGCCAAAACCGTCGCCCCCCGGCGGACGGCGTGCTCTTCCGACTCGAGGATCATCGCCGCCGCCCCCTCGGAGAGGACGAAGCCGTCGCGGCTGGCCGCGAACGGGCGGCTCACCCGGGCCGGATCGCCGTTGCCCGGCGAGAGCGCCCCCAGTGCCGCATACCCGGCGATCCCGAGCGGAGTCAGCGTCGCGTCGGTCCCACCGGCGATCACCACATCGGCCTCGCCCCGCTCGATCATCGTGATCCCGTCGAGGATGGCCTGAGTGCCGCTCGCGCAGGCAGCCGCCGGCGTGACCGTGGGACCGTGCAGGCCCAGCGCCAGCGAGATCTGGCTGCCGCCCATGTTCGGCAGGCTGAGCGGGATGGTCAGCGGGCCGACCCGGGCCGCCCCGTGTTCCCGCAGCGCCGCCACGGCCTTCTCCAGGCTGGCGATGCCGCCGTGGCAGGAGGCGATCGCCGTCGCGATCCGGTTCCGGTTCTCGTCGGTCACCGTCAGGTTCGCCATCGCGATCGCCTCGCGGGCGGCCGCGACCGCGTAACGGGCGAAGGCGTCCATCCGCCCAGCCGAGCGGCGGTCCATGTGGTCCCCGGCCTTGAAGTCCGGCACCTCACCCCCGATCCGGACCGGCAGATCGGCGGTGTCGAACCCCGTGATAGGGCGGATGGCTGAGCGGCCCGCCAGCATCCCCTCCCCAGAGCCGGGCAACCCCCACCCCGAACGGGGTCACGGCGCCCAGGCCCGTGACAACGACCCGAGGTTTGGACAGGACCGCGCCCGGGGCAGAGCGCAGCAGGGACGGCGACGTTGGGATCATCCGATTCCTCAACTGTGACGTGATCGACGGACCGCGCCGGGCGAGCGTGCCTGGCTCGGGCAACGAACCAATTTGCGTCCGCCCGGAGCCTGATTGTCCAGAGGACGCGGCGTGCTTGTCTTGGGCCGGGACGAACCTATCTTCTTCGCATATCCACCTGTCAAAGCTACGAGGTCAACCTGGGGAGCCAGCGATCTCCCCCGAAACCAGGTCTGCCCATGCGGATTGTCCTCGATGGAAGTCGACACCTGGACGGGACTAATGCGCTACCACTGAAAACCTTTGCCGCCGTCGCCGCGCGCCTCGGAGCGGCTGTCGGGCTCCCAGCCCGGGCCAACCCTGGGCCAACCCTGGGCCAACCTTGGGCCTGTGAGCCCTGGGCGGCCGGGAACACGCGGTCAACCATTCCCACGAGCGCTCTAGCGCGTCCATCTGGTCTGCGATCGGGATGTGCGTCCCACCCTTGCTAATCAGAGAACCCGGTGCCCCGGTTGGCTACCGCTGCCAACCGGGGCACCGAGCCCGTTTGCCGCTGTGCTATCCGTTGTACAGGACGGACCCTGGCGCGGCCGTGCTCTCGGGGAGTGCCCGGACAAAGGTCGCGATGTCGGCCGCGACCTGGGCTGGGTCCTCCCAATGGAAGGCATGTCCTCCGTCTGGGTAGATGATCAGGCGGGCGCCGGGAATCAGGTCCTGAAGGACGAGCTGCGCGTCGTACGGCGTCAGATCGTCCCGACCTCCCGCCAGCAGCAGGGTCGGGCCTGTGATACTGCCGAGTTCGGCGGTGTAGTCGGCTTCTATGTGGCTCGCCAGGGCCTCGCGCCAGACCCGGGCCGGTACCCGCAGGCTCTCCGCGACGGCGGTCGCGATGAGCGAATGCGGCACCGGGCGAGCGACGGTACTTGCCTGGAACTCTTGAACGAAGGCGGGGTCGACCGGGTCCTCCATGCTGGCGATGAACGCGCTGGCTGCCATGACGCCCGGGTTGCTGGCCCACATCGTTGAGGCCCGGTCGTCACCACCAGACCGCGGCAGCGCCCCAGATAGTGGAGATCGACGAAGCCGCTGGGCCACGCTGCTGCCCATCGAGTGCCCGACGATGACCGCCTGGTCCAGGTTCAGCGCGGTAAGGAAGGCGGCGACGTCCACGGCGAAGGCATCCTGGCCGTACCCGGTCGCGGGCCGATCGGCGTCGCCATGGCCACGCATGGTCAGGGCAATGGCCCGGAGCTCCGCCGGGAGGTACGGCAGCATCGGCTCGAACGACCGCCAGGAGTCGGTGTAGCCGTGCAGAAAGACGACCGGGATTCCTTCTGGATCACCGAATTCAACGTACGGAAGTGTGACGCCGGTCACGAGTGACGCGAAGCGGGGGATCATGGGGGTGAGAGAGGGTCAACGTCGCGGACTCCATAGAAGAACCGACCAGCACCGGTACGTGATCATCCCAGGTAGCGGCCAAGGGTCGTGGCCCCACCCATGTGAAAGAATCCGTATCCGCACACCGATTCGCGTGTGCCAATTGACGTATTCCGCCGGGCAGGATTGGTGGAACGGCGATCCGGACCCTGCTACCGTTTGCTGAATACGGCGTGCCCCCAGAGCCCAGACGAATCCGCCGGGTCGAGCTTTTCGACGGTTGATCCCGCCTGGGCGAAGGGCCGATCCCAACTGCTCCCGCCAAAAGGCCTGGTAAAAGCCGATCTGCATGTGGAAGTAGTTGCCGTGACTGTGTTGCGCCCGGAGAGGCGGCGCTTGAGTTGCTCCAGTTGTGAGCGGGCCTCGCCGACGGCGTGGGGATCGGTGCGGAAGCTAATCAGCCCTGGCCCATCGGTGAAGGCGGAAATCGCCCGCAGGGCCGCGACCTGCCGTTGCTCTGAGAGGAGGTGCGACAGGCTACCCAGGTCCAGGTACGCAGGGTCGAACCGGGGCAGGGTAGTGAGGTCGGCGGCTTCTCCTCCCGGCAGGGTGGGCGCGAGATGGGCGAGATCCGCGTCGTTGGCCCGGTAGGCCGTGAGTTGGAGACCCTCAGGGATGTGCCTCGCCACACCGGCGACCAGCGGCCCCGACGGCTCGAAGGCATCCACCTCGTAGCCCCGTCGGGCCGGGGCCGGCACGCCTCGCCGCGACATCCTGCCACTTCCGCACTGCTGGTGAAAGGCGGGCTTGGACCACAAGCGGTTGGGGTCGTCCGACCACCGCCGCCCCAACAGGTCGACCGCTTCACCGAGAACGCGGGAGAGCCAGGAAGTCGTGGCGAGGCGTGAGCGCGCGCCTTTTCGTAGAAATTCCCCGGTAGCCCTCCAGACCCCCCGATGGTGTCCGCAACTCACCACCGGCGCCCACCATCAGGCCGTTGGAGTACGAGCCAATCCCAGGCTTCGTTGACGGCATCAAGGATGGCAGGGCGATTGTATTAAGGACCCAACGAGGTGACGCGACCGTTTACTCAAACAAAGCTATTCCGGTGTATGGCCCTGCCGGGCTCCTCCGTGAAACGGCGCGGCGTGGATAGCCCCAAGACGTCGATCGGGAGCAAGGGGATTTGGTCCGAGGAGGGTGTCCACTCCATGTGACAAGCGTACCGATCTTCGGTCGATCTCTATTGTCAGGCCGCGCCGGTGGCGGCCGCGCCCTACGCCTGCTCGGCGACCGGCTCGGCGTGATGGGCTCCCTGGCCGTGCGCCAGGTAGTTCTCGACGAACAGCAGCCCGGCCTCGCCGGCGCGCTGGACCATCCGCAGCAGGGTCTCCATGCTGGAGACCTCCTCCAGCTGCTCCTCGACGAACCACGCCAGCGTGTTCCGCGTGGTGTGGTCGTTCTCCGTGATCGCCTGGTCCATCAAGCCGTTGATCTGCTTGGTGACGGTCAGCTCCCGCTCGAGCGACAGCTTGACCGCCTCCTCCGCCGCGCGAAACCCGCTCTTGACCGCCGGTATCGCCGGGATGGCGACCTTGCCGCCGGCGTCGACGACGTACTTGACGAAGCGCATCGCGTGCTCGCGCTCCTCCTCCGCCTGCCGGTAGAAGTGGCGGGCCAGCGTCGGCAGCGCCTCGCCGTCGAAGTAGGTGGCGATCGCCACGTACTGGAGCATCGCCGCGAACTCGTGACCGATCTGCTCGTTGATGGCGTCGTTCATCTTGGGGCTGATCAGCATGATGGACCTCCTCTCCAGGCCGTCGGCACGGCGCCGGTTCATTCCATCCTACCGCTCACCCGCTCGCTCTCGACGCCGGCGATCCCGACCTTGCGGATGGCGCCGGCGTCAAGCCGAAAGGGATCTGTTCTCGGGCACCTTCCCCGATCCCGGTCACGCTCGCGACGGTTCACGATGCGCCGACATCGATGCCGCCGACCTGCTGGTTGGCGTCAAGCCGATCCTCGGCATGATCAACTGGGCGCTCCACCCGATCGATGGGTATGCCTCCATGCTCTCCTCCCCGCCTCCACAACCGCCCGTTGTTCCACCAGATCAGCCTTAGTGAGAAGTCACGACCCGTTGGGGCAGGCCCTCCTTGTCTGCCTGCGCCTGATTCTGGGGCCCTCCGCTCCGGAACCGCCCCGGATGCCGTAGAGTGGAGGGGGCCACGCCGGGGCGCTCACCCCGGCGGTCGGCCGCGGTTCTCAGTCCTGGAGGAGCAGCGATGGCGAGATCAGCCCTACCCCTCGCCGCTGGCGCGTCGCGCCGGGCCAGGAGGAGGCCTTCGTCGCGGCCTGGCACGAGCTGGCCGCCGTCTTCCTGGCCCTGAAGGCCCCGCCGCGCTGGGGCACCCTGCTGCGCGGCGTCGACGACCCGCGCCCGTTCTCCTCCTTCGGGCCGTGGCCGAGCATGGAGACGATCGCGGCGATGCGGGGCCACCCCGTCGGCGGCGGGGGCGATCGGCAAGCTGAGGCGCTGTGCACGGAGGCCGAGCTGGGCACGGACCTGGTGGCGGCGACGGCGGGCGAGGACCCCGGGTCACGTAACGCTCGACCGCCCGTCCCTCGCCCGCCCACGCGGTGCACCAGGTTCTGCCATGAAGACATCACGCTGAGGGGAAGCGTGCGATGCCGCCTGCCGCTCAGTGGCAGGTGCCTTCGCCGGCGTCGGTGAAGCTCTGCCCCGCCACGGGCAGGAAGCGCCACTCGTAGTGGTCGGGGTACAGCGTCAGTTCCAGCACCCCGTGGGCGGTGCTGTTGCGGACCTCGCTGTTGGCAACGACGTGGTCGAAGGGGAAGAGGTCGGCGCCGCCGGTGCCGACGACGATCTCGCGCACCCCCGTGGGGCTGGCGGTGCCGCTGCCGTCCATCGGGGCGAAGCGCTCGTAGTCGTGGGCGTGGCCGACGAGGTACAACTCGACGCCAGCGTCGGCCGCGGCCTGCCAGAAGGCCTGCATCTGCCGGTCGTTCCCGTGAGTGCCGTCTGAGGACCAGCGCGGGTGGTGGGTGGCGACGATCTGGCAGCCGGGGTGGGCGGCCAACTCGGCCCTGAGCCACCGCTCCTGCGGCGAACCGGCGGCACAGCGGTTTGGGACATTCGGGTTCGCGTCACGGAAGCACTCGCTGTTGAGGACGACCACGTGCCAGTCCCCCAGGTCGTAGGCGTAGTACCCGAGGCAGTGGGCGGGGCAGCCGGGGTCCAGGGGCGTGGCGGCGTCCCCGAAGTAGCCGTAGTAGCCGCTTGCCCCGTCCCCGTTGGTCTCGTACTCGTGGTTGCCGGGCGCGGGGTGGGTGCGGTCCTTGAAGATGCCCCAGGTCGGTTGGTAGTAGGTCGCGTAGTCCAACGCGCTCCCGGACTCGTAGGCGTTGTCGCCCAGGGTCTGCACGGTTCCCGGTCGGCCATTGATGATCGCGGCGGTGTGCGCCTGGGCGCCGCCCGACTCGGCGATGTCGCCGGCGACGAGCAGGATAGCCGGGGTTCCCGGAGAAGGAGCCTCGGCGGGCGTCGACCCGAGGAGTGGGTGGAGGATCGCGGGGAGGTCGTCGGCCCGATCGGGCGTTGCCCCGAGCCCGGCTCCGGCAAGGAGCACCGACGCGGCGAGCAGCCCCGCCAGGATCCCGCGCCGTGCGCCGACGGGCGCGCGGGGTCCTGGGCCGTTCGTCGGGGCGCGCCGCCCGGTGCGCGTGCGCGGAGGATGGATCATCGTGCCCCCCTTCTCGGTCCCGGCGAACGGGTCAACCGTCGAACCGGCCACCCGGCGTCGCGGACGGTCGCGCTGCCGCTCTCCCGAGACCCATGCGGCGATCGGCCCCGAGGGCCTCGGCGGAGCGGAGCGGAAACGACGCGGGTGTCGGTGTACGTACCAGAGAACCGGCGCAATGGCAAGCACCAGAACGATCCTGTCGCCTGCGCAGACACGACCCACTGTCCCGCGTGCGCCGCGCCACGTGGGCCGGTGCGGTGGGATTGTGCTGTGGCCGAATCATGGACCCCGTCCCACCAATCGCCGTCCCGCAAGTCAAGATCGGCGAATGCTGCACAGCGGGCGGCCCGAGCGGGGGCGGCGAGACGCCGCAGTCGAAAAGGTAATGCCCCACCGCGAGGCCCGCGCGTAGACGACGGCCGCTGATGCGGCTGCCCCGCCGCCCCGAGCGATCACCTACCGCAGCCGCCCGCTCGGGCTACCGATCAGGCGCTACGCCGCTCTGGCTGGGCTCCCGACGGAGTGCTACCCCGGCGACGATGAGGCCCACCCCGGCGATCTCCGGGAGCGATGGGAACTGGCGGAGCACGACGACGCCGATGGCCGTGGCGCAGGCCGGCAACAGGGCGAGCAAAAAGGCGAAGGTGCCACGCGAGAGGCGGGCCATCGCCAGTTGATCGCTCACGTAGGGAATCACCGAGGAGCAGATACCCACGCCGATCCCGGCCAGAAGCAGTTCCGGCCGGGCGAAGGCGGGCATCGCCGCGCTGAACCCGACCGGGGAGACGGCGACCATCGCCACCAGCATCGCCGCCGCCAGGCAGTCGATTCCGCCCATTCCCGACCGGGCGGCGCGATGGCCCAGGACGACGTAGAGCACGAACAGGGCGGCGTTGATCCCCGCCAGCACGAACCCGAACGGCTCTCCCGCCAGCCGCACGTCCGCCAGCAGCCCGACCCCGAGCAACCGCCAGGCCCAGGGCGGCGAGGTTGCGCCCGCTCCGGGTCGCGCTCGCCGCCAATGCGATCGGCCCCAGGAACTCGATCGCGCCGACCGTCCCCAGCGGCAACCGGTCGAGGGCGAGGTAGAAGACCGCGTTCATCGCCCCCAGCACCAACCCCAGGGCGCCGATCAACCGGAGATCGGGCCGGGGATTGCCCCCCAGGAGGCGCCACGGCCTTCGCCAGACGGCGAAGATCACGGTCGCGGTCGCAATCCGGAGCCAGGCCACCCCGAGGACATCGACCTCGGCAAAGAGCAGCACGGCGAACGCCGGCCCCAGGTAATGGAAGACCGCGCTGATCAGAAAGTAGGCGTGGGGCGGAAGGGTGGCATCGATCCGGTGCGGCAGAGGGGACCGGCGGGCGAGGCCAGCGGGTAGATCCGGGTTCGACGCTACGGCAGGGGGAGGAGGCGCTGGTTGAACGGTTCCCCAGTGATGGGCGGAATCGTGCGGAGCGTTCGCCATGCCGCCATGCTAGGATGCCGAAGTGTCTCCGTACATGGCAATACGAAAGCGGTAGGCAACAAGCGCCTGGAGATCCAATGTCAGATCCGGTTTTCAGCTATGGCCCTCCCCATGGCCTGCTGGACGCTACCAATCGCCGCCTGCTGGATGCCCTCCGCGACGATCCCCGTCTGACGATGGCGGAGTTGGCCCGGCGGGTGGGGATGTCCGCCCCGGCCGTGACGGAGCGCGTCCGCCGGATGGAGGAGGCCGGGATCATCCGCGGCTATGCGCTCGATCTTGATCCTGCCGCGCTGGGGTTGCCCCTCTCGGCGTTCGTCCGGATCCGGCCGAACCCGGGACAACTGACACGGGTGGCGGAGCTGGCCCGGAGCATCCCCGAGGTCGTCGAGTGCCACCGCGTGACCGGCGACGATTGCTTCGTCATGCTGATCCACTTCCCGGCCATGGATCAGCTCGATCTGCTGCTGGACCGTTTCCTGCTCTACGGCGTGACGACGACCTCGATCGTCCAGTCGTCGCCGATGGCGCGGCGGCCGCCGCCGCTGCCGGAGGCGGGGAGGCGGGAAGACGGGAAGACGGGAAGGAGTCAGGACGATGGTCGATAAACGCAAGGACGCGTTGCTGGGGCGGATTCGCGCGGCGCGGGTGGCGTGGGAGACGGCCGTGGCCGAGGTTCCGGACGACCGCCTGACCGAGCCGTTCGCGGAAGGTGAATGGGCGACGAAGGACGTCATCGCCCACCTTACCGCCGATAGCCGCTGGATGACGGGCCAACTGCGGGCGGTAATGCGCGGCGACCTGCCGACCGTGGAGGAGTGCTACGGCCACGAGCAGGTTCCGCCGCCCGATGTCGACCTGAGCGATCAGGACCAGCGCAACGCCTGGCGCCACGAGGCCGTCGACCGGCATCGCTCCCTCGACGAGGTGCAGGCGAACGCGCCGCGCTGGGCCGATGCCCTGGAGGAAGCGGTCGCCGCCTTGCCCGAAAGCGAACTGGATCGGCCGTACACCTTCGCCGAGCACATCCATGTCGCCCATGTCCGTCCCGCTCGTGAGGGCGAGCCGGACTGGCCGTTAGGCCAACTTATCTCCTCGTACGCCGACGAGCACTACGCCGCCCACACGGCTGTCCTGCGCGCCTGGCTGGACGGCCGCCGCTCGGACGATCCGAGGCGATGACCGGTAAGCGCACCGCGAAAGACCTGCCTCCCGCCGCCCGTCTCACCTGGGAGCAGGTCCTGGCCTGGCGTACGACGCAGCAGGGGCTTGCTTCGCCAGCCCCTGCGACGACGATGCTCGGCATAACCTCTAGGATCTGCGGGCTCCACGCCCAGGTGCTCTCCTCCGCCGAGCAGACGCTCTGGGCCAGGACGACAAACTTCATGGCGGATGCGGTCGCGCACGCCCTGTGGGAGGACCGCACCCTGGTGAAAACCTGGGCGATGCGGGGCACCCTCCACGTGCTCCCCGCCGCCGATCTGCCGCTCTACGTCGCCGCCCAGCAGTCGCTCAAGCCCCGCCACCACGCCGGGGCGTGGCAGCGTTTCTACGGCGTTTCCAAAGACGAGGCGGATGCCATGCTGGCCGCGATCCCGGAGGCCCTCACCGGCGATCCCCTCACCCGGGAAGAATTGGCCGACGAGGTCGCCCGCCTGAGCGGCGTCGGCCACCTGGCGGAGAAGTTGCGCCGGGGCTTTGGGGAACTGCTCAAGCCGTCCGCGATGCAGTGGCGACCTCTGCTTCGCCCCAAACGAGGGCCAGCGCGTCCGGTTTGTCCGCCCGGACCGGTGGCTGCCGGACTGGCCGCTCCACCCCGCCCAGCACCCCGGCGCCGCCATGGCCGAGGTGCTGCGCCGCTACCTCGCGGTCTACGGGCCGGCCACCCGGGCCGGTTTCGTCCGCTGGTTCGGGATGGCATCTCCCACCCCGGCCGGCAAGGCGATCGAGGCCCTCGGCGACGAGATCGTCCCGGTGGAGATCGACGGGGAGCGGGTCTGGCACCTCGCCTCCGAACTGGAGGCAATCCAGACCGCCAAACCGACCGGCGTCGTCAACCTCCTGCCCGCCTTCGACCACTACACCGTCGCCGCCCCCCGTGACGTCGACGTCGTCCTGCCCAAGGCATTCAAGGCTCGTGTCTACCGCCCTCAGGGCTGGCTGTCACCTGTCGTGCTGCTCGACGGCCGGATGGTGGGCACCTGGAGCCACGAACGGACTGGTAAACGCCTGCGGGTCGAGGTGGCGCCGTTCAAACCGCTGGTGAAGACGGTTCGTGCCGGAATTGAGGCAGAGGCGGAACGGCTGGCAACCTGCCGCGGTGGGGACTTGGCGGTGGACTGGGGATAGGTCTCAACCCGACGCCGCCCACGTTCCCACGTTCCCAACCCGTACGTTGATGGTTGGCAACCGGGCGATGCATGCATCGCCCCTACCACGGGAATCCGGCGCGTATCAGGCGAAGGCACCCCCCGCATGGATGTCCTGTTGGTTGGCAAACCTGCCTTCGTAGGGGCGATGCATGCATCGCCCGATACCCTACCGCGATGCGGATGAGTCGTCCTCATCTAGCACAACACCCACAATCCGGCGTACCCGCTCCGGGTCGGCGATCGCGTCGATCGCGACGATCTGGCCGTCGGTGACGGTAAAGCCCATCACGGCGAACGGCCGCCCCTTCGACCGTGATCACCATCCCCCGCCGCGCCGTTCACCAGCGCGGGATGCAGGACGGCCCCCGGGATCGCTCCGAGGAGGGACTGCCTGGCGACCGCCTCCGCGCCGTGGAAGACCTTCGATATCCCTGCTTTCTTGACCCCAAAGTCGGAGCGCAGAACGACATCGGGGTGGAGGACGGCGACCAGGGCATCGAAGTCGCCCCCGCGGGCTGCCTGAAAGAACGCGTCCACCACCTCCCGTTGCCGGCCAAGATCGGGATCGGGTGCCGGTACCTCGGCCCCGCGGACCCGGCGCCGCGCCCGGCTGGCCAGTTGCCGCGCCGCCGCTGGGGAGCGGCCGACCATCGGGGCGATCTCCTCGAACGGCAGCCCGAACGTGTCGTGCAGCACGAACGCCAGCCGCTCCGCCGGGGAGAGAGTATCCAGCACGACCAGCATGGCCAGGCCAACGGAGTCCGCCAGCAGCACCTCTTCCTCGGGCTGGAGCCCACCCGCATGGCTGATGACGGGATCGGGGATGTGGACCCCGAAGGCCTCTTCGCGCCGGATATTTCGCGCCCGCAGCATGTTCAGGCAGACGCGGGCGACAACCGTCGTCAGCCACCCGCCCAGGTTGTCGATCTCCTCCGCCCCGGTCTTGCTGGACTGGTTCAGGCGCAGCCAGCTGTCCTGGACGGCATCATCGGCTTCGGCAAGCGAGCCGAGCATCCGATAGGCCACCGCCCGCAGGCGGGGCCGGTGCTCCTCGAACCGTTCCGCCAGCCACTCGCGCTCATCCATCGGTCACATCCTCTCGTTCCCAGGTGTCTTCTCAGTGACGCGTCAACGATCTGACACCTTCTACCCGACAGATGTGACAAGGAGCACGGAGTCCCCAGATGAATGCTCGCATCACCACCTTGTTGCCTCGCCTGACCCAGGCGCCCGGCCTGCGGCGCACCCGTTGGGCCATAAGAGCGCGCGATAGACGTGCGCGGCAACCAGTACTCGTCGTGTTGCGTGCCGGTTCCCCGCCGCCGGTGCGCATCGACACTCGCCGTTCGCGATCGAACCAGACCTGGAACTAGGAGGTCATCATGGCAGCACCGATTCTGGTTACCGGCGGCACAGGGACGCTGGGGCGGCTGGTCGTCCCGAGACTTCGTGAAGCCGGACGCGAGGTTCGCGTCTTCAGCCGGCACCCCGGCGACCCACAGGACGGCGTCGAGTACATGACCGGCGACCTCACCACCGGCGAGGGAATTGATGTCGCCGTCGCCGGCGTCGAGATCGTCCTCCACCTCGCGGGCAGCAGCAAAGGCGACGAGGCCAAGACTCGCCACCTTGTGGATGCCGCGGCGCAGGCCGGGGTGCGTCACCTGGTCTACATCTCGGTCGTCGGGGCCGACCGAATTCCGGTTGTCAGCGGCATCGACCGCGCGATGTTTGGCTATTTCCGATCGAAGTTGCTCGCGGAGCAGATCGTGGCCGGCTCCGGCATCCCCTGGACGACCCTGCGCGCAACCCAGTTCCACGATCTGGTCTTCATGACCGCGCGGCAGATGGCCAAGATGCCGGTGGTGCCGGCTTTTGCCGGGGTCCGGTTCCAGCCAATCGACGCCGATGAGGTGGCGGCCCGGCTGGTGGATCTTGCGCTGGGCCCTCCTGCCGGTCTGGTGCCCGACATGGGTGGCCCGCGCGCGTACGAGATGAAGGACCTGGTCCGCGGCTACCTCCGGGCCGTTGGTAAGCACCGCCCGATCCTGCCGATCACGGGTCCCGGCAAGGCCGCCAGCGCTGTTCGGGCTGGCGCGAACCTGGCCCCAGACCGGGCGGTTGGCCGCCGCACCTGGGAGGACTTCCTGGCCGTGCGTGCGGCCGCGCCGGGCGGCGCGTGATCCGATCCGGCCTCACTGGCACCGAGGCGTGGGGCCGGGGAGAGATCGAGGCGCCGTCCAAGCGTAGCCCGGGGCTGAAGATTCCGGGCTACATCCACAAACCCGGCTGAAACCGGCTGGAAAAGGCGCGCCGGAGGCGGAGCGATCCGGACACCGCCCCGGCGTTCCAACCCCCTTCAGGGGGTATGAGGGTCGGCCCGGAGCCCAAACGCCTGGCAGGCATGGATGTGGACGTCGGCGGCTCCGGGGCGGTACGGGCGGGGTGCTTGACCGCCCGGGGCCCGGCCCGGGGCCCATCCCGGAGACCGCCGTGGTCGCGGCCTACGGCATGAGCGACACGGTCCGGGCCGCCCCGTTGCCGCCGGTCGTGCGCACCGGCGGCCAGCAGCCGGCCCTGACCCTGGGCGCGGGCCTGACGTTGGCGCCGCTGGGCCTGCTCGGCCGCGTCGCCAGCGAAGGGCGCCGCCGCTGCCCCCGCCTGCCCGCGCAGGTGCAGCGCAATGCCAACATCCGGGCCCAGGCACAGGCCCTTGCCACCGTCGGTCGGTGCTGCGCCCGCCAGCTCGACGCCCTGACAGCGCCGCGACGGTCCCGTCCAGGCAGCGGCAACCTGTTCGCACAGCACTTTAAGGCCCGGGTGAACGCGGCGGCGTGGTCGTCTCCAACCTCGTCAACCGCGCCACGATCTTGCTCAACTACCGCCTCGGCGACGTCGCCTGCCTCCTCCTCGATCCGTGCGCCCGCGGCCGGTCGTTGCCGCTCCTCTCCTACCCGCTGGGGCGGAGCGCCGACCCGATCGAACTCCCCTCCGGGCGGATCGTTCATCCGCAGGCGATCCGCACACGCTTCACGGACGAGGAGCAGATCTGGCAGTGTCAGGTCGACCAGCGAACGGAGTCCCACTTCCGCGTGGCAGTCGTGGCCGATCAGCAGGGCGACCGCCAGACGATGCGGGTGCGCATCGTGGGGAAGTTTGCGGCACGATTCGGCGACGAGGTTACGGTCGACGTCGTCATCGAACCCATCGAGCGGACGGCCGGGGGCAAGATCCAACCCATCCTACCGCTGCGGAAACACTCCTGGGCGGAACCGAGTCCGGCGGCATCGCGCGACGAATAATGCACGTACGTCATCGCCCACGGGGCTGGGCTGACGGAGCAGGTGGACGGTGCCCTAAGGGCTCTCCCACGGGCCGGAACGTTGGTCGTCGCGCTGACCACGGTCGGGCCGCTTCGAGCTGCGCTGCTACCCGGATCAGGACATCTTCGCGACCGTAGTCGGCGACGAGTTGAACGCCGATCGGCAGCCCTTCGTGGCTCCAGTGGAGCGGGAGGGAGACGGCTGGCTGGCCGGTTACGCTGAACGGCATCGTGACGAGGCCGAAGATCTCGCCCTGGCGCTCGGGAGGCGCCGAGCCGATGGGAGGCGGCGGTTGTTGCATGGTCGGGGTGATGAGGAGGTCGAATCCGCTTGCCCACCATTCGGGTGCCCGCATCACTCCGGCCGTCAGCCGCCGCAGCGCCGCGTGGATCTGCACCGCCGTGTATGCTCGTCCTTGTTCTGCCCTTCTCCAAACGTGCGGCTCGACATCGTCTGGGCCAATCGGCAGACCGGTACGCGCGGCCCAACCGTCGAGGTGAGCGGCGGCTCCGCTGGCCGCGATGATCCCGAGCGCCTCCCCGAGACCGGTCGGCCCGGTCAGGGTCGGCGGGACGGCCTCCTCGACCGCATGTCCAAGGTCGTCCAGTAGCTGGCCCGTTTCCTCCACCGCCGTCAGACATTCGGAGTCGATCGGCTTCTCGAGAAACGGGTCATTGAGCAGCAGGTCAACGCGTATGGGACCGGGATCGACGCCGACCTCCGCCAGGTAAGGCCGTGCCGGCGGAGGAGCCACGAAGAGATCCCCCGGCATCGACCCGGCCACCGCATCGAGCACAGCGGCCGCATCGCGCACCGAGCGGGTGAGGACGTGTTCGACGACGTTGCCCAGTGGCCCCGGATTTCGCTCTGGGCCGAGGGAGGCGCGTCCCCGCGGGGGCTTCAGGCCGATCAGGCCGCAACAGGAGGCGGGAATCCGGATCGAACCGAAGCCATCGTTGGCGTGCGCGATGGGGACCATGCCTGCCGCGACGGCCGCCGCCGATCCGCCGCTCGATCCGCCAGGCGAACGTCCGAGATCCCAGGGATTGCGGGTTGCGCCGAAGGCGACCGGCTCTGTCGTCGCGAGGGCGGCCAACTCCGGCAGATTTGTCTTGCCGAGGAAGATAAAGCCGGCCGCTCGGAACCTGGTGGCAAGGTGGGTGTCCGCCTCCGCGCGCCAGTTGAGGTCGCGCAGGAATCGCATCCCTTCGAAGTAGGGATCGCCCGCCGTCTGGCACAGAAAATCCTTGAGTAAGAGCGGAACTCCGCGAAAAGGGCCGTCCGGCAACGTCGGTGATTCCGCCTGAGCGCGTGCCTGCTCGAAGAGGGGCGTGATCACGGCGTTGAGGACTGGATCGAGCCGCTCGATTCGGGAGATGGCCGCGTCGACCAATTCGCGGGGATGGACCTGCCCGCGCCGGACCAGGTCGGCCTGGGCGGTCGCGTCGAGGAAGGCGAATTCGTCGGATTCGGCCGCCCAGGCCGATCTATCGCCGCGCACCATGGAGATCCGGCTGTCTCCCTTACACCGCCAAGCCACGTCCAGCGACCCGTGAATCCGCCGCGAACAGGCTGCTGATCGACTCGCCGACGTGGGTGCGGCGGATCGCCTCCGCGAACAACGGTGCGATCGAGCAGGTGTACATCTGGTCCAGGTGCCGGTCTTCCGCGAGCGGGACCGTATTCGTCCGCACCACCTCGCGCACGTCCGGCTCCTGTCGCAGGCGCTCGATTGCGTTCCCAATGAACAACCCGTGGGTGCAGGCAATCGAGACGCGTCCCGCGCGGCGTTCCCGCAGCCGTTGCAAGAGCTCGAAGATGGTGCCGCCGGTCGCGATCTCGTCGTCGAGGACGATGATGTCCCGGCCTTCGACGTCGCCCACGATCGCGTCGATGACGACGGTTTCGTCGTCGATCCGCTGCTTGCTCCCCGCCGCCACCGGAAGGCCCAGCATGCGCGCGAATTGCGTCGCCGACTTCGCGTTGCCCAGATCGGGCGAGACCACGACGGTGTTCGTCAGGTCCCGGTCCGCAAAGTGGTTGGCGAGGGGTCCCAGGGCGTTGAGGTGATCCACGGGCACGCTGAAGAATCCGTGCACCTGGGGGGAGTGCAACGCCATCGTCAGCACCCGGTTCGCGCCCGAGGTGGCGAGCAGATCGGCAACCAGCCGGGCCGCGATCGAGATTCGCGGCGCGTCCTTCTTGTCCGAGCGCGCGTAGGAGTAGTACGGCACGACCGCCGTCACCCGCGCGGCGGAGGCGCCACGTGCCGCGTCCAGCATGAGCAGCAGCTCCATCAGGTGGTCGTGAACCGGGGGAGCCAGCGGCTGGACGATGAAGACGTCGTTCTGGCGGCAGTTCGCGTTGAGTTGTACCTGGAGACAGCCGTTTCCGAAGTGCCGAATCGTGGTCGGACTGACCGGCACGCCGAGATGCTGGCAGATCTCCGCCGCCAGGCCCGGATGGGCGTTGCCACTAAACACCGTCACGTCACGCATCGCCCGTCACTCCCCTCTCGACGCCACTGAGTATCTCCAACTACGACCCGCCTCGGTGTTCGTTATTGCTCTCATGTTATGGGCTTTCGGTGCACCTAGCGACGTTGCGTGACATTCAGGAGGCGATGGACGGGTTCGTGCGGACGAGGGTCGGCGTGAAGTCGCCGGCCGAGCTTGGTCGGGCAGGGCCGCATTGGAGGACGGTGCCGACACTGTTACAGTGTCGGCACCGTCCTCGGACTACGTGGACGCTGGCTATGACGACATTGGTCCCTGGTTGTGGAAGAGCATGTCGGCGCATTCGAAGCGGTGGAGCAAGGCCGCGCGGCGTTCGCGCAGCGTGCCTGGGGCAACGCATACGACCTGCTGTCGGCCGCTGGTCGCAAAACGCCGCTGGGTTCCGAGGACCTTGAACGCCTCGCAGTAGCCGCGTATCTGGTCGGTCGAGACGACGAAAGCGCCGATGCCTGGGAGCGCGCGCACCAGGCATGTCTCCAGGCGGGCGATGTCGCTCGCGCTGCTCAATGTGCGTTCTGGCTGGCCTTTTGCCTCATTAACCGGGGCGAAGTCGCCCGCGGCAGCGGCTGGCTCGCCCGCGCCCGACGCCTGCTCGACGATGAGCACCTCGATTGCGCAGAGCAGGGCTATTTCCTGATACCCGCCGGGATCGATCGCTTTTCCGGAGGTGACTTCGCGACTGCATACGTCAATTTTGGTCAGGCCGCCGCAATTGGCGAGCGATTCCGGGATCTAGATCTCCTGACGTTGGCCCGCACCGGAATGGGGCGGGTGCAGATCCGGTTGGGAAGGATGACGGAAGGCTTGGCATTGCTCGACGAGGTAATGGTTGCGGTCACAACTGACAAGGTGTCGCCGATCCTCGTTGGAGCGACCTACTGCAGCGTGCTCGATGCGTGCGAAGAGGTCTTCGAGTTGCGCCGGGCGCGTGAGTGGACGGCGGCGCTCAGCCACTGGTGTGCATCGCAGCCGGACCTCGTGCCCTACCGTGGGCAGTGTTTGGTCTACCGGGCCGAGATCATGCAACTGCACGGAGCGTGGTCGGATGCCCTGGAGGAATCGCGGCGGGCATGCGAGTGGCTCTCCAAGCCTCCTGGCCCGGCGACTGGACCGGCGTTCTACCGGCGGGCGGAACTCCACCGGCTGCGTGGCGAATTCTCCAAGGCCGAGCAGGCGTACCGCCGGGCGAGCCAATTCGGGTGCACGCCACAGCCGGGATTAGCGCTGCTGCGCCTCGCTCAGGGGCAAAGTGACACCGCGGCGGCGGCAATGCGGCGCGCGGTTGAGGAAGTACAGGATCGCCTGTCCCGCGCCAAGGTGCTCGCCGCCCACGCCGAGATCATGCTCGCGGTGGGTGACGTGCCGGCGGCCCGCGCCGCCGCCGACGAATTGACCGGGATCTCGGCCGACTTCGACGCGCCGCTCCTGCGTGCGGTCGCGGCCCACGCGACGGGCGCGGTGCTCCTCGCCGAGGGCGATGCCAGCGCTGCCGTCGAAGCGCTGCGCCGGGCATGGACGGCTCGGCAGGAATTGAAAGCGCCCTACGATGCCGCGCGTGCCCGGGTACTGATCGGCCTCGCCTACCGCGCCCTCGGCGATCGAGACACGGCGGCGATGGAACTGGACGCGGCGCGCTGGGTCTTCCGGCAGCTTGGCGCGGTGCCTGACGTGATCCAGGTCGAGGCACTCATCCGGGAGGAGGCGCCGAAGGCGGCGGGCGGGCTAACCGAGCGTGAGGTAGAGGTGCTTCGCCTCGTGGCGGCGGGCAAGACGAACCGCGCCATCGCTACCGACCTCTTCCTCAGCGAACGGACGGTCGACCGCCATGTGAGCAACATCTTCGTCAAGCTCGGCCTCTCGTCGCGGGCGGCGGCCACCGCCTTCGCCATCGAACACGGTCTCGTTTAGGAATCCTCCTGAAAAGTACCCACGTCGTGTGACTGCTCGCTTTGGGTACTTCCGCCGATGCGCTGTTGACGGCTTCTCCGTAGCTTCAAGACTGGGGATTCCCGCTGACGCAGAGGAGAATTGTCATGAGCGCCAGGCAGATACCCAGTTCAGGGCTCGTCGATGCTGGACCCGCGACGCTGTACTACGAGGTCTGTGGTCGTGGACCGGCACTGTTGTTGATTACCGGCGGGGCCGGCGACGCGGGGTTCTGGGCGCACGTTGCGCCCGATCTGGTGGAAGAATTCACGGTCGTTACCTACGACCGGCGCGGCTGCTCGCGCAGCCCGCGCCCGGTGAGTTGGACCGCCACGAGCGTGGAGGAGCAGGCCGACGACGCCGCCGCGCTGCTGCGGACACTCGACCTTGCGCCTGCCGTGGTGGTCGGCCACAGCGGCGGTGGGTCGATCGCCTGCGGGTTGGTTGCGCGTTATCCCGACATCGTGCGCCACGCCGTCGCCTATGAACCGCCATTGCTCGCAGTCGTACCCAACGGCGAAGAGATTGTCGGCGGCTTCCGCGAGATCATGGTGCAGGCCATGGCCGAGGGCGGACCGCGACAGGCCATGGAGGTGTTCATCCGCGCAAACGCGGGAGATGAGGGGTACGAGTCGTGGCTCGCGACCGCCGACCCCGGGTTGCGGGAGCGGACATTTGCGAACGCCGCGATGTTCTTCTCAATCGAGTTGCCCGCATTCGCGGCGTTCGTTCCGGATCGTGATCTCCTGCCCGTGAGCGGCGTTCCGCTGACAGTGGTTGTGGGAGAGGACAACCGGGATGGTTGGTATGGAGCCGCCGCGCGCTGGTTGGTCGAGGGCGCCGGAGCCAACCGCGTCGAGATACCGGGGGGACACGCAGCGTTCGAAACCCACCTGGAGGATTTCGTCGCGTTGATCCGACGCATTGGCCTTGGAGCGTTCCCGAACGCCTCGCTGATGGTTCGTTCCTAGCGCAGGCGCCGGGCCGCTGGGTTCACGGTGGCCCGGCGCCTGCCCGAGATGGGATTGCTGGGACCGCATTATGGGTCCTTTCTGCAGCGTCGCCGCGCATTCGCATAAGTTGAGGTGCCGGTCGGGCATGCGTTCTAGCCCGTCGAATTGAGCCGGGGGAAAAACAGGGAGTGGGTGCGCACCGGCTCCTGGTCCTACTCAACCTGGGCCGCCTGGGTGGTGAGATTCGGCATCGGCATCGGCGGAAGCAGGACACGTCCATACTCGGGACCCGCGTCTAACGCCGTGCGAACGAGGCTGTCGAAGATCGGAATGAATCCCGAACCGGCGATGGCAGACAGGTCGGCTTCGGCACGATTCGCAATATTGGCTGACGGAGAGGTGATTCGTTCGTGGCGCCAGTAATGGAGTAGCAGCATCCATTGATAGATCCTGAGCTGTCCACACTGATTGACGAGGCCTGGCGCATCTACCTCCATTCCGTAGACCATCCTGCCGTGGTGCGGCCCTCGATCCCACTGCCGTACTGGGGTGATGCCGAGCGCTACGCGGCCTCCCCGTTGAGGATTGTGACGGTCGGGCTCAATCCGTCCCGGCGGGAGTTTCCGGTGGAAAATCCCTTCCTGCGCTTTCGCGCGGCGCACGGGCTCGATCCACACGACCGTAGCGAGGCGGCGCGGTCCGTGTACCTCTCCGCGCTTCACGACTATTTTCGGATCGCGCCGTACCGGGCCTGGTTTGACTGGTTCGAGCAGGTCCTACGCGGGATGGATGCCAGCTTCTTCGACGGGGCGCGCCATACCGCCGTGCACACGGACCTCTGCTCGCCGCTGGCCACCGATCCGACCTGGTCAAAGCTGGACAGCGGCAAGACTGCGTTCCTGGCTGACGGAGTCCCGCTCTGGCATCGCCTGATCGAGTACCTCGCGCCCGATGTGATCCTGATCTCGGTCGCCAAACGCTACCGGGATCTCATCGCATTCGCCTCACCGGACGGCTGGGTTCCGTTCTGGACGATCTCGCGCGATCACCTCGGGATGCGGCCGTATGTTGTCACGGGGCAGAGCATCGAGTTGGCCAGTGGCGCGCGGCCGTTCCTGGTCGTTGGCCCGGCGGCGCAGTTGCCGTTCGCCACGCTCGATAAGGCGAAACGGCAGGAGATCGGCCGGGCGATTCTGACACTGCTCGATCGCCCGCGGTAGACGACAGCCATGTTGAAACCGGCCGGTTCCGCTACCCGCAGGGTCCGATGCTGGCCCGGGCGTTCCCCTCGTAGGGGCGGACCGGTGTGTCCGCCCGGTGGCTGACCAGGGCGTTGCGGTCTGGGGACAGTGTCACCTCTCACGACACGCCGTGATGTCGTGGCCGGGCGGACACGCCGGTCCGCCCCTACGAGGGGAACGCCCGGGCAAAGCCGAGACGACGCGGATGTTCGGCCGCCCATGCCCGATTGCCGCGCCCCGCACACGCCATTGCCGTCAATGCTCCCGATGCGCCTCGTGGTGGTGGATGGGGGTGTGCAGGCGATGGTGCATCCGGTGGTGGGCCGTCTCCAGCGTGGCCCGGAGTTGCTTGTACCGCTGGGCTTCCGGGCGGGGGGCGATCGTGTCGACGTAGGCCAGGGTGCCCTCGATCTGCTCCAGGAGGTTAACCGCATCGACCGTCGAGAAGATCTCCTGTTGGACAGACGCGAGCGCGGCGGACCTGCCTGTCGCCCGGTGTCGCCTCAGTACACCCCGTTACGCCGCCATCGAGGATCGCCATTCGACCTCTAAGTGCGCCTATCACAACCGTCAGGGTAGGCGTCGCCGTTCTCGGCCCTGGAAGGGCTTCGTCGGGCTCAGCCCGCTGGGTAGGGGGGTCAACCCCGGGTCTTGCTGCCGAGCGAGCGGTTTTGATAGGCGCTCTAAGAATGTGTTTGCAATGCGATCAAATGCTCTCTGTGGGCATCGTGAGCGTGGAGCGGTTCGACGTGACCATGTTGCAAGAAAGGACATGCGACACTGAGTGCCGGTAAGCATGCGGTCAGCCCGTATAGTCAGGCTCGATCGCCACCGTATCCGGCGTAGGAGATCGTTTGGTTGCGGATGAAAGGCGAGCCTCGCGGTGGTGAAACTCCCCGCAATGACGGCGCGCGACGTCGAGGGAGTCCTGAGACGGGCGGGATTCACGCTTGTCCGGCAAACTGGCCACCGTATCTGGCAGCGTGATGGGTTCATTGTGCCGGTTCCTGCGCACCAAGGCGATTTGCCATCCGGCACGCTCCGGAACATCATCAAGTTGACTGGCATGACGCCAGAAGAGTTCCTAGACTTGCGGTAACGCGAAAGGAACCCCTGCCATGACGCGGCGCTACAGCATCGTCCTAACACCAGAATCCGACGGAACCGCGTTCAATGTGACCAGCCCAGACATTCCCAACCTCGTGACGTTTGGCGCCACGTACGAGGAAGCGATTGCAATGGCAATGGATTGCGCCGAGGCGTTGATCCTGACCGATCTCGATCAAGGGCGCGAGATCCCGGAAGAAGGCGGGACCTCCGAAGTAGCAACGATTGAGGTGGATATCGATGCCTTGCGCTCCAAGATCGCGGCGGAGCGAGTGGCGGTCGGTGCCTAACCGTCGAGGACGCGCGAGCGTTGAGCGATTTCTCTGGGCGGCGGACGAATCGGAACGCGAGCTTGTCCATATCGGTCCTCGTTCTTGCCCTGTATCACTGTGGACAGGCAAATTCCCGCACACCTCGCCAGCGAAGGGACGCCTAGCGGGCGCATCGGTGGCCAAAAGAGCGGTCCCACCATGGCGAGCGATCTAGGCGTCGTGGCCTCGCTGGCACAGCCAGCCCCGAGTCCCTTCGCCTAGCCGATCGTCGGCAGCAACGCCCGAGCCTCCTCGGCTAGCCCGAACTGGAGCGGCCACAACTCGGCCCAGGCCGCCACCACGTCTTCGAGTGGGCGCCCGAACCGGTCTTCCGCGACCGGTCGCCGAGCCGGATCGGCGACCAACGGCACAATCACAGGGAGGAGGCCAACGGTGGTGCGCAGCGCCGCGTCGACGGCGAAGCCCAGGCGCGCGTGGCGCTCGTCCCCGGCCCAGCCCGCCTCCCGCAATCCCGCCACGTAGCCGGCGAAGCAGGCCGCGGCGAGGTCGCGCGGACCGATCCCCTTCGCCTCGAAGAAGTAGAGGCTGGCCACCACCAGTTGCCCGAGCTCCTCCCCGACCGCCCCGAGGCCCGCGTACGCCCAGTCGATGGCCACGAGGCCCTCTCCGTCCGGTCCCGCCCGGTGCAGCAGGTTGCGCCGGAAGGCGTCGTGGTGGCAGAAGGTCCGCGGCAGCCGGTCCAGGGCCGCGAGGAGGCGTTCCCGCTCCGCCCAGAGCCGCCCGAGCTCAGCGACGACGGTCGGCGGGTAGAGCCTCCGCAGCAACGGCGGGCCGCCGGGGGCGGCGAGGCGCTCCAGCTCGGCGAGGGCGGGGCCGGACGGCGCGATGAAGTCGCGCAGCCACCCCCGGCTCAACCACGGCTCGTCGGGTAGGGGCGCGCCGGCCAGGTAGGCGCCGCTGAAGCGGCCGAGGCGCCGAGCGACCAGGGCGTAGCGGTCACGGGACCACGCACCGGGGCGCGCGTCGGCGACCGCCTCGAGCCAGAGCCGGCTCGTCCCGTCCGGCTGCGCCTCGACGGTCAGGCAGCGCGGGGCGGCAAGCCCCCCGGGCAGCGCCACCAGCAGGCCCGAGCCGTACGCGAGCGGCTCGCGCGGCGGGTAGTCCCACGCGCCCGGATCAGTCCCGTTCGCCGGCGCGCAGACTTTGCAGACCAGCGCCCACGGACGGGTGGCTCCGCCGACGCGCGCCAGACCGGACACCCGGTAGAGCCCGATCCCCTCGCTGGCCCCGCCGCCGAGCGCGCGGCAGGACCACCCCTCCGCGACGGCGGCGGGCTCGCCGAGCAGGTCGCGGACCATGGGCGCAAGCGTCGCGGCATCAACGCCGGGCAGACCACGGGCATCGTCGGCCATCCCAGTTCTCCTCGTGAGACAAGCGGGAGGAGCGGTCAGCGCCGCGCGGCGATCACCTGCACGACGCCGGCCCGGCCCACTCGCAGGTTGCGCAGGAAGGTCTCGACCATGCGCGGGTACTCCGGCCCCGCCAACACGAACGTCGGTGGCGGCGGGGGAGTCGAACCCGCGTCCCCGACCGGCGACTTGGGCGGACCTGCGAGCGTGACCGCCGTCTTGTCCTCCCACGACAGGATCTCGAATCCCGCCTCGATCAGCGCAGAACGCATCGCATCGGACGTCAGCATGGAGTTGCTTTGCGGGGTGGGCGCCCACGGCACCGGGAAGGCGAGCGGGCCATTCGCTCCTTCGACTACGTCGTGGATCGCCAGCCGCCCGCCCGGCTTGAGCACCCGGGAAATTTCCGCGTAGAGCCCAGCCCGGTCCCGCGATGTTCGTCGCCGCGTGCTGGGTCCAGGCTTGGTCGAGGGTTGCGTCCGAAAACGGCAGGTTCAACGCGTCAGCTTCGCGAAACCGGGTTGGGTCGCTGAGCCCGGTCCGCGCCGACAGGGCGGTGGCCGCCGCGACGGCGGCCGGGGTCAGGTCGATCCCGGTGACGCGGCAGTCGTACATGGCGGCGAGCAAACGCGCGGGACCACCGACCCCGCAGCCAATGTCCAGGACGTGGGTCCCGGGTTCGGGTGCCAGGGCCTGCGCCAGCTCCGTGGCCGCGGTGACCCCGCGCGAGTGGAAGTTGTCGAATGGAGCGAGGTCACGCCAGTCGAGCTGCTCGGCGTCCAGGCCCGCCTCCGCGAGGGCACCGTCGATCCGGTCGACCAGCGAATCGGTCGTATATTGCTGCGCGACATCCACGGGGTCGATCATGGGCACGTCCTGGCCGACAACGCCGGCCGACGGTCACCGCCGGGATCCGGCACCGACATCCGCGATAAGCTCGTGCGGGCAGGATACTCCACTATGACGCGTCGCCGTCAGGCAACGGCGGATGCGCAACTCGCGGAGCTTGGGGTTCGCCTGGAACCGGCGGAAGGCCGCCATCGCCTCGAGATCGAACTTCCGTGCCGAGTGGATCGGGGTGTGGGACCAGTCTTCGAGCCCCGGCCAGACCTACGCATCAGTGCTCCCGGTGGGCGTCGTGGTGATGAATCGGGGTGTGCAGGTGGGCGACTCCCTGAGCGTGGAGGCGGCTGTGCATCCGGTTGTGGGCGGTTTCCAGGGTGGCGCGGAGTTGCCTGTAGCGCTGGGCTTCCGGGCGGGGGGCGATGGTGTCGACGTAGGCCAGGGTGCCCTCGATCTGCTCCAGGAGGTTGACCGCATCGACCGTCGAAAAGAGTTCCTTGCCGTCGACCAGGATCTGGACGGCGCTCGTGTGGGCGGCGATGTCGCCGGGGCGGCCGCTCAGGCTGCCGCGCACCCGTAGGGCGATCCAGGTCGATGCACGCACCGGCACGGCGACGTGGCCGGTATGGGAGAGCGCGTTGACGGCCACCTCATCGGCCACCTGGCCGCCCGCGATTACCTCGATCTTCTCGATTGGGCAGCGGACCGATTCGACGTTCCAGGTCACCTCGACGCCGCCGCTGGCGGGCATCTCGATCCGGCCGCCCGCAGGTTTGCCCTCGACCGCGAACTCGATCAGCGGGCCGACCGTGACGAAGGTATTGCCGGCGCGCATCGCGTCCATCCAGCCCTGGTAGGAGAAGTCCATCTCCCCCAGATGGGCGTAGGTCCGGACTCCGCCGAGCAGCGAGGCGGCCGACATCTTGTCGGAACCGCCGCTGAGGGGAATCTGGTAGCCCAGGTTCTGGTAGCGGTACCAATCTGCCAGACCGAAGGCATTGATCTGGGCATCGAAGGGGTTGAAGGTCATCATCTCGATCGCGTGGATCAGACCGAGGACGATATCCGCCGCCCGCTCGGCGTTCGGGTTGGGGCCGTGCGGCATGACGACCAGGCCGCCCTGCTCGATGCAGCGGCTGGCCCATTCCGCCATCGTGACTTCCTGCGGGTCGCCGATCGCGGATTCGTCCGGGCCGCCCGTGCAGAGCGGATGGATCATCGGGCCGTTGTAACCGAGCAGGGAGATGTGGCCGAGGACCTGCATCCGGTTCTCGGTTCCGACCCGGACCAGGAACTCGCCGTCGCCGCCGAAGTCGCGGGCGCCAAGGGTGGTGCGGCCGTCGAAGTCGGTGACGTTGCTGAACATCTCGCCCCACTGGCTGGCGAGCAGGTTGACGACGTTGACGCCCTCGGCCGCGCCCTCCAGCAGGGCGGTGGTCGGGCTGAGGAAGTGGACGTGGGTATCGGCCGTCACCCAGCCGCGCTCCCGCCAGGGCAGGCGCTTCTCCAGCTCGAAGGTCAGCGCGTCGGTGTAGGCCCCCACTTGGACCGCGGTCCTGATCGGCTCGATCTCGTAGCCGCGGCTGATCTCGACGTAAACCGTCCCCAAAGGCAGATCGGCGATGCATTCGCCGGAGATGTAGGCGTACTGGTTGCGGCCGTTGACGAACTCGCCGTAGTTGTCTTCGAACCAGAACGGGTTGACCTTGCGGTGGTTACCGCGTGGCGGCAGGTACTCCCCGGCGACGCCGTGCATGTGGATCCGGACGGGGACCGGCTGGCCGGTCGCCTTGTCGAGCACGCGGATCGTCACCGGACGGTCGGCCGCCTCGACCGCCTGCAGGTTGAGGTCGCCGTGCGGTCCGCCCGGTGCGGACGGCAGGTCGCTGGCCAGGACGGAATCCGGCCCGGTGGCGACGTAGAGCTTCGCTTGAGGGTGAGCGGCATACTCGACCACGACGCTCTGGGTTTCGGCGGCGGGTTGGACGTTCGGATCCTGGCTCAGCCAGCGTTCCCGGTCGTAGGTCAGTGTCTGGCGGGCGGAAATCACCGTGCCGAGGTCGATGCCGATCACCGGACTGCGATAGTCGGTGTCAAGTTCGCCCAGGTCGTTGAGTTGCACGCCCTCCGGCAGGGAGAGGATGAGTTTCTGGCGCGTGCCCAGGCGCAGGGGATGGTCCGGTAACGTGGTGGTCGAGATGCCGTAGATGACGGAGCGCTCTTCCCGGGGCCGGAGTACGAGCGCTTCGATAGGGATCTCGGGACGAGGATTCGGCAGGGCGTAGAGCCAGAGGTTTTCATCGCCCATCAGGCGGCGGGCGTCGGCACGGCACTCGACCTCGCCGGCGGTATCGCGGGAGATACGACCGAGGACGCGATCTTCGCTCGCCGTGGTGAAGACCGCCGGTCCGAGCGCGGGCATCGCCGCGAACGGACTGGCGCCCCAGGTAAAGTAGCGTTGCTGGATCGCAAAGCGGCGGGCGATGCGGGTCTCGGCTGTCTCGCCGTCGGCATACTGGAGCACGTAATCGGATACCCACCCTCCGACCAGATTGCCGCCCTGGACGCCGCCGTATGGGAAGGGCTCGAACGGGTCGTGGGGTGGGTGGTTTTCGACGGCGTGGACAAAGACCACGAACGTGGCCATCAGGTTGCCGGTATCGATCCGGACCTCGCCCTGGCCGGGCGAGAGAAGGAGGACGTTCGGTTTCCCCTTTTCGCCGAGCTTGAATGGGATGCCCCGGTACGTTTGATCGCCGTAGTAGCTGCTGCCATCCCAGTACTTGTCCGCATGACCCTGGGGTGCCAACCCGCCGTCGAGCTTGGCGCGGTCGGCATTGAATACCGCCTCAAGCGACAACGGCATAAGATGGGGGGAGGACGGAGAGCGCATCGTAGTCGAACTCCGATCTTTGCGCAGGGCGAATAGTTCTGTCGCGCATCCTACGCGACCGTTTCCCCGCCGAAAAGATCAGCGATTCGATTGAAGAAAGGAGCGGTCCTGTGGCTGGCTATATCCTCGGCAACGTCGAAGTCCATGATCCGGAGGGATACAAGGCGTACACCGCCCAGGTGCCGGGAACGTTGGCGCCGTTTGGCGGCAAGTTCATCGTCCGCGCCGGCGCCAACGACACCCTGGAGGGCAACTGGGAGCCGCATCGCATCGTTCTGATCGAGTTCCCCAGCGTGGAACAGGCAAAGGCCTGGTTCGCCTCGCCCGAATACCAGGCAATCATCCCGCTCCGGCAGAAATACGCCCGAACCCACTTCATCTCGGCGATCGAGGGGTGGACGCCGCCGTCGGACTAGATCGGCGGAATGGTGAGCGCCCGCGGTCGCTATGCGGTGAGGGACGGTGCCGGTTCCGCCGGTTCGAGCGGAGCCAGCTTGGCCTTCTCCGCTTGGATGTACGCGTGAAGGCGCTCGGGAGGCCAATCGCCGACGACATTGACGGGAAGGCCTTCGTCGACTTGCATGTCGACGATTCGAGAGATGACAACGTCCGTGACCTCGTCCAGATCATCGACATCTACCGTCGCCGCGAGCCAGATCCCGTCCAAATCTGGACCCAGGTACGCGTCGAACGTTGCGGCCGGGAACTTCGCCAGGATCATCGCCTGGAGCTCTTCGAGAGCCGCTTGGATCCGAGGGTCGTCAAGATTTGGTTCGATCATGTCGGGCATGAGTTCGTCGTCGTTCATCGGATTTCTCCTGTTCGCTCGACGGCCATGACGAATCGGTTTGCCCGTTCGAGTGCTCGCGAAGCTTGGGAACGGTTAACCGGACCGCGTCTGTGGTCGCCTTGATGGCGAACGAACCTCATTTCGGGGAGGGTACTACGGAGCGCGGAGGGGTATTTCTTGCGACGGCCAATCAGAAGACCTTCGAACTGACTTTGTACGAACTGGTGGCTCCAGTCGGCCTTGCCGCCCGGAGGGCGGATGTCCGAGAGGACGAGGGCCGCGATAGCCGCCTGGAAGCAGGCGTAGTAGGCGCGGTTCGCGACGTTGTTGTAACGGCCATTGACAAACTCGCTCTCGGCGCCGAGGAGGCTCTCCCGAGCTCGGACCAAGAATGCGTCGCTCAGGTCTGCCACGCAAACACTCCCGTGTCGTTGACGGTCGCCAGTCAATGATCCTGGAGTCAGGACGCCTATACAGAAGGATTGTGACACAGCGCGGCGCCCGCCCCGGATATCCGGGGCGGGCGCCGCATTCAGGGGCGATGCGTTGTGGAACGTGCGGGTTACGCCTTCGGGGTGACGGTCAGCTTGCTGGCCATGCGCTCGCCGTTGGCGCTGCCGTGCAGCGCGCAGTAGGGGATGTAATCGCCCGGCGTGTCGAAGGTCAGCTCATACTCCATTGGCAGGCCGAGCTGCGGGATGCCCGTGAAGCCGGAGTTGGCGTAGCCGGTGCCGGAGAAGGTGCTTCCTCCCTGGGGAAGGAAGGTCTGCATGTTCTGGACGATCTTGGGGCTGCCGTCGGCGAACTGCTCGACGATCGCATCTTCCGGCGGCTCCGTATCGGAGCCGACCAGGGTAACCGTATGCGGCTCGCCCTCGGAGCGATTGACCCAGCGGACGGTGTCGCCCGCGGCGATGGTGAACTCCGTTGGGAGGAACGCCTGGACCCGGACCTGGGTCGCGCCACCGGCACCGACGGTGACCTCCCAGAGGGTGGTGCCGTCCTCGCGCTCGGTCGCAACCGGCTCGGCGTAGGTCGCAATTTCGGCCTCGCCTTGAGCGTACAGCGCGGCAATCTGCTCGGCCGCGGCGGCATCGTAGGCGGCCTGGTCCATCGGCAGGGTGCCGCCAGCGGCGACCACGTTCACCTTGGCCTGCATGACCGACTGGTGCGGGATGCAGAGGTAATCGAAGCTGCCTTCCGTGGTGAACTTCAGGATGAATGGCTGCGCGGGATCACGGAAGACGTCGACGCCGGAATTGGTGTAGGTGGAGCCGTCGTAATCGGGGCCGCCGGCTGGGAAGACCATCTGCGGGTTGAGGATCAGTTTCGGCGGACCGGCTGGGGTGGCATCGGCCGGGACTTCGGGATCCGGGATGAGCAGGGCCGGAACTTCGCCGCCGGATGGGAAGGTCACGGTGTGGAACATCGGCATCTGGCCGAAATCGAACCAAACCGAATCGCCGACCGCGACGGTGATGTCGCCCGGGAAGTACGCGTGGAGCTCGATCGGAGCGTCCATCCGCATGTCACCGACCTTGACCCGCCAGAGCGTCGAGCCATCGGCTTGGGGGCCAACGGCCGGGGTGGCGGCTGCCGGCGAGGCTTCCTGGTGGGCGAATGCGCCGCGGCGGCCGAGGGCGGCCAGTCCGGCGCCGGCGATGCCGAGGGCACCGAGGCCGCGAAGCATCTGACGCCGGGACATCTGACCGGTCTGGACCTTGCGCAGCATCTGGTTGACGGTTTCGATCGTCTCGAAGTTCATAAAAGCTCCTCGTGCTGGTTCGTCATGCGTGATGGTGGTGAGTTGAACTGGTTCTTTGAGGTCGGGTTCGCAAGGATGAGGAGAGTCGACGCCGATTCTTCAGATCACGGTGCGCGATAGACGGGCCTCCTTTCCGGTCCTGGATCGCGCTGTGCGATCCACGCTCCGGATCATGGGGTGACGACAACCTTGCCGGTCATGCCCTGGCGGGCGTGGTGCTTGCAGATGAAGCCGAATTCGCCCGGGGTCTCATAGGTATAGGAGAAGGATTCGCCGGGCAATACCGCGACGGAGGAGAAGCTGCCGTCGAGGGAGGCGACGCTGTGGGTGTTGGCGCCCTGGTTGACCCAGGTGACCGTCGTCCCGGCCGTAATCTCGACTTTGGCCGGTCCGAAGCGGTCGTCGTTCATTGCGATCGTGACCTCGTTCGCCCCGGCGACAACGCCGCCGTCGGACTCGACCGGTGTCTGGGCCGCGTCGCTCGATTGGGCGGGCTGGTCGGTCTGGGTGGCGGGCGTCTCCGCCGCGGTAACCGGGGTTGTCTCGTCGGCCGCCGGGCTGGCCTCGGCCGGCATCTGGTGGCCGGCGTGCATTCCGGCGTAGGCGTCGCTCGCGGCGGCGGCCTCCTCGGGGTTGGTCGTCGCCGGGGTGATATTCCAGATCTCCGCCAGCGGGCCGGTCGGGAGGACGCCCTCGTACTGGATCACGGTCATCATGCCGTTGGCGGCGTGGTTCTCGATGTGGCAGTGGGCCATCCAGACTCCTGGATTGTTGGCCTCGAAGATGATGTCGTAGCGCTCGCCCGGGGCGATCCAGACGGTGTCCTTCGTCAGTTGCGCCTCGCGCGGCACCGGGTTCCCGTCGGTCGCGACGATCCGGAACGAGTGGCCGTGGGTGTGGAATGGGTGGGCCACGGTGCCGGCGTTGATCAGCCGGATCCGGACCGAATCTCCGGTCGAGACCACGATCGGCGGGATCGCCTCGTGGGTCTTGCCGTTCAACAGGAAGATGTCCGTGCCGAGCTCGCCGCCGCGGAGCTGGGAATCACGCGGACCCCGCGGGGCCTTGCCGGTGGCGACGTCCGGGGTCAGTTCCAGGTCCCATTCGGAGAGGACGTAGGTGTAGTCTCGGTCGGTCTGCTCGATTTCGCCGTCCTTCGGCTCGACGATCAGGGAGCCGTACAGGCCGAGCATGACCTGGGTGGCGACGTCGGTGTGGGAGTGGTACCAGCGGGTGCCGGTCTCGGTGGCCTCGAACTCGTAGACGAACTCGTGGCCCGGCTCGACCGGGGCCTGGTTGAGGCCGGCGGGGCCGTCCATCTCCGGCGGAACGTTGAGACCGTGCCAGTGGGTGGTGGTCGGGACCGGCAGGTTGTTGACGAGGGTGATGCGGACGGTGTCGCCTTCTTTGACGCGGAGCTCCGGGCCGGGCAGGGTGTTGTTGTAGGCCCAGGCCTTGACGACCGTCCCCGGCTGGAACTCCCAGTCGATCTCGGAGGCGGTCAGGGTGAACTCCCGGAGCTGGGGCTCGTACTCGTCGTCGGCGGCGCGGGGTCAGCGGCACCCAGGCGAAGATCGCCACGGCGACGCCGAGCAGGGCGAGCGCGAAGCCAGCGCGCCGCGTGGAGCGCCGGATCCAGAGGCGGCGCAGGTTTTTGATCGGAGAACCGTTCATCAGGAATCCTTCGTTCGTCTAGGTCCTTGTGACCGGCGCTATGCGCTGGTGGGCCGGTTTGTCTGTCGCGACGACATCATCGGAGAACAACCTTCCCTGATTCTTCCCAGAAGGTTTTCGCTCCCAGGCGCACGCCGAAGCAGGCCAACGCCGCCACGAGGCATCAGGTCTCGGGGGCCTGCCGTCCCGAACGGGCTAGGCCGGATGTCTGTGTTTCAATCATGCCCTCGCGGCCTGGCGCGCGCATCAGCAGATGTACGCATTTCCTACCGATGTCCAGCGGTGGTAGGTCTACCTACCTGTCCGCCGTAGACCCCGCCCGTGCCGCAGGAGATCCAATCGCCCACCGTCGGGGCGCGATAAATCGATTCATCGCGCCGTTTCAGGCCAGGCCGCGTGCACAGCGAGGACCCGCTACGTTCGACACGTTGCGGGCCTTCTCTCAGAATGGGAGGAGATTGCGATCGCGGATCGATCGTCGCTAGTTGACCGGGCGCGGGGCGCGGCGCATGAACCAGTTCGTGGTGCCCAGGACGGGTTGCTCGCCAACCGTCTCGAAGCCGAACCGCTCGTAGAAGCGGACGTTGATCGGCTTGTCGGTTTCCAGGTAGGCGACCTCCCCGGCGGCGTCCATCTCGGCGCAGAATCGGATCATCAAGGCGGTGCCGATACCGAACCCCTGGTACTCGGCGTCGATCGCGACCGGCCCGAGGTGCCAGTGACGCTCCGGCAGGTCACGCTTCGCCCAGACTCCCATCCAGCGCATGGTCCGCAGGCCGGCCCGCGGCCCATTGGCAAACACGACGGGCAGCAACTTGAGCTTCGTGGTGAATCTGGGCTGGCAAGCGCCCGGGGCGGCTTTGCCGCAGACACCGACGATGACGCCGTCCGGACGGCGCGCCGCGGTGAGCTGGATCTCCATCCCGGAGCCGAGGACACCGCCGAACAACCGCTGGATGCGCCGGAGCCGGACCTCGGGATCCGCGCCTAACGCGGCGATGTGGGCCGGGTTGTCGCGCATTCCGCGTCCCAGCAGACCGATCACCTGCGCAAAGTCCGCGGGCTTGACCTCGTCGAACGTCAGATCCTTGAGCCAGGTGGGTGCCTTCGGGTTGAAGGTCGTTGGGCGACGTGCCGTCTGAGTGGGAGAAGTGGAGACCGGCGAGGAAGCGGGCCGGGTTGCGGTCAGGGTGGTCATCGGTGACGTAGCTCCTTGGCGACAAATTGTGATTGGACCGCCCAGCGAGCAATCGGGCTCGGGCGGCTCTCAAGATGCAACCTTGGGGCATCGTTCTTCCGGGGTTCTTCCCTTGCTCCAAATCAGAAATCTTGGGGATGGGGAGCAACCCATTCGCCTGACCCGCCCACAAGTCGCGCACCATCAAGCAGGACATATTCGGTCAGGTGGAGGTCAGCTGACGTCCATGCTTCCCGTTTATGGGACACATCGCGATCCGCGCTGAAGGCCGAAATGTGAGCGTACGATTCATCGGCATCGTCGAGGCGCACGAACGCCTGCAAATAACGGTCAGGCCGTTCCGGCTCTCTTCGCCGCGACCCGACGCGCTGCTTCTAGCGCTTCTCGCGCCTGCGTGACGAACTCGTCGGGCTCATCGAGGAGTCGCTCCGGCGCTCGCCAGAAGGAGAGATCGATGGTGCGGCCCTGCTTCTCGTAGCTGAGGGGCGGAAAAGACTCGACTTCCTTGAAGCCCGCCCGGTTGAGTTCGTCAACCCGGAAGTAGAGCGTATCCTCGGTCACGATCCCGAACATCAGCCCGTCGCAGAACACGCCGGTCTTGCCGAACATCCGCCGCATCGTGACGCGACCGAGCGGAGCGAGTTGCTCGCCCAGGAACTCGGCAAAGGTGTCGCTGGCAACCATCATTGATCCTCGGGCGGAGACAAGAGCAAAGGGCGATGCCTGAATGGGCCTCCCGCCAAGAGAGGTCGATCACATTCTTCAGACGGTTCCTTGGCAAGAGGATACATCCGCATCCAACCTATTCAGCAGGCTAGTACTTGCGCAGGTTCATTTGCCCGTTTTGAGGTGTCGGCCTGGCCCACTCCGTCATCCCGAGTGTTCATGATCCGCGACTCGCCACCGCGGCATGAAAAACCGGTGCCGCGTTCGTACGCGGGCGCCGCCGAGTTTTTCACAGCAGCCTGTCGAGGGATCTCGATGGAGACGGTGGTCCGATGGGGCCGTCGTCTGCGAGAGCACGATGCCGTGTTCTCGGTGGCCGGGGCGTCCTCACGGCAGCATCTCCATCGAGATTCCTCGACAGGCTCGGACGGACCCGGGGGGAGGGGGCGGAATGATCGGGAGGGCCGGGGCGACATCGGTCCCAGGTCTAGGCGGACAGGTGACCTTGCACGGGGTGCTAGGGCCGGGTCCACCTCTCATTCCGGGATCGATTGTTCCGGGCTGTGTAGAGATGGTCGTCCCATGATCCAGGCCGTTTGCCATTGGGCGTTGAGAGGGACGATACCCACGCTTCCCCAGGCTACGCAGACGCCGTCAACCACCTGCCCGTCTCGCCACCTCATGCTTCGCTTCGTTGGTGGTAGCATCGAACCGTATGTGCCCTGGTAGGTCGTCGCGGCCCGACAATGGGGTTGAGCCGCTGGGATAGCTCAAGGATGAGCAAGTGATCGAAACGCAAGCTCCGGCGGCGACCTCCTACGCGGAGGCGAACGCCGCCGCGGTTGAAGAATTGCAGCGGCGGCTGGCGGTCGCCGCGACCGGCGGCGGCGAAGCCGCCCAGGCGCGAGGCCGGGCCAGGGGTAAGTTCCCGGTGCGGGAGCGTATCGAGCGGGTGCTCGATCCCGCGTCCCCATTCCTGGAATTCTCGCCGCTGGCGGCGGACGGGATGTACGACGGGGCCAGCCCCGGGGCCGGGATCGTCACCGGCGTCGGCCGGATCGGCGGGCGCGAAGTGGTGGTCGTCGCTAACGATCCCACCGTCAAAGGCGGCACCTACTTCCCGATGACGGTCAAGAAGCATCTCCGCGCCCAGGAGATCGCCTTCGCCAACCACCTTCCTTGCCTCTATTTGGTCGATTCTGGCGGGGCGTTTCTGCCCTTGCAGAGCGAAGTCTTTCCGGACAAGGAGCACTTCGGCCGGATCTTCCGCAATCAGGCGCTGCTCTCGGCCCAGGGGCTGCGGCAGGTGGCCGTCGTCCTCGGCAGTTGCACGGCGGGCGGGGCCTACGTCCCGGCGATGTGCGACGAGGCGGTTATCGTACGTGGGGCCGGGACGATCTTTCTGGCGGGGCCGCCGTTGGTGAAGGCCGCCACCGGCGAGGAGGTCACCGCCGAAGAGTTGGGCGGGGCTGACACCCACGGCCGGATCTCCGGCGTGGTCGACTACGTCGCTGACGATGAACCGGCCGCCCTCGCCATCGCCCACGATCTGATGCGGGCGCCGCGGCCCACTCCCCCGTCGTTGCCCTGGCAGACCGAGCCGATCCGCGAGCCCGAGGAGGATCCTTCCGATCTCCTCTCCCTGATCCCGTCCGATCCCCGCCGCCCGTACGACATCCGCGCCGTGCTGCGCCGCATTCTCGATGGTGGCGGGTTCCGCGAGTTCAAGGCGAATTACGGTCAGACGTTGGTTTGCGGGTTCGGCCATCTCTATGGGATTCCGGTTGGGGTGCTAGCCAACAACGGCGTGCTTTTCCCCGAGTCGGCCCGCAAGGGCGCTCACTTCGTCATGCTCTGCGCCCAGCAGAAGATCCCGCTCCTGTTCTTCCAGAACATCACCGGGTTCATCGTCGGACGGGATGCGGAGCACGCCGGGGTTGCCCGGGACGGGGCAAAGATGGTCGCCGCGGTCGCGGTGGCCCAGGTACCGAAGCTGACGGTCATGATCGGGGCGTCGTACGGGGCCGGGAACTACGCGATGTGCGGCCGGGCCTACGATCCGCGCTTCGTCTTCTCCTGGCCGACCCACAAGATCGCGGTGATGGGCGGCGAGCAGGCGGCCGGGGTACTGACCGACATCCGCCGCGCCGCCGCCCAGGCCAAGGGTGAGCCTCTGGACGAGGAAGGACTGGCAGCCATCCGGCGCGAGGTCGAGCGACGCTACGACGAGGAGGCCAGCCCCTACTTCGCCACCGCCCGCCTCTGGGACGACGGCATCATCGACCCGCGCCAGACGCGCCAGGTCCTAGGCCTGGCCTTAGCCACGACCCTCAACGCCCCAATCCCGGCGACGGACTATGGGGTGTTGCGGATCTAATACGAAGACGAGGCGTTTTCGGGACCTATCTTCATCGGCACCGTGCGTCGCCGTTCGTTAGGTTCCTCGATTCGATCCCACCCTTTTTCGCACAGATGCGGCAGCAGGTCGTCGAGCGCCTGTCGCTCCATGCGAATCAGTCGTTCAGGGACGCGGCAAGCGGGTTCACGCTGCTCATTCTGGGCCAAGCAGGTGTCGAGCGAGAGATCAAACACGACGAGCGCGCTTCGGTAGCCGTGCTTCCGTGCTGACGTTAGCAGTCCCTCCCGCAACTCACGGTGAAGATTCGCACCGTCAGCGAGTGTAGGACGTCCGAGGCTCAGCCGACTTTCGACGACCGTCAAGAAAAATCGGAACGTGTGCTCCTGCAGCTGGGTCCAGTCCCCCTCGGGCACCGTGTTCAGCTTGTCGCATAGTGTGAGGCGGCAGGCATCCGATGACAGGGCCACCATCGGCAAGCGATTGTCCTGGACGAAGGACCGGGCGAAGGTGCTTTTGCCGGCTCCAGCCGGGCCGCACAAGACGACCAGCGAGCGATGCGACAGGAGGATGGCATCGTGGTCTGAATTGGCGCCGCTATGAACTCGGCAGAATCGTGATCGTTCCTTCGCGGGCGACGACGCCGAAGTGCCGTTGGTCGAGCGTTGCAACACGGCCGCCGTTGCGCTCTGCGCAGGCGATGACGATCGCATCGACAAGCCCAAGTGGGAAATCCGCGTACCGTTTGACCAGCGACCGGACGCGACCAATGTCATTAGATCCGGAGTCGAGGACGTAGGTTCCCTCTTCGATGTCCAACAAGAAGATATCGAGCGCGGTGGTGGTTCCGCGTTGGTTGACGAGGTATCCGAGTTCGCCGAGGATCGCCACCGGCACGATCCACGGAGGAGGTTCGGCAGCCATCGCGGTCAATATCCGATCGTGATTCGCGTCTCGTTGATTAAGGCGAGCAAATAGCGCTGATGTGTCGAACGTGATCACTCAGGGCGCCAGTTGGCGGCCAACCACTCGTCGATATCCCGCGCGTCGAGATCTGGGTCATCGATGATGCCATCGGATTTGGGCCGAGGGACCTGATGGGCTTGGACAAATGTTGTGATCGCATCCCGCACGAGATCAGCCTCGTCCCGGCCCATCAGCCGAGAAAGTTCCTCAATCTCTCGTTGGAGTTCGTCCGAAAGTTCGATCACTTTGGCTACCATGACCACATCGTACCATGTCTTCTAGAGCCCGTCGTGGTCGGAGCCAGTACTCCTCTCAGGTCGATCCGTGTGCCGACTGGCGCGATCAAGATCGAGCACGCCCTTCCGATCTGAAAGCCGTTTTCCCGCATCATTGGGAACTCTTCGGGGAGATATGACTCGGGCTACATCTTGGGCGGAACCTGCTCGTCGTCGTGTTCGTTGGAGGGGGTAAGCGCGTTCCGATTGGGAGCGCGTTTCGCTTTTTCAGGCCGGCGGCGGGACCCTTCCTGCAATCCCTACCCAACGCCGGATTCCCCCCCCCAACTGGCCACACGCGCGTGAAGGAGGTCACCATGCGCCGTATCGGATTTGCCCTCTTTGCCCTGCTCCTCGGGGTACTTGTCGCCGTCCCGCACGGCACTTCGGCTCAGACCGGGCAAAGCGGATTCCCCGATGGCGCCGAAGTCGTCGTTGCCGTCGATGTCGCCAACGTTCGTAGAGCTCCTGGACTCGACAGCGAGATCACCGGTGAACTCTTTGGTGGGATGGCCCTGACCATCGCTGGCGAGCCCGAGTACGCCGACGGCTTCACTTGGTACCAGGTGCAGCCCCGCAATCCGGACATTACCTCCGCGTCTAGCGGCGCCTGGGTGGCAGGAGATTTTCTCGCCTACGAGTAGGCGGATCTCAGACCGCTAACCCTCTAACCATGCGCCACAGCGATAGCACCGCGACGCGCGAGCTGGCCGCCCGAGCAATCGGGCGGCCGGTTTCGTGCGCGGCCGCTGGTAGAAACGCGGTCCGACCGCGCAAGATTTGGTACAACGCTGTACCGGGTTCGCCGGATTGGCCGGTCGATGTGAGACCGGCGACAGGGGGCAAACAGAGGCATGAATCTCCCAGCACAGCGGGCAACGGCGCCCGCGACGGGTCAGGCCAGTCACGAATCGCCGGTCCGCGTCGAACGAAGCGGCGCGGTGCTCCGGATCACGATGAATCGTCCTGCTCGGCGCAATGCGCTCTCGCGCGGGTTGGTCGCGCTGCTGCATCGGGCCATTCAGGAAGCTGGCTCCTCCGACGGCGTCCGCGTCGTCGTGCTTGCCGGCGAGGGGCCGGCGTTCTGCGCGGGCGCCGATATCGGGGAGTTCGCCTCGTCCGCGGCGGAGGGCCTGGCACGCTCCGACGCCGAAGGAATCGTCGGGCTTTTGGGCGCGATGGCCGCCTGCCCCCGACCGATCGTGGCCTTGGTCCACGGCGCGGCGTTCGGCGGCGCCCTGGGCCTGATCTGCGCGTCCGACATCGTGGTTGCGGCGGACGATGCCCGCTTCGCCCTGAGCGAAGCCCGCCTCGGCTTGGTCGCCGCCGTGATCGCTCCGTACGTCTACGCCGCCCTCGGCAACCGGGAGGCGCGGGCCCGGATCCTCCGCGCCGCGCCCTTCGACGCCGAAACTGCCCTGCGCATCGGTCTCGTGCATGAGGTTGCCCCCGCGGGAGAGATCGATTCCTCCGTCGACGCCGTGGTTGCCGATCTCCTGCGCGGCGCTCCCGGCGCCCTGGCGACGATCAAGCGCCTACCGGAGAGTCTCGGGAAGAGCCCGGCGGTCATTCGCAACGCGACGGTCGACCTGCTGGCCGAGCGGCTCGCCAGCGCCGAGGGCCGGGAGGGCCTGGCGGCCTTCCTGGAAAAGCGCTCGCCGGCCTGGGTCGTGGCCGACGGGGCGGAATCGTGACGGCGACGGTATCCGGCCGGCGTGTCGCGATCGCGAATCGGGGTGAGATCGCCGTCCGGATCGCCGCGACCTGCCGTCGCCTTGGCGCGATCCCGATCGTCCTCCTGGGCGATCCCGACCTGGAGGGCTACGCGGCCCGCGTGGTCGGCCGCATCGAACGCGTCGGCGCGGCCGGCAGCGAGCTGGATGTCCCCAGTGTGATCGCGGCGGCGACTCGTTCCGGCGCCGACCTGCTTCATCCCGGCTACGGCTTTCTGAGCGAGCGGGCGGACCTGGCCGAGGCATGTGCGGCGGCTGGGATCACCTTTGTTGGACCCTCGGCGGAGACCCTGCGCCTCTGCGGCGACAAGCTGGCGACCAGGGATGCGGCGGTCCGGGCCGGCGCGCCGGTACTGGCAGGCAGCCCGCCACTTGGCGACGATCCCGAGGAGTGGATCGCGGCCGGGCGCCAGGTTGGGTATCCCCTGCTGGTCAAGCCGGCCGGCGCGGGCGGCGGCCGGGGATTGCGCCGGGTCCAGGGAGAAGCGGATTTGGTCGAGGGCATCCGGGCATCGCGCCGGGAGAGCCAGACGGCGGGCGCCGGCACCGCCGTCTACCTGGAACGCGAGCTCGTCGACGCCCGCCACGTCGAGGTCCAGATCGCGGGGGACGGCAAGAGGGCGATTGCGCTCGGCGACCGGGACTGCTCCCTCCAGCGCCGTGCCCAAAAGGTGATCGAGGAAGCGCCCGCACCGAATATCGCCGCCGGCCTCCGGGCCGCGCTGCACGAGCATGCCCGTAGGATCGGCAAGGAGGTCGGGCTGCGCGGGATCGCGACCGCCGAGTTCCTGCTCGGCGGTGACGGCACACTGGCCTTCCTCGAGATCAATCCCCGGATCCAGGTCGAGCACCCGGTGACTGAAGCGGTCACCGGCCTGGATCTGGTCGAATTGCAGCTGGCCATCGCGACGGACGGGTTGCCGGACCTGAACAGCCCTCCGACACCGCGGGGTCATGCGATCGAAGCGCGAATCTACGCCGAGGATCCTTCAAAGGGATTCTTTCCGGTCACCGGCCGCCTGGAGATCGTCTCCTGGCCTTTGCGCCCGGACATCCGGGTCGATGCCGGGTACGCCAGCGGCGATACCGTGCCTTCGACCTACGACGCGATGCTGGCCAAGGTCGTCGCGAGCGGCTCGGATCGTCCGAGCGCGCTCGCCGCGCTCCGGCTGGCCCTGCGTGAGACCGTGATCGCCGGGGTCGCGACGAACGTCTCCTGGCTGATCGATCTCCTCGACGCGCCGCAGACCCAACTCGGTCAGGCAACAACCCAGACAGCCGGGACCATTCTTCCGTCCGTGCCGGACCGCGCCCCGGCATTGCTGGCGGCAGTGGCGCGGACCCTCGATCGCGGTCAGGAGACCGCCCGCGATCCCTGGTCGGCGATCGGTCCGTTTCGGCTCTCCGGCGACGCCGCCCTCACCTTTCACGGCGACGATTGGGAGGCGCGGGTCACGCTCCGCCGCCGCGGCGCCGGTTGGGAAATCGAGACGGCGTCCGGGCCGGTGCCGTTGCGGTGGTGGCGCGATGCCGCCGGCGTCTGGACGATTGCGGCCGGGGCCGATGTCGCCCGCATGGCCGTGATCGAGCGCGACGATGGGATGGAGATCGCGGGTGCCGGTGGCTGCTGGGTCATCCGGGCGGGCGGACGTCGTGTGGCCGCTCAGATGGAGCGGACGCAGGCCCACGACGGGCGGGTCCGAGCGCCGATGCCGGGCCGGGTGCTGGCGATCCATGCGGCCTCCGGCGACCGCGTTGCCGCGGGGCAGCCCCTCGTAACCCTCGGCGCGATGAAGATGGAACTCGCCTGTGAAGCGCCCGCCGCCGGTACCGTCGACCGGGTAGCCTGCACCGTCGACGCCCAGGTCGGCGCAAACGAGGTGTTGGTCGAACTTACCATTGACTCTGCCGACGGCGGGACCGTTCCGGAACGGTAGGGCCAACGGGCGAACATTGGACATGCCGGAAACCGTTGTAGGGGCAGACCGGTGTGTCTGCCCGGCCACGCAGACGCGGCGTTTCGGTCTCGAGACGCGTTCTCGATGCGAACCGCGTTGGCGGGCGCCGGGGGCCAGACACATCGGTCTGCCCCTACACCGGGTTACGCCTTTGCGGTAATTGACGCCATGGTTGGCCACCAGGGTCAGTCTCGTGATTTGCCGGCCTAGCCCGTTTGCCCGTGGCTGCCGACGATCTGGAGGATCTGGACGCGCTCCGGGAGTTCGATCAGGAATTCGGGGTCGCGGTCCAGGTGGTGGATCCGGGTCGGGTCGTCGCCGGCAAAGACGGACATCGCGGGGATGTCCGCCCAGAAGGAGATGGTGATGAACTCGCTCTCGGTTTCGCGGTCCTCGCGGAGGGAGAGCACCCCGAGCGCCTTCTCTTCCAGGGGCTTGATGCCGTGCTCGTAGAGATAGGCGGCGTACTCGTCCGCCCGGGCGCGGGGCGTCCTTCCCCGCCAGATCCGCGCGACTGTCGGTCGAATTGCTCGGTCAATTGTCGGGAGCGTCGTCATCGCGGAACTCCTTTCGCCTTCCCAGACAACCGCATCACAAAGGCCGGTGTTAGGCCGGGGCGCGGTCGGACGCGCTCGCCTAGATGGTAGGCTAAGGACGTATCGGGGCGCATCGGAGTGGGGGAGCGATGGGTTTGCCGTCATTCCTGCCCAGCGGCCCGGTCCGCCCATCCCGGCGTGTGGCTCGGGATAGGCGGCGCGAAGAGGAGCAAGGAGCGCGTGGAGAGACCCCGCTGGTATATCGACGAGGTGGCCCATGCTGGCATGGAGCACTTTGACCCTGGATACGTCCCAACCTATGACCAGAAGGCCGGGACGAACCCCCAGGAAGATCTGGCCGAACTGCAAGGCCTCGGCCTGAGCAAATCGCACACGCTCGTCGATCTGGGCGCGGGCACCGGCACCTTCGCCCTCGCCGCCGCGCCGTACTGCAAGCGGGTGATCGCGGTCGATGTCTCGCAGGAGATGTTGGCCGTACTGGCCGAGAAGCGCAAGCGGTCGAACATTCCGAACCTCGATGTCGTCCACGCCGGATTCCTCTCGTACAATCACCGCGGCGATCCGGTCGACTTCGTCTACACTCGCCACGCCCTGCACCACCTCCCCGACTTTTGGAAGGCGATCGCGCTGGAGCGGATCGCCGGGATCCTGGCGCCCGGCGGCGTCCTGTTCCTCCGCGACCTGATCTATTCCTTCGAGCCGGGCGAGACCGATCAGATCGTCGAACAATGGCTGTCGGGCGCGGCCTCTTCCCCGGGAAGCGGCTGGACGCGGGCAGAGCTGGAGACCCACCTCCGCGAGGAGCACAGCACCTTCAGCTGGCTGCTGGAGCCGATGCTGGAACGGGCCGGGTTCATCATCCAGGACGTCAAGCACAACGGCTCGATCTACTCTACGTACACCTGCGTGGTCGCTCGCTAGGCGACCACGCCCCCTTGACAACCGCGACGGCACAACTGCGTGGCGGGCCGCAACCAGTCGAAGGTATGACGCGGGTGCGTCCCGCGCGTCTCACCCTGTGAGTGGTTCGGCATTGCGACGTTCTGACAGACGAACATCGTTGACTATTGGCGATTCCGGGGAGCAGGAGGCTACGCACGATGCAGCGGTCGTACGAGTACGGGCCGATCACGGAGACCGACCTGGTCCCATATGCCGCCCTCCTGGACCACGCATTCTCCGAGAACCCGACGGCGCAGCACGACACCACCTGGCAAAAGCAGTCGGGGCTGGAGAGCTTCCGGGTGGTGCGCGCCGGAGGGCAGATTGCGGCGGGGATGGGCATGTTGCGGATGGGCCAGTGGTTCGGCGGCCGCAGCGTGCCGATGAGCGGCATCGTTGGCGTAGTCGTCGCGCCGGAGTACCGGGGCAGCGGCGTGGCATCGTACATGATGCGCTCGGCGATGGAGGAGATGCGGGCCGATGGCGTCGCCCTCAGCGTCCTCTACGCCTCCACCCAGACGATCTACCGGAAAATGGGCTACGAGCAGGCCGGCCACTCCGTCTCCTATCGGTTTCCGGTGTCCTCCCTGCCGACCCGCGAGCAACGGCTGGTCGTCCGGGTGGCGATGCCCGAGGACGAGCCGGAGATGCACCGGCTGTACACGGAACGGGCCCGGCAGACGAACGGCAATCTCGATCGCCATCCGGTGATTTGGGAGTGGAAGCTGCGCGAGCGACCGCCGGTCAGCGCGTATATGGTCGAGCGAGACGGCGTGGCCGAGGGGTACGTCCTCTATAGCCAACGACGCCGGCCCAATGATCCCGGCAAGGTGATCAATGTCCGGGATCTCGTCGCGGTCACGCCCGATGCCGGCCGGCAACTGCTCTCGTTTCTCGGCGGGCATCGCCGCGTAGCCGACCATCTGGACTGGGAAGGTCCGGCCGCCGATCCGCTCTTACTCCTGGTCACCGAGCAGGATTACTCCGTGCCGTATTTCCAACAATGGATGCTCAGGATGCTCGATGTTCCCGCCGCGCTGGCGGCGCGGGGCTACCCGACGGGCGCCAGCGGCGAGGTCCACCTGGCCGTGCTCGACGACATGCTGCCGGCGAACGACGGCCCGGTGATTCTCTCGGTCGCCGGCGGCCGCGGCGAGGTCAGCCCGGGCGGTAAGGGTACGGTGGTCGTCGACGTCCGTGGTCTGTCGGCGCTGTATTCGGGCTACCTGTCTTCGGCGGCGCTGCGGACCGCCGGGTACCTTAAGGGACCCGACGACGACCTGGACCTCCTGACGACGTTGTTCGCCGGCCCTGCTCCGTGGATGCCGGATCACTTCTAGGTGATTTTGGGCGACCCGCCAGATTGAACCGATCGGTTGACGTGCGAGAATCGGCGCCAGCAAAGGCAAACCGTGGGGTCGTGGCACCCAACCAAGGGGCGTGGTGATGGAACAAGGCACGGCGGGCAAAACCCTGCAAACCCTGCGTATCGGGCTGGCGGCGGTGCCGAATGCGCCGACGGTCGAGGAGCGGTTGCGGACCGCCGGCCGCGTGTTGGCTGAGGCGGCGGCGAAGGATGTCGCGATCGTCTGCTTCCCGGAGACCTACATCCCCGGCCTGCGCGGGATGGACTTTCCGGTCCCCCCGGTCGATCAGTCTCGCCAGGAAGCGGCCCTGGAGGAGATTCGCGCCGGGGCCGAGCGCCACGGCGTGGCGGTGGTCGTCGGGATGGAGTGGGAAACGCCGAAGGGGCTGCACAACGTTGCGTTCGTGATCTCCCGCGATGGCGTGGTCGAGGGCTTTCAGCCGAAGAACCAGATCCCGCGCGAAGAGGAGCCGCACTACGTGGCCGAAGGCAGCCGGCGGCTGTTCGAGGTTGATGGCATCCCGTTTGGGGTCACGATCTGCCACGAAGGCTGGCGCTATCCGGAGAGCGTCCGCTGGCCGGCTGCCCGGGGCGCGAAGGTGGTTTTTCACCCGCAACTGACCGGCAGCGATGTGACCGGCCCGACGCTGACCCGCTGGGGCGACCCGGATGGTCCGTATTACGAGAAGGCGATGCTGATGCGCAGCATCGAGAACACGGTCTATTTCGCCAGCGTCAACTACCAGTTCCGCTACCAGGAATCGGCCACCAGCGTGATCGGCCCAGAGGGAGACCTCCTGGCCCATGTCCCGTATGGCGAAGTGCAACTCCTCGTCTACGACCTCGACCTGGACAAGGCGACCGGGTTCATCGCCAGACGGTACAACCCGCGAAGCTACCCCCCGGGAATAAGACCTTCTAACAAAACCATGGAACCGGGCTTGCGGCGGGGTGCGCCATGAGCAAGCCACTCGTGAGCGACGACCTGTGGGACGCGATCGAACCGTTGTTGCCGCCGGAGCCGCCGAAGCCCAAGGGCGGCCGCCCGCGCGTCCCCGACCGGGCCTGCCTGACCGGGATCCTCTCCGTGCTGCGCTCGGGCCTCCCGTGGGAGATGCTGCCCCAAGAGCTCGGCTGCGGCAGCGGCATGACCTGCTGGCGGCGGCTGCGCGACTGGCAGGCGGCCGGGGTGTGGGACCGCCTCCACCGGGCGCTGCCTGGACCGCCTGGGGGAAGCCGACCGGATCGACCGGGAGCGGGCCTGCCTCGATTCGGCCACCATCCCCGCCAAAAAGGGGGCGATGCGACCGGCCCGGATCCGACGAATCGCGGCAAACCGGGCACGAAGCGCCACCTTGTGGTCGACCGCCGCGGCACCCCGCTCGCCGTCCGCCTGACCGGCGCCAACCGCCACGACAGCGTCCCATTCGAGGAGGTGGTCGACGCCATCCCGCCGATCGCTCGCCCCTCCGGCCGGCGCCGCAGGCGCCCGACGAAGCTGCACGCCGACAAGGCCTACGACGCGCCGCGCTGCCGGCGCGCGCTCACCAAGCGGCGCATCAAGGTCCGGATCGCCCGCAAGGGGGTGGACTCCAGCGACCGCCTCGGCCGCCACCGCTGGGTGGTCGAGCGCACCTTCGCGTGGCTCAACCACTGCCGCCGCCTGACCATCCGCTACGAGCGTCGCCAAGACGTCCACGAGGCGTTCCTTTCCCTCGGCTGCTCGCTCATCTGCGTCAACGCCATCGAGCGGTATTCGTTAGGAGTTCTTAGACCTTCTGATCAACCCCCTCGGCGGCGGCGGACGCCGGGTTGCAACCTGGCGCTGAACCGACGACGTCCCGCCGGGACTGGGCCCACCGGCGCGGCGCCCGACGGTCTTGATAGGCGCTCTAAAGCATCGGTCCAAGAGGGTGGTCGCATTTCCGGGCCGCCCGAGACTGGAAGTCCTGGGCTGAAGGACAGTGGCCGATGCGGGACTGAGCACGGTGTCCACGAAGGTTGCTGCGCTATGACGGCTGTCCGTCGGGCTCCCGATTCCGACGGGTCATGTGTTCGTTCCAGACCTCGTCAGGGATCATCGCGCGGATATGCCGGAGGATGATTGGCACCAGGATTATCTCGTCCAGGTGACCGATTCCGGGCAGAAAGTCGGGGATTGGGTCGATCGGGCTGGCGATGTAGATCGCGAGCCCGATCAGCCACCAGCGGGCCCGGCGGGGCGTGCGGGGATCGGCGGCAACGCCTCGGAGACGACCGGGTAAGCGGGCGAGTTCGACTCCCAGCGTGCGCAGTTCCGCCGCCGCTTCGGTCGGCGTCAGCGCCGAGCGGCGCAGCCACACCAGGAGGGTGGCCGCGGCGCCGACGATCACGACAAGGGCGGCGACGAGGACGATTTGCCAGGGGGCCATGCGGCCAGTCTAGCGTGACTATTCACGAGTGCCGCGGGGCGACGTGTCGGCCCGGAAGCAAGACACCGCGAGGCTACGGCCCGAGCCGTACCCGCCGGATGAGATGTCCGTTTGGCCCGCCATGACGGGGAGCTTGATGCGCGCACCGAACACCGTGGCCGCCGTCGCCGCTCGCCTCGGAGAGGCTGTGACGTTGAGCCCGGGCCGTTACCCCGATCGACGCGGAGACACGGCCGCACCTTTTCCGCACGGCGCAATAGCGGCGACGGCAGCCACGGTGTTCGGTGCGCGCTTTAGCCGGCTCCATCCTCAGCGCGCGCCGTCGCGGCAGGCGACCAGCGCGCGGCGGAGCAGGGTCCGGGCGAGGGGTATCTTGTAGCCGTTCCGCGCCAGCGATTGGGCGCCAGTGAGAGCGGCGTCGGCCGCGCGGGCGAACACCTCGTCAGTCGGCTTGGCCCCGACGAGAGCCTGCTCCGCCTCGATCGCCCGATGGGGGACATTCGCAACGCCGCCAAGGACGACCCGGGCGTGGTTGATCGTTCCGCCTTGCACCGCGAGGCTCGCGGCCGCCGAGACCAGCGCAAATGCCCAGACCTTCCGGTCCATCGCCTTCAGGTAGGCGCTCTGGGCACCGTCTGGTTCGGTCGGGATGCGGACCGAGACGATCAGTTCGTCCGGGCCAAGGGTGGTTTCGGTGCGCCGCCCCGCGTCCGGCGGCGCGAAGAGTGACCCAATCGGAACGACGCGTTCCTCCGACGGGCCACGGACCACAATCTCGGCGTCGAGTGCCGTCAAGGCCGTCGCCAGGTCGGACGGGTGAACCGCCACGCAGGGGCTTTCGACGAAGATGGCGTGTAACGCGTTTTCGCCCTCGCGCGCGGGGCAATCATCGCCGCCTTTCAGCCAGCAGGGGATCTGCGCGTTCCGAAAATACCAGCAGCGGGGGCGTTGGAGGAGATTACCGCCGAGGGTCGCCATGTGGCGAAGCTGAGGTGTCGCCGCCAGTCCGGCCGCCTGGGCCAGGGCCGGAGCCAGGCTGGTGACGAATGGATTGGTCTCGATCTCGGCCAGTGTGGCCAGCGCGCCGATCTCGAGGCCGTGCTCCGTCACCTCGATCTCGTTGGTGAGGTCGTTGAGGCGCTTGATATCGACCAGGCGGTCCGGGGCGATAATCTCACCCTTCATCAGGGTGAGCAGGTCGGTTCCGCCCGCGAGGGGGCGAGTGGCCGCGGCGTCACCGGACAAGAGCGCGATCGTGTCGGCGATGGTCGCTGGCTGGTCGTAGGCGAAGGGGCGCAGGCTCATCGGTGGTCATCTCCGGGGCGATCGGTGCTTGGGTCGTTCTGGCGACCGAGCGCCGACAGCAGCCGGTGGCGCGAGACCGGGCCGTCGGAGATGCGGACGCCGACCGCGTCGAAGATCGCGTTGGCGATGGCCGGGGCGGTTGGGATGAGGGGCGGCTCGCCGACGCCCTTGGCCCCAGTCGGGTTCGCCTTCAGGTCGGGGATGTTGACGGGCACGTGCTGGATCGGCGGGATGTCGGCCACCGTCGGGACCTTGTACTCCTCCAGGTTGGCGTTCATCACCCGGCCCAGGCGGTCGTCGACGATCCGCTCTTCGGTCAGGGCGTAGCCGATCCCCTGGGTGATCCCGCCGACGATCTGGCTCTCGACCATGGTCGGGTTCACGATCCGGCCGCAATCGTGGGCGGCGACCAGGCGCAGGACCGTCACCTCGCCGGTGCTGGTATCGACCTCGACCTCGACGCACTGGGCGCCGAAGGTGTGGATCGTCACGTCTTCGGGATTCGGGCCGCGGCTGCCGTGCCCTTGCAGCATCTCCGGGCCGATCTTTTCGGCGACTTCGGCCACCTCCATGCCCCGCTCGGGGTTGCCATCGACCAGGATGCGGCCCTCCTGGATGCTCAGGCGGGCGGCGGGAATCTCCATCTGTTCGGCGGCTTTGTCCAGCAGTTGGGCCTTCAGGGCGGCCGCCGCGGCCCGGATCGCGGGGCCAATCGTCGCCTGGGTCGCGCTGCCGGAGCTGACCGGGGCGTACGGCCCGGTGGCGGTATCGCCCAGATGAAGGGAGATCTGGTCCAGCGGCAGGCCGAGCTCTTCGGCGGCGATCTGGGCCAAGCCGGTGCGGGTGCCGGTGCCGATGTCGTGTGTTCCGGTGACGACATCGGCACCGCCATCGGCGTTCAGCTTCACCCAGGCGTAGCCGGGCGGATGGCCCGCCCCGCCGACCCAGTCGTGGGCGGCGATCCCGACGCCGCGTCGCTTCGATCCCTCCGGCGCGGGCTTCTGATAGCCCTTCCAGCCGAAGGCCTCGGTCGCCCGCTCGTAGCAGGCGCGCAGCGCCTCCGGCAGGCTGTAAGGCTTCTCCTCGGTCTGGTCGGTCTCGGCGTAATTGCGCAGGCGCAGGTCGAGCGGGTCCATCCCGAGTTCGCGGGCCAGCTCGTCCATCGCCTGCTCGAGGGCGAAGGCCGCCTCGACGAAGCCCGGCGCCCGGAACGCGACCGCCGGGCCGGTGTTGGTGTAGATCGCCGTCTGCTCCGTGCGCACGTTGGGGCACCGGTAGAGCGACTGGTAGGTGCCCTGGACGTTGCTCGCCTCTCCTCCCACCTGATAGGCGCCGGTGCCGAGGAAGATGGTGGCTTCGAGCGCGGTCAGCGTGCCGTCGTGCTTCGCTCCGATACGCACGCGCTGCCGGGTGGGGTTGCGGTTGCCGACGGCCAGGTTCTCCGCTTCCCGGTCCAGCATCAGCTGCACCGGCCGACCCGCCCGTTGGGCCAGCAGCGGCCCGATAACATCGTGCTTCCAGGCCACCTGCTTCGCGCCAAAGCCGCCGCCCATGTGCTGCTTGATTACCCGGACCCGGTGTTCGGGCACGCCGAGCGACCGGGCGACCTTCTGGCGAACGTCGAAGATAGATTGGGTGGAGGTCCAGAGCGTCAAATCGTTCCCCGCCCAGGCCGCCGTGCAGCCGTGCGGTTCGAGGGCGTTATGGAGGGCGGTCTGGGTGGTGTAGGTCCGCTCGACGACGACATCCGCCGCGGCAAACCCGGCGGCGATATCGCCGCGCTCGTAGATCTGGGGCTCGGCGGCGGCGTTGTGCGGCAGGCCCTCGGGCCGAATCCTCGGCGCGTCCGGTTGCTGGGCGGCAATCCAGGCCGGTGACAAACGGGAGGGGCTTGTATTCGACCTCGATCAGGCGAAGGGCGTCATTGGCGATCTCTTCGGACTCGGCCGCGACCGCGGCGACCTCGTCGCCGACGAACCGGACCGTCCGGTCGAAGACGAAGCTGTCCTCGTACCACGGGATCTGGGGAGCATCGGCGGAGGAGATGACGGCGTACACGCCGGGCAGTGTGGCCGCTTTGCTCGTGTCGATCCGGATGATCTCGGCGTGGGGATGGGGGGAGCGCAGCACCCGGGCGTAGAGCTGACGGGGTTGGCGGACGTCGTAGGTGTATTGGGCCCGGCCGGTCACCTTCTCGACGCCTTCCAGGCGAGGGTGAGGCTTGCCGACGATGGTCAGGCGGGTCGACTCACCCCAGGCGGGCAGGCTGCCCGACGTCTCCGCCAGGTTGGGCGGTGTGTCAGTCCTGCTAGTCCTGCTAGTCCTGCTAGTCCGCGGCGCGGTCATCGCTCGCCCTATCCTGAGATTGGCTCTGCAATTCGACCGCGTAGAGCCCCGCCTTGACGATGTTCTGGTAGGCACCGCAACGGCAGATGTTGCCGGTGACCGCCCGGGTGATTTGCTCCTCGGTCGCCTGGGGGTGGGTGTCGAGCAGGCCGCGGAGGCTCATGATCTGTCCTGCCGTGCAGAAGCCGCACTGGAACGCGTCGTGCTCGATAAAGGCCCGCTGCACGGGATCGAGATCTTCGCCATGGGCCAATCCCTCGATCGTGCGGATCGAGCGGCCCTCGCAATCGACGGCCAGGAGGAGGCAGGAATACATCGCCCTGCCATTGACCAAGACCGTGCAGGCGCCGCAGGTACCCATGTCGCAGACCTTCTTGGTGCCGGTCATCGCCAGGTCGTGGCGGAGGGCGTCGAGCAACGTCCGCCGGGGTTCGAGCAACAACGACTGATCCCGCCCGTTTACGTTCAGCGTGACGGGCGTACGGGTGACCGGTGGCGACACGTGCCTGCTCGTTTCTCCGGATTGCGTCCGGGGTATGTGGCTGCCGCGTCGAGGGGCAGCGGCACCGCGCTCGGGCTCCTCAGCGCAAGTGCACTCCATCTGTCTGCTGGGAGGCGGGATCGGAGAGGCCCAGGCCGTCCCAGATTCCAGCCATTGTGTGCCGCGCTCTCGGAACGGCTCGCGCCCCCTGTACTTGGAGCATCTGCGCAACCGCTGTGCCAAGATCGGAGCGACGTCGCTCGACACCCAGGCTAGTTGAGCGACTGGACGACGTGACAATGGCGAACGCGGCGAAGAAGACGACCGCGGCGGCGGTCACGGCCACACTCATCCGCGCGGCGCGTACGTCCGGCGGCAGGAAGCGGTGGTTGAGGGAGAGGGCCGGCCCGGCGACGACCGGAATGTGGGCCGCCTCGCTCAGCCTCGCTATCACCTCATGGACGTCATGGACGGATGCCGTCTCGTGGAAAGACGCGCAGGATGAAGGCCACGAGCGGCGTTACCCGCCCGCGGCGCCGGTCCACCGACGAACGGCGGGGACGGCGAAGCGCATCGCCAGCACCCGCGCCGCCCCGGCCAACGGCACGGCGATGATCGCCCCGAGCACGCCGCCGATCGCGGCGCCCGCGTACAGCGCAACCAGGGCCAGCACCGGCGAGACGTGCACCTGGCGCTGCATGATCATGGGCAGGAGAACGTTGCTCTCGAGCTGCTGGACGATGACGTAGAAAACCAGCACGATCACGGCCTGTGTTGGCGAATCGAGCAGCGCCACCCCCACCGCCGGGATCGCGGCGATGAACGGCCCGACCACCGGCACGAGCTCCCCCACGGCGACGATCAGCGCCAGCACCAGGGCGTAGTCGACGCCGATCACGCGCAGCCCGACGTAGACGATCGCGGCGACGACGACGGCCATCAGGCCCTCGCCCCGGAAGTAGCCGCCGACCGCCTGGCTCAGGTCCGTCCCCAGCGCCCCGATCTCGCCGTGGCGGTGTTCCGGCACGAGCGAGCGGGCAAACCGGCCCATGGATGGCCGCATCAGCAGCCAGTAGGCGGAGAGGAAGACGACGAGCACGACCTCGGCCAGGGAGGCGAGGATCGTGAAGGGCAGATCCACCAGCACCCCGCCGAAGCGATCCAGACCTCGCTCGGCGGCCGCGACGATGCGCTCCTCCCCGCCGGGAGACCAGCGCTCTGCCCAGTCCGTCGACCGGTCGACCAGGGTCGGGGCGTTGTCGACCAGCTCTCCCGCCTGGCGCGCCAGCGGCGGCGTGACCAGCCACCCGATGCCGACGGCGGTGAGGAACAGGATCGCGTAGACGATCCCCACAGCGATACCACGCGCCACGAGCCGCTCGAGGCGGGCGACGAGGGGGGCGAGCGTCTCGGCGATGACGATCCCGAGGAAGAGCAACGCCAGCGGCCGAGCCAGGAGCCGGAGCGTGTCCAGCAGGCCGAGCGCCACCGCCAGGGCCGCCGCCCCGATTACCGCGACGCGCCACCAGGCGGCGGTCGGATGCGGGTCCAGGCGCGTCACCTCGGCGACCTCGGGGGTTCGCGGGGGCGCGACCCGTCGCGCCCGGTGGCGGATCACCCGGCTGGCCGCGTGAGGAGCCCTGGGGCCGACGTCAGTCATGGGCCACGTCCCGGCGACGGTCAGGACGAGCCCGGCCCGGGGCCGAACCAGCGAACGCCGTACCCATCCAGGTCCAGGCAGATTCTGCCCCGTTGTTCCGGGGAATCGTCGGCCCTCAGCAGGTCCACGACACGCTCGTCCTCCGCGAGGCTCAACTCGATGGAGATGGGAGCATCTCCGAGGTTATGGACGGCGATCACGTCTCCACCATCCCACACACAGCGGTGCGCCAGGACGCTGGGAGCGCTGGGAGCACCTGGAGCGCCCGTCTCGACTGGGACAAACGTCCCCCGGCGAAATGCGGGGCGCTCCTTGCGGACGGCGATCGCCCGGCGAACCCAGTTCAACAGCGAATCGGGATCTGCGGCCTGTTCCTCGGCGTTGACCTGTCCGGGCGCGAAGGGCCCCTCCGTGATGAGGGGCACGGAGACCCGTTCTGGCGCCGCGGTTGAAAAGCCGCCGTTCGGTCCGGCCGACCACTGCATCGCGGGACGGACCGCTTCCCGCTCCGGCCGGGAGAGGTCGTCGCCGAGGCCGATCTCGTCGCCGTAGGGGATGACCGGCGTGCCGGGCAGCGTGAGGAGCAGGCTGAAGGCGAGCCGCAGCCTGGCCGGATCACCGCCCAGCATCGGGGCCAGGCGGCGGCGGATTCCCTTGCCGTAGGAGCGCATCCCCTCTTCCGGCGCGAAGGCCCGGTAGACCTCCTCCCGTTCGGCGCCGGTCAGTTGCTCCAGGTCGACCTCGTCCAGGTTGCGCACGAAGGTCGCCCAGTGGGCCTCTCTCGGCTTGTCCGGCAGCAAGGCCATCGCGCGTGCGATGGGTTCTGCTTCGCCCCGGGCCAGGGCGAGAAAGAGGTGGTTGTCGAGCAGGAAGTTGAACAGGACGTGCATCTGGTCGCAGGTGTCGCCCTCGCCGAAATACGTCGCCAGCTCGTCGGGCGCGACATCCGCCTCGGCCACCAGCACGCCGCCTGGCCGGTGCTCGTCCAGGAAGCTCCGGACCTGACGGAGAAAGGCGTGGGGCTGCTCCTGAGCCCGTGGCAAGAGCGCCTCCGTCCCGAACAGGTGCGACGCGGCGTCGATCCGGAAGCCGTCCGCTCCCAGGTCCCGCCAGAACCCCATGATCCGGCGCACCTCCTCCTGGACGTTGGGCTGCTCGATGTTGAGGTCGGGCTGGAAATCGTAGAACTGGTGCAGGTAGAGGAGACCGGCCGCGTCGTCGAAGGTCCAGATCGATTCTTCGACACCCGGGAAGATGAGCTTGGCGGGGGTCTCCCCGGGAGGGTCGTCCGTCCAGACGTAGTAGTCGCGGTACGGCGAGTTGGGATCAGTCCGGGCGTCCTGGAACCAGGGGTGCTCGTCCGAGGTGTGGTGGACGACGAGGTCGAGGATGACCCGGATGTCGCGTTCGGTCGCGGCCTGCCGGAAGGTGCGGAAGTCGTCGAGGGTGCCGAGGCGGGGATCGATCGCCAGGTAGTCGACGATGTCGTAGCCGTTGTCCCGGTTTGGGGTTGGGTAACAGGGCAGCAGCCAGAGGCAGTTGACGCCGAGGCCGGCCAGGTAGTCGAGTTTGGCCGTCAAGCCGGGGAAGTCGCCGGTGCCGTCACCGTTGCCGTCGTGGAAGCGCTCGACATCGACGGCGTAGATGATCGCGTCCTTGTACCAATCGGGGCCGGCCTGCGATTCCACCCGCGCCACTCCCTTCCTGTGCCGTCCCGCCGTTCCGATCGACAGGACTTGCACGGGCCGTGCCAATCGGGGCCGGCGCGGCGGTGACCACGAACCGGGATCGCCCTACGACCCTCGACTGTTCCGGGTGAAGACCTGCGCCACGACGGCGAGTGCCGCCATCACGGTCGCACCGGCGGCGGCGCCGAGTGCAAATCCGCGCCAACCGCGCCGGAAGGGCGAGGTGTCAGACTCGGTGTCGTCCGCCGGCAACGGGCCAAGCGGTGACGCCGGTGGGGCATCGGGAATGTCCGGGTTCTCCAGGTACCTGAGCGGACGGTTTTTCAGATGACGGATGAGCCGCCGATCGTACCTTCTCCCCAGGACGGCGTTGAGCAGCGCCCCGCAGAGAATCACCAACACCGTCCAGTAGAGCAAGAGGAGAAGGGCGACGACGCTCGCCGCCTGGCCGTAGGGGGTGGAGGGGTTGGACAGGTTCAGAATCCGGGTGAATCCGTTCAAGGTCCCCAGCCATCCGAGTGTCGAGGCGACGATCCCCGGCACGATCCAGCGGAATGATTGCTCCACGTCCGGCCCGACGCGGTAGACGACGATGAGGGCCATGACGATCAGGGCGATCTGAACCCAGCGGGCGATGTCGCTCCATAGCGCTGCTGTGTCGTTCCCAAGGCCAAATGCGACCACGATTTTGCGACCGGCCCGCTCGCTCAGGAGCGCGAGCACGAACGTCAGCGCCACGACGATCGCCGCAATGATGGTGATGCCGACCACAAGCAGGCGGTGGGTGATCCAGGAGCGTCGGTCGCGCACGCCGTAGACCCGATTGCAGGCGTAGACGACCGCGGCGATGCTGCCCGAGGTACCCCAGAGGGCGATGAGGAGGGCAATCACCAGGTTGAGGGAAAGCCTTTGCCCGCTCTGGTTGGTCGCCTGATCGAGCAGCGAACTGAAGAGCGGCTTCAGGTCCTCCGGGGCGCGCTGCTCGATGATATCGCGCACCGACTTCGCCACCGGGACGCCCGCGTACTGGTCCGCCAGCCCCGCCACCGTCATCAGCAGGAGCAGCAGTGACGGCAGCGTGATGGTGAGACGGAAAGAGGCCTGGGCCGCCATCCCGCCCAGGCCCTGGATCAGGTACTGGACGACCAATTGCCTGATCAGCCAGACGGGCAGGGATTCGGTTGCCCGCTGCCGAACGCCGCGCCGCATGGGTGCGTCACCGGCGGGTTCCCCGGCCGGATGTCCTGTGTCGGTCTGGCTGGCCACAGTGACGACGTTCGCCACGCGCTGCTCCGGCTCTCCGGCTACCTCGAAAACCCCGCATCTGGAAAAGAGAGTACGCGGGTCCCCGTGATTGCGCCACGTCCGTCACCAGGCGGCGGCGAAAACCAGCGCGACCTATTCCGAACACTGCCCTCCAGTCGTCATTGCGGCCCGGACGGCAGCGCCATGAGTTGGCGGTCAGTATCCAGCACGCCCTGGCCAATCAGGAGTCAACACACGAGAGGGGCAGAACCCACTGGTCCGCCCCTCTCCGCATGCTGTTTCCTCTGCGGAATGCCGCTAGTCCGCCACCACCGCCACCGGCGCGTTCACCCCGCCGACGACCACCGCGTCCCAGAAGTCGATCTCGGCGTCCTCGGCGACGGGAAGCGGCACCACGCCGTTGGCGGCGTCGGTGCAGCCGACCATCCGGTTGCTGGCGGCGACGTTGCGCTGCCGCGCCTTCAGGCGGCTCAGGCGCTCGGCGGCGAGGTCGTCCCGGCCACCGAGGAGGGCATCGGGCGCGAAGGCGATCGTACCGGCCCGCAGCGCGGCCGGATCGAGCAGGTCGATCCGGCGGGCGCGGAAGCGCAGGTGGAGCAGGTCGCCTGTCTGCAGGCGGCCGATCTGGCCGCCGGCCATCGCTTCGGGCACGACGTGGCCGACTGCCGCGCCGTAGGAGACGCCGGAGTAGCGGCCGTCGCTGATCAGGGTCGCCAGTTTGCGCATCGCCCGGTTGGCGTTGATGTGCTGCATCGGGGTGAACATCTCCGGCATGCCGAAAGCGACCGGTCCCTGTCCTGAGATCACGATCCCGAGCTTGAGCGTGCCGGTTTCGACCATGTGATCGAAGAGAGCGGTGTACTCCAGACCCTTCGCCCGCCGTGACATCGAGCCCGAGGCCGGTCGCATTGTGGCGCCAGACGGCCTGCAAATCCTCGTAGGCGAAAGCCGCTGAGTCGCGCAGGCCGGGTAGGAGATCGACGTCGAGGAGGGCGTCGTTGGCGTCCTCTTCGTGCTCGTAGAGGAGGACGAAGCCGACCTGCTCGTCGAAGTGGTCGACCTGTTTCTCCGGCATGCCGCTCGTCTTGACGACGGCGCTGTCGAAGAAGTTGCTCTGCAGCACGTCGACGCCGCTGATCGGGCGGCGCGGTTTGGCCAGGATGACCGGGTTCTCCTGGACGCCCGCGGCGCTCAGGCCGGTCTGGTCCATCAGGCGGGCGCGCCAGGTGGTGCCGGTGACGGTCGGGGCGTCGAGGTCCATCGGCACGTTGTTCTGGACCATCTCGTGGACCAGCGTCTCCATGCCGCGGATGTCGCCGGAGCAGCACTGCTTGGCCAGGGCGAAGATGTCGCGACCCTGGGTCAGGCTGTAGTCGAAGAGATCGGGCACCGGCGCGGCGTGGTGGATGCGGTCCATGTCGTGGATGGAGAACCTGTAGCCGGCGTAGATCGCCGCCCCGACGAGGTGCATCGTCAGGTTGGTCGAGCCGCCGGAGGCGCTGTGCAAGCGGACCGCGTTCGCCATGTTGCGGATCACGATCTCGGCGACGCCGTACTCCGGCTTGTTGACCAGCGTCATCATGTCAGCCACGACCGCGTTGACCTGCTCGGTCGTGGGCGGGTCGGTCAGCAGTTCGACGGCGGGGTGGACGAGACCGAGCCCCGCCACCAGATGCCGGGAGGAGTTGCCCGTGCCGTTGAAGGCGCAGATGCCCGCCCTTCGCGTCGCAGGTGCTGACCGCCAGGCCCTTCTCCAGCTCCTTGTGTCGAACCGGATCGAGCAGGCCGGCGTCGATGGCGCGGAGGAAGACGCCCTGGAAGGCGGTGTTGGAGGAGCATTGGAGGATGTAGGCCATCGTGTCGTAGAGGTCTTCGGCGATCTCAGCGTGGCCGGCCGCCTCCAGTTCGTGCCCGAGTTTTTCGAGGTCATCCCGCGTCTCAGCGGGGATCTCACCGCCCTTGAGGACGTGGGCCGGGGCGAACGCCGCAAAGACCGGCGCTTCGCCGCGCCGCCGCCGCAGGGTGTCGAGATGGGCCAGGGCAGCGACGACCGCCAGCGGCATCTTGTCGCAGCTCTGGATGACGAAGGCGCCGTGGTAAGAGTGGGCTTCCATCTGGTTGACGACGATCTCGGCGATGGCGTTGCGCGACTGGAGCGAGTAGCTCATGCCCATGTTGCTCTGGGCGGTGCCGTCGCAAAGCACCGGGACGCTAAAGGCGAAGGGCACGCCCCCTTCCGCCCAGATCGCCAGGGCGGCCCGGGCCCCGGTGCCGGGGTCCATCACGTGGGCAGGGTGGTCCGGCGAGCCGCCGATGATCGCGATCCGGGGGGCGTTCTCCTCCAGCCGGTCGTAGATCGCCTCCAGTGTCCAGTCCGGCGCCGGGACGGACTCGCCCAGGCTGGCCAACTCCTTCCGCGCCCTGTCCAGGATGGCGGCGACCGTGATCGGCTCGTTCGCCTTTCCCTGGACGTTGTCGCGGTACGGGTTGATCGGGATCAGCACGCGCGGCTTGCTCCCATTGGCGTTGGCCGCGGCGGCTCCATTGGACGATGGGCGGGGCGGAGAGGAAAGGCTCATCGGGATGGATGCCTCCGGTGGTGCGCGGCTGCGCCGAAGCTGGCGGTTCCAACATGTCAATGGATCGTGCGGGGATTGTACGGCCATCGCCAGGCACGCGACACGACCACGTGGACCTGCCGTACCATTCCCGGAAAGGTCCGAACAGAACGTGTGGCCCGATTTCCTGGCGGGATGAGCGATTGGCTTCCGCTCGTCTCGACCGAGGGCGCGTGCGGCCCGGCCGAGGAGTCTTGAAGTGTATTGTTGGAACTGTGGGACGAAGCTCGCCTGAGAATGCCGGGTTTTGCTTCGCCTGCGGCAAGAGCCAGGCCGAGGATGCCCCTGAAACCATCGGAGCGGACCAGCCAGCCAGCACGCCGGCATCATCGACCTCTTCTCGGTCTTTGGGTTCGCCCGCTCCGCGGGTGGCGGTACCCCTATCGGACTGGAGGTCGTTCCCGCCCAATCAAACCAATGCCGAGCCCGAGCCACCGAACCGGATCGCAGGGTTTCTTGGCATTGGGGCGGCGATCCTGGTGATTGTCGGTTCGTTCTCACCCTGGGTGACCGTGAGCGTCTTCTTCGGCACGGTCGAGGTCAACGGGATGGATGGCGACGGCAAGATCACGCTCGGGTGCGGGCTGGGCGCGATGGTGCTGCTGGCGGTCCACCTGTTCGCGAGGTCGCATCCGACCTGGACGGCATTCCTGGCGACGGCCGCGTTCCTGCTCTCCGGCATCATCGGCGCGGCAGATTGGAGCGACCTCAATGACCTTCTGGCCACCTCGAACGAGGACGATCTGGACTTCGGGGTTCTGGCCCGCGTCGGCTGGGGACTTCAGGTGATGACGATCGCCAGTTTCGCCGGGGCGCTCCTCGCTGGAATCCAGGGAATCTTCTCTTTGAAGCGGTAGACAGGAGGAACTGACGGCCACTGGACGCGGGCGTTGCCCTAACGCCGGCATCCGCCAGGCGGCCCGAATCACCGTCGGAGGCCCGATCAGGTCTCCGACGGTGATTCGTTGATTGTCAAGGAAGGGACCGAGCTTAGGAGGCGGGTTTGGTAGGTGACGAGACGGCTGTGAGGGACGAAGCCAACGCTGCCGATTGGCTTCCAGCCGGACGCGGATGAGGGCCAGCGCTTACCCAATCGGTGCGGTGATGTGGATGGGGTTGCCCATGGGATCGAGGGCATAGGCGAGGCGCTCGGCCCAGGGCTGGTCGGTGGGATCGTAGAGGACTACATTCCCCGACATCAGAACGGTGTTGAGAGCACGTGCTGTCTGATGGAGGTTGCGGAATTGATCGGGCGGAAGCGGAGCCGGCATGTCCCGTCCCATCACCGCTCCCGAAAGCCCGCGATCAGTTCCGCAACCTCCATAAAAAAACACGCGGACAGATGGAGCGTGCTGCATCCAGGGTGCGGTTCCCTCCACAGTTCACGTTGACGCCGAGCGCATTGGCCGGGCTCTTGCGCACGCACCCGTTCAAGCCGCACGATGCACCGCCGGAGGCCTGACCAGGTCCCCGGCGGTGATGCGTTGAGACGAGGGAAGGGACCGAACCTGGGTGGCAGGTCTGGCGGACGATGAGACGGCCGTGGCGGACGAGGCGAGCGCGGCCGATTGGCGCCGGGCGGGGCGCTGGGTCAGTTCCGGGTATTTCTGGATTTTTGGGGGAACCGGCGCCTTTCTCCCCTTTACCGCGCTCTATTACCGGGATCTCGGGTTCAGCGGCTGGCAGATCGGGGTGCTGGTCCGCGCTCCCCGCCCTGGGGGTCGCCCTCTCCGGGCCAATCTGGGGGGCATTTTCCGATTCCCGCTCGAAGCACCGGTTCGTACTCCGGGTGGGGTTGGGTGGCGCCGCGGTCGTCTGCTTGGCAGCCAGCCTGCCCGAGACGTTCCTGCTGCTCTTGCCGCTCATCGCGATGCTGGCCTTTCTCGAGGCTCCGATTGCTCCGACGTTCGACGCGTACGGCGTCACGGTCAGTGACCGGTTGGGCACCTCATACGGGCGCCTGCGGGTCTGGGGATCGATCGGGTATACGGCCAGCGTGCTGCTGGTCGGCTGGCTGATGGGCGACGATGTCACCCGGCTCATCTTCTTTGCCCACGTCGTTTGCCTGGGGTTCGGGGTGCTCTCGACCCTCGGGTTGCCTGCCCTGGGCGAGCGCACCGCCCGGACTGTCCTCGGCGGCCTGGGATCGGCCACCGCTAACCGGCCCCTGATGGCGCTGCTGGCGATCACCTACTGCATGTCCGTCAGCGTGGCGACGATGTACGGCTTCCTCGGGATCCACATCGAGGAGTTGGGTGGTTCCGCCAGCCTCATCGGATTCGCGGCGGCGCTGTCCTCGACCAGCGAACTGCCGATCGTCGCCTTTGGCGGCTGGTTCATCGTCAAGTTTGGCCCGGTCCGGATGATCGCCCTGGCGATCGCGGTCTACGCCTTCCGCTTTCTCGCCTTCGCCCTGATCACCGACCCGAAGTGGATCCTGCCGGTCCAGCTCCTCCACGGCCTGTCCTACGGCGCCTTCTTGATCGCCTCGGTGACCCTGGCGTACCGCCTGGCGGGCCGGGAACAGGCGGCCACCGCCCAGGCCCTGCTGGCGGCGATGTCGTTCGGGTTCGGCAGCATCACCGGGTCGCTCCTGGGCGGCCTCCTCCTCGATTCCATCGGCACGGTCGGGCTCTTCCGCGGCGCGGCCGCCTTGCTCATCCTGACCCTGATAGCCTTCATCGTGGTCGACCGCGTCATCGGGTTCGAACGAACCGAAGAACCGAGCCTGTCCGGACTGGAGGTCCCTGCCTGATGCCACTCCCGCAGCGCCTGGCACGCTTCAACCGCCACGTCACCAACCCGATCGCCCGGACGGTCGCCGGGCGCATTCCGCCGTTTGCGATCGTCCGCCACCAGGGGCGACGCTCCGGCACGGTCTACCGCACGCCGATCATGGCCTTCCCCAACCGCGCCACCGGCGGCTACGTGGTGGCCCTCACCTACGGCCCGGACGCGCAGTGGGTCAAGAATGTCCTGGCCGCGGAGAGCTGCGAGCTGGAACGGGCGGGTCGTCGCGTCTCACTGACCGCGCCCCGGCTGATCGGCCCGGCGGAAGCCGCCCCAACCCTGCCAGCGCCGGTGCGCTGGGTCCTGGACCGGATCCGCGTGACGTCGTTCCTGGCGCTCCTGCCGGAGGTACCTGCGCCCCCACGATAACGGGCAATCCCTTCAATCGAGGACAGGCTCAGATACGCCCGCACAACGTCGTTCGGGCGGCCGATCCTCACCGGCGGCTTGGTCCGCTTGGGGACGAGGCAATCTGTCATTGTGGTATTGTGAAATCAATCACGAATGGGCGGGGCGATGTGTGGGCAGAGCGTACCCCGGTCCATTCCCGGGAGGGACGCGCGTGTCGACCCCGAACGAGAGCCTCCGGCGGCATCCCGATTTCCGCCGGTTTTGGACGGGCCAGACGCTCTCGTTCTTCGGTTCCGAGGTCACGCTCCTCGCCCTGCCGCTGACCGCGGTGGTGACGCTCGATGCCTCCGGCGTCCAGATGGGCCTCCTTGCCGCCGCCGGGACCGTGCCCGCCCTGGCGGTCGGCCTCTTCGCGGGCGTCCTGATAGACCGGACCCGGCGCCGTCCGATCCTGATCGCCGCCGATTTCGGCCGGGCCGCCATTCTCGGCTCGGTCCCGGCCGTCTACCTGCTCGATTGGCTGTCGGTCTGGTACCTCTGCCTCGTCGCCTTCCTCTCCGGGGTGCTGACCACCTTCTTCGACGTTGCCCATGCCTCCTTCCTCCCCTCGATCGTGCGTCGTGAGCAACTCGTCGAGGGCAACAGCAAGCTGGAGTTCAGCCGATCCGGCGCCATGATCCTGGGTCCGGGCCTCGCCGGCCTGATCGTGCAGGTCTTTACCGCCCCGATCGCGATCCTGATCGACGCCGTCTCCTTCGTCCTCTCCGCGTTTGCCCTTGGGCGTATCCGCACGGTCGAGACGCGACCCGAGCGTTCCGGACCCCGGCGCAGCCTCCTCGCCGATGTGCGGGAAGGGATCGGCGTCATCGCGCTGTCCCCCCTGCTCAGGACAATGGGAAGCTCGCTCGGCGTCTACAACCTGTTCGCCGGGATGTTCAGCGCGGTCTACCTGCTGTTCGTGACGCGGGAACTCGATGTCCCCCCGGCGGCGCTGGGGATCATCTTTGGCGTCGGCGCATTGGGGCTCCCCGTGGCAGCCCTCGCGGCCCGCTGGGTGGCCGACAGGATCGGGATCGGCCCGGCGATCGTCTGGGGCGCCTTCGTCAACGATGCGGCGTTTCTGCTCGTGCCGCTCGTGACCGGCCCGGTCGTCGTCGCCGTCGCCATGCTGACGGTTGCCCGGATCGTCGCGACGCTCGGCGGGCCGGTGACGGCAATCAACCAGATCAGCCTCCGCCAGGCCATCACCCCGGACCGCCTGCTGGGCAGGGTCAACGGCACGATGCGCGTCGTGACCCTCGGCCTCGCGCCGGTTGGCGCTCTGGCCGGTGGATTCCTGGGCGACCTGATCGGTCTGCGCCCGACGCTCATTGTCGGCGCCGTCGGGCTCCAGATCGGCTTCGCGATCCTGTACCTTTCGCCAGTCCGAGCGCTGAAGGAGGTGCCGGACACCATGCCCGACCCCGGAGTCGCACCAGCCTGAGCCGATCCTGCCCGGCGCACTCGCACGGCTGGAGCCGCAGCCCGCATCATGTGGCCGCGACTGGCCCGGCGCGTACGATGCCCGCGATCAACGACAAGGAGACGGATCCACGATGGCAATGCTGGAGAATTGCAGCCGGATCGATCCGCCCGAGGCCGGCACCGAAAAGGAGATGCTGGCGGCGTTCCTCGATTGGCACCGCGCGACCCTGCGCTGCAAGTTGGCGGGCCTGACCGACGAGCAATTGCGCCAGCCGCATCAGCCGTCCGGGATGAGTCTGCTCGGTCTGACCAAGCACATCGCCGACGTCGAGCGCTCCTGGTGGCGCGAGTGCTTCATGGGCGAGGATCTGGCCCACTTCTGGGATCCGGACGATCCCAACCGGTACTGGCGGATCGAGCCGGAGGAGACCACCGCCGACGTGCTCGCCTTCTCCGACGCCGAAGCGACGCAGGCGCGCGCCATCCTGAACGCGGCCGACCTGGACGATCTGGCCAAGGGCGCCGGTCCGGGTCAGGCAGGGTTGACGCTGCGATGGATTGCCTTTCACATGCTGGAAGAACTGGCCCGGCACAACGGCCACGCCGATTTCATCCGCGAGGGCATCGATGGCGCCGTCGGTGAGTAATTTCCGGGCCAAGGACCGCCACAATGGTGGCGACATCGATCTGGCTGCCGTATTTGACACCCTGCGCGCGACGGAGGAGACCTCGACCTGGCTCGATTCGCTCGATGCAGGGGGCGATCCGCCGGTCGAATTCGTGCTCCCGACCCGGTCGGAACTTCCCGAACTCCTGCGCGAGTTGGGCGTGACGGATGAGGACGCGGCAGAGCTGATCGACTCGTTGGCGGTGCTGGAGGGCTCGCCGGAACTCTGGCAACTGGTGGAACGCAGTGCGTGGTTGATCGTGTCCGGGATGGGCGAGGTGAGCAATTGGCCCATGATGCCGCGCTGGCCGGTGTCGCCGGGCAGGGCGGCCTTGGTGGGGAGGGCGTTTTACGCCTGGGTTTTCCTCGCTACCCTTCCGTTTTCGCGCCGGTTCCACGCCGAGCGTGGTATCCCGGCGGAGGTGTCCCGGGCGACCTTTTCCGACCTCGGCCGCAGCCTGCGACACGGGCGGCGTCAGGTGGACAGCCTGGCCGTTGCCGATCCCTGGTGGCTGGAGCGGCACCTCCGTGGCGCCCTCTTCGAGCTGGGCCGCTTGCAATTTGAGCGCGGCCGCCTGGGCAACACCACGAGCACAGGAATGAGGGCTGCCGGCGTCGATGCAAGCCCAGAAGACCACGTCCTCTCGGTCCACATCCCGGGCTTCTCCGGACCAATGGAACCGGCAGCGTGCGACGCCGCGTTTGCCCAGGCGATGGAGTTCTTTCCCAGGTACTTCCCGGAGGAGCGTTTCATCTACGCGGTCTGCTACTCGTGGATGTTGGACGACGACTTGCGCGAGTACCTGCCCACCACCTCGAACATCATCCGGTTCATCGACCGTTTCCAGATCGCCTATCGCTTCGACGAGAACGACGCGTCCATCCTGCGCTTCGTCTTCGGCCGAAGCGATCTCCCACTGGACGCCTATCCCCAGACCACCACCCTGGAACGTGCCGTCATCGCCCACATCAAGGCGGGAAGGCACTGGCATGGGGGGGCGGGGTGGTTCGAGTTGCCGAATAAAGCCCCCTAGTGGACCGTCACGCATGATTCGCCACCCGGTAGGGGCAGGGCTTGCCCTGCCCGGCTTGCCCGCCGGGACGGTCCCGGTTGGGACCAGGGCGCCGCACGTGGATGCCCCGTCAACGGCGCGCCCAACGGCAAATGACGGTTGACGGTCCACTAAGTGGTCCATCCGGCAAGTCTATGCGGCCATCGGCGGGCGGACGACGCCGGCGGGACGACGGACGCCCGGCGCGGGTGCCCGAGCGCCCCGCGCAGCGCGCCCAGCGCTCGGGGGGCGCGGAGGTCGGCGAGGACCGCGTCGCCCCGCGCGGCCGCCCCGTCGTCCCAGGCCCCGCCCCGCCCCGGTGGGGCGCCCCACGTGGCGCGCAGCCGCCCAGTCGACGGCCGCCGTCGGGGCCTCCCCGCCCGCTGGGCGAGCGGGCGGCGAAGACGGCGCCCTCGCCCCGGCGGCCGTCGGCGGCCGCCTGGGTGGCCCTCCCCCGCCGGGCCCGGCCGGGTCGGGGCGGCGCGCCCGCGCTCCGGGGAGGCGCGTGGCCGCCGCCGACCCCGGCGCGGCGCAGCCGATCACGACGCAGCCCGCAGGCGGCGCCTCGACGAGGGCGACGATCGCCCCCTGGTGCGGACGGGGGCGGGGAACGGCCCGCTCGCCGAGCCGGTCCCCCTGCCGGCGCCAGCGCACGCCCTCGGCGGCCAGGATCTCGCCGCGGCGGCCGCGCGTGATCGCGCTGCCCTATGCCCCTCATGGCGGCGCGCCGCCCGCCGGTCCAGGGCCCGGCCGGCGGCGGGGAAGCGGGTGACCCGGGTCCGGGCGGTGGCCGGCCCGCCGCCGCGCGCGGCGGAGATCTGGGGCGCGCGCCGCCCCTGGTGGGCCAGCCAGCCGATCCGGGCGGGCGCGCGACGGCGGGCCTCGGTCTGGAGGACGTGGGCCGGCGCGCGGCGCCCGGCCGCCGCCGCCTCGGTCACAGCGCGCCGTCGGCGGGGGGTGCCCGGGGGCCGCCGCTCATCGCGCCCCATGCTACTCCGGACTTGCCGGATGGACCATTTAGCCACTGACGAAGTTAGGGCTATGGAGCGGTTAGACGCAATCCAACACGATCATCCTGCATCCGTTGTATCCTCGTCGTCATAGCCCATCCCGGTTAAGAGCACCGCCATGGCCCTCCGCCGACGATCCGGAGGTCTCCGCCCTCGACGACGAGCCGATCATCTCCATCCCGGACCGCGGCGACCCCGCCCGCTGGCGCCCCTGCTACACCGAGGAGGACGCGGACGCCTCCGTGACCCGCGAGGACATCGAGCGGGCGAAAGCGGCGGCCGGCGCGTGGGGCGACATCGACTGCGACGAGAGGCTGGATGCCCTGGATCGCATCCGATATGAGCGCACCCCGACCCCCCATCGAGTTTGCCTGGGACGACGATGAATCAGGCGCTATCTCTTCGACACGACTCCGCTTGCTGCGTATCTTCGGGGACGCCCGGATGCCGTACGCTTGCTCTCGCCCTGGATTGACCGCGACGAGGCAGCGACCAGCTGCATCATCTACGGGGAAATGATCGAGTACTTTTTGAGCTTTCCGGCGTTCCGCGACCACAAGAGCGCCATCAACGACGTGCTCTAAATCGACACCCTCATCGCCGCCACCGCTGGGACAAAGCCGAGCGCGCATTCTACCGAATCGGCCACTCTACGCCCCCTTCATCCCACTACAAAGCGACTTCCAAAACCGACTGAGATTGCCCCTCGGGACCAGTCTCGGAGGGACTTCGTCGGTTCGGCGCCAGGTTTATGGAGGTTGCGGAATAGATCATCGATTTTTGGGGACGGTGCTGGGACGGGAGATGGCGTCGCTCCAAACAACCCGCAATCAACTCCGCAACCTTCATCAACCTGGGGTCCACGACCGACCGGCGGCATTGAAGGAACCTCTCAGGTTCGGCTACACCAACCAATCCCTCCGCCGCGCAAACTCCTTGAGCGCCTCGACCTGGGGTTTGCTCTCGACCGCGTGGGGGCAGACCTCGCGGACGGCCCGGATAGCGTCGTCGGGGGTCGCGCCGCCGCGGATCAGGTAGGCGGCCAGCACGGTGCCGGTCCGGCCCATCCCCGCCCGGCAGTGGACCGCCACGCCGAGACCCTCCGACCGGTGCCGGTCGATAAAGGTCAGCGCCTCGCGCAGTTGGTCGGGGCTGGGCGCATGAAAGTCTGGCACCGGCAGGTGCAGGCTGCTCAGGCCGTTGCGACCGATCGCCTCGGCCTCCAGCGATGTCTCCGTCAGGGAGAGCAGGGCGCCGATCCCCTGGGTCCGCAACGACGCCAGATCGGCGTCGATGTCACCGTCGTCAAAGGAACGCGGCCCATCCCAGCGCAGGCCGGGCCGCGCACACCCCGCCAGCGCACCCGAAATCAACCAGTAGAATCCATACACCATCGTATCCCTGCCACGCCGCTGCCATTCATGCGTCCGATCCTAAGGCATGGGCAATCGCGCGGCATCCGCCTCATCGAGGGGGCCCCAACCTAGCCGATCGCGCAGGGTGCCCCGCGGCGCGTAATCTAGTCCCCGCCTTCCGGCGTCAAGATTGCGTACACTGAACAGGCCACCTGGACAAAGCCGACTGGGTCGCCTGCCTTCCCTTTGTGCCACTCGAAGGAGCTTTCTGCTACGTGTTCGAGTTCGATACTCTTACCGCATTGGTGTCGATCATCATCTTCGACCTGATCCTGTCTGGCGATAATGCCGTCGTCATTGGTATGGCCGCCCGGCGGCTCTCGCCAGAGAACCGGCGCAAAGCCATCGTCTGGGGCGGCGCCGGCGCCGTCGGTCTCCGAATTCTGTTCACGGCGATGGCCACCCTCCTCCTGGATATCCCGTACCTCCAGGCCATCGGCGGCGTCCTGCTGCTCTACGTCGCCTATAAGCTCCTGAAGCCGCACGACGCGCACGCCAATATCCATGAGGCCGGCTCCCTGCGGGAGGCGATCCAGACAATCGTGCTTGCCGATGTCGTCATGAGCCTTGATAACATCCTGGCGGTCGGCGCCGCCTCGGACGGCCATATAGAACTGCTGATCTTCGGCCTGCTGCTCTCGATCCCGATTTTGCTGTTGGGAAGTGGATTGGTCGCCCGTCTCCTGACCAACTACCCGATCCTGGTCTACGTCGGCGCGGCGATCCTCGTCTGGACCGCGGTGGAGATGCTGCTCGAGGATCCGATCATCCACGACAACATCCGGGCGTTCAACTCGATCGAGGTGCTCGCGATTTCCACCGTCGTCACCGCGATCATGTTCGCCGCTGCGCTGCGCGCCCAGCGCGGTATGGCCCGCTCGACGGGGAATACCGGTCAGAAGCCGTTGGCGGATCACGGGTAGACGTTGGTCGGTATCGACCGACCGGTGGTTGCCAGGTACGCCCCGTTTTTTTTGTAGCGTGGGATACATTTCTTGACCGGTGGTCACGATCCGGAAAACCTTTTCGGAGGGGGTTGCGTAGATAGGGTTGAGAGCGTCGCCCCAAACACAAAACCGATGCTCTCTCCCAAGCCAGTGGAGCGCCGCACACGCTCCACCCCTCCCCTTCCCCGCACGAACCCGGCCCATCACTGGCCGGGTTCGTGTTTTTCTGCCCGATTGCTTTCGCCGAGAGTGGGCGGGCAGTCCCGTCCCCTACGTGTCCCAGGGCAACCGGTGCGCCCAGATCGAATCTGGGTACTTGCGCAGCGGCCGCGCCCAGATCCGGTCTCGCGCCTCGTCGTCGTGGCCGCCCATGTTGTAGGCGGCAATCGCGTGCCAGAAAAGCAGCTCCGGGGTCAGCGGGCCGTCCGCGCGGCCCTCCCACGCTCCAGCTAAGAGCGCCTATCGAAACCCGCCGTTGCCGCCGGGTTCGTGCTCAGTCCCGGAGTAACCGTGTTGGATGTCAAGGAGGGAGTCCCAAGAAGTGCCCCTGGCCGACCCGTGGTTGCTGCCAGGTGAGGCCGTCGCGCAGCATCACCGTCAGGATGCCGAGGAGGCGCCGCATGCACGCCACCATCGCCAGCTTGTGGGGTTTGCCCGCGGCGTTGAGGCGCGCGTCGTGCGCCCCGAAGGTCGGGTCGCAGCGGACCGTGGACGTCAGCGCCTCGTAGAGGCCGTGGCGCACGGCGCTCCGGCCGCCGGCGATGCGGCGCTGCCCGCGGTGCTGGCCGCTCTCCGCCGCCCACGGCGCCACCCCGACCAGGGCCGCGCCCTCCTTGGCGGTGCAGCTCCCCAACTCCGGCACCCCCACCGCCAGCAGCGTCGCGGTCAGGAACCCGATCCCCGGGGCGCTGTCGAGCACCGCCACCCGGGCCCGCCAGGCCGGGTCGGCGGCCACCGCGCTTTGCAGGAGGCGGTCCACCTCGGCCCGCGGGCGCTCCAGCCAGGCGATGCGGGCCTCCACCCCGGGGCGCAGCAGCGGCGAGGCCTGGTGGCGGCGGTTCTGCTCCTCCACCAGCATCTTGGTCAATTGGCGGTGCCGCGCCACCAACGCCGGCACGGTGCGGGCGGTGGCGTCCGGGAGCGGCCGCGGCGTGGGCCGCATCCGCGCGCCGTACTCGGCCAGCATCGCCGCGGCGATCCGGTCGGTCTTGGCCCGCCGCCCCAGGCTCTGGGCGAAGCGCCGGGTGGCGAGGGGGTTGGCCACCACCGGGGCGATCCCCGCCCCGCCAGGTCCAAGGCCGTCACCAGCCCGACCTCGTAGCCGCCGCTGGCCTCCACCCCCACCAGCACCGCCCCGCCGCCGCCGAGCTCGGCGATCAACCGCGGCCAGCCCGCCTCGTCGTTGGCCACCCGCCAGCTCCGGCCGCCGGGGACCTCCGCCACGTCCAACCACGCCTTGGCCACGTCGATCCCAAGGAAGCGCGCCGGCTCGCCCATCCTCGCCTCCTGTCCGCATCCTCGTCGCTGTCCGGGGCTGCCCGGCGACCGCGCCGACCCTCGGCCTCGTTGATGCGGGCGTCCGTGAGCCCCAGTACCCGTCCGAGGGCGTCGCCGCGGGACCGGGCGGTGGCGTCGCGTCCTCACTCCGGCACGACCGTCGCCAGATCCAGGGACTTCACGGACGACGACACCACTACCACTACGACTATACGAGGGACTTCCGAGAGGTAGCCCGAGATGTCAATCCCGGGCGGCACCAATACGGTGCAAACATTCGATAGACTCAATGGAGGACAATGTGCCCCACCCCCTCGTCCAGCAGTTGCGGTTTGCCCGGAGCGAGTTCGTGCGCGCCTTCGAGGGCGTGACCGAAGAGGAAGGGTTCCGCCGGTTTCCGCCGATCAACAGCCTCGGCTGGATGGTCGGGCACCTTGCCTCGCAAGAGCGGCGCTACTGGCTATGGCGGGCACAGGGGCGGGACTTCATGGCGGAGCTCGACGGGATCGCCGGATACGGCAGCCCAGCCTCGACGCCGTCCATCGCCGAGATGTGGGCCGCCTGGCGGGCGGTGACCGCGAAGGCTGATCCGTGGCTCGACGAGCTGACGACCGCATCGCTCCAGACCCGTATGGTCATCAACGGCCGGCCGCACGATGAATCGATCGGCACTATGGTGCGGCGGGTGACCTACCACTACTTCTTCCACATCGGGGAAGCCCAGGCCGTGCGCCAACTGCTCGGGCATACCAACTTGCCGGAGTTCGTTGGGGAGATCGAACCCGAAGCCCCCTACGTCCCGGAGACCATCGCGGCCAGTTCGTAGCAACCTCGTAGCCACCGTCTACGAGACAGGAAACCCCTCGATCTCGGCCTCCTGCGCGCGCACCCGCGCCCGGATCGTCTCCAGATCCTCGATCCTGCTGGACTCGCCGTCCTCGAAGACGGTCTCCAGCAGATCGTTGGCTGCCGCGTAGCCCGCCGGGTCCAGCGTCTGCAGGACCGTCGTGTAGGCGCCGTCGCGGCGAAGCAGCTTCATTCGACCCACCTTCGAGCGCTTGCTCGGGTCGGTGACCGGTGTCTTCGAGATCGGGCGGACCTCGCCGTCGACCGTCACCTCGGACGCCTTGAAGGCGAAGCCGAAGGTGTCGCGGTTGACCTTCTGCAAGAGCCCGCCGCCGGACCCGACCGTCAGGTTCTCCGCCGCCCAGCCGAGGTCGACGATCCGCTCGTAGAGCGCCCCGATCGAACGATATTCCATCCCGTCCCCCTGGATCACCCGGACCTGCCCGTCCAGCACCCTGAAGCCCGCCCCGTTCGTCGTCGTCCCGAAGCGGCGCCCCAGCGCCTCCAGGCACCACGGGACGACCTCCAGCGGGTCGCCGGAGTCGGGCCGGATCACCAGCGTCCCATCGCGACCGGCGACCGCCTCCCGCAGCGTCCCGCCCCAAAGGTGTTCGACCGCGTTGAAGACGTCGTAGGTGTCGGAGACGCAGGCGATGGTGCCGGTCGGAAAGGTCGCGAGATGGTGGGCGAAGGCCGCCTCCTCCCCGTCGTGGCCGAAGGCACAGATGACGGAGTGCTCCGTCGCCGGGATCGAGAAGGCCGGCATGTCCGTCCCGTAGAACTCCCGCAGCATCCTGATCCCGGCGACGGTGTCGGTTCCCTGGAAGGAGAGGAGGTGGGCGGCGGCCCCGATCGCGGCGGTCTCCTCGGAAGAGCAGCCCCGGTAGCCGAAGTCGTGGCACATGAAGTCCGGGCTGCTCGCAACCCCGCCGGAGCGGGCGAGTTGCTCCCTGATCCGCTGCCGGATGAAGAAGGATTGGGTCGCGATCGTCGTCGGGTACCAGACCTTGAGGAGCAGCGTCTCGAAGAAGGTCACCACCCAGGGGAAGTCAGGGTCGGTGCTCTCGACGGTCATCAGGACGTTGTGCGGTGGCACCAGGGTGCCCTCCGGCGCCGCTTTGATCCGCAGTGGCAGGCGGCCATCGTGGGTCGCCACCAGGCGCCGCCAGGCATCGGCCGGAAAATAGTCGTCCCGCCCGAAGTGGGCGGTCCAGAACGCCTCCGCCTCATCGACGTCCTCCGGCCGGACCACTGCCCCTGCCAGGTAGCGCTGACGGTAGTACTGCTCGCCGAAGAAGACCGTCGCCGGGAACGGCCCGCCTCGGGCCTCGGCGTAGGCGTAGAGGTTGGTCATCCTCGGCGGGTAGGAGCGGGCGTGGCCCGCCTTGTACGAGTCGGTCATCAAGAGAAGGTTCACGCCGCTTTCTTCCCAGCCCGCCTCCGTCGCTCCGCATCAGCGCTTCCAAGAATACTCGTTACCCGGGACCGCATACCGGCTGATATCCTGGGACGGCATCACCCTTCGTAGGGGCAGACCGATGTGTCTGCCCGGCCACGCATGCGCGGCGTTTCCCTGTCGAGACGCGGTTCCCGAACGCCGTTTCCGCACGCGGCCCCGTTTGGCGGGCCGGGAGGGCAGACACGCCGGTCTGCCCCTACCAGACGCACCGCCGGGACCAATACCGACCACTAGGGTGTTCAGGCGCTCGTTCGCCCCGCACGTCCGGCGCAATCGGTTTCGACCGGACACGAACGAATGGTTTAGGAGCATGACACCGGCATGACTAGCGTGACCCAGGAAGACGTCGCAACGTTCCCCACGACCCGGCCGCAATCGGTGGTGGTCGATACCTCGGCGAGCCCACATGCCCGGTTGCGGCCGGTGCCGGTGGCGGCGGTCCGGCTGACGGACGACTTCCTGGCGCCCCGGATCGCCAACAATCGCGCGGTGACGATCCCCTCGCAATTCAAGCTGCTGGAGGACACCGGTCGGCTGGAGAACTTCCGCCGGGCGGCCGGCAAGAGCGACGCCCCCTTCCAGGGGATCTATTTCAATGACTCCGATGTCTACAAGTGGCTTGAAGGAGCGGCCTGGGCGCTGGCCTCCGGGCCGGACCCCGAGATCGAGGCGGCCGTGGCGACCACCGTCGACCTCATCGCCGGTGCTCAACATCCGGACGGCTACATCAACACCTATTTCTCCCGGGATCGCGCCGGCGAGCGCTGGACCAACCACGACCTGCACGAGATGTACTGCGCCGGCCACCTCTTCCAGGCAGCGGTCGCCCACTACCGGGCGACCGGCGAGACGACGCTGCTCGATGTCGCTTCCCGGTTTGCCGACTACCTGTGCGATACCTTCGGGCCGGAAGACGAGGGCAAACGCTTCGGGATTGACGGCCACCAGGAGATCGAGCTGGCCATGGTCGAGCTGGGCCGGGCGACTGGGCGGCGGCGCTACATCGATCAGGCCCGCTACTTCATCGACGCCCGGGGCCACCAGCGCCTGCCCAATCCCTACGACGGCCGCTTCGAGAAGTGGTACCACCAGGACCATGTGCCCATCCGCGAGATGGACATCATGGTCGGGCACGCCGTCCGGGCGGTGTACTACACCTCCGGCGCGACCGATCTCTGCGCGGAGGACGGCGATCCCGCCCTGAAGGCGGCGATGGAACGCCTGTGGGAGCGGATGATCTCCCGCCAGACCTACGTCAGCGGGGCGATCGGCGCCCGGCACGAAGGCGAAGCGCTTGGTGACGACTACGAACTGCCCAACGCGCTCGCCTACGCCGAGTCCTGCGCGGCGATCGGCAGCGTGATGTGGGCCTGGCGGCTGCTGGCGCTCGATGGGGATGGGCGCTACGCCGATGTGCTCGAGCACACCCTCTACAACGCCGTCCTGCCCGGCCTTTCGCTGGAAGGCGAGGAGTACTTCTACGAGAATCCGCTGGCGAACGACGGCGATCATCGCCGCCAGGCCTGGTACGACTGCGCCTGCTGCCCGCCAAATCTGACGCGGACGCTGGCATCGCTCTCCGGCTACGTCTACTCGACAGACGACGACGACACGATCTGGGTCCACCTCTACGCTGCCGGGAACGCGGAGATCACCCTGCCCGGCGGCCAGACCGTTCGGTTGGCTCAGGAGACCGGCTACCCCTGGAGCGGCGACATCGCAATCCGGGTCGAGGCCTCGGGCCATTTCGGCCTGAACGTGCGGATTCCTGCCTGGGCCGAGCGCGCGACGGTATCGGTCAATAACGAACCGATCGCCGGGGCGCTCACGCCGGGTTCATATGCCGAGATCCGGCGGACCTGGGCCCCGGGGGATGTCGTCCGGATTGACCTGCCGATGGAGGTCCGGCGGATCGTGGGTCACCCGGCGGTGACCGAGAACGAGGGTCGGGTGGCGCTGATGCGCGGGCCGCTGCTCTACTGCCTGGAAGGGGTCGACCTGAACGGAGCGACACCGGACGACGTGGTGCTGTCGCCGGAGGCGATGGTCACCGCGGTCGAGCGCCCAGATCTGCTGGGTGGCATCGTTGCGCTGGAACTCCAGGCGGACATCGAAGCGCCCGATCCGGGGTGGAGCCGTGCGCTGTATCGGAACGCGAATGAGGTCCATCGGAGAGTAGCGTCCGCGACAACCGTGCCCGCGATCCCCTATTTCGCCTGGGCCAATCGCGATCCGGCCCCGATGCGCGTTTGGATCAGGACGCACTATTCGTAGCGTCGATTCTTTCGACATCCCCCAAAAGGCACAGACACGTTGTGGTACCGATGGATTTGACGCAAAACCGGCGCCACCCGCTATGATTCTGATACACGAAATTCAAACCACTTCTGTTGCCCGCTCCACGCGGGTATGCCCTGTTGGGGGAATGAATGTCGGTGGCTGCCCGGTTGGAGTGCCCGGTATCACTAGAGTCGAACGACGGCTCCATCAATCCCGTCCCGCCGGAAGCGGCGGCGTCCGGCGTCGCGCGGCAGTTCGGCCGCTCGGGTTACCCATTCAGTGACGGCTCCGATGCGCTGCTGCGCACGGTGACCAACAGCCTCCCGGTCCTCATCTCCTACGTCGACGCGGGCGAGTGCTACCGGTTTGTCAACGACACCTACCAGCAGTGGCACGGGTACGCGCCAGCCGAGATCGTTGGCCGCCGCATGGTCGATGTGCTCGGCGACGAGGCCTACGCTCCAATCGAGCCGCATGTACGCCGCGCGCTTGCCGGCGAGCAGGTGACCTACGAGCGCAACGTTCGCTTCCGCAACGGCGGTTGGCGGACCATCCGGGGATCGTATGTCCCCGACATCGCCCCCACCGGCGACGTTCAAGGCTTTGTCGCGCTGGTGGAGGACATCACGGCGCAGGTCCGGGCGAGTGAACGCGGGGCGCGCTTGCATGCCGTCTCGGCGGCGCTCTCCGGGGCGCTCGGCCCGGCCGGGGTGGCCGAGGTGGTGGTCGACCAGATCCGGCCACTCCTCGGCGCCAATCTCGGGGTGGTGGCCGCGATCTCCGACGACGGCCGGGAGTTCATCACCCTGCGAGCCGTAGGCTATCCGACCGACGTGACCGAGCGTCTCACGACGGTGCCGGTCGATGCTCCCTCAATGTTCGGCGAGGTCGTGCGCCGGCGTGTGGCGATCTTCGTCGAGTCTGGAGCGGAGCGGGCGGCGGCCTACCCGCACTTCGGCAGAATCCCGGTAGATGGCGGGAACGGAGCCGCGGCGGCGCTGCCCCTCCTGATCGAGGGGCGGCCGATCGGGGCGATCGGGTTCGGTTTTCCGGAGGACCGCCCATTCAGCGCGGAGGAGCGCGACCTCCTCCTCACCATCGCCGATCTCAGCGCCCAGGCGCTGGAGCGGGCCCGCCTGCATGCCGTGGAAGCGGCATCGCGGGAGGCGATGGAGGCGGCAATCCGCCTGCGCGACGAGTTTTTGGCCAGCGCCTCGCACGACCTGAAATCGCCCCTGACGGTGATCAAGGGGCGGGCCCAACTGGCGGCGATCCAGGCGGCCCGGATTGGCAACACGGACGGGGAAAGGATCGCCGAAGCGCTGGCGACGATCCAGGGCGCTGCCGATACCATGGGCGGCCAGATCGACGAGCTGCTCGATGTCTCGCTGATGCGGGTCGGGCAGCAGTTACCGCTCGATATCCATCCGGTCGATCTGGTGGCGCTCGTCCGTGAAGAGGTGCACCGCTGGCGCCCGCAGGTGACCGGGCACAACGTCCGCTTCGTCGCCGAGGTGACGGAGCAGGTGATCTCTGTAGATGCGGCCCGGCTGCGGCGGGTCCTTTGGAACCTGTTCACCAATGCCGCCAAGTACAGCCCAGGCACCGAGGAGATCGCCGTGACCGTTGCCGTGGAGGGCGGCGACCAGCCAGCGCATCCTGGCTGGGCGCTCATCCATGTCCAGGACCACGGGATCGGCATTCCGGAAGCCGATCTTGAGCGGATCTTCGATCGCTTCCACCGAGCCGCGAACGCTCTTGGTCGAGCCAAGGGGACGGGGTTGGGACTCTCCGGGGTCAAGCATATCGTCGAGTTGCACGGCGGCTCGGTGAGCGTGGCCAGCGTTGAGGGGAACGGCAGCACCTTTACGGTGCGGCTGCCGCTGGGGCAATGGACGAGCGGTTACTAGCCCTGCGAGCCGAAATTGGAGCGATCGGGCCGCTGGCCGAGACCACCCTGATCATCACGCCGGGAGTGGAGCCGTACCTCGTTCTCCGGCCGGAGGACATGGACGCGCTGCTCGATGGCGCTGAAAGCGACCCCGAACAACATCTGCCGTACTGGGCCGAGCTGTGGCCGAGCGGGATCGCGCTGGCGCGGGCCATCGCCCGGGAGCCGGATCTGGTCCGCGGTGAGCGGGTGCTGGAAGTCGGCAGCGGGCTCGGCGTGACGGCGGCGGCGGCCCTGCGGGCGGAAGCGGACCTGATCGCGGCCGACTACTCCCCGGAATCGTTGCTGCTCTGCCGGTACAACACCCTGCGGATTGCCGGGCGCGAACCGGAGACAGTTCAACTCAATTGGCGCCAACCGACCGACGACTTCCTCGCGCTTGCCGGAGGCGGGTTCCCGATCGTGCTCGCGGCGGATGTCCTCTACGAGCCTCGGGACGTTGAACCGCTGCTCCGGTTCATGGAGCGAACGGTCGCGCCGGGCGGTCTGCTCTGGCTGGCAGAACCGGGCCGCCCGCCCGCCGCCCGCTTCCTGACCGCCGCCGACGAGGCCGGCTGGAGCCGGGCGAGCACCACCGCCGACGGTCCCTGGCCAGATCCAAAGGACGCCGGGGTGGTGGTTGGGCTGCACCGGATGTGGCGGAGGTAAGAGGTGAAGGAGCCGCCGCATTGGGGCCGACCAATGTCCATGGTTCACGCCGTCTTGGCTCAGCCCGGGGCTAAAGACCCCGGGCTGAACCCGATAACCCCCTAAAGGGGGCTGAACACGGCGGTCCCCATCACATAGAACGTTCTCAGCCGGCTTCAGCCGGGTTATCTGAGTCAGCCCGGGGTCTTTAGCCCCGGGCGGAGCCAAGACGGCGTTCCGATTAAACCCCTGGAGTACCCACCCAATCATCCAGGAAGACCCTAATCTATTCGCCAGCCAACAACGCTGCCGCCGGGATCATGAGGCGGGTGGCGGTGTGGCTATCGAGTTCGATGCGGGAGTCGTTTAGGGTGAGGATCATGGCAAACCAGCGGCCGTCGCCGCGCTGGAGGAGCCAGGTGTGGTTGAGGACTCCGGTCTCGTAACCGCCTTTGTACCCGACATAACTCCACACGCGGGCATCGAAGACGACGCCGGGGTCGGTCGAGAGGATGCCGGAGATCGGCTCTAGTCCGGGTTGTGTGGAGCGCTCGTGCAGGGAAGCCAGGGCGCGGCAGAGGTCGGCGGCGGAGGCGAACCACTCGATCGTGTGAATCCTGCGGGGCGAAATCCAGCTCAGGGTATCGGTCTCTTCGAGGGTGGCAGCCGCGGGGTCGACCTCGTTCGCGAGGAAGGCACGTTGGGCAGCGTCGTCGGCGTTGAGGTAGCCCAGGGTGGCGACGGGGCCGAGCTTGACCTTGAAGGCGAACCACTCCCGTGTTGACAGGAGGGGGACGTTCTTCTCCGGGGCGGTGTGGCCCATCGCGCGCATCTCGGCTTCGACGTTCTCGCGGCCGAGGCGGTCGATCAGGTGGTCGGTGGCGGTGTTATCGCTGGCCGCGATCATCTGCTGGGCGTAGACCAGGAGGGGGTACGTGGTGCCGTCCGGATCGAGGCGCATCTCGCCGGAGGGGAGGCTCCGCAGGTCGTCCTGGATGGCGAGGGGCTCGTCCCAGTTGGCCTCCTGGTGGGCGATCTGGTCGGCCAGCTCTCCCAGGACATAGAGCTTGAACGCCGATCCGATCGCCAGCGGCTCGTCGGGATGCAGGCCGTGAATGGGCGAACAGGCGCCGCCGTCGATCTCGGCGGTGAGGAAGGAGGCATCTCGGGCCAGGGTCAGCAGGTCGGCGTCCAACTCGGCCCATGTGGCCGGCGGAACCGCCAGCGGGGCGGGGTAGGCGACCGGGGCGAGGTAGAACTGGGATATCTGGTGTGGGGGGAGCGGGTCAACGCCGATGGTCAGGCGCCAATCGTCGATTGCATCCGTTGTCAGGATGACCACCGCCCGGTGGGGATCGCTGACACCCTCGACGCGGGCAAGGCCGACCGGGGCCAGAGCAGTCGAGAGATCCCGAATCGTCGTGATGAGCTCTTTTGTCGGGAAGGCGTCGAGGTAGTCGGGTGCAAAATGCTCCGCCGTGCGGATCGGCCCCAGGTTCTTGGCGCCCGAATTCAGCTGGCCGAGGATCCAGCCGAGTTGCTCTCCAACGGGGGTGGTGGGGATAACGGCTACGGGCGCGGGAATCTCCGCCCGGAAGTCGCCCGCCGAAGCGTCCAGCCGGAATGGGACCAGCGGCGCCAGCACCAGGATCAGGAGAATGGCGATGGCAGGCGTGGTCTTGCCTATGCGGCTGGGTACGATCGACATGGAGGTCCTCGAGATTGCGCAACGGTGCTAACTGGGAAACGTTTCCGGACGGGTCTCGGTTTCTCAAGATTGCGCAATCGCCGAGGCTGAAGCGCAGGTGAGGATAGCTGTATACAATCCGGCCCCATCGTCGTAACCGCGACGTGTGGCCGAACGGGCCGTGGACGGTTCCTTGCTGACGGCCGACTGCTGACCGCTACCTGCTGATCGGAGGATGCGATATGGGTGAAGAACACCAGGGCGATGGCCAGGACATCCACGGGACCGCTCGCCTCGACCGACCGACTCCGGCATGGTACGACGACGCCAAGCTGGGCATTTTCGTCCACTGGGGCCTCTATTCGGTCCCCGGCTGGGCGACAACGACCGGCACGCTGGACGAGGCCGGGGACCGGTTCGACTGGGCGACCTGGTTCAGCGAGAACGCCTACGCCGAGTGGTACCTCAACACCCTGCGCATCCCAGGTAGCCCGACCGCCGAGCACCACAAGGCGACCTACGGCGATGCCCCTTATGAGGCGTTCGCCGAGACCTTCAACCGGGAGATCCAGACCTGGGATGCGGCCGCATTCGCGGCGATGGTGAGAGACGCGGGCGCGAAGTATGTCGTCCTGACCTCCAAGCACCATGACGGCTTCTGCCTGTGGCCCAGCCGCGTGCCCAATCCGGTCCGTGGCGACTACCACGCGTCCCGCGACCTCGTCGGGGATATGGCCGAAGCCGTCCGGGCCGAGGGGCTGCACTTCGCGACCTACTACTCGGGCGGCCTTGATTGGACGATGCACTCGGAGCCGATTACGCACGTGCACGAGGTCGGTGGAACGGTCCTCCAGGATGCGACCGCCTCGGCCTACTTCGACGCCCACTGGCGCGAGTTGATCGAGCGCTACGGCATCTCCATCATGTGGAACGATATCGGCTACCCGCGGGAGTCGGAACTCCCGCAAATCGTCGCCGATTTCTACGACCGGACCCCCGACGGTTTGGTCAACGACCGCTTCCAGCACCAGCGGGAAGACGGAACGCGCTACTACCTGGTGCCGCCGGACTACGTGACGCCTGAGTACCGCAGTTTCTCCACGATCCGGCCGGACAAGTGGGAGACGTGCCGCGGGATCGGTTTCTCGTTCGGCTACAACCGCCAGGAGGATGACCGCAACTTCATCCCGGTCGATGAGCTGATCCGGTTTTTCGTCGATGTGGTGAGCAAGAACGGCAATCTCCTGCTCAACGTCGGACCCTGCGCCGACGGCAGCATCCAGGAAAGCCAGCAGGTCCGTCTCCGGGCCCTGGGCGCCTGGCTTGGCGTCAACGGCGATGCGATCTACGGGACGCGGCCCTGGACCGTCGCCGACGGTACGTCCTCGGCCGGCATCCCGGTGCGATTCACCCAGAAGAACGGCGACTTCTACGCCACCCTGCTCGGGCAACCCGCGCCCGGAACCCTCGTGATCGAAAACCTGGCCGCTGGCGAGGGAACATCGGTCGAACTTCTCGGGAATGGCGCGGTGTCTTCATCGCGCGCCGACGGGGGGATCCAGGTCGAGATACCGGCGGGCCTGCCGGAGTCGCCGGCCCACTCACTCCGGATCAGCCCGGCGCCGGGGTGGATGGGACAGAAGTAGCCGCACGGTCCGCGCGTTGACGCACCGCTACGCCGGGTTTGGGGCGGCGAGTACCTCGTCGACGACGAATTGAACCGCTGGCAAGACGAGCGAGGAGATGGATTCGCCGCGGCCGACGCTTGCTACCTGGCGATAGCCGTCAGGGCCCGGGTCGGTGTGTCGTTGAAAGCGATCCACGATGAGGTCGAACAGCCATGCCTCCGGGATGCCGGCGGCGGCATAGAGGGGGAGCTTGACGGTTAGATCATAGTGCTTCGAGCCGTCGGAGACTTCGACGACGAAGAGAATGTCCTGGGCTGTTGGTCGTCGGTTCGCGTAGCGTCCGGGCTTGACGACCGCGTAGTCTGGTTGGGGGAGGCTCTGGTCTGAAAGGTAGATCGGGTTTCCCGCCCACGAGCGATTTGGTGGGATCACGGAGGCAACCGTGTCGGTGGTAAGGGAGACCGTCTCGGCATGGCGAAATCCGATTGCGGCCATCTCGATGATCTCTCCCCTGATCAACTCAACTCGCTCGTCCGCGCCAATGACGCCCGATTCGTGAATGCGCTCGTACTCCTCGACCGAGAATCGGCGCGGTCCCGTCGTCAGGGTGTGGGGCTCAAGGAGGTGGGTCGTGGCCATATATGCGGTCCTTGATCACATGGAATGGGTGTCGAAAGAGCTGCGTTCCGGAATTGTACCGGCTAGATCTACCTGGCCGTGCTTCCGGCCCGGGCGACCGCTCCGGCGACAACAACCGTCAGGACCGCGAGGACAATGAACGGGGCTTCGGCTCCTGCAAGGTCGGCCAGGGCGCCGGCGGCGGCTGGCCCGAGGACCAGGCCGACATCGCTGCTCAGGCGCATCAGGCCGACGGCCTTCCCGCCCTGACCGCCGAGGTGCAGGAGTTGGTCGCCGGCGGCGATGTTGCTGGCCACCGCGCCGACCGCGTAGATCGCCATCGCCGGTGCGATCCAAAAGAGCGACGGCGAGGCGATCACCAGGAGCATCCCGGCAGCGACGACGCCAAACGACACGGTCAGGACCCGCGCACTGCCCCACCGCCGCACGAACCGCCCACTGGGGAGGGCGGCGGCCAGGTGGGTCAGGTTCGTGATCAACAGCAGCGTGCCGATGCGCTCCGAAGAGGCGCCGAACTGCTCGTCGGCATAGAGCGGCAGGCCGACGACAAAGATGCTGTAGTTGCCATAGACCAGCAGGTTCGCCGCCAGTGCGGCGGCCAGCGTACGTCTCGGAGTCGGCGATGAAATGGTGACCGGGGCGGGCTGGGCCGAAGACGCCGACGCGTGATCCTGGGATTGGGCTCCGGCGCAGCGCGTCCGGGTGGCGATCGCGGTAGCCGTCAGAACGGACGCGAGGCCGGCGGACAGCCAGTAGATCGAGCGCCACCCGGCGTTCTCGGCGAGCAGACCGCCGCTGATCAGCCCGAAGGCGCCCCCCACCCCGGAGCCGATGTTGAAGATCGTCATTGCGGCGCCATCACCGGGCCGGGCACGGAGGGTGGAGAGCAAGGCCGCCAGGACGAGCAGCGATACGCCGGCCCCCTGCAGGGCTCGGGCGGGCAATAACACGTACTCGTTCGGCGCACTTGCGGCGAGGATCGATCCGGCCAGGAGGAGGATTCCGCCCATCCCGGCCGTTGTGCGGGCTCCGACCCGGTCGGCGAGGAAGGCCGCCGGGAAGTTGGCGACCAGGCGACCGGCGAAAAAGACGGAGAAGATCAGGCCAGCGACAGTATCGCTGAGTTCGAGGTCGTCCTGGATCTCCGTCAGGGCCGGGGATGTGATATCGACGCACCAGTAGGTCAGGACGAAGGTGACGACCGCCAGCGGAAACGGCAGGAGTCCCGCCCCGCGAGATCTCTGCCTTTGTAGACGTGAGACGTGAGACGTGAGACGTGAGAGCGGAGCATTCCCTTGACGCCTGTCCGTCACCTTCAAGCCATTATTCCGTCTCTATACCCAGGTCTCACGTCTCACGTCTCACGTCTCTCGATTCACTGCACCTTCCCACGGGCCGCGATCGTCCAGGCTTCGGCCAGGTGGCCCTCGTGCATGAGGAAGAGGCGGTCCTGGAGGTTGACCGTCGGGCAGACGTGGTTGGGGATGACGGAGACGCGGTCGCCGACTTGGAAACCCGGCTCGTCCGGCGGCAGCTCGATCACGCCGTGCTCCTCGCTCAGGCGGACGATGGTGGCGCGGGGGTGACCGACGATGTAGCCGTGGCCGGGGTGATTCGGAGCCTTCTCCAGGGAGACGGTTTTCGAGCCGGCGTCGATCACGGCCCGATCCGGGGCGGGGCGGCTGATGACCGTGGCCAGGATGCGGAGGGCGCAGTCCTCCGGCCCGATCCTGCCCCACTGCATGGTGCTGACGTCGTTGAAAACGTAGGTGCCGGGGCGCATCTCGGTGACACCGGGCACGGTCGGGGTGAAGGTGGCGGCTGGAGTGGAGCCGACGCTGACGACCGGGAGCTCGATCCCGTGTGCGCGGATCGCCTCGGCGGTCTCGACCATTGCCTGGCCGGCCGCCGTGGCGGTGGCTTCGATCTCGGCGGGGGAGACGGTGTGGGAATGGCCTTCGTGCGTCATGATCCCGATCAGGCGCATCCCTTTGACCCTGGCAAGATCGAGCGCCAGGGAGACTGCCTCCTCGCCGGCGCGTACTCCAGCCCGGTTCTGGCCGGTATTGACTTCAACGTAGATCTCCAGCGTGCGGCCCGCGGCGATCATGGCGCGGGAGAGAGCCGCCGCGGCCTCGCGGGAGTCGAGTGCGACAATCATCCGTGCCTTGTTCATCAGGCAGAGCAGGCGCTGGATCTTGATTTCGCCGACAACGGGGTAGGCGAGCAGGATGTCGTCGACGCCGCCCTGGGAGATCATCACCTCTGCTTCGCCCAGTTTGGCGCAGGTGATCCCGATCGCGCCCGCCCCAATCTGAAGCCTGGCCACCTGTGGAGTCTTGTGCGTTTTGATGTGAGGCCGGAGCGCTACGCCGACGCTGGTCGCGAAGGCGGCCATCTCGGCGATGTTGCGCCGGAGCAGGTCTTCATCGACCACGAGGCTGGGCGTGTCGAGGCCGGCCAGGTCGATGTGGGAATGGGGTGCGAGGTGGGCGGCTGCGGCGGTCATCGGCGGGCGTCTCCTGACGAACGCGGGTTAAGCGCAACCCGGATTCCCAAAAAAGGGAGACGGACCCGGACGGGACGGGGAGTCAAAGCTCCCGTTCCCAGTACCGGGGTTCCGCCGTTGCGCGGCCCGCTAGTATCGCAGGTAGGGCCGAGTCGGAGACAGCCTCGACGTTTGATTTCGTACTAACACAGGAGAACATCAAATCCGGCGCGACGGTTCCATTCGTCGAGCCCTGCGGTTCATCCCGGACCTCGTGCCCAAGGACCCGCAACGCCTCTCCACGCGCGAGGAGCGGACGGTGATCTGCCGGCAAGCCAACAGCCGGTGCGTGAGTTGCGGCAGGGAGATCTCCTTAGAGGCGATGCACGCCGATCACATCGTTCCCCATTCCGCATTCCTCTGGCGAGCCAATAGGCGGCGATCTTGGAGCGGTAGGTGGCGGGCATCCCCGCCACACGGCAGCGCTCCGACCACGTCCTAGGTGATCGTCTGTATCTGTAGCTGGTTGATCCGTAGGATCCGTTCGATCTGGCGGCCGGGCCACGGTGGCCCGGCGACATCGCGTGCGGTGCGGCTTGACGGACGACGCGCCTACTGCACCACCACGAACGTCTCGACGGTGTTCCCACCAGCCAGGCGAAACCGCAGCACGTACTCGCCTGGATGGCGCTCGAAGGCCTCGGGCAGGGTCACTCTGATCGTCCCGCCGGCGTGCGGCGTGCGACCCGGCAGGCTCGGGTCGAGCGCGGCGTCGAGGTCGATGACGACGTCCGTCGGCCTCCCCGTGACCAGACCAACCGGTACCACCGGAGCACCGACTATCTGCCGCACGAGTCCGGGTTCTGGCGGCCCGCCCGCTTCCTCGCTGCTGGTGGAGGCGGCCGCTGGCGCTGTCAGGAGAAGCGCAACGAGGAGTTAGGCGAGCAGCGCGCGGAATGGTGATTGCCGGTCCATCGTGACGCCCTCCTTCACCTACATCGCTACCGCCGGCATAGGCTCTAAGGAAGGCCGAGACCCGCGGCCATGACCGTCTGCGGGTGATGGCCTGGGACGCGCACGCTACCGACGCTCGAATACCGCCTGGATCACGGTGATCCTATCCTCCTCCAGATTGCGAACCTGGTTCCGGAACATGGAGCCGAAGTCGTCGCCCATCAGCAGGTGCAGGCCGATGGGTGGCGGACCGCCCTGGCCGGCCGCGGCAAGGCGCTCCCGGAAGAACGCCAGGGACGGCGTCGACACGTCTTCCCATGCCACCTCAGCGAAGCCGGTCTCGGCCAATAGCGCCCGTATGGTGGCCGCCGGCCGGAGGAAGCTGATGGCCGGGTCGCGAGCCCAGGGCACGGGGAAGTGGATCGGCTGGAGCAACCCGGCCATGATCTCGTGCATGGCGAACCGGCCGCCGGGACGCAGCACCCGCCAAATCTCGGCGTAGAGCCGTTCCTTGTCGGCGATATTCATCGAGCTGTGCTGCGTCCAGACGACGTCGAACTCTTCGTCCGAGAAGGGCATATCCAGTGCGTTGCCATGCCGGAACCCGATCCGGTCGCCCAGGCCGGTGCGCACGGTAAGCGCCTCCCCGGCGCGGCAGTACTCCTCGGTCAGGTCCAGCACCGTAACCTGGCAGCCGAACTCGCTCGCCAGGGTGCGGGCGGGACCACCAAGCCCACCGCCGACGTCGAGCACCCGCATGTCGGCCCGCAGGCTGGCGAGCCGCGCCAGTTCCCGCGTCGCCTCCCGACCGCGACTGTGGAATTCGGTGGCCGGTGCGAGATCCTCGGGGCTGAGGCGGTCTGGGTCCTTTCCGGTGGCGCGGACGGCGGCCAGGATGATTTCACCGAGATCGCGGCGACCGTAGTGCCGGTTCACCGCGGGAGCGTAGGTGTTCGTGGTCATCGTGCTACCTCCCGACGTGCTTTTAGGACGGGTCTGCCCCTAGCCGAGGTAGAAGGCATCCCAGGCGGAGATAGATCTTGCTCGCCTTCATGTTCCCAGGCTATCGGCCGCTCCCACTCCTGGCTAGTACAATAAATGAACTTACCTCCCTCGCCGTCGCAAAGGGTGCTCACGATGCGCTCATATGGTCAGTACTGCCCGATGGCCAAGGCAGTGGAGATCCTTGGCGACCGCTGGACGCTGCTCATCGTCCGCGACCTGTGCTCGGGGTCTGCCACTTCAACGACCTGGAACGCGGCCTCCCCGGCATTTCAAGGGCTCTGCCTGGCCGAGCGCCTCCGCCGTCTGGAGCGGACCGGGGTCGTCGAGCGGCGCGTCGTCGGCAGCGGACGGGCGACCGAGTACCGGCTGACGCCGGCCGGCCGGGAACTCCAAGAACTGGTCGATGTCCTCGTGGGATGGGGGGCGCGGTGGGCGTTCGGCGAGCCGGAGCCGACCGACCTCGATCCCGTGCTGCTGCTCTGGTGGATGCGGGGGCGCGTCCACCGAGATCGGCTCCCCTCACGGCAGGTTGTCGTGCAGTTCGACTTCGTCGGCGCCCGGAACCGTACCGTGTGGCTGGTCCTTGACCGCCGTGACGTGTCCATCTGTCTCCAGCATCCCGGCTTCGAAATCGACCTCGTGGTGACGGCGGACATCGCGGCCTTCTACCGGGTGTGGCTCGGACACGTCACCCTCGCGGAGGTGATGCGCGCCGGCCTGGTTCCGATCGAAGGGCTACCGTCCCTTGTCCGCGCCTTCCCCGCCTGGTTGGCCTGGAGCCCGACGGCGGCCGTCGTGCGCGCCGCGACGGCCGACGCCGCGGCGTCGGCGAACGTCGCGACGCCCTGAGCGCCGCCGGTCGCTCCAGCAAGACCTCCGGTCAGCGATCTCACCCCGGATTATTCACGCGTGACAGCGGGGCACCTCTCTGGTACGGATAGGGTGCTGATCCGATCCCGTGCCAGGAGGTGCCCGCGTGCCCCCAGTCTGCCACAGCCGCCGTCCGCTTCGCCGTGCCCGCCGCCCTGCCGCTGGAAGCCGATTTCGACGGAGGACGCCTCACCTCGGACGGCGGCCTGCCCTGGCTGGGCGAGGTCGACGCCGCGCTCGGCTTTGCCGCGTCCATGGCCCCCTGCGATCCCCGACTGGCGGCGCGGGCCGGTGCGGCACTCGGTGGAGACGCTGGTCCGCCAGCGCGTCTTCCAGATCGCCTGCGGCTACGACGACCAGGACGACGCCGACGCGTTGCGCACCGACCCGCTGCTCAAGCTCGTCTGCGGCCGGCTGCCCGACACCGACCGCGACCTGGCCAGCCAGCCGACCATGTCCCGTCTGGAGAACGCGGTCGACCGGCGGGCGTGCTACCGGCTGGCGGTGGCGTTGGGGGAGCTGTACCTGCGCGAGCGGGAGCGGGAGGGTGTCCCGACGCACGTCGTCATCGATGTCGACAGCACCGCCGACCCCACGCACGGCAAGCAGGAGGGGACCGCCTACCATGGCTACTACCGCCAGCACATGTACCACCCGCTGCTCCTCTTCGACGGCGCCACCGACCAGCTCATCGCCGCGGTGCTGCGCCCCGGCAACGCCCACCCCAGCCGCGGGGTGGTGCCGGTGCTGAAGCAGGTGGTGGCCGCGCTGCGGGCGCGCTGGCCGGGGGTGACGATCGAGGTCCGTAGCGACAGCGGGTGCGCCGTGCCGGCGGTCTACGCGTTCTGCGAGCGCGAGCGGGTCGCCTACACGATCGGCTTGGTGCCGAACCCGCGCCTGGCGGCGTTGGCCGCGCCGCTCTTGGCCGAGGCCCAGGCGCAACGGGTCGACACCGGGGCCGCAAAGGTGCGGCTGGTCGGCGAGGCGCCCTACCGGGCGGGCACCTGGCCGCACGAGCGGCGGGTGGTGATCAAGGCCGAGGCGCTGGAGAAGGGGCCGAACGCGCGCTTCGTCGTGACGAGCCGGGACGACCCGCCCGAGGCGCTCGACGGGTGGTACGGCGCCCGAGGCGAGCCGGAGAACTGGATCAAGGATCTGAAGAACGCCTGCTTCGCCGACCGCCTCAGCGACCACCGCTTCCTCGCCAACCAGTTCCGCCTGCTCCTGCACGCGGCGGCCTACTGGCTCCTCGACACGCTGCGCCGCTGGCTGGCGAAACGGGCGGTGCCGCGCATGCAACTGGACACGCTGCGGCTGCGGCTGCTCAAGGTCGGCGGGCGCGTCTGGCAGCTGAGCGACCGGGTCCGCCTGCGCCTGGCCGCCAGCCACCCGGGGCAGCCCCTGTGGCGACACTTGGCCGCCCTCCGCGCCCTCCGTGAATAATCCGGGCTAGGTGGCACGCACCCCGCGCTACGAGTCGCCCAGAAAACCCGGCGCGTACAACAGCGGCCCTTCCATGCCACCGCCGCGAAACGCCGGTTCCACGGTGTTTGTTATACGTAAGCGAGGACCGGCGATCGGTTGGCCGCTGTCAGAAGGCGAGCAATGGATCGCGGTGGTGCTCCAGGACGGCGGTGGAATCGGGAAACTGATCGATGCCGCCAGCATCATTGGGAAGCGCCAGCACGGCCGGATCAATGATGGTCGCCTTGATCGCGGCGGCGAACTCCCCGGCGAAGATAACCAGGAACGTCCGCCCGATATAGTGCACCGGTTCGGTGGGCAACGGTGGAGTGATTCGAAGGTCATTGTGCATCCGGGTGACGACTCGGTAGGCATCTGCAGACCCGCCTCCCGGTCGGCGAACGATTGGGCGGCCATGGCGCGCTCCAGTGCGGCGACCGAACTCCGGCCGCACGCCAGCCGAGAGAAGCCGGTGCCGAACCATTTCGCGTACTGGGTGCATTGGCGCTCCATTGGGAAGGCGAGGCGCATGACATCACGAACGAGCAGCGCGGCGGTCAGGCGCGAGCCAACCTGGTCGCCGACCTCGGCGGTCGGCCGACAAATGCCACCATCTCGCCGATCCTGGCCCATTGCGCCGCCAGGCGATACCGCCAGATCTGGTCGGGGTGGTACTAAAGTGCGGCCTGCATCGGCCGGAGTTCTTCCAGGCCGTCGTGAAAGATCGCACCTTTGGTAGCTCGAGCAGCCCCTGATCGGTCGTCGTCCGCCAATCCACGGCAGAGAGTTTCGGTAGCCCGGCGAGCCGTAGCCATCTCGAAGGTATTGCGTCACCGTCTCGATGACGACCTTATGTTCGACCGGCCCGCCTGTCGGCGGGCGGAGGTCACGGATTCCGGCTTCATCACCTTCAGCAAAATGGGTCGAGATGCCGGCGAACTCGGAAGGGAGTGCGTCGCGCAAGAGCCATCGATCACAGGGCCAAGCCGGAGGCGCATCCGCCTCGGACAGAAAGAGCTGCAGGCGTGGACCCCACTCATGGTCCATCGAGCGGGCGGTGTCGAGCCGAGCACGTCGGAGCCTGAGCCGATCAGGGCGGCGGATGCGCAAGATCGGGGAAGT
>CAVRUD010000015.1:0-74101 GCA_963724285.1 uncultured Chloroflexia bacterium | reverse complement strand
ACTCGTCCAGAGAGGCAGCGGCGCCCGCCTTCATTGCGGAGGTAAACGTCGCGTCCCCCAAACCAACGCGGGCACGTTCGGCGGCTCGCTCGTACGCATCCCGGGCGGGGAGCGAGAGCGTGACCCCCTCCTGGTCGCGCAGGCGATGGGCTCCGCCGAACAGTTTGGCCGCCCGCTCGAAATCCTTCTTCGCGACCGCGAAGGTCGCCACATCCGCCAGACCCGGGACGTAGGCGGCCGTGCTGCCCCGCTCCCGCAGCCGGTCAAATCCGGCGATGAGGGCCGTCGCCGCGGCCGGCAGATCGCCCTCCGCACAGGCGATAAGCGCCAGGTAGCGGATCGGGTCGACCGCGTCGACCCGGTCTCCCGCCTCGTCGAACTTCCGGATGGCGTCCTCACAATGGATCCGCGCCGTCGCAAGGTCGCCGTGGGCGTAGGCGATGGCCCCGAGGTGGAAGCTGGCGAGCCCGGACCACCCCTGGTCCTCGACGGTGTCGAAGACGGCCATCGCTTCCTGGAAGAGAGGGACCGCATCATCGTATCGTCCCTGACTAACAAGCACCCCGCCCAGCAGGCTCCGGGTGACTGTCGCGCCCCAAAGGTCGTCGACGGCGCTCCACTGGACGAGGCTTTCGTTCAGCCAGGTGTAGGCGCCATCGTAATCACCACGGACGAGGGCCAGGAGCCCGCGGCCAAGGAGGGCGCGCCCGCGGGAGCGCGAGGGCTGTTGCTGTCCCCGCGCCTCGTCCCGGCTCATGACCCGCCGGAGCCACTCCTGCCCCTCGCTCAGGTAGCCGCGGTAATACCAGAAGAACGGCAGAAAGGAGACCAGATGCAGAGCGGCGTCGATATCGCCGTCCGGCCGGAGTTGCCAGGTCAGCGCCGCACGGAAGTCGTCGTGAGACGCCTCGAGGCGGTCAAGGAAGTTGGTCGAGCCGTAGCGGCTCTGCCCGCCTTCGGCCAAACCGACGGCCAGGGTACTGAAATAGGCCGCGTGGCGCTCCCGGACGGCATGGATTTCGCCGTAGAGCTCCAGTTGCTCCCAGGCGTACGCGCGGACCGATTCCAGCAGGGCGTAGCGCGGTTCGACCCCGGTATCGCGCCGGCCGAGCAGGCTGACATCCACCAGCGCGGAGAGCGTCTGCAAGGCGTCGTGCGGGCTGGTCTGCCAGATAGAGGCGGCGGCGGCGAGATCGAACGGGTCGCAGATTACCGCCAGGGCGCGAAACCGCTCCCGGGAGACGCGATCGAGGAGGTCCTCGCTCCAGGCGATCGCATCGCGCAGGGAGCGATGGCGTTCTGGGGCATCCGCGGGACCATCGGTGAGGATGACGAACCGGCGATCGAGCAGCGCCTGGATCGCGTCGGGGTTGAGGTGGCGAACCCGGGCAGCGGCGAGCTCGATCGCCAGCGGCAGCCCGTCTACCTGGCGACAGATATCGGCGACGGTCCCGATGTTCTCGGCGGTCAGGACGAAGGCCGGGTCGGACTCCACTGCCCGCTCGGCGAAGAGGCGAACAGCATCCGACGGTGAGGCCGGATCGTTATCGGCGGCTGGCACCGGCAACGGCCCGATCGGGACGAGGCGCTCGCCCCGGATTTTGAGCGGAGACCGGCTGGTGACGAGTAGGGTCACGCCGGGACATTCCGCAACGAGAGCCGCCAGATCCGGGGCCGCGGCCGTGAGTTGCTCCAAGTTGTCCAGCACGATGAGCATCTCGCGGCCGGCGAGGAGATTCGACAGCATTTCGGAGACCGGCCGGTCGCCGCCTTCCCCGAGGCCAAGCACATGGGCGACGGTGGGAAGTAGCAGTTCCGGCTGCCAGATCGCGGCCATCTCGACAAAGACCGCGCCATCCCGGTAGGTCGGACCGAGCCGGTCCGCCACCTTCAGTGCCAACCGGGTCTTGCCGGCGCCGCCCGGCCCGGTGATGGTCACAACCCTCGTCCGACCCTGTTGAAGGACTGCCGCGATCTGGGCGATCTCGGTATCACGGCCGATGAACGACGAGAGCTGGTTCGGCAGGCGCGGCAGGGCGCGCTCGCGCGGCGACGGCACGCGGCGCAGCGTGTTTTGGTGTGGGAACTCAGCGATGTTGTCAGCCATGGCCCATCCGAGCCGGCGATCGGCGGTTCATGACTGCCATCATGAGAAGGGAATTGCCCGGCGTCAATCGGCCAGACGTCCAAAACGAGAGCGGGAGCCGGCAATGTGCCGCTCCCGCTCGAATACGTCATCAAATGTTGGCCGACCTGAGCGTCGCCCGAGTGCGCCGAATCGCTCGACCGGATGTCGTTAGATCTTCGGCTTCCGCTGCTTGCCGACAACCGTCCGGCTCATCGCCCGCACCTTGGCGTAGGAGCCGGCGACGCTGACAATCGGCTTGATCGCCTCTTCGGTGACGAAATTGGTCGTGCCCCGGATCCGCTTGGCGGTGCCCGTCAGCTCTTCCAGGGCCGGGATCACCTGGTCCTTGATCTGGAGGATCAAGACCCCGAGCCCGGCTGTGATCGCGGCCAGCAGGACGACGTTGATAAAAAAAAGCAGCACGATAAAGATGATCGAGATGTCGCGTAACCGCTCCAGGGCAGATTGGTCATCACCACCGAGCTGATAGAGACCGAAAATAATCAGGGCCAGGATCAGGAGCGTGCCAACGCCGCCCACGATTGCCCAGAGCTTCCACTTGCGCTTGTCGCCCCCCTCGTGGGCATCCTGCACGTCGTCCATCCCCAGCCCGCTCTCCTCGCTCCCGTACGCTTCCCTGTGCCCGGCGACCCCACCAGCCGCGACCACGGGGAGAATATTCCCCCGTCAAGAGTACACCGGTCCAAGAAGTTCGGCTCCCTGGTGGCGTTCCTTGAGGAGGCCGCGTTCATTGCTGACCATCGCTGGTTGGCATAACCCGTGCCGCGGGCGGTCAGGACCGGCTAACGAGGAACGTCCGCCTTGGCGGTGACGTTGCGGCGCGGCTCGATCATGCGCTTCCAGATAAACCAGCCAACGGCCCCGATCGCCGCGAGGATGACCGGAATCTCGAGGTAGTCGACGTATTTCCCGACCTCTTCCCAGTTATCGCCGAGCCACCAGCCGGTGAGGACGAGGACGCAGTTCCAGACCAGCGCGCCGGCGGCCGTGTACAGCACGAATTGGGGAAGCGGCATCCGCCGCAGCCCGGCCGGAATCGAAATGAGGCTGCGGACGATCGGGACGACGCGGCAAATCATGACCGCCAAGCCGCCGTGTCGGTCGAACCAGGCGTTCGCCGAGTCGAGATCCGATTCCTTGATCGAGAACCACTTGCCGTAGCGCTGGACGAGCCGGCGAAGCCGGGCGTCTCCGAAAAGGACGCCGACGTAGTAGAGGATGAGCGCCCCGACCACGGCCCCCAGGGTTGCCGCCAGGATGACGCCCGGTAGCCACATTTTGCCCTCGCCGGCGAGGAACCCGGCCAGTGGCAGAATGGCCTCCGAGGGGATCGGGGGGAAGATGTTTTCGAGCACGATCATCAAAAAGACGCCGATATAACCCATCTTTTCAATGACATCTATGGCCCAATTCGCGAGCCCATCCAGCATGAAGTCGTTCCTCCAAAACAAGTCGGTGTTCAGGTTCCGGGGAGAGGACCTCACCCCCTACCCCCTCTCCACTGCGGTGGAGAGGGCGTTCGGCAGAGTCGTCTCCATGTCGGAGACGGTTCTCCTCCTTCCCCCGCTGCGGCAGGGGGAAGGGGGCCGGGGGGTTAGAGGGCTGTCAACACGCCCGCCTACCGCCGGATCTGCTGGATCGTCCCGCCGCCCAGGACCTCGTCGCCGCGGTAGAAGACGACGGCCTGACCCGGCGCCGCGATAGGCCGCTCGCCGGTGAACGCGATCCGGGCTTCGCGGCTGCCGATCGGCCCAGGGATCAGGTTGGCCGGGTGGGGCTTGCCCCGGTAGCGGACGACAGCCTCGACTGGCATCGATCCGGTTGGCCAGTTGCCGTCGGTCAGGGTGACGGTGTCGGCGTTGATTTCGTGCGCTCCGGCGTCCTCCCGGGATCCGACGACCAGGCGGTTGGCGCTCGTGTCCAGGCCGACGACGAAGAGCGGCGCGCCGGCGGCGATGCCGAGGCCGCGGCGCTGGCCCACGGTGTGATACACAAGCCCGCGATGTTCGCCGATGACCTCCCCGGCGCCGTCGACGATCTCGCCCGGCTGGGTGACATCCGGGCGACGCTTCGCCACGAAGTTGGCGTACGCGCCTTTGCCAGCCCCGCCCACGAAACAGATCTCCTGACTCTCTTCCTTGTCCGCCACCGGCAGGCCGAAGTGGCGTGCCAGGGTGCGGACCTCCGGCTTGGTCAGGTTGCCGAGGGGAAAGCGAACGTAGGCAAGCTGCTCCTGGGTCATGGTGTGCAGCACGTAACTCTGGTCCTTCCGGCGGTCAAGCGCCCGGTAGAGGCGGTGCGGCTCGCCGGTGGCAGGATCGCCCAGGACAATCTGGGCATAGTGGCCGGTGGCCAGGCAATCCGCGCCGAGCAGCTTTGCCCGGTGGACCAGGTGCCGGAACTTGACGTGGCGGTTGCACTCCAGGCAGGGATTGGGCGTGCGACCGGCGGCGTATTCGCTCACGAAGCGATCGACGACGGCCTCGCTGAACTCCGACTCCATGTTGACGGCGTAAAACGGGATCCCCAGCAGGGAGCACGTGGCCCGGGCATCGTCCATGGCGGGGATTCCGCAGCAGGGATTAGCGACCTGAACAGGATCGTCCGGGGAGTAGAGCCGTAGATTCATCCCGACAACGCGGTAGCCGCGCTCGCGCATGATAAGGGCGGTGACGGCGCTATCGACGCCGCCGCTCATCGCAACGACGACGGTCTTGCCGGCGCCGTCCGCCCGACCGATCTTGGCGGGAGAGAGCAGCGCCGCGATCTCGGGCGACGGTGGCGCCTCCGTCTCGTCGAACAGGACGGTGTCGCCGGGCAACGGCGCGAACTGGACCATCTGGGCATCTCTGGGGAAGAACGACGGCGAGACGTTCAGGCAGTACGGCCGGATCATCCCGATCGCGGAGACCCGGTCAATCCAGCCAAACAGCCGCGAAGTATAACAGCCGGACCCTACTTGCCCTTCGCGGCCCGGGGCGTGACGCCCGCCTCGTGATCCTCGTGCCGGGCCAGGACGAACAGCAGAGACGACAGACGATTCAGGTAACGCAGGATCTGCTCGTTGCCGACGTGCCCCTCGTTTCGCAGGCGGACGACCGCCCGCTCTGCCCGGCGTGCTACCGTGCGGGCCACGTCGAGGGCCGCGCCGGGGACCGTATCTCCCGGCAGGATGAAACTCGGCGGGAGGTTGAGCCCCGCCGTGATCTCGTCGGTGACGGCCTCCAGCCAGGCCACGCGCTCCTCGGCCAGCACGTACCCGGCCGGCCGCAGCTCGTCGGTGAAGGCCAGCTCGGCCATGATCCGGTACAGATCCCGCTGAACCTCCTCAATCAGGGTTTTCGTCCGTTCTGATTGGGCCAGGGCCCGCCCGAACCCGGCGGCGGAGGTGGCCTCGTCGAGGATCCCGAGCGCATCGATTCTCGGATCGTCTTTGGCGACGCGATCTCCCAGGAGGTCGGTGCTGCCGGTATCGCCGAGACCGGTGTAGAGGCGAGAGACGGAGGGCATGGATGGTCCTTTCGGCGTTCCGATTCGGCCGCACAGCCGGCGATACTCGTAGGGGCGGACCTCCGTGTCCACCCTGCAACCCGTCCATTGCGTATCGATGTCGCCGACGCCGTCTCCGACTATGAACCCTGTGGTCTGCGACCGGGCGGACACGCTGGGTAGGGAGGTCCGCCCCTACGAGTATCGCCGGCGGGTCGGGCGCAGCGCCTTGTTGTCGCGTTGATGGCCTGCTGCGCGGGTCAATGGTCGCACACGACAACGTTGTGCAGTGGGGCGGGGAGAGGGCTGTGGTAGCATCAATTCCTTGTTGGGGGAGCGATCTGGCGGACTCGCTGGGCCGGCCTTGACAGACGAGTAGGTCTCATGGCGTGCCCGGGATCGCCCGGGCGCAGGGTGGAGCAGGGCGGCAGGTTAGCGGATGGTCGTCACGCGGAGTGGGGCAATCGGGGCAGAGGCGATCCGGATCGAGGACCGTCCCATCCGGGTCGGTTTGATCGGCACCGGAGTCGGCGCCGCCGTCCATCTCCCGTCGCTGACCTATCTGCCGGATACCGAGGTCGTCTCGGTCTGGTCGAGACGCCAAGACCGCGCCGCCGCGGTCGCCGCCGAGCACAATATCCTCAAAGCCGTCAGCGACTACCGCGACGTGATCGACGACCCCGATGTCGATGCTGTCGTCGTCGCTTCCCCGCCGTTCCTGCACTATCAGATGGTGCTGGCCGCCCTCGAAGCCGGCAAACACGTCCTCTGCGAAAAGCCCATGGCCCGGTCCGTCGCCGAAGCGCGCGACATGACCAAGATGGCCGAGCAGGTCGGCGTGGCGGCGATGGTCCACCACGAGTTCCGGTTCCTGCCGATCCGACGCCGGATCAAAGAACTGATCGATCAAGGGTTTCTGGGAGAGCCGCAGAGCGCCACGCTGACCGTCTTCCGCTCCAGCCTGGCCGACCCCTACGGGCGGCCGTTCTCCTGGCTGATGGAGGACGACAAGGCCGGCGGAATGCTGGGGGCGACGGGTTCGCACCACATCGACGCGCTGCGCTGGTGGTTTGGCGAAATCAAGGGCGTTGCCGGGGCGACGGCGACCATGGTCGGTCGGCGACGGATGCCGGACTCCAGCATCATGGCCAAGGTCGACGCCGACGACAATTTTGCCTTTGTGCTCCGCTTCGCCAACGGCGCTCTGGCCACGGTTCATGTCTGCGCGACCGCGCCGGTCGATACCGGCGAAGAGATCATCCTGTCCGGCTCGTCCGGGATGCTGATGGCCCACGGTGACGACGCCCTCTACGGCGCCCGCTGGGGCGAGGGCGCCCTGCAGGAGCAGGACATCCCCGCCCGTCCCGACGACGACCTCCCCAACTTCGGCCACCCCCTCATCCCTCCGACGATCGGCCTCCACCGAGCCTGGATCAGGGCGATCCGCGAGGGTACCCAGGCCACCCCCTCCTTCAACGACGGCGCCAAGGTCCAGGAGGTCATCGACGGCGTCCACCGTTCCAGCCGCCAGGGCCGCTGGGTCGACACCAGCGGCACCCGCTGGCCGGTAGCGCGGACGTGAACAGCTCTCACCACGTCCCTAACGGGCCACCCCTCTCCCAGAATTGGGAGAGGGGGGTTGGGTGGTGAGGGCTGCTACGGGGATAGGGGTGAGGTCTTCTCGTCTTTCCCTCTCTACACCTTCGCCAGCGCCTGCTCCAGATCGCCGATCAGATCGCCGACAGTCTCCAGCCCTACCGACAGGCGGACGTAGTCCGGGGTGACGCCCGTGGCTTGTTGTGCGTTCTCATCGAGCTGGGAGTGCGTGGTGGTCGCAGGGTGGATGATCAGTGACTTGGCGTCGCCGATGTTGGCCAGGTGGGAGAAGATCTTGACGTTATCGATCAAGGACTTGCCCGCTTCCAGGCCGCCCTTGATACCGAAGCCGAGGATCGCGCCGAAGAGGCCGTCGCGCCAGTACTTCGTCGCGGTCGCGTAGGCCGGGTGAGCGGGGAGGCCGGGGTAGTTGACCCAGGTCACCTTCGGGTGCTCGGTGAGGAACCTGGCCACCTGGTGAGCGTTCTGGGAATGGCGCTCCATGCGGAGCGGCAGCGTCTCCACGCCTTGGAGGATCAGGAAGGAGTTGAACGGCGAGATCGGCGCGCCGATGTCGCGCAGGCCCTGAATCCGCAGCTTCAGGATGAAGGACATCGAGCGCAGCGGTTCCGGCAGTCCGGCGAAGACGAGGCCGTGGTAGCTCTCGTCCGGTTCGGTGAAGCCGGGGAAGCGGCCCGAGGCGGCCCAGTCGAACTTGCCGGCGTCGACGACGATGCCGCCGATCGAATTGCCGTGGCCGCCGATGAACTTCGTCAGCGAGTGGATCACGATGTCGGCGCCGTGGTCGATTGGGCGGACCAGGTACGGCGTCGGGATCGTGTTATCGAGGATCAGGGGAACGCCGGCGGCATGGGCCGCGTTGGCGACGGCTTCGACGTCGAGGGTGAGCAGGTCGGGGTTGCCGACCGTCTCGGAGTAGACCGCCTTCGTCTTGTCGGTAATCGCCTCCGCGACCGCGGTTGCATTCGGCTCGACGAACTTGACGGTAATCCCCAGCTTCGGCAGCGTGTGGGCGAAGAGGTTGTAGGTGCCGCCGTAAAGGCTGGTCGTGGAGACGATCTCATCGCCGGCCCCGGCGATGTTCAGAATCGACAGGGTCTCAGCCGCCTGACCGGAGGCAAAGGCCAACCCTCCGATGCCACCCTCAAGCGCGGCGATCCGCTGCTCCAGGACATCGGTGGTCGGGTTCATGATCCGGGTGTAGATGTTGCCGAATTGCTCCAGCGCGAACAGACTGCGGGCATGCTCGGTGTCGTTGAAGACGTATGAGGTCGTCTGATAGATCGGGACAGCACGTGACCCGGTTGTGGGATCCGCGGTTTGTCCGGCATGGAGCGCCTGGGTCTCGAACCCAAGGGGCGCTGACTGGTCGGTGTCGCTCACGTACGTCCTCCTAATGGTGCAGATAGTTGAGAAATCGACCGGGGACAACATGGCCCCGGCAGGACGGTTGCGCTTCGTGTGAAGTGCCTATGTAGGGGGGATGGAGTGAAACCTAGGCAATCACCCGATCGAGGAAGCGTCCAATGATCGGGGTCATCTGGTCCCACTCCTTCAGGAAGGCATCGTGGCCGTGCGGAGAATCGAGCTCCGCGTATGTCACATCCTTCCCGAGGGCGGCCATCCTGTCTCCAAGGCCCCGGATCTCGTCCGGCGGGAAGAGCCAGTCGGAGCGCACGCCCATGAGCAAGACCGGGGCCGTGATCTCGCTCAGCCAGCGGGCCTCGCCGCCATCGCGAGCGACATCGTAGAGATCCATCGCTTTGGTCAGGTAGAGGTAGGAGTTGGCGTCGAAGCGGCGAACTAATGCCTGCCCGTGGTAGTGCAGATAGCCCTCGACATCGAAGGTAGTGCCGAAGGCTGGATAGATGCTGGGCCGGGTGGCGGGGTTGCGCCCGAAGCGCATGTCCATGCTCTCGCGGCTGTGGTAGGCGACCATCGCCGTCATTCTGGCAATCGCGAGTCCCTGGGTCGGGAAGGTGCCTTCGCTCTGGTACTCGCCGCCGCGCCAGTCTGGATCGGCCATGATCGCCCGACGCCCGACCTCGCTATGGATCGCGATGCCCTGCGCCCCGAGGGCGCCGGTGGAGGCCAGGGGGGCGACGGCGGAGACCAGATCAGGATGGCGGGTGGCCCACTCGAGCGCCTGGAACCCGCCGATCGAGCCGCCAATCGCGAGTAGCTTGGCAATGCCAAGGCGCTCGACCAGGCGCCGCTGGGAAGCGACGATGTCGCCGATCGTGATGAGGGGGAAGCGCATCGCGTAGGGACGGCCGGTGAGCGGATCGAGGGAGGACGGCCCGGTGCTGCCTTGACAGCCGCCCAGGATGTTTGCGCAGACGACGAACGCCCTGTCGGTGTCTAGCGCCCGGCCGGAGCCGATGAGCGGCTCCCACCAGCCGCCTTCGCCGCCGGAGCGGCTGTCGCCGGTGAGGGCGTGGAGGACGAGGACGGCGTTGTCACCGGCGGCGTTCAACTCGCCCCAGGTGCGGTAGGCGAGGGTGACGTTTTGCAGGTGGCCGCCCCACTCCAGGTCCATCGGGCCGAGTTCGGCGTACCGCAGCTCGCCGTCCGCTTCGGGGTGGCGCGGCTGGGTGGGCGCATTCGGCGCAACAGGACTGGCGGGCGCCACAATATGCAATCGCCCAGTCCTGCCGCGCCGCTCAGTGTCACTCCCTGCGTGCCCGGCGTCGGACGGATTCACCCGCGGTTCCGCGGGTGTCGGATGCTCCACGTTCAATCCTCCACTCGACGTCCGCATCGGAGCGTAACCAAAGCCAGGGACGCGGCCATGAGGCTCGTCCCGAAGCATCCAGCTGGAAGCTCCGTATGCTGCGGACGGCGAGAGCACGGCGGTTAACCAAAAACATCCCCTGCGGACGAGCAGGGGATGCGGCGGTTAACGCCGTTCCCTTATCTCGCAGATCACTCTGCCGGAATTGGCACCTTGCGCTTGGCGCGCAGGCTGCCGGGCTTCACAGGGCCGTCTCCCTCCACCTCTCGTGATAAGGCAGCACTCTTCAATTGTTGACCTCAATCTACAGATAGCCCGATTGGGTGTCAAGCGGTGGACCTGGTGTCGCCGCGGCTTGCCAGGCTATTGCTTTAACCACTTTTTAGCGGTCGTCGTCCCATAGTGACCGGACGCTTGGCAGTCCAGATGTGAGTGTCCTTGCTTGCCGTTGTCAGCAGTTCGCCAATGAACACCCACCGTCCGATCCAACACGACATAAGGTCGTACGTGGCGTGAGCATAGGCTGGAAGACTTCAGACGGGACGCGACACATTGTTCCGTCCAGTCGATTTGATGGGGCAAGGGTCCAGAGGCCGAACAAGAGGATGTCCAGTAGGACGAAGGCTGCCATACAGGCTTTGTCCTTGGCGTGTCGCCTCCCGAACGATCTGAAACGGTTGCGACACAGTTTTGCGATCCACCGGAAACACTCGATCCACACGCAGTCCCTACCATCGTTCGAGGTCAGCAACGGTGGTTGCCAGACCGCGGATCCACACCGGATGTACCATCTCGAAAGGACACAGATGACATTGCAGCATGCCACGTGGGGCCACAGCAGGAAGGCCGGGCTCATCGGCCTGGGGCTCCTGGCGCTCTCGATCCCGGCCTTCACCGGCCTGACCGACTCGGCCCGGGCCGCCACATCGGAGCAGCAGACCGTTCCACGGGACGCGGCGACCTCGGTGAATGCCGAGCTGGATATGGACTTCGGCATCCTCAAAATCGATCCGGCTGCCGCCGGCACCGATCTCTTCCTCGGCGATTTTTCCTTCGATGACGACGAGTGGCGCCCGGAAGTGAACTACCAACTCGACGGCCAGACCGGCGTTCTGGACGTGCAGCAGCCGGGCGACTTTGGCGACCTCGACTTCAACGACTTCGACGACATCGGTCAGAACGACGGCAACCGCTGGGACGTCCAGCTCGCTCCGGACGTCCCGCTCGATCTCGAGGTCGATCTCGACACCGGCTCGAGCGAGCTCAACCTGGGTGGGCTCGACGTACGCACGCTCGATGTCGAGACCAATGCCGGCGAGACCACGATCGACCTGACGGGTGGTGACTGGAAACAGAATCTCGACGCCGCCATCGATTCGGAGGCAGGCACCATCACCCTGATCGTCCCGGCGGACGCAAGTGTCCGGATCGATGCCGACACGATGCTGGGCGACGTCGACGCCGACGGCTTCGAGCGTGACGGCGACGCCTACATCACTACCGCCTATGACGACACCGCCCCCACCCTTCGGTTCGACATCAACACCACCGTCGGTGAGATCAACCTGGAGGTGGCGTCGTAACGCAAGTTACGAAATGGGGGCGCCGCCTTGGCGTCGCCCGGGGCTGAAGACCCCGGGCTGACCCGGATAACCCCCCTGAAGGGGGCTGCGGAATTGCTCATGGATTGTGGGGAGCGGTGCTGGGACGGAACAGGCCAGCTCCGCGGCCGCCCGGGGCTCACCGCCCGGGCTGAACGGCACAGCCTCTCCGAGGCTACCGAAGACGGGTCCCTAGCCTCGGAGAGGCTGTCGGGTTCAGCCCGGGCCGTGAGCCCCGGGCGAGAAGGGGGCGCTGCGGCGCTCCATGAAACCCGCGATCAATTCCGCAACCTCCATAAGGAAGGGGGCTGGAACGCCGAGTCCCCAAGACCATCTGCCTCTCGAGACGGGTGGCAGCCGGCTTCAGCCGGGTTATCGGGGTCAGCCCGGGGTCTTTCGCCTCGGGCTGAGTCTGGAAACGGCTACCCACCAGGACGGACGCGAGAGTAGGGGCCGGGCGTCGTTGCCCGGCCCCTCGTCCTGTCGCTCCAAATCCTGTCGGCAGGGGGCTACGCCGGCGACACCGCCATCGACATCCCGTCCAGCACGCCCCACTTCGCGCGGAAATCGTCCCAGGCGTAGAACTTCTGGATGCCATCGGCCGGGTCGGAGACGTAGATGCCCGTATCGTCGTAGCCGTAGGCCACCATGACATGGGTCCCGGCCGCCACCTTGTAGGTGCCGTCGTCCTTCAGCGTCTCCGCCGTGTCGCCCCACAGCCCCATCCAGACCAGCACCGGCCGGCCCTCGTCCAGGTGCCAGCGGAGTTCTTCCGTCTCCCCAAGGGAGTAGAAGACGCTGGCGTAGTAGCCGTTCTCGGCCAGAACCGGAGCCAGGGCCTCCGGGTAGACGCCGTAGTCGGTGACGTTACCCCAGTTGCCGTCGATGTTGCCTCGGTAACCGTAGTGCGGGTTCTTCGCGGCTGGGACTGATTCGATAAAGACCGATTCCGGCACTCCTCGGCCGAAGTAGCTGGTGGCGATGTAGGAGGCCGCGTACTCGCAGGAGAGGTTGCGCGACTGGATGTGCGTTCCGACCGGGTTGTAGACGCCGTCGCTCGCCGGCACCAGGACGCCCGAACCCGCACGGGCAACACCGCCGCCGGAGTTCTGGGGCGTCATCGGGATGAGCAGCCGTGCTCCGATCGCCAGGTTATCGACATCGGTAATCCCGTTGAACTCAGCCAGGGTCATCGGTCCCACTCCCCACTCAGCTCCGATGCTGGCGACGGTATCCCCAGCCTTGACAATGTGGGCGCCGACCACCCACGGGCTGGTGCCTTCGAGCCGGGCCGCCATCTCCGCGGCGTCGGTCGGGCCCTGCCCGGGATCCGGGATGATGATGGTCTGGCCGACCGTGAGGTCGGGACCGTTCGGCATGTAGCTGGCGGCGGCGATCGCATCGGCGTCGACGCCGAAGGAGGCGGCGATGGAGGTCAGGGTGTCGCCTTCGCGGACCTCGTACCTGCCCTGGGCCATGCTCGTTCCCGCGGCGCCCAGGATTACGATCAACGCGGCAAAGACGGCCGCGGCGACCTTGCGCCGGCCCGACATCGGACGGGGCCGGGAGTGCCGGGGCAGAAAGACCGGCGGCGCTGGCTGGAACTCAGGCTCGGAAGCATCGACGTCCACCGGCGCCGGGGCGGCGACAGGGAGGCTGACGGCCGGCCGGGAGGCGACCCGCACCGAGCGGCGCTTACGGCTCAGCTCCCAGACGGCGATGCGGTGCTCGCTGGTGCCGCGCCCGACGTGCAACATCTCGCCGATGTAGACCTGTGACGATCCGGCTGGCCGGGGGCCGGGTACCCCCAGGGTGAGCGGGCCGGCCGCGCGGTGCTCGTGAATGACCCCGCGCAGGCCGCACAATCGCTCGGCCGTGCGCGCGGTGTAGAGTCCAACCAGATCACACGGCGTAGGCTCTACCGCCATCGTTCCGGATCGATCAGGTGTTACTCCCCCGTACAGCGCTGCTACGCCAGGCCGGCTCGGTCGCGCCGACCCCGCCACGACGCCGCGTGCCGAGACGTCGTCCATTGTTCTGACCCCCTACTGCCCCACGACATCCACCACGGACCAGCCACGCATGCGGTGCGCGGCGGGAACCTCAGGACACGAACCCCACGTTCGTACGGGCCTCAGTGGTGTACGTACAGTGTGCCCAGCATACCAGGGGGAGCCGCCGACCGCAAGAGTCTTTGTGCCTTGGAGACACATACAGCGGCCGGTACCCGTCCGGACTGCCCGACCGGGCGCGATTGCAGTCGTGCCCGCTCAGTGCCCGTGTAGTTGCCCGAATTGACCCTCGTCCCTGCCAGCGCCTATGATCCATGGCACTTCAGCGACGAGGTCTCAACATCCCCACGCGCGGGTCTCCGCCATGGGCGATACCCGCCTACGTTCGCCGTAGCCACCCCTATTTGGAGTTCGCCGTGTCTACATCCGCAGCGCCCTCGACCCCGACCCGCCTGCTCTGCCTGGAAGACGCCTCCCTGCGCTCCTTCGAGGCGACGGTGGTCTCCACTGACCAGGAGGCCGGGGCTGTTGTCCTCGATCAAACCGCCTTCTACCCCGGCGGCGGCGGCCAGCCGGCCGATACCGGCAGGCTGCTCGGCGGGGATGGACGTGCCTGGACGGTCACTGGAATGAGCAAGGCGGGTGGCGCCATCGTTCACGTCGTCGCCCCGGATGAGGTCGGTGGCTCGCTCCCCCAGCCGGGTGAGCACATCACCGGCGAACTCGATTGGAAGCGGCGCTACCGGTTGATGCGGACGCACACCGCTCTGCACGTGCTCTGTGGCGTCGTCTTCCACGACTTCAGGGCGCAGGTCACGGGCGGCAACATGGCCCCGGACAAGGCTCGGATGGACTTCGAGCTGGAAGAGTTCACCCCCGAACGCGTCGCTGTGATCGAGCGCCGGGCCAACGAAGAGATCGCCGCTGGCCGGCCGGTGCAGGTTCGGGTCCTGCCCCGAGAAGAGGCCTTCCAGATCCCCGACCTGATCCGGACCAAGATCAACCTCCTGCCGGAGGGGATCACCGAGGTCCGGATCGTCGAGATCGTCGGCCTCGACCTCCAGGCGGACGGTGGTACCCACGTCGCCAACACCCGAGAAGTCGGCGGGATCAAAGTGGTGGGTACCCGATCCAAAGGACGCCTAAACAAGCGGCTGGAGATCATCCTCACCGGCGGCGAAGGCGATGCGGTTTAGGGGATTTCACGCTCCGTAGCGGAACGGATAAGACACGGTGGCTACCGAGATGATCGATACGCAAGCAGCATTGGCACGTTCGAGCGATACGGTGACCGCGGCCTTCGCCCGCCGCGCGACCAGTTTCGCGATCTCACCGTGGGATATGGTTGTCGACTTCTGGAAGGGCCACCCGGATCCGGTCTTCTTCGGCAATGGCGCTCCCGCGTCCGATGTGATCCCCAAAGCGCGCCTGCAGGAAGCGGCCGCGGCCGTCTGGTCCGACGTGCGCAACCTCGAACTCGGTTACGGCGGCGTGCGCGGCTTCGCGCCCCTGCGGGAACTGATTGCCGTCCGGATGGCCGCCCAGGGGATCGACGTCGCGCCCGAGGGAATCCTCCTCACCAATGGCAGCCAGCAAGGAATCGATCTGATCTCCCGCCTGATGCTCGACCCCGGCGATCTCATCGTGGTCGAGGGCCCGGCCTACATCGGCGCGCTTCAGGTCTTCGACGCCTGCGAGGCCGAGTACATCGTCATCCCGGTCGATGACGACGGGATGGATGTCGCCGCCTTCGAAGAGGCCCTCCGCACCGCGCCCCGCCCGCCCAAGTTCCTCTACACCGTCCCAACCTTCCAGAATCCGACGGGCGTAACCCTCTCCCGCGAGCGCCGGACCGCGGTGCTCGAGATCGCCCATCGCCACGGGCTGCTGGTGGTCGAGGACGACCCCTACGGCGAGCTTCGCTACGACGGCGAGTCGCTGCCGCCCCTGCGCGCCCTCGACCCGAACGTGGTCTACCTGGGCACCTTCTCGAAGACGATCGCGCCGGGGTTGCGGATCGGCTGGATGATCGCCCCACCCCGGTTCCAGGAGCCGCTGACCAACGCCCGGGAAGTCGTCGATATCCATGGTGACCGGATGACCCCCCAGGTGGTGCACCGGGCCGCCGCAGACTTTCTCGACAGCCACCTGGAGACGGTGGCCCGACCTGCGTACCGCGCCCGCCGCGATGCGCTGGCGGCCGCCCTCGCGGCGGAGATGCCTGCGGGCGTCACCTGGTCTGTCCCGGGCGGCGGGTTCTTCTTCTGGCTCGATTTGCCGGAGTCGCTCAACCCGGTGGCGCTTCAGGCGCCTGCCGCCGCCGCCGGCGCGATCTTTCTCCCCGGCGACCTCTTCTACCCTGGATTCACGGCCAGCGCTCCCGGTGCCCGCAATGGCATCCGCCTGAGTTTTTCATCGATCGACGAGGCCGCAATCCAAAAGGGCATCGCTCGGCTGGGCGCGATCTTCCGGGAAGCGGCGAGTGGAAATGGCGGTCATCGGTGAAGCGATTGCGATGCGGTTGTAGGGGCGAGGCATGCCTCGCCCGGTTGCCGGATTGCCATTGAACCCGTGTGCAGCCGCGTGAGGCCGGGGTGAGGAGATCGGGCGATGCGTGCATCGCCCCTACGAGGGCCTGCCGCGATTCACGGTTGATACACCAGCTGGGAGGGTGCCAATGGACCCTGAGCTCGCCTGGAGCGTCCGGGCTCAGATCTACGACCACATCGTCGCGACCGGACGACCGCCGGCGATTGCGGAAGCGGCGGGAGCCGCCGGGATTTCACCGGCGGAGGCGCAGGCGGCGTTTGCCTGGCTGGACGAGCACCACGCGCTTGTTCTCGACCGGGATGGCATCACCATCCGAATCGCCAATCCCTTCTCGGGCGTCCCGACCGGGTTTCGGGTCCATGCCGCCGGCCAATCCTACTGGGCGAATTGCGCCTGGGATGCCGTAGGGATCCCGGCCGCGCTCCATCAGGACGCGACGATAGACGCCACGCTGAGCGATGATGGTTCGCGGGTCGAAATCGTGGTCGAACGCGGCGTGCTGCGTCATCAGGGCGAATTGGTCCACTTTCCTCTGCCCTTTGCCGCGTGGTACGACGATCTGATCCACACCTGAGCGACCATTCTGCTCTTCCGGTCGGAGGAGGGCATCGACCGTTGGTGCGAACAGCGCGGGATACCCCGCGGGGAGACGCTGCCGCTCACCTTGGCTTGGGAGCTTGCTCGGGCCTGGTACCACAACCGACTCGATCCCGGATTTCGCGGACGATCCATGGAGGATGCGAGCGCGATCTTCCGCGAACTTGGGTTGACCTCGCCGTTCTGGGCTGCCGATCGGTAGGCCGGCTGACGGCCCAGAGCGGCCCGCCTGTGCTACGCTGGCAATCGGTCGTGTGACCCCCGGGCCATGGCGCCGGTCCGATTCCCAACCTTCCACCCAACGGCGATGATTGACGACTTCCGAGACTTTCTCCGCTTCGACAACACCACCCTTTGGGTCCTCATTGGCCTGTGCGCGGCCACCGTCATCACCCTACAGGTGGTGGACGAGGCGGTCGAAGGCGCCTGGCCCCACGCCCGGCGGCCATCACGCCTGCCGGCGCGCACGCCGGGCTATTCCGGGGCGTGGTCCCTGGTGGCTTTGCTGGTCCTGCCCGGACTGTTGCTTGGCATCCTGAACGTCATCGTCCTCATGTGGAAGGACTTGGACCGGACCGACTTGCAGAGCCTGGGCAGCATCTTCGTCGGGGTGGGCTGGGTGCTGTTCATCCTCGCCAGCCGGGATCTACTGCCGGTCCGCCGATTCGTTGGCAACCTGGGCATCGCCGGCCCGATCGTGCTGGTCCTCGTGCTCCTGATCGGCGATGTTCTCCTGACGATCGCCCTGTTCGACATCCTCCCGTCGATGGACGAGGTCCGCGACGCGCTCCCGCTGATTGGGGATTCCTAGGAAACAAGGTCAAGCCGGACAGGCTTTCCGTGGACAGGGCGAGTCCCCAGTTCCGCCGAAGCATGCGGCAACCACTGTAAGACGTTGGTCCGAACTTTGCATTTGCAAGGCCTGGCTGGTGCATCCTTGGGACGGCGGCGGGCGTATCTCTACTACGGGACTTTAGTCCTTCCTAGGGTGCTCCCAAGGCCAGCGAGCCGCTGTAGGACGCTGTAAGCTATGGGCGACTCGGGCCTGGGCTCGAAGTGCCGCCTCGGCACTCGTACTGTCCCGGTAAGAGGTTCACAACGGAGAGACGAGCTCACTCGATGGCGCAACAGCAATCACCTGCGCTCGACCAATACTCAGGAGACCGTTCGCGGCGGCGAATCCGGGCCAGTGCGCCCGCGATCTGGCTGTCGCAGCGGATCTCGCCCGGCCACGATTCCCTGCTCCATGATGAACCCTTCCGCATCTGGTGGCTCACCCGCTTCGCCTGCCAGACGGCCCAGGGCGCCCTGCTCTATGCCCTGCTGATCATCGTGGTCGACCGCACCGACGCTTCGTTCTACAGCTCGCTCTTCGTGGTCGCATCCCTCGCCCCGGCCCTGATCTTCGGTCTCCCCGGTGGGATCGTCAGCGACCGCCTGCCGAAGCGTCCGCTGATGGTCGGCGCGAATATGGCCAGGTTTCTGCTGGTCCTCTCCCTGGTTCTCCTGGACGTCTCTCTTCCCGGCATCTTCGCCGCCACGATCGGGATCTGGGTCATCCACCAGTTCTATTCCCCCGCCGAGGGCACCTCGATCGCGGCGCTCGTCCCCCGCTCCCGCTACGCCGAAGCCCAATCCCTCTCGAACCTCTGCCTGACGGCCGCCCAGCTTGTCGGCCTGGTCATCATGGCGCCCCTCTTCCTCAAGATCGCGCCGCCGCAGGTGCTGTTCGCGATCATCGCCACGCTGTATTTCATCGCCGGGGGGCTGGCGATGCTCCTCCCCCGCCTGGACGATCATGTCCAGCCCCGCACGGGTGCAGTCCGCGCGGAGCGCGGGTTGGGTTCGATCAAGTCCTCATTGCTGGTGGGCTGGCGCAATGTCCGCTCGGACCGGGCGACGTTCGGGGCAATGGCCGACGACGTGATGGTCGGCATCGGGTTCAGCGCCCTGATCGTGATTGTTCCGTTTTACCTGGAGCGGGTCCTTAACACGGCCAAGGAGAACACGGTCTTCGTCTTCGCCCCGGCGGCGCTGGGGTTGGTGGTTGGATACCGGATGGCGCCCAGGATCAGCCATTGGATTGGCGGCGAGCGAGCTGCGACCGTCGGGCTGGTGATCTTCGCGGCGTGCGTCGGCGCCCTGGGTTTCGCGACCGAGGTCTACACCTTCCTGACCAGGGGCCTGTTCCTGCCAATCGGGCAGGTGGCGGACAGCGTCAGTATTCAACCGCTCGTGATCGTGGCGATGTTGATCTCGATTCCGGCTGGCTTCGCCTCGGCAATCGTGAACGTGGCTGCCCGCTCCGTCATCCTCGACCGGACGATACCCTCGGCCCGCTCTCAGGTTGTCGCGACCCAGTCGTTGATCAACAACGTCGGCGCGATCGTTCCGGCATTGCTGGCAGGCATCGCGATGGACATGTTCGGCGTCACCACGGTCGCCGTGGCCATCGCCGTCGTCATCTCCGGCGGCGCCCTCGGCGTCCACATCGCCGCCCGCCACCCGATGCCGCTGGTCTCACCGAGTTCGCCGTAGGGAGTCGGAGAGAGACCTCACCCCCTACCCCCTCTCCACTGCGGTGGAGAGGGGCCGTTGCGAACGCCTTTGTCAGATCCGGAGACGGCTTTGCCTGACGCCCCTCTCCTCCAGAGAGGAGGGTCGGCTGAGACATAACGTGAGGCGTTGATAAGGACGGGTCTCCCGGCAAGAGTCGCGGTGCTGAATCCGACGCTCTGCCGAGGAGACCCCCGCCATGATAGCCGCGCCGCCGGGGCCGCCGGGCCCCGCTCCCTGGGAGGCCGCCCGTGACCGCGACCCCGTCGTCCAACGCTCCCGGGCCGTCTTCGCCCTGCTGGACTGGGCGGCCGTGCCCGGGCGCGACCCGCGCCGCCCCTGGCCCGGCCGGTCGCCCCATCCGGTGGCCGCTTACGTCAAGGCGCTGCTCGTCAAACTGTGCGAGGGGAAGCCGTTCGTGACGGATCTGCGCACCTTCTTGGTTGACCATCCGCTGCTCGTGCTGGAGGTCGGGTTCCGGCCCGTGCTCGACCCGGCCGAACCCTACGGCATTCGCCGTGGAGCGGACCGTGCCGGGCGCGCGCTGGCTGCGCCATCAGCAGCAGGCCCTCGATCCCGCTGTCCTCGAACGGCTCCTGGCCACCACCGTGGCGGCGCTGGGGGCGGCCATTCCGGACCTGGGCACGACGGTGGCCGTCGACGTCAAACACCTCTACGCCTGGGTGCGCGAGAACAACCCGAAGGAGACGATCCCCCACCGCTTCGACCCGGCCCGCCAACCGCGGGGCGATCCCGATTGCCGCCTGGGGGTCAAGCGCCGCACCAACCAGGGTGGCACCACCGAGAAGGAGTACCTGTGGGGCTACGGCACCGGGATCGCCAGCGCCACCGATCCGATCCACGGCGATGTCGTGCTGGCCGAAGTGACCCAGCCGTTCAACCGCCAGGACGTCACCTGGTACCACCCCGTCCACGCCCAGGCGGTCGCCCATCTGGGCCGTCCCCCGGCCAACCTCGCCGCCGACGCCGCCTTCGACGCCTGGTCCGTCTACCAGACCTGTGCCGCCACCGGCGGCTTGGCCGCCGTCCCGCCCAACCGCCGCGGCCCGCCCCCCGCACGGGATGCCGACGGCCATCCGCGCTGCGACCGGGGGCTGACGATGGCGGCGACCACGCGACTTCCAGCACGAGGATGGCTACCGGGCGCAGGAATACGGCTGCCCCTTGCTGCGCCCGCACCCCGACCGGCGCCACCTGCGCCCACCCCCGCTTCGCCACCGGGCGGGGCTGCGTCAAGCGGATCAACCTCGAGCCGGGTGGCCGGATGCGGGCGACGCTCGACCGCCACAGTGCCGCCTACCGCGCCGTCTACCGCCAGCGCACCTCGAGCGAGCGCATCAACAGCCAGGCCAAGGCGCTGGGCATCGAACGCCCCAACGTCCGCTCCGCCGCCGCCGTCCACCGCCTCAACACCCTCACCTACATCATCATCAACGTCCGCGCCCTCGCGCGGGTCCGTGCCCGCACCGCCCACGCCCCACCACCGATCACGTTATGTTGAAGCCGACCCTCCTCCAGAGAGGAGAGGGGGTAGGGGGTGAGGTCTTTCTCAGCCCCGCCGATCGATGAAGATCTCCCACCGCTTGATGCTGACCAGCTCGAGAATCTGCTCGTGGTACCACGGGTCCGGGGCCAGTTTCGCGCGTACGGCCTCCTCATCGTCAGCGCGGACGACCACCATCGCTCCGCCTTCATCGACCAGTGGACCACCCAGGAGGATGAAGCCCTCATCGACCAAGCCGTCGATGAACGCCGCGTGCTCATCCCAGAAGGGTTGCTCGCGGGTGGGTTTGCAGAGATCGCGGTGGACCCCTGCGGTTGACAACACAATGAACGTCTTCATGGGTACGCGCACACTCCTCCGCTCCACGCCCATACTCCGGTGCGATAGATACGCACCGGGCGCGTTGGCGTGAGATTGGATGTGTCCGCGAAGCAGGATCTGTGTCGGCGCTATCCCGCCGCTTCGGCGCCCTTCAGCACGCACGCCAGGGGGGCGATGATCTCCGCCCGCCGGTTGGCAAGCTGGGCGTCGGTCAGTAGGGCCGCCTGGTGCAGTTCGAGCAGGGAGCGCAACCGGGGTCCGGCCTCGCCCACCGCCACCAGCCGGCTCCTGCGTGAGCGGACCTCCTCGTCAGTGAGGATGCCTTCGGCGAGAAGGTCATCGAGGGCGGTGTTGGCGGCCATCTGGTCGGTGGCGCTGGGGATCGCACAGACGGGCTTTACCCACGCTCCACCACCGAGGCGGCGCTCGATGCCGTGGGCCGCCTCGACGAGCACCGCCACTAACGCGTGCTCGATCGCCTCGACCACCGTCAGCGAAGAGGATTTGAGCGCGGGTGCGCTCTCCTCAGTGTCCATCGGTACCGGGATTGCGTCGGCCGCCGGCACGAGATCGGCGGCAGGCTCAAAGCTGGCGACTTCTCCGTCCCCGTCGATCGCGGCGCCCGCGACCGGCGCTTCCATCTCGGGAGCGGTCCTGTCGTCCATCTCAGGGGCGTACTCGGCGGCGTCCTGGATCGAATCTGGCTCCTGGCTCTCATCGAGCCGCCATGGCAGCAGCGTCAACGCACCGCGGCCGAACGCGCCCGACTCTTGCAACGTCGACGGCAGGATGTTGACCGAGGGTTCGGCAACGCCCTGGCTCATGGCATCCCGCGTTTCGGGGCCAAGCGCCCAGGCTGCGGGATCGTCCGCGTCGACGGCAATATCGGGATCCAGCGAGAAGCGCATCCGCGTTGCACGGGTGCTCGTTGATGGCACCTGGAACCGCGAGATCGTCGCCCCGTCCTCGACCGGGCGATCGAGCGGGCTGGTTTCCATCGCGTCGTCGACGTCATCGCCCGCCACCCGGGCCAAGGCCGATTGCCACGGCCGCGGCGGCTCCGGGATGGCGCCAAGCGGGATGCCCCGCGAGCGCAGCCCGATCAGCAACGCACCCCGTTCGCGGTGGCAGCGCTGGGCCGGGTGCTGGCGGTCGAAGACGAAGGGTAGATCGTGCCGCCCGCCCGCCTCATCGGCGCACGACAGGTAGAGGACAGGCGTCCGTCCCCGCCCGTCCAACTCCGACGGGACGACGTCGAGGATGCGGTCGAGGCTCAGACGGAGCACGCCGTCACCCATGCTTCCGCCCCAGATGACCGAGCGGGTCGTCAGCCAGACGTCGCACGGCTCCGACTCGCGCCCCGGCCCGGCCGCCGCCGAGGCGACGCCGCTCCAGATGACGTTCTCCTGCTCGAACTTGGCGGCCTCCAGCCAGGAATGGGTGATCTCCGGCAGGGGCGGAAGTTCTTCCGCCCCTGCCTCCAGCCCGACCTCGCGCAGGGCCGCCAACGCCTGCTCGGCCCGGCGCGGGCCCCGTAGGGCCAAGAATGGCCCCCGGAAGCGGACCAGGAACGTCCGCACCCGGTCCCGGTCGTTGTAGCGAACTCGGAGCACGACCTCACCCCGATCCCCGCGCAGGGGAGACGGGATGACGTCGGCATCGACGAGCCAGCCGAGGGGCAGGCCGAAGCCGTTTCCCTTGCCCTCGTTGACGAGGAGGAAGCGCTCGGTCACCCGGACCTGGCCGCCTTCCAGGCGGCAGCCATGGGCGTCGAATCCGGGGAAGCCGCCCGTCAGGTCGGCGGGCGCCTCCCACTGGACCGGGCCGCGCTCGATCAGCCAATCGGCCCAACCGTAAACCGGCCCGGTTCGCTCCAGGACGGGCGCGCTGCGCGCAAGGGTCGTCCGTTCGCGACTCAGTCCGAGCACCATGCAGCTTCCCTCTTCCCTTGAGCGCCGGCCGCGCATCCACGGCCAGCAGATTGATCTACCGGCAACGGCCAGCATCCGCCCAACCTCGGCGAGCGAGACGGACCTGGCACGAGCAAGCAGGGGCCGCTAGGGAAAATCCATCGGCCGTGCGGGGACGGAGCGTGCTGGCGGGGTACCGGCGCGGACAGGTTCCACGGGAAGGAAGTCCGCAGCATTCTGATCGACCGGTTTGAGGGATGGTACCGGATTCGGCCTGTACGTACAACCCCGCCGCATGGTGTACGTACACACTGTACGGGCGTCCGCGATGGTGCGGAGCAGGGGTGTTGGAGCTCACCGGGGCTCACGGCCTCTACCCAGCGGGCGGAACCACCAGGACGCTCCGAGGACACGGACCCCAGTCCGTGGTCTGTCCCGCATGGACCTCCGTCACATAGCCCGGGTCTCAAAGTCCCGGGCGACAGGCAGACGTTGCCACCATCTGGAACGAGCCCGTCACCGGCAGGTCAGCGCGTGATCGCCCATCGAGCCCGGTCGTAGGGGCGATGCATGCATCGCCCGATCCCGTCGTCCCGGCGCAACGATTCAGCCATGACGGATTCCTATCGCCGTGTCCCACCGACATGGCCGGCGCGGATGGTTTCGACGAGGATGCGGCCGCCGCGGATGATCTCCTCCGGATTGAGGCCGCCGTAGCCCAGGATGAGCCCCTGGCGGGTGACCGGCCCGGCGTAGCACTCCGCCAGGGCCGTCACGATGACGCCCCGCTCGCGCAAGGCCCGGGAAATGACTCTGGCATCGAGACCCGGCGCCAGCTCGATGCAGAAGTGCAGCCCAGCTTCTAGGCCGAAGACCTGAGCATGGCCTTCAAGGCCAGCGAGGGCGTCAAGCAGGGCCTGCCGCTTGGCGGCGTAGTGGCGGCGCATCCTGCGGATGTGTCGCTCCAGGTGCCCACCTCCGAGGAACCCGGCCAGCGCGCGCTGGACCGGCCAGGGCGTGTGGTAGTCCGTGAGCAGCTTGAGCCGCTCCAGCCGGTCGCGCAGCGCCGGTGGGGCAACGAGATACCCGACGCGGAGGGAGGGAGTCAGGACCTTCGAGAAGGTCCCCAGATAGGCGACGTGCCCGTCGGTATCCAGGGCGGCCAGGGCAGGAAGGGGAGGGGCCCCAAAGCGGAACTCGCTGTCGTAGTCGTCTTCGAGAATGAGGCTGTCCTGCTTCCGGGCCCACTCCAGGAGAGCCGTCCGGCGTTCGGCCGAGAGGCGGACGCCGAGGGGATACTGGTGGGCCGGGGTGACGTAGACCAGGCGGGGCGCGTCCGGCCCGGACGGCAGATCGCCGACGCGTAGCCCGTCCTCGTCAACCGGGATCGGCATGATCCCCGCACCGCGGGTTTCGAGAATGTTGCGGGCGGATGTCGCCCCCGGCTCCTCGAAACCGACCGTCAACCCGGGCGAGAGCGTCGCCCTCGCCACCAGATCGATCCCCTGCACTGCCCCGGTGGTAACCACGATACGTCCAGGGTCGCAGACGACGCCGCGCGACCGGCCCAAATGGGTCGCGATCGCCGCGCGTAGATCTGGATCGCCCAGTGCAGGGCCGTAGTCTGCGGGCGGGGGCTCCCGGCCGACCTCCCCCCAGATCCGCCGCCAGACGCCGGGCGGTAACGGCTCGATCGCGGAGCGGCCAGAGCGGAACTCGATCACCCCGGGGGTCCCGGCCAGCGTGTCTCGGTCGAACGCCGGGTCGCGCCCCGGCTGCCGGGGCGGCTCCTGCGGGTGCAGCCAGCGCGGCGCCCGGTCAGGGGGCTCGCTCACTCCGATCTCTATCCGCTCGGAGCCGGCCGGAGCGGCGCGCTCTCCCGCGATGTACGTGCCGGAGCCATGCCGCCCGGTGAGATACCCCTCGGTGATCAACTCGTCGTAGGCCGTCACCACCACATTGCGCGAGACCTGCAACGCCCGGGAGGCGTGCCGAGTCGAGGGTAGCTTCGTGCCGGCGGTCAGCCGTCCGGCGACGATCGCGTCGCGCAGTTGCTCGATGAGCTGTCGGTGCAGTGGTGCGTCCCGCTCGCGATCGAGGTGGACCAGATCCATAACGATTCCCAAGTGGTCCCATTGTTCAGGGAAAGAGTGGAGCTTTTATTAGGTCCACTTTGGCCGCAGTATAGCCGACAGCACCGCCGTAGGGGGCGGACTTGCGTCAGGACGCGGAGCGCCGTGCAGGCTCCGCCCGGGGCTGAAGACCCCGGGCTGATCCCGATAAGCCGGCTGAAGCCGGCTGTCGACCGGCGCGAAAGGCGGAAACTCTCTATCCCAGCCCCGATGTGGCAGCCCCCTTCAGGGGGGTTATCCGGGTCAGCCCGGGGTCTTTAGCCCCGGGCGGAGCCAAGACAGCGCCACGGGTTTCGCGGAGTGTTGGAGCAAGGGTCCGTGGACTGGAGGAATGATGTCCCGGCAGACCGTCGCCTACGCCGAGCTCGCCACGGCCATGGTCTTCGTCGGCAGCTCCGTCATCGCTGGCGATGTCGTCACCGGCACCTTTCCCCTGCCCCTGGCGATCACCCTCCGCTTCAGCCTGGCGACCCTCATGCTCGCGCCGATCCTGCTCGCCCGCGAGGGGATGCCGAAGGTGGGCAGGATGGACGGCGCCACCGTTGGCCTGCAGACCCTCCTCGGCGTCGTCGGCTTCAACCTCTTCCTTCTCCTGGGGTTGCGCTACACCACCGCCGGGGAGAGCGGCATCGTCCTGGGGACGACACCCGCCGTGATCGGCCTGATCGCCTTTCTCGTCCTCAGGGAGCGGCTCAGCCTCAGCCGCAGCGTCGGGATCGCCCTGGCGGTCGGGGGCGTCGCCGCCCTCTCCTTCGCGGGCGGCGAGCGACGGCCGTGGTTCGAACCCGCTCCTCGGCAACGCCCTCGTTTTTGGTACGGTCGTTTGCGAGGCCCTGTTCAGCATCCTCGGCAAGTTGGCGACCGCCCGCCTCCGTGCGCTGACGATCGCGACCCTGGTCAGCCTCCTCGGCGCTCTGAGCTTTCTCCCCTTCGCGATCTACACCGCCCGGGATTTCGACTTTGGCGCGGTCGATACCAACGCCTGGCTGGCGCTGATCTACTACGCCGTCGGCGCAACCGTTCTGCCCTACGTGCTCTGGTACCACGGGCTGCCGCACATGCCTGCAGGTGTTGCGGGCGTCTTCACCGGCATCATCCCGCTGAGTGCGGTCGCCCTGGCCGTCGTCCTCCTGGACGAACCGCTCCGCCTGGGCCACCTCGTCGGGATCGTCTGCGTGATGGCGGCGCTCGGCCTCACGCTCAAGGGCGAGGGCACGCCCGTGGCGACCGCGCCAGACGGGGCCGATCTGGCCCACCCGGCGTCAGCCGCGCTGGGCGACGGCGAGCGGCCCGGGCTCGCTCTGGGTGCTGACCAGAACCTCGAAGTAGAGATCGGCCAGGGCCAGTTGGGCGGGCACATCATGGGCGTCGAAGGCCGCCTGGCCGCCGATTGAGAGGCGCTGGCGGAAGGCCCAAACCCGCCGGGCCTCGTCCCGGCCAAAGGCGTCGATAGCGGCTGGCGGCACGCTCCAAATCCGGCAGAGCTCCGCCAGGACCTGCCCTTCGAGGGGCAAGAAGCGCTCTTCGATGAAGGCAATGCCATGGTCGGTCATTGCCGACGCCGGGACGGCCTGCCCGTCGGATCAGCGGGATCACCCCGGACGGCTGAACCGCCGGCTTCGATGCTGTCCGGTCCGCTGACATCCACTCCTTGGGCGGTGACTGGGGCGCTATCGACGGCTCGTTCGATTACCGCGGTATCCGGCCGTCTGGTCTCGAGGTACCCGGCGAAGATAATCGCCACCCCGACCGCCATCGCCAGCGCGAACGTCTCTTCCGGCAATCCTGTCCGGCTCAGAGTGCCCTTCATCGCGACGATCAGAGTGCCGGCGGCGATCAGGATGCATCCTATCATCCGGTGCCGTTGAGAACCGCGCCGCCGGAAGCTCCAGGCCGACCACAGCGCCCCCCCTGCGATAATGACCGTCCCCAGCCCGCTACAGACGGCCACCAGAGCAACCAAGACGCCGTTCCGCTCGAGGGCCTCCCAGCCGTCGGCCGCGAGAAGCGACTTCGTCGATTGAGGCCGACCAGACGGTCGTCGCGGCGAAGGCGGTGAGGAGCAGCGCCAGCCCGGGGACCACCCGGATCTGGTGCATCTTCGTTGGCGCAAGCAGGTACAGCTCGCCCAAACCGAGATAGGCGACCACCAGCACGGCCCCAGTCAGGTAGAAAACGCGGACGACGAACGGGGTCCACTCGTCGATGTTTGCCCAGGCCTCGGTTCCAGCGGCGACAGCGAAGACCGTGAACGCGACCGCCCAGACGAACTTCTCCGGCCGGGGTCGCCGGTAGGCGTCCCGCGCGATCGTGGCGGCGCAGGCCAGGCTTACAAGGGTCGAAATGACGGGGAAGACGACCATCGCGCGGAAGCCAATCTGTCAGGAGGCTAGACATCGATCCGGCGGTGACCCGGCAACACCAGCCAACCACGTCACCTGATCCTGGCGAGTTTACACGCTGCCCGGAATCAAACTCGTGCCTATCGTGCCGCGATGCATCGCCTTCGGATACTACGGAAACCGCGCACCCCTCGTAGGGGCAGACCGGTGTGTCTGCCCGGCCACGCAGACGCGGCGTTTCGCTGTCGAGACGCGGTTGCATGTCGCGGACTGGGTTGGCGGTTGGCGGGCGAGGAGGGCAGACACGCTGGGTAGATCGGTCTGCCCCTACGAGGCGGGGCGCCGTTTCCAAAGTCCGCCCGATGCCTGTAGGGGCGCATGGCATGCGCCCTCTCACCGACCGCCATGCCGCCTACTGGCCCCGCTGAACCCGAACGCCGGACGCCGAACGCCTCGGTTAGGAACTCGATTCCGCGATCAGATACGCGAGCAGGTCGCCCAGGGCACGGTCGGAAACCTGGAAGGATTGGTAGGGACCGGGAGGCGTGTGGTTGGGGGCCTCGCGGACCAGGGTTGTGAGCGATTCCAGGGTGAGGGCGCTGGCGGGTCCGCCCGGCGCGAGGATGTCGCCACCGGCCGCTCCGGCCGTGTGGCACTGGACGCAGTTCGAGTTGAAGGTTCGCTCGCCCCGGGTGATATCGCCCATAGCCACCGCGCCGCCCGCTCCGGGGCTGGAGGCCGCAGCGGCCACGGCGGTCTGTTGGGCCACCGCCGCCTCCGTCGCGGTCGCAATCTGCTCGGCGCTCTGGGTCGGAGTCGGGGTAATCCCGATCGCCGACATGATCTCGGCGTCGGAGGCCCGGCCACAGGCCGCCACAAGCAGCGTCATGCCGACCATGCTAAGAAGCAACAGTGCCTTGGTGCGGGTAGAGCGGGCTGCCGGACCGGCATGCTCGCCCGTGCGGGGTGTCATCGTCACGTGCCGCATCCTCCGCTTCCTGGACATCTCGACGGTGGCCGCCGTTCGCTGGCCACACCGGCATCTGGTGTCGCCGTGTGACCGGTTCTCGCGCGGGATATCCACCCCACGCTTGCCAGCCGTTCCGTTGCTCATTGCGCAAATCGAATGGCCGGAAGATAGTGCCCGCGTTCCCTCCTGTCAATCAAGAACGGAATGACAGCCCATCTCCGAAATGCCGCTGAGCATTCTCACCCAACCCTGTAGTGCGCACCCTACAATTCTCTGTCGTCGTCGAGCGATCGTTTCGGCCTTCGCCGCACTGGCAGGATTTGCAGGGATCGCCGCATGGCCGGACACGGATTCTCGATCTTGCTCGCCCCCCTCTGGCAGGAGTGGGACGAGCGCGTCTTTCGCATGGTGGAGAGCATCCACCGCCGCCTCCCGAAATCGATTCCTCCGGTGACGCTGCACGGTCGCCCGCTTGATCCGACCGACGAAGGATTCGGCGCCCAGTACCAACTCACCATGAACGGCGCCCTCTCAGGCGGCCGGCACGCCGCCGCCTACTACGTCATCCAGATCCGGCCCTTGCGGCAGGCGCCTCCCGCGGCGCAGCGCGGCCCGGACGCGGTCGCCCGCCTGATCTGGCGGGTAGACACCCTCAAGGTGCTCCAACCCGTCCGTCCGGACGCCCAGATCGAGCAATTCGACCAGCAGTCGTTCGAGATCCCGGTGACGGAGCAGGCCGAGTTCGCCGAGCTCTTCGGCGAAACCATCTACGAGTCCGCCAAGGCGTTCTTCCGGGAGATGCTCGCCAGCATCCGCCCATCCGACTGACAGCGGAACCGGCAGAGGCGTTTCATCCACGCGTCCGGGCTGCCGGCGACGAAGATGGAGGGTCGAAGCGCGATGCCGGTCAAGAAGGAATACGCCCATGTTCATCCGCTCACCAGGGAGGAGTGGCGCGCCTGGCTGGAAGCCCACCACGCATCAGAGCCCGGTGTTTGGCTCGTCTCCTTCAAGACCGTGACCGGCAAACCCCGCGTGTCATGGGACGATGCCGTCGACGAGGCGATCTGCTTCGGCTGGATCGATAGCGTCCAGCGGACGATCGATGACGAACGCTTGATGCAGCTCATCACCCCGCGAAAGCCCGGCAGCCCCTGGTCGGCAGTGAACAAGCGCCGGATCGAGCGCCTCCAGGCCGAAGGACGGCTGGCGCCCGCCGGGATCACCAGGATCGAGGCGGCCAAGCGCGACGGCTCCTGGACCGCCGCCGACGCCGTCGAAGCTCTGACGGTTCCCCCCGACCTGGCGGCCGCCCTGGCGCGGCGCCCCGAAGCCGAAGTCCAACTTCGCCGCCTTCTCTCCCTCCGCCCGAAAACAACTCCTCTGGTGGATCCACAGCGCCAAACGGCCCGAGACCCGCATCCGCCGGATCGATACGGTCGTCACCGCTGCCGCCCAGAAAATCAACCCGCTGGCGCCGAAGAACACCCAGTACGCCGGTTGTGCCCAGAACGGAAGCGCCACCGACCCATCTAATCCGCGGCTCGGATCGGCGCGCACGGGATGAAAATCTCCCCTCAGACGTTGGCCACCTGGCGCGCGCCTTCCAAGTACCCGTGGACCGCCTGCACCACCACCGAGCCTTCGCCGACCGCGGAGGCGACTTGCTTCACTGAGCCTGAGCGGACATCGCCGACGGCAAAGACGCCTGGCAGGCTGGTCTGGTACGGCGAGAGCGCCCCGGGCGTGAACCCGGTCTTGATGAAGCCATGCTCGTCGAGTTTGACCGAGCCGCGTCGCCAGGACGTGCAGGGATCTGCCCCGATCATCACGAGTACGGCCGGGGAACAGATCTCCGCCCGCTCGCCCTCCCGATTTTCGATCTCGATCTCGCTCAAGCGACCGTCGCCGCGCAATTCCCGGACCGACGTGCCGAAATGGAGGATGACATTTGGGGTCGCCTCCAGCCGGGAGATCAGGTAGTGCGACATGCTGGCGGGCAGCACAGGCCCCCGGCACAAGAGATGCACACGCTTCGCTGTCACCGAGAGGAACATCGCCGCCTGCCCGGCCGAGTCGCCCGCGCCGACGACCACGACCTCCTGGTTGTCGCAGAATCGCGCCTCCAGATCCGTCGCCGCGTAGAAGATCCCCGCGCCTTCGAAGTCTTCCTGGCGGGACAGGTCCAGGCGACGGTAGCGCGCCCCGGTGGCGATGATCACGCTGTGGCCCCGGAACCGCGAGCCGTCGTTCAGGCGAACGGCGTAGCTACCATCCTCCTGATCGAGGGCGACCGCCTGGCGTGGCACCGTGATCCTCGCCCCGAACTTGATCGCCTGGACTTCGGCCAAGAAGGCGAGGTCGCCCCCGGAAATCCCGGTTGGGAATCCCAGGTAGTTCTCGATCCGCGACGACGTCCCCGCCTGGCCACCGATAGCCACATCATCGACCGCGATCGTCGACAACCCTTCCGACGCGGTGTAGACCGCGGCCGACAGCCCGGCCGGCCCGGTGCCGACCACGATCACATCGGCGGGCTCCTCCTGCTTGACGACCAGGTCCATGCCGAGCGCCTTGGCCAGATCGAACGGGGTGGGATCGTCCAGCACCACGTGGCCGCGGATAACCGCCCGGGGAATCGTGGTGTCGCTGATATCGTGCCCTCCGAGCAGGGCCCGAGCGGCGGGATCGCTGATATCCAGCCAGCGGTAGGGAATCCGGTTGCGGTTGGCGAACTCCTTCATGCGGAGTCCGTTGTGCCGCACGGTGTCGCCGATCAGGGTCAGGGTCGCGGCCGCTGACCGCATCAGCACCTGCCGCCGGGCGGCAAACGCCATCACCAGCACATCGCTGATCTCGGGGATCGTGCGGATCGCCTCGCGGACCTTCGCCGCCGGAACCAGGAGGACCTCGCCCGCCTCGCGCACCTGGCAGGCGACGAAGACGGTCTGCCCCGTGAGGAGACCCAGCTCGGCGTGGAACTCGCCGGGCCCGCTCTCCTTGAGGACGTGGTCCGCGCCGCCGGATCGCTCCATGACGCGTGTCCCGCCTTTCAGGATGACGATCATGTCGTACGAGGTATCGTCGACCTCGAAGAGCACGTCCCCGATCTTGGTCTCCTGTACCCTGCCAAATGGGCGCAGGAGGTCGATCTGCGCGTTGGTCAGGACCGGGAAGGCCTGCCGCCAGACCTTGTCATGGATCTGGTCCGAATTGGAATCGTGGTGATGCATACCGCCCCCAGGGGTGTTGCCAGCGCTGACCGGAAGGTGGGACTGGATTGGCCGGCGGACCTGTCGATTGCTACCAGCGCCGACCACACCACGCCCGTGCGAACCAATCCAGTACGTCTATAGCAATCCGGCCGCGAGGCAGCGCACACCCGCCGATAGGACAGGTGGACCAGGCCGTTCGTTCGGGCAGCCCCGCCCGTCGTGTCCTGGTCGATGGCGCACACCGCGACCACATTCGGCGGAACAAGCCGGGGTACCGTTCGGCAATCGACGACGGCACCTCATTCAATTCGGTTGGCTCCGGGACCGCCCGAGCGCGATCGCCGAGTAGCCATTTTTTCATAAGGTTCCGTGTCCATGGGGGTTGCACAATTGAGCGAGGGGGGCGATAGTCATGGACTGTACCTTGTTTTGGTGACATACCGGCAAGGGGAGTGGGACATAACACCGGCTTCGATTTAGGTCTATGCGGCCATTCGCCGTCTCCCGAACGGCGAAAAGGCGCGTACGAACGATGGATTGCGCGTTAGGGAAGTGGAGGTGTCGCGAACCAACCAGCGATGAGCCGTCGTGCCGGGCGAGTACTTGCGCCGGTACGCCAGTCACGGATCTGTTCTGGATCCCGCAAAGCCGGAGCACGATCCAGTCTATTTTGCGTAGAGGAGACCCCGCATGCCCCGCAATGCGTCCATCGTTCTTGCCGTTGTGGCGATCGCCGCCAGCCTGTTCATCGGTGCCGGCAGCGTCGCCGCTCAGGACGAAGAGCTGCTCGACTGCGAAGACTTCGCCAGCCAGGCCGATGCCCAGGCCGCCTACCGGGAGGATCCTTCGGACCCGGCCGACAACGACGCCGACGAAGACGGCATCGCCTGCGAGCTCTACGACGGGTTCGAAGACCCGACCACCGACCTCGAATCCATCTCCGGCCAGCCTGACGCCACCGCCGCGCCCGAAGAGGATGAAGCGGACGACGAGGACGCAGAGGCTGAGGCAACGGCCACCGCGACGCCCGACGCCGTCGGCTCCGCCGGAGACCTTCCCACCTCAGGCACCGGCTCTGCCCTCGTCTCCAGTGTCGGCGGCAGCAATATGACGCTGCTGATCGGCCTCTTGGCCGCCGCAGCCGCCTTCGGCGGTATAGCCCTCAAGGGAGTCCGCAACCGCGCATAACGGCTATCAGGGTATCTCGCAAAACGCCCCCTCTCCTGCAAGCGGGAGAGGGGGCGTTTGTTTTCCAGGCTCGGAGTAATGCCCCCTAACCCCCCGGCCCCCTTCCCCCGCTGCGGCAGGGGATGGGGGAGACGCGGCGCTAGGGAAGCACGTGAATGGGTTGTAGGGGCGCATGGCATGCGCCCTAGTTGGGTTTGCGGCGTTGCGCGATGGCAACCTCTGACCGGCGGCGTCTTCGGGCGGCGCCCCGTCCGGCCGAGGCAACGAGACGAGGCAGGCGGAGGCAGGGCGCATGCCATGCGCCCCTACAGGGAGACACAGCGGTTCTCTCAAAACGCCGAACCCGGACCGCTAGACGACGTTCTCCCCCTTTCCCCTGTCGCAACGGGGGTTAGGGGGCCGTTCTCTCCGATCGCCCGATGTCCCCCTACTCCGTCACCAGCGTCACCTCACCATCCGCCAGTTGCACGTCCGTCAGGGTGAGATTGTTGGCCGTGAGCCAGGTGTTGACCGACCGCTCGATGGCGTTGCCCATCGCTCCCGCCGAGAAGAACCACTCGAAGTAGCCGGCGTCGGCGTCGGCGTTCGTCACTTGGATTCGGCCGTTTTCGGCGACCAGATCGCCGGAATAGGTCACCTCCTCGCCGGAAGCGGAGAAGCCGATGGTATAGCCCTCCGGCGTGATGTTGATCATCCAGTCGTCGATATTCTGCGTGTCCGGGTTCTCCTCCTGGATGCGGGCGTTGATGTCGGCCTCGGTCAGGGTGTAGGTGCCTGGGCCGGACGCTCCCGGCACCGCGAGAATCTCGGCGATCTCGGTCGCGCCGAAGTCGGCTACCCCGTCCTCGAGTTGGTCGCGGAAGCGCGGCAGCCCGACAAAGAACCCCAGGCCGCTGCAGACGATGCACAGCCCAAGCAGTCCCAAACAGCCGATCATCAAGCCGCGTCGCATCGTCGCTCGCTCTCCCTCGGGGAAGCCCCCGTTTCTCAACTATCTCCTCGCGTCGCCGGTCCGTCCTCAGTCCCGGAGGGACTTCGTAGGTTGAGCGCCAGGTTTCAACCTGGCGTCCGCTTTCAATCCCGGAGAACGACGTGCGCCCCCGCCACCGACGGCGCCAGAATCACCGCTTCCCCATGCACCCCGGCCCGGGCCGCCGCCCCGGCCAGCGCATCGGCCACCGGTCGGGCACGGTGCGTTTCGGCCAGCGCCAGAATCGACGGCCCCGCCCCGCTCAACGCGGCCCCAATCGCCCCGGTCTCGACCGCCGCTTCGGTGAGCGGAGTGAGGTGTGGAAACAGCCTGGCCCGGTAGGGCTGGTGCAGCAGATCGTGCATGCCGGCGGCGAGGAGGGCCTGATTCCTGGTCAGGAACCCCGCCACGAGTCCCGCCGCCGTGGCGATGTTCTGGGCGGCATCGGGCAGAGGCACATGAGACGGCAGCGCCGCCCGGGCCGCCCATGTCGCGCCGGTCATCACCGGGATGAAGACGACCGTCGTCAGACCAAGTTGCTCGAACCCGGCGGCGTCACAGAGCTGGACGGCGTACGGAATGCGCGGGACCGCCAGGATCGCCCCGCCGTAGAGGGACGCCCCAACGTTGTCACCGTGCCCTTCCATCCGCCAGGAATGGGCGTAGATCTCGTCCTTGGACAGTCCGAGCTCAAGTAGGTGATCGGCCGCGAGCAGCCCGGCAACCAGCGCCGCGGCCGAGCTGCCAAGCCCGCGCGCAACCGGAACGGCCGTCCGCACCGTCAGCGCGAATCCGGGCAGTCGCTGGCCGTGGGCCTCGGCGAGCTGACGCATCGCCCGCAGGGAGAGGTTTTCGCGGCCGCTCTCGGCCAGGAGGTCGGCGTCACGGCCCTCGTAGACGACCGATCCGGCTTCGCCGTCGGTATCGATCATGATCTCGTTCCAAAGATTGACCGCCAGGCCGAGGGCGTCGAACCCAGGCCCCAGAGTTTGCCGACGACCCCGGCGCTCTAACCGTGAAGCGCATCGGCCAGCACCTGCTCCAGGGCGGAAAGCGTCGCGGGGATCGTCACCGGCTTGTTCGCAGTCGGGTTGTCACGCTCACCGAGGTGGTAGTTGACGATCGCCTCGGTGTCTTTGAGCAGGTGCCCGGTGACGATGCCGACGACGGTGGCATCGGGCGCGATGACCCCTTCGGCCACCAGACGGCGCGTCCCGGCCAGGGAGGCCGCCGAGGCGGGCTCACAACCGATGCCAACCCGGTCGATAGCCGCCTTGGCGTCCATGATCTCGGCATCGCTGACCGTGGTGACCACCCCGCCGGTTCGCTCGATCGTGCGCCGGGCGCGGGGGGTGCTGGCCGGGTTGCCGATCTTGATCGCCGTCGCGATCGTATCGGCGGCAACGGGTTCGTAGACGTCCCAGCCACTCTCGAAGTACGCGGCGAACGGCGCGGCCCCTGCCGCTTGGATCGTGGCAACCCCGGGCACCCGGTCGATCAGGCCGACGGTGTACGCCTCGTGCAACGCTTTCCCGACCGCCGCCGTATTGCCCAGGTTGCCGCCCGGCAAGGCGATCCAGTCGGGCACTTGCCAGCCCATTTGCTCCATGGCCTCAAAGACGATCGTCTTTTGGCCCTCCATCCGGAACGGGTTGACCGAGTTGCAGAGGTAGATATCATGGCTGGCGGTCAACTCGCGCAAGACCGCCAGCGCCTCATCGAAGTCGCCTTGCACCTGGACGACGCGGGCGCCATAGGCGATCGTCTGGCCCAGTTTGCCGCCGCTGATCTTGCCTTCCGGGATGAGGACGAGACTGGCAATCCCCGCCGCCGCCGCGTACGACGCCAGCGAGGCCGAGGTGTTGCCGGTGCTGGCGCACGCGACGATCTTGGCTCCGACCGCCATGGCATGGCTGACTCCGACCGTCATCCCCCGATCCTTGAAGGACGCCGTCGGGTTGTGCCCCTCGTGCTTGACCCCAAACGCTCCGGTCAGGCCGGCGTAGCCGGCAAGCCGATCGTCCCAGTAGAGCGGCGTATTGCCCTCGGCCCGGGTGACGATCGCCGACTCGGGAATGGCCGGCAGGAGCGCCCGGTATCGCCAGACGCCGGAGGTCCTGAGTTTGGCCGAGAGATCCCGGCCGATCGCATCCGGGCCGATCCGGGAATCGAGCGGAATCTCGACGTCGAGCAGCCCGCCGCATGTGGGGCAAACCGTGACGGCAACGTCCGCGGGATGGGGAGTGGCGCAGCCCATGCAGCGGATTTGGATCGCGGCCAGGGCGGTGGCGTCCGCTCCGATGCTCGGCGTTCCGCTTGGGTATCGACTGCGCTGCTCGTCAAGCTGGCCAACGACCGCCCCGGCCGGCATCGATCATCCTCTCCCCAGTATTCCAACTGTCCCATGGGCGAACCCGGCCTAGTTTCAGGCCGGGTTGTCGTCCAAACGCCGTATGCCGCCGCCCCACCGGGCAGGATCGGCAGATTTGGCGGGCAAGACGTGGAGGATACCACGCACCCCCTCGGCCAAAGCCGTCCATGGACGTGATGGGAAAATTGGCGGCGAAAAGATGAAACGATTTTTGCACCTTCGACGTATACGTAATTGAGGCTCGGAGACGCTGACGCGGGAACCCAGCCAGTCCCCCGTCGCCTCCGACGCCCATTCCCTCCCCCTCCCCTCTGTTCAGAAGCGCGGGTGTCTTAGCCAGACACCCGCGCTTCTCCCTTTTCCCAATGGAATCAGCCTTCCAGACCAGGTAAACGCGCCGTGAGCGGCTGCGTCGTCGCTCGGTACCGAACGGGACGATCCTTTTTCTCAATTCGTCCGTCGTCCACGAGGCGCTTTAGCCATGCTCGAACTTGGGACAGTTCGAGCCGAAGCGTCTCTGCGATCTGTTTCTCGGACACGGGCGATTGCAGGATGGTGCGCAATGTGGGCCAAGCCAATTCTAGGATATCCAGTTGGCCACTAGTGGTTGTTTCGGCACCTGGAGGATCCAATTCCGGTCGGGATTCTCGGCTGGAAGCAGAGTCTTTGACAAGTGCATGTGAGCTTTGCTCGTTGGACGTTGCTTGATCGAACAACCCTGGCGTGACGAGGACATCCGGCTGGTGAGCGACGGTTGTAGCTCCTTGCAGCACATCAATAAACGAACCTGGTGCAGCGAGTTGCGCGTCCGTCAGCGGCCTTCCTCCTCTTCGGATGAGATCCTTATTGCCGTCTGGTGCGTCGGTTCCAGAACGGACCAAAAGAGGAGTCCACCTATGCTTCAAATTCTCTAATGCACCGGATCTCGTACCCCCCCGCTCGGTGGAACTTGCAACGACCACCGCGTAGTTCGACAGGCGATAGATGATGTGATTGCGGCCCATCGCGCTGCCAGGATCGAAACCTGCCGATGGGTGGTACGGCGTCAACAATGTCAGCCGGCCCTCAAGGATGCTCGGTCGATATCGGCGATCTCTGGTGGCTCGTTCCAAGCTATCGGCGAGGACTCCAACGACGCATCCATTGCTCTCCAGCGCGGCGAGCATCGCAAGCTGATCCACGCCACGAGCACCGCCCGAGACCACTGTCAGGCATTCGCTTGCGCACCGTTCGGCGAGAACGGCGGCAAAATGTGAACCGATCTCATCGACATCGCGCGCACCCACGATCGCCACCGACAGTTGCTCATCTGTAAGGTGGGACCCGGAGCCAAACAGAACCGGAGGCGACTTTCTTCCGATCGTTTGCGCTAAGCGTCGCGGATAGTCTGCATCGCTCGGCGTTACTGCCCAGATCCCTTGTGCGTTAAGTCGCTCCAATTCTATGGCCGCTGGTCCCGCTCGCGTTAGCAGGGTGGCGATTCTATCTGCGTGGTCGGGCGTGAGTTGAAGAAGATCTATCAGGTCAGTCGCTGACCAGCCCAGCAGATGAGAGGGGCGTCGATCGATACGTGCCAGGGTTGCGGAGATATCAGCCCATTCATTGGCGGACAGCGGTTGCGGTCCGTTGTCTTGCCCAGGTCGTTTGGGCAGCACCAAACGCGAGCATAAGAGAATCGTCGCGAGCGAATCATCCGACAGTCGAAACATCGTCACGCATCGCCTTGACTGGGCCGCATTTTTGCCAGCGCAAACGGCAGAACCAGCCCGCTCCCCGCCTGCCGGAGGAGAACCCCGCAGACTGTCAGAGTCCATCCGGAATCGACGAAGTCGTCTACCAAGAGAACCCGACCGGGGCGAACTGCCGTCGGGATCGTCTTGAAGGCTGAGGCAATATTGAGCACCTGCTGAGTACTGTTCTGCATTCGCTTTTGCTCCGCGGTGTCTTGCTCTTTGGACAACGCCATCGAGAATGGCAGGTGCAACTCAGCAGCAAGGCGGGCGGCAAAATCCGGAACAATGGAACCGAAAGTCTCGCGCCGCGAGGGTACGGCCGTGATCCAATCTGGACCCGCCCCCTCCCAGTATGAGCGAATCAGATGCGCGGCTGCTACCACAAGATGCTGATCGAAATGGCGGTCTCGGTACTTGCCTTCAGAGACCATCACCCCCCAACTTGCATCTCCGAATTCGCAGAGAGCGACGCCATTTTCGATCCGCTGTGCGTGAGGGATTTCGCCAGATCCCAGTTCCGTCGTCAGACCCCGGGGCCACAACCTTCGCTGAGGAATCGGACGAAAACTGCCTCGAAGGAATCCGATTGCCTGCAGGATCGATCCGCGTTGCGGAGTTGTAGGTAGAAGCGATCCAGCGCACACAGCGCAACGTCCGCAGGGGGCCGCATCGGGATCGTTGAGCTCTCGTTGGACGAACTCCATGAGGCATCGATTGCTGAGCACAAACTGCTGCATCTGGCGAAGTTCGAGGAGTCGTTGATTCGTTACCTGTTGGATGTGTCCGGGATTCGGGGTCCACCGAGCTGCGGATCGCTCATACATCGGACCTTCGTGCACAACCATTCCGTCGATCTCGAGGTGTTTGAGGCCGAGTTGAATCCTACCCCTCGCCGCATTGAGCCTCCGTTCGAGGTCGGGCACGGTCAGGCCATCGGATGCCTCCAAAGCACCCAGGATGACGGACTGCTCCTCAATGCTTGGGAAGGCCGTTCGGATAAGGAAGTTCTGGATGTCGTCGTCTTCTCGGCCGTTGAGCAATACGGCATATGCATCGGCGACGGCACGGCCTGCGCGACCAATCTGCTGATAATAGGCGACGACGGAGCCAGGCCGTTGATAGTGAATCACAAAGCCAAGATCCGGTTTGTCGAATCCCATTCCTAGGGCGACCGTGGCGACGAGCGCCTTGACCTGGTTGCGAAGCAGGCGGTCTTCGAGAGTCTGACGGGTCTGATCGTCCAGGCCACCGTGGTATGCGGGTGTGTTGATACCCTGGTAGCGGAGCCAATCGGAGACTCGTTCGGTGTCGGACTGCGTGAGGCAATAGATGATTCCGGATCCCGGAAGCTGTGGCACGTTCTCGGCAAGCCACGCCAGACGCTCGGCCTGGTTACCAAGCTGGATAGCTTGAAGCCGCAGAGACGGCCGGGCTAGTCCACCACGCACGGTTACGAGGGTTGGGCCAAGTTGCGCTGAGATATCTTCAATGACGCGGTCGTTCGCGGTTGCAGTGGTGGCAAGAACGGGAATGGACGGTGGGAGCCGCTGGACGATTCGGACGATTCGGCGATAGTCGGGTCGGAAATCATGCCCCCAATCGGAAATACAATGCGCTTCATCTACGACTAAGAGACCAACGCCGCTGCGGAGTGCCGGCAAGGTTGAGGTGAGGAAGCGGTCGTTTCCGAGTCGCTCCGGCGAGACGAGTAAGACGTCGCAGAGGTCGTCCCTTAGCGACCGATCAACGGCCCCCCATTCGGCAATATTGCCGCTGGTGATGGAGAGAGCTCGGATGCCCATCCTCCGGGCCATCTGGATCTGATTTCGCATGAGCGACAGGAGTGGACTAATGAGCAGCGTCGGGCCCGCTCCTGCCTCCCGAAGAAGCTTTGTCGCGATGAAATAGACGATGCTTTTCCCCCAGCCGGTGCGCTGGACAACGAGGAGTCGCTTGTTGCCGACGACAAGGTCACGGATTGCTTCCCACTGACCTGGGCGGAATTGGGCATGTGCGCCCAGCATCTGGCGGAGGAGGTTCTCAGCTGTTTGCTTCAGATGCGCTTCCGCAGACTGGCTCAGGCTCATGCCGTGCCTCCATGACTCGCAGTTCGTCATGTAGCCATTCCTCGCTCTATTCGAAATTTCGACGATTGTCTCAGATTCGCACCTTTAAACGAGAAGCGCGGGCGTCATTGCTAGACGCCCGCGCTTCTCCGGGTTGATAGCCGTTCCTCGCTTAGTCCGCCACCGCCACCGCCTCTGCGCCGACCGAGACGCCGTGCGGATCGGCAACCGCGATCTTGCCCACCCGGGGAAAGGCAAACATGGCGACCAGGACGCCAATGGCGGCGATGATGACGATCACGCCGAAGCCGGCGCGGAACGCCTCGAAGGTGGCCTCGATGGTCGCTCCCTCGCCCGCCCTGGTGAGCAGCACGGTCGAAACGACCGCCACGCCGACCGCGCCGCCGATCTCCCGCATCGTTTCGACCAGGCCGGAGGCCAACCCGACCGACGGGCCGCTGACGCCTGCCAGGGCGCCGATCTGCACCGATGGCGCCGAGAGCCCAATCGCCATGCCGGCCAGCAGCAGCGCTGGAAGCAGGTCTACCGGGTAGCTGGCGCCCTGGGGCAGCCGGGTCAGCCAGGCTCCGGCCAGGCCAAGGAGGAGCATCCCGGCGATCAGGAGACGCTTGATGCCGACCGCCGTCGCCAGCTTGGCTCCGACGATCGCCGCGCCGATGAACGCCGTGACGGACGTCGCCAGCCAGGCCACTCCCGTCTGCGTGGGCGAGTAGTCAAGCAGCTGTTGCATCATCAGGGAGCCGAGGAAGACAAAGGCGAAGAAGGCACCGCTGAGCAGCAGCGCGGCGATATCGGCGGCGACCATCGTCCGGTTCTTGAGGGATGGCAGCGGTACAAGCGGCTTTGCCGTCCGCGACTCGATCGCCACAAATGCCGCCATCAGGGCCGCCGAGCCAACGAACATCGCCAGCGTCGACGCCGCGCCCCAGCCGTGATCCACCGCCCAGTCGAGGGTGTAGACGAAGAGGAGCAGGCTCCCCGTCACCGTGGCCGCGCCCAGGGTGTCATAGTGGCGGTCCTCGGTTCGAACCTCGTCGCGCGGCAGCAGCGCCGCCGCCAGCGCGACCAGGGCTACCCCGACCGGCACGTTGATGAAGAAGATCCAGCGCCAACCCGGTCCATCCGTCAGCAGGCCGCTGACAATCACGCCGACCGATGCCGACGATCCCCCGACGGCGCCGAAGATTCCCAGGGCCTTGTTGCGGTCGGCCCCTTCCCGGAACGTCACCGCCAGAATTGACAGGGCGGTCGGCGCCAGGAGCGCCGCTCCGAAGCCCTGAAGTGCCCGGGCTCCGATGAGCATGTCGGCGGATTGGGCAAGACCCGCGAGGAGCGACGCGGCCGAGAAGATCGTTGCTCCGGCCAGGAAGACCCGGCGTCGCCCGAGCAGATCTCCGAGGCGCCCGCCCAGGAGGAGGAACCCGCCGAGTATGAGCGAATAGGCGATCACGACCCACTGCAAGGCGCTCTGCTTCATGTCGAGATCGCGTTGGATGGCGGGCAGCGCGACATTCACGATCGCGACATCGAGCACCACCATGAATTGGGCGAGACACGTCAGGACCAAGATGAGGCCCCTGCTGGCAACTCGTGAGGTCATGAATTCCCCCTGGTGATAGAGATGTTTGGAAGCAATGCGAGGGCAAGCCCTGACATCGCGGGGCCGCTTCGCCGTTGACGGCGAGAAGCGGCCCCATGGGTCGGGCGCGGAGCGTACGAATCAGACGGAAATTAGCGGGAGGGAGATCGCTCGAGTTCCGAGGCGTTGGGGCGATGCATGTATCGCCCGCTTTTGAAGTCGGGGCAGACTGGTGAGCCGTAGCCCCTCGCTAAAGCGCTCGTCGCAAACCTTGGCCGGTGTCGCCGCTAGCCTCGGAGAGGCTGCCCGGTTCAGCCCGGGCCAACCTTGGGCTGTCAGCCCCGGGCGGCAGGGGACACGCGGCCAACCCTTCCCACGAGCGCTCTAGCGTTGGACCGTCAGTGGCAGGCCGCAATCCGCGACCAACCGAGATCCTGCAAACCGGACCATCGATGAGATCCTGTCGCCCGCGAACGAGAAAACCATGACGCCATAGGCCGCGAACGGTTCGGCGTCGTGCTGTTGGCGGTAGATCGCCACCGCGGGCTGGCGATTTGCCTGGACGGGTACAAGATGGAAGCGGTCGAGTTGCCCACCCATCGGGATGGTGTTGAGGAAGTCCTCGATGGCTTCCCTGCCGACAACGCGGAGCGGTTCGGGCGGCATTGTCAGGAGCGAATCTTCGGTCAGGACCGCCACGATGCCACGAACGTCGACCGCATGCCAGGCATCGATGAGCTTGCGTACCACCGCATCCTGCGTCTCCCGGTTCTGGCTGGCGTGGGCCCGCGTCAGGCGACCCGCCGCGCGTTCCTCGTCCAGGGTTGTCCGGGCCCGTTGCAGGGCGCTGTTGGTGGCCGCCACGCTGGTATCCAACATTCCCGCCACCTCGATCGCGGAGTAGCCGATCACATCGCGGAGAAGGAGCGCCGCCCTCTGCCGCGGCGGCAGCGCCTGCACGGCCGCGACGAAGGCCAGCTCGATCCCCTCCTGCATCACCACGGTCGCAGCGGGGTCGGACGTGGCGCCGGCGTGCTCCTCAAGCAGGCGATCGGGATATGGATGAACGAGCACCTCGTCGCCCTCCTGCGGGTTGGAGCCGTCGTGCGATGAAGCCAGGCGGGTCGCGCTGATCTCCGACCGGCGGGCGGTCAGGGCCAGGGCCGACAGGCAGGCATTCGTGGCGATGCGGTAGAGCCAGGCCCGGAACGGCGCACGCGGCTCGAATCGGGCGATGCTCTTCCAGGCCCGCAAGAAGGTCTCTTGCACGGCGTCGTCGGCGTCGTCCAGCGATCCGAGCATCCGGTAGCAGTGGACGTGGATCTCGCCGCGCAGTCCCGACGTCAAGGCATCGAAGGCAGATTCATCGCCGGCCTGCGCGGACCGCAGCAGCGTGAGTTCGCGCTCCGCCGGAACCTGCGTCTTGCGCTCCGTCCCCGGCTCGGCCTGCGTCACGCTCACCCTCGATCATCCCAAAAGGCGTACGAGCCAACCTCGCGCAGAGGAGCCTGGGCCGGAGGTTCGTCGCATCGCTCCCCAATGCCCTCCTGGAAGGCGCGGAATGCCGCCAGTTCCCGGAGCGGACTGCTTTCCTCGGCGCTATCCGACGAGGCGACGTGGACGAAGCTTACGCCGTCATCCAGGACAAACGTCGCGTAGTGGAACCCGGCCGGCGCCGCCCGCCGGAGTTCATCGTACACATTCCGGACGAGCGCCTCATTTGCGTCGGCTTCCCCGGCTTTGACCTTGTACCGAACCATCACGTTTCGCACGGTGGACCTCCGCGAGTGCCAGGATCAACGACGCCACAACGGCGTCTACCTATGTAACCCGCGTTCGGTCTCAAACTCATCGGTCTGGGTCGGACATTGTCGTCCACCGGCCGAAATGGACCAACACGGCCGCGACGACGTAAGGGCGGACCTCCGTGTCCGCCCGTTCCCAACCGCATGATTCCGGGTCGGGAACAGCGTTTCCAACGCGGAACGAATCGGTCGGCGGCCGGGCGGACACGGAGGTCCGCCCCTACGACGGGGTGCGTCTACCCAATGTCATTCGGCAATCGCGATCATGCCTGTGCGATCCACCCCTACGGCAGCGGCACCGGCTCCAATCCCGCCCGGTGGGCCCCGCCGTCCACGCCCCGGCGAATGATCTCGCCCAGGCGGCGGATTCCCTCGGCGATCCGGATTGGGGAGACAGATGTGAAGCAGAGGCGGATCTCATCGTCGCCGGCATCGTCGGCGTAGAAGTGCTCCCCGGCGGCAAAGGTCACGCCCGCCGCCGCGGCGTCACGTAGCAGCGACCGTCCCGAGAGGCCGGGACCGAGTTGACACCAGAGGAAAATTCCGCCGTCGACCCGGCGCGTCGAGATCGCCCCATGTGGAATCTCGCGTGCGATCGCGTGCAGCATCGCCTGCTGGCGCAGGGCGTGCTCGGCCCGCAGCCCGGCGAGATGCTCGTCGTAGACGCCCGAGACCAGCAGGTCCGTCACGGCAAGCTGGATCAACCCGTTGGTGGAGACATCCGTCACGCCCTTGATCTGGGTCAGGTGGTCGACGATCGCCGGCGCGGCCGCCAGCCACCCCAGCCGGAGCCCGCCCGCGAGGGTCTTGCCAAATGTGCCGATGTGGATCACCAAATCGCCCTCGTCGAGGGCGGCCAGGGTGGGTGGCGGCGGGCCGTTGAAACCCAGTTCCCGGTAGGGATCGTCTTCCACCACCGGCAGGCGGTGGCGGGCAGCCAATTCCAGCAGCTCCCGCCGGGCCCGCTGGCTCAGGGTGACTCCGGTCGGGTTGTGGAAGGTCGGGCAGGTGTAGAGCAGCTTGGGCCGGTAGCGCAGGAGCAGATCGTCCAGCTCGGACAGATCGCCGCGGCGCACGTCCCAGCCGACCAACCGCGCCCCTGCGGCCCGAAAGGCCTGGATCGCGCCAAGGTATCCGGGCCGGTCGAGCACGACCACGTCCCCCGGATCGATCAGGCAGCGGGCGATCAAGTCCAGCCCCTGCTGAGCGCCGGAGAGAACCATCACCCGCTCCGGATCGATCCCGCTCCGCGAGGCGATCGCGCGACGCAGCCGGGGCATCCCCTCGACCGGAACAAGCCCCAGCGCCGTTTGCGCCTCACGCTCAAGGACACGATCTGTCATCGCGCGAAAGGCGTCGATCGGGAAGCAGTCCAATGCCCCCACGCCCGCGGAGAAGGAGATGACGGAGGGATCGGTTGCCGATCGGATGAGACCCCGCAGCGAAAGGTCCCCGGACGTGCTGGAACGGAGCGCCAGCTTGCCCCGCCAGGCGAACGGCGCCCCTCGCGCCACCTCCGCCGCCGGGCCGGGTTCGGCGCAGACGAAGGTGCCCCGCCCGACGAACCCGCGCACCAGTCCCCGGGCTTCCAGTTCCCGGTACGCGTTGACCGTGGTCGTCCGGCTGACGCCAAGCTGGTGCGCCAGGTCGCGCTCCGAGGGCAGCCGCGCCCCAGCCGGAAGCTCCCCGGAGGAGATCGCGCTCGCCAGGGAAGACGTCAGTTGCAGGTAGAGGGCCCCGCCGGCGGACCGGTCGAGCGAAAAGTCCATGATGTCCATGCGGTCCATTTTGGCGCGGACGAGGCAGATACAAAAGGTCCAATGAGAGATTGGCACTTACGCCTACGGGCCATTGGTCCGAACATGGCCGCCGGGGGTCGCGATTGGCCGGTACGGTGAAGGGAGCGGGGGTGGTTGCTGACGGCGCGGTGGCAGCACCGCGAATGGGCAAGGAGGTCGGGGGCTACCTCGACCAGAAGCGCACGTGGCGGTCCGAACTCCGCCGGGGCTACGCGGCGATGCTCCCGCTTTGGCTCGGCGTGGTCCCGTTCGCGGTGACCTATGGAGTGCTGGCCCAGCAGGCCGGCTTCGGCGCGATCGAAACGCAGTTGAGTTCGATGCTGATTTTCGCCGGTGCCGCCCAGATGGCGATGGTCTCTCTCTTCGACGACGGCGCTGCCTTGTTTGCGATCATTCTGACGACCTTTGTCCTCAACCTGCGCCACGTCCTCTATGGCCTCTCACTCTCCCGTGAGCTGGGGTCTGCGCCCGTGCGGCCGCGGCGGGCGGCCCTGGCCGCAGTGCTCACCGACGAATCCTACGGAATCGCCGTTGCGGACGGGCAAAAAGGCGATCCCGCCCGCCGGGCGGATGCCTTTCTTTTCGGGGCGAGCATCAGTGTGTACATCCCATTCGCGCTTTCGACCCTGACCGGAATTGCCCTGGGTGGTGATCCTGCCCGACGCCGAAAAACTCGGGCTGGAACTGGTCTTTCCGCTCTCGTTCGCCGTCCTTCTGATCCCCCTTCTGCGCACCTGGCGCGCGGTGCCTTGTGGCCGTGATGGCGGCCGCTCTCGTCCTGGCCGCCGGTCAGGTCTTCGATGGAGGCGTGGCGTTGCTCATCGCCACCATCGGCGGGGCCGGCCTCGGGGCGATGCTTGATGGACGGGCGGCCCAGACATGACGGAACGTCTCATGCTGGTGGCCGTCATCGCCGTCCTGACCTACTCCACCCGCTATGCCGGTTTCGCCCTTGGCAGTTTCGGGGGCCAATCGATGCCGCCCGCCCTCGAGCGGTTTCTCAACTACGTCCCGATTGCGGCCTTCGCGGCCCTGGTAGCCCCCGGCGTCGCCGATGGCCCAGGTGCTCTGACCGCCAGGCTGGCGGCCATCGGCGTCGCAACGGTGGCCGCTCTCCGGTTCAAACGCCTCTGGGCGGCCCTGATCGTCGGGATGGCCGGCTTCTGGATCGTCGATTACCTCGTGTCGTGAAGCTCGGTTGCGTCAAGCGGCGCCGACGCATCGGTGGACGATACCCTCTTACCTAGAGCGCTCGTCGGATCTGCTGGCCGCGTGTCCCCGGCCGCCCGGGGCGCACGGCCCAGGGTTGGCCCAGGGTTGGCCCGGGCTAAGAGTCACGGCCTCTCCGAGGCTAGGGGCGACGGCGGCCAAGGTTGTCGGTGAGCGCATTAGTGCCTCTATCAACACCCCGCGGCGGCGGCGGACGCTAGATTGAAACCTGACGCTCAATCGACGAAGTCACTCCGGGACTGGGCATGTCTAGCGCGGATAGTCCCGGAGGGACTTCGTCGGTTTAGCCCGGGGTTGATGAAGGTTGCGGAATTGATCAAGGCGTTTTGGGGCGGTGCTGGGACGGGGGATGGCGTCGCCGCTGCCGCCCGGGGCTCACGGCCCAAGGTTGAGCCCGGGCCAACCTTGGGCCGTGAGCCCCGGGCTACCAGGGGGCACTCGGCCAACCGTTCCGACGAGCGCTCTAGGAGCGGCCCTCCCGTTGAGTCCACGCCATCCTCCCCCAATACCTGACTCGATTAAGCTCCTGCACGGATCCCTACATACATATATGCACGACTGCCGGAATCAGCCGGGCGGCAAAGATGGGTGATCTCCCAGATGTGCGGGCACAACCTTGCCGGCATGATCTGATGGTGCCGGACAACCTGTCCGGCGAATGGAACCTGGGCCCACCCCTGCGGTCCCGGGCTAGCGCAGAAAGGAGGAGCGCCACGACATGAAGCGACACATCGGCTTCCGGCGGCTCCGCCTGGCTCAACCCAAGGACGACCCAATCACGCTCGGCTCCGCGACGACCGTGCAACCCGCCCCATGCATGAGTCAGCTTCCCCAGGTCACCGACGTTGCGGAAGGTGTGCTCAATCGATCGGAGCGGGCGTTCGGCCGCCAGAGCGATGGATCCCTGCTCGATCGGTTCGCCCTGGAAGCCGTGATCGACGCGCTCAGCAGTCCGTCGCCAGCGCTCGAAGCCAGATGACCCGACCAGCCGTTGCGCAAACGCCGCGACCACACCGAACGCAACGCCGCGTGACCCCGCCCCCACTCGACCGGATACGCATCTCGGTCATCCTCCCTGAAAGAGGATCAACGCACATGGACACCACCTGCGCTCGGAACAGCACGTTGCGCATCCCCATGCCCTTTGCCAAGCGGTCAGAGAGCCCGATCGCGTCGTTTGCCCAGAAGATTCGCGGCATCCACGCCGTCCTGAACGCTAACGTTGCCCGCAAGCCGACGTACGTCCCTGGCATGAGCGATCGCGCCATCGCCCGCCTCGCCAACGGCCAGCACTACGAGGACGCCATGCGCTGGAACGCCCTAGCGCATCAGTACGGTGGAACGCGGATCCGATAATTACGCGCGCCGCCCTCACAACTCACGGCGACGCATTCGCACTCGCCGGTACGCCTGATCGCCCCTCACGACCCGGATTCGGGACGCGGGGGGCGATGTCATTTCCGAGAAATCTCCTAGACTCCGAATGCGAACTGGTCAGCATGTGCATGACGAGCCGCGAGGTTCTCCAGAGCCACCCCAGCAAAGGAGCGCTATGGGGACGTTGCGTTGGCGACAGTTGAGGGATAGATGAAGCCGCTCGATAGCCGCGTTGGAGATGCTGGAACGACCGTGCGGGAGCACGACCTGCGGGCGTTCGATGAGATTCTGGACCTCGTGAGAGACGGTAGGCTGACCCGGCGTCAGGTCGTCGGCCGCGTCGCCGCCCTCGGCCTCGGCACCGCCGCCCTCGGCGTTGGTAGCGTACGTGCCCGCCGCTCGGCCGCCGCCGCCCAGGATGCCGCCCCGAAGCCGGGCGGCATCCTCAAGGTCGGCCTCCAGGCCGATCCCACCGCCCTCGATCCCCAACTCCAGAGCCTGACTGCCATCTGGAAGGTCATCGAGCACATCTACGGCCGCCTCGTCCGCATCGCTCCGGATCTCTCAGTCGTGCCGGAGGTGGCCGAAAGCTGGACGGTCTCCGACGACGGCCTGACTTACACCTTCACGCTGCGCCAGGGCATCATGTTCCACCCGCCGCTTGAGCGCGAACTTGTCGCCGCCGACGTCAAGTACTCCTTCGAGCGCCTGGTCGATCCGGCCACCGCGTCCACCAGCGCCGCCGACCTCGCCTCGATGGCCAGCGTCGAAGCCCCCGATCCGTACACCGTCGTCCTCACCCTCAAACAGCCGGACGCATCCCTTCTGGCAAATCTGGCCAACCAGTCCTGCATCATCTTCGCCAAGGAGACCATCGACGAGCACGGCGATCTCTCCCAGGTTGCCGTCGGAACCGGCCCCTTCATTTTCAACGAGTACGTCCCCAACACCCGGATCGTCCTCGAGAAGAACCCGAACTACTGGGAAGAGGGCCTGCCGTACCTCGACAGGATGGAGTTGATCCCGGTCTCCGGGGACACCTCCCGCACGACCGCGGTCGTCACTAGCACGGTCGATTTCATCGAGTATGCCCCCCTAGGCGACATCGAGACGCTGGAGGCCGACGACAGCCTGGTCATGGCTGGCGACGCCAACACCAACATCCGCTTCATCGCTTTCAACCTGGAGCGCGAACCGTTCAACAACCCGCTCGTCCGCCAGGCGATCGCCAAGGTCGTGGACCGTGACGCCATGATCGCCGCCGCCGTCGATGGTTACGGCGCCGCCACCGAAGTTCTCTTCCCGCAGGAGCACTGGGCCGCTCTCCAGCAGCCGGTCACCCCGCGTGACGTCGAAGGCGCCAAGGCCCTCATGACGGAGGCCGGCCTCGGCGACGGATTCGAGACGACCATCACCTCGTGGTCGGCCTACTCGTTCCTCTCCAGCGCCGCCGCCGTCCTCCAGGAACAGCTCAAGGAGATCAGCATCGTGGCGGAACTGAACCTCGTGGAAAACGCGACGATGATCGCCGACGTTCACACCAACAGCGTCTTCGACATCGCCGTGACCGGTACCAGCGGCTACGTTGATCCACATCAAATCATTTCCGACTTCCGCTCCGACTCCAGCTCCAACTACATGAACTACGCCAACCCCGACGTCGATGCTCTGATCGACCAGGGTGTCCAGGCGACCGATCAGGCCGTCCGGGCCGAGATCTACCAGCAGATCCAGACAATCCTGCTCCAGGATCTGCCCTGGGTGAACCTTTTCATTGCCAACCAGTTCGAGGCGATGAAGTCCTACGTCAAGGGCTACACCCACATCGCAACCGGTAGCAACATCGAGTTCCGCAACGTCTGGCTCGACAAGTAGCAATACGGGGAGGCGGGAAGACGGGGAGACGGATAGAAAAGACCGTCGTTCTTCCCGTCTTCCCGCCTCCCCGTCTTGCCGACGCGGGTACGGTCCGACGATCCTCACGGCCGAGCGTGTGGCGCGCTCTCCGCCGCCAGCGCTTGGCGATGACGGGCGCGGCGATCGTCCCGGTCTTTGTCATCCTCGCGATCATCGGCCCGGTGATCGCTCCCTACGGGGAGACGCAGCAGTTCCCGCAGTACCGCCTGCAAGATCCGAGCGAGGACTACCTGCTGGGGACCGACGATTTCGGCCGGGACACCCTGAGCCGTCTCCTGTACGGCGCCCGAGCCTCCCTCCAGGTCGGCCTCATCTCGGTCTGCCTCGCGGGAGCCGTGGGCGTTGTCCTCGGCCTCATCGCCGGCTACCTCGGCGGCTGGGTCGAGAACATCCTGATCCTTCTTATGGACGTGATCTTCGCCTTCCCAGCCATCCTGCTGGCGATCGCGATCATCAACGTCTGGGGAAACTCGCTTACCAACGCTATGATCGCCATCGGTGTGGTCTACACGCCAGCCTTCATGCGCGTCGTCCGCGGCGCGACCCTGTCTGTCCGCCAGACCCAGTACGTCGAAGCCGCCGTCTCCGTCGGCCTGCCGACTCCCCGGCTATTGGCTCGCCATATCTTCCCGAACATCACCACCCCGTTGATCGTCCAGGCCTCCCTCAGTTTCGCCTTCGCCGTTCTCGCCGAAGCCTCGCTCGCCTTCCTTGGCCTGGGGAACAAGGCCCCCGCCGCCTCCTGGGGCAGCATGGTCGGCACCAACTACGGTCGCCTCCAGGAAGCCCCTTGGGCCGTCCTCGTCCCGGGCGTCGCCATCGGCATTACGGTCCTCGGCTTCAACTTCCTCGGCGACGGCCTCCGCGACGCGCTGGATCCACGGTTGCGCACCAGTAGCTAACGGCCTGGCCCAATCGCCAGCGTTCCATCCCCCACTTGACGAGAACAAATGTTCTGATATGATGCTCCCAAGCGGCACACCCGGCGCGGGTGCGGGCCTGGGCAGCGCCCCACCTCGCCCGGCTCGAGACCAGCCGTTATCCAGTTCCCAGGCCAGTGCGCTCCGCGCGACGTCCGCGCGTGCAGCCCGCCCAGGACACGCCCGCTCCCCGATCGCGCCCACTTGGGGCGGATGGGGTCGCAGCGAACGGGCGTCCGTAACACGCACCACACTAGGCCATCGACCGCCCAAAATCGGAACCGGCGTCTCATCACCACCGTCATCCTGAGCCTGCGAAGAGCCTGTCCTGGAAGGAATCTTGGCGCTTTGCCGCGCAGCGCTCTGCCACCGATCGCGTCGCTCGTGTGTCCCACGGATGCCGCGCGTTCATGACACGAGCGCTGCAGCGCTGCGCGCCAAGATTCCTTCCAGGACAGGCTCTTCGCAGGCTCAGGATGACGGTCACTTTCTGGAACGCCGGGCGGTTAGGGGGCTGTTGCATCGCCAAGCGATCATGGCTCGTTCTCCCCGCCGCCTCGCCGCCTCACTTATGACCCTGTGCGTACGAACGCACGTTCGAGTATGATTCGAGATTCCTGCGCTCCGAATACCGCGGAGAACGGGATGGTCTACCGGCGGGGGAATAGGGGGGCCGGGCGTGGGTGCGTTGAGCATGATGTCGGTGCAGGACGATGCCCTTCGGCAGCCAGCCGAATTGCGTTGTGCCGAGGAGTTGGCGGCGCTCCAGGGACACGATCGGTCCCCAAAGCCGCCCGGCTGGTATCTCTCGCCGCGCGCTGTCGAAACCTTCGTCATGGGCTCCGACGAGCCAATCCCCGGCCACCATGGCCGGCCTGTGACGATCACTCCCAAGTTCGTCGGCGACCGGCGCCTCGTTCAGGTCGCCATCGCAACCCTGGCCTCCGATCGAGCCCTCCTCCTGGCCGGCGAGCCCGGCAACGGCAAGTCCTGGCTCAGCGAGCACCTGGCGGCCGCGATCTCCGGCACCTCCGGCCTGACCATTCAGGGCACCGCGGGCACCAGCGAGGAGCAGATCAAGTACGGCTGGAACTATGCCCTCCTGATCGCCGAGGGTCCGACCCGGCGCGCCCTGGTTGAAAGTCCAACCTTGCGCGGCATGCAGCGCGGCCAGGTCGTTCGCTTCGAGGAACTGACTCGCTGCTCGGCCGAGGTCCAGGACTGCCTTATCTCGATCCTCTCCGAGCAACAGATCGTCGTCCCCGAGCTGGGCGAAACGATCCAGGCCCGGCGTGGGTTCGCCGTGATCGCCACCGCCAACACCCGCGACCGCGGCGTCAACGAGATGAGCGCCGCCCTCAAGCGCCGTTTCAACTTCGTCACCATTCCGGTGATTGCCAACCTCGACCAGGAATCCGAGATCGTCGAGCGCCGCGCCAGCGAAACCCTGGCCCAGCTTGGCGCCCCAGAGGTCGATCTTCCGCTTGATCTGGTTCGCCTTCTCACCCAGGTCTTTGCCGAGTTGCGGCGAGGCGAGACGCTGGACGGCTTGACCAAGCTCCAATCTCCCTCTACCGTCCTCAGCACCGCCGAATTGATCTCGACCGTCACCAATGGCGCCCTGATGGCCTCCTTCTTCGGGTCTGGTCAGATCACGGTTCGGGACAGCCTCACCTCGATGCTCGGTGCGGTCGCCAAGGAGGGCACCAACGACCTCGATGCCCTCAAGGAGTACCTGGAGACCACGGTCAAGGGGCGAACCTCCGGGCTCTGGCCCGATCTCTACCGGGCGGGGCGGGAGCTGCTCTAGTGCTGCATCCAACTCCATTCGTCAACGGAGCGCATCGTAAGAGGGATCGCGTCAGGGACTTAGGCGATATCGGCGACCGCATCGTCGTCGTAGGGGAGGGTCCAATGCCCTCCCATCGTCCGCAGGACGATCATCCGGCGTTGGTCATCTCGTTATGCCCTTTTGCGTCGGGCATGGGAGGGCACGGGACCCTCCCCTACGACGACGGGCGACATCGTCCCCCAGACGCGACACGTATCCTTCGTATGGGCAGGGACTGGTCTGCCCTGCCCCTACCTGTCGGCACATCTGGCCCGGCGGACAACTAGCCCATGCTCATCTTTCCGATCCGGCATCACTCGCCGGCGGCGGCCCTGCACCTGGACCGGCTGATCAAAGAGCGCCAGCCCCGGGCGGTCCTCATCGAAGGCCCGGTCGAAGCGGAGCCGCTGATCCCGTTCCTGATCGACCGCGAGACGGTGCCCCCGGTCGCGGTGTACGCCTACCGCTCCGGCAAGGAGCCGGGCGAGCAGCAGAACGGCGCCGGCCGGGCGGCGCTCTACCCGTTTTGCGCCTACTCGCCGGAGCTTGTCGCCCTTCGCGCCGGCTACGACGTCGGGGCCAAACTGCGCTTCTGCGACGTGCCCGCCGCCGTCTCGCTCGCCTGGGCCCAAGCTGAAGAGGACCGGCTCGGGTTCGGCGACGCCGCCCACGATCCGGATGCCAACGGCGGCCAAGGCGGCTACCAGGCCTTCACCGAGCGCCTGGCCACCGGTGCTGGCTTCCCCTCGTTCGATGCCTTCTGGGAATCGGCCTTCGAGCAGGACGCCGGGGGTTCTTCGCTCGAGCGGTTCACCGACGCCTTCACCAAGTTCGGCACGATGTCCCGCTCGTACGTCGCCCCCTCCTCCGTCCATGACGATCAGCGGGAGCGCCACATGGCCGCTCTCGCCCGCGAAACCATCGCCAGCGGCATCCCCGACGACGAGGTCATCCTCATTTGTGGCGCCGCCCACGCCGCCGCGATCGAGCGCTACGCCGCCGAAGGCGTTGAGCGGCCCACCTTCGATGACTCCGTTGCCGTCGACGTGGCGGTGATTCCGTTCAGTTACCCCCGTTTGAGTGAGCAGCTTGGCTACGGGGCGGGCAACCGGGCGCCCTGGTTCTACCAGCAGGTCTGGGAGTTGGGCGGCGACTACGCCGCCGCCACCCGCCGGACACTGATCGCCCTCGGCCATCGCTTGCGCGCGGCCGGTCAGGTCGCCTCACTCGCCCAGGCGATCGACGCCGACCGGCTTGCCCATACTCTCGCCACGATCCGCAGCAAATCCGCCCCTGGCGTCGAGGAGATTCAGGATGCCGCCGTCGCCTGCTTCGGTCAGGGCCGGGAATCCGTCGTCTCCGCCGCGCTCCGCGACGTCCTGATCGGCGATGAGGTCGGCCGGGTCACCTTCTGGGCGGGCCGGACGCCGCTGCAGGTCGAGTTCTACGCGACTACCACCCGGTTGAGACTGCCGGTCCAGGATTCCCCCCGCGAGATCCTGGTCCACCTGCCGGTGCCGGAAGAATCGGCTCAGTCGGTCTTTCTCCACCGCCTGATCACGGCTGGCATCCCGTACGCCCGCGAGCTGGCCAGCGGCCTCGGCTCCGGTGGCCGGGCCGCCAGTGGCGGTCCGCTGGAGCAGCTTGGGCGCGCTCGCGAGAAATGGGAGGTCTGTTGGGTCCCCGCGACCGACACCCGCCTCGTCGAGCTCAACGCCTGGGGCAGTACCCTCGTTGAGGTCTGCACCCGCACCCTTCGCCGCCGCCTCGTCGCCGCTACCCGGATCGACGAGGGCAGTGAGATCTTGCTATCCCTGGCCCTCTGCGACCTACAGGAGCCGTTCGCGGCGGCGCTTGCCCGCTGTGAAGGATTGGCGGCGGACAGCGGCAGCTTTCCCGCACTGGCCCGGGCCGCCTACCATCTCGACGGCCTTCTCGCCTACGGCACCGCCCGCCAACTGCCGGTCGAACCCCTCGCCCACCTGGCCGAGCGCCTCTTTACCCGGGCAGCCTTGCACCTCCCCGTCGCTGTCGTCTGCGGCGACGACGCGGCCGAGGAGGTCGAGACGACGTTGAAGCCGCTGGCCGAGCTCGTCCAGCGTCGACGCGCCGGCATCCCGACCGAGCTTTTCTGGGAGAACGTCACGGCGGTCGCAAACCTGGAGACCGCCAACCCCAGCATCCGTGGCCTCTGCTTGACGTTGCTCGAGATCGGCGGCCGGTTCGAGAGCGGCGAGTTGGCCCGGCGGCTCCGCTTCGCCCTTTCCCGGGCTACCGATCCCGCCGCCAATGCCCGCCTGGTTGCCGGGCTCTTCTCCCTCCACCGGGCCACCCTTGTCCGCAACCGGGCGGTGATCGGGGCCGTTTCGGCGTTCTTGCTGAGCCTCGACATCCCCGACTTGGTGCCCCTGCTGCCCGCCCTGCGCCGCAGCCTGGGCGATCTCACCCGGGGCGAACGGGCCTACCTCGACGAAACCTTAGCGATCGTGGTCGGAGCTGATGGCGCCAACAACCTCGCCGTGTTCGACATCGCCGACCACGAGCGCGACCAACTGCTGGCCGCCGACGCCGCGGTCGGTGACCTCTTGCGCGGCTGGGAGGTGCGCTTTGGCATCGCTTGATGAGACGAACGTTCCGGTTGATCCTGCTCTGCTCCGCTGGCGGCTGGTCCTGGGGGGCGATCCGGCCGGAGAGCGCGGCGTGATGGCCGGAGCCGGTGGCGCCATCGCCGCCGATCCCGCCCTCGGCGCGGTCGATCGCGCGCTCGATTTCATCTACAGCGGCGACCGCGGCTCCGACCTCAGCGACAGCATGCCCTATGTCCCCACCTGGCTCGGAGATATCCGCCGCTACTTCCCCCGCGAGACGGTCGCGTTCCTCGAGCGGGACGCCATCGAGAAGCGGGGCCTGAAGCACCTGCTGTTCGAACCCGAAACCCTCTCCACCCTGGAGAAAGACATCGGCCTCGTCGCCACGATCATGGCCTTCAAGGACATGATGCCGGAGGAGACCCGCCGCACCGCCCGGGCCGTCGTCGCCGAGATCGTCGCCGACCTCCGCCAGCGCCTGGAGCAATCCTTCCGTCAGGCGGTGATCGGCGCCCTCCGCCGCGACCGGCACGCTCCCGCCCGCATCGCCCGCAACCTCGATATCCGCCGGACCGTGCGCGAAGCCCTGCGCAACTACGATCCGCTTCTCGGCAAGCCGATCCCGGACCGGATCTACTTCTTCGCCAACCAGCGCCGCTACCACGAGTGGCGGGTGATCGTCCTGGTCGATCAGAGCGGTTCGATGGGCGAATCGGTCGTCTACGCCTCGATCGTGGCGTCGGTCTTCGCCTCCCTGCCTGCGCTCGACACCCGCTTGATCTTTTTCGACACGAGCGTGGCCGACGTGACGGACCGGCTCGATGATCCGGTCGATCTTCTCTTCGGCGTCCAACTGGGCGGCGGTACCGACATCGCCCGGGCGGTGGGGTATGCCGCTGGACTGGTCGAGCAGCCCGAAAGACGATCCTGCTCCTGATCAGCGACCTCTTCGAAAGCGGCAACCGGACCGCCCTCCTGCGTACACTAGAGGAGTTGCGCGAGAGCCGGGTGAACATCCTCTCCATCCTGGCGTTGAACGACGCCGGGGTGGCCTCGTTTGATCGCGATCTGGCACGCCGGGTACGCGCCCTCGATATCCCCACCTTTGCCGCCACGCCAGGGCGGCTGGCAAAGACGGTCGAACTGGCGCTCCGGAACGATCCGGGAGGACTTGATGCCAGGAGCCAGGTTTGACGCGAACGCCTATCCATCCCTTTTACAACTCATCGAGCGCCTGCGCGAACTCTCCGGCGACGCCGCCCACCGGGCCGGGCGCGACTATCTCCGCGGCACGTCCCTGAGCCAGGGCGCGGTTGCTGGGAGTATGGCCAGCGCGGTCGTCATCGGTCGCACCGAATACCGCGTCACCATTAACTTTGAGGCCGATCCGGTCCCGTCATGCACCTGCCCGGCCAACCGACGCAATCGCTACTGCAAGCACGTTGTCGCCATCTGCCTCGCCCTCATCGAGCGACCCGAACTGTTCAGCCTCGTCGAGCGCGTTCTCCCCCCGCCCCAACCGAAGCGCACCCGCCGCCCAAGAGGCGAGGGCAGCGCCCGATCGCGCCAGGCCGGCATGCGGGCCGAACAGCAGGCCGCTGGTCTGGCCATGATCGATCGCCTCCTGGAAGAACTTGCCGGCGGCGGGTTGGCCGCGCTTGGCCGGGAGGGCTCGGCCCTCCTCTCTGGCGCGGCCGAGACCGTTGCCGCGTTGAAGCTCCGCCGCCTTGGCCGGTTACTCAGTCAGCTTCAGCGCATGGCCGGCGACGATCCCGACCCGGAGCGCTTCGCCGAGATCTTGCAGGAGATCTGGATCGTGCGCCGCGCCCTCGCCGCCCAGGCCGACGGCACCGCCGTGCTGGAGCCCTGGCTGACCGAGGAACTCCTCGGCAAGACCTGGCGTGACAAGGATCTGGAGCGAGTGAGCGGCCTGAACCTCCTCCCCCTGGCCGATACCCATTCCGACGACGGCGACTTCCGCATCGACGCCAGCCACTTCATCGACCTGTGCAGCGGCGACATGGTCTGCGAGCGAGTCATCACTCCCCTGGCACTCCAAGCCCCGCGCAAGATGCCGCGCCGCCACCGGCTCCAGGTCGAGGACGCTGGGCTTTATCCCGGCATTTCCCCGCGCCGGATCAAGTTCTTCGACGCCCGCTCGGTTCCCACCCAAGAGGAAGACATCTCCCGGGTCCTGTCCCTCGCGGACGATGAGATTCCCCAACTGCACCAGCGCCTGATCGAGCGCATGACCGAGCCCTTCGCCGAGCCGGAGATTGCGGTCCTGTTCAAGCCAGTGGCGTTGCTGACGCGCTCCCGCGAGGCCGGAGCGGTCGATGGGCAACGGCGATTCCTCTCGATCACGTTCCCTGAAAGTTGGCGACGCGACCTGAATGACCTGCTGCCCCCGGCCGGTCGCTACGCTCTGTTCGGGACGCTCTCCCTGCGCGATTTGGGGCCGCAGCTCCAGGTCCAGAGTGTTGTCGGCACCCTGGCCTGGGACCGTGGTCCCCTCTACCCGGATCGCCAATGAGCGCCACCATGACCCGTCAGGAATCCACGCTCGTCGAACGCTTGGTCGAGATCGAGGAACGTTTGACTCGCCTGCTCGTCTCCGGCTGGCGCTCCTCCGCGATAGAAGCAGGGGACCTGCGCCACCTTGCCGCCAGCATCGATGGAGCCGGCGCCACCGAGTTAGCGGCCCGTCTGACCGCCGTCGCCGACGCGGAGAACGCCGGAGACGCGCTCCGTGCAATCTCCCTGGCGACAGCTGCCTGCCGGCTCCTCCGCGTCCATGTCGCCGCCGATGTGCCCGCCGAGGGCCGGTGGCGCACCTTCGCTGATAGCGCTGCCAGCGGCCACCTCGACCGCGTCATCCCCCTCGGCGCGTTGACCGTCGCCGACGGCGGTGACGGGCAACCCCTCGACGTCTGGTCCTGCCTTCGACTCCGCGGCGCCTTCTCGGCCGATTGGATCCTGCTCAAGCCGGTCGATGTCGAGCCGGCCTGGCTCGGGCGGGGTCTCCAGGGGCGGTTGCGTTGGACCGGGCGATTTCCCCTCGGCGCAGCCGGCGAGGTGCAGGTGTGCGAGCTGGCGTTTGCCGCCCCCGCACCCGGCTTCCAGCCCGGCCAAGACCCCCTGGAGCCGTTTCGGGAGACCCTGAGCGCGGGTACCCTCGAAGACGACGCCTGGGTCCTGGGCGGCGGCGGGGTGCTGCGCGCGCGGGAATGCGATCTCGACGCAATGGGCGGGTATGTCTGGACGAACAACAGCGCCCCCACGTGGCTACGGGAGGCGCTGCGTCCGGCGGAATGGGTGCTGGTCTGGGTCCAGGGCGAGGCGGAAACCCTGGTTGCCGCCGTCCAGGAGGACGGCGCGGTCGTTCACCTCACCCCGGTCGAAGAGGAAGCGTGATTACGCCTGAATGTGGGACTCCAGGAAGTAGAGCTGCTTGTCGACCTCGCGGGAGATCTCGGTGAAGAGGTCGGCCGTCGTCGGATCGCCCAGATCGTCGGTGGACGTGAGCGCCTTGCGGGTCGATGCCGCGTAGCGGCCATAGCGATCGACGAGGCAAGCGACGTGGTCCATGCCCTCGACGACATTTTCCGGGTACTCCGGCAGCGACGAGGCGCTGGCCGCCATCCGAGCAGTGCCCAGGGCTGTGCCGCCCAGAGCCGTGGCCCGCTCCGCGATCAGGTCGACGAAACCGAGCACGCCTTCGGCCAGGGTATCGAACAGCAGGTGAAGCTGCATGAAGTCTCGGCCCTTGACGTTCCAGTGGGCCTGCTTGATCTGGCTGTAGAGATCGAAGGAATCGGCGAGCTGCTGGTTGAGGATGTCGATTTCCTTGGCGCGTACCTGCTCGGCAAACTCGATGTGGGTTTCGAACGTCCGCGGCGCTGTCTTGGTGGCCATGTCGTACTCCTCGAGTGACCGATACGTGGATCGTGTATCAGTCAGTAAGAACGGAAGGCTGGGTAGTTGCCGAAACGACTATGAGGATGAAATGCACACTCCTTGCCACGCCAACCTGCGGGCAAGCACCCCAATTATAGGTGACATAAACGAGCTTTGATCGGCAATCGAGGCTCAGTGGGAGCCGGAACATGCGCGAGAACATGTGGAGGACATCGCAGAGAAACTCGCTGTTGACGGCGACTTTGACGAACCGTAGAGTCCGGTCGATTGGTATGCACAAAAGGGCCGGTATGCCCCGCAGGATACTGGCGAATCAGGCCGATGCAGAAGGAGTTGCGCTAGCGATGCCGTTGCCCGAATCGACCCAGGATAGTCCCGCCGTTGGCCTCGTGTTCGACGATCGCTTTCTGCAGCACAACCCCGGGCTAGAAACGATTTGGCCCGTCGACGGCATGTTCCCCTTCGTCGATCCGGTCATGCACATGTCCAACCACCGCCTGGTGATGCGGACCAAGCATTTGATCGACTACACCGGATTGGGTAAGCACCTCGTCCGGATTGATGCGAGCCCGGCCACGGTCGATGACCTGGCGATGTATCACACCCGCGAGTACATGGCCAGGGTGGAGGCACTCTGCGCCGCCGGTGGGGGTGACTCTGGGCAGGGCGCTCCCGTCGCGCCGGACTCGTACGAGATCGCGCTGCTGGCCGCCGGGGCCGGCATGGCGGCGGTCGATGCCGCCTTTGCCGGCCGGGCGCCCCGAGTGTTCGCCAATGTCCGCCCACCCGGCCACCATGCCGTCGCCGACCTTGGCATGGGCTTCTGCGTCTTCAACAACGTCGTCATCGCCGCCCGCCACGCCCAGCGCGCCCATGGCATCAAGCGCATCCTGATCGTTGACTGGGACGTGCACCACGGCAACGGCACCCAGGACGCCTTCTACGCCGATCCAGACGTGCTCTTCGTCTCCCTTCACCAGGACGATCTCTACCCGCGCGGCTCCGGCACGGTCGAGCAAGCCGGCAGCGGCCCCGGTGAGGGCTTAACGTCAACATCCCCCTCCCAGCGGGCAGTGGCGACGCTACCTACCGGGCCGCGTTCGAGCGGATCGTCCTCCCGCTCGCCAACGAGTTCAAACCGGAACTCGTCCTGATTTCCGCCGGGCAGGACGCCAGCCTGATGGACCAACTCGGCCGGATGGGCCTCATGACCGATTCCTATCGCTGGATGGCCTCGGCCCTGATCGACATCGCCGATCGCCACGCCGGGGGCAAGATCGTGGTCATGCAGGAGGGCGGCTACTCCGAGCTCTATGGCCCCTACTGCACCCTGGCCATCGTCGAATCCCTGACCGGCACCCTGACCGGCGTCAAGGAACCCCACCAGCTTGACTACGTCGCCTCAATGCCCTACTCGCGCATCGTCTCTCAAGATGCGGAGGGCGCGATGGGCCGGGTGTTGGCGCAGCACGCGGCGTACTGGCCGGTGCTGCGGGAGATGGCCCCGTAACAGCCCTCACCCCGGTGCTGCGCGCCACCCCTCTCCCAATCCTGGGAGAGGGGGCCGGGGGTGAGGGCCGTTACGCCTCCGCACTCACCTCCGCCAACGCCTCGGTTTCCTCGGCACCTAGTTCGGTTTCCCAGCCGATTCCAGGGACATTCGGCGGGGAGATGCAGCCGTCACGGCCGATGCCTGGCTCGACATCGATCGGGAGGCAGGTGACCAGGGATTCGTAGTAGGTGGTGTTCGGGATCGCGCAGGCGAGGTGGAGGTTCGGCAGTCCTCCACCGTGGACCTCGGCCCGCATGTTGAAGGCCTCGGCCAGGTGGGCGACGCGCAGACCGCCCGTGATGCCTCCCTTGTAATGGGTGCTCGTCCGGACCATATCGGCCGCGCCGGTGATGATGAAGTCGGCCACGTTGTAGTGGGCGCCGTCGGCGCACTCCGACGAGAGGAGCGGGATCAGGAGGGCGTCGCCCAGGCGCCGGTAGGCGTCGATGTTGTGCTCGCGCATGGGCTCCTCGTACCAGAGGTAGCCCGCGTCCTGGAGCGCCTTGCCGACGTAGAGGGCCTCGACCAGATCGAACCCGGCCGAGCCGTCGTACATCAGGTCGATGTCGTCGCCGACGTGCTTGCGCAGGTCCTGGCAGAGCTTGGCGTCTTTGCGGTAGTCGCCCCAGGCGTGAAGCTTGATCGCGCGGAAGCCGTACTCCAACACCTGATCGGCGCAGTCGAGAAACTCCTCGGTCGTCTCGAAGGTGACCGTGCTGGCGTAGGCCGGGATCCGGTCGCGGTATCCTCCTATCGCCTTGTAGAGGGGCATCCCGGAGACTTTGGCATGAAGATCCCATAGGGCGATATCGAGCGCCCCGAGGGCATAGATCGGCAGTTCCTCGATCCGGTCGATTTCCCAGACGCGCTCCCAGAGATCCTCTTTCAAGAGCGGGTCGCGCCCGACGAAGACATCGCGCAGGCGACGGTCGATCAGATCCTTCATGATAGGGCCGCGCGCCGCGTGCGAGACCCCGGTGACCCCCTCGTCGGTGGTAATCGTCAGCTTGGAGCCGATATGAACCGTGCCGGAGCCGGGAAGTCCTTGCCTCCAGCGAAAGACGTGCTTGACCGGTGATTCCGTAATCTCGACCTCGACCCCGGTGATTTTCACGGTGCTCCTCTCAGGTGGCAATCGGTATTCGGTGTTCGGCGTTCGGCGTTTGGGTCTTGCCTCGTCGCCCATCGCCCATCGCCATCCTGAGCGGAGCGAGGATCTTGGCGCTTTAGCGCCTTCGTGCTCGTTCCAGACCGCGACGTTGCGGTCGGCGGTAAAGGCCGTAAACGGCAAAGATCCTTCGCAAGCTCAGGATGACTGCTTTGGCGCGCGATGGTCATGCGAACGCCGGACGCCGAACGCCGAACGCCGAATGGCTACGCGCAGACCGGGCTCTTCCCGTCCCAGCGGTTGAACCTGGGCGTTTCAGACTCGGCCATGATGGCGCGGGTCTCGAGCCAGCGGCGGGTCCATTCCTTCGGGTCGTGGAGCTCGGCTTCCGGCAGTCGCCGGCTGCGGGCGATGAAGCCGGGGAAGGCCGCCCGGCCCGTCGGCTGACCGATCGGGTTGTACCGAAGATCGAAGCTCCAGCGGACGTGATCGCTGTTGTTCGAGAACGAGCGGTGCGGCGTCAGGCGGTGCATGAACAGCACCGACCCCTTGGGCATTGGCAGCGGGATCTCGCTCCTGGACCCGGAACTGATCCTCCGGGATGTGCAGACCCAGACCGCTTGGGCAGTGGGTGAACAGCCCCTCGTCGTCGTGACGCGGTACGACCGCCAGGCAGCCGTTCTCCACCGTCGCGTCCGTCAGCGGGAACCAGACCGTGATGATCTCGGTCTCGTCCGCGTCCTCGGTGACGACGCCGTTGTCCTGGTGCCAGGGTGATGCCCCGAGCTGGACCATGCCGGTGTTTGGGTCAACCGGTGTGAGGTGCTCCGGCGGTTTCATCCGGACGTGCTGGACCGGGTTGGCGTAGATCTCGCCGCCGATGATCGACTCGATCGCATCGAGGATGCCGGGGTGACGCAGCGCTGCAAACACGGCCGGGCCGGTCCAGTGCGGCGTGTCGTGCGTGACCCCCGTCTGTGGCAGGGAAAAATCGAAGTACTGGGCGTGGACCTTGCCGCTTTCGGCGTAGACCTTCGTCAGCCGGTCGGAGAACGGCAGGTCGGCATATGTCGAGGAGATCTGCCCGGCGTCGAACAGTTCCTGGGCGAGGCGATCGAGGACCATCGCGTATTCCGCGATGATCGGGGCGATGTCCTGGGTCGGGTCGAGCAGGCCGTCGATGACGACGTAGCCCTCCTTGTGGAACTGGGCGAGTTGCTCCTCGGTGAGCCCGCCGGGCTCTGCCTGAAAGCGAGCGGGTTTTCGTGAGGTGGTCCCTGTGGCTAACATCCGGTTGCTGTCTCCAATCCCGTGGCCATCTCGTCCGCGGCCTCTTCGGCGGACTTTTCGCCGAGGAGAACCTGCTGAAAGAGCGGCAGCACGGTCTGCTTCGTCGAACAGCGAAGGTGCTATCCGATCGACACGACGGAATGGATATCGACCTGTTCCACCCGGATCGTCGCGACCCCATCGCTGTAGTCCCATTCGAGCGGTCTATTCTCAGGGAATAGGCTGACTTTCGCTGGGCGCTCATCGACGCGGATACGTAGGGTGATGTGCTCGATTGGTGGCAGTTCCTCAATCGCGACGCGCCGGGGCGAAAGGGCTTCACCGGCTCCCCGGTTGATAAGGTTGATGCGGAGTTGCCCGTCCTTGCGCCGCAGGATGACTTCCAGGCGCGCGGGGCCGTCCGCCTCCACGATCCAGGGAATCTCCATTTTCGCGATCAGTTCGCGGATCACATCGCGCAGGCGCGGGTAGTGGCCAATAAAGTAGTTCTCGAAGATAGGGCCATGGACCGCCACGATCCGGCCGTCACCGACGCGGCGGGCGGTAACGGCGGCGTTGCCGGTGGCGTCGTTTGCCGGTTCCTGCTGGCTCAGGTACTCCAGCCACATCTCGGTGTCGTCGTCGACGTGTCCTGCCTGCCAGTGTCCGGAGATCGGCACGGCCCGGCGTCCCGTCGGCAGGTAGACGGTCGAGGCGGCGGGGTCGCCGGAGTCGTCTCTTTCCGATGGGCCGTCGCTGGCCGGAGAAACAAGGTTCGGGTAGTCGCGGTTGAGGTTCGTGCCGGAAAGGAGGACCGTTCCGCCCTTCTCGGCGTAGGCAAGAAGAGCAGCCTGAATCGCGGCTGAGGGCCGGGTGCGCTCCGGAACGACGACGAGCGGGTAGCGGTCCATCCGCTCCAGGGCAGCATCCTCGGGCAGGATGTCGACAGAGTGTTGCGTCTCGAGGAGCGCGTGCAGGGCGCCCTCGACGGCGGACGCGGCGGTGCCATTATTGAAGAGCGGCTGGTTATGGGCGTACAGGTGCTGCGCGAGATGGAGAATCGCGACCTGGGGGACCGTTTCCGACTTGAAGCAGAGGTCCTTGCGGGCCCGGCAGAAGGCCGCGACCTCAGCCAGGGTGTCCTGGTGCCAGTCGGTGAGCCGCCCCGCCCGTTGCGGAGTGTTGTAGATCATGACCGCCCCACCAAGGGCGACGACCTCGGAGCACTCCTGGGACAAGTGAAGTGGGCTCTTCATCACCCACGGCGGGGGATCCTGCATGGTGCCGGTCTTGGTGAAGGCCCAGGCCATCAGGTCCCAGGGGAGCCCGCGGGAGTCGAGCAGGCGGCCCTCGACTGCCGCTCGGTCCGCCCCCCAGGTCCAGTCGAAGTCGCCGCTCAGGTAATCGACCGGCGCCACGATCGGGTCGGGCTGCCGCATCGTGTACATCCAGTTGGAGCAGATCATGCAGGTCGGCTTGACCTGATGAATCGCGTGCACGTAGTCCGTGACGTGCTCGACGAACAGGTCGCGATGGAATCCGAGCCAGGCATCCCAGCCGTCCTCTTCGGCGGAGCGGGGGATGGTGGTGTTGTTCGTTCGCCTGGTGTACTCGGCGGTGCAGCGGTCGCAGTAGCAGGGCTTCGAGGCCCAGTTTTCGCCGTCGACCCAGAAGCCGTCGACGTCGTACTTCTCGACCAGTTCGATCATCTGGGGAATCATGAGTTCCTTGTCGTACGGGCCGAGGCGGCACGTCGAGTCGGAGCGCTGGGGATGGTCGTCTTCTGCCCTTCCTTCGGCGCGGGACGGTTGGGGCCGTCGGGAACGCCGTTCTCATCAACCCGAGCCCAGTCGGGGTGGAGTTCAACCGCGCGGGTATCCCAGACGCCCGAGTAGTGCATGCCCAGCGGAATACCGAGCCGGCGCGTCGCCTCCCGGTGAATCCTGAGCGCATCCTGCACCATGCCGGGAGAGGTCGAACCAACCTCGGTCGGCCAACTTGTGTAACCCGGGTGGCCCTTGCAGTCGCACTGGACCCAGTCCGGCATGACGCGTGACAGCCGCTCGACGAGGTGCTCGACGCTCAGGTCACGGCCGAGCACCGTGTCGTCAGCGCCGGCGTGGAGGTCGTAGTGGATGCCGAAAGAAGGCGTCTTCATGCCAGTTTGCGGGCTTAGTGGAGTCGGACACGAGTTGGTGTTCCTCCCAGAATCGCTGCGCACGCGCCGAGCGTGCCCTCGGACACGCATTTCACCGACGTAGGGGCGGACCTCCGTGCTCCGCCCGGTTCGCAACCGCGACGTTCAAAATTGGGAACGGCGTGTTCAGATCGGAACTTGTAGGTCGGCGGTCGGGCGGACACGGAGGTCCGCCCCTACAATCCTTCCCACCTTCCCGCTTTACGCCTTGACCGCCCCAGATGTCACCCCCTGGATGAAATACTTCATGCCGACGACGAACACGATCAACTGCGGCACGGTGGCGAAGGCGTAGCCCGCCGTCTGCATGCCGATGTCCTGGCGCGAGGCGAACTCGCCGATCGCGGGCGAGTACTGCTCGAGCGCGAGGATCAAGGTCTGTTGGGATTGAGGCAGGATCAGGCTGGGCCAGATAAAGTCGCTGTAGATGTTGAGGAAGTTCATGATCGCGACCGTCACCAGGATCGGCCACGAGAGCGGAATAGCGATCTGGTAAAGGGATCGCAGTTCGGTGGCGCCGTCGATCCGGGCCGCCTCGAAGATCTCGGCTGGCTGAGAGCGAAAGAAGGTCGTGATCAGGAAGATGCCGAATGGCAGTCCGCCAGCGACGTAAAAGACGATCAGGCCCCAGAGGCTGCCGCGCAGGTTGAGGTCGTTGGCCATGATGAAGTGGGGGGTGAGCAGGATGATGCCGGGAATCATCAAGACGGCGAGGACGACGTAGTAGAGAAAATCGCGCCCAGGGAAGCGCAGCCTCGCGAAGGTGTACGCGCAGCCGCACGAGATGGCGACGATTCCGAAGATGGACAGGGCGCAGACGTAGAGGGTGCGCCACAGTGACGGGAGCAGGTCGAAGACCGCGTCCTGATAGTTGCCCCAATAGGGAGGCCAGGGCGCCGCCCAGAAGTCGATGTAGATGAGCAGGGTGCGGCGCAGGGACAGAGAGACCATCACCCCGACGATGAAGAAGGAGAGGATCAGCAGGATCAGGAGGAGGAGGTACTGCACCACTGTCCCGGCACCTGGCAGGCGCGAGACCAGTGACCGCTTCGGGTTCAAAATGCGATCGGGTGCAGCCGGGTTCGGCGCGGTGCCACGTTCACCAAGTGGTCGGGCCAGATCACTCACGGGCATTTCCTTTCGGCGGGCGTGACGGCTGGTCGCGCCAGTCCTGCTACGCCGATTCGATCGCGTCGTTACGACGGAAGCGCAGGATGATGAGGGTTAGCACCAGGATCATCGCGAAGAGGACGACGCCGATGGCGGAGGCGTATCCGAGGTCGCCTTCGGCAATCCGGAGGTACATCTGCAGCGCCGGAATGTAGGTCTCGAAGCCGGGGCCGCCGCGGGTCAGGATGAAAATGCCGGCAAAGCCCTGAATGGTGCCCGTGACCGCGAAGAAGAGAAGAATCCGAAATTGGGGCAGCAACAACGGCACGTCCATGTGAATGAAGCGTTGCCACCACGATGCGCCGTCCACCTTGGCGGCGTCGAAGTATTCGCCGTTGATGCTCAGCAGCCCACCCAGAAATATGAGGAAGGCGAAGGCGCTGACGAAGGGGAAGCCCACCGCGATGACGGCCCAGAGGGCCGTATCTTCGTCGCCGAGCCAGGCGCGCTGAAACTGCGTAAGGCCCATAGAGGCGAGTAATTGATTGAGCAAGCCGGTGTTGGGTTCGTAAACCTGGCGCCACATCAGGGTGAAGACCAGATCCGGTACGACGGCCGGCAGGACGAAGAGCGTGCGGAAGATGTACTGGTGAACCGAGTGCCTCAACCAGAAGACGAGTTCCGCGACCAAGAGGGGAATGGTGATTGTCTTGAGGATGCTGGTCGCGACGATGATCCACATGTTGTTGAAGCCGGTCCTGAAATACTGGTCGTGAAACAGGACCTCGCGATAGTTCTCCAGCCCGACGTACTCTGTCACCTCGCGCAGGCTGAAGTTGGTCAGCGAGTAGTAGAAGGCCATGCCGGCCGGGTAGTAGGCGAAGACGGCGATCAGCACGATGGCAGGGAGAGCCAGCACATATGCCGTCCGCGCCCGCCATGCCAGCCGGGCTTGCTTCCTGGAGTATGCCCGCCAGCGGTCGACCGCGACGATCGCCGCGCCGATGCCGGCGAGGACGAGGGCGCCGTTCGTGGCCGCCCAGGCCACCCGCAGGGAGTTGCTCAACTCGGCGGAGTTGAGGGCTCCGGCGTCGAGCGTGTGCCAGCTGCCCTGGCGCGGAATGACGAGAAACTCCCCCGGTCCGCTCGGAAGAATCGCCTCCAGGTCGGAATCGCCTGCGCTCTGTTCCACACGGGGGGAGCCGCTTTCGCCGTCGACCGCGTCGAGTGAGCCTCGCGAGTCCCCGGCGAAGGCCGTCGGACCGTCCGGATCGAAGGCGATGCCGCGAAGTGGGTATTCCGAGACCGCGCTGGACCACATGATCGCGCCGGTGCCGTCGACGCGGCTCAGAATGCCGTCTTCTCCTCCGGCCAGGAGGCCGCCGTCCGGGAGGGCGAGCAGTCGGGTGATGGGAGACGGCAAGGTCGTCTCCCACAGAACCGTTCCGGCGGGATCGACCCGCGCGACCCGAGCGTTGCCGGTGCCGTAGACGGCGTCCGTGCCATCGGTCGTGAGGGTAGAAATCTGGAAGCCGGCCTGGGTCACAGCGACCGGCGGCGCCGCTGGGTCGCCAAAGCGGGAGACGTAGTACCGGTTACCGGACGTGCCCACGCCGTGCGCGACCAGGAATCCGTCTGTCACCGGCGAGATCCCTACGACCCGCCCCTCGACCTGCACCTGTCCGATCTGGGCCAAAGACTCATCGAAGATCGTCACGAATCCGTCGGACATCCCGGCGTAGATCGTCGACCCGTCGCTCGTCGCCGCGAGGGCGCCGACCGTCTTGGGCATCGGCGTTTGGGCGACCGCCTCACCGTCTTGGACGATCGAGACGACGTTGTCGCGGGTGGCGACGAGTGTGCGGCCCGCGTCGATCGGGCTCGCCAGCACGAGATTCTCGCTCGATCCGGTCGCTTCGGAAACGAGCGGATTGTCCTGGAGCCGCCGGTCGGCAACCATGAACGCCGCGTTCGCCAAGATGGCGATCAGGACGATCGCGAGCAGGGCTCGGCGGCCGTTGCGGGCCGTCCGCGTTGGGGCCGCTGCCGCCCGACCGGACGCGGATTGAGTTGTCGACGCGGACGGTCGGCCGAGTCGCGGCCGGATGGCTGACATGGGCGATGTTCCTGCGAGAGCGCTCGTCGAACAGGGTTGCGCCGCCTTGGTTCGCCCGGGGCTAAAGCCCCCCTGCTAACCCCAATAACCCGGCTGAAGCCGGTCTGAGAACAGGGTCGTGGTGCCGCCGTGTGCGCGAACGCGGTGCCGGGTTTTCTCGGAGGTCGGAGCTTCATCCTGGCGTCGAAGCCATGCGGATTCTCGACATGGCCCCGGGCGACACGAAGCGGGGTCGGCCTGGGTCACGAGCGAGGCCACCGCGCTTTGTCCGGCATATGCCGAGCGACACGAGTCCCTACGTCCCCGGTTGCCGCGACGGATCGTCGAGGTCGGCCGCGGTGAGGCCGGCCGCTTCCAGGATCGCGTCGAAGTTGTCGGTGATATACGCCTGAAGGGCGGTCGCGTACTCCTCCGGGGTCAAGGCGCCATCAAGGCCCTGCGCCCACCCGCGGCCCGCCGGAGCCGAGCTTGAGCACGGTCATCGCGCCGGCGGCGGCGGGCAGCGCCAGCGTCCAGGCGCAGGCCAGCAGCGCCGCGCACGCCGCGCCGCGCGCGCACGCGCGCCGACGGTTTGAGTCGTTGGAAAGCATGGTCTCCCTGTCGCGCCGGGGGCCTGACGAGCTGGCGTCGAGGTTCGCGCGTTGTGCTGCGCCACATGGTGCGGCGGCCTGCCCCCCGTTCTACAGAAAGAAAGTCCTTCAACGCGCAGGATGCATTGCATCCTGCGACCACGCGGCCGCCAGCAGCCGGCGGATGTCGTCGTCCTGCGCCGGCGCGAGGCGGACGGTGACGCTCGGCTGGGTGCCGACCGGCTCGACGCGCCATGTCCCCAGCGTGCCGGCCGCCATCCAGGAGATCCGGTCGGCCAGCACGATCCCGCCGGGATGGCGGCGCCGCACCACGATCGTCGCCGAGCCCGTCCGTGCGTGCAGCAGGTCCAGCAGCTGGCTCGACAGCCAGGGCGGCGGCTCGCCGTGCCCTGCTCCAGCACGCGCTCCGCGCGGTCGAGCATCGTCAGCGTCAGCTCGTGCGGGACGCGGCCGGCGCCGTCGTCGAACTCCGGCGAGCACGGCAGGTCGCGCAGCAGCAGCTCCAGCGCCTGCGCGCGCGGGTGCGCGACCATCCGCTTGATCGCCTGGCCGGGGAGCGAGGCCTGCTCGACGACGACGTCGCCGCGGGCGAAGAGCGCCCGCACCTGCGTGTGGCCGGGGCGCTCGACGCGGACCGAGGCCGTCGCGTCGGCGCCGACGAACGCGCCGAGCAGCGTCGCGTGCGGCTCGATGAAGCGCACCCGCGGGCGCGCGGGCGTTCCCTCCAGCGCGATCGCATGCCGCGCGACGAGCCCGCGCGTGGCGGCGTCGATCGAGGCTCGCGCGACCGCACGGGCGACGACGTCCTCGCCCGGGTCGCGCACCCGCCGCCCGCCGAGATCGGGGCGCCGGAACAGCTCGGCGATCGCGTCGAGCTCGTCGTCGCTGTAGTCGACCGAGAGCGCGGCGACGCGCGCCGCCCGGCCGCCAGGTCAGCCACCGGCCCGGATGAAGACGATGTTGGCCTCGCCCATGCTGCGCCCCATCCGTGCGACGGCGTCGCCGGAGTTGCCCTCGAGCGCGATGAAGCGGCCGTCCTGGACGGCGCTCTCGAGCAGGCCGATGTGCCCGTCGGCGCCGAAGTCGCCGCCGTGGCCCCAGTCGTAGGCGACGATGTCGCCGGGCCGCGCCTCCTCGGCGCTGACACGATCTGCAGCCCGTGCTCGCCGGCCTGCGCGGCGCCGACCCAGTTCGACACGGCGGCCCAGCCGGTGCCGGGCATCTCGTGGCCGGTCTGCTGCAGCGACCACGTGACGAAGCCCGCACACCACGGGTTGCCGCTCGGCGCGCCGGCGGCGGCGAGGTACTGGTCGACCTCCGGGCCCGGCGTTCGGCCCGCGCTCGTGCACCCCGAGCTGGCTCGTCGCGACCTTGACGACGCTGCTCGCCGCCGTCGCCCTCGCCGCCGCGGCAGCGCGAGACGAGCTCGGCCGCCGCGTCGTGCATCGAGCTGAGCTCTGCCGGATCGAGGTCGGGCTGGACCTCGTGCGCCCAGCGCGAGAGCGCGTCGGCGTCGGACAGGTCGCCGGTGCGCGCCCCGCCGCTGGAGTCCTGCAGCCGGCGGACGAGATGGTCGAGCTGCGCCTTGGGATGGTCGATCCACCACTCCGCGTCGGGCTGCTCGCCGCGCGGCAGGCCGTGGCCGGCGGGCGCGTACGCCTCGCCGGCGTGCGTGCCGAAGAAGCCGACGGCGCCGTCGTACTCGGGCATGTTGCGCATGCCGCCGGTGGCGAGGCCGATCATCAGCGGCAGCGCGGGCGGCAGGCCCTCGCTGCGCGGCGCTGCCGGCCATCCAGCAGGCCCAGTCCTGGCGGTCGGTCTCGACGACCTTGGGCATCTCCTTCGGCGGCGGAGCGCCGCTGCCGTCGTGGTCGCCGGCGCGCAGCTCCGGGCCGCCCTCGCCGGACGGATCGAGCGGGTCGCCGAACAGGTACGTCGGGCCGGGCGCGCCGGCCGGTTCGGGCGCGCTCGCGACGGCCGGCGTGGACGTCGACCGCGACCGGACCGCCGATCGGCGTTGCCCTGCTCGACGGGGCGGGCGGGCTCCTCGGCCGCCGGCTGTGGATCGTCGCCGGGACGCTCGGCGGGGCGGCGGCCCCGGTTCGGCTGCCGGCTCGGCGTCGAGGTCGAACGCCAGCTCGGGCATCGTGAAGCGCAGCCCCGACTGCGCGCGGACCGTCACGCCGCGCTCCCCGATCCGCAGGCGCGCGGCCTGCAGGGCGCCGCCGGCGCCGACCACCGTCACGTCGAGCATCACGGCATGATGCAGCCGGGCCGCGGCGAGCACCTGATCGCGCATCGTCGGGGCGTCGGCAGCCTCGGCGGCGGCGGCGCGCAGCTGCAGCTCCTCGCCGAGCAGCAGGCTCTGCGCGCCGCCTGCCCGCAGGCGCAGGCCGACGGCCTCGAGGTTCGCACGGTGGCGCGCGGCCATCTCGGGCGGCATCGCCGGCAGCGCGGTCGCGGCGACCTGCGCGGCGCCCGCGTTCAGCAGGTCGCCCGTCGCGACGAACTGCAGCCCGCTCGCCCGCATCCCGGCGGGATCGAGCCTGATCCGGCTCATGCCGGTGGCGGTGGGGCGGCAGGGGCGGGGGCCGGCGGCGCAGGCTCCGGGGCGGGGGCCGGCGGCGCCGGCTCGGGCGCGGTCGCAGCCGGCGGCGCGGGCTCGGGAGCGGTCGCAGCCGGCGGCGGCTTCTGCGCCTCGGTGGCAGCGGCCTCGGGCTCTGCGGCAGCCTCCGCGTCTGCGGCAGCGGCAGCGGCGCCAGCAGCGGCCAGCCTGCGCTCCTCGTTCATCTGCTCGACGACCGCCGCATCGGCATAGAGATCGGCCGCGACGGCCTCCAGACCCGCCGCCGCCTGCTGGACGCCGGTCGCGCACCTCGCCCGCGGCCATCTGCAGCCGTGCGGCGGCGGGGCCCTCGAGCACGAGCGCAGCGAGGCCCGCGACGGCGCTCTCCGGCGCAAGCCGGACGCCGTCGGCGCGGGCGATGAGCGCGCGTGCGGTCGCGCGCATGGCCTCGGGGTCACCGGCCGGGTCCGACGGCGTCATCATGGAAGGGTCGCAGGGATCGCGATCGGTGTGGGAGCGGGAACCTGCGGCCCGACCTTGGGGCGGTCGACCGGCTCGACGCGCTGGACGGCGAGCCCGGGCGCCTTCTGCTCACCGACGGCACGGCCGGCGAAGAAGCCGCCGCCGCAGGCGACCAGCGCCGCCGCGATGGTGATCAGCAGCAGGTTGCGCGGGGGGCGGGTCATATCGCTCGCACCGCGTAGCCGGCGCGCTCCAGCCGCCTGATGGCGCTCCTGAGCGCTCTGTCGGCGCTGAGGGCCGCGAGGCGCGCCTCGCCGTAGAGCACCTCGTCATCGGTGTCCGTCGCCGTCGACAGCAGCTGGTAGGCGGAGGCGCCCTTCAGGACGAGGTCGCTGATCCGCGTCAGCTGCGCGCGAGTGCCCGCGTCGCCCTGATCGAGCTTCAGCTTCTGCGCAGCCTCCTCGTACGCGCTTGCAAGCTGGCTCAGCGTCTGCGCGGCGTCGCTCTCCTCGTCCTTCTTCGCGGAGGGCCCGAGCTTGATGGCCGCCACCCCGCGGGCATCCTCGAGCGCGCGGATCGCCTCGACGACGGCCCGCACGACGCTCTCGGCCGGCTCCGGCGCCACAGCTCGAGCGCCGCCGAGCCGGGCCGTCGCCAGCAGGGCCGCGCACGCGGCCTCGGCGGCGGTCTCGGAGCACGCGACGCCGAGGGCGCGGCCGCGGTTCGTCGGCAGCACGAGCACGGTCACGGTCCCGCCCTCGTTGATCCGGCCGCGATAGCGGACCATCGTGCGCCGCCCGACGCGGACCAGGCTCGGCGTGGGCTCGCGCACGAACGAGTCCAGCGGCTCGCCGGCGAGCGGGTTGCCGGGCGGGCCCGGCTTGGCGATCACGCCGACGCTCGCCAGCGCGGGCGTCGCCGGCGCCTGCGACCGCGCCCGCTCCTCGGGCGGCGGCGGCGCGAGCGCGAACACGATCGGGTCCTCGAACTGCAGCTGCGGCGCCTGACCGACGGGTGCGGGCGCCCAGACTGTTCCCGGAACGATCTCGAACGCCCCGCTGCGCGGCAGGCCGGGCGGCCCGGGCGCGGTCATGGTGCCGATGCCGATCGCGCCCATCGCGAGCGCCAGCACCGTCGTCGCGCACAGGACGATCGTCAGCCACGGCGTGGGCAGCGTCTCCGCTCGGGTTCGGGCTCGTGCTCGCGGCGGCGGTCGAAGCGCGTTGCGCCGGCGGGCGGATCGCTCCCTGATGGCGAGGCGGCCGACCCGGCCGGCGCGACGGGCTCCGCCACCGGCGCGATCTCGGCGAACGGCGGCGGCTCGGCGAGCGGCGGTGCGGCGGTGGCGGCGGTGCGGCGGACTGGAGGCGCGGCGCGGCGGCGCTAGCCGCCGCGCGACTGCCGCCGCGCGCGGCGCTGCGACCGCCGCGCGTCGACGCGGCGCCCCGCCGCGGCGACCGAGAACGGCGCCGGCGCCTCGGCCACGTGCGGCGGGCAGCCGCGCCACCGCGCGCCTCAGCAGCGCGACGAGGTCCGCTGCGCACTCCGGCCGCGCCGCCGGATCGAGCGCCATGCCCGTCCGCGATCGCCGCGTTGAGCGCGGTCGCGTCGACGCCTGGCGCCGCGAGCGCGGGCGGCGGCGCCTGCGTGCGCAGCGCGACGAGCTCGGAGATCGGGAGATCGGGGAACGGGTGCGCGCCGGTGAGGCACCAGACCGCGGTCGCGGCGAGCCCGTAGACGTCGGCCGCCGCGCGTCGCCGGGCGGCCGAGGATCAGCTCCGGGCGCCGCGTAGCGCAGCGTGTCGAGCAGCTCCATCCGCGTCGCCATCCCGGTGCGCCCGCTCATCCGGGTGACGCCGTAGTCGCGCACGAGCGGGTTGCCCCAGCGGTCGAGCACGATGCACTCCGGCCGGATCTCGCGGTGGACGGCGCCGATCACGTTCGCGGCGTCGATCGCCTCGGCGACGCGCTCCAGCAGCTCGACCGCGCGGCGCGGCGACAGCACGGCGTCGGCGAGCGCGTCGCCGTCGGCCAGGCGGCTGGCGACCCACAGCCCGTCGCCGACCTCGCCCGCCCCGTAGACCGGGACGATGTTCGG
>CAVRUD010000014.1:0-90424 GCA_963724285.1 uncultured Chloroflexia bacterium | reverse complement strand
CTTTGAAGAGGTTGCGGGTGTCCTGCATGATGTTGCCGTCGGAGGGGGCGGTCAAGAACCCATTGTAGTTGAGCTCGGCGTTGCCGATGAGCGAGACCTGGGAGAACAGTTCCTGGATCTCCGGCGGATCGGACACGCCGAGGACCTCGACCGGGCCGGAAGGAGCGAAGGCGACCGGGAGCGCGGCCTGGGCGTCGATCCAGGATTGTTCGTATCCCGCGGACGAGGTGAAGAACTGCAGGAAGTCGAGGACCATGTCGGTCTGTTCCTGGTTCTTGTTGACGACGCTCAGGTACTCGCCGGTGGCAGACTGGACCGACCGGGACCGGGGACTTGACGAGCTCACCCTCCATCGTCGGGTTCTCGAAGGTGCCCCAGTTGAACGCGGAGATTTCGGTGCCCTCCGGAAGTTCCAACTGGCGATGCGCTCCGGGGTGAGCGACTCCAGGTCCTTAGAGCCAGGGATGTCAAAGTCCAGGTGCCGCTTGGCATGATCGCCACCTGCTGCTGCAGGAAGGGCGGTATAGGCGTCGTCGAGCACGTAGAGTCGTTGGTCGCGTACTTGGGGAACACCTCGGCCATGTTGCGCATGATCTCGGTGCCTTCGGGTTGTCGAACCTGATCGTCCGTCGCGCAGCGCGCGCAGGTAGCGCTGGACGCTGTACGTGTAGCGGTTGTGGATCTGCGGGTCCCTGGCGTCGAAGGCGAACTTGTCGTCGATCGCCGGGTCGTAGTTCCAGTCGCCCTTCTGCGCTCGCGCGGTCTGGGCCCAGTCGACGTGGTACTGGTCGAAGTGGATCTCGGCGATCCACTGCGGCACCTGGAACAGCCAGTTGGCCGCGATCGGGGTGATGCCGGCCGTCTTGAGCGTCCGGCAGGTGTCGACGAACTCGTTCCAGGTCAGCGGCGGCTGTCGCTGCCTTCGCGAACAGCTCCTTGTTGTAGTAGTCATCGTGTGGACGGCCCGGGTCGGGAGCATGACGCGCTCGCCCTTGGCGTTGCGGCGCGGTTGAAGTCCCAGTCGAGGTCCTGGTCCCAGGTTTGGCCGGTGTATGGGTTGACGTTGACCCGATACTCGTCGAAGTTGACGTAACCGCGGAATTCCGACTGGTAGTTGCCGGAGACGATGTCCTCCGAATATCTCCGGCGGAGAGCAGCGTGCCCAGAAAGGTGGTGTACTCGGCGGCTTCGAGATCTTGGGGTTCCCAGAGGATTTCGACGTCCGGCTGCACGGCTCGGTAGGCATCGATCACGGCCTGGCGAGCAGGTTCCCCGGTGGCATTGCCGCCGAAATGGCGATGACGATCTGGCCTGAGAAATGACGAGCTGCGGGTGTTTGCGCCGTGAGCCGCCCGGGGCGGAACCCGCCGCCGAGGGCGAGCCCTCCTGCCATCGCCGCGCCGGATCCCATCAACCGGCGCCGATTCAACCGCTGCATGGTCACCTTTGAACTCCTTGTTTGCTCGTACGTCAAGTTCCGAACCCACGTTGGGTCGGACAGTATTCGTGCAATGTCAGATGCTGTAGCTGGGTTATCCCCCTTTCATTCGGGAGTTCAGGATACCCTGCGCTCCACCCGTGCACCGACTGGGTCAGGGGCCGGGCCGGTGCGTACGATGTGTCCCGCGGCGATCATTTCTCGCAGTGCGTCGGCGTTGTAGCGGATGTGCGCGGCCATTTCGGCGGCGGCGGCGTCGGCATCCTGCCGGGTGATCGCGTCGGCGATGCGGACGTGCTGGGCGGCGGCGGCGGGCACGGTGCCCGTAATCCGGGTGACCAGATGGAGGGCGTAAGTCAGGACCTCTCGGACCGCACTGGAGACGGTCGTGAGATAGGGGTTGCCGGCGGCCGCGAATATGCCGCCGTGGAGGGCGATGTCTCCAACGCCAAACAGGTCGAGATCGTCGATCTCGCCGGACTTGACGGTTATCTGGGCGGCCTCGGCGATTGCGGACGCCTGCTCCGGGGTGCGCCACTGCGCCGCAAGGCGGGCGGCCAATGCTTCGAGCGGCTCTCTCAATTCGAAGAGCGCCAGGAGCGACTCTTCCTGCGGTGTTGCGGAGAGGATCAGGGCCCGGGTGATGGACGGGACGGGGTTGGAGGCGATGTAGTTGCCGCTCCCCTGACGCGACTCGACGAGCCCCATGGCCGCAAGCACCTTGAGCGCTTCGCGAACAACGGCCCGGCTGACGCCGAAGCTCTCGCCGAGCTCACGCTCGGTCGGGAGACGCTGACCGGGGACAAGGGACCCGGAGCGGATGCCATCTTGGATTTGCTCGACGACCTGCTCGTAAGAGCGGGTCAGGACCACGGAGCGGAATCCCATCGGTCCCCCGGCATCTGTGGGTAGAGCCGTCTAATCATCATGTTGTCAGACCAATACCTCCCCATCGTAGCAACGCTGCTTTGCCCTGTCAACCGGCCCAACGGGCATTAGTCGAATAGCCCTAACCCCAGCGGACCTGCCGCCCGCGCCGGGGATCGATGAGGCTGTAGCCGCGATGAACACACGGAGGCGCCCCGGCCAAATCGGCCGGGGCGCCTCCGAATCGATCAGGTTGTGGGGTGCCGCTACGCGTCTGGCTCCTCTGTTCGCCCGATGCGGAAGCGACGGACGAGTGATCGTCCGGCGATCGCCGCCGCGCCCAGGATGGCGAGGATCGATCCGGCGTTCGCCTCGTCCGACACACCCGAACCAGAACCCGTGCTCGGCAGGACGACCGAGGTCCCGGCGGCGTCGTCGTGGCTTCGGCGGCTTCGTCGTGGTGGTCGTCGGCGTCGGCGGCTTCTTGGTCGTCGTCGTGGTCGTCGTCGGCGTGCGTCGTGGTCGTCGTAGTCGTGGTGGTGGTCGTCGGCGGCGCCGTGGTCGTGGTGGTGGTCGTCGGCGGCCACCGTCGTGGTGGTCGTCGTCGGCGGGCCGTCGTCGTGGTCGTCGTCGGCGCGCGTCGTGGTGGTGGTCGTCGTCGGCGCGTCGTGGTGGTGGTCGTCGGGGCGACCGTCGTGGTGGTGGTCGTCGGGGCGACCGTCGTGGTGGTCGTCGTCGGGGCGACCGTCGTGGTGGTCGTCGTCGGGGCGGCCGTCGTGGTGGTGGTCGTCGGGGCGACCGTCGTGGTGGTCGTCGTCGGGGCGACCGTCGTGGTGGTCGTCGTCGGGGCGACCGTCGTGGTGGTGGTCGTCGGGGCGACCGTCGTGGTGGTGGTCGTCGGGGCGACCGTCGTGGTGGTGGTCGGCGGGAGACAGAATCGGATGTTGCTGATGCCCTGGAGGACCGAACAGCATGACCCGGAGAGTGTGGCTGGGTTGTAGGGGTGCGGGTTGGTGAGCAGGCCCGCCTTAACCAGGGCCGCCGAAATCGGTGTAGTCGAGATGAACGAGATGCAGGTGGCCTCACCCTCATCGTTCACCGCGGTGATTGTAATGGTTACCGGACCGGAGGTGAACGTCTGACCGACAGTATTGTTGGTGAAGATCCCTTCAAAGGTGGGACCCTCAATCAGACCAAACATCGCGCAGGTGAGGTTCGGCCCCCCTTGCGCCGACGCAACCCCGGTCCGCCCCAGTGCTCCACCCAGGACCGCCGCGCCAAATCCGGTCTTGATAACGGCCCGCCGTGATCGCTGGCGCGCAAGGCGCCGGCTCCAATCATCGAATCGGTTCGAGTCCATCGACGTCCCTCCCATGCACTACGAGCGCAACGCTCGAACGTGGTGCCGCTTCCCCAAATACGGCGTTTCCCGCAGATCGGTATTCACGATTCATGCCACGCTACGACGGGGCCTGAAGCCGGTTGTGCGGAGCGCCCCACCCGGTCATTCATGGCTCAATCGAAGCGGGAGTGGTGACTCGGACCAAAGAACTGTCATCGGCGCCCATCAGTGTAGCACCCTCGGCCACAGATATTCCCTTTCTAGCTATATCTTATAGTACTGTTGGCCTGACATCAATACCCTAGATTTTCCTAAGACTCCAAAAATCATTGATTTTGCGCAATAATGACACCGACCCGGCGATAAGGCAGCCGGGCAGATCCGGTGCTTCCGCCAGGTATCGGTGAATGGCCGCAAGATGTTAGTTCGCCGGGAACGGGGCAGGACGAGCATACGGGCTTGACAGTTCGACGTGGCGCGCCTCGGCGGCCGAGGTGTGAATTGCGTGCATGATCTCAAGGACATGGAGGGCCTGGGCGCCCGAGGCCCGGGGCTGGCCGCCTTCCCGGAGGGCAGCGGCGAGGTCGGCCACGCCGAGGCCCCGGCTATTCTCGGTGTATCCGTGCGAGAGGGGAACCTCCTGCCACTCCTTGCTTCCTCCCGTGAGCATCTGGACCGGTCCGCCAAAGGTATTCGGGTCGGGCAGGCGCAGACTCCCTTCGGAGCCGAAGATCTCAAGGCGGTTTGGGACGTCCATCCAGACGTCGAAACTGGTTGCGACCGTGCCGATGGCGCCGGTGCCGAACTCCATGATGCCTGCGACGTGGGTTGGGACCTCGACGTCGATCTTTTCGCCGTACTTAGGCTTCGAGGTGATGGTCCGCTGCGGGAAGGTGATCCGGGTCTGGCCGGTCACCCGGCGGACAGGACCGAGCAGAGAGACCAGCGCGGTCAGGTAGTACGGCCCCATGTCGAACATGGGCCGCCTCCCGCCCTGTAGTAGAAGGCCGGGTCCGGATGCCAGCTTTCGTGGCCGTGGGCGAGGAACCAGGCGTTGGCGGCCACGGGTTCGCCAATCGCGCCGGAGTCGATCAGGGCGCGGCAGGTCTGCAACCCGCCGCCAAGGAAGGTGTCCGGCGCGCAGCCGACCAGCACCCCCCGTCGTTCGGCCTCGGCGATCAGATGCACGACCCTCCTCCAGGTCGATCGTCAGGGGCTTCTCGTTGTAGACCGACTTGCCGGCGGCGACCGCGGCCCGGGCGACCGAGGCGTGGGCAATCGGGATCGTCAGGTTGAGCACCACCTCGATCTCGGGATCGGCCAGCAGTTCGTCTGGGGCGCACGCCCGGGCGACGCCGTACTGCTTGGCCTTCTCTTGGGCTCGCTCGGGAACCAGATCGGCGCAGGCAGCGATCTCGATCCCGGGCGTGCTGCCCAGGTTCTTGAGATAGATATCGCTGATGACGCCGCAGCCGACGATGCCAACGCGAACCGGGTTGTCCGCGAGCGGTGAGGTCATGGGTTGGCTCCTGCGTGCAACGGACGGGCCGCTGGCTGACGGAATGGTCGGGTGTGCCTAGTCGCCTAGATAGACCGGCGGCCCAGAGCATGCCGCGTTCGCACGAGGACGCGGGCTTCGGGCGTGTCGAAGTCAGAGGCGACGTGGCCGAGCGAGCAGTAGAAGATGCGCGCCTTACCGTAGCGCCGTTTCCAGACCACCGGCATGACGGTACCGTCGATCCAGGAGGCATGCTCTCCCGTGAAGGTGGTGGTCGCCAGCACCTCGTTCGAAGGATCGACGTGGAGGTAGTACTGCTCCGAGTGCATGGCGAAGTCGTTGAGGCCGGCCGTGATCGGGTCGTCGCCGGGGAGGATGTTGACGGTGTAGTCGATGATGTTGCCGGGATGGGCCACCCACTGACCGCCGACCATGAATTGGTACTCCGTGTTGTTGCGGAACGAGTCGGCCATGCCGCCATGCCAGCCGGCCACGTTCAACCCGGCCTTGACCGCCTCGAGCAGTCCGGCCTCCTGCTCGTTGGTGATCGTACCCATCGTCCAGACGGGCACCACCAGGTCGAACCCGCCCATTCGGTCCGGGTCGAGGTAGACATCCAGCGTGTCCGAGATCTCGACGTCGAACCCCTGGTCGCGCAGGAACGGCGCGAACCGGTCAACGCAGTCCTTTGGCTCGTGCCCCGCCCAGCCGCCCCACACCATCAACGCCCTCTTCCCACTCGCATTCATCCGTATCACCCTCTCTTCCGTAAGCTATCAGCCGTCAGCCGTCAGCCACATCGCCCGAGCCGCCTCGCGCCCCCTGTCATCCCGAGCCTGCCGAGGGATCTCGATGGTGACGGCGCGGCGATGGTGCTGCAGTGTGCACGAACGGGAGCCCGCTTTCTCCCACGTCCCTGGCGCCATCGTTACGCCGACTCCATCGAGATCCCTCGACAAGCTCGGGATGACAGGTTGCGGAATGGCTCAGGCCGCTCACCTGACGACTGATCGCTGACGGCTCAGAGCATTCGTACTCACGACTCACGCTCCTCACGTCTCAACCCGCCGGTTGCAAGCTCGCGATGACTTTCTCCCAGGTCGCCCGTTCCGCGTCCGAGACCTGACGGCCGGGACCGGTAATCCGAAGGTCGCAGTAGACCTCCTCGAAGCGGATCCGGTACGCCAGGCCGGCCCCATTGCCGTAGGTGATGCGCACCGAATAGTCATTCTCCGACAGCTGGGCGTCCGGCTGGCGGTTGGTTTGATTGCGCAGCAGATTGGAGGCGGTCGTCCAGCTATCCGGGCCGACAAGCTGGTTGCCGAAGACCGAAAAGGTGTGGCCGTCACTGGTGGTGCCGGTGCCGGGCGCGTCCTCGACCCAGGTCTTCGGCACGCGGGCCTCGCAGACGCCGTCTCCAACCAGATAGCCGTCCGCGGTCACCGGCTCCCGCGTTGACACGTCGGCCGAGGCGGCGGCCGGCGTGGCGCTCGCCGCCGGCGTCCCCGGCGGCGTGTCGACCGAAGTCGGACTGTCGTCGCCGCAACCGGCCAGCATGGTCAGGAGCGCTAGGGTGGATAGGACAGACCATCTCCTCATGCGACCCTGGTCCGGGGGGCGGAGTCATCGTGGGACGCGGCCTGCTCGAGATCCGCCGCCGCGACCGCTGCCGCTGCCGCTGCCATCCGCCGCCGTGGCGACAGGGCCGATGGAATCTGACCAGCCCGGATGAGCGGATGGTGTTCGTAGTATGTGACGAAGATGATCACCGAGATCGCGGTGAAGGCGACCAGGCAGAAGAAGGTCCAATCGTAGCCGGAATGGACGATGATCCAGCCACCGGCCAGGCTGGCGATCGCCCAACCGAGATTCCAAAGCGCAGAGCGGTAGCCAAAGACATTCGCCCGGGCGCGTGGCGGCAAGACTTCCGAGATGAAGGTCGAGTCGATCGGCCAGACCATGCTGATGCTGGTTTGGCGGACCAGATGGGTGGCGATCGCCAGCCAGAGGTTCGGCGTCAGGATCAGCAGCAGGTAGAACGGCGCGATCGAGAGCCGCAGCCAAAAGACCGCCCAGATCGAGCCGAACCGGCGCGACACCCAGGGGGCGGAGAGACCGATCACCGCGGCGGCGAGACCGCCTGCCGCGTAGACCAGACCGACCTCGCCGGTGCTGGCTCCCAGTGAGCTGAGGTAGACGTTGTAGAACGGGAAGACCATCCCGGCCCCGAGGCTCATGATGCCGCCCATGGCCACGAAGACGGCCATATCCTTGCGGACCTGCTTCCGATCGGCGGGAGTTTCGACGGGCTTGGCCGCAGCCGTCTCGCGTGCCGGCGGCTTGTTCCGCGCTTCCGTCATCCGCAGCATCGGCACCAGCGCCCCCAGGGTGGCGATGGTTCCCAGAATCATCGTCCAGCGGTACGCACCGGCGCTCTCCGAATCGACTCCAGGTATGAGGCCCGCTGCCACTGCCGGGGCCGCGCCGCCGAGCAACGATCCGAAGGTGGTCGCAAGCGAGATCAGGGAGAAGCCGAGCGTGGCGATGTCCTGACGCTGGTCGCGCCGGCCCCACTCGATGATGAACGGCATGGTCGTGGTCGAGAGGAGCGCCAGCGTCATGCCGAAGAGGGCGGCGAGAACCAGGAGCACGACCGGGTGCTCGATGATCGCCAGCGCGATCGAGACGAGCAGGTATCCCACCGTCGCGTAGGTGATGCACCGCCAGGTGCCAAACCGGTTGAGGATTCGCCCCATCGAAAGCGCTGCCCCGGCCATCGCCAGGGTCTGCACGGCCGAGAAGGCGCCGATGTAGTCCTCGCGGAGGTCGAGGGCGTAGAGGTAGAGATTGAAGACCAGGGCAAAGACGCCAACGCCGATATAGACCAGCATGTTGAAGAGCAGGAAAAGCTTGATTTCCCGCCCGTAGCTCGATATTCGCCGGATATACCTGCCCATATCGCGCTGCGCCACACCTCGGCTCGGAGTCGCCAAACCGCGATCCTGAGCCCACTGGTCGTCTTGCCGGTGGCGCAGTATAGCCCTCCGATTCGGAATGTGGGCTCTGCCTTTTCGGGGTCACCTGGAGTACACGAGAAGGGCGGGCACCGCGCAACACGCGGCGCCCGCCCTTCTTCCCGAACGTCTTCAACATGCGCCACGGCTAGAACAGCGCGCTCAATCCAAGGGCGGTACCACCGAGGACGATTCCGACGATGATGACGACGATGAGGAGGGCGATCATCGCGATGATTGCCGTGAGGATGGCCCGGCCAGTTGTAAAGTCAAGCGACTGGCGAATCGCGACAATGGAGGCGACCAGGCCCCAGAGCATGCCGACGATGCCCAGGATCCATCCGAGGACGGGAATGAACCCGAAGACTGCCAGGAGTTGCGGCGTGTACGCGAACCCCGTCGCCCTGGCTACCTGCCCCCAGTCGGCCTGGGTCTGGGTACCTGCCGTGAACCGGGTGCCGACGAAATAGACAGCAGCGGCGAAGACGGCCCAACCGACAATCGCGCCAATCACCCCGCCGATGATGCCTGGACCTACGTCGTCGCTACCGAGCGCGCCGATACCGGAAGCAACGGCGGCGCAGAATGACCACGATCAGCGCCTGCTGCGTCGCAGACGTGTCCCGTTCAACCTCCTCGTACGTCCGCACGTCGAGCCGCGCCGCCCCGATCATCCGCTGGACCAATGCGTTGTCCATCGCCCGGGTTTCCTCCCCCTCAACTCTCGCTCCCAACCGGTCGATCGCAGGACAGGTCATGGAGAACTATGTACGGACAGTATAACGCCGCGTTCGGCGATCGAACGCTGGTCATTGGCAGGAGAAAGAACGTTCGCAATGGGACGTTGGTCCTAGCACGGCCGCAATGTCGTTGGGCAGGAGAACTCTGGAAAGCCGGGGAGCGCTCGGGTGACCGGACCGATGACCGTGACGACGGTGGCCGCTGTGGGTTCGGGTGTGGCAGGTTTCTGGGCGTGTCCGATCACTCCGAGGGCAAGCCCGGCCAATAGCCAGACAGCGATGGCGATAACCATGTGCCTGCTCTGGCGCAGTACGGCGGGCATGAGCGATCTCGTGTCCAGCGTGGGGCAATCGGGCCTGATATCCGAATTATGGCACCGCCGGGCGCGAAAACGGGCAGGGGGCCGATCATACCGGCCGCCTGCCCTGCGGCGCGGTGGCACAACCGGCACCAGAGGATCCGGCTTTTCGCGGGGACGCGAACATCAAGTGGATCACGTAAAACCGGGGGAAGGTGGATGACGACGGCTCTTCATAGTTCCATCTTGGGCCTGGGAAATCTGGTGGAAGCGAGGCGACTCCCCGATCGCAATGGCAAAACTCAAGGGGTGCATGCGTGCCCAGTTTAGGCAAGCCATTGCTCCGTGACACTACGGAGTTCAATCTGAGAAGGACCGTCTGCGAATCCGCGTGATCTCACGGATGGCGGGAAGCGCGGCGGACGGCACGATATGGGCACGACGGGACGCCCACCTACATGGAGCGACGCGTCAACCGGAGCTAGCCGGACGACGGCAGCAATCGCGGATTCCCCCTCCGCGACGGCGGTCGATGAATGGACTGGTCCGGGGGCGTCCCGTCTTCTCCTCGCCTCCCCGGCGCGCGCCGAACGCGCCGGGAGGGGCGGCGGGAGGTTAGAGGCATCGATAACCCGGTGCCGTACAATCGGGCGACGTGTCGCCGGTTGAACAGTCACCATGGAGCCGATCGATGCCCGAACAGAACCACTACACGCCTCGCCTGCTTGCCGTTTTTGCGCATCCCGACGACGAGCAGTGGGGCACCGCCGGGGCGTTGACGCTCCTGGCCGACCGCGGGGTTGAGATCTACGTCCTGAGCGCCACGAGCGGGGACAAGGGCGAGATCAGCGATCCCGCGTTGGCAACCCCCGAAACCCTCGGCGAGGTGCGGGAAGCGGAGCTCCGCGAAGCATGCACGATTCTGGGGTTCCAGCCGCCGATCCTCTGGCGGTATGGGGACGGCACCCTGGCCGAGATTGACCGCGACGTTCTGGTCGGCCAGATTGTCGCGGAGATCCGGCGGCTGCGGCCGCAGGTCGTCCTGACCTTCGACGCCAATGGCGGCTACGGCCACCTCGATCACATCACCATCCACCACGCGACCCTCGCTGCCTGCGATCTGGCCGCGTCCCCGACGTACGATCCCGCTTCCGGCCAACCGCATAGGGTCGCCAAGATCTACGCCACGGCCTACCCGCGCTCGGCATTCGCCCAGATCGACGCCGACCTGCGTCGTCTCGGTCTCCCGACGGTCGAATTCGGCTCGGTCCAGACGGTCTTTGGCGACGAGTTGTTGACGTCAGATGACGTTGTGACCACGGTCGTGACGGTCGAAGATGTGTTCGATCGCCGCTGGGCATCGCAACGGGCGCATCGCACGCAGTTCGGCCCGGACAGCCCGTTCATTGCCTCCGGCCCGGACATAGCCCGCACCTGGCTGCGCCACGATGTCTTCCGGCGCATCCATCCTGCCCCTGATCCCGGAGCGACCTTGCCCGACGAGGACAGCCTCTGGGCGGGTCTGCCGCTCCCGGGTTCGCAGTCATGACCACCTTGCCGGATCCGCGCGACCTCCTCGCTCGATTCGGGATCGCCGAACCACTCGCCGTCACCCGGATTCCCGGCGGATTTGGTGACAGTGCGATCTGGCGTGTCGAGACGAGCGAACCGGACCCACAGACGTTTGCCCTGCGCCTCTTCGGTCCGGGGGACGAGCGCGGCTTCAAGCGTGAGTCGGCGGCGATGCGGGCTGCCCGCGGAGAAGGCGTGCCCATACCAGCCGTGCTCGGCGCCGAGACCGTCGAGGGCCGGCCGGTTATGTTGCTCGAGTGGTCCCCTGGCCGGACGATGATGGAGGAGTTGCTGACGCGTCCGGAGCGTGCCTGGGCCCTCGGCGCCCAACTGGGCAACATCCATGGTCGCCTCCACCTCAGCGGCCCAGATCCAGAGCTCACGGCGTGCGGCACGGACTGGGTTGGCTGGATGGGGCCCGACGAGCCTGCTCTCCGCGGGCGCCTGCTGGACGTCAGTGGGCGCACGACCCTCCCCCCGACAATCCTTCACCTCGACTTTCACCCCGCCAACGTGCTCGTTCAATCGGGCCGGGTGACGGGTGTGATCGACTGGGCGAACGCCGGGGTTGGCGATCTCCGGGCCGACGTGGCCAGGACCGCCTCCATCCTGCGCTTCGCCCCCCTCCCTCCTGGAAATGCCGGCGAACAGATCGCGCGCCTGCGCTCGCTCTTCCGCCGGGCGTGGCGCCTCGCCCATCGTCGGACTCATGGTTACCTGCCGGACATGGAACTCTTCGACGCCTGGGCACTGGCAGCAATGGTCCGCGACCTGGGACTGAAGGTAGGCCGAGACAACGCGGCGGCAATGGGCCTCTCGGAGGACTACTTCGAATCGCTTCGCCGCGCGCTGGATAACAAGAAGCGGCGGTTGGGGCTGGTGTAACCGAACCCTAGTTTGCAATTCAGAGTACACGGGGTTGATGGAGGTTGCGGAATTGATAGGCGGTTTTCGTGACGTTGCCGGGAGCGGGTTACGCAGTCTCCGCGGCCGCCCGGGCCGTGAACCGTGAGCTTTACCCACATCTCAATGGCCACATGAGGTCGCGCGAACGACGTGCCGGAATCTCGGGAACATCGCGTCGGCGCTCGCCACCGATCAGGTTGCCAGTGTTCCCCGGAATTCCGCGCCGTTCTGGAGATGTGGGTAAAGGTCACGCCGTGAACCCCGGGCGACGGAGGGACGGCGTTCCAAAAACCACCAATTAATTCCGCAACCTCCATCAACCCCGTGCCTGGACTTTGGCTCTTTTTGCGCGCCTCGGAGGAGGTCCTTAACGACGCACGATGCGCTGCATTTCGTGCCGGTTGCGCGCGAACCCCGGGCAACCGGCCTTTAATGCGCGGCGCGGATGGTACGTACGCGGCTCGCGTGCCCCGCGAAGCGTCCGAAAGGGCCAAAGTCCAGACACGGGGTCGAAACCCCGTGCGTAGCATGTCGAAGCCCTTCCAGGGCTGAGAACGGGGTGCGGAGATGCCGTACTGGTGATTGTTCTACCATGTCGTCTGGGCCACGAAAGTTCGGCTGCCGACCATCGACCCCGACCGGGAGGCGACGGTCCGCCGGTCGATCCGGACGACGTGTGCGGAGTACGGGGTGCCAGTCCATGCCATAGGCGTCATGCCCGACCACGTCCACCTCGCTGTGTCGGTTCCACCACGGGTCGCCATCTCTAACTTCCTCTACGCCTTCAAGGGCTCCTCCAGCCACCTGCTGAATCACGATGGTACTCACGAGCACCGAGAGACCTTCGCCTGGCAACCCGAGTACGGTGTCATCTCGTTCGGCGAGCGCTCCCTCCCCGACGTCGTCGCCTTCGTCGAGAACCAGGCCGTCCACCACGCCGCCGACAGCCTCCGCCCCACCTTCGCGCACGTCGAACGCCCTTTCGACCCGACGCCCCGTATCGGAACTTAGCCCTGGTTCAAACGAGCTTGACAATCTCGGTCAGCGCCGGAACGGCCCCCTCACCCCCACGGCCCCCTTCCCCCCGCCGCGGCAGCTGTCGGGGGTCGGTATCGGAAGGGACGCGGCGATGCGAGGGAGAGGGGGCTCGCGCCCGGGGGTCTGGCAGGATGGTGGTGCCGACCCGCCGTCCTCGCCGGGGGTGCCCCGTGCGCGTCCCCGCCGACGCCGCCCCGCTGCTCGCCGCCGGCGAGACCCACCGCCCCGGGCTGACCCGCGCCCAACGCGCGGGCCTGGTCTGGCGGGTCTCCGGCGCGGTCCGGGGCGGCAACGCCCGCCGGGCGGCGGCGGTCGACGCCCGCGAACCGCCGGTCGGCCCCGACGGGACCGGGGCGCGGCGGCGGCGGCGGCGGGCCTGGGGCGACGCCGGGGCCGACACGGACGCCCCCTGCCGCGCCGATGTCGACGCGCGGGCGTGCTCCGCGCCGCTGCTGGGCTGGCCGTCCGGGCGCAGAGGGCGGGCGGCTGGAAGCGGGAGCGGACCTGGCGCACCGATCCCGGGCGGGTGGCGCGGCACCGGCCGGTGCTAGCGGTAGCCACCCGCTGGGTCGTGGCGGCCGGCACCCGGGTCGAGGACGCCGCGCGGCTGGGGCGGGACCCGGCCAACCTGCGGGTGGCCGTGGGGCCGCCGCCGCGGAGCGGTCCCCGCGCCGCCAGCGTCGTCGCGCGGAGGCCGGCGCGGCCGCGCTGGCGGTTGGTGTGGGCGCGGCGGCGGTGGTCCCGGATCTGGCTCTGGCCGGATGCCTGGCCCGTCGCACCACCCGGCCGGCAGGTCGTTGTTTGGCCCACCTGACCACTTCCCGTCGGATACCGACCCCTGACAGCGCCGCGGCAGGGGGAAGGGGGGCCGTCTATCTGATCCGCGCAATCACCTGCCCAAACTCAACAAAAGCACCGTCCTCGACAAGGTACTCGTCGAAGGTGCAATCGCGCGGGGCAGCAACCTCGTTGAAGGTCTTCATCACCTCGATCAGGCCCACCGTCTGACCGGCCCTGACGGCCTCGCCCGGCGAGGCGAACGGCGGCTCGTCAGGTGATGGCCGCCGGTAGAAGACGCCGAGCATTGGGGCGGTCACGGTGATTGCCTGGATCGCGCTGTTCGCTTGGGACGGTTGGGCCGCTTCAGCCGACGTGGACACGGCGACAGAGAGCTCGGGAGCCGCGATTGGCGATGTCGAGGCCGCGCTGCCCAGAGAAAGTGAAAGTCGCCGCTCACCCTCCACCAGGTCGATCTGACAGTCGGTCATCCCCGCGGCGCGCAAGGCCGAGATCACCCTGATGACGCCGTCTGGCGTCCAGGCGTCGATGGCCGATATCGCCTGAGGGCGTGCGTTCGAAGCCGTCCCAGTGGCAGGAGTTGGAACCGTCGTCTCGGATCGTGCGCCGACCTTAATGGCGTGTTCCCCAAGGGATGCTCGGTAGGCCAGGGTTGCCGCTCTGGCGGCCGCGGGTTCGACCGCGACGAAGCGGATCCGCTCGCCGGGGCGGGCCTGGGCCAGGCGGTCGAGATCGGCTCCGATCACGGTGGCGATCTTTGGGTAGCCGCCCATCGTCTGGCAGGCGGCCAGCAGGGCAATCGGCTGGCCATCTCCCGGCACCTGGATGGAGCCGGGAACGATTCCCTCCGAGATCAGGTCGGCGCCCCGGCGGTGAGCGATCGCGGGCCCATCGATCAGGCGGACCCCCATCCGGTCTCCCTTGGGGGAGACGGTGTAGGTCCCGGAGAGGAAGGCGGCGATGCCTTTTTTCGTGAACCGGTCTTGCTGAGGACCCAGAACGACGCGGATTGGCGCGCCATCGCCATATGTCGGCGGCGATCCGACCAACCGGTGGGAGAGCAGCGCGCTTGTCGGGCCGGAGGGCCGACCCCAGGTGAGGCGATCCCCGGCACGCAGGGCGCGGCCCTCCAGGCCGCCGAGACGGGCGGCCAGATCGGTGGAGCGGCTGCCGAGGACGGGAGGGACGACGATGCCGCCCGCAACGCAGAGGTACGCCCGGCTGCCTCGCCCCTTATGGCCCTGATCGAACGCGATCTCGTTCCCGGATTGGACGGCGACCGGCTTCCAGAGTGGCAGCGGGGCGCCGTCTAGCCGCGCCCCGAGGTCGGCGCCGGTCAGGGCGACAACGATCGGTGCTGTAAACCGTAGCCGGGGCCCAGTGAGGGTGATCTCGATTGCGCCGGCACCCGGATCGTTGCCGCAGAGCAGGTTGCCCAGGATCAGGGCTCCCCGGTCGAGAGCGCCGCCAGGGCTGACGCCATGGCGCATATTGCCCGGGCGGCCCAGGTCCTGGATCGTGGTCAGCAGGCCCGGTTCGAGGATCTGGATACCGCCGCGTCGCTGCATTAGGCCGATTCTCCTGGGCCGCGGCGATCGGCGGGGCGATGTTCCCCGCGAGCGACATGATCCGCGATGACCGCGAACGCGGCCGGGGCAATCGGCTCGAACCGGACCCGGTCGCCCGCCTGGACCAGAGCCGGTTCGGCCCGGTTCGGATCGAAGAGGCGGAGCGGCGTCCGGCCGATCAGGTGCCAGCCACCTGGAGTCTCGAAGGGATAGACGCCTGTCTGTGCGCCGCCAATCGCGACCGATCCGGCCGGCACTCGTGATCTCGGAGTGGAGCGCCGGGGCGTATCGAGTTTGGGCGGCAGGCCGACGAGATAGGCGAAACCCGGCACAAACCCGACGCAGCCGGCGCGATAGCTCGCGCCGGAATGGCGCTCGATCACGTCGGCTTCGCTTAAGCCAGTGCGTTTGGCGACCGACTTGAGGTCTGGCCCGAAATCTCCGCCATAGGCAACCGGGATCGTTACCAGCCGGCCCGGCGCCAGCGGCACCGAGATCGCGTCCCGGTCGAGCCTCACCAGCGTCTCGCTCAGCCTGTCGGGGTCGATCGAAGCCGGATCGAAGACCACGAGCAAGGTGGTATAGCCCGGAACCCGGTCGATGATGCCGGGCATCGCCAGGTCATCGAGAGCGTTCGCGAGCCGCAGGACGCGGTCGGTCGCCGCCTCGCCGATCTCGTCGCCCAATTCGACCAGCAGGGCCGCTTCCCCCGCCGGAACGATGCGTGGCGGGGCCAGATTCGCCGGACCTGTGTCGGTCATGTGTTGTCCAGGGAACGGAGCGGCTGGATCGTGCTGCCGGCCGCTTCGAGTTCCCGGCGGATAGCGCTCATAATCGCCAGCGAGCCAGGGGTGTCGGAGTGCACACAGATCGAATCGACCTGCATCTCCAAGTCCTGCCCGTCGATCGTCGCCAACGTACCCTCCGTTACCAGCCGGACCATCCGCTTCGCCGCGACGACGGGATCGGTGATCAGCGCGCCTGGCAACCGGCGGGAGACCAGGCTGCCGTCGGCATTGTAGGCCCGGTCGGCGAACCCCTCTCGGGCGACCGGCAGTCCAACCGCCTCAGCCGCGGCCAGAAGTGTTGTCCCCGGTTGGGCCAGGATGATCAAGGTGGGATCGTAGGCTTCGACCGCCTCGATGATCGCCCCGGCGATGGCGGCATCGCGGACGGCGACGTTGTAGAGCGCCCCGTGGGCCTTGACGTGTTGCATGCGCACCCCGGCCACCCGGCAGAAGGCATCGAGCGCGCCGAGCTGGTAGAGCGTGTCGGTCCGCACTTCGTCAGGCGTGACGTTCATCTCCCGCCGGCCAAACCCGACGAGGTCGAGGAATCCGGGATGAGCGCCGACGGCGACGCCCGCCGCCTTCGTCTTGACGATGGTCTCCTCGATCACCCGGGGGTCGCCGCCGTGAAAACCACAGGCGACGTTGGCGCTGGAGATCAGGCCGAAGAGCCCCTCGTCCTCCCCGATGGTGTAGGCGCCGAAACTCTCGCCGAGGTCACTGTTGAGGTCAACGCGCACGGTGCTCGTGTCGGGTGCCATTGTGCAACTCGTGGTCGATTCCGGATCACCGCCGCGTGTCTCGCGGGGCAAGCAGTATAGCGATTCGGCGCTTCGTGGGGATGTAAACTGCTACACTTACCAGGTTATGAGCGCAACTTCCCCGGCGATCGCCCCGACGCCAACCTCCGACACTCCAATCCAGTTGATCCGGCAGGCGCCAACCGCCCGGAGTGTCCGACCGCAATCGATCTACGATCTCACGCTCGAGGCGCTGACGGCGCGGATGGCCGAGTGGGGCGAACCGTCGTACCGGGCGACCCAGGTCTACGGCTGGCTGTACAGGCGGCTGGCGATGTCGTACGACGAGATGACCGACCTGCCGGCGGCGTTACGGGCGCGGCTCGATGCGACTTTTCCGCTGACGGCGATCATCCCCGCGGAAACGCTCAAGACCGACGACAATCAGACGGTCAAGACCCTCTACCGCACCCGCGACAACGAGTTTATGGAAGCGGTCCTGATGTTCTATCCGGACCGGGTGACCGTCTGTGTCTCCTGCCAAGTCGGGTGCGCGGTTGGCTGCGTCTTCTGCGCCACCGGATTGGGCGGGCTGTCGCGCAATCTCTCGGCGGGCGAGATCGTCGCCCAGGTGGTCGATGCCGCCCGAGCGGCTCGGGACCGAGGCCGGGAACTGACCAACGTCGTAATGATGGGGATGGGCGAGCCGTTCCACAACTACGCGGCCACGATGGCGTTCGTCGCGATCGTGCACGAGCCGAAGGGCCTCAACATGGGCGCCCGCCGGATCACGATCTCGACCTCCGGTGTCGTTCCCCGGATCGACGCCCTGGCCGAAGAGCCCTTCCAGGTCAACCTCGCCGTCTCGCTCCACGCCCCGAACGACGAGCTCCGTTCCGCCTTGATGCCGATCAACCGGCGATACCCGATCGCGGAGTTGCTTGATGCTTGCCGCCGCTATGGCGAGCGGACTGGGCGGCGGGTGTCGTTCGAGTACGCCCTGATGGCCGGCGACAACGACGGCGCGGAGGTCGCTCACGAGCTCGGCACGCTCCTGCGACAAAGCGGCGTTCTCTGCCATGTCAATCTCATTCCCCTGAATCCGGTCGAGGATCTGCGATACGAGCGCCCCAAGGCGGAGAGCATCGAGCGATTCGCCGAATTGCTTCGTGGATATGGCATCCCAACCTCGATCCGCTACTCCCGCGGAGTCGAGATCGCCGCCGCCTGCGGCCAACTCCGCCAGTCCCACGCCCAACAGTCCAACCAGGCCGGCCAGCCCGCATAACGCCGGTGCGGCAGTCGCAACGGTGAAGGATGTTCGCCAGAGTGGCGAGCGATCCGGGTACGCCGGGTACGATGTGAGCTGCGTATCAATCGACAGGCGGGAAGCAATTGGGAGGGCGACCGGTGCCGGATTCCTCCGCCACACGATGGTTCCGGGTGCAGGCAATCGGCTGGGTCCGCCGACCCGAGGGGCATACCGATCCAGGACAATTTTTGGATCCCTGGGCGGAAAGCGTCCTTGAGATCCTCCCGAGGTGGGAAGACGGATTGGCCGGCATCGAGGAGTTCAGCCACCTGGTGGTGCTCTTCTATCTCGACCGGGCCGAACGCCGCCGCTCCGCCGGCACGCGCCGAGCCGCCGAGGATGCCTCCGGCCTGTCGCCGGTCGGCTTCTTCTCCACTCGCACACCCAAGCGGCCGAGCCCGATCGGCATCGCCTGCCCCAGGTTGATTCGCCGGGACGGGAACCGTCTCACGGTCGCCGGGATCGACGCCTGGGACGGCACCCCGATCATCGACATCAAGGGCTATTACCCCCGGGACGAAGGCCGCCCGGACGCGACCATCCCGCCCTGGCTCGAAGCCCTTTGGGAGCAGCATGATGCCGATCCTGACCGGGGAGCGGGTGGCTAGCGCGTGGTGCAAGGCTGATTGTGACGCGTGGCCGTCGACCGGCAAGTAGGGACGGTGTCGATTGGGGTTCGCCCGATAGGCAGAGGCGACGCCGTCTCTTCGTCGCCCGGAGGCGATTCGCGGCGCCGCGCTGTGGCCACGGCCGGGGCCAATACGGAACGCCGCGTCCGTGTCGCCCGGGGCTGAAGACCCCGGGCTGAACCCGATAACCCCCCTGAAGGGGGCTGCCACGCCGGGGCTGTGGTCGGGTCTCTCCGCCGTTCGAGACGGGCGGCAGCCGGCTGATGGAGGTTGCGGAATTGATCGCGGGTTTCTTGGAGCGCCGCCGCGCCCCTTCTCGCCCGGGGCTCACGGCCCAAGGTTGGCCCGAGCTCAACGGCACAGCCTCTCCGAGGCTACCGAAGACGGGTCCCTAGCCTCGGAGAGGCTGTCCGGTTGAGTCCGGGCCAACCTTGGGCCGTGAGCCCCGGGCGGCAGCGGAGCTGGCATCTCCCGTCCCAGCACCGCTCCCCACAATCCATGAGCAATTCCGCAGCCCCCTTCAGGGGGGTTATCGGGTTCAGCCCGGGGTCTTCAGCCCCGGGCGACACGGACGCGGCGTTCCGTATTGGCCCCGGCCGTGGCCACAGCGCGGCGCCGCGAATCGCCTCCGGGCGACGAAGAGACTGCGACGACCTGCTCAACGAAAATCCTTGAACACTCGGGCCGTTACCCCTCCCGTGGCCGGAACGTCGTAGGCGCTCGGAACTCGTCCGGGGTGCCGCTGAAGTTGCCGCAGGTGCGCGTGCCGGTGGATCCGGGTGTCTGGAAGCGATGGTAGACCTGGACGCCGCCATCGAGCTCGCCCACCAGATCCGTCATGCGCAGCACCGTCTCGCGCATTGGGCCGCTGAATGCCCAGATTTCGGTCAGACGAGCCTCGTCGACGATGATCCAGGCATTGGGATTGGCGGTCAGCACGCCACAGAGCTGCGGGGTGCTGATGATTGAATCGACACCTGCCCAATAGTCGATCGTGCGGCCATCGGCGTCCATGCGGGTGTAGCGATTGATCCGGTTGGTGCCCTCCGCCCCGGCCATGAACATCAGGTTGTCGCCACCGCCGAACTGCAGGTAGGCCGGGGCTGGCAGGGCGGCGATCACCAGATCATCTGGACCCTTCATTGCGGCAACATACTCGACGGCGGCGATGTGGTCGGAGTCGATGATCGGCCGGAAGAAGCGCCAGTTAAGCCCGCCGCCCAGAACGAAGATCGCGGCGACGACTGCCAATGCCCCGGCAACCGACTGCGGTAGCCACCGCTGCCAAATGTGGAACAGAGCCACATGCCGGGTCGCCAACCCCGCCTGCTGGAGCAGGAGCGCAACGCCGAGTGCAAAGAGGACATAGGTCAACGGGTGGACGTGGAGGAGGTACCTCGGCTTCTGCTCGATGGTGAAAAAACAGATTGCCAGGACCGCGCCCCAGTAGATCGTCAGGACCGCACCCGTCATGATGCGCCGGTCCCGCTCACCCGGGTCGAGCACGGCATCGAGCCGCCCGCCCTCCTGATGGCTCCGGGCCTGGTGGCCCGCCCTTGCCCTCAAGAAGAGGCTGCCGATCAGCGCGCCGCAGAGAATCACGAAGATGAACGGCAGGAACGACGACATGTTGCCGTTACCGAACAGTGCGTCCCAGGCGGTGATCCGCGGCTGCGTGATCCGTTCGGTGCTGAACAGACCTTCGCCGGCGAACGAGAAGAACGACGAGCTGAGATCGGGCCGGTAGTTCTTCGGCTGCAACACGGAGTTCATGGCGGAGATCGACAACGGGGCGACCAGGCAGATCGCCATGGCGTAAATCAGATCCCGGCGCTCCCGGAAAAAGCATTTGCCATACGTCGCGAACGCAATCGCGACCATGCCAGGCCAAATGAGGGCCGCGCCGATGTGGCTGAAGATGGACAGCCAGAAGCACACCACAAATCCCGCAAGCATCAAGGTCGATCGTTTCCGGACCAGCAAGAGCAGGAAGAGGAGGATCGTCGCAGTCGTGGTTGCCTGGAAGACGCTGTACATCCGGGCCAGGCTGCCCCACTCGACGCTCACCGGGTCGATGGCAAGGAAGAAGGCCGCAAAGATGCCAACCCAGGACGCACCGGAAACCCGGCGGGCCAGGAAGTAGGTCAGCACCACGGCGACGGTACCGAACAAGACGCTCACCATCCGCATGGCGGTAAGGTCGTTCAGGTCACCGTATCCCGCCCAGACGAACGGGGTCAGCAGGTACGAGAGCGTTGCCCCGTGCAGGTAGAGCGTCCCAGAAGGAAGGATGGGGACGCCCTTCTCGGCGATCTGATGGGCAGCCAGGATGCTGGCGGGTTCATCGGCCTGCGGAGTGAAGGTCCTCGCCCCCGCGACCCGGACGAGGACCGCTACCAGAACGACAATAGCAAGTGCCCCGGGTACAACGAAACGTTGCCACGTCTGAGGTAGCTCTTCGTCCTCGGGCGCATTTGCGGTGGAAAGCGCAATCGGACGGACCAAGCGGGGGCGAGTCGCGGCCGGCCGGCGGCGCGAAGCTCGTCGGACCTTGGGAACAGCCGTGCCGATATCCGGACGCGCGAGCGTCCCGGTCGCCAGGTCCCCAGAAGGCCGCAGCGCGTCCGATGCGCCCGGAGTGTCCGGGGCCGCGGGGGGCGCCGCATACGTGCGCATTCCGTTTCCGTTCCGATCGATCGTGCCGTTGGACTGGATATGATCGGCCGTCGTCGCTCGCTGGACTGCCGCCGGCCGGTCCTCGCGATCGAATCCCCCCATCCTCGCCGTCAAGCCTCTCCGTGATCCCCTTGGGAACGTGTTGGTTAGTGTCCGCCTGCGGGCGCGTTGCGCTGAACGGTGCTCGGCCTCCCAGCGTGTCGCACTGGAGGCGGGCAGGGTCGCTGGCGGAAGTGCACCGTTGCTTATGCAGGACTCGTCCGTGCAGCTATCAACGATACCATGCACGTCGGCCGGAAATGCCAGCGAGACACCGGTCTGGGCAGACGTACACGGCGTAGGGGAGGCGGCGCTTGGACCTTATTTGGGTGGGAATTGGCGGATGTATCGGGGCCAACGCCCGGTACGTCATGGGCCGGGCGATCCACGACCGGGTTGATACGACCTTTCCAGCGGGCACACTGACGATCAACGTCCTCGGGTCGATCGCGATCGGGGTATTGCTGACGCTCATGGCGGATCGGTACGCTCCCAACCACGCGCTCCGCCTGCTGATCGTCACCGGCTTCTTGGGCGGTTACACGACCTTCAGCTCGTACGCCTACGAGGCGATCACGTTGGCGGATCGGGGGCAAGTGGGCCGCTCCCTGGTCTACGTCCTGGGGTCGAATGGACTGGCTCTTGCCGGGTGCGCGGCCGGGGTGGCGCTGGTCCGCTTGTTGCGCTAAGCGCCGCTTAAACCAGCGACGATCTCGGCTAGCGTGCCGGCCTCGCCCACATTCCCAGGAAAAACCACGTAGGGCAGGCCGGGATAGCGGCTCTCCTCGCCGAGGCGCCAGACCGGAACTCCCGGTTGGACCTGACCGAGCACAAGCGCCCGCCGCGCCTCAAGCGCCCGGGTGCCGATGTCACTCGACGTAATCCCGCCCTTGCCGATGACGAAGCCGGGACGCGCCTCGATCCGGCGGACGGCGGCGACCAGCGCCGCCGACACGGTCTGGCTGATATTGAGTTGGTGCTCGCCGCCGCCGTGGACCTGCTCGACCCGGCGGGAGGTGTAAATCACCGCGGTCTGCCCGGAGCGCAATGCTTCGTTAGCCGAATCACCCACCTTCTGGACCGCCTCATCTCGCGCTGGAGCCTCCCCGAGCAGCTCAAGAACGCTGAGTTCGATCCCGGTCACCCGCGGCATCTCAAGCAATGCGGCCAATTGCTCGCCGGAACGGCGCACATGGGAGCCGACCACCACCAGCCCAGGCAGATAGGGTGGGGCGTTCTTCCCCAGGAGCTCCTCCCGGGTGAGCAGGGGACGAGGTGAGATGCCGGCCCGCGCCCGGACGATCGAGGCTGCGGTGCGGTAGACGAATCGCTTGCCGGCCGCTTCTGCTTTCAAGATCCCGAGCGATACGACGCCGAGGTCGGCGTAGCTGGCCGCGTTGACGATGATGGGTACGCCCCCGGTGACGGCCATGAGTTGGTCCGCGACCCACTCCGGGCCGTTGCGTCGAATATCGCCGACCGCGAGGGAGACGACCGACGACGCCGGAACCGCTCCGCCCGACTTCTCTTCCACCCAATCGCCCAGATTCGAGCTGCGATACCCGAAGGTGGCATCCTGGGCAAACTCGGTCTCGCCCGCTGGGGTGTATGTTTCACCGTCGCGCACGTAATGGATATCGCCACTGGTGAAGCGGCCGCCCTCAATGAATGCCGGCGCGACGATGATGCCATCGATCTCTCCCAGGACGCGGGCGAGCGCGTTGGGCTCGGCCGGAAAGTGTCCACGTAGGGTCGAGTCGCTTCGGCTCACCAGCACCACGTCGATCCTGGCGGTCGGATCTCCAATCTCAGCGTTGACCTCATCTCGGGCGGCCAAGAGTTCGCGCGCAATCGACTCGTTGAGACGGACTGCTGCTGCCTCCGGCAGGCTGCGCGAGTTTGTCAGGATGAAGAAGAGTGGGCGGGTTCGCCCCGTCGCTGGATCGGGCGCAAGCTCCGCGGCCAGGCTCTCGCGGTCCCAGACGGTCAGGACCGGGGTGTCATGGACCGTCTGCACACCGGTCGGGTCGTCGTCGAAGGCGACCACGATGCGTCGGGAAGTGGCGATCGCCGCCCGGATCTGCTGTTCCAGGTCCTGGATGTCTGGTTCCGGCGGGAGTCCATCGAAGGGGGATACCATCACCGCTCCCTGCTCACTGCTCGAACTGCTACTTGCTCTTGCCATTCCCGGCGAACGCGGTCGTTACGCCGAGCCCGAGATAGATCGCCCCAGTGACGAGTCGCTGGCGGCGGAGAAAGTGACCATTGCCTTTCAGCCAGGACCCGGCCGATCCGGCCAGCAGCGCCCAGGTGCAGTCGAGGGTTGTGCCGACCACGCAGAAGACGATGCCCAGCACGAGTGTCTGCAGGGCGACACTGCCCCGGTTGGGGTCGATAAATTGGGGAAAGAAGGCAAAGAAGAAGAGGGCGACCTTTGGGTTCAGGACGTTGACGATCACTCCTTGCCCGAATAGTCGGCGCAGCTTCATCGGTGTGACCGCAACCGCCTCGGTCGACTCATCCCGCGTGAGCAGGGTGCGGATACCCAGGTAGATCAAGTAGGCGGCGCCCGCGAACTTGACCGCTGAGAAGGCAACCGAGGACGAGACGAGAATCGCCGAGAGGCCGAGCGCCGCGCCGACGATATGGACCATGCTGCCGATCTCGACGCCGAGGGCCGAGACGACCCCCGCTTTCCTCCCCTGGTGGACGCTGCGGGCGACGATATAGAGCACCGCCGGTCCCGGAATCAGGATCAGGGCCGCGGATGCGACCGCGAAGATGGCGAGCGATTCGAGCGTCGGCATCGGAGCTCCTGTAGACGTGAGACGTGAGCAAAACCCGTCATCCTGAGCGGAGCGAAGGATCTTGGCGCTTCAGCGCCACCGTGCTTGTTCAAGAAGACGAGGCATTGCGGTCGGCGACAAAGGCCGTAAACGGCCAAGATCCTTCGCAGGCTCAGGATGACGGGGGTACTCGCGTCTCACGTCTCACGCCTGTTACTGCGCGAGGTAGCCGCCGTCAACGGGTAGGACGGCGCCGGTGATGAACGAGGCGTCGTCGGACGCAAGGAAGAGGATTGCCTGGGCGACTTCGGCCGGCTCGCCGATGCGGCCCATTGGGTGCATCTTTTCGATAGCGGCCAGGTATTCGGGCCCGCCGGGCTCGTTGGGAAGCTGCTGGACACGCTCCGTCCGGATCGTGCCCGGGGCAACCGCGTTGACCCGGATGCCTCGGTCCGCCCACTCGATCGCCAGGTGCTTCGTCAGACCCGAGGCGACGAACTTGGCCGGTCCGTAGGCCGATTGCCGTTTCTGGCCCGCCTCGCCGGAGATCGACGACAGGCAGACGATGCTGCCTCCACCAGTCTTGAGCATCGCCTCGATGGCGTACTTGCAGGAGAGGAACATTCCCCGGCCGTCGATCGCCATGACGTTGTCCCAGTCGGCCACGCTCATCTCGAAAACGTCCCCGAGCGGGATGATCCCGGCGTTCGCCACCATGATGTCCAGGCGGCCATAGCGGTCAGTCGCCGCCTGGACCATGAGTTTGACGTCGTTCTCCTGAGAGACGTCCCCGACGACGGCTTCGACCTCGGCCCCAGTCTCCACCAGCGTCGATTGCAGGCGCGTAAGTGCGGCCGCGTTGATATCGGTGACGACCAACCGGGCGCCTTCGCGGGCGAAGAGTTCCGCGGTCGCCCGCCCGATGCCTGCGCCGGCGCCAGTCACGACCGCCGATTTGCCGCTGAGGCGGCCGTCCGTTGCTGCCATGGGTAGCCTCCCGGAAAAGTGCTGCGCCTGACGACGAACCTGCTAGCCAATCGCCCGGTCGACGTTGATCCGGCCGGCCGCGGCCGCAGCGCGAAAGTGCTCGATCGTCTGGCGGACACCCTGGTCGAATGGACGCCAGGTGACTCCCCCCAGCGCCCTGTCCAGCGGGCTGCCATCGACATCCTCTGGAATCGGGAACGGGATCGGATCAAAGTCGATCTGCCCGGCCATCTCCGGCACCACATTGGCGATCGTGGCGACCACGTCGGCCATGGTCTTCGAGGCGCCGCCCAAGTTATAGACTGGCGCCCCTTCGAGGTTGGCGCGTGCCGCCTTAATGGCCGATGCCGCCACGTCCTCGGCGTGCTGATAGACAGCGGTCGCGCCCATCGCGATCTTGTAGGGCCGTCCGACGGCGGCGGCCAGCATCGCCTTCGTCGGCACCGAACTGATGCCCTGGTCGCGGCCAGGACCATAGACGAAGAACGGGCGGAGGCCGGTCGTCTTGAGCTTGTAATCGTTCCAGTAGACCTTCGCCGACCATTCGTTGGCCTGCTTGGTGACGCCGTAGAGGGTCGGGGGCAGCAGGGGGGCGTCGTGGGCCAGGGGCGCCTTTGGGTAGAGATCGGCGTGGCCGTAAACCCCCGTCGAACTGGTGTATACGACGTTCTGGACCTGATCCGCCAGCGCCTTGGCCGTCTCGAAGACGATCGTGGTGCCGACGACGTTGACCTGCATCCCCAGGATGGGATTGGCGCGCACGAACGGAACCTGCAGCGCGGCCAGGTGCAGGATGTGGGTGATGCCGTTGTCACGCACGGCCGCTTCGAAATGCTTGGCGTCGGTGATGTCGCCCTCGATGAACCCCACTTTGCGCATCTGGTCGTCGTCCATCACCAACCGTAGCCGGTGAGGATCGCCAGGCAGGTCATAGGTCCAAACGGGGACATCCTCCAGGACAAGCTGCCTTACCGTCCACGACCCAATGCACCCTAACGCCCCAGTCACCAGAAACCGTTCGTCCGCCATGGAAACTCCCTGAAACGAGTGCCACACGAAGCTTAGTACCGGTGGGGATCATACCGGGGAATGGCTTCCAGCGGACCAACGATGGAGACCTAATCCGGAATAATCCGAAAGGCGGGGACCTGGCGCGGCCGCACCACGGAGAAGTGGCGGCGGTCGAAGGTGAAGATGGTGTCGGCGGTCAGCCGCTCGGCAAGTGCAATGATGGATGCGTCCACGCTCCCAAGGGGAAGTCGCGATACTGGTGGACGAGTTCGGCTATGCGCGGCCAATCGTCCGGATGAGGTGAGCGGATGTCGAGATTAGGTAGGCCGGTGAGGTAGATTGCTTCAACGTCCGATCCGAGTCGGCTGGCGATCAATTACAAGGTCTCACCCACGACCAGGTGAGGGATGACAAGGTGTACGTTTCGGGCACGTAGCGCGCGCTCCGCCCGTTCGTGGTTCGCGTCGTCGCGGTCAATTGCCGCAAACAAGGCACCGGAGTCGACAACGGCGATCGGCCGACCGTTGCTCAAGACGATTGGTCGTGCGGTTTGTCGAGGCAAGCATCATCTGATTCGGACCAGGGGCGCGTGCCGCCAAAGCTGTCTTCCCAAACCGCGCGGGCGATTTCATTTCGCAGCGTAGCCCGATCGGTATGTGTCGGATTCGCTTTGCGGCTTGATCCAATACCAATGAACCAGAGATCTGGGCGCTCGATTGACGACGACGTTGTCAGTTCGTCCGGTTGGATCTCGTCGATTGGGGCGGTTGTGGATGACGGCACCTCGACGTCTTCGATCAACATATCAATCGCTCGTTGAACCAGGGCGTCGGGCGAAATGCCACTCCGACGACCTACGACTTCCAGCTTCGCCGTTTGCGACTCCGTGAGGTGGATGGTCATCGCTTTCATGTGCGCATTTTAACTATGTACACGTTGGCTGCAACACTCAATACCTCAGTCACCGCGGCACCAACCCAATCGCCCGTCCCGGTCCACCGGAGGAGTTGGCTATCTTCAATGGGAGGAAGACGAATACGGCGCCGCGGGGTGGCAGCTTGCGGAGATTGGCGAGGAGTTCGACGTACAGCATTCCGTTGCCGAGGCCGAACTGATGGGGAACGGCTCCGGCATGCGAGGATCCGACGCTGACGCCGTCGATCCCGACGGTGAGCACGCCCCGATCGAGCAGGAGTTGCAGGGCAGGGACATCGGGTGTGGGCCATCCGGGCTTGGACTGCAGTACGAATGGGTCATGGGCGTAGGCGGTGCCCTCCGGCAGGGGGAGGTAGAGGTCGTCCCAGTCGGAGCGGAAGAGGACGATCTCGCCCGGTTGCAAACGGCCGTGCTCGGCTTCCCAGCGCTCGATGTGTGCTGGGAGGATCTCCGGGCTGACGCCGGGGTCGCCCGTGCCGGATAGTTCCGAGATGTCGATCACGGCGACCGGTCCCATCAGGCGGGCAAGGTCGGTCCTGTCGCCCGATTGGAGGCCAAGCTCGCTGGCGTGGGGCAAGCCGGAATTCGGCGGCGGGATGAAGTGGGTCGGGGCGTCGAAGTGGGTGCCGCAGTGCTCATCCAGCGCCATCCAGGCCGTCTGGTAGGGGCCACGCAGGCTCCAGATCGGCTGGGTCTCGTCCGGCTTACTGGCGTACCAGTTGTAGATCTTGCGCTGGAACGGCACGTGGGTCGGCCATCCCGCCGGCAGATTTTCGGCCAGGGTGACGGTCAGGTCGACGACCTCGCAACCGGCGAGGGCCTGGAGGAGGGCGTCGAAGGCGGGGTTGATGGGCGGGGTCTGGGACATCGCGGGGCTCCTGAACATTGATTGCACACACCACGAACGATCCGTAGGGGCCGGGCTTGCCCTTCCCGGCCGCGCGTTCGCGAACGTGGGCGGGGCAAGCCCTGCCCCTACATTCAGCTTACCAATCTCTTGTCACTCTGCTCGGGTGCGGACCCGCTCCAGGCGCAGCGCGACGACGTTCAGCAGGAGGGCGCCGACCAGGATGATGCCCTGAAGGGCATCCTTGAAGTGGATGCTGATGTCTGGAATCAGGTTGAGGCCATTGGAGAGAATCCCGAAGATCAGGAGGCCCAGGAGCGTATTCTTCATGCCGCCTTCGCCGCCGAAGAGCGAGGTGCCTCCAAGGACGACCGCAGCGATCGTGTTGATGAGCAGGGTCTCGTTGGCGTTCGGATTGGCGCTCCCGATACGGCCGTAGGCGAGCAGGCCGGCGATCCCGGCGCAGAGGCCGCAGATCATCAAACAGGCGAGGACAATCTGGCGGGTGTTGACGCCGGACATCTCGGCGGCCTCGCGGTTGCCGCCGGTCATATAGACATAACGACCGAAGCGCGTGTAGGTCAGGATAACGTGGCCGATCGCCAGGATCCCCAGAGCGATCCAACCGACGTAGGGGATTCCCAGGAATCGGTCGTTCACCCCGGTAATCGTCTTGAGGAATTCGGGCACCTCGTAGATTGCCTGTCCGGCGTTGATGAACTTCGAGAGGCCGTAGGCGATGGTTAGCATCGCCAGGGTCATCATGAACGACGGGATGCCAACGTAGGCGACCATCAGTCCGTTGATCAGGCCCATGCCGGCGGCGACCAGGACCGAGATCAGCAAGATGAACCCTAGCGGCAAATCCACACCGAACGAGACGAACCCCAGGTTGACCTCGCCGCCAGTGAGGAGGTACGCGGTCACCATTCCCGAGTAGGTCGCCACGGCGGCGATACTCAGGTCGATCTCGGCGCAGAGCAGGACGAAGGTGATGCCGCAGGCCGCCACCGAGATCGCCCCGATCTGAGTGACGACGTTCTGTAGGTTGCGCGCCGACAGGAAGTTCTCGGTCACCAGGCTGAAAAAGACGAACATCACGATTAGGGTCAGCAATGGCGCCAGCGTCCGCGCGTTGCGGCTCGCCCACTGCAGGGCGATGGCGTTCGCGCCACTCTGGCCGGTTGGTTCGGCTCCGATTACCTGTGAACTCCGCTCTGCCATATCACCTTCCTACCGAGACGTGAGACGTGAGAGCGTGAGTCGTGAGAGTGTGAGGAGAGTGCGTTCGTCCTTGTCGTCTCGCCGTCTCGCCGCACTTGCCGTCTTTCGACTCTCGTCTCATGTCTGCGTTACGCGTACTCCATGAGCACATCTTTGCTGATGCGTTCGCCAGCGAATTCCTTCGTGATCCGGCCCTTTGACATGACGAGGATGCGGTCGGATTCGGCCAGGACGGTTTCCGGCTCGGTGGAGAGGAGGAGGATGGCCACGCCTTCCGCTTTCAGCCCCTTGATCAGGTCGAGCACCTCGCGCTTGGCCCCGACATCCATTCCTCGGGTCGGCTCGTTCAGAATGAGCAGTCGAGGTTGGCGGGTCAGCCACTTCGCCAGGACCACCTTCTGCTGATTCCCGCCGCTCAGATGGCCCGCCAGCATGGCGGGACGTGGCGGGCGGACGCCGGTGCGCAGGACCAGATTTCGGGTGACGGTCATCTCCTGTGACTGGTGGAAGAACGGGCCGACCAGATGGCCGAGGTGGGCCAGGGTGACGTTCTTGTAGATCTCGTGCCGCGGGAAGATCGTCGCCCGCCGGTTTTCCGTCAGGTAGGCAATCCCAAGCTTTTTTGCCGCACTCGGTGTACGCGGCGCGATTGCGCGGCCGTCAAGTTGGATCGTGCCGGTCTGCGGCTTGAGGTGACCGAAGAGCGTCTGGGCCACCTCGGTCATTCCGGCGCCAAGATAGCCAAAGATGCCGACGATCTCTCCAGCGCGAACGCGCAGGTCGACATCGGCGTAGCTGCCGGGACTGGAGAGTCCGCTGATCTCGAGAACCGTCTTGGCCTCTGAGGGCGGGGGCAGGGTGACGCCGCCAGCATAGCTTTCGGCCAGATTGGTCGCGTCGGAGCCGATCATCAGCTCGATCAGGCGCTGCTTGGTCAGACCGCGATTGGGGAGCGTGGCGACGTTGCGGGCGTTCTTCAGCACCGTCACGCGGTTGGCGACCGCCAGGACGTCTTCCAGGAAGTGCGAGATGAAGATGATGCTCTTGCCTCGGTCCTGCAGGCCCCTCATCAGGTCGAACAAGCGCTCCGTTTCGGGCACCGACAGGGCGGAGGTCGGTTCGTCCATGATGATGATGTCGGCGCCTGAAAAGACCACCCGAGCGATCTCGACGAGCTGCTGCGCCCCGAGCGAGAGGTTACCCAGGCGGTCGGTCACGTCGATATCGATCCCGAGTTCTTTGAGTTCGGCGGCAGCGGCGGTGCGCATCCGGCGCCAGTCGACCAGGCCCAGCTTCGTCGTCGGTTGCCGGCCCAGGAAGACGTTTTCGGCCACCGTCAGGGCCGGCATCATCGAGAGTTCCTGATAGACCATGCCGATACCGCGGGCCTTGGCATCGGCGGGCGAGCCAAAGCTGACCGGCTCGCCCCGCAGGATCACCTCGCCTTCGTCGGGCGCATGAATGCCGCTGAGGATCTTCATCAGCGTGCTCTTGCCGGCGCCGTTCTCCCCCAGCAAGCCAAGGATCTCGCCTTGGCGCAGATCGAGATCGACGCCGGCAAGGGCCGTGGCTCCGCCGAACCGCTTGATCACGCCGCGCAACTCAAGGATGGGCGCGGTGGGTGATGGGGGATCGGTGATGGGTGAGGATTCGCTGGTTGGGTTGGTCGACGTTTCGGCCATATCTCTGAGATTCCCTGGACGGCGTAGGACGGTTTCGTGGCGGCATATTCGATGCATCGCGGCGGAGACGCCGGCTTGAAACCCGGCGCTAAACCTACGAAACCCCTCCAGGGTTGATCGCGTTCCCGGGCATGCCGCCCGACCCGACCTCAGTCCCGGAAGGACTTTGTAGGTTCAGCACAGGTTTCAACCTGGTGTTCCCAAACTCCCGACGGATTAGTACAGGTAGTTGTCGCCGAGCCAGATGTAGCCGGCGGCGTTGTCCTTGGTGATCGGACCGCCGTCCATGCGCATGAACTTCGGGAACTCGCCGTAATCACCCTTGTACTGGTCGGTGCCGGAGACCTTCAGGTAACCGGCCCAGACCGCGCCTGAGTGGATCCGGCCGCTCGGGTTGATGACCGAGGCCAGGAGCTTGTCCTGGAGGATCGCCTCGCAGGCGTTGCGGAGGCCATCAACGCCGACGATCTTGACCTGATCCTGCATGCCGGCCGACTCGACCACGCTGGCCGCCCCCAGGGCCATGTCGTCGGAGTGGAAGTAGCCGCCCTTGAGGTCCGGGTAGCGGGTGAGGAGATCCTGCCAGAGGGAGGCAGCCTTGTCGGCCAGCCAGTCGGCTGGGGTCTCATCCACGACTTCGATGCCCGGGTAGGAAGCGAGCAGGTCGTTGAAGCCCTGGGCGCGCCCCTGGGCGCCGGTATGAGATAGCTGGCCCTGGGTATGAATAACCTGTCCCTCACCACCGATGGTGTCGAAGAGGACCTTGGCCACGGTCGATCCCATGTAGATGTTGTCGGGCTCAAGGTAGGTCAAGTGGCCGAACTCGGCGAAGGCCGCCGGGTCCTGGATCAAGCGGGTGTCCATCACGACCAACGGGACGCCTTTGCCGACGATCTCGGTCGCGGGTTCGACATGGGCATCACTCGCGGACGGGTGGATCGCGACGAAGTCATAGTCGCCGGTCGCGATCTGCTGCATGTCCTGCAGCATCTTCTCGTCCTGGAAGTTTCCATCGAAGGACTCGATCTCGACGCCGAGGAGGCTGCCGAAGAACTTGCTGGTCTCGACGCCGTGGGCGACCCAGGTGGAAGCAACGCCGACCTCGGAGAAGGCGGCCTTCATCGTCGGGGCGGGCAGATCCTCGGGGATGATGTTCAGGTTGTCGAAGGCCTGGGCGGCCGTCATGCCGGGCCGGAACCCTGCCGCGGCCGCGAGACCCGCGAGGGCCGCCATGCCGCCGAACAGCCCGCGCCGGGTGACGGTGTTGCGAATCCCTTCGAGCTGCTTACGGGTGACCAAATCCTTGGACTCGTCCACGCTCACATACCTCCGCGATAGGACAATCGTCGTCCTGCCGGTAGCCCATGCTCCGGCGACTGGGTACCTCACCGCGCGTGGTCCTGTTGAGCACGAAAGCCCGTGGGACCGATCGCCGTGTGGCCGTGTAAAGGTGGGGCGTACCAACGTTGGTGCCGCCCACAGATGCCCCGGCTCCACAACAACGTGGACCGGGGGAGCGCTCCCACGAGGGAGCTACCACGCCGTTTCCGCCGAGCCAATCAGGCGGCCCGGCTCAGACTGTATACGGAATTTGTACGACGTGGCCTGCACGCTATCACACGGCACTACGCCGGTCAATATCAACGTGGTGCTTGGTACAAACGCATGACACCCGGTCCGAATTCAGGACTTCGCGATCTCCGCCTGAGCCGTTATTGTGCGGGACGTCGAATGCCGGTGACGAACGATCAGGACTCGTCGCCGCTCGGTCCCTGGAGCTGGGGGATGGCGCTCTTGTCGGAGAGCGAAATCAGGCCGCTGTTGACATAGGCGATCAGCTTCTCGCGGGTGTCGGCGATGTCGTTGTTGCGCATTGTGAGTTGGCCGATCCGGTCCTGGGGCGTGAAACTGGCGTCGGCCTTCTCCATCGTCAAGCGCTGGGGATCGTAGGTCAGGTTTGGCGAGGTGGTGTTGAGGATGGAGTAATCGTTGCCTCGCCGCAGCCGGATCGTGACCTCGCCGGTGATCAGGGCCGCGACCCAGCGTTGGAGCGATTCGCGCAGCATGATTGCCTGCGGATCGAACCAGCGGCCCTGGTAGAGCAGGCGGCCGAGCTTGCGCCCGCTGTCGCGGTACTGGTCGATGGTGTCCTCGTTGTGGATCCCCGTGAGCAGCCGCTCGTAGGCGATGAAGAGGAGGGCCATGCCGGGGGCTTCGTAGATGCCGCGGCTCTTGGCCTCGATGATCCGGTTCTCGATCTGGTCGCTCATGCCCAGCCCGTGGCGGCCGCCAATGGCGTTTGCCTCGGTGATGAGCGCGACCTGATCGGAGAAGCGCTGGCCATTCAGGGCGACCGGCAGGCCGTCCTCGAAGGTCACGACCACGTCTTCGGCCTCGATCTCGACGTCGTCGCGCCAGAAGGCCTTGCCCATGATCGGGTCGACGATCGTGATGCCGGTGTCGAGTTCCTCCAGGTCCTTGGCCTCGTGGGTGGCGCCGAGGATGTTGGAGTCGGTCGAATAGGCCTTCTCGGCGGACATGCGGTACTCGAAGCCAGCTTTAGTCAGGTAGGCCGACATCTCCGCCCGGCCGCCGAGTTCGTCGATAAAGGCCTGGTCGAGCCAGGGCTTGTAGATTCGTAGTTCGGGATTGGCCAGAAGGCCATAGCGGTAGAACCGTTCGATGTCGTTGCCCTTGAACGTGCTGCCGTCGCCCCAGATGTGGACATCGTCCTCCCGCATCGCGGCGACGAGCATCGTGCCGGTGACGGCCCGGCCAAGGGGCGTCGTGTTGAAGTAGGTGATTCCCGCGGTCGAAATATGGAACGCGCCGCACTGCAGTGCGGCCAGCCCCTCCGCCACGAGCTGCGGACGGCAGTCGACGAGCCGCGCCTTCTCCGCGCCGTAGGCGAGCGCCCGCTTCGGAATATCGTCGTAGTCGGTCTCGTCGGGCTGGCCGAGGTTGGCGGTGAAGGCGTATGGGATGGCGCCGTTCGCCTTCATCCAGGCGATGGCGGCGCTGGTGTCCAGGCCGCCGGAGAATGCGATCCCGATCTTCTCACCGACCGGCAGTCTTTCGAGAATATTTCCCACGGTTGCAACTCCGGCTGGTCAAGGAGTAGGCGTACAGGTGTACCAGGCAATCCCCCAGGGTAGAATGTGGACATGCCCGCGCACGAAGGCCGAGCGCCCGCACAGTATCCCGTATGAGGCGCGATTGCACAGGAGGCGACGATGGTCGCGACCAAGCTCCTCACAGTCGACGAGTTCGAGGCGATGGCGCTCGCCGACCGCGTCAATACCTGGGAGCTGAGTTTGGGGAGAGGTGCGCGAAGTGCCGGGGAGCGGGTTCGAGCATTCCGGGACTGGAATGACTGTCGGGTTCAGATTACTCCAGTTCGTCCTTCCAAGGGACCTGGGCGTGGTTACTGGCGCAGACGGGACATTCATCCTCTCGCGCGAGGACAGGGTCGTCCTGATCCCGGATGTCGCGTTCGTCGCCAAAGACCGCCTGCCCCCTGCCGACCGGCGGCAGCGGTTCTTTGACGGTCCCCCGGATCTCGCCGTTGAGATCGTCTCCCCATCGAACCGGCAATCCGAGGTCGCTGAGAAGGTTCGACTTTGGCTTCGGTTTGGCACGCGCCTCGTCTGGGTCGTCGATCCGTCCAACCGGACGGTCGCCGTCTGGACGGCGGATGGCACGATGCGCCTTCTGCGTGAGACTGATGAGCTTGACGGCGGCGAGGTACTACCCGGCTTTCTGGTCGCCGTCGCCGAGCTATTTTCGTAGCAACGGAGCCTAGGCGCTCGCGCGAAACCTCGGCATGACATCACTGGCGACCCGCTCCATCACGTCGAGTTGGTGAGGTTCCGGGCCATCGACCAGGAATTCGTTGATCCCGACCGCCTGGTACAGGTCGACCGCCTCGGCAAAGGCGTCCGGCGATGCCCAGGGATCGGTCGGCAGGCGGCCCGCCATGGTCAGCCGGGGGGCCATGCCGAAGAATGAGCGGATGATCTCGTTCGGATCGCGGCCGATGGCGGCGCAGGCCTCGTCCAGGCGGGCGTTGCGGTCGCGAATATCGTCGACCGACCCGTACGAGTTCCACCGGTCGGCGTAGCGGGCCGCGATCCTGAGCATCCGCGGTCCGTGCGCCCCGAGGGTGATCGGGGGACGCGGCCGCTGAATCGGGAGAGGCCGTGTCAGCGCATTGTTCGTTGTGTAGTAGGTACCACTGAACGACGATGTCTCGTTCCTGAGCATCATGTCGACGATCTGGACCGCTTCCTCGAACCGGTCGACCAGCTCCGGCGGATCCGGGAACGGAATCCCGACGCGCTCGTGCTCCCCCTTGTACCACCCGGTGCCGAGGCCGACTTCGACCCGGCCGTTGGAGATATGGTCGACGGTGACCGCCTCTTTGACGACAAGCCCAGGATTGCGGAATGTGTTGCTCGTAACCAGGATGCCCAGCCGGAGCCGGTCGGTCTTCGCGGCCAGTGCGGCCAGCGTCGTCCAGCCCTCGAGCAGCGGCTCTTCGGGGCCGCTGGGCCGCTGGAAATGGTCCGACAGCCAGAGGCTATCGAAGCCCGCGGCCTCGAAGCGACGGACGTGGTCCAGGAGGACGGGCCAGGGCAGCGTCTGGTTGCGGACGATCCCGAAGCGGAACGGCTGCGGGTCTGGCATCGGGCGGTCCTCCGGGGTCGTCAAGAAGATACGGACGGCAGCTTGCCGGGCAATGCAGCAATGCAGTCTACCGATGGGCTGAATTTTGCCAAGACCCTGCCTCAAGCGCGACTAGATTCTGCCAAGGTGCGTGTCTCCCTTGTCGAGCGAATACTTGAGCCCGTAGCCGACCGCGCGATCCAGCGCGATGTGGGCGAACCAGATCAGCGCTAGTGTGATTCCCACGTCCCAATCGACGAAAATACCGAGTACGGCCAGCGTTGCCGGGCCAATCGCCGTGTGCGCGATGTTGTAGGCGAGTACTCCACGCTCTGGCCCGGCGATTGCAGCGATGAAGGACAGGTCTGGCGCGAGGATCAGCAGGGCGAAGAGGAGCCAGTTCTCTTCACGGTCCCAGTAGATCGTGAGCGCCAGGACAAGCAGTGCTAGATTCTCGAAGCGGAGCAACTGGCTTGGTCGCGCAAGTCGAATCATTGAAATCCCCGACGAAAGGAGACGAAATGGTGAGCACGACGATAGGGAAAGGCGGATGTATTGGACCACATTGCGGAAGACAATGAGCAAGATTTCAGCGTTATCGACGTACGACCGAGTCCCGCCCTGTTGCTGCGGCGAGCGCTGAGGTTGCGCTGCCCGTATTGTGGCAGCGGAAACATCTTCAAGGGATGGCTGACGCTCAAGGAGCGTTGTCCCCGGTGCCACACGTTGTTCGAGCGGGAGGATGGTTATTTCGTCGGTGGGTATGCCCTCAATTTGATCACCGCCGAGTTCCTTGCCTTCGGGATCGTCCTGATCCTGCTGCTATTCGCGGATCTCTCGACGCTCCAGTTGCAGATCACCGGGGTGGTCCTGGCCTTGGGCCTGCCGATCCTCTTCTTCCCATTCTCGCGCACCCTTTGGATTGCCCTCGATCTCTATTTGCATCCGCCGGGCAAGGACCGCGGGTAAGGCATTCCCCCCGTTGCGAGATTCCAGTCCACGGCGCCGTGTCTGCGTGCGGCCCCGGAACTGGCTCCTGATTGCAAGGATTTGGTTTCGTGCCTGTTTCGCCTATCGCCATCCGTGGGTATCCTAGCCGGGTTTGGCGGGTTCGGACGGTTCGGGCCAGTTGGTGGGATGGAGGCAGAGATGGCGGGGCCGAGTTGGGCAAACCTTGACGGCAAAGTCGCGTTGGTGACTGGAGCGGGAACCGGGATTGGCCGGGCGAGCGCCCTTGCCCTGGCCGAAGCCGGAGCACGGGTGGCGGTGACCGAACTGCCGGACAGGATGGACCGGGCCGAAGACACGGTGGCGGCGATCGCCGCCGCCGGTAGCGCGAACGCCACGGCACTTTCGCTCGACGTACGTGACATGGCCAGCATCAACGACTGCGTCGCGGCGGCGGCCGCCTTCGGGGATGGTCGCCTAGACATCCTCCTCAACAACGCCGGGCTCAACGTGCCGAAGTTGGCTTTCGATGTCGAAGAGGCCGACTGGGATACCGTCCTCGACGTCAACCTGAAAGGCGTGTTCTTCGTGGCCCAGGCGGCGGGACGTCAGATGCGCGACCAATCCCCTCAGGGCGGCTGCATCATCAACATGGCCAGCCAGATGGGCATCGTCGGGTACACCAAGCGGGCCGCCTACTGCTCCAGCAAGGCCGGGGTAGTCAATCTGACCCGGGTCCTTTGCTTCGAGTGGGCCGAGTACGGGATCAGGGTTAACGCTGTTGGTCCGACGTTCGTCGAAACGCCCCTCACCCGTCCCATGTTCGAGGATCCGGAGTTCCGCCAGGATGTCTTCAGCCGGATTCCGCTGGGCCGGCTGGCCGTGCCGGAGGAGATCGCCGCGGCGGTGGTCTATCTCGCCAGCCCGGGCGCCGCTATGGTCAGCGGGCACACGCTGGTAGTCGATGGAGGGTGGACGGCGGTGTAGTGGGCTGCCACGCCAGATTGGCCGGAATGGACGTCTTGTAGGGGCAGGGCTTGTCCTGCCCGGCTACGCATTCGCGTAGATTGGGCAGGGCAAGCCCTGCCCCTACCAGGCGGAGAAGCGCACCAGGAGGCGGGATGACGGAGGGGGCGAACCAGGACTGGCGCGGCAAGATCGGGACGATGAGCCAAGAGGATCTTGCCGACCTTTTCGCGCAGGGGAACATCTGTCGTCTGGCGACGCTGGATGAGCGTGGATGGCCCTATGTCGTGCCAGTTTGGTTCGAGTACGACGAGGCCGATGGCGGGTTCTGGTTTGTCGCCCGGCGGAAGAGCGCTTGGGCAGCTCACATCAAGGCTGATCCGCGTGTCTCTTTCACGATCGACGAAGACGACGCCCGTAACCGCCGCTTCGTGGCACAGGGACGTGGCACGGTCGTCGAGGAGCCGAACGTCGGCGGGGCCTGGGTGCCGATCGCGGAGCGGATGTCGGTTCGCTACCTCGGTCCGCACGGTCCCGAGTACCTGGTGCCGACGCTGAACCAGCCTCGCTGGCTGATCAAGGTCATGCCCGACAAGGTGGTTACCTGGCAGGGCGTCGACTGGCCAAAGAGGTACAAGGAGTAGGCGGGAAGGCCGGCGGTGTTGCTGACGATCACGCTCGAGCGGTCACCGGCGACCGACCTCGGGTATCTGCTCCACAAGCATCCGGGCAGGCGGGAGCCGCAGGCGTTCTCGCTGGGGTTTGGGCAGGCGCACGTCTTCTGGCCGGACGTACGCGACGAGCGCGCTACGGCGGCCCTGTTGGTCGAGGTTGACCCGGTCGGGTTGGTGCGGCGCAAGGGCGGCGCACCTGCCGCGTTTGCCCTCTACCAGTACGTCAACGACCGGCCGTACGTCGCGTCGTCGTTCATGAGCGTGGCCATCGGCGAGGTGTACGGAACGGCGCTCAGCGGGCGATCCCGGGAGCGGCCGGATTTGGTCGACGAACGATTGCCCTTGATCGGCGCGGATTTCCGTGGTTCCGGCGCGCGATGGGGATCACGTCCTGCGCGATCTGTTCGAGCCACTTGGGTACGCCGTCGAGATCGACCGTCCGCTGCTCAACGCTGGATTTCCGGAGTGGGAGGATGCGCCGAACGTCACACTGGGGTTGAGGGGCGTTGTGCGTGTGCGCGACCTCCTTGCCCACCTGACCGTCCTCATCCCGGTATTGGACGACGCCAAGCACTACTTCGTCGGCGAGGACGAGACCGACAAGCTGCTGCGCCGCGGCGAAGGGTGGCTCCAGGCCCACCCGTTGCGCGAGACGATCACCAAGCGGTATCTCCGCCACCGCCGCACCCTCGTCGATGACGCGGTCGCCCGGCTGACCGAGCTCGACGATCGTCCGGCCGAGTCAGAACCGGCGGAGGCCTCACTACCGGTTGTGCGGCTACACGACCAGCGGCTCGCCGCTGCCGTGGACGTGCTGCGCGAGAGCGGAGCCAGACGAGTGCTTGATCTCGGGTGCGGGGAGGGACGGCTTCTCCAGTTGCTGCGTGAGATCCCCCAATTCACCGAGATCGTGGGCGTCGATGTCTCCCATCAAGCGTTAGCGCGGGCGGCGCGGGCGCTCGATGTGGACGATTCGGGGCCTAAGCCGCACGATCGGATCAAACTCCTCCACGGGGCGCTGACGTACCGTGATCCGCGGCTGGCGGGATACGACGCCGCGGCGGCGATCGAAGTGATCGAGCACCTCGACCCGTGGCGGATCGCGGCCTTCTCTCGAGTGGTCTTCGGGGAGGCCCGGCCGGGCATGGTCGTCGTCACCACCCCGAACGCCGACTACAACGTCCGCTTCCCCGACCTCGACGCCGGGGCACTCCGCCACTCCGATCACCGGTTCGAGTGGACCCGGGCCGAGTTCCGCGCATGGTGCGAGTCGGTCTGTGCCGCCTGGGGCTACCAGGTCCGGATCCACCCGATCGGGCCGCTCGACGAGGAGGCCGGAGCGCCGTTGCAGATGGCCGTCTTCTCCCGGCATGGCGGAGAAGGAGCGGCATGAGCGACCTGAACATCCCCGAGGTCAGCCTCGTCGTTCTGATCGGGGCATCAAGCTCAGGCAAGTCGACCTTTGCCCGATCCCACTTTCGCCCGACGGAGATCGTCTCCTCGGACGTGTGCCGCGCCCTGGTCTCCGACGTCGAGACGAACCAGGACGCGACCGCTGACGCCTTCGAGGTATTGCACCTGATCGTCGCCAAGCGCCTCGCCTGGGGCCGTCTCACCGTGATCGACGCCACCAATGTCCAGCCCGCCTGGCGCACGCCGCTGGTTGCCCTTGCCAGGGAGCACCACGTACTCCCGGTCGCGATCGTCTTCGACCTGCCGGAACGGGACATCCAGGCCCGCAATCGCTCCCGGGCGGACCGCCAGACCCCCAGCCACGCCATCCATCGTCAGGTGACCCAACTTCGGCAGGGGATCCGGGGCAGGCAGGGGCTGGAGCGCGAGGGGTTCCGGCCCGTCTGGTTTTTCCGTTCTGAGGAGGATGTCAATGAAGCTCAGGTGGTCCGCCAGCGTCTGTGGACCGACCGGCGCGACGACCACGGCCCGTTCGACATCGTCGGCGATGTCCACGGCTGCTTCGCCGAACTCCTCCTGCTCCTTGACCGGCTCGGGTATGAGGTCGCTGTGGTTTCTGGGCCAGATGGCGAGGCATACGCTGTCAGCCATCCCGAAGGACGCCGCCTGATCTTCCTGGGCGATCTGGTCGACCGGGGACCGCGCATCCCGGACACGCTCCGCCTGGTGATGGATGCCGTCCACGACGGTGTCGCCCTCTGCGTGCCTGGTAACCACGACGCCAAACTGGTCCGGGCGCTGCGCGGCCGCAACGTTCAGATCCGCCATGGCCTGGAGGAATCAATGCGGCAGCTTGACCTGGAGCCGCCGGAGTTCCGGGATCGAGTGGCCTCCTTCCTCGATCGTCTCGTCAGTCACTGCGTTCTGGACGACGGCGACCTCGTCGTTGCCCACGCGGGGATGCGCCAGGAGTTCCAGGGGCGAACATCCGCGACGGTGCGCGATTTTGCCCTCTTCGGCGAGACCACGGGCGAGAGCGATGACGCCGGGCTGCCGATCCGGATTGAATGGGCCAGGGCCTACCGGGGTCCGGCCGCGGTCGTCTATGGGCACACGCCAGTTGCCACGCCGGAGTGGCTCAACAACACGATCAACATCGACACCGGTTGCGTCTTCGGCGGGCGGCCTGACCGCCCTACGTTGGCCGGAGCGTGAGCTCGTGTCCGTCCCGGCCGAGCGGGTCTATGCGCAGTCAGCCCGACCCTTCCCGGCCGCGCCGCCACCGTCCGCCGACGGCGAGGTGGACCCATCCGAGCTGACCGCGACTACCGCCCAGCAACGCAGCGACGAACTGCTGGAGATCACCGATGTCCTTGGGCATCGGGTGATCGAGACCCGGCTGATGGGACGGGTGACGATCCGGGTGGAGCAGGCGGCCGCGGCGATGGAGACGATCGCCCGCTTCTCGGTCGATCCGCGCTGGCTGATCCACCTGCCGCCGACGATGTCGCCGCCGGAGACGAGCGCCCGGCCGGATATGCTCGAACACCCGGACGAAGCCTTCGCCTACTACCGGCAGAGCGGCGTGCAGCACGTCGTCTGCGAGGCGAAGCACATGGGCTCTCGCGCGATTGCGGTTGTCTGCCGTGACGAAGCGGTCGCGCGGGCGCGGTTTGGGGTGCAGGACGGTAGCGGCGGAGCCTGCTACACGCGCACCGGCCGTCCATTCTTCACCGAAGCCGGGCTGCTCGACGCGGTCCTGGAGCGTGTCCGATCCGCGATGGATACCAGCGGACTCTGGGAGGAGTTGGGGACCGATTGGGTCTGTCTGGATGCGGAGATCCTGCCTTGGTCGTTGAAGGCACAGGAACTCCTGCGCCAGCAGTACGCTCCGGCGGGGCGGGCGGGTCTGGACTCGCTACGGCAGTCGCTCGTGGCGCTCGAAAGCGCGATCGCGCACGGGACCGAGGCAGAGGGACTTCGCGCGTCAGTGGCGGATCGCCTCGCTCAGGTAGAGCGGTACGTTGAGGTGTATGGCGGCTACGTCTGGCCCGTTACCGGCATCGCAGACGTCCGCATGGCGCCCTTTCACCTCTTGGCGAGCGAGGGCGTGGTCCACGTCGACAAGCCGCATCGCTGGCACCTGGACACTCTGGCCCGGCTGGCCGCGGGAGACGACCCCGCCCAACCGTTTCTGATCGCGACGGCCAATCTCGACGTCGATCTCGATGACGCCCAGAGCGTTCAGGCCGCGGTCGCATGGTGGGAAGACCTGACCGCCTCGGGCGGCGAGGGCATGGTTGTCAAGCCCGCCGAGTTCGTCACCCGGCGCGGCGCTCGCGACCGCCTGGTCCAACCCGCGATCAAGTGTCGCGGCCGCGAATACCTGCGCCTGACCTACGGTCCGGAGTACACGCGGCCCCAGAACCTGGAACGCCTCCGCGCCCGGGCCGTCGCCGGCAAGCGTTCGCTGGCGCTGCGCGAATTCGCGCTCGGCATCGAGGGTCTTGAGCGATTCGTCCGCCGAGAACCGCTCCACCGCATCCACGAGTGCGCCCTGGGTGTCCTGGCGCTGGAGAGCGAACCGATCGACCCGCGGTTGTAGCGGCGCAGCGGACAGGCGCCATGCTAGACTATTCAGAGTTAATCAATCAATCAATCGATCGAGGAGGTTAGATGGAGCGGCGAATGACGGCAACAGAGGCCAGGGTCCACTTTGGCGAACTGCTCCGAGAGGTGGCCGAGAACGAGAGCAGGGTCGTTGTCGAGCGCTCTGGGCGACCTAAGCGGTCGTCATTTCGTTCGACCGAGTATGATCGTCTCCGCAAAGGCAAATCCCCCCTCGCCGAATGGCTCGATGAAGCGGACGGCATAGCTAAGCGGATCCAGCGTGGCATGAACGGCCGTCCGATGCCTGATGCTGACGAACTCATCGATGGCGGCAGGCAAGATCGGGATGACGCTGTCCTCGGCATCCTCCTGGACCGGTCTCGTGTTGAGTGAGGCAATACGATCAGTCCCGATTTGCGTCGACGCGGACCTTGTTGTCCTCCGAGTTGCGTCTACCAACGATGCAACGACTGCGGAGAGCGTGCGAACTCTTTGGCGGGGTTGGGCCGAGCAGCGGCGGCGCCTCGTTGCCCCTCGGCTGCTTTTGTATGAAGTAACCAACGCATTGCATCGCTTGGCGATTGTCCGGTCGATACCTCGTGAAGACGCGATTGATGCAATTTCCCTCGCCCACGGCTGCCTATCGAGTTTTTTCACGAGGTGGACCTTCACCAATCAGCGATGCAGCTCGCGGCGAGGTTTGGTCGACCCGCCGCATATGATGCCCACTACCTGGCCCTCGCCGACCGCCTTGGCGCGGAATTCTGTACTGCCGACCGCCGTCTTGCGAACGCGGTCAGGCCTCACTTGGACTGGGTCCGAGTTCTCGGGGAGTAAGGCCGTCCGAGTATTTCCCTTCCTACCTGATGACCTCGACGACACCAGAGGAGTGGATCCGCTCGTCGGCGGTGATGAGGGGGAAGCCGAGCGAACGAGCCGTCGCGGCGATGATGCGGTCGGGCATGTCGGGGACGGCGTCTCGGGGAACCTGACGCACAGCGGTAATCACATGTGCGTCTAGGACGGCGAGGTGATACGGGCGACCTGGCGCGTCGAGGTACGCCTGCATGAGATCGATCGTTTCCTTGGCGCCCCTGGCGCGCTCGACGAGGTAAATGGTGGGCAATACTTAACAATACGTGGGCCGACGACCGGCTTTTCTAAGGGTACCAGGAGGGGCGGCACCAATTGTGCCGCCCGGTCCTAACTGTTTTCTGATGCGCGTGACTAGTCCGCGACTTTCTCCTCTTCCTCCTCTAGGTTGAGTGCTAAAGGTTCGATACGAGAGGTTAGTCCGCGACCTTCTCCTCGTCCTCGGTGACGGCCGGGGCGAGGGTGAGGGACTCCTTGGGGATCACGCGCCAGAAGGAGGGCAGGGCGGCGTTCCAGGCGTTGAGCAGCTTCTCGGCCTGGCGGCTGCCGGTCAGGGCGTGGTGGCGCTCGATCAGCTCGCGCAGCTGGCCGTCCTCGCCCGGGACGATCGGGGTCAGGGAGATCGACTCGTCGTTGATCTTGGACGAGAGCTCGCCGGTCGTGTCGAGCACGTAGGCGGTGCCGTTGGTCATGCCGGCGCCGAAGTTGCGCCCGGTCGGTCCGAGGACGACGACCGTGCCGCCGGTCATGTATTCGCAGCCGTGGTCGCCGACGCCCTCGACCACCGCGGTCGCGCCGCTGTTGCGGACGCCGAAGCGCTCGCCCGCCTTGCCCGCTACGAACAGGGCGCCGCCCGTCGCACCGTAGAGGTTGGTGTTGCCGGCGATGGCCTGCGCGTCAGTGAACGGGGCTGCTTTCGGGGGGCGGATGGCGATCTCACCGCCGCTCATGCCCTTGCCGACGTAGTCGTTCGCCTCGCCCTCGAGCGAGAGGTGCATCCCGGCGACGATGAAGGCGCCGAAGCTCTGGCCGGCGCTGCCGGTGAAGCGGCAGGTGACGTCGCCGCTGACCGGCTGCCCGGCGGCGCGGCGGACCGCGATCGCGTTGGCGACCTTGGCGCCGATCGTCCGGTCCGGGGTGGCGATGGTCGCGTCGGTCTCGACGGACTGGTTCGCGTCGAGGGCAGGGGTGATCAACTCGAGCAGCCGATCGTCCAGCGTCGGCTTGTGGTGGTCGATCTCGAGCGTCTTCTTGCGGACGTCGGCCGCGGCCGGCTCGGCCATGATTTCGCTGAAGTCGAGCATTGCGGCGCGGCCTTCGACCGCCTTGGCGGCCAGTAGGTCAGAACGACCGACCAGCTCGTCGATGGAACGGGCACCCATGGCGGCGAGGTTCTCGCGGATGCCCTCGGCCAGGTGGGTGAAGAAGGCGATCACCATTTCCGGCGTGCCCCTGTACTTCGCCCGCAGCTCCTCCTTCTGCGTGGCGATGCCGGTCGGGCAGGTGTTGAGGTGGCACTGTCGGGCCATGTCGCAGCCGATCGCCACCAGGATCGAGGTGCCGAAGCCGAACTCCTCGGCGCCCAGGAGCGCCGCGGTGATGACATCTTCCGGTGTCTTCAGGCCGCCATCGGTGCGGAGGCGAACCCGGGAGCGCAGGCCGTTCATCACCAGGGTCTGCTGAGTCTCGGCGAGGCCGAGTTCCCACGGCGATCCCGCGTGCTTGATTGAGGCCAGCGGCGAAGCGCCGGTGCCGCCGTTGTGGCCGGAGATCAGGATGTAGTCGGCCCGGGCCTTGGCGACGCCCGCGGCGACCGTGCCCACGCCCGCCTCGCTGACCAGCTTGACGCCGATCTTGGCCTTCGGGTTGATCTGGCGGAGGTCGTAGATCAGTTGGGCGAGGTCTTCGATCGAGTAGATGTCGTGGTGCGGTGGCGGGGAGATCAAGGGGCAGACCCGGGACCGCGTGGCGCAGGCGGGCGATGAACGGGGTCACCTTGTGGCCCGGGATCTGGCCACCCTCGCCCGGCTTGCTGCCCTGCGAGATCTTGATCTCCAGCTCTTCGGCGTGGACCAGGTAGTTGGCGGTGACGCCAAAGCGTCCAGAAGCAACCTGCTTGACCTTGTTGTGGGAGACGTCCGGCCCCGGCTCGCCGTAGGCGTGCGGATCCTCGCCGCCCTCTCCCGAGTTGGAGCGGGCGCCGAGCCGGTTCATCGCGATCGAGAGCGTCCTGTGCGCCTCCGGGCTGAGCGAGCCGAGCGACATCGCCGTGACGACGAAGCGCTTGACGATCTCGGAGACGGGCTCGACCTCCTCCAGCGGGACAGGCTCACCCAGCGGCGAGATCGTGAGGAGGTCGCGGACCGCCGTGAGGGGCTGCTCCTTGATCAGGGCGCGGTAGGCGTCGTAGGTCTGCTTGTCGCCACCCTCGCTGACCTCCTGGATCGCCTTGACGACCGTCGGGCTCCAGGCGTGGGTCTCGCCGTCCTTGCGGAAGCGGATCAGGCCGAAGTCCGGCAGGCGGTTGACCTCTCGGCGTAGGCGACCGCGTGGCGCGTGCGGACGTCGGCTTCGATTTCGGCGAGGCCGATGCCGCCGAGGCGGGCCGGGGTGCCGGTGAAGTGGGCCTCGACCAGTTCCGTGCTCAGGCCGATCGTCTCGAAGATCTGGGCACCGCGGTACCCGGCGGCGGTCGAGATGCCCATCTTCGAGGAGACCTTGAGGAAGCCGTTTTCCAGAGCCTTGATGTAGTTCTTGCGCAGCGCCGCGCCGGTCAGGCCCTCGTAGCCGCGCTGCCCGGCCAGCGTCGAGCCGGCGGCGAGCGCGAGGTACGGGTGGACGGCCGATGCGCCGTAGCCGATCAGGGTGCAGAGATGGTGGACGTCCCAGACCTCGCCGGTCTCGGCGACGATATCGGCCTTCATCCGCAGGCCCTGCCGCACCAGGTGGTGGTGGACGGCGGCCACGGAGAGCAGCATCGGCAGCGGGGCGTTCTCCGCGTCGACGCCGCGGTCGCTCAGGACGATCAGACCGGTTCCGGCGCGAACGGCGGCCTCGGTCTCGGCGATCAGGGTGTCGAGCGTGGATGCCAGGATGCCGTCAGGCGAGGCGACCGGGAAGAGGGTCGAGAAACACTTCGCGGGCAGATCGCCGTTGAGCGACTTGAGGGCCTGGAGCTCGTTCTCGGCGAGAACGATGCTCTTGAGGTGAACGAGCTTCGCCTGCTCAGGCCCTTCGACGAGGACGTTGCCCCGGGGACCGACGAAGGCGTCGACCGCCATGACCTTCCGTTCGCGCAGCGAGTCGATCGCCGGATTGGTGACCTGGGCGAACCGCTGGCGGAAGTACGAGGAGAGCGGCCGGACCCGGTCGGAGAGGATGGCCAGGGGCGCGTCGTCGCCCATCGACCAGGTCGGCTCCTTGCCTTCTCCCGCCATCGGCTGGACGATGAGGCGGATGTCTTCGGCGGTGTAGCCGAAGGTGCGCTGCACCGAGACCGTGCCGGCGTCCTCCCGGGTGCGGACCGGAGCGGCCATGCGCGGCGCCTTGGCCGGAGCGCCGTCGGCGGAGGCCGCCGCAACCGGCAAGGGAGTCGGCGCGGGAAGGGCCTCCTCCGGCTCCGGGACAACATCGAGCGTGATCCGACCATCGGCCAGCCACTGAGCGTACGGCTGGGCGGCGGCGACCTCGGCCTTCAACTCATCGTTGCGCAGCACGACGCCGCGCTCGGTATCGACCATGATCATCTGGCCGGGGCCGAGGCGACCCTTTTCGATGACAGTGGCCTGATCGACGGCGACGGTGCCTGCTTCCGACCCGGCGATCAAGACGCCGTCGGAGGTGACCGCGTAGCGCAGGGGGCGGAGACCGTTGCGGTCCAAGGTTGCCCCGGCGCGGACGCCGTCGGAGAAGGCGAGGGCGGCCGGGCCGTCCCACTGCTCCATTACGCCGGCGTTGAAGTCGTAGAAGGCGCGAAGGTCGGCCGCCATCTCCTCCGGGGCGGGCAACTGCTCCCACGGCTCGGGGACGAGCATCATCAACGACTGCGGCAAGCCGCGACCGCCGTGGTAGAGCAACTCGAGGGTGTTGTCGAGGCTGAGGGAATCGGAGCCGGAGAGGCTGACGACTGGTCGGATCTGCTCGCCGCCGACGCCGTCGGCGAAGGCCAGCTCGCCCGTCTCGTCGCGGGCCATCATCCAGTTGCGGTTGCCCTGAACGGTGTTGATCTCGCCGTTGTGGGCGATGAATCGGAAGGGCTGGGCCATCGCCCAGGTCGGCAACGTGTTGGTGCTATAGCGCTGGTGGAAGAGGGCAATGGCGCTTGTGTAGTTGGGATCGCGCAGATCGGGGTAGAAGGCCGGCAGGTCTTCCGGCAGGCAGAAGCCCTTGTAGATCAGGGTGCGGGCCGAACAGGAGACGACGAAGAAGCCGTCGATCCCGGCGGACGCGACCGCTCGCTCGGCCGCCTTACGGGCCAGGAGCAGGTCGCGCTCGAACGCTTGGGCTTCGCGCCCAACCGGGCGGCGGAGGAGCAACTGGGCGATCCGGGGCAAGGTGCGGGCGGCAGTTTCGCCCAGCATCTCCGGCTGGACTGGTACCTCGCGCCAGCCGATGACATCAATTCCCTGGTCCGTCATCGCCGCTTCGAGCAGCGGGCGGCAGGCCGCCGCGGCGTCGGCATCTTGCGGGAAGAAGGTCATCGCTACGCCGAGCTCACCCGGAGCGACATCGCCGTGGCCAAGTCGCTCCAGCTCGGGCGCGAGGAATGCCAGCGGAATCTGGGTCAGGATGCCCGCGCCGTCGCCGGTCCGGGCGTCGGCCCCGACACCTCCCCGGTGGGTCAGGTTGACCAACCCGCCGAGGGCACGCTCGACGATGTCCCGCGAGGCGCGTCCGGCGATGTCCACGACCAGGCCGACGCCGCAGGCGTCATGCTCGAACGCCGGATCATAGAGAGGCGCGATGGTCGAAGCCTGCATGGATGACGTGCCGGGAATGGATCCCTGCGGGAGCTGCATTCGGACTCCTCTCGGAGGCTCGTGGCGCGGCCAACATCTCCAGGTGGGAGACGACACAAAGGGCGGCGGCACCAAGAGCGGCACCGTCGCCCGGGGCCAGGGTCGCGGCCTAGGCGGATATGCAAGACTCCACGACGCTGTGGGGAAGTCAGTTTAGGCAGGAAAATTGGGCATAGCTAGGTACGCTCGCCAGCAATACGCACCAATAGGTTTGGACTCAACGCCCAATTGCCCTCTGGTGGCTGTTTCCATTGCAGAGGACTTGCCATCACGGTACCATCCCCCTACTGGCCGTTTGGATCGAGAGCATAAGTCCCGCAGATAGCTTGTGGTCGCGGGACGGGCTGCCTTCGGAGTCTGCGACTCTCGGAATCGTAGGAACGCACGCATGGCGATGATGCCGACACAGACCCAATCCCCGCGAGATCCCGCGGCCGAAGAGGCCGCGCGCGAACGTGTTGACCGCGAGGGCGTCCGCCTGATCGACCTCCAGTTCAGCGATATCACCGGCGGGGTCAAGTCGCTGACCATCCCCGCCGCGCTGTTGGAGAACACCTTCGTCCACGGCTACCGCTTCGACGGGGCGGCACTGACGGGCGGGATCAGGCTGCACGAGCTCGACCTCTACCTGGTGCCGGACCCGGCGACGTTGACCGTCCTCCCGGGAGGGACCGACCCGTCCGAGGCCAGAAGGGCGCGGATTTACTGCTCGGTCCACCGCCGGGATGGTCAGCCATTCGCCGGGGATCCGCGCTCGGCGTTGCAGCGCACGCTCGAATCGTGCGCGGCGGCTGGGTTCGACTACCGGGTCAGCCTGGAGATCGAGTACTACCTCCTGCGCGGCGATCTTGGCAGCGATGGACTGCCGCTGCTGCCGGATCAGGCCGGGTACTTCGACCTTGGCGAGGATTTGATCTCGGGGACCAGGGACGAGATCGTCGCGACCTTGCACGAGATCGGCGTGGGAGTCGGTGGCGCCCACCACGAAACCGGCCCCGGGCAGGAAGAACTGGATCTGCTTCCGACCGGCGGGATCAAGATGGCCGACCAGATCATGACGGTCCGCCAGGTGATCCGATCGGTGGCCCAACGGCGCGGCCTCCGGGCAACTTTCATGCCCAAGCCCCTGACGACGGCGGCCGGCTCGGGCATGCACCTGTTCCAACGGATCGCCGGCTTGAGCGGCGGCAACGATCTCATCCGGGCCAAGGATGCCCCGGACGAGCTATCGACGCTGGCCCGGCAGGTGATCGCCGGTCAACTCCGGCACGCCGCCGCCCTCTGCGCAATCACATGCCCGACGGTCAATTCTTACAAGCGCCTCGCCGCGGGGCATCGCGCTCCCCGGCACGCCCTCTGGGCCAGAGTCGGACAAGCTGCCCTGATCCGCGTCCCGGCCTGGGCCGCCGGCGAGGACGGGGCCCTGGAACTCCGGTGCCCGGACGCGATGGCGAATCCGTATCTCGCCTTCGCCGCGGTCGTTGCCTGCGCGATGGACGGAGTCCGTACCGGCGCCGAACCGCCCAGCCCGCTGAACGAAAGCCTGGTTGCCTACGACGAGGCGGAATTGAATCGCCTGGGGGTTCCTGTCCTGCCAAAGACCCTTGGTCAGGCGCTCGATGCCCTGGCGGAAAACGATGTCTTGCGCGACGCGCTCGGCGAATACATCTACGAGCAGTTGCTGACCGTGAAGCGGGCCGAGTACGACGAGTACCGCCGCTACGTCACCCCGTGGGAGCTTGCCCGGTACGGGGAGAGCTGAGACGGGAAGACGGGAAGGACGGAAGGACGAAGGACAATGTGCGAGCGGAAAGGTCATAAAAGCATGGGATGGAATGGTGAACGCTAGGTCTCGGCAAAGCGAGACGCGGCAAGGACTGGAGGGAGTGGCGTTGCCCAGCCCATCGTCCGTCCTTCCCGTCTTCCCGTCTTCCCGTCTTCCCGTCTCGGTCCAGACATGATCACCGTCAACGATGTCCTCCGGCAGGCGCTGCCGGCGGGGACGCAGGTTCGGGCCGGCAGCACCGGGCTGGAGCAAGAGGTGACCTGGGCGACCCGGTTGCGGCCGGTGCCGCCCGCATTCGGCCACCTGAACGGCGGCGAGGTCGTCTTCCTCTCGACCCAGGCCCTGGAGCTGGTCGATGAGCGGCTCACGCTCGAATCGGCGGTGAGGCAATTAGCAGGGTTCGGAGTCGCCGCCGTCTGCTTCCTGGGCGACGCCACGATCGAGGCCTGTGCCGCCGCCGACGAGCATTCCCTGCCGCTGCTGGTTCTGCCGGAAGGGACCGACCTGGGCTCGTTGGAGCGGGAGACCGCCAGGGCGATCACCGAGCGGCGCCGGGCCATCCGGCAACGAAGCGAGGAGGTTGGCCGCACACTTATCGATCTGGCCATCTCTGGAGAGCCGCTGCCGATTCTGGTCCGGACCCTGGCAGAGCTATCGGAGCGGGCCGCGGTTCTGGAGGATATCGACGGCGAGATCCTGGCATTCCATGCCCCATCCACCTCGACGCCCGGGGCGGCGCGCGCAACCCTGGCCTCGGTCGAAACGGCCCTGGCCGACACGCAGCAGGTGCTGGCCACCTGGTTGCGCGAGATGGCCGCCAGCAGCCCGGCCGATCCCCCGACCTCGGTGCGCGGCCTGGATGGGCGCTGGAACCGTGTGGTCGCGCCGGTCATCGGGCGCGACGGGTTGCTGGGCTCCGTCTCCCTTCTGGTGCCGCGCGGCACTGAAACGTCGGAAGACGGCATGCTTACCTCGCGCGGCGCCGCGGCGTGTGCCGTGGTGCTGGCCCGGGATCAGGCGGCCGCGAATGTCCGTCGCGAAGTCGAGTTGAACGTCCTCGACGAGGTGCTGGACGGCGCGCTCCGCAGCGAGGTTTCACTCCGGCAGCAGGCCCGGCGTCTGGGCCACGACCTGGACGATCCCCACGTCGCGGTGATCGTGCGCATGGACCAGGCGGCTGGTGGCCCGTCAATGGCCAGGGGCCGTGACGCCCGCTGGGCCCTCCTCGACGATGCCCTGATCCGGGCGGGAGCGGGGCGGGAGGCCCGGGTCCTGTGGAGGGTGCGGAACAACAGCGGCGATGTCGTCTGGCCGGCGCCATCGCCCGCCGAGGCGCGCCGCGTGGCCCGACAGCTTCACGATGACCTGGTTGATCTGACCCGGGGTGGAACAGACGTTGTTTCGGTCGGATTCGGCCGGCCGCACGCAGGCCTTGACGGGATTCGACGGTCGCATCAGGAGGCTCGACAGGCGCTGACCCTCGGGCGGCGGCTGCATGGGCCCGGTCACCTCACCGGCTTCGACGACCTCGGTGTCTACCGCCTGATCTACGCCGCTGAAGGGCTGCCGGAACTACGCGCGTTCCATAGCGAGTCGCTCGATCCCCTGATCACCTACGACCGCGAGCACAGCGCCGATCTCATCCGCACCCTGGACGCCTTTTTCCGGGCCAACGCCAGTCCGAAAGAAGCGGCGAGCCTGCTCGGCGTCCACCGCAACACGGTCCTCTACCGCCTCGATCGCATCGTCGAGATCACCGGCCTTGACCTCGATGCGGCCGACGTGCGTTTGCGGTTGCAGTTCGCCCTTCATGTGCATATGGCGCTGTTCAGCGAGTAACCACAATTCCGCACCTAGATCCAAAGCACCTCGTTCTCGAACTCTTGCGCAGATCTGCTATCCAGAACGACAAGCACTCTGGCAATAAGAACCTTGATCGACAACAGAGGTGGCTGCTCCGCGAGCAGGATCCCCGAATGGGTCAGTCCTTGCCTGTACCAGTCCGCCGCGAGTATCGGGAAGTCGCTCAAATCGTGGGAAATGAGAAGGCGACGCTCCCGAGCCGCGCGTTCGAGATGTGCTTCGTCGGTCGCTTGCGCCATACCGATCTCAATCGGCACGACAACGTCATACCCCTGAGACCGCAGGGCCAAGATCAAGGCGGACTCCACGTTGTGGTCGACGTAGATCGTCGCAGAGAGCCCGGCTACAGCCACGGCTGGTGGTCAAACTCGTCCGGCAATGTCTCCCAGGTGTAGATCGGTGTCTCCGGAGAGATCTTCGTGTCCTTGAGGCGCTCGCGCACGATGAGGCGACCGCCAGCGTAGACCATGTCGTTCTCGCGCAGGACGCTGCGGAGCTGGCGGCGCTCGTCGTCGCGGCGCATCTCGTCAAGATGATCCAGACCGTAACTTATCGCGTCGTGGACGTGTGCGGGATTGAGGCCGTACGTCTCGGCGATGGATTCGACGGATTCTCCGCCAAGCTTGTACATAGTCAGGACGTGCAAGACGGAAATGCGTGTTCCGTCGATTCGCGATTTTCCACCGAGGACGCCGGGCGTCCGCACAATATGCGGGTGCTCCGTCCGTTCGGTAGGGGCGCGTTCCGTCTGATGTGTGGTAGCGGTCATGGTCGGACTCCGTCCGAATGGCAGGTTTGACTCACCTCAAGAGCATAACACCGCGACTTGGGGCACTGTGACTAGAAGCCTGCTTCCTCCGGCGGGCGGACATTCCTGAACATGATCAGCAAGAGCACATCATACGTGGCCTTTAGGGCGCCGGCGATGACGAGCGGCCAGCCGAAGTCGGATTCGGCCAGGAGCCAGCCGGCAAGCAGGGGGCCGAGGGCGGACGCGAGGCTGCGGGGAACGTTGGTTACGCTGGCCGCGGCGGAGCGCTCCTCGGGGGGCACGACCGCCATCACGTAGGACTGGCGGGCGGGAACGTCCAGCTGCGAGAGCACGCTGCGCAGCAGAAGCAGGCCCAGCGCCAACGGCAGCGACGACATGAACGGCACCAGCATCAGGCAGATGTTGGCCGGGAGATGGGTGAAGACCATCGTGTTGACGAGGCCGATCCTGGCAGCCAGCTTAGCGGCGAAAAGTTGCGAACCGGCGGAGCACAGTCCGGTCCAGAAGAAAATGGCGCCGGCGGCTGTCACCGAGAGGTCGAACCGATTGAAGAGCCAGACCGCCAGGAGCGACTGGACGACGAAGCCGCTGGCGAGGGAGTCGAGACTGAACAGAGCCGCCAGGCGCAGCACGATTTGCCGCGACTGCTCAAGCGGCTTGCCGCTCTTCTTCAGGGCAGGTTCAACCTGGTCTGAGAGGCCCCGATAGGTCCAGAGGATGAGCAGGCCCAGCAGGCCGTACAGCGCGAACATGGCGGAGTTGGCGGTGTCGGGGTTGATGCCGTGATCTTCCGCAAGCTCCGCAGGCCAGCCCGCGATAGGGCGCCGATCGCGGCCGCCAGAGATCCCGCCAGTGAATAGCGTGCGAACAGGGCGGTGCGCTGGGCTCCGGGGACGGTCTGGGGCAGCAGGGCCTGCTCGGTCGGCAGGAAGACGCTGACGTCTCCGGTCGATGGGTTGAGCGAGCCGACAAATGCGATTGGGAGGAGCAGCCAGAAGGAATCGACGAAGGCGAACCCGAGGCCGGTGAGGACCACCAGAACGGTCGCTCGCCGCAGCAGCCACCGCCGGGAATACCGGCCGGCCATGAGGCCGACACCAAGCGTGATCGCCGCCGATCCCAACAACGTGACCGTGGCGATGATGCCCACCCGCACCGAGCCGAATCCGAGCGTCGCCAGGTGGACTGGCAGGAGGATGCTGACGATCCCATCGCCGACGCCGCGCGTCGCTCGCGCCGTCACGAGGCGCACGGCGTCGGGCGTGGCGTCATGAGGCAACAGACGGGCAAGACCGCTACGCGGATCGAGTTCCACGGCCCGCTGTGCCACTTCGCCCCCAGGTGGACGGATGATCGCGACGGTGAGTTGGACGCTAGGTGAGTTGGTCGTCGATCAGCCAGCGGCCGTCTTGCTGGACGAAGACGAGGGTGACGACCTCGAGCGATTGCTGTCCGACGAGTTCTTCGCCGTTGGGGCCGTGGGCGTGGGTGGTGGGATTGTCGGCGGCGACCGTTGCCCGCACCCGGCCGTCCGGCATGACCTGGACATCGCTGATCGCCACGATCGACACCCGGATCTCGGGGGGGAGCGCCACCGGCGGCGTGCCGGTCAAGCGGATGAAGGAGTCGGTCGGGCCCTGAGTAAAGTTCGGCTTCAAACTCTCGTCGCTGAACAGGGCCAATCGCCGCAGGGGATCCCGGGCGTTCGAGCAGGCGATCAATTCGCGGGTCACCGCCGTGATCTGGGCGACCGTGTCTGCGTCGGCGGGGGTGCCTTCGGGAAGGGGGATGGGGGTGGCCGGCACACGGTTGGCGCCGGAACCCGGCTCCGGAGCATTGGGATCGGCGAGGGCCTGGAGCTGTGCGATGGTCACCGGCTCCACGGTGCAGTCCTCCGGTTGAGGGATGTCGCGCACCACGGCATCTTGCAGGGACCGAATGTAATTGATGGTGTCCCAGATTTCGTCCTCGTCGAGGACGTCCGCGAAGGCGGGCATGGCCGAGCCGGTGATGCCGTTTTGAATCCAAAAGTAGAGATCTTCGTCGCGGTGCGCCCGCGCGTGCGACGAGGTCAGGTCGGCAGGCGGGGCATCGAGGGAGGCGGCATCGGGACCGTCCCCACGACCGCCCGCGCCGTGGCAGGAGACGCAGTTGGCAAGATAGGTCTGCTGGCCGCGGCTGATCGACTCCGAACTTGCCGCGATCGGGTTGGCCGAGGGGCCGCCCGCCAGGGTGGCTCCAGCGGGATCGGTGCGCGCCTGGAGAAGCAGGATCACCCCGGCGACCATCGCCACCGTTCCCAAACCCGCGCTCTCGCGCCGGATCGGCGCTCGCCCCGCAAACCAGGCGAACACCAGCCCCGCTCCCCCGGCCACGAGCAGGACGAGTCCGAAGATGCCGGCGACCCCGAATCGCCAGGCGGGCGCGGGCAGGTCGACGGTCGGCGGGCTGGACCCGATCGCGAGGGATTCCGTCACGGTCCAGTCGTCCTGACCCGGCCGGATCAGGATCGTCTGGATGGTCCAGTCTCCGGTAATACTGAGCTCGCTGCCGTGGCCTTCGAAGGCATTGCCGGCGGCGCGGACAAGGGGGATGTCGAGTTGCCCTGCCTCCTGCGCGGGCAACTCGATCCGCAGGATGGCGCCTGCGTCGGCCGGCAACGGGTCCCCGCCGACTTCGAGGCGGTAGTGGTTGGGACCGGCCGAGGCCGGTGTGATGATCAGCGTCGCATCGGTGCCGTCCGCGCTTAGGTCGATGGTGGCGCGGCCGTTGCCAAGGGCGAGTTCTTCACGTGCGGGCGCCTGACCGGTCAGCCGCCCTACGATCAAGAAGAGCAGGATAACGAGCGCCAGCTCCGCCGTGATAGCCAGGCCGAACCGCTTCCCCCACGTCGCGATCCTGGCCGTGTCTCGCCCGGACGAGCGGATGCGGCGGGTCACGACCAGCAGGTTGAACGCGCCGAGTCCCAGCAGCGGAATAAGTAGAAGCAGCTTCCACAGCAGCGACTGGCCGTATTCCGTCGCCCGCAGGGCGTTGAGGTTGCCAACGTGCAGCCACGCGCTGTAGAGGCCGGTCAGGCCGAGTACGCCCCAGGAGACGAGGGCGACCATCGAGAATCGCGGTATCACCCGGCTGAGGACCACCCTGCGACCGGCTGGGGTCAGATCCCGGAGTGATGGGATCAGGGCCAGGACCATAACGGCCAAACCCCCGACCCAGATTCCCGCACCGAGCAGGTGGACCGCGTCGAACGCGATCGCGCTGGCCCTGCCAGAGGTCAGCGCGGCGGCGTGGGCGACTTCGCTGTAGGGGATGGGGAGGACCGCGGAGATGGCCAGGCCGGCGACCGTAAGGGCCATCGTCCGGCGGGGCCACCACCAGCCCACCAGCGTCAGGATCGCGCCGAGCACCAGGAGCAATCCGACCCTGATCAGCCAGAAACGCCCGTACCGGGTCTCGGTCAGCGTCGAGCCGAGGTCACTCAGGAAGCCATCGCCGCTATTGAAGGAGGTCGCCTGCACCAAAGGGCGAACACGCTACCGGCCAGGGCGAGGCCGATGCCCCAGGCGGCGATGTGCTTGACCCGCCGTGTGAGGGCAGGGCCGGCCTGCCAAGCCGGTGAGATTCCTGGCCGCAAGACCAGCAGCCAGATCGGCCAGACAGCAATCGCCACCGCCAGACCCAGGAGCGATACCCAGCGGGAGAGGGTCGAGAGCCAGAGAGGCGGGCCGCTGGAGGTCGAAAGGACCGGCGGGATGACCGTCTGGACATCGGCCGAGGATCCGACCGTGAAGGGGATGTACCCCTGGGCACTGTGTCCGTCCGCGGTCGAGAGTGTTTCCCAGGCGACGGTGTAGGTTCCGGTCGGCAGGGAAGCCGGAAGATCGAGCACCATCGTGTACTCGTCGTTCCCGGCCCGGTAGCTCGCCTCCGGCATCTCCTGGCCGGTCTGGTCATAGAGGGCCGCCCGGCTCGATGCCCGCTCCAGCGGCTCGGTGAAGACCATCGTGACGATTGTCGGGGAGACCGCCACGACGGCGTTCGCTGCCGGCGTGCTGGTCTGGAGGAAGGCATGGGCCGCGGTCCGCTCAGGCCCGATGGCAACGGCCGCGAAGGCGGCGCACAACAGCGTGAGGAGCAAGACGCCACTGGGCCAGCCGAGCGTGGCACGAGATCGCCGGGGGACTGGACTGCAAGAGATTACGCCGCGGGGTTTGCGGAAAACGTCGCCTCGAGAACAGGGTACGCCCATGGACGTAGGGTAGCATGTGCGCGGCGCTCGACCGTCGCCAACGTCCTGCACCCAATCTCGAGTCCTCTGGAACGGACGCTTCAATGCCCGGTCACGATTCCCACGATTCTCATGGCGGGCACGGGGTATCCGGCACCCGTCGCCGCCCGCTCGTCATCGCGCTTGTCATTACTGCCACTTTTTTGATCGTGGAGTTCGTCGGCGGGCTGCTGACCGGCTCGCTGGCGCTGCTGGCCGATGCCGGGCATATGGCGACCGACGTCGCCGCGCTGGCCCTCGCCCTTGGAGCGTCCTGGTTGGCGAGCCGGCCGGCGACGCCGCAGTACTCGTTTGGCTACCGCCGGGCCGAGGTCCTGGCCGCGTTCGTCAACGCCGCATCCCTGCTGGCGATCTCCTTCTATATCTTCTGGGAGGCGTTTCCAGCGGTTCGGCGATCCTCCCGAAGTCGACAGCGGCCCGATGTTCGTCGTTGCGGTCGCCGGGCTCGTCGCCAACGTCGCCGTCGGCCGCGGTGCTGGCCCGTGGTGGTGGCGACTCCCATGACCTCAATACCAGGGGTGCGCTGCTCCACGTCGTGGGCGATGCCCTCGGGTCGGTGGGGGCGATCGTCGCGGCGCTCGTGATGCTGGCGACCGGCTGGTACTTGGCCGATCCGCTCCTTTCGGCCGGTATCGGCCTGCTGATCGTCTGGAGTTCCTGGCGGCTCTCTGCGCGAGTCTGTTGATGTCTTGCTTGAATCGACCCCCGACGAGATGGATTCGGATGCGGTACGCACGGCGATGACCGAAGTCGACGGCGTCGACGGCGTCCACGACCTGCACATCTGGACGGTCACCTCGGGCTTCGTCTCGTTGAGCGCCCACGTCGAACTGGTCGCTGGGCGCCAATGGGAGCCGGTCTTGCTGGACATCTCCGCCCTGCTGCGTGAGCGGTTCGGCATCGTCCATGTGACCTTGCAGCCGGAGACGGTTGACGCCCTGCCGGACTCCTTCCGGGGCTGCTCAATCGATACGCCGGAGGGCCAGGCAATCTGCCAGGTGCCCGCCGGAGACGACGACTATCACCCGGCCGGCCTTCACGGACACGAGCATTGATACTGGGCCGGGACGTCACGTCCGTGCCCGTTTGCTCGGGGTTTTCTGCGCTACCCTCCCTGCCAGAATGTGATCGAATCGGTTGCAACCGGCAAACCGACCGTCGTCCTCTTCGCGACCCCGGCCTACTGCGCAACCCGCATCTGCGGGCCGTCTCCGGAGGCCATGTCAGCGCTGCAACGCCGCTACGGCGATTCGGTCAGCTTCATCCATATCGAGATTCACCCCGGTAGCGACATGACCAAGCCGGTCGGGACGTTCGACGAGTGGCATCTCTCCACGGAGCCGTAGGCATTCTTCATGAGCGCCCAGGGGAAGATCGTCGAATGGTTCGACGGTGAACTGGGAGTGACGGAGCTTGATCCCGCCGTCCGTCAACTCGCCGGTCTGCCGCCGGCCACCGGCTCGACTCCAGCGATATAGTTCCGTTTCCCGGTCCAGTCCCAGCTGCCTCTTTGTTCTGCGCTGCTGCACGAAACGTGGACATTTTGTCAAGCGTTGACAATCGCGACGAGAGATGAAATTCTCGGACAGCAAGCGGAACAGCGGGCGGTCTCGCAACGACGGAAGGGATCGGGAAAATGGGGTTCGGGACTCAGAATCGCTTCGATGGCGCGCCAGCGACGATGCCCCGGGCGCGATCCGGGGCCCGTTCCGGGTTTCGGCGGACGCCGGTTGTCCTGTTGCTCGTCATGATCTTCATAACCGTGCTCGGACCCGGTGCAACCGAGGCACAGGTGACCGATCCCAACTGGGCGCCACCACGCACGGTCTACATCCCCGAGACCGGCCACTGGATCGATGGCTACTTCCTCGATCTGTGGCGGACATCCGGCGGCGCCAACTCCTTCGGCAATCCGATCACTCCCGAGATCACGCTCGACAACGGCCACATCGTCCAGTACTACGAATACGCCCGGTTCGAATATTGGCCAGAAGGCGACCAGTTCGGAAATGTGGTCCTGCTCGGAAGGATCGGCGAGGAGTTGCGCCCGGTTGCGATCCGGCGCGAGACGCCGGGTCCCCAGATCGTTTCCAAGGACCGGCGCGTGAGCACCGGCCAGGCATTCGCCGCCACGCTCGAACTGCGGGCGATGACCCGGGCCTGGCTTCCGCTGCCCGCCAACGCCGCCACCCAGGACTCCGCCACCCGGCGCTACGTTCCCGAGACCGGGCATACCGTCTCCAACGGGTTCAAGGCTTTCTGGGAGGCCACCGGTGAGGCCGCCTACCTCGGTAACCCCCTGACCGAGGAGTACACGGTTAAGGGCGCGACCTACCAGGTGTTTGAGCGCGGTCAGCTCGCCTGGACAGAAGGCGGGCCGCCCTACATGGTCCAGGTTGGTCGCGAGCTGGCCCAGAAGTACGGGCTGGATACCTCGCCGGTGGCGCAGGGCGACCTCCCGACATACTCCGAGGAGTTGTGGATTCCGCCGGTGATCACGCCCGGCGCACCGCCGGTTGGGCCGATGCCGGGCGCCCCGAAGACCGTCGTCGTGTCGATCTCCGAGCAGGCGATGTGGGCGTTCGACGGCGATGACGTCGTGATGAAGACCTACGTCAGCACCGGGAAGGAGCGCTTCGATACCCCGACCGGCACCTTCTACGTCAACTCGAAGGTGCCCGTCCAGGATATGGAGGGGGTCATCGGCGGCGAGTACTACAACGTGCCCGAGGTCCCGGACGTCATGTACTTCACCAACGTCGGCCACGCGATCCACGGCACGTACTGGCACAGCAACTTCGGCAACCCCATGAGCCACGGCTGCGTGAACCTGCCGATGGAGACGGCCCAGTGGCTCTACAACTGGACGCCGGTTGGCACCCCGGTGGTGATCGTGCCGTAGGGCGGACAGGGGAGGCGTTTCGGCGGCTGCCGTGCGAATGGACAGGCCGTTTTGGAGTCGTTCGCGCGATGGGTTGGTGCCGTGTTGGCGTCGTTCGAGTGAAGGGGCACGTCATCCGGGCGTCGCCCGGGGCCGATGCGAGGCGAACCGGTCATAAAGCGGTCAAGCATCACCGTCGCCACCAGGAACGGGATCGCGAGCCCGAGTGAGTAGACGACGAACAGCCCCATCCCTTCGCCGACCAAGGCGCTGGCCGCCGTCAGGGTGAGGATGCTCGCCAGAGCCGGCCCGATGCAGGGGGTCCACCCCGCCCCGAACGCGACCCCGATCAGGAAGGTGCCGCCGTAGCCGGCCGGGCGTTGTCTCCTGTGCCGACAACAAGATCGGATCGGCGATCCGTGTCAATGGTTGAGCAGCCATCGTGACCGCCGCTCCGCTCATTGGACCGGCATCGCTCAGTTCGAGTAGGCGTTCCTGGAATGTCTCCCCATGGGACGGGGCGATGCAGGCATCGACCCGACCGCATCCAGAAGGCGATCCGGCGCTGATGTGCTCCCGGAAATCCGTGGTGTTGGGGCGACAACTTCCCCTGCATAAGGGCGGTGCATGCATCGCCCGGCCAAACCACCCCGACGATTCGGCGCGGAGCGCGGATTCATCCGACGATGTCCAGACCATTTCGTCATCGCGCGACCATGTCGGCGACGCGATCCCCAGTTTTCACAACCAGCCCCGAGACTCCATCGCCAAAATTAGTCAAGACTATATTGACAACGGTTGTAGTGATATTATGATCTGATGCAGTGGCTATTCGAGTTTGAGGAAGCAGGTAAACCCTATGCGCCCAATCCGGTTGGACCGACGCGCGCTGTTTCGCTGGGGAGCTAGCGGAACGGCGGCGGCGGCCGGAACAGCGGCTCTTGCCGCGCCGCTTCTTCTCCCCCTCGGCGCGTCTTCGGCCGGCGATGGCGGCCACTCCACCGCCGATCACCGCGCCCAGGAGGCGGAACCCGAGCATAACGGCCACAACCAGAGCATGACCGTCGGCGATATCGATATCGCCCGCCAGGGCTGGGACCCGGGCGAGGTGCTCACCGATTTCGACTACGGCGAGATCACCGAAACCCGGGCCGATGGCACCGTCGTGCGTGAGTGGGACATCGATCGCCTTCGACAAGGAGATCGAGATCGCGCCGGGGGTCTTCTTTCCGGCCTGGACCTACAACGGCCGGGTCCCCGGGCCGACCTTGCGGGCCAACGAGGGCGATCTGCTCCGGGTCCACTTCACCAACGGCAGTTCACATCCCCACACGATGCACTTCCACGGCATCCACAGCGCCTACCATGACGGTGTTACCGGGATCGGCCGGGGCGAGATCGAGATCGGCGGCACGCACACCTACGAGTTCACCGCCAAGCCCTTCGGCCTGCACCTGTACCACTGCCACGCCCTGCCCCTGAAACGGCACATCCACAAGGGGCTCTACGGCACCTTCATCGTCAATCCCAACCCCGAAATCCGGGGCGACGCCGCCAAAAAGCGCCACCCCGACTACCCGGAGTCGCAGGAGTGGCAGGAGTTCGTCATGGTGATGAACGCCTTCGACACCAACTTCGACGCCGGTAACGAGGTCTACGCGATCAACACCGTCGCCTTCCACCACATGAAGCACCCGATCGCGATCGACAAGACCCGGCCGGTGCGGATCTATCTCGTCAACGTCGTCGAGTTCGACTTCATCAACTCCTTCCACCTCCACGCCAACTTCTTCGACTACTACGACACGGGCACCACCCTGGAGCCGACGCTGCGCACCGTCGACACGATCTCGCAGGTCCAGGCCCAGCGCGGCATCCTCGAGTTCACCTTCGCCGAGCACGAGAACGGGCTCTACATGTTCCACGCCCACGTCTCCGAATTCACCGAGCTTGGCTGGATGGCGGCGTTCGACGTCCAGGACTCGCCGTTCACCTAGTCCCCGGTATTGCCGAATCAGCCGCCGAGAAAGGACGCCACCTTGGCCGATACCACCCTCAACCCAACGGCCCCGGGAGCCGCCGAAGCCGACAAGCCCTTCAATCTGGACAACCTGCCCACCCCCGTGCTGATCCTCGTGCCCTTGCTCCTGCTGGCCGCGGTGATCGCGATCATCGTGCAAACCGATGCCGGCCTGGGGGACAGACAGCTTCCCCCGATCGAAACCCTCAACGTGCAGCGAGTGACCCTGCCTGAGCCGGGGATGATCGAGGTCAATGTCGTCAACGACGGTCCCGATCCGGTCTCGATCGCTCAGGTCCTCGTCGACGATGCCTACTGGCAGTTCAGCCAGTCGCCCGCCGGTGAACTCGACCGCCTCGACTCCGCCAAGATCTCGATCCCCTATCCGTGGGTCGAAGACGAAGCCCACGCGATCATGCTGATCAGCTCGACCGGGGTGATCTTCGAGGCCGATATCCCGGTCGCGATCGAGACCCCCAGCGCCGACCGGGAAAGCGTGACCCGCTTCGGCCTGGTCGGGCTCTACGTCGGGGTGATTCCGGTTGTGCTCGGATTGCTCTGGTACCCGGTCCTGCGGCGGCTCGGCCGCCGGGGCATGGCGTTCGTCCTGGCCCTGACGATCGGGCTGCTGGCCTTCCTCGCCGTCGACATGTGGGGCGAAGCCCAGGAGGTGGCGCTCGGGGTCGCCGGCGCGTTGGATGCGCCCGTGTTGATCCCGGTTCTGGCGCTGCTCACCGCCGCCCTGCTCATGACGGTCGGCAACGCGCTGAGGAGCAGGGGCGCCAGGGACGCCGACCACGGTAGCGGCAAGGCTGGGATCCGGCTCGCCTACCAGATCGCAATCGGCATCGGCCTCCACAACCTGGGCGAAGGACTGGCGATCGGGAGCGCGTTCGCGCTCGGCGAAGTCGCCCTTGGGGTCTTCCTGATCGTCGGGTTCACCCTCCACAACGTGACCGAAGGGGTCGGCATCGCCGCGCCGATGGTGCGCAACCGGCCCTCGCTCGCCCACTTCGCGCTCCTGGCCCTGATCGCCGGTGGACCGGCGATCCTGGGAACCTGGATCGGAGCCTTTACCTACTCGGCCTTCTGGACGACGGTCTTCCTGGCCGTCGGGATCGGCGCCATCCTCCAGGTCATCTGGGAGATCGGCCATCTGATCTATCGAAGTCAGGCCCGGGCGAAGGAGCCGCTGCTGACCTGGACGACCCTAGGCGGCGTGGCCGCGGGGGTGACGGTGATGTACGCCACCGCGCTACTCGTCGCCGCGTAGGCCTTCATCTGGAACGATTTCGGACTCCTCAGGTGCGTCGCTCGTTCCTGTCGCTAATCCGGGCGGGGGCGGGCGGCGCGACAGCACGACCGATACGCCCCCGGCGATCAGCCCCAGCACCCCAAGAGCTATCCCGACCACCCCGAAGGTGCGGGCCCGGTCGGTGCGTTCGTCGGCCTCGACCAGGGCGTCGAGCAAGCCCTGGCCGGTGGGTACCTGGGCGGGGAACTGCATGTTTTCGGTGGAGATCACACCGGGAAAGGTGTTGGGCGACGAGCGGAACTCTTCGCTGAACTCGACGCCGTCCAGCGTGCCGAAAATGCGGAAGGTGTAGTCGCCCGGCTGGGTCGGCACGAACTCGGACCGGTAGACGGTAGGGTCGTCTGGGTCCTGGACGAGGTCCAGCGGCTTGGTCTGGTCGCCATAGATCACCTCGGCCTTGAACTCGGTCACCGGGCCGGGCGTTGGTTCGGGCGGCGGCGTCGCATTCGGATCGGGCGTCGGCGTGACCTCATCCTCTGGAGTCGGGGTTGGGGTGGCGTGGAGCCTGGAAGTCGATCACCCGCAGGAAGAGGCCGTTGGGCTCGCCCTGGTATGGCGGCTCATGCAGAAAGCCGACTTCCAGTTCGAAGCGGTCGTTCAAGAGAAAGCGCCGCTCCCGGGCAGCACCATGTTCCGGCGAGATGGCGGCCCCGATCCAGAAGACCGCGGTCGCCACCAGGACCCCGAGAAGCACCGGCCGGTTGAGCGGCCTGAGCCGGACGACGACGCGCATATTCCCTCTAACTCCCCGCCACACGTCATCGGCCGGCCCGTTGCACACCCGGGCCCCAAATCGCAGCAATCATGGTAGCACCGGTCCCCGCGGGGTTTAGCCGGATCGCCTGGATATCGGATAGACGTGTGCTACCATAGTCGGTAAGAATGAATAGTTACTCATCTATTGAGACACTGTCTCGCTCCGGAGTGCCCGCATGCCGCGACCGAAACGCATGGACCAGCTGACCGAGATCCCGCCGCTCGTCTGCGACGACCGGATCGTGCACGTCGATGCGGTGCGGGCGGCGCGGACCGCCCTGCCGCCGGTCGACAAGCTTGCCGGGGTCGCGGCCCTGTTCGGCGCCCTGGCCGATCCAACCAGGATCCGTATCGTCGCCGCCCTTGCCGCCCGCGAGCTCTGCGTCTGCGATCTGGCTGCCGCCCTGGGCGTGTCGGAATCGGCCGTCTCACACCAGTTGCGCCTGCTGCGGGCGCGGGGATTGGTGCGGACCCGGCGGGACGGCCGCCTGGTCTACTACGCCCTCGACGATGATCACGTTTCCGGCCTCTACGGCGCGGCGCTCGATCATGTCGACCACGGAGTTGCTGTTCACGCCGAAGAGCGAGTACCAGATCGGCAGGCCCGCTAGTGGTCGCCGCGCCGGCCGTTGCCCCGTCCGAACGGGAAGCGGTCCTGACCCGGATCAAGATCGGAGGCATGGATTGCGGCGAGTGCGCCAAGACCGTGGAGCACTCGCTCGCGGCCATGCCCGGCGTCGCTGAGGCGAGGGTCAACTTCGCTAGCGGATCGGCCGACGTTCGTTACGATCCGGCCGAAACTGACGTCGATGCCCTCTCCGATCGCATTCGCTCCCTGGGCTACCGGGTCGATCCAGAAGCCGCCCCGGATCGGGTCTGGGTGTTCGACATCGGCGGCATGGATTGCGCCGACTGTGTGCGGACCGTCGAAGTCGGAGTGATGCGCCTGCCAGGTGTCGAGACCGCCGTCGCCAACCTGGCGACCGGCACCCTCACCGTGACGACCGCGGACGCCGGTGCCGAGCCGGACCGGATCGCCACGGCGGTCGGGGAAGCCGGGTTCGTCGCCCGGTTCCGCGATGCCGCTGCCCCGGTTGTCGCCGCACCCCAGATCTGGCGGCAGCGGAGGGTAGCGGAATGCGGCCTCGCGGTCGTGTTCTGGCTTGTCGGGATAGCCGGAAGCACGCTGGGCGCGTCCGAAGCGGTCACCATCCCGGCGTTCGTGCTGGCGATGGTTCTGGCGGGATACCCGGCGGTGCGGGCGGCCTGGTTCGCGGTGAAAGCCCACCGCGCCGACATGAATGTGCTCATGACGGTTGCCTCGTTCGGCGCGGTCGCCCTTGGCGAGTGGGAGGAGGGCGCCACGGCAATCGTCCTCTTCGCCGTCGGCTTGACGCTCCAGGGCCTGACGGTCGAGCGCACCCGACGGGCAATTCGTGAGCTGATGGCCCTTGCCCCCGCCGAGGCCCGGGTGGTCCGCAACGGGGTCGAGCGGATGGTCCCCGTGGCGGATGTGGCCATCGGTGAGGTGGTCTGGGTTCGCCCAGGCGAGCGGATGCCGGTCGACGGCACCGTCGTCGCCGGACGGTCCGGCGTCGATCAGTCACCCATCACCGGCGAGTCGATTCCGGTCGCCGTCGAGCCGGATTCGCGCGTCTTCGCCGGAGGGATCAACGGCGACGGTGCCCTGCGGGTTGAATCGAGCGCCGCCGCGACGGACACCACCCTGGCTCGCATCATTCATCTGGTCGAGGAGTCGCAGGCCTCCCGCGCCCCGGCCCAGGCGTTCGTCGACCGGTTTGCCGCGATCTACACCCCGCTGGTGATCGCCGCCGCCGTCCTGGTCGGCACGATCGGTCCGCTGGTGACCGGAGACGGTAGCGAGTGGATCAACCGGGCGCTCATCCTGCTGGTGGTCGCCTGCCCCTGCGCCCTGGTCATCTCGACGCCGGTGGCGCTTGTCTCCGCGATCGGGGCCTCGTCCCGCCGGGGCGTCCTGTTCAAGGGTGGCGCGGCGATCGAAGCGCTGGCGAAGGTGCGGGCCGTTGCCTTCGACAAGACCGGCACCCTGACGGCCGGGCGGCCGTCGGTGGTGCGGATTGTCCCGTTCGGCGACCTGTCAGAGGATGCGCTGCTGGCCCGGGCCGCCGCGGTGGACCGGGAAGCGACGCACCCGCTCGCCCGGGCGATTGTCGCCGCCGCCGATTCGCGGGGAGTTGACCTTCCGGCATCGACGGAGACGGAGAGCATCCCTGGACTTGGCGCCCGCGCCCTGCTCGATGGCGAATCGGTCCTCGTCGGCAGCGTCCGCATGTTCTCCGTCGATCACCCGGGCATCGAGCGCCGCGTCGATGAGGTCGTTGCACTGGGCAAACGGCGGTCGTCGTCGGCACGGGGAACAGGATCGATGGCGTCATTGCGCTGGCTGATACGATCCGGCCTCAGGCAAAGTCGGCTATCGCCGAACTGAGCCGGCTCGGCGTGACCCCGGTGATGCTTTCCGGCGACAACCAGCGGACCGCCAACCGCATCGGGGAGGCGGCCGGAATCGCCGATGTCCGGGCCGGGCTGCTGCCCGGCGAGAAGGTCGACGCCGTGCGTTCCATGGAGCGGCAGTACCCGGTGGCGATGGTTGGCGACGGCATCAACGACGCACCGGCGCTAGCCAGCGCCTCTGTCGGGATCGCGATGGGTGTCGCCGGCACCGACGTTGCCCTGGAAGCGGCCGATGTCGCCCTGATGCGCGACGACCTGACCGAGGTTCCGGCGGCGATCAAGCTGGCCCGGCGCACGATGGCGACCATCCGCCAGAACATCGCCGCCTCCCTGCTCGTGAAGGCCGGCTTCCTGCTCCTTACCTTCGCGGGCATCACCAATCTCTGGCTGGCCGTCCTGGCCGACACCGGCATGTCGCTGCTCGTGACCCTCAATGCCCTCATGCTGTTGAGGACGGGGCGGCACGAGCATTGACTGAGGCCGTCCCGAGCAGCCCTCACCCCCAGCCCCCTCTCCCATGCTGGGAGAGGGGGAGCAACGTCGTCCCCTCTCCCAATCGCTTGGGAGAGGGGTGGCCCGTTAGGGCCGGGGTGAGGGCCGTTACGCCTCCGGCGTTGCCTCCTCATCGTGGCCGTGTCCCTCACCCTCGTTGAGGACGATGGTGACGGTTGCCTGGGTGCCGGAGTTGCGGAGGAGGGCGACGCCGCTCATGCCTTCCTCGCCGACCGGATTGAGACCGACGACCAGATCGTCGCCGAGCTGGATGCCGCCTACGGCGCCACAGGCGATCGGATTGTCCATCTCCTCGTCGCTGGCGTAGACCACGATCGCGTGGCCGCCGTCGACGATGGTCTCCACGGTCGAATCGACGGTGCTGGTGCTCGTGGTCAGCGGCGCGGCGGACTCAGGGCCGACGGTGGGTGGGGCAGCAATGGGCAGTCCGTCGGCATCCTCTTCGGCGCCGACTCCGATCAGGGTGAGAGCTGCTCCGCCCAGGGCGTCGCAGGTGCCGGTCTGGATCAATGCGGGTTTGCCGTGGCCTTCGTGGGCGCTCGCCCCGGCGCTGAGCCCCGCGGCCAGGGCAATGGCGGCGAACGACGTGGTGATCCGGACGAATTCCCGAGATAGACGGGACATGGTAACACTCCTTTGCGGCAACGAATGGAACGAACCATTGAACGGCGGTGCTATTCCGGCTTATGGCGTAACGTCATCCCGAGCACGAACAGGGCAATGAGGAGGCCGAAGGCGCCCACTCCGATACCGATAATGGCCAGCGTTCGGGCGCTGGCGGCATCGTCTTCGGCGTCGCTCAGGGCCGTGGCCAGGTCGGCCCCGGCCGGAACGGGGTCGGGGAACTGGGCAGCCTCCGCGGGCTGCACCGAATCGAAGGTGTTGGGCGAGGAGCGGAACTCCTCGTCGACGGTCTGGTCGGCGATGGAGCCGGTGATGTGGAATGTGTAGTCACCGGTCCTGGTCGGGACGAACCTGGCGACGTACGAACCAGGCGAGCCCTCCAGCGGCGTCAGGGCGAGGGGCATCGTGCTGGCGCCGAAGATCACCTCTGCCTGGAGTGTCTCCTGCAGATCCTCGACCGGCTCGTTGGAGCCCCCGATCTGAACGACGTTGAGGAACAGGCCGTTCTCCAACCCGAGATAGGCCGGCTCGTTGAGAAAGCCGACGGTCATCGAGTAGTTGCCGCCTCCGACCGGCCGCACCTCGTGCGCCGAAGCCTGGGCGATGACGACCAATGCGACCGCGAGCGCTACAGCGGAGCCCAGAGCCAGCCGCGACGGAATGCCGGTGACGCCATCTGGGGTTTTCGGCCCCGGGCGTCGACCGGAGAAGGTACGCATGGTGATCCTTTCGATAGCGCGCCCCTGGAGGCGCTCGCTACTGCTCAACGGTGACGACGATTGACTCGGCCGGATCGACGGTGCAGACGATCGGGTAGGTCCCGGATTCGCGAAATCGCTGGACGAACGTTTGACCGGCTGCGATGACGAACGGCCCCGCTCGGTGTGTAACCGAATCGTCGTTGCGGATCGTAATCGACGCGGTTTTGGTAGAGGCGAACCGGATGTCGGTCGGGATCGCCAGCGCGGAGTCGACGCCGGGATCGGAGAGCGTTGCCGCCTGCCCGGCCGGGATGACGTAGACCAGGCCGCCGGGCGCCGGGTCCGCGCCGCTGCCGGACGGCAGGACAACCCCGCCGAGCACCAGGATGCTCACCAGCAACCCGAACGAGATCGCTACCAGGCCCCATCGTTGGCGGCGGTCCAGGCGCCGCGAGCGCGGCTCGACCACCGCCGCTGACCCATCGTCGCGTCCGGTTTCCGGCGCGGTATGGGGGCCGTCTGGGCGTGCGCTGGTTCCCTCGGGCGGATGCATCTGGCGGCTACGGGCCTTCAAGGGTGACGACGAACTCGACGACGACCGGGCTGGCGCCCGGTCGCTCGATCGAGACCTCAGCTTTCCAGTCGCCACCCATGCCCATCGGGACATGTTCGGCCAGGTAGCGGCCCGGCTCGATCATCTCGGTTTCACTGGTGCTGACGCCGTGATCCATCTCCAGCGAACTCGTGCTAATCGCCACGGTCGCGTCGGTGACGGGCTCGCCGTCGTCATCCGTGACGATCACGGTCAGGTCGCGGGGACCGGCGCTCGCGCCATCCGCCGTCAGCACGACCGTGAGGCCCTCCGCATCCACCGGGGTGTCCAGCGACGCCGGCCCGTCGGCGACCTCCGGCGTCGCTCCGAGCAAGGCCGGGGCCGGGCGAGTCCAGGGATCGATGATCGTCAGATCGCCGCTGGTGACGGGGTCGGACACCGGCTCGTCATCGTCCGGCTCCGCATTGAAGCGGATCTGGACCGGGACGGTGACCTCGCCCGCCTGCTCGAACCGGAGGACCAGGTCGTAGCTTTCACCCGGGAGGAGATCGGCCGTCAACCCGACCAGCATCACGTGCAGCCCGCCGGAATCGAACACGGTTTCCTCGCCTGCCGGGATGGCGATGCCGTCGGGCCGCGGCTCCATCCGGAGCACGCCGTTATCCTCGACGGATTCGTGCAGTTCGATCGTCTCGGCAGCGGTGGTTTCGCCGCCGAGGAGCAGGTCGCCGGCATCGCCGTCGTTGGCGATCGTCATGTAGACGATCGCCGTCGCGGGCGACATCCCGGCTGCGGGCGTTGCCGTGTCCTGAGCGACCGCGCCGCCGCGGCCGAGGGCGAGGGCAATCAGGAGTATCCCCGGCACGAGGGCGCGAAGCATGATGCGCCCGGAGTGGTTGAACAAGGTCATCCGCGTCTCCCGATGAGTGATCAGTCGTCCAGCAGATGGCGCACATCTTCGGTGATGTCCGCCGGGTCGGTGCCGTACGTGTAGGTCAGGCGAAGGTTCCCCTTCTCATCGAGTACGTAGATCAGCGTCGAATGGTCCACCAGGTAGCCGGTGGCCGATCCAGGCTGTTCGGATGTCTGGGCAAAGACGCCGTAGCCGCGCAACGCCGCGTCGGTTTGGGCCTGGTCTCCACGCAATCCGATGAACGCCGGATCGAAGAACGCCAGATATTCTTGGAGCCGGTCCTCGGTATCCCGCTCGGGATCGACCGTCACCAGGATGAACTCGACCCGGTCCGCCTCGTCGCCCAGCTCCTCCTTGACCGTCAGAAAGGCGGTCAAGGTGGTCGGGCAATAGTCCGGACAGGTGGTGTAGCCGAAGTAGATCAGCCGCACCTTCTCGTTGGCGGTAGTCAGGCTAAACGGCTGACCATGTTGATCGGTGAGGTCGAGCGGCGGGGCGGCTTTGATCGGGTCCAGCACGCCACCGTGGAAGGTGTAGCTTTCTCCCGGGAGACACCCCGACACCCCGACGAGCACGACGGCAGCAAGGCTGAGCACGGTCCAAAGACGTCGAATGGCCCCGGCTCTCCGGGGTCTGGACATTGGCATGAATTATCCGGATCGCGATGTCGGCAGCAGGTCTCAGCAGGCGACTGCCTGCTCGCGCGGCGAGCCACCACCGGCGGATTCGGGCACCACAGGTGAGCGTAGCACGCCCGCTTTGTCCGGGGGGTCGAGGTCGCTGCACGACGGACCGAAAACGTGGGGGCGGCGCCGGAACTCCGGCGCCGCCCTCTTTGTCGTCTTCGCTCAGGGGCCTAGTCGTGGATGTCGATCTGGGTTCCGACGGTCGCCCAGGCGTACACGAAGTCCGCGACGTCCATCGGCACGTTAATGCAGCCATGGCTCATCGGGGTGCCAAAGCTGTTGTGCCAGTACGTTCCGTGGATCGCGTGACCGCCGTCGGTGAAGTACATGACGTCCGGCACGTCCGGCACGTTGTAGTACTCGCCGCCGAGCACGCCTTCCATGGTTTGCGAGGGTGTCATCGACATAATATAGAAGGTCCCGGTCGGCGTCGTGAACTCGGGCACTCGGCCGGAGCTGATGTAGGTCTCGATGATGACTTCATCACCTTGGTAGACGCGCATGTACTGGTCGGAGAGGTCGATATCGATGAGCTTCGGAGCGCTCGGATCGACCACTGGCTCCGGTGGGGCCGGCGGGATCCACAGGTCTTCCGAGTAGGTCGGGATGTCGCCCTGGCCGATTGGCTCCATGTCGAGGTCGTAGCGCTCGGCCAGCTTCTTTCCGAGGGGGACCATGTAGGGGTCTCCCCCCTGTTCCCAGGCAAGCTGACCTTTTTCGAAGACCTGATAGACGATGCCGCCGAGCGTGTACTCCTCGGTCAGCGGATTGCCGAGGTAGAAGGCCTCACCCGTCCGTTCCCAGAAGTCCTTGAAGCCGTTGGAAACGCTGTGGCCCGTCTCAGGGACGTACCGCCAGTTGGCTTGCCCTTCGGAACCGGTGTCAGCCGGTAGCGGCAGCCACGCCCGCGTCAGGGCGAGCAACTCGGCGGTGGCGCTGGCGGAGTTGTTGGTGGTGCCGCGGGTGTCCTTGGCGTCGATGCTGCCGGAGGGGGCGAACCGGCGAACCGTCACCGGCCGAAGTTCGTCGCCGATGTTGCCCACAATGACGGTGTTGCCGAACTCGTCGCCTTCCGGCCAATACTCGAACCGGGCGTACTGATAGTACTGGACAATATGCCCGCCAGGCATCTTGATCTCGGGGGTGACCGGGTTACCGAACGCGTAGAAGCCGCCCGCCTCCCGCCAGAGGTCGAGGAAGTATCCGTCGATGGTGTGACCGGTCTCGGGGATGAAGACGGTGCGCGGCGGGGACCAATCGGCGGCGCTTTGGGCGGACGCAAGCTTGAGGTCGCCATGGGCGGAGAGCGCGAGGCTCAACGCCGGTGTCAGGATAGCGGCCATGAGCAACGTCAAGAGCAGGCGGTGCCCAGACTTTGAGCGCTTCCCCATGCCCACAGCGCGCTGCCCGCGGCGAACGTGCCACGACAACTCACGGAAACCGTTCACCCTGACCATCCCCCTCGATATCGCTCGGCGAAACCGCCGCGGCTCTTACCCTGTCCCCGAACGTGCTGCCTGTCCGGACGCACGTTCCCGTCCGCTCTTTACAACGTGGATCTTCCGGAATTCGTTTCGGACCTCCGAAGACTCACGGCCGATACCCGCGCGTCATTTGCTGGACTGGACGCGCCAATGGCAAGGCAACAGCGTCCCGCCTGCACCCAGGCGAGGCGGCCGCCGACGAGCGGGGAAATGTAGGGGCCTGCACGATGAAGTTTACGATTGAAAACCGCCTAGCACAAGATGTCTAGGACACATTTCCCGCGAACGTTCATATGTTCGTTCGTGCAGCGGTGCCAGGCCGGATCAATCGGACGCACCAGCTAGAACCGTCGCCACGATCAATGCCTGTGCGAGATCTAACGGGGCGGCGGCCTCATCCGCCAGGGCGACGTTCTGGGTCAGCCAGGTACCGTCGTCGAGGGTGACCTCCAGGAGGTCGACGGAAGCGCCGGGTGGCGCTTCGTCGTCCGGATTGTGGAGGTCGAAGACGCCGGTGACGTCGAGCAACTGAAGCAGGGACTGGACGCCATCCTCTCCGAGTTCGGCGACGGTCACCTGTGGCGCGGCGGTCGGGTCGGTCATGTCGCCGCTGGCCCCTTCGGGCGTGACCACGTATTCGGCGTGGCCGTCGGCGTCGATCTCGACGGAGTAGCCCGTCTGGAACTCCGGGGAAACGGGCCCGCTGTTCTCGACGATCCGGATCACGATCTCATCACCGGCGGGTACCCCGTATTCGCCGTCGACAACGGACGGGCCGTCCGAGGACGGCCCGAACCCGCTCGTGACCGCCATGAGGGAGAGCACGCCGGCCGCAAGCCGAAACAATGCTCCGGCTATTCCGCCGGGACCGAGATCGGCCATGCAATCCTCAACAGTGAAAGCTGGCCGACATCAGTCCGACGTGAACGCTGGAACGCCGGGATCGGCTGGCTGGGAACCAGCAGAGGCGTAGGTCGGTTCGATGGTACGCGGCTTCGGGGCCGCGGGCGCCGCTGGCATGGCCGGTTGCGCCCAGTCGAAGACATCGAAAACCTGGTCTCGCAGGTTGTCCGGCGGCGGCAGGTAGCTCCCGGCCCGGACCATCGCCTCGATGTAGTCGTAGATCGCGATCACCTGCTCGTCGCATTCGATCGAATGGAACCAGATTTGTTGCCCACCAAAGAGAAGCAGGGCAACGTTCGACAGGGCGCAGGGTCCCAGGCAGCCGCCGAGCGAAAGATGGACCTTGTGCCGGATCTTTCGCCGGGCCCACTCCGTGTGATAGAGATCGACCGGTACCGCGGCGTGGCCCCGCTCGGTGTGGCCACAGCAGCAGCCGGTCGCACAGACGAACAACTGGCCCGGGCGGCGGAAGACGTTAATCAAGTCGCCATCGCCCCGGCGGACGATGTTGCGCTCCTTCGAGGTGTGCGGCGACCGCGCCAGGCTGGGGATCGCGTCCGAGGTCGTCTCGTAGTGTTCGTGCTCGTCGAAGATTCCGGCGGCATATTCGGCGGTGCGGGCGTCCAGCTCGGCCGCGGAGATGACCCCTTCTTCGAGCAGAAAGCGCTCGAACGAGGCCAGCCACCGCTCGTAGTAGCCAGAGGCGTCGCCGTGCTCTTCGGCGGCGGCGATCTCCGACATCAGGCGGTCGCGGAAGTCGTTCCAGGCGAACTGGCGGTCGTCGCACATCGTGACGGCCATGCCGAAGATCCGGCCCTGCCACGGTGCCTCGAAAACCATCTCGCCGTTCGAGCGCGGCACCGCCAGGTCATCGCTAAGGCTGTCGATCCGCTCTCCGGACCCGGGCATGCGAACTCCTTGCGTCCTTAGGATCCGGCCTGGCTCTGCGTCGGCTCCGGAACGACCGTCACTCCGATCATGGCGTCCCGGGTGAGCAGCGCCGCTAGCTCTTCCTCCGTCATCCCTTCGGTTCCGGCGGGGCGCTGGGGGAGCACCATGTACCGCTGGTCGGCGCTGCTGTCCCAGACGTGGATCGAGACGTCCTCGGCGATCTCCGTGCCGAATTCGCGCAGAACAGAACGTGGTTCGAGGACGGCCCGGGACCGGTAGGCGAAGCTTTTGTACCAGGTGGGAGGTAGGCCAAGCACCGACCAGGGATAGCACGAGCAGAGGGTACAGACGACGAGGTTATGGACCTCGGGTGTGTTCTCCACGACAACCAGAACGGGACTGGGAGGCAGTCCAACTTCGGCCAGCACAGAGCCGCCCTCGGCCAGCAGCCGCGCCTTGAACTCGGGGTCGGTCCAGGCACGGGCGACGACCTTGGCACCCTTAAGCGGCCCGATGTCCTGCTCGAAGCCGATTATCTCGGCGTCGACCGCCTCGGCGGTAATGAGTCCCTTCTCAATCAGAAGCGACTCCAGGGCCTTGGTCCGCAGGGCGACGTACGGTTCCTGCTCCGGGTCGTATGACACGAGGCTCCTCCTCCGTGACGCAGGTTAGGACGTCGCTGGCTCGAGATAGCTCTCCCACAGGTCGATCGAGACGACTTGGTGGGTTCCGCCGATTCGCCCCAGAGTTCTCGGGCGTCGAAGCGGACGTTGTAGACGGTGTGCGGGTGCTCGCCCAGGCCGTGGGCGTTGGTGTCGGCGAAGATCTCCGGGCCGTGGACCATGTGGATCACGCCGCGTTTGCCCCGTGCGTAGCGGGGCAAGCGGGTGTGGCCGGTGGGCTGGACATTCCGGGTGACCACCGCATCGCCCACCGCGAACCGGGGCTCGATTGAGGGCAGTGGCTCGGGGATAGCTGGCGTTGGAGGCGGCGTGGCGGGCAAAACCCGCTCCGGCGGCGGCGGGGCGTGGTCGCTGCCGCCGAGTTCGGCCATCCGGGCGTCGAGTTCGTCCGCGGTAACGACGCCGGCCTGGATCAAGTTGTACTCGATGGTGTTCAGCCAGCGCTCGTAGTACGAGGCACGGAGGTAGTGGGCGGGCGCCATGCGCTCGATGCCGTAGCGGAAGGCATCCAAGTTGAAGATCTTTCCGCCAACGGTCAGCCATTGGAGTGCGCGGACGTGGCCTTCCCAGTCATCGTGGAAGACCGGTTCGACCGGCTCATCGATGTCCCTGGATCGGGCCGAAGCCGTGCATGCCGCCCATGTCGTGGATGCCGTTCATCGCCCGCCTCGCTCGTCGGATAGGTTGCCAAGATTCGGTTCGATTCAACCAGTCTAGCAAACGATCCTACCCGGTTTAGGGGGCGCCGATGGCGAATTCCAGGCTGAGATCGATGGAGGGAGCGGAGTGGGTGAGGGCACCGGCCGAGATCAGGTTGACGCCGGTTTCGGCGACGGCCCGGACGGTGGCCAGGGTGATCCCGCCGGAGGCCTCCGTCAGGGCTCTGCCGGCCACGATCACGACAGCGCGGCGCATGGTCTCCAGGTCCATGTTGTCGAGCAGGATCACGTCGGCCCCGGCGGTGACCGCCTCCTCGACCTCGGCCAGGGCGGTGACCTCTACTTCGATCCGCAACGTGTGCGGGGCGTGCCGTCGGGCCAACCTGACGGCCTGCGTGACGCGATCCGAGCAAGGCGCGCCCAAAGCGGCTAAATGGTTGTCCTTGATCAACACGCCGTCGGCAAGGCCGAACCGGTGGTTGGACCCGCCGCCGTGGCGGACCGCCGCCTTCTCGAGCAGCCGGAGGCCGGGGGTTGTCTTGCGCGTATCGACGATACGGCCCCGGTGCCCTCGACCGCCTGGACGTAGGCGTGGGTCATCGTGGCCACGCCGGAGAGACGCTGCAGCAGGTTGAGGGCGACGCGCTCGCCGGTGAGGACGCTCCGGGCAGGTCCGGCGACCGTCGCCACGGTGTCCCCGACCGCAATCTCATCCCCGTCGGAGGCGATCGCCTGGTAGACGATCCTGGGGTCGACCCGATGGAAGACGAAGCCCGCCGGCTCCACGCCCGAGACCACCCCGGCCTGCTTGGCGACGATCGCACCGTGTGCCCTGGCCCCGGCCGGAATAATGGCCTGGGTGGTGATGTCCCCGGTCCCGATGTCCTCTGACAGGGCCAGATCGACGATCGCTTCCCAGCCGGTTCGGCCAATCAAGCTGTTCGTGGTCATGTGTGTTCCTCCGGTAAAGCCGTCTCGGCGTCGCCCGGGTGGTCGCCCGGGGCCAATGTCAGCGCCGTCCCGGCGGTGGCCGGGGCGACGCGAGGCGCCGCGTCGGCGTTGCCCGGGGCAAGAATGGGACATCGCGCTGCGGCTACGCCCGGGGCTAAAGACCCCGGGCTGAATCCGATAACCCCCCTAAAGGGGGCTGAAGACGATGCCGCTGGCCGTCGCCCCTGTTCACAGCCGGCTTTAGCCGGGTTATTGGGGTCAGCCCGGGGTCTTTAGCCCCGGGCGACGCCGGGACGGCGCTGACGTTGGCCCCGGGCGTCGCCAAGACGTCGAGAACCATGGACACCGGTCGACGCCGATACATCGCCACGGATCGCAACGGGCGATGCCAGAACGGCGTCACACTCTACGACGAGTTCCCTATTCCCTGCCGCCCTGACCCGTCGGAGGCTTCAAGGCGGAGAAAGAGTTCCGTCCGGTTCGCAATCCAGGGGCGTGCCATCCGAGCTTGAATCGGGCCTTGCCGCCGGGCAGGATGCGCCTGCTCACGATCTTGAAGCCGCACGCCTTGAAGAAGCCGGCTGCCTCCTCCGGCGACTCGACGACGAGGGGAAGCTTGCCTGCTCGCCGCAGGGCCTCCTGTAGACAGGCCCTGCCATGTCCCTTGCGCCGGAGATCGGCCGCGACCGCGATCGCCGCCACTTCGATCGACATTGGAATCCGGCGGGCGATGAAGACCGCCGCCAGCCGGTCGTTCGTGAACAGGCCGTACACCGCGCTGCCTTCATCCGCTCGACTGGCGGCAATCAGGGACGCCGCCGCTTCTGCGGTGCCTTCCTCGGTGGCCGGGGCAAGGATGTCGGCTGCCGCCTCGTCCAGACCCGGATCAAGTAGGCGGATGGATTTGCCGGACGGCGGGGAGAGCGCGATCGAGACCCCGTCGCCGGTTCCGGTGGGCTGGTTATCGGACATGTCGCTCATCCCAGGTGGAGGAGTTCTTCGAACTGCTTGGTCTCGTCGTAGGGGCCGACCACGGCGAGGCTGAGGCGGTCGTCGCGGAACAATTCGCCCGCCAGTGCCTGGACATCCTCGCGGGTGACCGCGTCGATCCGCTCCATCACCTCTTCGGGGGTCCGGATCTCGCCGTAGGTCTCCTCCTGGCTGCCGATCCAGCCCGCGATCGAGCGGCTGTCCTCGAACCCCATCAGCAGGCGGCCCTTGCGAAGTTCTTTGGTGCGCTGGAACTCCTCCTCTGGTACGGGGATATCCCGGAGCTTGCGCAACTCCTCGACGACCGCGCCGACCGTCTCCTCGACCCGATCCAGATCGGTGCCCGCGTAGACCACACCCTGACCGACATCGGCATATGGGCGGAAGTAGCCGTAGACGGAGTAGACCAGCCCGCGCTTTTCCCGGATTTCCTGGAAGAGGCGAGAGCTCATCCCGGACGAGAGGATTGCCTCGATGGTCGATTGCACGTAGCGGCGCTCGGTCGAGTAGGGCAGGGCTGGCATCGCCAGGCAGAGATGGGCCTGCTCGGTCTCCTTCGTCACCAGGTGGACGCGCGGCTCGGATTGCGCCTCGTTGACGGCAGCCTGGTCGTAGCCGTCCGGGGATTCCGGGCGTTCGAGATCGCCGAAGTGCTCCTCCGCCAGGGCGACCACTTCGGCGTGGCGGACGTCGCCGCCGGCCGCGATCACCAGGCGGTCCGGACCGTAGTTGCGGCGCCAGAAGTCGACCATGGCGTCTATGGTGATGTTGGCGACGGTCTCTTCGGTGCCTGCGATCGGGCGGCCGACGGCGTGGCCCTCCCAGAGGACCTCGTCGATGACGTCGTGGACCATGTCTTCCGGCATGTCCTGGACGGCCCGGATCTCCTCGATGATGACCGACCGTTCCTTCTCCAGCTCGCCCTCATCGAAGACAGAGCCGCGGACCATGTCGGCCAGGACATCGAAGGCGAGACTGAACCGGGTGCTCGGGACCTTGGCCCAGTAATTGGTGGATTCTCTTCCGGTGGCGGCGTTGAGACTGCCGCCGACGCCTTCGATCTCCTGCGAGATCAACATCGCGTCCGGCCGCTTTTTCGTCCCCTTGAAGACCATGTGCTCCAGGTAGTGCGAGATGCCCGCATGTTCCGGCCGCTCGTACCGGGAGCCAACCCCGTAGTAAAAGATCAGGCTGGCGGAGCGGACGCCGGTCATCTCGCCGGTCACCACCCGAACGCCATTGGGGAGCGTGGTCTTCTCGTACAACTTCTCTGTCGCGGGCAACGGGGGCTCCTCACTGTGCGGCGGCCGGCGGTCGGCGGTCGGCGTTCGATAGGCTGTGGATGAGAAAGGATACCGTCATCGGCGCACGAATGTTCGGAGGCTGGTGTCGGCGTAAGGTCACTCCCGAGCGCCGAACGCCGAACGCCGAACGCCGATAACCCGCTCCACTGTCTCCACCAACATCTCCATCGCCGCGGTCGCGGCGGCAGACATGACCGCCTCGCGGTCGCCGGGGAAATGGTGCTCACCGACGACGGTGCCTTGCGGACCGGTGGCGGCGATGTAGACCAACCCAACCGGTTTGCGCGCGGTGCCGCCGCTTGGCCCGGCGATGCCGGTGGTCGCGACAGCGACGTCGGCGCCGAAGACCTTTCGGACGCCTTCGGCCATCGCTCTGGCGCACTCCTCGCTTACCGCGCCGGGGTTGTCCAGGATGGCCTGGGGCACGCCGAGCAGCTGGTGTTTCGAGCTGTTGGAATAGGATACGATCCCGCCGGCGAAGTAGGCGGAACTACCGGCGATGCTAGTGATCCGGCGGGCAACGTCGCCGCCGGTGCACGACTCGGCCACGGCGATCTGGATTGGCGACGGGTCGGTCGTGTCCGGCGCGACGCCGAGCAGCTTGCTCAGGCGCGCCTGAGCGGCCGGAGTGTCGCCGTCATTGGGATCTGGGGACTGGGGTGGGGTAGACGATGTCAGGGGAGCATCCGGCGGTGAGAGGCGATCGGTCTGACCGTCGAGACCGTTGAATTCGGGGCGACGGCAGTAGGTCTCCCTGGTCCTGGGGCGACTGCCGGAGTATAGCACCGCGCACTTCTCAGGCCCCACTGACGTCGTCGGGGTCGCTAGGACGGCGATCCGACTCCGCTCCGCTGTCCTGGTCCGAGGCGGACGAGCAGGAGGATCAGGAAGGACGAGACGAGCAGGACAAAGGCGAGGAAGAGGGCGGTCGTCAGGTCACCGGCTTCGTACCGCTGGTAAATCGCCAGCGGCATGGTTTGGGTCGTCCCCGGAAAATTGCCGGCAAACATGATGGTGGCCCCGAACTCGCCCAGAGCACGCGCCCAGGCGAGAATCCCGCCCGCCACGAGGCTGGGCCGAACCAGCGGCAGGGTGATGAGCAGGAAGACGCGCCACGGCGGCGCGCCCAGATCGGCGGCAGCCCGTTCCAGATCGGGATCGACGCGAGCAAATCCGGCCCGGGCCGACCGGATGTAGAAGGGCGAGGCAACGAAGGTCTGGGCGATGACGACCGCCGCCGTGGTGAATGAGAGCGTCACGCCGAGCACGTCCAGCTCTTCGCCGAGGAGCCCGCGGCGCCCGAACGCCATCAGGAGGGCCAGCCCGGCGACGGCCGGCGGCAGGATCATCGGCAGGTCCACCAGGGTGTCGATCACGGTTGCGCCGGGGAAACGCTTGCGGGCCAGGAGATATGCCAGAGGCGTTCCGAAGGCGAGCACCAGGGCCAGGGCGATCAAGGACGTCGTCAGGCTGAGGCTGAGTGCCTGCCGCAGAATGCGCCAGGTGTCGTCTCCGATCTCTCCCCGGTCGCGAACCTCTTCCGCCGTGCGGATGATGAGTGCCAGGAGCGGAAGCCCGAGAAAGATGACGGTCACGAGCGTGAGGCCGAGGACGATCAGTCCCCGGCCCCAGTTCGCCAGCCGCTCGGTCATGCCCCGGCTCACCCGCGTCCTCCGCTCACGTCCATCGCAGTACCTGGATACAGGGAGAAGGATGCCGCAGGCAGGGGCAGGGGCGCTACGGCGCCGGCTCGAAACCGAACCCGGCCAGGGTGGACTGGCCATCGGGGCCGAGGATGTAGTCGATGAAGGCATTCGCCAGGGTCGCGTCGCCGCCCTCGACCGGCGCGATCGGGTAGGTCGCGACGACGTTGACGTCTTCCGGAATCTCAATCACCTGGACGTCGCCGGCCACGTCCGCCGTGACGTCGGTCGTGTAGACGATGCCGGCCTCGGCCTCGCCGAGCTGGACCTTGGTCAGAACGGCCTTCACGTTGTCCTCGTTTGAGACGATGTTCGCGGCAACGCCGTCCAAGAAACCATCGCCGTAGACGGCAGGGTTCGCGGCCATCTTACAGGCGGACTCGCGAGCGTACTGCCCGACAGGAACTTCGGGCGCCGCCAGAACGAGATCGAGGCCTTCGTTGTCGAGGTCGTCGGCAGATTGGATCCCGGCCGGATTGTCGGCCGGTACGACGATCGTCAGCCGGTTTTGGGTGAAGATTTCGGGATCCCCCGAGATCACCCCGGCGTCGACCGCGTTGGTCATCTGCGAGCGGCTGGCCGACGCAAAGACGTCCGCCTCTGCCCCCTCACTCAGCTGGGTCACCAATGCCTGCGATCCGGCGAAGTTGTAGGTGATCGACAGGTCCGGATGGGCCGCCTCGAGATCGGACTTGATCTGCTCGAAGGTGGCCGTCAATGAGGCGGCGGCGAAGACGGTCAGGTCGCCGCCGTCCGCCGGGAATTCAGTTGGCGAAGCATCGGCGGTGGAACTGGCCGCTGTGGCGGGGGAGGCAACCTGAGTGGCCGGTTCAGGACAGGTGATCGCCTCCTGGGCGACAACGGTCGTCCCAGATCGGCCACCGGCGAATACGCCGGCAAGGGCGACAACCAAGGCGAGAACGACCGACGCGCGAACGTTGGGACGCGACGTTGCCATGGCCACCAGCGACACCCTCCCTTTTGATCTGCAATCAGTCAAAAATCACCTAGTTGATGGTTGACTAAAGTTTCGAAGGGGAGGGTAGGAGGAAGGCCACCGGCTGTCAAGCGCATGCAGCGAGACCTGGCGATCACCTTCGCCCTGCGCAAACCCAGCGATTGATCCGTCACACCTGATCTGCGCCGGAACCGCCCCGGTAGGGGCAGGGCTTGCCCTGCCCGGTCGCCCGCCGCGACGCTCCCGGTTGGGAGCAGGGCACCGCAAGCGGATGCCCCTACAGCGTCGTGCGACCTACGAATCAGGATTGACGGACTACTAGCTCACGTTCGCGGGGATTCCCTATCGGGCCAAAAAAATGTTGGCAGCTCATGCTGCTTACCCTCGTCCCATCCCGTTCGATCGTGGTACTCACCCTGCTGGCAAGACCGGGGACCAGCACTGGGACCCGGCTGAGAATGCCAACATCTCCTACGGATAGGCGACGGCGAGGGCAGAGCGCGTGCAGGGAGATGCTCCGACCGTTCTCCAACCATCTGAACGTGACTCGTCTAGTCGCGCAGCCCCGAAATTCCTCCATCGACCGGGATGTTCGCGCCGGTGATGTAGGAGGACTCGTCGCTGGCCAAGAAGAGCATGGCGTAGGCAATCTCGCGCGGTTCGGCCTGACGGCCGAGAAGCGTGTGGGGAGCGCCCGCGGCGCGCATCGCCGCCTCGGCTTCCTCCGGGGTCTCGCCGGTACGCTTGACCCGGTTGCGGACGTGGTACTGGGTCAAGGTTGGACCCGGCGAGACCGCATTGGCTCGGATGCCCTCCGTCGCGTGGTCGCAGGCCATCGAGCGGTTGAGCGCCAGGACGGCGTTCTTTGTCGCGTCATACTGGCCCATGCCCTTGCGGCCGACAGTCGCGTTGGCCGACGACACGGTGATGATGCTGCCTCCTCCGTTCTTGGCCATCTCCGGGATGGCGTACTTGCACCCGTACGCCACTGCCAGGAGATTGACACCGACGACGAAGGCCCACGACTCGGCCGTCGCCTCTGTCACCGGGCCGTGGACACGCACCGCGGCGACGTTCGCCAGGACGTCGAGCCGCCCGAAGCGCGCGACGGTCTCGCGGACCGCGCGCTCGGCCTCCGCTTCCTTGGTCAGGTCGGCGGCGACCGCCCCGATCCGGTCGCCGCCCGGGTCAATGCCATTGGCAGCCTGTCTGCCTGCGTCGCCGTCGACATCGACGATCAACACCCGCGCGCCCTCCTCCCAGTAGAGGCGCGCCGTCGCCTCGCCGATCCCGCCGCCGCCGCCCGTCACCAGGGCGACTTTGTCCGCCAGCCGTGTGCCCAACGTCTGCCTCCTTTGCCTCTTTAGCTGCCTGCCGGTTCATCGACGAGTCGGTAGGATAGGGTGTACGCGATTGGTAAATGCCGGTACCTTACGCGGCTAGCGACAAAAGGAGGATGGGATGTCCGCGATCGATCCCAACACGATACCGACCGCGACCTTTGACTGGGGCGCGATCAAGTGGTTTGTGAGCCCGAGCAACACCGATGGCGCCGTGATGACCGTCGGCGAGGTCGTCTTGCTGCCGGGCAAGGGCCACGCGCGCCACAACCACCCGGACGCCGAAGAGGTGCTCTACGTCCTGGCTGGCGAAGGCGACCAGATGGTCGCGGACGGCGAGCCCTTCCCGGTCAAGGCCGGCGACGTCATCTTCGTCCCGACGGCGGTATACCACTCGACGATCAACACCGGTTGGCAACCGCTGCGCCTGCTGGCGATCTACAACCCGGGCGGCTCAGAATTGGCCCTACGCGATCTCCCCGACTTCCGCGAGATACCGGCAGGCACGGTGCCAGGGATGACGTGGGGTGACTAGCAGGGTCTACGAAAGTCTTTCGACTTTCCGTCGCAACGGCGGGTCGCTTCATCCGGTCCACCGTGCGAGGGCACCCGTCACAAGCGCTTGCGAAGGTACCGAAGAACTTTGTCCGACCTGCTTAGAGGTTCTAGCGCGCTCGTAGGAAGGGTTAGGTTGCGGCACCCGGTCGCCCGGGCTCACGGCCCGGGCGGCAGGAGAAATGGCCGTCTCCCGGCCCAGCACCGCCCCGAAACCACGCGATCAATTCCGCAACCCTCATCAAGGGCTTTTCGGGTTCAGCCCGGGGCCTTTCGCCCCGGGCGACAGGGGTGCGGAGTGGCCTTCGTCCGCGATCCTATCCGCAAAACGCCGTCGCGACCGCCGTCAGGATGTTGGCGCAGGTCGCCGCGGAGTCGAGGTCGACCCATTCGACGTCAGCATGAGCGCCTTCGCCTGTGGGGCCGAAGATAACGGTCGGGATGCCGGCCGCGCTGAGGAGGGCGGAGTCCATCCAGCCACCGGCACCGATCGTTGCCGGGACGCGGCCCAGATGGGTTGTCGCAACCTCCCTAAGCAGCCGCACGATCGGCAGGGTGTCGCTGACGTGGAACGGCTCGCGGCTGATCCCCATCGTCAAGTCCGCCCGGAAGGTCGAATCCTGGGAGGCGCCGGCGGCGATCATCTGGCGGAACTCCGCCTCGACCGCCGCCGGGGTCTCGCCGGGGACCGTCCGCCGCTCGATGTGGACCCGGCAGAGATCCGGATAGGTCGATAGCTCGGTGCCGCCGGAGATCAACGAGGCGTGGACCGAGCCGGTGCCGACCAGCGGCTGCGGGCAACCGGCGCGGAGGCGGTGGTCCAGTTCGCCGATGCCGGTCAGAACCCGGGCCATTTTGACGATCGCGTCGATGCCGTCCTCGGGTAGTGATCCGTGGGCCGCTGTGCCGTGGGTGGCGATGTCGAGCCACACGAACCCCTTGTGGGCCAGACACATCGCGAGATCGGTCGGCTCGGTGACGATGGCGGCATCGGCCTTGTAGCGATCGACGATGGCCTGGGTGCCGACGCTGGCGAACTCCTCGTCGGCGACCGCGGTGACGATGAGGTCGCCGCGGAGTCCGGCTGCCTGCGCCCGAGTTGCGGTCAGCATGATGGCGGCCAGGCTGGCCTTCATGTCATATGCCCCACGGCCGTAGAGCCGGTTGCCTTCGATCTGCGGGTCGAATGGCTCTCCCATTCCCCCGGCGCCGACGGTATCGACGTGGGCGTTGAGCATCAGCGTCTTGCCGCCGCCGCTCCCGCGGACGATGCCGACGACATTTGGCCGGCCCGGAGAAGCATCGTGGGTCTCAACGTCAATCCCACGATCCCCGAGCCAACTGGCGACGAAGGCCGCGATCTCTCCTTCGCCTGCGCCGCCGGGCACGAGGTCGGGGTTGGTCGAGTCGATGCCGACCAACTGTGCGGTGAGGTCGGCGATCTCGGCACGGGTAATCGCGATTGCCATTCCAACCCCCTTTTTCCGACAGTTGTTAGGTGCCCGGCACGACCAACCGGTCCAACCAATCCAACGCCGCCCGGGTTTGCGCCAGGCGGAGATCGAGGACCTCGCGGACGAAGGTGCGGTCACTCGACTGATCGTCGTCATCGTCCGCTCGGTCAGCCAAGGCGCGTTGCTCGGTGAGCGAGGCCACCAGGCGCCGGAACGTCTCACGTTGCTCGGAGACCAGCCGGGCGGCCAGTTCGGGGTTGATCCGGCGGGCAAAGAAGAGCTTGACCAGGAATTCCAATCGAATCTCGCGGGTGCGCGCGACCGGTTCGGTCAGCCAGCGGCTCAGCTCGGCGCGGCCGGCGTCAGTGATCCTATAGATTTGACGGGGAGGGCGGCTACCCTGCGGCTCCAACGAGCCCGCGATCCACCCAGCCTTATCCAGGCGCTTCAGGTGGTGGTAGAGCATGCCGGGTTCGAGGTGGATGATCTCGGCCAGGGGTTGACCGGCGCTGAACTGGCGAGCCAGGTCGTAGCCGTAGCCCTCACCCCCACCCGCGCCGTCGCTGAGCGACAGCAGCGCCAAAATGGCCTGTGCGGCAGGTGGCAGCCCGCCGTCCCCGCCCTGGTCGCCGCGCTGCCCGCCACCCGTCGATTTGGTGGCGCTCCGCGCCATCGCCCATCTCCTTGTCTGTGTGCTTCAGGACATGTGGTTCGCCGGTCTGAGCGCTCCTCAATTCTATGAACTATCCGGTCAGGCGATGGTCCGGCGGCTCACTTGGGGCGACCGGCCCCTCCGGGCGAGCGACGCGCCGCTCGGTGACCAACTGGGGCGGACCTTCCGAACGCTCCGCTCCGTCCGTCGGTTCGGTCGGCTCGACGTACTGCGCGGGCAGAACCCGCACCCTGGCGACACGTAGGCCGTCCATCTCGTCGACGCGCAACCTCCGTCCGTCAGGTACGACGACCTCGTCTCCGATTTCGGCCGGACGCCCGAGGACGCCGAAGACCCAGCCACCGACGGTCTCTACATCATAGAGCGACTCGTCCAGATCGAGGTCGAAGTATTCCTTTGCTTCGACCAGGGTGGTTAGGCCGTCCAGGATGCGCGAGCCGTCGGGTTCGATCTCGCTGTCCGGCTCGGTCTCTTCGCCCTCGTCGTGGATCTCACCGACGAGGTTTTCGACCAGGTCCTCGAGCGTGACGATACCGGCCGTCCCGCCGTACTCATCGATGATCACCGCGAGCTGCACCCGGGCCTCTCGCATCCGCGTCAGGACATCGACGGCGGCAACCGTCTCCGGCAGGGCCAGAGGCTCGGTCATGTAATCGCGGACATCAAAGTGCTCGGGCCGGTCCTCACCGGCAACTTCGTAGATCAGCGGCAGCAGGCGCTTGATATTGATAATGCCGACGATGTGGTCGCTGTCCTGCTCGTAGACCGGTAGACGGGTGTGCGAGTTCTCCGCCGCGATCCGCAGGACGTCGTGCAAGGTGGCATCCACCGGGACGGCCGCGAGCTCCGTGCGCGGCACCATCGCATGACGGACATCGAGGTCGGTGAACAGGAAGGCGCGCTCGACCAGTTCCTGCGCGGCCTGCTCAACCAGACCCGCCTCACGGGAGGCGTCGATCGAGAGTTTCAATTCCTCAGCCGATTGGACCAGGGCATGTCCGGCCGCGGGGGCGATCCCGAAGAGGCGAACGACCGCATTACCGATCGAGTTCAAACCGTAGATTGCCGGCTTGAATAGCACCGTGAACCCGCGGATCGGGGCGGCGACCCAAAGGGAGGTCTCTTCGGCGCGTTGGAGCGCGATGCTTTTCGGGGCGAGCTCGCCGAAAACGATGTGCAGGATGGTGACGATGGTGTAGGCGAAGATGAACGCGATCGTGTGGGTCGCGTTCTCACGCCACGCCTCGGGGATGAAGGCCGCCTCATCGATAACGGGCTCAATCAACCTGGCCAGTGCCGGCTCGCCGATGAACCCCAGCGCGATCGACGACATCGTGATCCCGAGCTGGGTTGCCGCGATGTACATGTCGAGGTGGTTGAGAAGACCCAGGACGGACCGTGCTCTGACGCTCCCTTCCGTCGCAAGTTGCTGGATCCGAGTGCGCCGGACGGATACCAGCGCAAACTCGGTCGCGACAAAGAAGCCGTTCGCGAGCACGAGCAGGACAATCGCGACTAAACCGAAGGTCGTACTAATCTGGTCCTCCTCAACCGGGGCCTAGCGACGGACCGGCAGCCGTGCCGCCGCGGGGCTCGTTGCCCGGGTCGCGTATAACCTGATGATATCGTATGCTCACAACTCTACGGCACAATCGTAGACTGCCAGTCCGGCTAAGCGTCGATCGACGGTGCGCACTTCCGCACTGCGATATCCTGTGCTACCATCCGCCGATCTTGCGGACAACGTTTGGTACCGGTTGGCCGGTGGGAGCCGCCGCGTTACGTGGCGAGGGGGCCAGTACACGTGACCGACCTGCTCGCCGAGATCTTCTCGTCCAAAGTCCGAGCCGCCGTTCTGTCGTACATGTTGCCGCGACCGCACCTCGGGTTTCCCTTACCGACCTTTCCCGGCGGCTCAATCTCCCGATCAGCAGCCTGCAGCATGAGTGTTACAAGCTCGAAAAAAACCAGATACTGATCGCGCGGCGCTCCGGGAATGCCCGCCTCTATCGGGTCGATCCCCGCAACCTTCTGATCGAGCCCCTGACCTCCCTGATCGTTAAGGCCATCGGACCGGACGCCGCCCTGCGCGGCGCCATCGATGGTGTCGATGGCATGGAGTTGGTGTTCATCACCGGGGACGACGTGAGCGCGGGAGCCAGGCTGGTCGTCGTTGGCGACCTGGAGCTGGAAGCACTCGACTCGCTGACCGCCAGGGCCGAGACAGCCCTCGGCAGTGCGCCGAACACGGTCGAGATCGCCTTTTTCAGCCGGACGATTGGCGCACACGCATTGCCCAGCACAACCCGTACGTCTGGGAACTGCTTACCGGACCGCGCCAGATCCTGTACGACGAGAAGGGCCGCGCTAACAGACCCTAGCCGGCCAGCAAGCTAGACAGTGAACCCCCTCTGCCGGGTATCCTCACAGGGGATGTTGGCTGAATGCGGGGATGTCGTGCGAACGATAGGGCAAAGCGCTGGACGTTCCGGCGCCTCCGGCCGGACGCTGGTTGTCGGCCAATCCGGCGGCGCAACGGCGGTCATCAACGCGAGCCTGGTCGGGGTGGTCGATGGCGCGCTCGCCAGCGGCGCCTTCGACCGCGTGCTTGGCATGCGCCACGCGATCGAAGGGCTGATCGCGGGAAACATGGTCGACCTCGGTGGGCTTGGCCGGGAGACGCTTGCGGGCTTGCTGCGCACTCCTTCATCCGCCCTGGGCACCGGACGCTACAAGCTCAAAGAGGGCGATCTCGACCGCGTGGTGGAACGGCTTGCTGAGCTCGATGCCGGAGCGATGGTATACATTGGCGGCAACGACTCCGCCGACACCGCCCATCGCCTCCACGAGCAATCTCGCGATGCCGGACGTGATCTCAGGGTGGTGAGCGTCCCAAAGACGGTCGATAACGACCTGCCCGCGACCGACCACTGTCCTGGATACCCCTCCATGGCTCGATTCCTGGCGAACGCCGTCCGCGATGCCGCCTACGACAGCCTGGCCTCGCCTACGCTCTATCCGGTCAAGATCGTCGAGGTAATGGGGCGGGACGCGGGTTGGGTGGCCGCCGCGGCGATGCTGGGCTTCTCCGCCGCGGAGGCGGATCTGCTCCCCTTGATCTACCTTCCCGAGCGGCGGCCGGCTTCGGCCGAAGCGACGGTGGCAGAAATAGAAGCTCGGGTGGTTGAGCGTGGCTTCGTCGTGGTCGTTCTGCCGGAGACGCTGAGTGACGCCGATGGCCACCATTTTGGCGGTGACGAACCGGAGTATGTCGACCCCTTCGGTCATCCCTATTTCCCCAGCACCGGCGCGGCGCTTGCCCGGCTGGTGACCACCAGCACGGGGCACCGGGCGCGTTACGAAAAACCCGGCTCGGCGGCACGGATGTCGATCTCCCTCGCTTCCCGCGTTGATCTGGAAGAAGCCTATGCGCTCGGCCGGTCCGCGGCGGAGCGGGCAGCCCACGACGAATCCGACATCATGACGAGCATTACGCGGGAAGCAGATGATCCCTACATCTGGAGCGTCGGGGCGGCGCCGCTTGCCGATGTCGCCAATCACGTACGGGCGGTTCCCGACGGATTCATTGGCGACGACGGGCGTTCGATGACCGACGCGTTCCGGACCTACGCCATGCCACTGCTGGGGCGTGACCCGTTTCCGCCCTACACCCGTCTACCTCTGGAGTCATGATGGACGAGCATCCGCAGACCGTGCCACCACCGCAGTATCCCGACGGAAGCAGGGTCCTCTTCGCGGACGGCCAGACGCTTGGCGAGGTCGTCACGACCTACCGCGAATACTTGATCGTCGAGCGGGGATACTTCTTTCCGACTAACTTCTACGTGCCATACGCCGCGATCGCGGAAGCCGGAGGTGGCGATATCGTCCTATCCCTCACCGGAAAGGACGCGTTGGCTCAGGGGTGGCACACCCCGCCATTGGATCCGGTCGTTCCGGAGGCCCAGGAGCCAGCTTCGCCTCTGTCGGAACCGGTTCCCGCCGCACAGGGCAAGGCGGCCGCATCCAAGCGCAAGGCCACGACCACGCCACCGCCTGCGGACCCGGTCGCCACGACGGCCGCTCCGGTTGTTGCGAAGGCCGCGGCAGTGGCTGACGAGGTCTCTGCCGAGGAGTTCGTTGCCGCGGCTCCCGAGCCGAATGTGGCAGTGACTACTACGGCGTCGCCCACGGTCGCCGTAGCGGCGGAACCCGAAATGCCGTCTGCGGAGACCGCCGCACCTTCCCTCCAGGAAAAAGCTCGAACGCAACCGGCGGATTCTCACGTTGCCCCACAACGCGTTGCACCTGCCAGCGCCACCAGCACGACCCCCGCGCCAGCCGCTCCTCCCGCGGAGATGGCCGCCGTGAAGGAGGCCGTGGAGGTCCAATCGTTCCAGCCCGACGCCTCGGTCCCGCCCCCGGGAGAGCCAGAGGAGGCCGGGACAGTCTCCATCGCCCCGTCCTTTGTGGGCATTCCGGGACGCCGCCTGACCGACGCCGAACTCTGGTCGCTGCTGGAACCCAAGATCGAACCGTCCGAGTCCGACGACCCCGACAAACCCGATGACCCCGCTAAGAATACGGACGCGTCGGAGAAACCTGGTTCCTGACGCCGCCTGACGATCGCCACCTGGGCGGGCGGAAATCGAATTTGGCGCAACGATCTGTCGAGGCGGACCGACGTGTCCGCCCGGCTTCGCGGACGGATCTTCGCCCACTGGCTGCGCCTTCCGACCGCCGCGATCCATCGCGGTGCTCTGGCGCCAGAGCGCTCGTCGGAATGGTAGACCGCGTTTCGGAGTCGCCCGGGGCGCACGTCCCAAGGTTGGCTCAGGGTTGGCCCGGGCTGAACCGGACAGCCTCTCCGAGGCTAGAAGAGACGGCGGCCAAGGTGTTCGGTGAGCGCTTTAGGGGCGGCCAGGTGCCAGGGTGCGGTTTCTGTTAGCGACCGCTTGGATGTGAGGCCGGGCAGCCTCACTGGTCTGTCCTGTAGGTCGTTGCCACGTAGCCGCCCCAGTGCCCCCGGTTGCATGGGTATCGGCTGCCTGCTGTCCCGCAATCCGGTCGTTCGGCGGCGTTCGCGGTGGGGAACCGTTTATCATGCCTGTCTGAGGTAACGTGACGCGGCGGTCTTCGGGCGGCTGCATCTGGCAAGGGGCGACGCAGGCGATGGTCCGAAGCATCTTCCGCGGCCGCAGCCGCAAACGCGAGACAGGCGAAAGCGGCGGCCTGCTGACCGAACAGCAACATGATCTCCTGGCCGAGGAGACGGCGCTCCTCGAGCGCCTCGACGGGATCCTGACCGAGTATCCGGCCACCGACGAGGATCAGGATGCGCTCAATCAGGCAGTGGAGCAGCTTACGTCGCTCTTCCTCCTGGTGATCGTCGGCGAGTTCAACGCCGGAAAATCGGCATTCATCAATGCCCTGATCGGCACCGAGGTCATGCCGGAGGGGGTCACGCCGACCACCTCCGTGATCAATCTCCTCAAGTACGGCGAGACGCAGACCGAGCAGATGCTGCCGGACGGTATCATCGAGCGAACCTTTCCGGCCGAATTCCTCGACGAGATCACCGTCGTCGATACCCCGGGCACCAACGCGATCATCCGAGAACATGAACTCCTGACGGAGCGGTTCGTCCCGCGCTCCGATCTCGTCCTCTTCCTCACCTCCTCCGACCGCCCGTTCACCGAGAGCGAGCGGGAGTTCATGGCGGAGATTCGGGAGTGGGGCAAGAAGATCATCATCATCGTCAACAAGGTCGACCTGCTGCGGACCGAAGAATCGGTGCAGCAG